>CAVOHA010000029.1:0-118269 GCA_963695475.1 Ilumatobacteraceae bacterium
GACAGCGAGGGGATGTAGATGGGACGGGAGCGATCGACGGACAACCCGCCGGGTGTCCCGCTCGGTGGGCGGCCGGCACTGCCATCAACAGCGTGGAGGAGTTGCGCGCCGAGGCGCGTTTCGCTGTCGATGCCGGATTCGATGCGCTCTGGGTTTCGCAGATCTTCGGGGTCGACCCCGTGGTCGCCTTGGCGGCGGTCGCAGCGGACGTTGAACCGCTCGCCGAGGTCGGGACATCGGTGGTGCCGATCTATGGTCGTCACCCACTGGCGCTCGTCGGCAATGGCGTGCACGGCGCAGTCCGCGCTCGGCGGTCGGTTCACGTTGGGTATCGGTCCGTCGCACGCGATGGTCGTGGAGGGGTTCTACGGCGAATCGTATGACCGTCCGTTCACCCACACCGCCGAGTTCGTCGAGGCATTGGATCCGTTGCTTCGGGGTCAGCCCTGTGACGTGGAGGGCGACGAAGTCGACCGCGAAGGGTTTGTTGACCGTCGAGAGCGAACCGGTGCCGATCCTGCTTGCCGCGCTCGGGCCACGCATGCTCGACCTGGCCGGGCGACGGTGCGCCGGCACGTCGCTCGGTCCTGGGATGTCGCCGTCGGTGATCGCTGAACACGTCGTTCCGCCGATTCGCAGAGCTGCCGCCCAGGCCGATCGACCCGAGCCGCGCATCAAGGCGCTCGTCACGGTTGCGGTCACCGACGACCCGAAGCGCTCATCGTCGACGAGCGCGAGTCGAGTGCGGTGTACGCCGGCCTGCCCGCCTATCGGCGGAGTACTCGATCTCGGCGGCCTGGGGTCGCCGGCGGACGTACTGATTGCGGGATCGATGGACGACGTCGTGGCCGGCATGGCCGAGTACGTGGCGGCCGGGGCAGGCGAACTCCGCGTCGGGGTCGCCGAACCGGTTGCCGAGCAGACGAAGGCGGCGTTGGCCGAGTGGCTCCGGTAGACGCGTCCAGCAACGCGTTGCGGGGTGGGTCTGACCCACCCTGCAACGCGGTCAGCTGGTCAGGATCCGGTAGACGTTGCCGTCGGCGGGTGAGGTGACGTAGATGTGCCGCTCGGTGCGACGGCAATGCTGTTGGGCGACCAGGCGGGATAGAAGTCGGCGCCGGTGAACCCGACGCTGAGTCCCTCGGCGAGCAACGCCTTCTGGCCAGTCGTGCAAAGATCCGAGTCACGTCGCCGGGACCCTGTCTCCACCGACGAACGTACGTCGCCGCCGGGAAACAGCACGCCTGTCGGTCGACGCGGACTGCCGTCGACTCACTGCGATTCCAGTCACTCGTCACCGAAGGCCGTGCGCTCATCGACACCGATCCGAAGGCTGCCCGCTCGTCCTCGATGAAGCCTCGCGACTCTGGCGTGGTCATGCGTTCGAGGAGTTCACCTATCACCCCTTCGCCGAACGCCCGAGATCGCACGCCTCACCGAACTCCGCCTCGCCACGGTCGAGCCGCATCGGCGCCGACCTCGCAAGCCGGCCGATGCCGCGACCTCGTCGCCGAACTCGAGAGCCTCGTGCTGGCAACACCCCGAGCGCGGACGACTGGCCGCGCACTTCATGCGGCGCTTCACCAGTCCGGTCGGCAGGCCGAGGCGCTGCGCGCGTTCACCACCTATCGGACATACCTCGCCGACGAGGTCGGCCTGACCCCTCCGACGAGATCACACGACTCGAACAGCAGATCCTGCTCGAGGACCCCGCGCTGCGATCTTCCCGAACCGCCCCATCGCCCCACCGGCCCCGTCACCGGGTTGTCGGTCCGTGGCTACGAGCTGCGCGAACTGATCGGCTCCGGCGCACCGGCAACGTCTACGCCGCCTTCCAACCGTCCGTCGGACGTGAGGTCGCGATCAAGGTCGTCCGCCCGGAGATGGCCGACGACCCCGACTTCATCCGCCGATTCGAAGCAGAGGCTCGCGTCGTGGCCGGGCTGAGACCGCATCGTTCCTGTGTACGACTACTGGCGAACGGCGGCGCATACCTCGTGATGCGACGCTTCGACGGCGGCAACCTCCGAACGATCCTCGACCGCAGCGCCCCGCTCGGCGCCGACGCGAGCCGACAGATCGTCGAAGAGGTCGCCGGCGCGCTCGCCGCCGCACACCGACGCGGTGTCACCCACGGTGATCTCCGACCGGCGAACATCCTCATCGACGCAGACGGACACACGTACCTCGCCGACTTCGGGCTGTCGTACGACCTCACCACGTCGGCTCGCGCCGAGGCTACCATGGCCGGAGCAGTTCGAGACCGGCGAGGCCGTCCGTCGCGAGCGACGCTCTATGCCCTCGGGGCACTCGTCGGCCGGCTCGCGACCGAACCGACCGATCGCGGGCTCGCGACGTCGTCGACCGGGCATGTGCACCGGACCCTGCCGAGCGCTTCGACGACGCCGGCGCATTCCTCGTCGCATAGAGCGCCGCAACCGGCCACCCGAGTAACTCGGTCGTCGACCCGACCGGATCGAATCCGGTACCGCGGGCTCGAAGCCTTCCAGGAGGCCAACGCCGCGGTGTCTTCGGCGGGAGCGATTGATCGAGCGGCTGCTCGCACGATCGGTGCGCACGGCCCGCCGGCCGGTTCGTCGGCTGGTCGGCCGAGCGGTTCGGGGAAGTCAGCGTCGTCGACCCGGACTCGTCCCGCGCTCCGGCTCGGTGCGGTCCCTGGCTTCGAACGCTGGTTCATCGCGAACACGGTCGTGCCCGGGCGCAGCCGGCGTTCGCATCGCTCGCAGACACGCTCCAGGCGATTGCCGTCGACCCGCCCGACGACCTTCCTGGACAGCTCAAGGCGCACGGCATCGCCCCGTCGTGAAGCGGATCCTCGCCGACGACGCGGTACAGGTCGTGCTGATCATCGACCAGTTCGAGGAGCTGTTCGTGCAATCGGAACCGGGCGAGGCCGCGGAGTTCCTCGGCGCCGTCGCCGCCGCCGTCGCCGATCGGCATTCGGTCGTGCGCGTGGTCGTGACGCTGCGCGCCGACTTCTACGACGCCCCGCTCCGGCACCCCGACTTCGGTGAGCTGATGCGCCTGGGTACCGATGCGATCACCCCGCTTCGCCAGCCTCGACCCGTCATTCCGCGGCGAGGTACGCGACGACGTCGTGACGGCGCTTCGCGAGCGCGACGCCGCTGCGGTGCTGGTCACCCACGACCGCGACGAAGCCCTGGCGCTCGGCGATCGCGTCGCTGTGATGGCGGCCGGGCGCATCCTGCAGACCGGCCGGCCCGACGAGGTGTACGAGCGCCCGGTCGATCGGTTCGTCGCCGGCTTCCTCGGCGAGGTGTCGTTCCTTCCGGATCCGTCGACCGAGGGTTCCGGCAACGATCCGACGACGGTGCTGATGGCCCGTCCGGGTGACCTCGGCCTCAGCGGGGGCGGCGACGACACGGTGCTGTCACGGCGCTACGTCGGCTCGGCCTGGCGGTTCGAGGTACGACGAGCCGACCGCACGGTCGTCCGGGTCGACATGCCCGCCGGACCCGGAGCGGAGCTGCTCGAGGTCGGCGCAGCATGCACGGTGTCGGTCGCGGCGACCCACCCGCTGCACCGCGTCCCCGGCTGAGCGTTCTCCTGCGGTCGATGACTCGATCGTCGACGAGGCGCGCCATCAGGGCGTCGCACGAGTCGGACGGATGTTGGGACCGGAGCCGCCATCGGCTCCCGATCAGGCGCACCCGGTCGTTCTCACGATTCGGTGGACGTCGCGTCCGAGTCCGCGGACGCTCGGCCCCGAGGCTGCGAGAACGACGACGGGCGTCCATGGATGCCGATTCACGTTTCCCCTGCTCAGCAGGCTCTTCGTGGATCTCCATGGACGCCCGTGGACGTACTGGCGGAAGGCGTGGGATTCGAACCCACGGAAGCCCGAAGACTTCAACGGCTTTCGAGGCCGTCCCATTCGTCCGCTCTGGCAGCCTTCCTCGACCGAGGCTAGCGAGAAATCCGGCTCACGCCCCCGCCTGCCGTGCGCAAGGATCACTCAAGGCGGATCGGTCCCCGACCGAAGAACCAGTGTATGAAAGTGGTCGAGACCCAGCCGGCGCAGTGCCGAGGGCCGGACCACACTTCCCGCCACGACATGACCACCGACCCCACCACGACGCACACCACGACCGGCACCGGCGCCGCCTCCGGGTGGACCGCGCCGCCGAACACGATGGGGCGCCCGTTCGCCCCGCCGCCCCCGCCGCCGCCACCGATCGGTGCCGAGCGTCCTGCGCCCGCCACTGCGTCCGAAGCGCTCGACGAGATGACCGAGGTCATCGCCGGCGCCCGCGGGGCGTTGCTTGCCTCGGTGGACGGGTTCGCCCTCGCCCAGAGCGAATCGATGCCGAACGAAGCCGCGCACGCAGCGATGCTCGCGGCGGCCATCGGTCTCGCCCACCAACTCGTCGGGATGGGCGGCGGCGAACAGCTCCGCCAACTCGTCATCGACCACGACGGCGGCCTGCTGTTGCTGTGGCCGATCGGCGAGTCACGGGTCCTCGCGATGCTGACCGAATCGACCGTCGATCAGACGCGGTTGCGGCGCTTCGTGCGATCGCGTGCTTCGCTCCTCGCGGAGCAACGATGAAGACGACCCACGACCCGGATCGCCCCGCTGAGTCGTCGGTCGAGTCGGGGCCGATCGCGGCCGGGTCACCGATGCGCCCACTCGTCGAACCGACCGATCCGCAGGCCGACTCCGCGTCCGCCCATGGTCACGGCGACCCGCGC
This sequence comes from Ilumatobacteraceae bacterium, assembly GCA_963695475.1. Taxonomy (GTDB): domain Bacteria; phylum Actinomycetota; class Acidimicrobiia; order Acidimicrobiales; family Ilumatobacteraceae; genus Ilumatobacter_A. The sequence goes on from CAVOHA010000029.1 coordinate 4,735, forward strand.
GAGGCTGAGTCGGTGGTACCGCCGAGCCTCCACACGTTCAAGATTCTCGTCACCGGTCCCTTCGCTGCGGGCAAGACCTCACTGATCCAGTCCGTGTCCCAGACCGCCGTCGTGTCGACCGACGTGGTCACCAGCGGCGACGAGTCCGACGTCAAGTCGCACACGACCGTGGCGATGGACTTCGGCACCTATCGGCTGCCCGACGAAGGCATCAGCCTGCTGCTGTTCGGGACACCCGGCCAGCCGCGGTTTCGGTTCATGACCAACATCTTGAAAGGCGACGTCGACGTCGTCGCGTTCGTGGTCGATGCCGAGGCCCGCCAGACGCACGCCGCTGCGGGCGTCGAGCTTCGCTCGCTGCTGTCCGACCTGCGGGTCCCCGCGGTCATCGCCGTCAACCGCTGTAGTGACCAGGAGGTCGCCGAGCGAGTTGCACGCTCGCTCGGCGCGCTCGCCGGCGAGCCGGTCGTCCCGTGCCAGCTCGTCAGTCCTGCTTCGGGGCGCAACGTGATCGTCGAGATCCTGCTGACGTTGCTCGACGCCCTCGAGGCATCGATCGGGGAGGACGCGTGAGATGTCCGGTGAACCGATGAGTACCGGCGTGCCTGCCGCAATCCCCAGCGTCTCGCTCGCCGAGCAGTACAGCTCGTTCGCGACGTATGCGCTCTCCACCGAGGCGACGCCGCGCCCTGCATCGACCTCGCTCGATGTCGCTCGATTCCATGCCTACACCGGCGAGATCTCGTTCTCGACCGATCCGCGGGTGCGGCTCTACCTCGATGGAGGAACCGTGTATCACGCCGAACGTGACGGCGACCCGCCGATCAGCCAGGTCCTGCGGGACATCGGCGTCGTTCAGGCCGATCAACTCGAACGGGGCATGGTGCGTGTCGGCGACGTGGAGCACCTCGGTCGCCTGTTCGATCGCGAACCGTCGATCGATCGCGATGCGGTGATGGTCGTGATGGAGACGCGCAGCGAGGCGATCGTCCGAGAGCTCGCCAATCGAGCGACCGCCAGTGTCACGATCAGCGCGTACCGGCATCACCCGTCGGGCATCCACCGGTGGTTCGTCGCAGCGCAAGATGCGGCCGGAAGTCACCGCCCGGTCAGCGCCGTCGCCCAGGTCGATCGTTCGGTCGTCGACGAGCTCCCCGCGCTCCAGGCATCCCCGCCGGCGCTCGAGATCGAGTGGACGGAACCCGACCCGTCGGGTCCGCTCCCCGCGCCACTGCCGGCTCCGAACGCCGCAGAGGTTGCGACGCCGGTCGTTCCGACCGCCGCGACGCTCCGAGCCGTCGGCGTCGGTCACCGAGTCGGCAACGCCTGCCGACGCCGACCGCGGCATCACCCCGCTCGACGAGTTCCAGATCGTGTGGCCCGACGGCACCGCCGAGGAAGCGATCGTCCCCGGCGATCCGTCGGAGACCCCGACTCGGGCCGCTGCGCCCGAGACGGCGATGCCAGCTGCGACGGCACCGCCGGCCGCGACCGTGATGCCGATGCCGCACCGGCCGCGACGCCGGATACATCCCTGTCGCTTCCCGCTCCGATCCCGACCACACTGCCCGCCCCGACGGTTGCGTCCGACGTCGCCGCGGTCGAGATGCCCGTGGTTGCCGAGCGCGACACGTCCGGTGGCTCGACCGCAGCCGAGCCGGCGCCGACATTCTCGATCGCACCGCTCCAGGTCGACTCGTTGCCCGAGCCCGACGCTGCCGTTCCCGATGACGTCGCCGCCGCGGTGAAACGCGCACTCGAAGCAATCGAGAACGCTGTCCACCGGTCGAGTCAGCGTTCCCGAACTCGCCGTGACCCCGATCGCGTTGCCCGAGCTCCACCTCCCGACGACCGCCGACACCCCGCCCGCGGCCGACCTGGCCGACCCGTCGGCGACGACACCCGCCGTGCCGTCTGCCCCCACCGACGAACCTGCGGCCGCCCTCGCTCCACGGCCGGCCGATCCCGCCGATCCGGCGCCGATGCCGCTCGGGTTCGCGCCGCCGACGCCGGACATGCGTGCCGAAGCGGTCTACGAGCGTGCGATGGCCGCAGCTCAGGCCGCACCCGTTGCGGCAGACGATTCGACGACCGACGAGCCACCCCCGGGTCCCGGGCGAGCGTCGGTGGTGTTCGTCGACGAGGAGCCCGAGCCCGCGGCGGAACGCCGTGGCGCGCTGCGTCGGCTGATCGGCAGCCTGCGCAACAAGGACGACTGACGCGTCAGCGACGGGCGCGGAAGAACTCGCGCAGCAACTCGCCGCACTCGTCACCACGTACGTCGGCGGTGACCGTGACCCGGTGGTTCAGTGGTGCACCGTCGAGGAGGCCGAAGTGGCTCACCACCGCCCCCGCCTTCGGATCCGTCGCGCCGAAGACCACCGCGCCGAGCCGGGCATTGACCATTGCGCCGGCACACATTGCGCACGGTTCCAGCGTCACGTACATCGTGCACTCGTCGAGGCGCCATGTGCCGACGTGCGCCGCAGCGTCACGCAGCGCGAGGACCTCGGCGTGGGCGACCGGATCGCCGCGTCAGCTCGCGCTCGTTGTGACGCGCTGCGATGACCTCGCCGTCGAGCAGAATCGCGGCCCCGACCGGCACGTCACCGTGGTCGAGCGCAGCGCGGGCCTCGGCGAGCGCCCGACCCATCCACCGCTCGTGCTCGTTGCCCATGTCCGAGTTCCCCACATCGCTCCCACAACTCCGAAATCCCGGTGGATCGTGACGCTGACCGTCACGATCCACCGGGATTTCGGAATGTTGGCTGGCGGAGAGGGTGGGATTCGAACCCACGGAATGTTGCCATTCACACGCTTTCCAAGCGTGCCGATTCGGCCGCTCTCGCACCCCTCCAGGTGTTGCATTCACACGCTATCGGCATGTGAAAGTGGTGGTGACCAGGCGGTCTGCGGCACACAGGCGATGCCGATGAAGGCTGCTACCTTCCGGTCCTGACCTGGTTCACGGGCGCCCGTTGCACAGGACCCGGTCACCACCACCGGTCATGATATCGCGCCGGCCAGGGTTCGGGCCTGATCGGCGAGGTCGGGCGATCCGAGCCGTTCGGCGGTGTCCGTGAAGCGCTCCGTGGGGCCGTGCCAGCGCCAGTCGTCGACGGCACCGACCTCGACCTCGACGTCGATCGTGGCGATTCGGCGAAACAGGTATGCGTCGGACAGGTTCGCCTGGAGTGTGGCGGAGAGTTTCGCCGCGCCGCGCAGCCCGGCGACGTCCCATTGCCCTGCGGCTGCGGGGATGTCCTCGATGTGGCCGTAGCGGGCGAGGACGGCCGACGCACTCTTCGCCCCCCATCCCGGGAGTCCCGGGAACCCGTCCGCCGAGTCACCGACGAGCCCGAGGTAGTCGGGGATCGACGCGGGACCGATCCCGAACTTCTCGACGATCGCCGCCTCGTCGAGGATCTCGCGTTTGCGGCGGTCGAACTGGACCACCCGGTCCCCTCGCACGCATTGACCGAGATCCTTGTCGGGGGTGACGATCAAGACCTGCTCGACCCGGTCGTCGGCGTCGGCCACTGCAGCGGCGGCACCCAACGCGTCGTCGGCCTCGTGGGTCACCATCGGCCACACCGTGAACCCGGCATCGACGAGGGCGTCCTCCATCACCGGAATCTGCAGCAGGATCGCCTCGTCCATCCCTGCGCCGTCCTTGTACCCCGCGTACAGGTCGTTGCGGAAGCTCTCGATCGTGTGATCCGATGCGATCCCGACGTGGGTGGCGCCGTCGGCGACGAGGGCCAGGGTCGACGCGACGACGCCCGCGGCGGCCGCGAACGGATGGCTGTCGGAGTGCCTGGACACCTGTCCGAAGTGCTGCCGGAACAGCTCGTAGGTGCCATCGACGAGGTGGACGCGCATGACGGCACGGTAGTGCCGTGCGTCGGGCCGACCCAGCGCCTCGAATGACATCGATGTCATTTGGGCCGTGTGGCGCCTGGGCCAGCGCCGATGTGTCCATGTCCGCTGAATGTCACGTGACTCTCAGCTATTCCTCAAGACCCGGCCCGGGACGGTCGATACATCCGTGACGACACAACCCGAGTCGTTTGGAGCCGCCAGGTCGTCCTGGCCAGATGGCTCCATTCGAGGAGAGAGCGATGAGCGAAGAGATTCAAGAGATGCAGCGACAGATCGTGGACGCGGTACAGCAAGAGCTGACCCGGTTCAGCGGTGACGTCGCCACCAACCTCGCCCAGCTCCGCGAGGAGCTGAGCGCTGGTGCTGCTGCTCGCGCCGAACTCGAACAGCAGGTGCAGGCGCTCGCCGGCGCCCTCGAACGCTCACAGGCCGCAAACGTGACCTACCAGAGCGAACTCCAGCAGTTGCTCGAAGCGCGACTGACCGAGTTCAGCAGCGCCACCAAGAAGCGCCACGACGAGATGAACCTGCGCCTCGGCCGCGTCGTCGACGAAGCCAACGTCGGGATCACCGCCGCTGTGGAGTCGGCCGCCCGGCCGATCCTCAAGCAGATCGAACACCGCCAGGACAAGGTCGAAACCGACGTGCGCGCCCTCGATGGCAGCATCCGCAAGTTCGACGAGCAGGCCGGCAAGATGGTGACCCACATCAACTCGGTCACGACGGCCATCGACGCCCGCCTCGAGCGAATCACCGCCGACGTCAACGGGAGCTTCGACGAGCGCTTCGCGAACGTCGTGATGCGCATCGACGAGGTCTCGGCGGCCGCCGCCCGCCAGCAGGCCGAGGTGTCGAACATCGTCGGCACCCGTGTCGATGCCAGCGAGGAACGCATCACCGAGCGGATGCACACGCTCGAGACCCGCCTGGGCGACGAGATCGGCCAGCGCGTCGCCGACATCGATGCCCACGTCGGCCGAATCGGTGCCGGGCTGGACGACGCCGTCATCACGCTCAACGACCGGATCGCCAAAGCCGACGCCCGATTCGCCGACGTCGAGGCCGAGTTCGCGGTCGATCCGTCAGGACCTCGAGAACGTCGATGCCGAGGCGATCGACGACATCAAGGAGAAGGTCTCGTCCGCACTCGGACAGGCCGAGCTGGTTCGCATCGAGATGGACCGCTTCCAGGAGACCATCAAGGAGAACCTCGACAAGACCGCCGTCCGACTCACCGAGATCGAGACGACGGTGCAGGACCAGCACATGGACGTCGAGACCGCCGTCCAACTCGAACGACTCGAAGAGGTCGAACGGGCGGTCCTGATGCTCGACCCCGACATCATCGCCGAGCGCACCAACGATCGTGCCGTCGACCATTCAGACGACGCGACCGTCGCGATGGCGAGGCCCTCCGAAGCTGCGACGACACCGATCGTTCCGATGATCGATCGGCTCGAGAGCCCGGCGAACACACCACTCGCGCCGCCCACCGCGGAACCGACGGTCAACCCGACGCCCGTCAACGGAACTCCGGCATCCCCCTCCCTGCAGCCCCCGGTCGCGTACTGACCGCCGACCACCTCTGCATCACACGACTGGAACAACGATCACATGGCACTTGGACGCAAGAAGACAGACGACGACGTCGAACAGGGTGGCGGGGGCGGAGTCGCGCTCGCCGAGGCGCCGACCGTCGGTGCGAACCCCGAGGAGTGCATGGCGGCCGGCCAGGCCCTCGTCCAGGCGGGCTACCTCACCGCCGAGCAACTCGCCCAGCTGCTGCAAGACGCCAACGGCGACCTGTTCAAGTTCAACGAGTACGCGATCACCCGCAACAGCGTGGGTCGCAACGAGATCGCCAACGCAGTCGGCGCGGCGTGCCAGGTCCCGGTGGGCGACTCCAACGTCGGCCAGCTCGAGGACGAGGTCGTCAAGAAGCTCCCCGAGCAACTGTGCCGCGACCACAAGGTCATCGCGATCTCGGAGAGCCCCGAGGGTCTGCTCGTCTACGCGGTCGCCCCGACACCCAGCATTCGACAGGCGGTCGAGGCCGGCGCCGGAGGCCAGCGGATCGTGTGGCGAACCGTCGGATCACAACTCGGTCACGACGTTCATGGAGCAGATGTTCCGTACGTCGTCCAACCTCGACGACATCGTCGCCACGTTCTCCGGCGAGGACGAGCAGCGGTCGCTGCCGAGAAGACGGTCGCCGAGGTCAACCTCGACGACCAGGCGCCTGTCGTCCAGCTCGTTGCGAAGATCGTCGGCCAGGCGCTGCGTGACCGCACGTCGGACATTCACATCGAACCGCTCGACGATCGGCTCCGCATTCGATTCCGCGTGGACGGCCAGTTCGTCGAGGCCTTCAGCTTGCCGCTGTCGGCCCATAACGCCCTGACGTCCCGATTGAAGATCATGTCGGAGATGAACATCGTCGAGAAGCGAGCCCCGCAGGACGGCCAGTTCTCGACCAAGGTCGATGGCAAGGAGCTTGACGTGCGCGTCGCTTCCGTCGCGACCGTGTTCGGCGAGAAGATCGTCATGCGGCTGCTCGACAAGTCCAAGTCGATGGTCGGCCTCGGCGAGCTCGGTATGCCGAAGGAGACCTACAGCAGCTACGCGAAGCTCGTGCACGCACCGTTCGGCATGGTCATCTGCGCCGGACCGACCGGTGCCGGCAAGACGACGACGTTGTACGCGACCCTGCTCGAGATCAACAACAACGGAAAGAACGTCACCACGGTCGAGGATCCCGTCGAGTACGTGTTCCCCGGTATCAACCAGGTGCAGACGAACGAGAAGGCGGGGCTGACCTTCGCAACCGGCCTCAAGGCCCTCCTCCGACAGGACCCCGATGTCATCCTCGTCGGTGAGATTCGAGACGCAGACACGGCACGTATCGCGATTCAGTCGGCCCTCACCGGCCACTTCGTCCTCTCGTCGCTGCACGGAACCGACGCAGTCGCCGCGCTGCACCGGCTGCTCGACATGGGCATCGAGGCGTTCCTCGTGGCGTCCGCGATCGTCGGTGTCGTCAGCCAGCGTCTGATCCGCAAGATGTGCGACAACTGCAAGGAGCCCTATGAGCTCGGCGCCGAAGAACTCGCCGTGTTCCGTCAACACTCCGGTGGCAGTGAGAAGACCCAATTCTGGCAGGGCAAGGGGTGCACCTACTGCTCGGGCACCGGCTACCGCGACCGCATCGGCATTTACGAGCTGCTCAAGATCACCCCGGAAATCCGTCGCCTCATCGTCGGCTGGGCCACCACGGAAGAACTCCGTCGCCTCGCCGTCGCGCAGGGCATGCGAACCATGCTCCGCGAGGCGATGCAGCTCGTCGAGGACGACGTGACGACCGTGCCCGAAGTCGTCCGCACCCTCTTCGCCCACTGACAACTATTCCTCACGTTCGTCGGCTCCACCGCCGATGAACACACAGAACCCCATCGCTCCTCACCACGAGTACAGGAACCACCGAAATGCCCAAGTTCGCATACGCAGCCATCGATCCGACGGGTTCGCCGATCGAAGGGCGTCACCAAGGCCGAGACCATCGGCGCGGCGCGGGCGCTGCTCGTGGAACAGAACCTCTTCCCGACGAAGATCGAAGAGTCTCGTGGCCTACTCGACTTCGAGCTCACCAAGGAAAAGGTGAAGAAGAAGGAGCTGATGCACTTCACGCGTCAGCTCGCCGTGTTCGTCAAGGCCGGGATCCCGCTGACCGATGCGCTCGTGACGATCGGTGACGAGACCGAAGACGTCGCTCTCCGGCGTGCCATCAGCAATCTGATCGACGATCTGCGCAATGGCGGGTTGCTGTCCGTCGCCGCAGCCGGGCACCCGGAGGTGTTCCCGAACTACTACGTCGGCATTCTGCAGTCCGCCGAATTGACCGGTCAGCTCGACACTGCGCTCGAGAGTCTTGCGGACTACCTCGAACGAGAGCTCGACACCCGATCGAAGGTCGTCGGAGCACTGTCCTACCCGATGGTCGTCATGGTGATGGCGTTCGGCACTGTGCTCCTGCTCGCCGGCTACGTCCTGCCGCAGTTCAAGCCGCTGTTCGAAGAGCTCGGCGCCGAGCTCCCCCTGCCGACGCGGATGATGCTGTTCTTCTCTCGGTTCTTCACCGACCTGTGGTTCGTGACGGCCGGTATTCCTCGCCGTCCTGGTGGCGGTGTTCCTATTCCTCACGAAGAACGCCACAGGTCAGATCTGGCGACAGCGACTGGTGCTGAAGTTGCCGATCGTCGGCGGCATCATCGACTACGCGATGCTCGAGCGGTTCTGTCGGATTCTCGGCGCCATGGTCAAGGCCGGTGTGCCGATCCCGGAGGGCCTCAAAACGACAACCGATGCCACGTCGAACGTCGTCTTCGTCGAGCGGCTCGAAGTCGCTCGCGAGCAGATGCTCGAAGGCCGCGGGTTCTCCGGCCCGCTGATCGAGACCGAGTTGTTCCCCGGCGCCGCCAAGCAGATGTTCAAGGTCGGCGAGGAGACCGGCACGTTGGACGACCAGCTCGAGATTGCTGCGATTTACTTTGACCGCGAGCTCGAGAGTCGGATCAAGAAGTTCACGACGCTCTTCGAGCCGATCATGATCGTGTTCGTGGGGGTCATCGTCGGTTTCGTCGCCATCGCGCTCGTCTCCGCCATGTACGGCGTGCTCGGCGGGATCAAGGACGAGGAGACGATCGAGGCGCCCACGCCCGTCGTCCAGGTCGTCGACTTGGAAGGTTCGGGTCTCGTCTGACCAGCGGGTCAGCGTCTGAGAACGAGGTCGACGAAGTGTTGTCCGAAGAACACCGCCACGACGGCGCCCATCGCAAGGAACGGTCCGAACGGGATCATGGTCTTGCCGTCGGCCTTGCCGCCGATCATCGCGGGAATCGCGCCGAGCGAGCCCAGGATGAATCCAAAGAAGATGCCCGGCGCCACGATGCCCGGGTTCAGCCAGCCGAGGAACATGCCGAGGAACGGCGCGAGGATCACGTCGCCGAGACCGAACGCCACGTCTTTGCCGTAGTACGCGTTGCTGCCGGCGTAGATGCCGCCGATGATGGCGAACGCAATGCCTGCGCCGAGTGCGGTCATCCAGATCCGTTCCGGCTCTTCGAGCAGGATTGCGGCGATCATCAGTGCGATGCCGCCGAGCACCATTCCGGTGAAGGTGATCTCCCGCGGCAACCGCTGCTCCTGGATGTCGATCCAGCTCTGGGCGACCAGCACCGACCCGAAGATCAGGAACGCCGGCAATACCTCGCTCATGTCGTCGTAGAAGCGCAGGGTGAACAGCACCCAGATCGCCACGTTCGCCAACTCGATCACCATCGGTTCGATGCCGATCGGATTGCGACAGCGCCGGCACTTGCCGCGGAGCACCAACCAGCTCCCGACGGGAACGAGGTCGAGCGGCCCCAGCCGCAGACCGCAGTTTCCGCATGTACTCGGCGGATGGTTGATGTTGCCGCCCCGAGGCACCCGATCCACCACCACGGTCAGGAACGAGCCGATCAACAGGCCGAACACGACCACCAGCGGAATCAACAGCGAAAGACTCATCAGTACCAGTACGCCGGTTTCGTTCCGGCCCGTGCGGGAGGTTAGACCACCATGTCCACTCAAGAACCCGATCCCATGCTCGTGTCGCTGGCTACAGCGACCGTTCAGTCAGGGGCGTCAGACCTCCACCTCACCGTGGGTCGAGCGGCGACCGTACGTCGCGACGGCACGCTCGTCGCTTTCGAGAACGTGCCCGTGTTGACCTCGACCGAGATCGACCGGATCATCCACTCGCTGATCGATGATCAGCAGCGAGAAGAACTCGAAGCGCAGAGTCAGGTCGACTTCTCGTTCGGTCTGCCCGGCGTCGGCCGATTTCGTGCGAATGCCTTCAGCCAGCGCAACTCATTGGCACTCGCCCTTCGTGTCGTGCCCTTCCGGGTTCGTTCGCTCGAAGAGCTGGGCGCCCCTTCCGCCTGCACGACGCTGCTCAACCGGCCGTACGGCATCGTGCTCGTCGTGGGCCCGACCGGTTCAGGCAAGTCGACCACGCTCGCCGCGATGATCGACCGGATCAACGAGACCAAGCCGGTCCACATCCTCACCATCGAGGACCCGGTCGAGTACCTGCACCATCACAAGCTCGCAATGGTCAACCAGCGCGAGGTCGGCACCGATGTCCGCTCGTTCCAGACCGGTTTGAAGAGCGCGTTGCGCGAGGACCCCGACGTCGTGCTGCTCGGCGAGATGCGCGACCTCGAGTCGATGGAGATCTCGCTCTCCCTCGCCGAGACCGGCCACCTCGTGTTCGCCACACTGCACACGAACGACGCCGCGCAGGCACTCGACCGCATCATCGACGTGTTCCCTGCCGAGCGCCGCGATCAGATCCAGATCATGCTGGCCGGTGCACTCCAGGGCGTCATCTCCCAGCGTCTCCTGCCGGCGATCGGCGGCGGTCGCGTCGCCGGCTATGAGATCATGATCGCCAACGAGGCGATCCGGAACCTCGTGCGTGAAGGCAAATCGCGTCAAATGCGCAACATGATCGCCACCGGTGGCGGCGAAGGCATGCAGACGATCGAGATGGACCTTGCCCGCCTCGTGGCCGCTGGCCTGATCTCCCTGGACACAGCGATGGAATCGAGCGTGTATCCGAAAGAGATCCAGGCGCAGCTCGCCACCGCACGCTCCCAGCTGCAGGCCCAGGCCACGATGGCCGGGGGGCAGGCCGGTTCGTCGGGCAGCGGCGAGTACGCCGATCCGCTCGCAGCGGCGCAGAGCTGACCCTTCGGGCCGGAACGGAGGACGCAATTTCATGGCCGTCAAGAAGCTGCCGTACAAGAACCTCGCCGGCGTCACGACATGCCCCGGTGGATGGCTCGTGCTGCCCGCTCGGATGGCGGGAGTCACCGTCGCGGCTGATGAGGCGTTCGTTGCCAGGCGACTCTTCGACGTGCTCGACTATCGGCCGGTGTTCGATGCGGCGGCCATCAACGCCCCGATGGGTCTCAAGGACCTTCCCGACGGACCGTGGCGTGCGTGCGACGTAGACGCCCGTCAGTACGTCGGCTGGCCGCGTGCCGTTGCGATCTACGGCGTGCCGAGTCGGGATGCGTTCGAAGAACGGACCGGCAAAGGCGCGGCCCGACTCGAAACGTGGATGAACGGGGCCGACAAGCGACGGTTCCGATGGTTGCGAGAGGCGGCGCACGAAATCCAGCCGCACCACGCCCGCCGCTTTGTGCCGGCACATCCCGACGTCTCGTTCACGGCGATGAACGGCGACGTTCAGCTGAAGACCTCGCCGTGGCACGAGGACGGTCGACGCGAACGTCTCGAGTTGATTCGCCAGCAGCTTCCCGGCGTCGATGAGGTCGTGACACGTACCCCGCCTGACGGGGCGCACCCGAAGATGCTGCTCGACGCCGCCGCGATGCTGTGGACCGCCCGCCGTCAGTCCGGCCGCGCTATCAGCCGCTTCCCGCTGGATCCCACCTGGGACACCGAAGGGATGCGCACCGAACTCGTCAGGTGACGACAGGAGAGAATTGGCAGCAGCCCCGCGTGTGTTCTGGACCGGTCGCGTAGCGGGGTGGGTCAGACCCACCCCGCTACGCGACACTGCTCACATGGCAACTTGGAATCGTGCGTTGGTGACCGGTGCATCTTCGGGGATCGGGCGGGAGATCGCCCGACAGCTCGCGGGGGACGGGACGAGGTTGGTCGTCGTTGCACGTGACGAGCAGCGACTCGACGAGCTCGCAGCGGAAGTCGACGTCGAGTGTGAGGTGCTGGTCGCAGATCTCGCCGATGCCGGAGGCGTCTTGCGGGTCGAGGATCGGCTGCGCGACTCGTACGCTCCGATCGACCTGCTCGTCAACAACGCCGGATTCGGTCGCCAGGGGTCCTTCCACGAACTCGACCTCGAGCGGGAGGCGGCCGTGGTCGACGTCAACATCGTGGCGCTCCAGCGTCTCTCCCATGTTGCGGCGTCAACGATGGTCGCCGCGGGTCGCGGCGGCATCTTGAACGTCTCGTCGATCGCCGGTTTCGTCGGCGCCCCCGGCACTGCGACGTATGCGGCGACGAAGGCTTTCGTCACGTCGTTCAGTGAGGCGATCCACGCCGAGCTCGAACCGCTCGGCGTGCACGTGACGGCGCTGTGTCCTGGGTTCACTCGTACCGAGTTCCAGGACCGAGCGGACTACGACACGACCAACCTGCCGAACTTCGTGTGGCAGAGCGCCGAGGAGGTGGCCACGGCCGGGTTGCGCGGCGTCGCCGCGAATCGTGCGGTGGTGGTGCCGGGGGCGAAGAACAAGATCGGCGCCGGGCTGATCAACGTGCTGCCGGGCGCGGTCCGGCGGTTCGTTGTCGACAGGTTCCCGCGCTGAAACTCGGAGGGTGTCGGGCTGGTCTCAGTCGAGCGAGAGGCCGGCGATCGGCCCATCGCCCAGATCGGAGTCGGCGTAGCCCATTGGCTCGGCGTTGCCCGCCGCTGCTGAGCGGCGGGGGAAATGCACCGAGCGTCGGTGCCTCGTCGGGGATGCTCAGCGGTTGGGCGTCCTCGAAGGTGAACACGGACTCGTCGACGATCGGCTCGACCGGGGTGGCAGCCGGGGTGACCGGGTCGGTCGCGGCAGGAGCCGGTCCGGGCACGTCGGAGGGCTCGGGAGCGGACAGCGGTGCCGGCTGACTCGGGGGGTCGACTGTCGGCTGGAAGAGGTCCGTGATTGCGTCGGCGAGGGCCTTCTGGTTCGACAGACACAGCTGGAGTCCCTGCCGGATCTCCTCGATTTCCGCGTCGAGTGCGTCGAGGCGTGCGGTCACGTCGACGACGCCGGTGGCGTCGGTCAGCCGGTCGGTGCGCTCGCGCTCGATGAGGGCGATCACCTTCTGTTCGCTGCGCTCGTTGGCATGCAATGCCTCCGAACGGACCATCTCGACCTGCTCCTGCGCGATTTGCGTGTAGGCGGCGAGTGAGGTGAACTGGCTGTTGATCTGCTGCTCGACCTGGGTCACGCGCTGCTGGAGATGGTCCACGCGCACGGTCTCGGCTACCGCTGCTTCGTCGCCGAAGAAGTCGTCGACTGTGAGGTCACCCTCGGCCGCTCCATCATGATCAATCGGGTCTTTGGTCTTGCCGAACATTTGGTCAGCTCTCGATGAATTTGATCCGTCCTACATACACGCAGACGCATGCATGTTTCAGGCATCGGTTCGCTTTGCGACGACCTTGAGCGCGTCCTGCTATTTCCCCGAATTTCATGAAATCATCAAGCCCGTTGCTGGGTTGCGGTCCGCGTCTTGTCGGATTGCTGAGGGCTTTGAACAGGTCTTTCGCGAAGTTTCCGAACTTCTCCGAGATTCTACTCAAGCTCCGCTCGGACTGGACCGAAACCTCTTCTGCGCTACGGGAGAGCTTCTCACGGAGGGCATCAACGTGAGAAACAATCAACTCGATTCAACAGCGGAAGGAAACGCAGAATCATGAACAAGAACCAGGACAAGGGATTCACCCTCGTCGAACTCCTCATTGTCATCGTCATCCTCGGGATCCTCGCCACCGTCACGGTCTTCGCCGTGCGTGGCATCACGGACACCGGCCAGACGAACGCTTGCGACACCGAGGCCAAGACCGTGCTGACGGCCGCTGAGGCGTACTACGCCCAGAACGCCGGCACCACGACCACGGACATCGGCCTCCTGTTCGACGAGGGCTACCTCGCCGACGACGGCGCCGAGGCCAACTGGACCCTCACCGCCAACGCAGGTGCGGGTCAGGTTGTCGACCATTGCGCCGACCGCCGGAGGCGACTGCGCCTGATCTGACGATCACATACTGAACTCCGAGAAGAGCTCCGCCTTCGGGCGGGGCTCTTCTCGGCGTTTTCGGCCCCGAGTCGGGCGGGGTTGGGATCGCTGCCCGACACGTGTGGGGACCGCGTCAAGTCGTCGTTGATCATGCCGATGATCCAAGCATGAAGTCGGTAGGGAAGTCGACGAACACTGCGCACGACAGGGGATTCACCCTCATCGAGATTCTCGTCGTCATCGTCGTCCTGGGCGTCCTCGCAACCGTCGTCGTGTTCGCCGCTCGCGGTATCACGGATCGAGGGGAAAACGCCTCGTGTCAGACGGACCGGCGCCTCGTCACGGACGCAGCCGAGTACTACATGGCCCAGAATTCGGTGGATGCCATCCCTCCGACCGGTGCCGCGGATGCGGATCGGTTTGAACGGACCCTGGTGAACGAGGGCCTCCTCCGCGTGGTGTCGGAGTATCATCACCTCGAGGCGGACGGAACCGTCATGACGACCGGCGTGCCCTGCCCCTGAGATCTGAGCTGTTCGTCCCCTAATCAGCCGGCCTGGGAATCGGCCGCGAGGCTGAGCACTTCGTCTTTCGGGAACGGCCCGACCCAGCCGGTGATCGGCGTGCCGTCGGCGGCGAGCAGCACGGCCGACGGCTGCGAGGTGATGCCGATCTCCTGCCAGGTCTGGAACGACTCGTCCCAGAGCATGGTGAACGACTGCGTGCCGTAGTCGTCGAGGAAGTCGTTGGCGTCGCCGAGGGTGTCCTGCGTGCCCAGACCGACCACGATCAGGTCGTCTGCGTTGTCTCGAGCGAACTGCTCGACGTCGGGAGCTTCCCGACGGCAGGTGGGTCAATGCGGCGCCCACATCCACAGCAGCACCGGTTTGTCCTGCGGGACGAGGTTGCGGAAGTTGACCTTGCGATCGGTGGTCAGGTCGTCGACGACGACGCTCGGGAGCATGTTGGTGTCGATCTCGGCGGCCGGCACCACATCGGGGCCGACCAGGTCGACGAAGCCGGCGCCGGTCGCAGCGGGGGCGGCGGGAGCTGTCGGCCGAGGCATCGTCGCCGCCGGTGTCGTCAGCGACGACCGGCAGGGCCTCGCCGGAATCGGCGTCGCTTCCCGACGAGTCGGATCCGCCGCCGCACGCGGCGAGGATCAGCGTGGCGGCGACCGCGCCCGGCGGCGACGCGACGACGGGAGCGGGAGACGAGGAGCAGCGACGACCGCATCAGGGCAGTCTTGCGCGCAGCGATGGCCGGATGCAGCCGCTCGCGGCGTGTTCCGCGAACGTTCACCCGGCGGACTTCGCCGCTCGGCGTCGTCTCAGCCGGCGGTGAGCAGTTCACGGCGGAGCTGGAGGAGCTTCGGCGCCGGCTCGCCGTCGGACCACGAGTCGGCCGTGATCACCCGCTCGTAGCTCTCCCACTCCTGGCGAACACCGGCCAGGTCGCCCGCCCGCGCGTGCGCCCGCATCCGCAGCCCGATCAGTTCCTCGTGGCCGGGAAGCACCTTCAAGCCCTGACCCGTCGACCAGAACACGAGGTCGGTGTCGCCGATCGACAGCGCGTGACCCGCCAGTTCGGCGGTGGCGGTCGTGGCGAGCAGCACCAGGCGCGAGGTGATGCCGTCGGCGTCGGGCCACAGGTAGCTCGTCCCGGCGAACGGCAGGCCACGGATCATCTCGACGGCCGGGCGCAGGACGTCGATCGCATGCGCCGGCGGTGCGAGCCGGGCGTGCTCGACCCGCTCCTCGATCAGGTCGGCGTCGGTCAGCGACCCGCTCGTGGAGGGGGAGCGATTCGTTGAGGGTGCGGGCCAGCCACTCCTCGCCGGGCGGCGGCTCGACGAGTCGTCCGAGCGCGCGCCGCGCCTCGGACACGACGTTCGCGAACGTCGCATCGCGCACGTCCATCTCCCACAGCGCGGTACGTGCGGCCGCCCGCGTTGCCCGCTCACGATGGGTTGCGAGCCAGGCGATCAGCTCCACGGTCTTCGAGCGCTCGAACTCGCCCGGCACGCCAGCAACCGACCGCACCGTCACCGCTCCCATCAGACCCACCACGATGTCGTGCGGTCGCGGTCGCAGCGGATCGGCGACTGCCGCCGACATCTCGATCGGTGCAGTTGGCGGTTCGGCCGCGATCGGGCGTGCGGCATCGGCCAGCATCTCGCCGATGTCGGCCACGTCGGCCGGGCTCACGCCGATCGGCATCAGCTCGATCTCCTCGCCGAACGCCTCGAGCACCCACCGGTCGGCGTGCCCCACGATGCGGGCGCCGGACGCCGACGGCGCCGCGCCACGCGGTGCGCACGCGGCGACGACGGCGAGGCCGTGACCCGGCGCGGGTGGCTCGATGGTCTCGACCGCGTGGTCGCCGCTGGCGAACAGCGCGACGGCGGGCTCCCACATCTCGCCACCGGTGCGGCGGGCGCGGAGGTCGAACGACGACCGCTCGTGCCCGACGGTCGTACCGACCAGCGCCGTTGCTGCGTGCATCGCCGCGTCGACCGACGTCGAGCTCGCGTGCGTTCGGATGGTCGAAGAGGCATTCGGCGCCGAGCGCGGCCACCACGAGATGCACGACTTCGGAGTCGAGCGAGGTGGCGAGGCCGGACCCGATCGCACGCACGATGTCGTCGGCTTGGTCGGCGCCGGCCTCGACCGTGGTCAGCCCCGCGGCTTCGAGGTCGATCAGGACGTCGCGGTCGTCGGTGTCGATGCCGACGGTCACGAGCGCGAGACACGGTTGACCGACCCGACGGGCGTCGTCGCTCAACAGTTCGATCGGAACCGCTGCCGGCAGCGTCCACGTCGCGCCGTTACCGGTCCACGGAGCGTCGAGCGCCGCATCGGCGGTGAGCCGAAGCGTGAGCTGTCCGTCCTTGGCGACGCGGACCGACCCGATCTGCACCCCGGTGGTCGAGCAGATGCCAGGAGGCGGCGCGCACCGCGACGTCGATGCGTGCACTGCGCTCGCCGGGATCGATCGAGCGCATCCGGCGCTCGGTGGCCGCGACTTCGGGTGGTGGGACGGGGACGCGGGCGTGGGGGAGCGCCGAGCGCAGCGCTCGCCGACGGCGCACACCGACGAGGGTGAGGACGCCCGCCGCGAGCAGGGCGGCGTGTTCGAGTCGGATCGGCGACGGCGCCCGCGGTGCCGACGAGCGCGGATCGGTGTCGCCGCCGGCGTCGCCGGCGCCGTTGAGGTTCGGCATCGTGGTGGCGGTCGTCGGAATCGGCTCGTTCGCGTCGGGAACGGGCGCGACTTCGGGTGGCGGGGCGGTGACCGCTGGTGACCCGTCCTCGACCGTGGCCTCGACGGTGGCCTCGACGGGCGCCTCGGGCACGACGTCGACGGTGTTCGGGACCGAGTCGGGTCCGGTCGACTCCGATGGGGGCGTCGCCGAATCCGAGACGGTCCCGGACTCGTCGCTGGGCGTGCGCGAGCGTCGTCGCTCGGCGGCCGGGACGTCGAGTTCCCACCCCGGCAGGATCAGGTCGGGATCGTCGAAGGTCCGACCACCGCCCATGTCGTCGCCGCGGTTCGCCTCCCAGATCGCCGGCCAGTCCTGCTCGTCGCCGAGATGGTCCGCTGCGATGCCGGACAGGGTGTCGCCGCGCACGACCATGTAGGTCGTGTGTGCGCTCGCGTCGTCGGCGTCGACTCGCGGGATTCCTCGTTCCGGGGTCGGATCGTCGTCGGTGAGTTCGACGCCGGGCGCGTCGGGAACGTCGATGGCCGGAGTCGCGTTCGGAGTCGAATGCGGTGCCACGGTGCCTGCCGTGCCGATGCCGTCGGGGAGTGTGAGTGTCCAGCCGGGCTGGATGAGCGCCGGGTTCGTGAAGCGCAGACCGTCGTCCATCACCCGGTCGAGGTTGAGGTCGAGGATCTCGTCGGCGATCTCGTTCGTGCGGGACTCGTCGCCGGCTGCGTAGTCCGCGGCGATGCCGTAGATCGACTCGCCGCGTTGGATGACGTGGACCGCGGGCGCATCGGCGCGCACGGGTGTGAACGCCGTGTCGAATGCGGTACCGGCCGGTGCCACCGGCGAGGCGGAAGCGTCGATGCCGCCACGACCCGAGACGATGGAGGTGCCTCGGTCGTCGTGACCGAGCGGCGTCACCGACGACGGGAGTGCGCCGAGGCGTTGCGCGGTCGCGGCCGGGCCCGCATGGTCGAGTGCCGTCGCTGCGGACGAGAACGAATTCACCGGGAGCAGCGCGAGCAGGCCGATCGCGACCCAACGACCGACGCGCTGTGCCCAGCCGAGACCGCGCACCTGCGGCGCGGCCAGCCCCTGGTGGCGGATCATGTGCACCACCTCGGTGACGATCGTGATCGCGATCACACCGAGGGCGAGCCAGACGATGGCCATGCTCGACCGGATGAGGAGGTTGACGACCGCGTCGTCGCGCAGCGGTTGTGAAATGGCGTCGCCGAGTCGATCGAGATCCCAGCGCCACGGCGGGTCGATCGCGTGCAGCGGGTTGGCGGAGCCGAATCGCGCGCGCGACGCGGCGATCAGACCGACGGGGACCGCGACGAACAGCACCACGGTCGCGACGAGCGACGCGAACCCGCGGGTGATGCGGTGCGGCGTCGCGATCATGGCTCGTCCTCTCGTGTCACGCGGGAGATCGACGGTCGACTCCACCCTCTCAGGGGGTGGTGTGACGCCGAGACGGGAAAGGAGATCGCGCGCGTCGAGGAAATCATGAGACCTCGACCGCCTCGGCGGCGCCGACCCCGGTGACCGTCTTGGAGCCATCGGTGATGGTGATGGTCACGATCACCTTGCTCGCGGCGAGGTCGACCACGATCGACGTGACCGAGCCGGCCACCCCGTAGCTCGCGAACAGTTGCGCAGCAGCCGACCTCGCCGCGGCGCGAGCCTGCACCGGGTCGAGCCCGGTGAACTCGCCGCTGCGGACGTCGTCGACGCGCGCCGCTTGCGCGCCCGTCCGTGCGGCCTGGAACGCAATCGAAGTGGCAGCCGATTGATTGGAGATCCCCCGATCGACGTCGCGGGCGACCCAGACGAGCCCGAGGAACGTGAACGCGAACATGAACGCGATGCCGGCGACGAGACCGGATCCCCGCTCGTCGCGCAGGTCGAGGCGGTGGACGCCCTTCGGTGCCGCTGCGGTCACGGATCGACCGCCCGGAACGGATCGATCACTGCGAACGCGGTGTACTCCTGCGGACCGGTGGGCGTCGACGGCACGAGTTCGAGGCCGGCTGTCGAGGTCGAGCAGCTGACCGTGACCGAGATGGTCTCGCCCGGCGCGAAGGCGCCACCGAGTCGGACGCTCGGCGTTGCGCACGTCGCCGAGTCGATCAGCATCGCCGCACCGACCCGTTCGGCGGCCGCTTGCGCGTCGCCACGGTTGCGCTGTTGTGCGGCGGCCTGGGCGGCCGCCTCGGCGGCACTCTGGGCCGTGGCCCGGCTGTCGACCCCGCGGCTGATCAGGAGCACCGCAATGGCGAGCGCGAGTGCTGCGGGCGCAATCAGTGCCATTCCGAGCGCGTCCGACGAGCCGTCGTCACCACCGCGCCGGCGTGTGTGCCGGGCTCGGGTCACGGAATGATCCGTTCGACCGGGACGGCTTCGGTCACGCTGATCGGACGCGACGTGCCGACGATGATGCCCGGGGCGGTGGCGGTGATCGTGACCACGACCAACTCGGCGCCGTTCGAGATGGACACGTCGACCCCGGTCATCGGTGACCCGGCGAGTCGTGCCGCCGCGGAGGCCTGTGCATCACCCGGGCTGGCGTCGAACCTCGCGACTTGGGCGGCAGCATCGCGCGCAGCCACGCGGGCCTCGGTACGGGCGTGGCCCCACAGCGTGGCCTGCACCGCGGCGAACAGCAAGACGACGAAGACCGGGGTCAGGAGCGCGACGGCGAGCGAGGTCGCGCCGCGATCGTCGCGCAGGCGCGCAACCTCGGGCGACTGCGGTGGCGCGTCGGGCACCGTCATCGCGTGCGTCCCGGTCGGTCGGCTCAGAGCCCGCCGGGAACGACGGGTTTGTCGGCTTCGCTGCGGATCTTCGTCCAGATCACGGTGGCGACGATCCCCACCGCCGTGGCGGCTGCCGCGTACCAGAGTGCCTGTTCGAGCGACACCGCACCGCGGTCGCGAGCGTCGGCGTCTGCGTCGAGGAGGGTGTCGGGGGTGACCGATCGGAGCCCGGCGTAGATCACGTGGGTGATGGCCGTGAGCGTCAATGAGATGTCGTGCATCGGGATTCCTTCGTGTGGGTGGGGCTGTGGGTTTGGGACTGGGCTTGTGTGGCTGACGACTGGGTCGAGGGTCGGGTGCGGGTCAGAGCGTGAGCGCGGGATAGATGAGGAGCGCCATGAACAGCACGGCCATCCCGACGAGGGGCGGGGTGACCTTGTCGTTGCGGACACGGGCACGCGCCTCGTCGTCGGCGGCGAGCGTCGATCGCAGCGTCGAACACTTGGCGGCGAGCGTCTTGGCCACCGGTGAGCCCTCGGCTGCCGACAGCGCAGCGGCCGAGGCGACCTGGTCGAGCTCGGGGAGCTCGAAGTCGTCGGCGACGATCGTCAGCGCGCCGACGAGGCTCTGTCCGGTCGTGGCGACTTCGCGCATCCGTCGACGGAGCTCGCGGAACAGCAATCCGTCACCCGCCTCGGCCGCCTGCTGGAGCGCCCCTTCGTGGCCGGCGTTGCCGGCGAGGAGCATCGTCATCATGTCGAGATACGCAGACAGCTGGTGGCGGAGGTCGATGCGGCGTTCGTCTGCTTCGGCGATCGCGGCCGAGTGGACGAGGAGGGGCGCGACGACCGCGGCGAGGATCGACACGCCGACCGGGACGAACACGCCGAGGCTGACCACCCCGAGCGCGCCGAGCAGGCCGAGGATCAGTGACGGGACGACCAGTCCGGCGATGGATGCCACGACGAGGTAACCGACGTGCGTGGCGACCGGTCGGCCGATGATCCGCAGCGCTGCGGCGGATCCGAACTGACGGCGGACGAACGCCGAGCGCATGCCGTACTCGCCGAGCCGCGTGACCAGGTCGGTGCCGGGCTGTCCGTCGTCTCGATCGATCGGCGGGCGCCGGAGTCGTTGCACCGCAGTGGCCAGGGCCGGGCGGGGCTGTCGCCAACCGGTCACGACGAGCCAACCTGCGACGGTGACGAGGATGCCCATGAGCACGACGACGCCGGTCCCTCTCATCGGGAGACCCCCACGCCGCGGCCGGCGGGCGTCCGGCTGCCCGCGGAGGTGAGGAAGCGGCTCGGCTTCGGGAACTTCGACAATCGCTGGACACGCAGGAGGAGCACGGCGTACACGGCGAGGACCGAGCCGAGGAACAGCTGGCCCTCGTTCGTGTCGTACGCGTCGAGGTACGACGCCCGTCCGAACACGAGCAGCACCATCACCAAGGCACCCATGATGAGCGAGAGCAGGAGCACCTCGCGCTGGATCGGCGCCCGCTCGGCCTCGACGATTCGCCGTCGGTCTGCGGCCGTGCGTGCCTGCTCGGCGAGCGACGTCAAGACCGCGACGGTGCGGGCGCCACGCTGTACGGCGATCAACAACCCCGCCGCGACGAGATCGCCGAGTGGGTCGTCCAGTTCGTCGGCGAAGCGGCGAAACGCCGTGTCGGGATCCTGATGGCCGAGTGCCGCCGACAGCCGCCGGACCGCCGGCCGGATGATCGGCGGCGTCGACGGCACCGTCGACGTGATCGCACCGATCGGCTGGTCGCCGGCGAGCAGGACGTCGCGCAGGTTCTCGATCCACGAGGCGAGCGCGTCGGTCCGGTCGACGTCGTTCGCTCGCCCGGAATCGCGGCGTTGGAACGCGGCGACCCAGTACCACGCTGCGGCGGCGATCACGAGGGCCGGAACGACCCAGCCCGAGACCGCGAGCACCACGATGCCGAGTCCCGCCGCCCATGCCGCCCGGACGGCATGGGCCCCGTCGACGCGGCGCATCGCCGATGGTGCCGCTTCGCTGTGCTCGTCGTCAACGGGGGCGACGGCCACCACGATCGCGAGCACGAACAGCGCGGTCGAGAGCACGAGCAACATCGTCGTCGAGGTCACGACACCCCTCGCATCGCGAACTGGTCGGGGGAGTATCCGGACAACTTCAGACGGGCGAGGTGGCGAGGCGACAGTGGGGCGAGCTGCGTGAGCTCGGCGGTCTCGTCCAACCCCCACACCTCGGTGCTCGCCACGCCACCCCGCTCACCGAGCCCGCCGACCTCGATGATCGACGTGACCCGGCGCGTCGTGGCCTCGTCGGCGGCGGCGTTGCGGACGAGATCGATGTGCACGACGAAGTCGACGGTTTGCGCGATGAGACTCCACACGGCGAACTCCGGCAGGTTCGTGTTCGATTTCGACACGTAGTAGGCGAGCCGTTGCAGCACGATGTCGGCGGTGTGCGCGTGGATCGTGGCGAGCGAACCGCGTTTGCACATCGACGCGACGTCGAGCATGTCGAGCGCTTCGTCTTCGACGAGCTCGCCGACGACGACGCGATCGGGGTTGAGCCGGCGGGTCAGCTCGACGAGCTGCCGCGTCGTGATCTCGCCCTCGCCTTCCGCGTTGGAGTGTCGGGTGAAGAGCGCGGGGGCGTCGGGGTGGCGCGGGTCGTCCTCGAGGCGGAGCTCGAGCAGGTTCTTCTCGACGGTGATGATCCGCTCGAGCGGTGACACTTCACCGAGCAGTTCGGTCAGCAGCGTGGTCTTGCCCGCTCCCGGCGGACCCGACACCAGCATCGTGAATCCGCACCGGACGAGCGCGCGCAGCTGGGCCACGAGATCGAGGGGAAACAGGCCGAGTTCGGCGAGCCCGTCGAGGCCGACCTGGCGCACGACGAAGCGGCGGATG
This sequence comes from Ilumatobacteraceae bacterium, assembly GCA_963695475.1. Lineage (GTDB taxonomy): Bacteria > Actinomycetota > Acidimicrobiia > Acidimicrobiales > Ilumatobacteraceae > Ilumatobacter_A. The sequence continues at coordinate 27,324 of CAVOHA010000029.1, forward strand.
GCGATCCTCGGGTGAGTGGAGATGCCGTGTTCGGAGTTGCCGCCCAGCACCATGACGATGCGCGACCCGTCGTTGGACTGCATCGTCAGCATCGGCGACGAGGTGTCGAGACGCCCTTCGCCCGTCCCGCGCATCCGCAGCGCGAGCCGCTTCTGGAACGCAGTCAGTTCGGCGGTCGAGTTCCACAGTGCGCCGATGTCGACCTTGCGCCCGTCGGCGTAGGTGACCCAGGTCGAGCTGGCCGAGTTCACGTCGACCTCTTCGACCGAGGTGTCGTTGAGATACGGCTCGAGCGGGCCGGCACCCGTCAGCTCGGCGACGACGCGACGGCGCAGGATCTGCTCGGTGTCGAGGTCGAGCGGGCGCTGCCCGGTTCGGAGCCGGTCCTCGTTGACGACGGTGATCTCGTCGTTGATCCAGGCACCGACCAGCAGTTGCTGGCGTCGTTCGTCGACGGCGAGCGGCATGTTGCCCGGCGCGCGGTCGGCGATGCCGGCGTCGCGTTCCACCGCGTCGATGAGCCGGTCGGCCACGCGACCGGTGACCTCGCGGACGGGTTCGTCGAGGGCGTCGGCGGGCCGACGTGCGGCGGCCGTGCGGGTCATGCGGCACCCCCGTCGACGAGGGCGCCGGCTCGTTGTCTCGATTCGATGAGCTGCGCCAGGTCGGACGCCGCACGGGCCGCCGAGCGCATCAGTGGCAGCCGGGCCAGGCGACGACTCGACACGCCGGTCCGTCCGGCGAGCACTGCGGCGCTGAGCGGATCGAGCGCAAGCGAATGGGCAGGTCCGGTCGGACGTGCGAAGTCCGCCACCTCGTCGAGCGAGAACGGTGCGTCGCCGACGAGGGCGAGTCCGACGTCGGCGCCGACGTCGCACAGCGCCTCGGTCGTTTCGGCGAGCCGCTCGAGGCGGACCGTGGCCGCAGGCGCCGACGACGCGTCCTGGCGGTGCACCACCAGCGTCAGCTCGGCGTGGCGAACCGCCGGGGGGAGCCGGAGTGGATCGATTCGTCCGACGTCGACCAGTGCAATCGTGTGGTCGAGCGTGGCGAGCAGCGGAAAGAGGGAGAGGTCGGCTTCGCTGATCGCGCCGCGGGCTTCGCGCATCCGGAACGGTGCGGGAATGAACCGGATGCCGGCGGCGGAACGCCGGATCATGGTGTCGATGGTCGACCAGCGGTTCGCGCTCGTCGCACCGCTGGTCGAACCCTGGTGCAGCGAGGTGACCACCGACGACAGCGACGGGCTGAGTGGCGTGTCGAGCCATGCGGCGAGGGAGCCGCCGGTCGGGTCCGCCTCGACGACCACGACGTCGACGGCGTGCCGGTGGACGGCGCCGTGGCTGATCGTCTCGACGGTGGCGCCGTCGGAGTCCGGTTCGTGCGCATCGGGCTCGGGCCAGCCGGCGGCCAACGCGAGCGCCGAGGTGGTGGCCCCGTCACCGCCGACCACGATCAGGGCCATGTCATCCCTCCTCGCCCGACGGAGTCGAATCGGGAACGCGCTCGACATCGTCGCCGACGAGCTCCGCATTCGGCGGGTCGCCCGCCTCGCCGTCGGGGCTCGGCGGCAACAGCACCACCCGGACGACCTCGGCCGTGGCGACCGCCGGCGATTGGGCCAGGTCGACCTCGACCGACAGCGAGACCGAACCGCTCCCCGACACCGATTCGACCGGAACCTCCATCGCTCGCCCCGGGATGGTCTGGGGCACGCCGTCGTCGTCGAGGACCACGAGTTGGAGATCGGAGCGGTCGCGGACGTTCGTCGGCATCAGGTCGGCGTCGACTTCGATCGCGACGATCGCCATGCCCGGGGTGACGAGGGGCTCGGGTTGGAACGCGAGCCCGACGACCAGTTGCCCCGAGACGATCCGGACGCGGGCGTACTGTCCGATGAGCGCCGTGAGTTGATCCCCGTCGACGGTCGGCACGCTCGCGTCGACGTCGACGTCGACGGTGCGGAACATGTCGGCGGTGACCTGGGTGCCCGCCGGGATGTTGTCGACGGCTTGGACCACGCTGGTCGTGTCGTCGAGCGATGAGTAGACCAACACGTTGCCACCGATGGCGACGGCGCCCAGGGCCACGCCCGCTGCGATGCGGTTGCGGCGCCGGGCACTCGGTCGAAAGCCGCGTGTCGCGGAATCGGGTTGTCGGCTCATGGCTGCTCCCTCTCGGAACTGGGCTGCGACCGCGGTGCCGGCTCGGACACGGGGTCGCTCGGCGACGTGATCTCGTCGAGCGAAGCGGTGCGGTCGTCGAGGCCCGTCGGGTCGAACGGCGACACGACCAGCGCCAGCGCAATGACGGCGCCGACGATCATCCCGGGTCCGAATGCGATGGTGCGGCGTGCACGAACCAGACCGACCAGCGCCGACAGCGCGGAGCCGAGCGCGAGCGCCAGCAGTCCGATCACGGGGGCGACGAGACCGAGGGCCGCGCCCATGACGACGGCGAGTTTGACGTCGCCGAACCCCATCGCTGCCGGGCGGACGAGGTGAGTGAGCAGGAGCGGACCGGCCATTGTCAGCGCGCCCAGCACCGGGTCGGCGGGGCCGAAGGCGACGTCGACCGACGAGACCTCGATGACCAGGCTGGCAGCACCGATCAGGGCGCCGCCGCCGACCAGACGGTTGGGCAGCCGGTGTTCGATCAGGTCGACGAGCACCGCGGGGATCAGCGCGGCGATCACGAGCCCGGTCGTGAGCGGCACTCGTTCGTCGAGCGTGCAAGCGAGCGCGGTGAGGGCGACGACCAGTGCGCCCGCTCGAGCCGACGGCGTGCTGCGCTCGATTGCCGAGCGGGCGCTCCACGGCGCGGCGTCGGATGATGCTGACGAACGGCTGCTCGCATGTGTTGTCGTCATGACCGCCAGAACCCCCAACCGGTTGACCCCCAACCAGGTGTGGTTGAACAGTAGTCCGATGTGACCGGCGTCGGATTCGGGGCCGACCGACGGCGCGCGGTGCGCGCACGATGGCGGACGACGGTCATGGAACGAGAGGGGATCACACCCCTCAGTGGGTCGCCGCAACCCAGAACGGGAAACCGAGTGTCAGGCCGCCGAGTCAGCTCGCGTCAGCGGCGTGCGGGTCAGGTGGCTTGCAGCGATCGGACGATCCAGTCGAGGAGCCAGGACAGGAAACCGTAGAGCTGCCGTTCGGCCTCGAACTCGTCGCCGACCTGGCCCGTACCGACTTCGTCGTCCTCGCCGACGTCGAGCATCGTCCCGAGCACCACTCGCACCGCGTTGACCGATTGCATCAGCGCCACGACCTGACCCTCGTCGAGGGTTGCCTCCTCGTCGGCCAGACAGCCAGCGACGGCCTCGATCTGGAAGACCCGGCTGGCGACGAGTTCTTCACGCATCAGTCGCTGGTACTCGGCTTCCTTCTCCTCGTCGTCGGGATACGCGGTCGGAAAGAGGCGCTGCAGCAGCGGCGATGACTCGTCGGACTCACTCGTGAGCAGGGCGCGCAGCTCGTCGAGCAGGCGCCCGATGATCGCCCGCTCGTCCGGGCCGATGTTCAGCACCCAGTACGTCGAACCCTTCTTGGTCGTTGCGTACACCGGCGGCTTGAAGCGACGTGTCACCTGTCGTGTTCCATCGTCGCCCACAGGCTGTGCTCGTGCAGCCGGAAGACGTGCATCTCGGCTTCCTCTCGCGTGCCCGACGCAACGACGGCCCGTCCCTTCTCGTGGACGTCGAGCATCAGCTCGGTCGCCTTCTCGAGCGAGTAGCCGAACAGCTTCTGGAAGACGTGCGTGACATAACTCATCAGGTTGATCGGGTCGTTCCACACGAGGACGATCCACGGGCGGTCGGTTTCGGTGGCGTCATCCAGGTCGGGCTCATCGACCTGCACCGGTTCGAGCGTCGTGGGCACGGCACCGATGGTACCGACCGCGAGCGGGCCCTCCCGTGGCGCGCGACGGCCGCGCGGACGGATTTCACGCGGAACGCCCGCGCTCGGTGGCCGCGAATCGGCCCGGCGTCGTACGATGAGGCGGTCATGGCTGTCGGCTCTCGTCCTCTCGTTCCGTCGCGGTTGGCACCGGGCGGCGTCGCGGCGCACGCCCCGCGCCGTCGACCGACGACCGTGGTCGGGGCGTACATCGCGCTGACCAAGCCCCGCATCATCGAACTGCTGTTGATCACGACGATCCCGACGATGGTGCTCGCCCAGCAGGGATGGCCGCCGGCGCGCCTCGTCCTCGTGACCCTGATCGGTGGCACGCTCGCCGCCGGTGGAGCGAACGCGATCAACATGTACGTCGACCGCGACATCGACGCGTTGATGGAGCGCACGCAGAACCGACCGCTCGTGGTCGGGAGCATCGAGCCGCGCAATGCGCTCGTCTTCGCCATCGTGCTCCAGATCGCCGCGTTCGCCGTGCTGTGGGCCGGAGCGAACCTGCTCTCCGCCGTCCTCGCGTTCTCTGCGGCCGCGTTCTACGTGGGGATCTACACGCTCTGGCTCAAACGCACCAGCCGACAGAACATCGTGATCGGTGGCGCGGCCGGGGCGGTCCCGGTGCTCGTGGGGTGGGCCGCAGTGCAGAACTCGCTCGGCTGGGAGCCGATCATCCTGTTCGTGGTGATGTTTCTCTGGACCCCGCCGCACTTCTGGGCGCTCGCGGTGAAGTACGCCGACGAATACAGCGCGGCCGACGTCCCGATGCTGCCCTCGGTCGCACCGATCGCCGATGTCGTCAAGCAGATGATCGTCTACACGGTTGCGCTGGTCATCGGCACGCTCGTGCTGTGGCCGGTCGCCGGCCTCGGCTGGATCTACGGCATCGCCGCCATCGTGCTCGGCGCGATCTTCATCGGGGGCACCGTCGCACTCGGTCGCAATCCCACGCCGGCCGCCTCGATGCGGCTGTTCGGGTACTCGATCACCTACGTCACCCTGTTGTTCGGCGCGATGATGCTCGACGTGTTCGTCGAGTACGGGATCTCCTGACCCTCGCCGCCACCTGTCCCGTCGCACCAAACCCGGCGGTTCTCCGTTTGGGTGACCGAAATCGACATCGAGCGTCGCATTCGGTCACACAAACCGGGGGCTTGCGCACTCGTGACGTGCCGCGCGACACGCAGCCCCCGCGAAATCGTGAGGGAATTCTGGCGAAACAGTCGCGTGCAAGTAGTCTCGGGCCGTCATGCCGGGACGCGTCCAAGCATGACGATGACAGACGTCGGCACCAACCGCGCCGGCCCAGGACGATCCAGCCAAGTGAGTCTCAACACCACATGACCACCATCGATTCCAGCCCCGACGCCGCGGGTGACTCGACCATCGGACGGCTGCTCGCTGTCGACGTCGATTGGCTCACCTCGACGGACCACAAGAAGATCGGCCGGATGTTCGTCGGCGCGGGTCTGCTCGGCCTGCTCGCCACCATCGTCGCCAACCTGTTGGTCGCGATCGAACGCGTCGACGGCGGCGCTGCTGCGTTCGACACCGATTCGTGGGCGCAGCTGCTCGGCAGCCAACGCGTCGGTCTCGTGTTCGGCACCGCACTGCCCCTCGCCGCCGGCCTCGCCGTGGCGATCGTGCCGCTCCAGCTCGGCGCTCGGGCGATCGCCTTCCCCCGACTCGTCGCCGCCGGCATGTACATGTGGCTCGGCGGGTTCATCCTGTCGATCGTGTCGCTCGTCAACAACGGCGGCTTCGGCGGTGGCGAGGCCGACATGGTCGGCCTGTTCCTCGCTGCGCACGGCCTGATGGCGCTCGGTTTCACCGCTGTCGGCGTCAGCCTGGCGACGAGCGTGCTGACCACGCGAGCACCCGGCATGACGATGCGTCGCGTGCCGTTCTTCTCGTTCTCGGTGCTCGTGTTCGCGATCGGACTCGTGCTGGTCATGCCGGTCCTCGTCGGCACGATCATCTACCTGTTCGTCGATCATCGCAGCGGTGCCCGCGATGCGTTCGGTGGAAACGAGGGCATCGTCACCTGGGCGGGCTGGGTCTTCACGCAGCCGACGACCTTCCTGTTCGCGATTCCGGTCCTCGGGCTGTTCGCCGAGCTCCTGCCCGTCACGTTCCGCAAGCGGGCCAAGCTGCGCGGACTGGTCTTCGCCGGATTGGCGCTCGTCGGCGTGTCGGCATTGGCCGCCGTGACCCAACAGTTGCGTTTCGACGTGCCGTGGGAAGGATCCCAGCTCAACATCGCCGACGGGGACGACTTCTCCGTCAAGCTCGGCGACGTCGCACCGTGGGCGATGTTCCACCTGCTGCCGCTGCTCGGCGCCGGGATCCTGTTCCTGATGGCGCTGTTCCTCGCCAAGCCCGAGAAGAACGACGACGGCGAGACGATCCGGCCGAACATCACCGCCGGTTTCCTGTTCGCGTTCTTCGGGTTCGGAATGGTCTTCGTCGGGATGGTCGGATCTGCGATCGAACCGATCGTCGATCTCGATCTCATCGACACCGTGTTCGGCGAGGCGTCGCTCGTCTACGTCGCCTACGGGGTGGCGCTCGGTGTGATGGGCGGCCTCGTCTACTGGGCGCCCAAGCTCTGGGGCCACACACTCGACCTGAAGAAGGTGGCGCCGCTTGCCCTGCTCGGGGTTCTCGCCACGGTCCTCGCGAGCTTCCCGCACTACATCGCCGCCTTCCTCGATCAGCCCGCCGGGCTCGTCTACGACGACAGCGACCTGCAGATCTGGAACATCCTCGTGCTGGTCGGCCACGGCCTGATGGCGCTCACCGTGCTCGCGTTCATCGGGTTGCTGATGGCGACGGTGTTCGGATCGGAGCCCGATGCGACCGACGACCCGTACGACGGTCACACGATCGAGTGGGCGACCACATCGCCGGCGCCGGCATCGAATTTCGTCGATGTCCCGTCGATCACGTCGGCTGAGCCGCTGCTCGACCTCAAGACCGCCAACGACTCGAAGACAGGGAGTGCGAGCTGATGGAAGCTCTTCCGGCCGGCCCCGCGCCGGCGCCGCGCAATCAAATGATCGTCGGGGCGACGCTGAGCGTCCTCGCGATGACCATGCTGACCGGTGGAATGCTGGCGATCTGGGCCGTCAAGCGCTCAGCGGCCATCGAGGCGGGTCAGAGCTGGCTGCCCAGCGGCATCACCGTGCCCGAGGTGCCGAGCAACGTGATGCTCATCGCGTTCCCGGCGTTGTGCTCGTTCGCCCAGTGGGCCGTGTGGGCCTCGAAGCGAGACGATCGGGCGAACACGGTGTTCGCACTCGGCGTCTCGGCGTTCGTCGCCCTGTTGATCATGAACGCGCAGGCCTTCGTCTGGAATCAGATGGGCGTCGCCGTCGCCGACGGCGAGTACGGCTCGATGTTCTATGCGATCACGGGGATGTTCTTCGCCCTCATGGTGGCGGGTCTGCTGTTCAGCCTCGTCACCACCTTCCGCTACCTCGCCGGTCGCACCCGCGAGCGGGAGATCCTCATTGCCCACGCCATCTTCTGGTACGCCATGACGGCCGTGTACACGGCCATCTGGTTCCTCGTCTACGTCACCAAGTGAGATTCATCGACTGATGTTCACCACCGGATCGAAATTCCTCATCGGCGCCTCCGTCGTCTCGCTGATCGCGACCGTCGTGTACGGCCTCGGCCAGGACGGCGTGCTCGGCACCGTCGGGCTGGCCTCGGCCACGATCGCCCTGATCGCGCTCACCGTGGCCAACGCCATCCTGCGTGACTCCAACGTGTTCCTCGACGACGAGGCGCCCGTCGAGACCACGGCGGCGGCACAGTACGCGCCGGCCGGAAGCGTGTGGCCGCTGGGCTTCGCGTTCGGCGCGGTCATCGTCGCCGTCGGGCTCATCAGCTACCAACCGATCGTCGTCATCGGCATCGTCGCGTTGCTCGCCACCGGAGCCGAGTGGACCGTGCAGGCCTGGGCCGAGCGGGCGTCGGGCAACGTCGAGCACAACGCCGAAGTCCGGAGTCGTCTGTCCAACCCGTTGGAGTTCCCGATCGGCGGTGCGATCGCGATCGGCATCATCGTGTACTCGTTCAGCCGGGTCATGCTGTGGCTGTCGAAGACGAACACCGTCATCGCCTTCAGCGTGGTCGCCCTGGTGTTCCTGCTGATTGCGTTCTTCGTCGCCCGTCGTCCGAACATGAAGGTCAGTGCGGTCGGCGGGCTGATGGCGGTCGGCGCGCTCGCCGTCGTCGGCGCCGGAGCGCTCACCGGCATCGACGGGGAACGAGACATCCGCCTCTACGAGACCACCTCCGTCTGGCAGGAAGAGGCGATCCTGCACCCCGCCGAGTACGCGGAGGGCGCCGCCGAGGGCAAACACCCCGCCGGGTTGATCTGTGAGAGCCCAGAGGAGTTCCCCGAGGCCGACGAAAAGGCCAGCCAGACCGTCGCCAACAAGTCGGGGGCCTACCAGGTCTTCCTGTCCAGCACCGGTGAGCTCACCTTCGACGTGCCCGGGCCGATCGAACTCGGTGGCACCGCCATGGTGATCCCCCGCTCGAACCCGACCAACATCATCTTCCGGAACGAATCGGACGAGGATCGCCGCCTCTCGCTCGATCTCGGCACGCAGACCATCGAGATCGAAGAGGACGGCGAGACCGTCGAGGTCGAAGCTCCGCAGCAACTCTGCACCACTTTGCTCGAGCCCGGCGGCGCCCAGTTGGTCACGGTCGTCGCACGCGAGCCGAGCTTCGCATTCGACGGTATCGAGAACCCGAACGGTCCGCCCGGCGCCGACGGCTTCTGGTTCTTCGTCCCCGGCGTCGACACCGCCACGTTGGAATTGATCGTCCCATGAGCCTGGATCAGCAGCGTGGAAATCACGATCGAACGAAGCGGCGCGACTCCGAGACGGCAACTAGCGTGGTTTCCGTGACATCAACGTCGTCCCGGGTACGAGCCGCAAAGTACGCCGCGATCGTCGGTGCGGGCGCGCTGATGACCGGGTGCGCGGAGAACGCGGTGCAGGACACCTTCCAGCCCGCCGGTACCAACGCCCAGAAGATCGACGACCTCGCTCGCCCGGTCTTCTACATCGCGGCAGCCGTCGGGGTCGTGGTGCTGAGCGTCGTCGCCTACGTCGTGTTCCGCTACCGCGATCGCGGTCAGCCGATCCCGGAGCAGACCCACGGCAAGCCGGCGCTCGAAATCGCGTTGACGATCCTGCCGGCCCTGATCCTCATCGGCGTGGCGATCCCGACCGTCGGCACGATCATGGCGCTGAGCGAGACCGACGACACCGAATGCGTCGTGAACGTCACCGGCCAGCAGTGGTGGTGGGAATTCGACTACCCGGTCCAGGACGGATGCATGCCCGGCGGCATCACCGAGCCGATCGTGACCTCGGGCCAGATGGTGATCCCGGCCGACATGAACGTCTTGATCCGTGGGACGAGCCGCGACGTGATCCACTCGTTCTGGATCCCGCGCCTCAACGGCAAGCGCGACATGGTCCCCGGACGGGTGCACACGCTCCGGATGCAGGCAAACGAGCCCGGCATCTACGCCGGACAGTGCGCTGAGTTCTGTGGTCTCAGCCACGCGAACATGCGCATGGAGGTGGCCGCGCTCACCCCCGCAGGGCTTCGAGGAGTGGGTCGCCAACCAGCTCGAGGACTACACCTCGCCAGAAGCGGGCACGCTCGCCGCCGCAGGCGAAGCCAGTTTCATCGCCAACTGCTCGCGCTGCCATCAGGTCAACGGGCTCGAAGACGCCAACGGCGACCTCGATCGTGTCGCGACCCGACCTCCAGGTGTACCCGGGCGCCGCGCCCAACCTCACCAACCTCATGACGCGCAACACCTTCGCCGGCGCGATGTTCAGCATGCTCCGGCCCGGATGCCGGGAGGCCGTGTGGGACGCCGACTCCGAGGAGTTCACGGATCGCTACCTCGAAGGCGTGACCGAGGGTTGTTTCGCCGAGGTCGACATGCGCGAGTGGTTGCGCAACGCTCCCGCGAAGAAGCCGATGTACGCCGACCCGGAAAAGCTCGAGCCGACGGACGGCCTGTACCGAGGGATGCCGTACCTCGCGCTCAGCGAGGATCAGATCGACGAACTCCTGGCCTACCTCCTGGAGCTCAAGTGAGCACGTACCCGAATGTGATGGGAGATCGATAGCCAATGGCCATCATCGAACGCCCGGCGACCGAAGCACCGGTACCCGCCGTAACCGACACCCCGGTCACCGCGACCTCGTCATACGGCTATCTTCGCCGTCCGGTCGAGACCACCGGTTGGCGATCGTGGGCTCTTCACCGTCGATCACAAGAAGATCGGGATCATGTACGGCGTGGTCGCGATGTTCTTCTTCGTGGTCGGTGGCATCGAGGCCGGGTTGATCCGCCTCCAGCTGGCCGGCCCCGAGGGCACGATCCTGTCGGCCGACAAGTACAACCAGATGTTCACGATGCACGCCACCACGATGGTGTTCCTGTTCGTGATGCCGATGGCGGCAGCGTTCGCCAACTACATGATCCCGTTGCAGATCGGCGCCCGCGACGTGGCGTTCCCGCGGCTCAACGCGCTCAGCCTGTGGCTGTTCGTGGCCGGCGGTCTGTTCCTCAACTCGTCGTGGATCCTCGGCGGCGCAGCCGACGGTGGCTGGTTCATGTACGCCCCGAACTCCGACGTGCCGTTCTCACCGACCAACGGCGTCGACTTCTGGGCGCTCGGCCTGCAGATCACCGGAATCGCGTCGCTCGTCGGTGCGATCAACCTGATCGTCACGGTGCTCAACATGCGTGCGCCGGGCATGTCGCTGATGAAGATGCCGATCTTCACCTGGATGGCGATGATCACGCAGTTCCTGCTGCTGTTCGCCATGCCGGTCATCACCGTCGCGCTGTTCCTGCTGATGTTCCAGCGGTCGTTCGGCGCGACGTTCTTCACCGTCGAAGAAGGCGCAGACCCGCTGCTGTGGCAGCACCTGTTCTGGATCTTCGGTCACCCCGAGGTGTACATCATCGTGTTGCCGGCGTTCGGCATCATCTCCGAGGTGCTTCCGGTGTTCTCGAAGAAGCCGCTGTTCGGCTACCCGTTCGTCGTGTTCTCGGGTGCGGCGATCGGCTTCGTCGGCTGGGGCGTGTGGGCGCACCACATGTTCGCCTCCGGACTCGGACCCGTCTCGGTCGCGGTGTTCTCCGTCGCGACGATGGCGATCGCCGTGCCGACCGGCGTGAAGATCATCAACTGGACGCTCACCATGTGGGGCGGCAAGTTGCAGTTCACGACGGCGATGCTCTTCGCGTGCGGCCTGATCGTGCAGTTCACGCTCGGTGGGCTGTCGGGTGTGACGCACTCGGTGGCGCCGTCGGACACGCAGCAGACCGACACGTACTACATCGTGGCGCACTTCCACTACGTGATCTTCGGTGGCGGCGTGCTCGGTCTGTTCGCCGGCATCTACTACTGGTGGCCGAAGATCTTCGGCAAGCAGCTCAACGAGACCTGGGGCAAGTGGAACTTCTGGCTGATGATCATCGGCATGAACCTCACGTTCGGTCCGATGCACATCATCGGCCTGCAGGGCCAGCCGCGACGGATGTACGTCTGGACCACCGAGCGCGCCGGTGACGGGTTCTTCAACCTCGGAATGTGGAACCTGGTCGCCACGATCGGCACGTTCGTTCTCGGGATCGGCGTGCTGCTGTTCTTCATCAACGCACTCGTCATCCACCGCCGCATGCCCGTGGCACCGCTCGATCCGTGGGATGCCCGCTCGCTCGAGTGGCTCACGACGAGTCCGCCGAAGGCGCACAACTTCGACCGCACGCCCACCGTGCATGCGCTCGACGAGGTGTTCCACCGCAAGTACGAAGACATCGGCGAAGGCGACGAGCACGAGTACGTGCAGCGCGCCACACTCGACGAGCTGGTCGCTGGAAGAGGAGCAGCACGCGGATGCCCACATCCACCTGCCGGCACCGTCGTACTGGCCGATCGTGTTGGCCGTGTCGTTGCCGATCATGGCCTACGGCGTCATCTACACGACGTGGTTGATCGTGCTCGGCGCAGCGACTCGCCGTGGCGGCGATGTTCGGATGGGCGCTCGAGCCCGCCGACGCCGAGGAGTCCGATTTCGATCCGCCTGCCGCCGGGCGACCGACCAGCAAGGAGCTGGCCAATGTCTGACGTCGTGAAAGAGACCGTGTCCGACGCGGTCGAGATCGTCAAGGATCACGCCGACGACGTGCACGAGCACGACGTGCCCGCCGGCGACCACGCCGACGACGGACACGGCGGCGCACACCCCACGTCGCTCGGCCTGTCCAACACCAAGCTGGCGATGTGGCTGTTCCTCGGGCTCGGAGTGCCTGCTGTTCGGTGGTCTGATCTCGACCTACATGCTGTACCGCAACCGGCACAGCGAGGACGTCGGACCCGATCAGCTGTGGGACATCCCGTTCACGTCGGCATCGAGCTTCGTGCTGCTGATGTCGTCGCTGACGATGGTGCTGGCCGTGTCCGCAGCGAATCGCAAGGACGACCGCAACACGCAGGCTGTGGCTGATCGTCACGGCCACTGCTCGGCGGTCTCTTCGTCGCCGGGCAGGTGTACGAGTTCACGACGTTCTACCGTGAGGGCCTCGGCTACACCGAGAGCCTGTTCGCGTCGAGCTTCTACACCCTCACCGGTTTCCACGGTGTCCACGTCGTCGGTCGGCATCATCATGCTGATCGTCGACGATGGGCGATGATCGCGCAGGAACAGGATCCCAGGAGACAAGGCCGAGACGGTCGAGATGGTCGGTCTGTACTGGCACTTCGTCGACGTCGTCTGGATCATCATCTTCACCCTCGTCTATCTCATCCCGGCCTGATCGGAGCATCATGACCGACGTCGACGCACCGTCCACCTCCGAACACGAGGACCACGAGGAACATCACCTCCTCCACGACCATCACGCCGCTCCCGGCCACGACGGCGAGCACGGCGAGCACGATCAGGTCAGCGACAACAAGTACATCGTCATCGCGTTGATCCTCGCGGTGATCACCGCGGCGGAAGTGGCCGCCAGCTACATCGACATCGGGCCGATCGTTCATCCCGCTGCTGCTGATCTTGATGGCGATCAAGTTCTTCGTCGTCGTCAGCTTCTTCATGCACCTGCGCTTCGACAACCGGGTCTTCACGTGGATGTTCTACTCGGGCTTGTTCCTGGCGTTGGCTGTCTACATCGCGGCGTTGGCCACCTTCCGCTTCTTCGAGGGCTGATCCGTCGTGACGTGGCGCGCTTCACGTCGCTCCACGACGACAGCGTTCGTCCCCGACCGTAGGCTGATGCCGTGATCGCACAGGTTTCCGCCGAGGTCCAGCCGTGGGCCTACCAGTGGCACCCCGAGGTGTGGATCCTCGTGGGGTTCCTGATCGGGGCCTACGTCTACATGGTTCGAGTCATCGGCCCGCAGGCGGTGCCCGACGGCGAGCCCGCTGTCACCCGGAAGAACAAGCTGGCCTTCGCCGGCGCCATGCTGATGCTCTGGGTGGCGTCCGACTGGCCGATGCACGACATCGGTGAGGAGTACCTCTACTCGGCACACATGTTGCAGCACATGATGCTGAGCTTCTTCCTGCCCCCGCTCGCCCTGCTGGCCACACCGACGTGGTTGATGCGGGTGCTCGTCGGTGACGGCCGCCTCTATCGGGCGGTCAGGTTCCTGGCGCAGCCGGTCATCGCCGGCGTGTTGTTCAACCTGATCATCATGGTGACGCACGTTCCGCAGTTCGTGACCGCCTCGGTCGAGTCCGGGCCACTGCACTACTCGCTGCACTTCCTCGTCGTGATCTTCGGGCTCCTGATGTGGATGCCGGTCGTCGGTCCGTTGCCGGAGCTCCAGATCGGTCCGCTCGGCAAGTGCATCTACCTGTTCCTGATGTCGGTGGTACCGACCGTGCCCGCGGCGTGGCTCACCTTCGCCGAGGGTGTCGTCTACAAGAGCTACGACATCCCCGTCCGGGTGTTCGGATGGAGCGTCGAGATCGACCAGCAACTGGCCGGGGCGATCATGAAACTCGCCGGCGGGATCTTCCTGTGGACGATCGTGGTCTTCATCTTCTTCAAACGGTTTGCCGTGGAGTACGAGGGTCAGCACGACTACCGGCGCAAGCCGGGCACGATCGTTCCCGACGCCGAGATCGTGGAGACGACCGAAGCACCGATGACGACCGGCGACGTCGAGAAGGCGTTCGCCGGGAGCCGTCCCCCCATCGAGGACTGAGCCGCGGTCGCCGGGGCGTCGCAGAAGTTCGCTGTGTACAGTCGCGCGTCGTGATGTTCCGCCGCATCGGTGCGCTGCTGCTCGCGGCCGGATCGGTCGGAGTCGGCGCGTCCGTCGCCAATGGCACCGGGCCCGAAATCGAGGGGCTGGACACCGGCCTGTCCGCGCAGCGCACGGCAGTGCGCGAGCAGCTGCCACGCACCGCGACCATCATCGGCGACTCGGCGATGGCGGGGGTGCGCTGGAACGAGGCGCTCGGGGGGCTGCGGGGCTTCTACGCCGACGATCGATTGGAGTCGTGTCGCCGACTGGTCGACACGTCGTGCCGTGGCCGGGAGGGACGACGTCCGCCGACGGTGCTCCTCGAGATCAACCTCGTTCCGTCGCCCGCCCCGGGCGATGTCCTCATCGTGGCCACCGGGTACAACGACTTCGACACCAAGTTCGCGAGTCACTCGCGACTCGTGCTCGACGCTGCGGTCGCCAAGGGCTACGAGACCATCGTCTGGCTCACGTACCGTGAAGACGTCACGTACGAGCTCCCCGCTCAGACCGAGCGGGCCGTGTCGAACTACCGGGCGATGAACGCGGAACTGCGCCGGATCGACGCCTCGGGCGAGTACCCGCAGCTCCAGCTCTGGGACCTGCACGAGTACACCCGATTCGCATCGACGACCTGGTTCCACTCCGATGGCGTCCACCAGCTCACCCGCGGGTCGTGGGGCATCGCCGACTGGATCTCGCGGAAGATGGCCCACATCAGTGCCAAGCCCTGTCCGATGCCGTGGAGTTCGACGGTGGGCGTGGAAGACCCCTGCCCGGACCCGAATGTGGAGCGGGCCGCTCGCGGTTACCCGGACCTCGGCGCGTTGTACGACTTCTGACGACACGATGGCTCGGTGCGGTCGCCCAGACCGTGCGAACCCAGGCGGCGTCTTCGTCGGCGTCGCACTAGCCTCGCGATCCGTGATCGACCAACGCCTGCTGCGCAACGACCTCGATGCCGTCCGGACGGCGTTGTCCACTCGCGGCCGGCCTGCGATCATCGACGACGTCGAGCGTGCGGCTCGTCTCGATGCGCGTCTGCTCGACATCGCACGCGAGCGCGACGCCATCCGGGCGACGATCAACACGCTGTCGAAGCAGGTGGGTCAACTGCGTCGAGACGGCCAGATCGACGAGGCCGAGGCCCTGCAGGTCGAGAGCCGTGAACTGGGCGCCCAGGAGAAGTCGCTGGCCGTCGAACACGACGAGATCTCCGCGGCCCTCGACGAGTTGTTGTTGGGGATTCCGAACATCCCGCATCCGTCCGCACCGATCGGCGCGAGCGAGGACGACAACCCGGTGGTGGTCGGCCCGATCGGTCTGCTCGACGAGTACCCGGACCATCAGCGCGTCCCCCACTGGGAGTCGGCTGAGCGGCTCGGCATCCTCGACAACGAACGGGCGGCAAAGATCGCCGGTGCGATGTTCACCATGCAGCGCGGGGCCGGAGCGACGCTGGCCCGGGCGCTGTGTCAGTACGGCCTCGATCTCAACGCCGACGTGCACGAGGAGATCCGTGCGCCGTCGCTCGTCAGCACCGCAACGCTCACGGCGACGGGCCAACTCCCGAAGTTCGCGGACGACGCATACGCCATCGAGCGCGACGATCTGTGGGCCAGCCCCACGGCCGAGGCACCGCTGACGTCGATCTACGCCCAGGAAACCCTCGACGACACCGAACTCCCGATCCGCTTGATGGCCTACAGCGCCTCGTATCGCCGCGAGGCCGGCTCGGCCGGTCGCGACACGCGCGGCATGTTGCGCTCTCACGAGTTCGACAAGGTCGAGATGATGGCCTACGCAACTCCCGAACAGGCGCCCGACCTGCTCGCCGACATGGTGGCGCGTGCCGAGCGGGCGATCGCCGAGCTCGGCCTGCCGTACCGCGTGATCGAGATCTGCACGGGCGACATGGGTCAGAGCCACCACCGTACCTATGACGTCGAGGTGTATGCACCGGGTGCTGATGCGTGGCTCGAGGTGTCGTCGGTCAGTTGGCTCGGCGACTACCAGGCCCGCCGCGCCGCGATCCGGTTCCGGCGTCACGACGACGACGGCCAACCCATCAAGGGGACCGAATTCGCGCACACCCTGAACGGCTCGGCCCTCGCCGTGCCCCGAGTCTGGGCGGCGATCATCGAGAACTTCCGCAATGCCGATGGCACCGTCACCGTGCCCGAGGTCCTGCGCCCGTACATGCGCGGCATCGAAGTGATCGGCGCGCCGGCGTGAGTGACTCGATTCGGGATCGACGCGTGCAGTACGAGACGGCGGGCCTGGATGTCGACGACGTCTACGCCGATCCGATGGTGCAGTGGCAGCGCTGGCACGACGAAGCGTTCGACGCCGGCGTCGCCGAACCCAATGCGATGACGCTGGGCACGCTCGGGCTCGACCAGGTGCCCGATGCACGCATCCTGCTGGTCCGCGGTGCCGACCACCACGGGTTCTCGTTCTTCACCAACTACACCGGCGCCAAGAGCCGCCAGCTCGACGTGCACCCCGCAGCGTCGGCGGTCTTCGCGTGGCTCGACCTGCACCGACAGGTGCGCGTCCGTGGTGCGGTCGAGCGGCTTTCGGCTGCCGAGTCGGACGACTACTTCGCCTCGCGGCCTCGGGCGAGCCAGCTCGGTGCCTGGGCATCGCCGCAGAGCGAGGTGATCGCCGACCGCGACGAACTCGATCGCCGCGTCGCCGCCGTCGAGGCGGAGTTCGCGGACCGCGAGGTCGACCGACCCGGGTTCTGGGGCGGCTGGCGGCTGGTGCCGGCGGAGTGGGAGTTCTGGCAGGGTCGCCCCAGTCGGCTCCACGACCGGCTCCGCTACCGTCGCGACGCCGACGGCGCCTGGCTCATCGAGCGCCTCGCTCCCTGAGCCCACCCGCCCCGGCCCCGGTCCGTCCCCCGTTTTGCCAGGGACGGGTGACCCCGCGGACGAGAACGGCGGGGAAACCGATGAAGCCAAACCGGAAACAGAAAACTCCCAGGGTTGAATGCCTGCCCGCGACCCGCAAGGCTGTCCCACATGACGGGAACCCGAGTCCTGGTGGTCGATGATGAGCCGACCGTTCGCGAAGTCGTCGTCGGCTATCTCCGCCGTGACGGCCACGAGGTGGCCGAGGCGGCCGACGGGACGCGTGCGCTCGAGCTGCTCGAAGCCGAGCCCCCGGACCTCGTCGTGCTCGACATGATGCTGCCCGGTGTCAACGGGCTCGACATCCTCCGTCGCGTGCGTTCCACCAGCAACATCCCGGTGATCATGTTGACCGCTCGAGCCGAGGAGTCCGACCGCGTGGCCGGGCTCGAGCTGGGCGCGGACGACTACGTCGTCAAGCCGTTCTCCCCGCGCGAACTCGCCGCCCGGGTGAACGGTGTGCTCCGTCGGACGGGCAACCGCGAGACCAGCTCGCCCCAACCCATCGAGTTCGCCGGTCTGTCGATCGACCCGCTCGCCCGTGAGGTGCGCCTCGACGGCGAGATCGTCGAGATGACGCCGAAGGAGTTCGACGTGCTCGCGTTCCTCGCGGCGTCACCGCGGCAGGTGTTCTCCCGGGCACAGCTGTTGGAACAGGTCTGGCAATCGTCTCCCGACTGGCAGGATCCGGCGACCGTGACCGTTCACGTGCGCCGCATCCGCAACAAGATCGAGGCCGACCCCGAGAAGCCGCGTTGGATCACCACGGTCTGGGGCGTGGGCTACCGCTTCGAGGGATGAGTTGGCGATGAGCGAGTCCGAGGAGCACCATCACGCCGAGATGCAGCACCGAGCGCACGGCATGAACCGTCTCGGTCGCCGGTTCCTCGGTGCGAACCTCGCCGTGCTCGGCGTGGCGATCATGATGATCGCGATCGCTGCGCAGACGATGTTCATCAGCGCGCACGACCAGCGGTATCTGATGTGGGCGCTGATCCCCGCGGTGCTCGGCGCCTCGATGGTCGCGATGCTGCTGGCCCGCCCCGTGGCGCGCGATGCGAAGCGGATCTGCTCGGCGGCGATGCGGGTCGCCGACGGCGATCTCACCGCGCGCACGGGCGTGCAACGCAACGACGAACTCGGCGAAGCGGCCGAGATGTTCGACGTCATGGTCGACCGACTCGACACCGTCGAGAAGGAACGCTCGCTGATGCTGTCGTCGATCTCCCATGACCTGCGGACGCCACTCGCCGCACTTCGTGCCGCCGTCGAGGCGATTCGTGACGGGGTCGCACCCGACCCCGACATGTACCTGGTCGGTATGGAGCGCCAGGTCCGGGCGTTGTCGTCGCTCGTCGACGACCTGCAGCTCCACAGCCGGATCGTCAGCGGCACCTTCGAACTCAATCGGACCCGACTCGACCTCACCGAACTCGCCGACGAGGCGATGGAGACGCTCCGACCACTCGCCGAGCAGCGCCGGGTGAAGCTGTTGCTCGAAGCCGATCACCGGGTGATCCTCGACGCGGACGGTTCGCAACTGGCGCGCGTCGTGCGCAACCTGCTCGACAACGCGATTCGCCATGCGCCGGGCGATTCGGTGGTGCTCGTCCAGATCAGCCAGTCCGACGGGTCGGCCATGTTGCGCGTGATCGACGAGGGCGCCGGGTTCCCGGCGGAGTTCCGCGAGAGAGCATTCGAGCCGTTCACCCGCGCCGACGAAGCTCGCGATCTACGTACCGGGACGGCTGGTCTCGGGCTGTCGATCGCCAGGGGCATCGTCAACGCCCACCACGGCACCGTCGGCCTCGGTGAGGGGCCCGGCGGCATCGTCGAAATCCGCCTGCCGCTCTGACGCCAGATCGTCCGATCTCTGCGTTGCCGTCGTCGGTCGTTGGCCGGGGCCAACTCGGTTCTCGGCGCCTTGACCTCGAACGATCTGATCGCCAGAGCGGATGAGAGCATCTGTCGCGTTGTCGACAGGATTCGACGGGCGTTCCTCGGCGCCGCATCAGGTCGCTGTTCGACCTCACTCGTCCCAGGTGGTGGCGGCTGTGGTGAGGCCTTCGATGAGGCGTTCGGTGTGGGGTGTCAGCCCGGGACCTTCCCAGTCCCACCACAGCGGGCTGCTCGAGCCGCGCACTCGCGGCGGCAGTTCGATCTGGACGCCCTGCTGCCGGGGAACGTTGACCGGGTTGCGATCGTGCATCCCCCGCAGCTTCTTCGGAATCGCCTCGACGTCGGTGACGATGTCGTATGCGGGCAGATGCCCGCGCAACGTCGCCCCCACGTGCTCGGCGAACACCCGGTTCTGTCCACCGAGCAGCAGCGAGCCGAACATGCCGCGCCGCCCGAACCCGTGGACGGTGATGACGATGTCGACGTGGTCGAGGAACTCACCGAGCGCCGGCGAGTGGTCTCGATCGACGGTCGTGGACGGAAAGTGTTCCTTCATCCCCTCCGGCTGCATCACCGCATAGAACGACGCATCGGCCGCGGCGGCAGCGCGACGGGCGATCACATCGGTGAGCCATTCCAGGTGACCGCCGTGGTACGCCATGAAACCGATGCGCCCACGCAGCTCGCACACCTCCTCGACACCGGGGGTGGCGAGGATCGTCGCGAAATCGGCCATCCCCGCCATCATGCTCCGTCGCGGGCCCTTTCGTCGTTTCGTGGTGGGAGCCGAGCTCAGCAACCGTCCCGGCGTTCGGTCGCGGTGACCCGTACCATGGGCGTCGATGCTGGTGTGGATGGACCTCGAAATGACCGGACTCGATCACACGTCGGACGTGATCGTCGAAATCGCGACGCTGATCACCGATGACGAGTTGAACATCGTCGCCGAGGGCCCTGACCTGGTGGTTCACGCCGACGACGAGGCGCTGGCCGCCATGGACCCGTTCGTGGTCAACATGCACACGAAGTCGGGTCTGCTCGAGCAGATCAAGGCGTCGACGATCTCGCTCGCCGAAGCCGGCGAACAGACCCTGGCCTTCATCCGCGAACACGTGCCCGAGGAGCGGACCGTCCCGTTGTGCGGCAACTCGATCGGTACCGACCGGCGATTCCTGGCCGCCGCGCTCCCCGAGATCGAGGAGTATCTCCATTACCGCTCGATCGACGTGTCGAGCGTGAAGGAACTCGTCAAGCGCTGGTACCCCGAACTCGACGCCAACCGGCCGCGCGGACAGGGCAGCCACCGCGCCCTCGACGACATCCGCGAGTCGGTGCGCGAGCTCGCCTACTACCGCGACCACGTCTTCGTGCGGCCCGAAGATGCCGTTCTCCCCGAAGTCGCACCCGAAGCCCATGCGTCGGTCGTCGACGAGGCCGGCTGAGCGGCGAATAATCCCGGCATCGTCACCGCTGCCGTCACTACCTTCGCGGTGGCTGGCGTTCGGGTGCGTCTGAGGTTCCGGACCCGAACGCCAGCACTCGGCACGACTCGGACCTGCCACGCCGGAGTACGTTGCCCACATGCGTGCAGTCGTACTCCGAGAACATGGTGGACCCGAGGTCCTGACGATCGAGGACGTCGAGGACCCCGTTCCCGGGCCCGATCAGATCCTCGTCGACGTCGCGCACACCGCCCTGAACCGCGCCGACACGCTCCAACGACAGGGCGGCTATCCCGACCCGCGACACCGCGAACTGGAGATTCCGGGGCTCGAGTACGCCGGGACCGTTGCGGCCGTCGGTGCCGACGTCGTGGAGTGGAACATCGGCGATCTGGTGATGGGGATCGAGTCGGGCGGTTGCTACGCCGAGCGCGTCGTCACGCACGCCCGCCAGGCACTCCCGGTGCCGGCGAGCGTCGAGTTGTCCGATGCCGCCGCGATCGCCGAGGTGTTCCTGACCGCCTGGGACGCGCTCGTCGTGCAGGGCGGGCTGACCAGCGGTCGGTGGGCCCTGGTCCACGCCGGCGCGTCGGGCGTCGGCACGGCGGGCATCCAGATCGCCAAGGCGATCGGCGCACGGATCGCGGTCACGTGTTCGGCGGGCAAGGCCGACGCCTGCCGGGCGCTCGGGGCCGATCTCGTCCTCGAGCGCAGCCCGGCCGACTGGCTCGGCGCGCTCCGAGCCGAGCTGCCCGACGGTGTCGACACGATTCTCGACGTGGTCGGTGGCGACGAGGCGGACCGCAACTTCAAAGCGGTCGCTGCCGATGGCACGATCGTCCAGGTCGGCTTGATGGGCGGCGGTCAGGCGCCGGTGAACATGGGGCTGTTGCTGATGAAGCGGATCACGTGGATCGGCACGACGCTGCGGGCACGGCCGGTGGAACGCAAGCTCGCGCTCTGTCAGCGCTTCACTCGCGAGATGCTGCCGCTGTTCGACAGCGGTGCGCTCGCGCCGGTCGTGGATTCACGCTTCGCCTTCGACGACATCGCCGACGCGCACCGGTACATGGAGTCGAATGCCAACGTCGGAAAGATCCTGATCGATCTCTGAGTGCGCGGGCGCCTCGGCGGTCGGTGATTCCTCAGGTCGCCGAGGCGGCGTCGGTTTCGTCGACGGTGTCATCGACCGGGACCAGCATCCGGCGATAGCTGAACCATCCGCCGATCGCGAGCACGACCAGGGAGCCGGCCAGGAACGGCACCACCGGGAAGCTGTCGGAACCGCCGGTGCTCGGTGAGCCGTAGGTGAACGAGATCGCACCGGCGATCACGTGGCCGTCGACCGGGACCGGCGCGAGGTACTGCACGAAGTAGGTGCCTTCACGTTCGACCTCGTCGAAGTCGAGGCGCGCCGTCGTCTCGCCGGTGCGCACGGTCTCGCCGCCGATGTCTTCGAACTCGTTGTTGCCGAGGTCGTAGGTGAGGAACATGGCGACGTCGTCGCTGATGGCTTCGCCGAAGTCGATCTCGACCGACGAGATCGGTTCCTGCAGGGTGGAGCGCGACGGTGGAGTCGAGCTCTTGATGTCGTCGTGCGCGGCGACCGGCGACGCGCCGACGCCGAGCGTCGCAGCGAGCGCCAACGCACCGATGATGGCCGCGCGGCGCAGCCGTCCGGTGGAGATGACGTTCCCATCCATGTCGGCCATTCAATCAGGCGCCCCGGGCGTCGACAGCGCGTCCCTTCCACGTCACATCACGGCGGAACACGACGGCGAATGCGCTGCGGACGAAGATCACGGCGAACACGACCACGAGCAGCGGGAAGAGCGCAGCGGCTCGCGGGTCGGTGGTACCGGCGCGGCGGCCGAGCACCCAGACCTGCACGGCGATCAGCGGATAGGTGACGGGCGCCGCGATCCACCCGCCGGCGATCGAACACACCCAGGCGATCGTCGCCAGCGCGAGCCACCAGCGGGTGAATCGTGCTCCGGTGGCGATGCTGCGCGTCCAGCCGCGTACCAGCGCACCGAAGCCGTCGGGGTACATCCGAAACGTCGTCGTCGAAGGCGAACCGACGAACAGCTGCGACCGACCGACCGCGCGGGCGAGGCCGATGTCTTCGGTGTGCATCGCCCGGACGCCGGGCGCCGAATGGCCGCCGACCGCGTCGTAGGTCGCCCGATCGATCGCAATGACCGGCCCGAACGCGACGTTGGCGGCCGTGCGATCGCCGAACGGCGTGAACGCCCCACAGCCCATCAGCGCCGTCACGTTGCACAGGATGCTGGGCTGTTCGCCGACCGTCGCCATGCGGTGCCACGGCTGCATCGAGACCAGCGTCGCCGGATCAGCGGCCACGGCTGCCGCGACGTCGTCGAGCAGGGTCGGTCCCGGTCGCACGTCGGCATCGAGGAACACGAGGATCGGCTCGTTCGTCGACTGCGCACCGTGCCAGCAGGCGTTCGGCTTGCCGAGCCAACCGTCCGGCGGCGGTGGCGGGGTGACGACCTCGGCGCCGAGTGCTCGGGCCACGCGCGCGGTTCCATCCGTCGAATGGTCGTCCACCACGACGACACGGTCACCCGCGCGCTGTTGGTCGATGAGCGGGCGGAGCAGGTGCGGGAGGGCGTGGGCCTCGTCGCGGGCCGGGATGACCACCGCCACCGCCGGTCGATCACCGACCGGCGCAGCAGGGAGGGTGCGGGGCCGCCAGAGCAGCAACCAGCCGAGTGACCAGCCGACCGCGAAGATCGCGAGATCGACGGCGCTGTGCTCGACGCCGAGGATCTCGAAGCCCACGGTCACGTGCACCGCGCTGTGCGGCACGGCGCGACGCGGATCCGGGGTGGTCTCGACATCGTGCCAACTCTGCCATGCCGTCGACCGGCCCGAGCTTCTTTCGCGAAAAGTGCAAGACGGCCCCCGATGCGCGCTCTTGCACGTCGAACACGACGACACGAAGGAACTCATCACCGCCGTGCTCACCGGATCTGTGCGGGCCCCGGGCCGAACCGCTCCCCGGCCCGGGGCCCGCACACACCCCGCCTGAATCACCTCACGAGAAACGGACACCCGCCATGAGCCTCACGCTGACCGACCCTCCCACCGACACCATCTCCGCCCCGTCGTCGCTCGTCGACGACCGCACGCTCGAGTTCGCCCGGACGCTCGAAGCGATCGTCGACTCGGCGACCGCCACGGAATCGGACGAGGAGCGGGGGACCAGTTACGCCCGTTGCTCCGACGGCAACGGCACGTTGGCCCACCTCTTCTTCTCCGATGACGATCACGAACTCGCACGGGCGAAGGCGATCTGCCGGCCCTGCGGTCTCAAGGAGTCCTGCCTGTCGGGCGCACTCGAACGCGAGGAGCCCTACGGCGTCTGGGGCGGCATGCTGGTGCTCGACGGCGTGCCGGTCGAAGTGAAGCGCAAGCGGGGACGTCCGCCGAAGCACCCCAAGCCCGTTCTCGTGGTCGACGAAGTGCCGATTCCGGCGCATCTCGTCGCCTGACGATGGCGATCTGCCGCCGGGCGCTGCGACGCCGGCGGCCGCCGAAACTCGTCGAGTACGAAGAAACTCCCTTGACCTGAGTGGTGCGAACGTGTTTGCCTTGCACGAACGCACCGCTCCGGCGCGTACGACGAGATCCCCGACCACATTCGAAAAGGAGGCCGAACGATGACGACGACACTGATCGCCCGCTCGCTGTTCGGTCGCGCCCGGACCGAGACCGTCGACTTCGTTGCCACGGCACCCGCATGTGCATCGGCGTACGTCGCGGGTCGGGCCCATCGCATGTTCGCGACCGCTGCCACGCCGACCACCGATGTCGTCTCCGCGACGAATCCGTGGCTTGGTGGCGACGTGCAGGGTTCGGGTTTCGGCTCGAAGTACGCCACCAAGCGAATCGCACCCGGCCGCCTCGAAGGCATGACGTAGCACATCGACGTCATCACCTCCTCCGAGGCCGCCGGGTTCAGCAGAACCCGGCGGTTTCGTCGTTTTCGGCCCCGATTGCTCCGCCACATCAGCCCACCCGGACACCAGCCCACCCAGACACCAGCCACTCGAACCAGAAAGCACACCATGCACACGATCACCCGCTCCGACGCCGTGTCTCCCGAGACCGATCCACCCGTTTCCCGCAACTCCCCCGATTTCAAGGACACCACCATGCACGACAGCTCGAACACCATCGACGTTCCCAGCGTCGATCTCCTCGCCCTCGACTTGATCGCCCGTGAGGCCGAGGTCATCGGACGAGAACCCCTGGCGCCCGACAGTCCCCGGCCACCGGGCCGTGACGTCCCGATCGAGGCGGCGATCGACGAGTCGATCGACGACTCCCTGGCGGCGCGGACGCCGGTGGCTCGCTGCGCCGACGGCAACGGCACCCTGACCGGGCTGTTCTTCTCGGATCACGTCGTCGACATCGCCCGCGCCAAGGCGATGTGTGCGCTGTGCCCCCTCCGGTTCGAGTGCCTCCAGGGTGCCCTCGAGCGTGAGGAACCGTGGGGCGTCTGGGGCGGCGAACTGCTCTCGGGCGGTCGCATCGTCGCCAACAAGCGACCGTGCGGTCGGCCGCCGAAGCACCCGCGGCCCGAGGTGGTGTACGACGAGATGGGTCCCGTCGGCGTCGTCGCCTGAGCCCGCCGCACCGCCCACCGGTGAGATGTGAGACCACCCCCCGGTCTCACATCTCACCGGAATGGGGGGTGTCGCGAGAATCGGACCAATGACGGTGAACGGGCGTTTCGCGGCGTTCCCGGAACGTTCAGTGGGATGCGGTCCCTCGTGGGCGCCGCGCTCATTACCCTGCGGGGTGTGAAGATCAATCGACCACGACTGCTCGCGGTGTCGCTGGGCGTTGCCGTGGTCGTGAGCCTGGCGGGCGGCTACGTCTGGAGCCAGACCGTGGCGGACTCGGATTCCGGCAACGACGTCGATGCCGTACTCGTCGATCCCCAGGACCGGACCATCGACGGCGGCCCGGCGTTGATCGAACCCATTCCGGAGGGCGAGGTCCTGCCCGAGGCGACGCTGGTCGACGCCGACGGCAACGAGGTGTCGAGCATGTCCTGGCTGGGTGACACGCCGCTCGTGATCAATTTCTGGCACAGCAATTGCCCGCCGTGCGAGAAGGAGTTGGCCGACTTCGCCCAAGTCGATGCCGAGATGGCCGGCGACGTGCGGTTCATCGGGGTCAACCCGCTCGATCCGATCCCCACGGCGGAGCGCTTCGCCGGCGAGCGCGGGGTCGAGTACGACCTGCTCCGCGACGACGCCGTCGAGCTGCAAACGGGCCTCGGTGTCACGTTCTTCCCCTACACGGTGTTCGTCACGTCCGATGGCGAGATCGTGGATCAGACCGGCGTCCTCGACGCCGACGGCTTGCGCGAGCGGGTCGACAACCTCTTGGAGCAGGAAGCATGAGTCTCTGGTTCGTGGCGGGCATGCTCGCCGCCGTCAATCCCTGCGGGTTCATCCTGCTGCCGACCTACCTCATGTACTTCCTGGGGATCCAGGGGTCCGACCAGCAACTCACCCAGCGCGAGACCCTGCGCAAGGCACTCAAGGTGTCCGCGTCGTTGAGCCTCGGGTTCATGGCGGTGTTCATCGTCGCCGCCGGACTCGCGAACTACTTCACGAGCTGGCTCACCGCCAACGCGAAGTACGCCACCGGCTTCTTCGGCATCGCACTGCTCGTCCTCGGCGCCGCGATGCTGTTCGGATTCAAGTTGCCGTTCATGAACCCGCAGGGGCTGCAGGGCAAGAAGGACCAGACGGTGAAGTCGATGTTCGTCTACGGCGTCGCCTATGCGATCGCCTCGCTCGGTTGCACGATCGGCTTCTTCATCTCCGCAGTGTTCGCGACGAGCCGGAACGGCGGAGCGTTCGCCGGGCTCCGCAACGGCATCGCCTACGGCGCCGGGATGGCCGTGCTCGTCGGCGGCCTGACCGTCGCGCTCGCCTTCGCGAACACCGGACTGCTGAAGGTGCTGCGCAGCGGGCTGCAGTACATGGACCGCATCGCTGCGGCGTTCGTCCTGATCTCGGGCCTGTACCTGCTCTGGTACTTCTACTGGGTCGACCTCAAAGAAGAGGGCGATGCGATCACCGACTGGGTGACATTCCGCCAGGCCGACATCAGCGCCTTCCTCAACGATCACCAGTGGGGCGTGGCGGTCATCATGTTCTCCCTGCTCGGCTCCACGATCGCGTACGTGTACGCGAAACGTGCCGACGTGCTCGCCGGCATCGTGGTCGTGGGCGTCATCGTCGGCGGGCTGCTGTCCAACGACTTCCTCGCCGTGGGGATCATCGGCGGGTGCGTCGCCGTTGCCGGTGTCCTCGGCCTGCTCCAGGATCGGCGCGATGCGGTCCTCCTCGCGCGCAATGACGACGTGTCCGTCGACGACCCGCCGTCGACGGTCTCGGCCGGCTGAGGCCGTGCGGCGCCCGGCGCAGCGCTGGTGCCGGCTCAGAGGAAGTGCATCGCCTCGGCTCGAGCGGTCAGCTCGGCGCGGTGATCGGGGTGCGCGATTGCGATGAGTCGTCGCGTCCGTTCGCGCACGGTCGCGTAGCGCATTTCGGCGACGCCGTACTCGGTGACGACCTTGTCGACGGTGTTCTTCGGTGTCGTGACGACGTCACCGGCCGCGAGTTGCGGGACGATCTTGGAGGCACCCGACCCGGTGGTCGAGTGCAGCACGACGAAGCCTTGCCCGCCATTGGAGTACATCGCACCTCGGGCGAAGTCGTTCTGACCCCCTGACGACGAGTAGTAGCGACCGTCGATCGTCTCCGAGGCACACTGGCCGAGGAAGTCGACCGACAGCGTTGCGTTGATCGAGACGAAGTCCGACTCCTGGGCGATGATGCGCGGATCGTTGACGTAGCGCACGGCGTGCAGCTCGACGGCCGTGTTCTCGTGGAGGAACTCGTTGAGTCGTTTCGTTCCGAGTGCGAAGGTCCCGACGGTCTTGGTCCGGTTGAGCCGCTTGCGGATCCCGTTGACGACACCGGACTCCATCAGATCGACGACGCCGTCGGAGAGCAGCTCGGTGTGGACCCCCAGGTCGCGATGGTCGCTGAGCGAGGCCATGATCGCGTTCGGGATGGCGCCGATCCCGGTCTGGATCGTCGCCCCGTTCGGGATGCGTTCCGCGACGAGGCCGGCGATCTGATGGTC
Organism: Ilumatobacteraceae bacterium; assembly: GCA_963695475.1. Lineage (GTDB taxonomy): Bacteria > Actinomycetota > Acidimicrobiia > Acidimicrobiales > Ilumatobacteraceae > Ilumatobacter_A. Next base: position 55,016 of record CAVOHA010000029.1, read on the forward strand.
GACCTCGTCGGCTTGGACCGGTTGCACCTCGACGAGCGGCCGGTCGGTGCGGCACCAGCCGGCCACCTGGGACACGTGGATCTGGTTGCGCCCGAACGTGCGGGGCATGTGGTCGGTGACCTCGAGGAAGAACCGGGCTCGGCCGATGAAGCTCGACACGTAGTCGGCCGACACCCCGAGGCTGAAGTAGCCGTGCCGGTCGGGCGGCGATGCGGCGGCGATCACGATCGGATCGTGCGTGCGATGTTGCATCATCTCGTACACCTCGGAGAAGTGCGCAGGCACGAGCCCGATCGCGCCGCTGCGGAAGTGCGGGCGGGTGACGTGGCTGAGGAAGTACGAGATGTGGTGCAGGCGGCGGCCGAAGTCGCCGCGCAGGTAGCGCCGGTCGTGAATGGCGTGCATCTGGTGGACGCGCAGGGCCATGAACCGGTCGCTCCCCGACGCGATGTCGGCTTCGACGGCATCTTCGATCGCGTCGAGCACCGCGGTCGGCTCGCCGTTGGCCAGCGGAACGATGATGCGCGTGTCGGACTCGAGTAGATCGACGATGTCTGCGGCCTGATTCGGTGCTTCGATCATGCCTCGACGGTATGCGATCCGGACGGCGTCGCCCATTCCGCGCGTCGGCTGCCCGCCGCGTCGGGGCGTCGCATACGGTGCGGGGATGGCCGACAGCTACGACCCTGCCACCGTTCCGATCCGTACCGCGGCGACCGTGATGCTCGTGCGCGACGCTGTCGACGGCGATCCGGGCGTCGAGGTGTTCATGCTCCGCCGGACCGGGAATGCCAGCTTCGCCGCCGGCATGTACGTGTTCCCGGGCGGCAAGGTCGACGACGCCGATCACGCACGGGAGTTGGAGCCGTTCTGTCGGGGGCTCGACGATGCGGCGGCGTCGGCGCAGCTCGGCATCGAGTCGGGCGGTCTCGCCTACTGGGTGGCGTCGATCCGCGAATGCTTCGAAGAGGCGGGGATCCTGCTCGCCGAACGGCGTGATGGCTCGATGCTCGAGATCGGCGACGACGACCGCCATGCCGTGCACGACGGATCGATGTCGATGGTCGAGCTGTGCCGACGCGACGACCTGATCCTCGATCTGTCCACGACGCAGTACGTCGATCACTGGGTCACGCCCGTGGGGGAGCGGCGCCGTTTCGACACGCGGTTCTTCGTGACCGAGGCGCCGGCCGGCCAGGACGGTCTGCACGACGACAAGGAGACGGTCGAGAGCAGCTGGGTCCGCCCGGAGCGTGCCTTGGCGATGCTCGAGACCGGTGAGCTGATGATGATGCCGCCGACGATCAAGAATCTCCGGTGGCTCGCCGAGTTCTCGACGGCCGACGACGTCGTCGCCGCAGGGGTCGCGATCACGGATCCCCCGAAGACGCTGCCGAAGATCCGGACCGACGCGGCCGGCAACCTGGTCGGCATCGCCATGCCCGGCGACCCCGACTACGACACATTGTGATGTTCATCCCGGATCGACATCATGTTGCTCGGGTGATTTCACCGGTCGATCCCGGGTAATCTCGGTCCGTGACCGAGCCGCCCGTGAACCTCGATGTGCTGAAGGCGCTCGGTGACAACACGCGGTACGCGATCTACCTCGAACTGGCTCGCTCGACGCGTCCGCTGGCGACCGCCGACATCGCCGAGTCCCTCAAGTTGCACGCGAACACGGTGCGACCGCACTTGGAACGCATGCGCGACGCCGGGCTGTTGGCGGTGGAGGTCGGTGGCCGCGGCGACGTCGGACGGCCCCAGCACCGCTACTCCATCGCCCCCGATGCACCGTCGCTCGGGCTCGAGCCGCCGTCGATCCCGGTGCTGGCCCGGATGGTGCTGTCGATGGCAAAACGCCTGCAAGCGAGCGCCGACGACGCCGAAGCGGTGGGCGCCGAGGAAGGCCGGCGGCGAGCCCGGCCGTACACGAATGCACCGTCGACCCTCGAGGCGCTCGTGTCCGATCTCGACCGCTTGGGCTTCGACCCCTTCGTCACCGATGCTGCTGCGCCATCGGCCGTGACGAGCGGCGCGGTGCGTCCGGCGACGCTCGATGACGATGCCGACGCCGTCGTCGCGTTCGCCCACTGCCCGTTCGCCGACCTGGCCCAGGAGCACCCCGAACTCGTCTGCGGACTGCATCGCGGGCTCGTCGCCGGCTTCGTCGCCGAGATGGGCGACGCGGAAACCCGCGATTTCTGCACCCTCACGAGCCGTACGCCGTGCCAGGTCACGGTCGCGGCACGCTAAAATGCCCGCCAATCAGGATTCCGATATCTCAGGAGGAACCACCATGATCACACTCACCGACCCCGCTGCTGTCAAGGTCCGCCAACTGCTCGACGCCGAAGGCGCCGAAGACCTCGCGCTGCGTGTCGCCGTTCGCCCCGGCGGATGCTCCGGCTTCTCGTACGAGATGTTCTTCGACGGCGACATCGCCGCCGACGACACCACCGCCGAGTACACCGACAACGTGAAGGTCGTGGTCGACCCCGCCTCCGCGCAACTCCTGGAGGGGGCCACCCTCGACTACAAGGACGGCCTCGACGAGTCGGGCTTCGCGATCACGAACCCGAACGCCAGCCGCACCTGCGGCTGCGGTCAGAGCTTCTCCTGAGCGTCGGCGCCTGACGTCGCTCGCCGCGACGGGTCACACGAGCGCCGCGTCGAGCTGCTCGCGCAACTCGGTCGCGTCCCACAATCCGTCGAGCCGTTCGACGACCACGCCGTTTTCGTCGGTGATGAACAGCGTGGGCTCGAACGCGATGCCGAGTGCCTCGACGGCCGGCGCCACCTCGGTCGCCGTGAGGTCGGTCCACACTTCCGCGTGGACGAATACGTAGTCGTCGGCGTACTCCGATTCGATGCCGACCATCGTCTCGAGCGCCGGGGTGCACGATCCGGTCTGGCAGAACGCCGGTGTCCCGACGAAATAGGCAACGTGTTTTCCGCTGGCCAGCGCCTCGGTGAGCGTCACGGCGTGGAACGGACACGGTGGCTCCCGGGTGCAGATCGGGTCGACACCCGCCGGATCGTCGATCGTCGGCGTGTCGAATCCGGGCAGGGTGTCGCCGGGGCGCGGGATGCTCACCTGTTCACGTTCCATCACCTGGAAATTGGCGCCTTCGTCGGGTCCGCCGTCGATCTGGATTCCGTACACGCCGGGTGTGTCGACGGTGGTGCGGAATGCGTAGTACGGAGCTGGGGTGATGTCGCGCCGGACCGCCGTGATCCGGTCGCCGATCGCCCGGCCGTCGAGGTCGACGATCTGGGCGCCGAGCTCGTCGGGCCCGTCGGTGATGAACTCCGCAGCGTTGGCAAGGCTGAACGGCAGCCGGATCTCGCCCGGGACGAACACATCGGACGGGTAACGCTGCACGACCGAGTACGGGACCGCATCGCCGGCCGTGTCGCTGTCGCCGTCACTGCCCCCGCACGCAGCGGCGACTCCGGCCGCAGCAGCGCCGAGCAGGAAGGTGCGGCGGTCGAGGCCGAATCGGGGGGAGGGCGGTGAGGTCATGAGGCTCGATTCGAGAGTGAAAGACGACAATTCGGTGATGTCGTTGAATCGCCGGGCCTCGACGTGGGAACGTACGAAGGCATGAGCGCGGCCTCACCGGTTTCCCCCCGACGATACCGCCGCCGGATTCTGGCGCTCGGCGGGCTGGTGTTCGTTTTCGCGTTCGCGATCGGCGCCGCGATCTTCATCCCGATCGTGCAGAACGACCTCGAGGACCGAGTGGAGGACGCACTGGTCGACGACGGCATCGAGGGTGTCACCGCGTCGTTCTCGGGCCAGGACGGCACGCTCGTGTGCGCGCAGCCACTCGAGGACCCGGAGCGGTCCCTCGACGTCGCCACCGGGCTGTGGGGGGTCCGCACCGTGTCGCTCGACCGCACGTGTTTTCCCGATGACGACGCCCCGGCCGGCGCTGCCACCGAGACCGGGGGCGGCACCGACAGTCCGGGTGGCTCGACGCCGCCGACCGATGCGGCCGTGTCGACGACCGAGGCGCCGACGGTGACCGAACCCGGCCTCGATTCGCTGGCGGATCTCGTCGCAGGCGATCCGCTGTTCAGCCAGCTCGCGGGCCTCATCGACGTGGCCGAACTCGGCGGCTCCGACGGCCTCGGCGGCGACGGTCCGCTCACCGTGTTCGCACCGACCGATGCCGCCTTCGACGCGGCGTTCGAGGAACTCGGCGCCGACGCATTCGGCGCGGTGACGTCGGATCCCGAGCTGCTGCGCACGCTGTTGCTGCACCACGTCACCGCAGATCGGATCACGTCGGACGCGCTCGTCACCGGCGCACTCACGATGCTCGACGGCACCGACATCGATGTCGATGCCGATTCGCTGACCTTCACCAGCGGGAACTCGGTCGCAGGAGTTGCCGATCCCGAAACGCAGCTCGACATCGAAGCGTCGAACGGCGTCGTTCACGCGATCGACCGGATCCTGGTTCCGCCCGGCGTCGACCTGTCGTCCCGGTCGCCGGGCCCTGCCACGACGGCAGTGTTCGAGAACGGCATCTTGGCCCTCGCGGGTGCGGTCGGCGATGAGGAGCAACGCGCGCAGTTGCTCGCTGCCGCGGGCGGGATCGACCCGGCGAACGTCGTCGACGAGCTCACGGTCGACGCCGCAACCGCTCCGCCGCCGGGTGATGTCGATCGTTTCGCCGTCGTCGTCGAGGCGATACCGGCCAACCTGGTCGCGGGTACTGCGAGCGTCGGAGCGGGCGTCGTGCAACTCGTCGGCGTCGTGCGCGACGCTGCGGCCCGCACGGCCCTCGAGCAGCTGGGTACCGGCACCGGTGTCGACCTGGAACTGTCCGAGCCCCCGGTCGGCGACGCCATGACCGCGCAGGGACTGGAGGATGAGCTCAATGCGTTCGTCGCGGCCAACCCGGTCACGTTCGAGCCGGGTTCGATCGAGCTCACCCCCGCGGCGAACGCCGTGATCGAGCAACTCGCCGCGCGTGCGCTGGGTCTCGACGAGGTGGACATCGTGGTGGTCGGGTACACCGACACCGACGGTTCGGCCGATGTGAACCAGCTGCTGAGCGAGGGGCGCGCCGCGGCGGTTCGTCTGGCGCTCGTCGAGCAGGGCCTCGACCCCGACGCACTGACCGTCGAGGGACGTGGAGAGGACGAACCGGTGCTCGGCGACGACGGCGCCGAGGACAAGGCGGCGAGTCGACGCGTGGAGTTCGTGGTGACCGCCCGATGAGCCTTCCGATGACCCGTACGGGGCAGCGCCCGACGAGCTGCTCGACCTGACCACTACCGACCGACCGACGCGAGAGAAGATCATCACGTGCTCTACACACTGCTCAAGTTCCTCGGCTGGGGCATCCTGCTCGCGGTCATCGGCGGCTGCATCGGGTGGGCGCTGCGGGCGTTGAAGTGTCGCGGCGAGTTGGCCCGAGTGCGCGGAGCAATGGTCGAGGCTGACGAACTCGAGCGGATGCGAGACCGGCTCGCCGACATGGACCAGGTCGTGGCGGAACGGGATCGCCTCCGGATGCAGATCGCCGACATGCGCCACACCGACTCGCCCGGCGTGGTGGGAGCGGCGGCTGTCGGCGAACGGACCGGCCCCGCCGGGGACGCATCGGATCCCGACCGCGACGCCCGGCCTGTCGATCAGCGCGATCAGCGTGATGATCCACTCGATCACGATCCAGATCCGGAACCGAACCCGGACCTGGATCTCGATACGGCGAAGGCCGTGATCGGCAGACGCATCGTGCTCGACGACGTGACGGCGATCGAAGGCATCGGACCGAAGATCGCGGAGCTCTGCAGCGGGATCGGAATCGTCACGTGGCGAGGGCTCGCAGAGGCCGACGTGGCCGATCTGCGGTCGATGCTCGCCGACGCAGGATCCCGCTACCAGATGCACGACCCGACGACGTGGCCCGAGCAGGCCGCGTGTCTGGCCGACGGGCGCTGGGACGACTTCGTGGCCCTCACCGACGGGCTCGCCGGCGGTCGCTGACCGCGGTCGCTGACGCGATCGAATACTCTGCGGGCCATGAGCAAGCCCCTCGGTCCCTATGTCCCCGTCCGGCGTGCCGGCGACTTCATCTTCGTGTCGGGCCAAGGTGGGCTCGACGACGGCGTGATCGTCGACGGCGGTGTGGTCGCCGAGACCGTCCAGACGATGAAGAACATCCGTGCCCAGCTCGAGTCGGTGGGCGCCACGATGGACGACGTCGTCAAGACCACGTGCTTTCTCACCGACATGGACGACTACGCCAAGTTCAACGCGGAGTACTCAGCGGCATTCGGCGATCATCGCCCGGCCCGGTCCTGTGTGGCGGTCAAGGCCCTGCCCGCCGGTTTCCTCGTCGAGGTCGAGGCGATCGCGCACAAGCCGGTCGGCTGATTCGAGGATTTCTGCTCGATCGCTGTCGAATCGGTCGAGGTCGTGCAGAACCGTGTCGACTGGCACCCCGTCCGAGCGAGCTCACTTGGCCGACCGCATCCGCAGGCATACACTGAGCTGATGGCCGGTGCGATCGCTCTCATCATCGCGATGCTCGCGATTCCCGTCGTGGTGATCATGAGCGGCGCGGCAGCCTCGGCCATCCTCGGTGAGTCGCTGCGCCGTGATGGGATCGCCCGCAACGAGGGCAGCGAACTTCTCGAGCTCGAAGACTGATCGCGTGTCGGCCAGCGACGAGTCTGCCGCGCGCTGACCTCGCCATCGTTCACGCCCGCTGTGTCGCGACCGTCGACGATGCACGGCGGGAGCTCGCCGACGGCTGGGTGGCGGTCACCGACGGCGTGATCTCGGGAGTTGGCACCGGTACGCCACCCGCCGCAGCGACGACGATCGATGCCGACGGATGCCTCGTGACCCCGGGTCTCGTCAACGCACATCATCACCTGTACCAGAACCTGACGCGTGCGTTTCCGCCGATGACCGACCGGCCGCTGTTCGGATGGCTGCAATCGCTGTATCCGCTCTGGCGGAGCATCGACACCGAGTCGGTGTACGTCTCGGCCTGGGTCGGGCTGGCGGAGCTCGCACTGTCCGGGTGCACGACGTCGTCGGACCACCTGTACGTGCACCCGCACGGCGCGGGTGACCTGCTCAGCGCCGAGATCGACGCGGCGCGCGACCTCGGCATGCGATTCCACCCGACCCGGGGATCCATGTCGCTGTCGGAGAAGGATGGCGGCCTCCCACCCGACGACGTGGTCGCTGACGACGACGAGATCCTCGCGGCCTGCGAGGAGGCGGTCGGCCGACATCACGATCGGGCGTTCGGTGCGATGACCCGTGTGGCGCTGGCCCCGTGCTCGCCGTTCTCGGTCACCGAGGCGCTGATGGTCCGTACCGCCGAGCTCGCCGAGCGACTCGATGTGCGCTTGCACACGCACTTCGCGGAGAACGCCGAGGACGACGAGTTCAGCCTCGCGACTTTCGGGTGCCGCCCGATGGAGTACCTGGAGCGCACGGGCTGGTGCACCGACCGTACGTGGGTCGCGCACTGTGTGATGCCGAACGCCGACGAGATCGTGCGGCTGGGTGCCGCCGGCGTCGGCGCTGCGCATTGCCCGTCGAGCAACATGATCCTTGCGTCGGGCATCGCACCGGTGGTCGACCTGCGCGCGGCGGGCGTCGAGGTCGGGCTCGGCGTCGACGGCTCCTCGTCGGCCGACAGCGCGTCGCTGTGGCTCGAGGCGCGGCAGGCGATGTTGCTGGCGAAGTTGCGCGACGGTGCGGGAGCGGGCACGGCTCGGATGGCGCTCGAGATCGCGACCATCGGCGGTGCCGGCTGCCTCGGTCGCCAGGGCGAGCTCGGCACGCTCACCGTCGGCGCCGTGGGCGACATCGCGGTGTGGGATCTGACCGGACCGACCTTCGCCGGCGCGGTGGCCGATCCGATCGAGGGCTGGCTGCGCTGCGGGCCGACCGGGGCACGCGACACCATCGTCCACGGGCGTCCGATCGTGCGCGACGGCCACCTGCTGTCAGGCCGGCTCGACGACATGTTGGCGGCCCACGACACCCTCGCCCGCCGTATCCAGCGCCTCCCCGCGTAGCGGAGTGGGTCAGACCCACCCCGCAACGCGTAGCGGAGTGGGTCTGACCCACCCCGCAACGTGTGACGGGGATCGCCCGTGCATGACGCCGGGAGTGGCGGCGCGTTCGCCAGACTGTGCAGCGTGACATTCTCATCCATGTCGATTGCGCGCCGGCTGGCCCTGCTCGGGCTCGGCCTGCTCACGGTCGCCGCGTGCACGTCGACGTCGTCAGAGGCGGCGAACGACGGTCCGCAGGCGCCGCTGCCGACGATCGGCCTCGGTTCCGACATCGGCCAGCTCAGTGGCGGCGCTGACGTGCGAGCGATCGATGCCGGTGCCGTCGAATCCGTCGTCATGATCGGCGACTCCATCACGGTGGGTGCCACCCCGGCGCTCGAAGAGCAGTTCCAGCAGCTCGGTTTCGGCGACGTGACGATCGTCGCCCAGCAGGACAAGCGGATCGGTCAGTCGTTCGGGGACAACTCCAGCGGCGTCGACATCGCGACGTTCCTCGCGAACCAGGACGACGGGGCCCCGGAGGAGCAGCTGTGGGTCGTCGCGCTCGGCACGAACGACATCAGCCAGTACAACGGCGTCGACGAGGTCGTGCCGGTGATCGAGTCGTTGCTCGCACCGATCCCCGACGGAGCGCCGGTCGTCTGGATCAACACGTACTTCGAGGACCGACCCGAGGACACCGCCGAGGTGAACGCTGCCATCGAACAGGTCATCACGCAGCGGGGCAACGCCACGATCGGCCCGTGGAGCGTCTACGCCCCCACCGAGGGGGTCCTGCGCAGCGATGGGGTCCACCCGAACAGTGACGGCGCTGTGGTGTTCGCGAGTGTCGTCACGGCGACGGTGGCGAACTTCCTGCAGCGCTGACAACGGCCCGGTCGTCGCCCCGTACCCCGGTGCGCCATCATTGACAGGTGAGCAACGGTCCTTCGACCCCGCCCGAGCGCGTTGCGGCCGCATACCGACTCGCCCAGCTCGACGAGCCGACGTTGCGCCGCAGCGACGTGGCCCAGCGCACCGGCGTCGACCCCGCCCAGTCCGTGCGTTGGTGGCGTGCACTCGGGTTCGCTGCGGTCGACGACGACGAGGTCGCGTTTCGTGACGCCGACGTGGAGGTGGTGCGTCAACTCCGGGTGCTGGTCGAATCCGGGATCGTCGACGACGCGGATGTGTTGCGCCTGGCGCGCCTCATGAGCTCGCTGTTCTCGCGTCTGGTCGATGCGCAGCTCGACGTGCTCGAACTCGGCGTCGGTGCGGACGACGATCCGCGCAACGACCCCGAGCGCCGCCTCGAGGAATTGGCGGCCGCCGACGTCGACATCTTCGCATTCATGGAGAACACCATGGCCTACGTCTGGCGCCGCCACCTGCTGGGAGCGATCGGTCACCGCCTGACGGTCGATCACACCGAGCAGGGCCAGGCCGTGGCATTCGTCGATCTGTCCGGATTCGCACGTTTCACCAAACGGGCGACGGCCGAGGAGATCTCCTTCGTCATCGACACGTTCGAGGCGGTCGCGTTCGACGTGGTGTCGGGCCACGACGGTCGCGTCGTCAAACTGATCGGCGACGAGGTGCTGTTCGTGGTCGACACGCTCGACGACGCCATCTCAGCCGGTCTCGCACTCATCGAACGACTGGAACGGGTGGACGGCATCCCACCGGTGCACTGCGGTATCGCGTTCGGCCCGACGATCACCGTCGGCGGCGACGTGTTCGGGCCGACCGTCAACCTCGCCAGTCGTCTCACCAAGGTCGCACGCCCGGGCAGCATCGCCGTGCCGCGGGTCGGGAGCGAACACCTGCTCGAACGCAACGACCTGGACGTTCGCAAGGTGCGACGAACATACGACCTCAAGGGGATCGGGCGGACGTCGATTCTCTCCGTGCGCGCGGAGCCGAACCGCGACACCGCCAACGACACCACCGACGAATCCACCGACGACGATCGACGCAACTCCGTGTCGGCCTCGACGACCTGACCGGTCGCCGCGTTCAGGAGTCCCAGCGGGACTGGCCGAAGCGGTAGCCCACCGAGCGAACGGTCTGGATCAGGTTGGCGTGTTCTTCGCCGAGCTTCGCGCGGAGCCTCCGGACGTGCACGTCGACCGTGCGGGCGCCGCCGTAGTACTCGTATCCCCAGACTCGGCTCAGGAGGATCTCGCGTGTGAACACCTTGCCCGGGTTCTGCGCGAGGAACTTGAGCAGCTCGTATTCCATGTAGGTCATGTCGAGCGGACGACCGCCGATCGACGCCTGATACGTCTCCAGGTTCAGCGCCAGCTCGCCGTACTCGACGACGTCGGCCGACTGGACCTCGACGTCGGCACTCAGGAGGTGACGCAGTCGCGCTTCGAGTTCGGACGGATGGAACGGGGCGAGACAGAAGTCGTCGAAGAGGTCGTCGCGGTGCTCCAGCTCGGCCAGTTGGCCGCCGCTGACGAGCACGAGCGCTGGGGTCGGCACCGAGTGTTGCTTGCGTGCCGCACGCAGGAACGACCACGCCCCGTCGAGGTCGTCGGTGGCGTCGACGACGATGCCGGCCCACCCTCCGTCGGGTTCGGCATCGCTGGCTGCGGCGGTCGAGCCGACGGCCTTCCACGTGTACCCGGCGAGATCGAGCGTGCGAGCCAGTTCTGGCGAGGCCGGATCTGGAACGACGGCGATCAGTCGGTTTGGATCACTCATGACATGCTCCGAGTCGGCCTCAGAGGGACCGCAGGTAGCGGTCCCGTTCGAACGGTGTGACCTGAGTCTTGTAGGCGCGCCACTCGTGGCGCTTGTTGCGGACGAACCACTCGAAGATGTGCTCGCCGAGCGCTTCGTGCACGAGTTCGGACTTCTCCATGATCACCAGCGCGTCGTTGAGGGATTGGGGAAGTTGGTGGATGCCCAGCTTGGCGAGCACATCGTCGTCGATCTCGAACAGGTTCGCATCGGCCTCGTCGGGCAACTCGTAGCCCTGCTCGATACCACGCATGCCAGCCGCCAGGATCAGGCTGAACGCGAGGTACGGATTGCAGGCCGGGTCGGGAGAGCGGTACTCGATGCGGGTGGCGTTCGGGTTGCTCTTCTTGGCGATCGGCACACGGATCAGGCCGCTGCGGTTGTTGCGTGCCCAGCTGATGTGGACCGGGGCCTCGAAGTACGGCACGAGCCGCTTGTAGCTGTTGACGGTCTGATTGGTGACTGCGGTGATCTCGCTCGCGTGCCGAAGCAGTCCGGCCATGAACGCCTTCGCGGTGTCGCTCAGGTCGTAGCCGTCGGTCTCGTCGTAGAACGCGTTCTCGTCGCCGCGGAACAGCGACATGTGGAGGTGCATGCCCGACCCCTGGAGGCCTTCGACCGGCTTGGGCATGAACGTGGCGTGCACACCGTTGCGTGCTGCGATTTCGCGTACGGCCAACCGGAACGTCATCACCGAATCGGCCATGGTGAGCGCGTCGGTGTGGCGCAGGTCGATCTCCTGCTGGCCGGGGGCATCCTCGTGGAAGCTGTACTCCACGGGGATCCCCATCGTTTCGAGCGTGCGGATCGTCTTCTTGCGCAGCTCGCCGGTCACGTCGTTCATCGTGTGGTCGAAGAAGCCCCCATCGTCGAACGGCACCGGGTCGGCGCCAGGGGTGAGCGGTTCGAAGTAGAAGTACTCGATGTCGGGGGCCATGTAGAACGTCAGCCCCGAATCGTGTGCGGCTTTGACGTGACGGCGCAGCACCTGACGCGGGTCGCCTTCGAACGGGTCGCCGTCGAGGTGGTGGATGTCGCAGAAGATGCGCGCCTCGGGGGCGGCCGGGTCGGCCCACGGCAGCAGTTCGTAGGTGTCGGGATCGGGGATCGCCAACACGTCGGCTTCCTGGACGCGGCTGAAGCCGTCGATCGACGATCCGTCGAAGGTCAGCCCGTCGCTGAGCGCGTTGTCGAGCTCGGGCGGGGAGATCGCCATGCTCTTGAGGGTGCCCAGGACGTCGGTGAACCACAGCCGGATCAGCCGGACGCCGCGTTCTTCGACCGATCGCAGGACGTAGGCCCGCTGCTGCTCGTTCATGTTCACCTCGTGAGTCTCTCAGATGGTCCGACAGAAGTCACCAGGAACGCCGACGGCGCACCGAGGCCCTGCTCGAGTCTCGGTGCGCCGCTGGCAACTCCAGGCGGAGCGACGGAGGGGATCTCCGCCGTTCACAGGCGGGTGGACGACGTCACATGGCCGAGCAGACGGTGTCGGTCATGAGGCGAGCGACCACGTACGGATCCATGTTGCCGTTGGGGCGGCGATCCTCGAGGTAGCCCTTCTTGTCGACCGAGACCTGCCACGGGATGCGAATCGACGCGCCGCGATCGGACACGCCGTAGCTGAACTGGTCGTAGCGCTGCGTCTCGTGGGCACCGGTGAGGCGATCCTCGACGCCGGCGCCGTAGTTCTTGATGTGCAGGTCGGCCTTCGCACCGATCGCCTTGCAGGCTGCCTCGATGTACTTGTAGCCGCCGTCCTCACGCATCTCCTTGGTGGAGAAGTTGGTGTGGGCACCGGCGCCGTTCCAGTCGCCCTTGACCGGCTTGGGGTCGATGCTGATCCAGACCCCGTAGTCCTCGGCGATGCGGTGCAGGAGCCAGCGCGCCACCCAGAGTTCGTCGGAGACTTCGAGCAGGCCACGCGGGCCGACCTGGAACTCCCACTGGCCGGGCATGACCTCGGCGTTGATTCCGGAGATGCCGATTCCGGCCGTGAGGCACGCGTCCATGTGGTCTTCGGCGATCTGTCGGCCGGTGATGGCGTACTCGCCGACTCCGCAGTAGTAGGGACCCTGCGGCGCGGGGTATCCGTCATCGGGGAAGCCGAGCGGATTGCCGTTCGGACGGAGCATCGTGTACTCCTGCTCGATGCCGAAGAGGGGCTCGTGCTTCTTGTACTTCTTGGCGGTGCGCGCAGCGGCGGCGCGGGTGTTGGTGGGATGGGCCTTGCCGTCGACCAGCATCACCTCACACATCACGAGGACGTTGTCGCCACCGCGGATCGGATCCGGGAACGCGCGCACGGGCTTGAGGACGCAGTCGCTCTTGTCGCCGGTGGCCTGGTTGGTCGACGAGCCGTCGAAACCCCAGATCGGATAGTCGTCGGTCGGCTCGTCGAGAATCTTGGTCTTCGAGCGGAGCTGCGGCGTGGGCTCGGTTCCGTCGATCCAGATGTATTCAGCCTTGATAGCCACGTGATTGTCCTCAATCTCTCTTGGTACGGTTCGTTTGGTCGAGCACGGCCGACCCTATCGGGGGCCGATTTTCGATGCCGCACACTGCCAGCGGGCAGTTGCCGACCTGTTGCTCCATTGTGAACGGCGCGTGAACTGGCGTTGCGAGCGTCAGGTCGTGTCCGCGGTGTCGACGCCGTCGACTCGACCGCTACCGTCGGGCGGATGCGCCGCACCGTGCTCGCCCTGACCATGTCGCTGACCGCTCTGGTGGGTGTCCAGGCCGCCGATTCGGCGCCGGTGGCAAACGCCCTCCCCACGGGGTTCACCGATCGACTCGTCACCTCACTCGGGACGCTGACCGCGGTCGAGGCGCTGCCCGACGGTCAGGTGGTCGCGCTCGAACAGCGCGGTCGTCTGATGCTCATCGACGACCGGAGCGGCCCGGTCGCCGTTCGCACCCTCGCCCAGTTCGCCGTGTGCTCCGACTCCGAACGCGGGTTGCTCGGGTTCGCGCTCGACCCGGCGTATGTCACGAGCGGCTTCGTGTACGTCTATCGCACCGTCGCATCGGGCGCGCCCGGAGGCTGCTCGAACCGCGTCAGCCGCTTCTTCATGAACGGGAACGGGCTCGACCTCGGATCGGAACGGATCCTGATCGACGGCATCTCGTCCGTCAACGGCAACCACAACGGCGGCGACATCGAAGATCGGCAACGACGGGTTCCTGTACGTCGCAACGGGAGATGCGGGGCGCGATCCGCGAGGTGACTCCGGCGGTGGTGGCGCCAACGATGCCGGCCAGGACCTGTCGCTGCTCAACGGCAAGATCCTGCGCGTCGACCGCTCGACGGGTCTGGCCGCGCCCGGCAATCCGTTCACCGGCGCCGGGACCGCCGACTGTCGCATCCGCGGCAACACACCGAGCACGCCGAGGACCACCTGTCGAGAGATCTTCGCGTTCGGGCTGCGCAACCCGTACCGCTTTGCGTTCGACCCCAACACGAGTGCCACCCGCTTCTTCGTCAACGACGTCGGACAGAACACCCGCGAGGAGGTCAACGAGGGCCGCGGCGGGTGCGAACTACGGCTGGCCGCAGCGCGAAGGGCGCTGTCCGCAGGGCCTGAACCCACCGTGTCCGGGCCCGACCGGTGGACTGGTCGACCCGATCACCGACTACAGCCACGACGACGGGCTGTTCGTCACCGGCGGCGCGTTCGTCCCGAACGGCGTGTGGCCCGAGCAGTTCGACGGCACCTATCTCGTGTCGGACGGCGCGTTCGGCACGACCTGGGCGTGGGACGGCGAAACCGACCTGGCGTCGTCGTTCGTGTTCCTCGACGCGTCGCGGCCGACCGACATGGCGTTCGTGAACGGTCCGACCGGCACCGCGCTCTGGTACGTCCAGCAGAACGGACAGGTCCGCAAGGTCACCTACGCCGCGCCGGACGCGCCCGCCGACAGCGGGCCCCAGCGGTACGAGCCGCTCCCGACTCCCGACCGGCGCTTCGACTCCCGCGAGCTGTCGCCCCCGGCGCCACTGCGGGCGGGACAGACCCGGTTGATCGATCTGGATGCGCCGGCCGGAGCGACCGCTGCGCTCGTGAACCTGGCGCTGGTCCGGCCGCTGTCCAACGGTGCGAACGCGACGGCGTGGCAGCCGCGCACGATGCGCCCCGCCACGTCGAACGTCAACGCGCCGAGTGGCGCGAACGTGGCCAACTCCTCGATCGTGCCGCTCGATGCCGAGGGCCGCATGGTGCTCTTCTCGCAGGCGACCGCCCACGTGCTGATCGACGTGGCCGGGTTCTTCGTCGACCAGTCGGGCGCGACGACTGCCGGCCGCTTCGTTCCGACCGGTCCCGAACGCATCGTCGACACCCGCGAGCCGGCCGATCTCGGCAACGAGTACGAGCGCGGCGTCGAGGGCATCGGGTGAGATCGTCTCGGTGCTGGCCGCCGGCGAGGTCGGCATCCCGGACGACGTCGACGAGGTCAGCGGCCGTGGCCGTCGTGGTGACCGGCATCAACAGCACGAGCGCGTCGAAGGGATTCGTGACGGTCTTCTCCGGCACGGCGCTGCCGTCGACCTCGAACGTGAACGTGAACGCGGCGCCCGACGTGCGCGCGAACCTCGTCGTCGTGTCGCTGGACCAGTTCGGCGGGTTCGAGGTCTACCTCGACGACGTCGACGACGTTGCGATCGACGTCGTGGGCTACTTCACGGGGGGCGCGTCGCCGTCTGCGACGGCCGGTCGGTTCCACCTGCTCGCTCCGCAGCGTGAGGTCGACACGCGCATCGGGCTCGGGTTCGGCCGACTCGGTATCGACCAGAGCGCGACGTTGAACCCGACGAGCGTGCCGAACTCGGCGTCGGGGATCGCCCAGAACCTGACGATCGTGCGCACGGCGGGCCGCGGGTTCGTCACCGCCTACCCGGGCGGCGACCTGCCGACGGTGTCGAACATCAACGCCAGCGGCCCGAATCAGGTGCGTGCCGCACTCGGCTTCACCCGGCTGTCGAGCGCCGGCGCGGAGACGTTCTTCAACGGCGTCTCGGCCAAGGACCTCGTCGTCGACGCGTTCGGCTACTTCGAGTAGCCACGAGTCCCGTCCACCTCACGTGACCGCTCCCCGGACGAGCGGCACGAACGAACGGTGGGGCGGTCGAGCGGGTCAGGCTTCGACGATGACGACTTCGGTGAGGTCGGGGTCGGCGGCGATCTGTTCGTCGGTGTACGCGACCGTGCGCCAGTCCTTCTCGCTGAAACGAATCGTCTGTGACGAGAAGATCTCGGCGTCGCGTCGTTCGGTGTTGCCGTACGTGAGGATCGCCGACGCTTCGGGCGCTCCCGACGAGTAGTCGACCACCATCACGAAGCTGGTGCCGAAGTTGACCGGATAGCCGTCGCCGCGCAGGTCGCCGTTGGGAGTGATCAGGTCACCGCGGATCGGTGCCTCCTCGCTCGACGTGCTGCGGTCCGACCACGACACGACGTTGGTCACCCCGTCGGCGTTGGTGCCACCGTGCAGCGGGATCCGCTCGCCGGAGCGCTCGGTGAACTGTGCGGCACCCATCGTCGCGTCGATGTCGAAGCCGGCCTTCGTGATCGTCTGGACGGCTCGGCCGATCGCGAGCGCGACGAGCGTCGCGTTGTCGGAGAACCCGGCCGGTGTGACGGTCGGGCGCGCCGGGTCGAAGGGCTCGGAGAACAGCGGTCCGGCCTGTTCGAAGGCCGCCGCCGGGAACCGGGTCATCGTCTCGCGCCACAACACGGCGCCCGCACTGTCGAGATCGAATCGACCGTCCCACGCGTCGAGCACGTCGCACGCCGCACCGAGGTCGATCGCTTCGGCGGGAAGCGCCTCGGTGCCGTCGTCGAAGAGGACCTGGGGAACTTCGACCAGCGGATTCGCCCGGCAGGCAGCGACGACGGGTTCGCGGAGGAGGACGGCGGTCTGCGCGGTGTTGTCGAACGTCGCCGTGCGGAGTTCGTCGGCCGAGAAGTTGCCGTCGTCGCCGGCCAGCCCGAGCGGATCGCCGTCGGCGAGCACGAGCGCGTTCTGCCGGGTGCGCATCGAGAGCGGGACGTTCTGCTGGCCGTGGAGTATCGAGTAGTCGCCGTCGAGCGTGAACTCGTTGCTCGGCACCCAGAAGCTGTCGTTGGCGTTGAAGACGTAGTCGCGTCGGTCGACCGCCGGCTGCTCGTCGAACGGCACGAGGCCCGGATCGCGTGCGCCGGCGACCTCCTCCCAGCGGAATCGACTGTCCGACCCGTCGAGGAGGACCACGCCCTGGTCGAACGCCCGTGCCGTGGACCCCTCGCTGTCGAACAGTGCGGCCTGGAACAGCAGCTCGGCCTCGGCCGACAGATTCGGCGTCGCGGAGGTGTCGGCGTACCACACGTTTCCGCCGGCACCGACGGCCACCGTGTTGAACCAGGGGATGCCTTGGTGGCGAGCCTGGGTTGCCTTGAAATCGGCGAGGCTCTCGACGTCGAGCACGTCGGCGTAGTACTCGATGAGTTCGTCGTTGTCGATGTTGGCGTCGCGGTAGGTCAGGACGGTGGTGTCGGTCCAGCCGACTCCCGGAATGTCGATGATCGGTCCGTACTCGCTGCGGTAG
Source organism: Ilumatobacteraceae bacterium (assembly GCA_963695475.1). Classification (GTDB taxonomy): domain Bacteria; phylum Actinomycetota; class Acidimicrobiia; order Acidimicrobiales; family Ilumatobacteraceae; genus Ilumatobacter_A. The sequence continues at coordinate 72,390 of CAVOHA010000029.1, forward strand.
AGCGTTCGCGTCTCGCTGTCGATGGTGCCGTCCGGCCGCAGGATCTCGACGGTGTAGTCGTTCGAGGTCATCGGGACCGGAACGCCATCGACGAAGTACGTGGTCGGCGACGCGGGGTCGAGGTCGAGGGTGTATGCGGTGAATCGGTGGCCCGCCGACCCCGTTTGTGACCACGCCACGTCGTCGGTGAAGCCGATGCCGACGCCGGGGAGGCCGGCGAGTTGGGCGCCGTACACGTCGATCTCGCCGGGCACGATCAGGTGGACCTCGGCGAAGCGCAACTCGCCCTCCCATGGAGAGTCCGGGTTGGCCATCAGGGCGGCGCCGGTCCCGCCTTCGATGCGGTCGGTGCCGATGGCCCACGCGTTCGATCCCAGATCGGGCACCAGGACGGTCGAGAAGTCGGGCACACCGACGGCCGGTGCGGGCGCCGGTGCGGTGCCGTCGACCGGCGGTTCCGGCGGTTGCGCGCTCGCGATGGCGTCGGTGAGACTCGCTCCGCTCGCGAGGAGCGCGGTGCTGCGGGCGTAGGCGTACACCTCGACTCCCTCGATCGGACGCACCCAGTCGGCGTCGGTGCACCAGCCGGTGAGCCCGTCATCGGCGAGGTGCCGGTTCCATCCTGCGGCGAACGCATCGAACTGGTCGACGACCTCTGCCGGCGCCTCCGCGAAGTCGCGTGCAGCAATGCCGACGATGTCGATCGAGCGCCAGGCGAAGTCGCTCGCGACGTTCTCGCCGTTGGCGCCGGGACCGAGGAACCTCGATCGTTCACCCTGGACCTTCAGGATCTGTTCGAGCAGCGTGCACCCGAAATCGGTGCCGCTGACGTACCCCTGGCCGTACGCCACGTCGGCCCGGCTCCGACCCGAGATGTGGGGGACGCCGTCGGTGGTGCGTCGGATCGTCGCCTCGAACATCGGGGGCACGAGGGTGGTCGTCGTGGTGGTCGTGGTCGGTGGCGGGACGGTCGTCGTCGTCGAGGTGGTCGTCGTGTCGGGCGAGGTCGGCAGCGGGATCGATTCGGGACCCTCGCCGGGGCTGCACGCCACTGCGGTGAGGCACAACGCAACGGCGGCACCGAGCCGTCTCGTCGTTCTGCGCCGGTCGTACACGATGGCCCATCGTGCCAGATCGGCACACCCGGAGTTGAGCGAGAACGCCCCGTTCTGGCTGTTTCCGACCGATTTCGTCGGAAATCTCGCCAATTCGTGTGCCGGGCGATGCGAACGGCCGGATCACCGCCCGGCGACGCGGGGTAGTGTCGGCGCTGTGACGGTGCTCCGTGTCGCTCTGGCCCAGCTCAACCCCACCGTCGGCGGGCTCGACGGCAACCTGCAGCAGCTGACCGCCGCATACGACATGGCGGAGGCGGCGGGCTGCGACATCGTGGCCTTTCCCGAGCTGTCGACGACCGGGTATCCGCCCGAGGACCTCGTTCTCAAGCCGGGATTCGTCGAGGACAACATCGAGGCGCTCGCGAAGTTCGCGGCTCGGACGCGCCGTTGCGCAGCGATCGTCGGGTTCGTCGATCAGGACCGTGACCTCTACAACGCCGCAGCTGTGTGTGCCGGCGGGGAGATCGTCGGGAAATATCACAAGCGGCTGCTGCCCAACAACACCGTGTTCGACGAGCAGCGGTACTTCACCGCCGGTCACGACTCCGACCCGTTGGAGCTGTATCTGATCGGGGGTGTGAAGGTCGGCGTCTCGATCTGTGAAGACATCTGGAGCCCGGCCGGACCGGTTGCGGAGCAGGCTGCCGCAGGCGCCGAACTCAACATCAACATCAACGGCTCACCGTTCGCCGTCGGGAAGGGGTTGCGGCGGGAGCGAATGCTCGCAACACGCGCCGCCGACGCCCACTGCGCGATCGTCTATGTGAATCAGGTCGGCGGGCAGGACGAGTTGGTCTTCGACGGGGGTTCGCTGGCCTTCGACCACGAGGGCACGCTGCTCGCCCGCGCACCACAGTTCGCCGAATCGCTCACGATCGTCGACGTGCCGGTCCCGCCGGTCTACCGGAAGCGGCTGCTCGACCCGCGCGGTCGGGCCACGCAGGCGATGCTGCCGGTCGTCGAAGTGTCGAACACGCCGGTCGTGCAGTCGGAGCCGCTGGCCGCTCCGATCGCCGAGCCGTTCGACGCCGACCGCGAGTTGTACGACGCGCTCGTGCTCGGGACCCGCGACTACTGTCTGAAGAACGGCTTCAGCGACGTGGTGATCGGGCTGTCGGGTGGCATCGACTCGTCGATCATCGCCGCGATCGCCGTCGACGCCCTCGGTGCCGAGCACGTGCACGGCGTGTCGATGCCGTCGCGGTACTCCTCCGACCACTCGAAGTCCGACGCGCAGCTGTTGGCCGAAGCGCTCGACATCGACTTCCGGACCGTCTCGATCGAGCCGGCGTTCAGCGCGTACATCGACATGCTGGCGCCGTCGTTCGACGGCCGGGAGCCGGGGCTCACGTACGAGAACATCCAGTCGCGCTGCCGCGGGCAGTTGCTGATGGCGCTGTCGAACGAGTTCGGTTGGATGGTGCTCACGACCGGCAACAAGAGTGAGGTCGCCGTGGGCTACTTCACGATCTACGGCGACTCGGTCGGCGGGTACGCCGCGATCAAGGACGTCCTCAAGACCCGGGTGTACGACCTGTGCCGCTACGTGAACCGTCGCGAGGGTCGCGAGATCATCCCGGAGAACGTCATCACCAAGCCACCGTCGGCCGAGCTCCGGCCCGACCAGCGCGACGACGACAGCCTCCCGCCGTACGAGGTCCTCGACCCGATCCTCGAGCTGTACATCGAAGACGATCGGACCGCCGGCGAGATCGTCGAGCTGGGCCACGACGAGGAGATGGTGCGGCGCGTGACCCGCCTGGTCGACATCGCCGAGTACAAGCGCCGCCAGTGTCCTCCCGGCGTCCGGGTGACGCGCAAGGCATTCGGCAAGGATCGGCGGATGCCGATCACCAGCCACTACCGCGGCTGAGCAGGGGTTTCGCGGCGCCGAGATATTCGGAGCGCCGCTTGTGCGCATGTGTCTACGGTGAGTCTCGACGCAGTGGGGAAACGGTCTCCGCCGCCGATTCACACTGGAGGGACACCATGATCACCACCACGACCACCAGAGCATCACGACGATTCGTCAAGCGCCTCGCCGCCGTCGGCGTCGGCGCGCGCTGCTCGTGACCGGCGCCATCGGAGTACAGACGTTGGCGAGCGAGAACGAGGGCGACGACCCGCTCCCGCCGCCGGGATCTCCTCCGACGGGACAAGAACCTGAGGACCTGCCGATGGAGGACGGGGACCTGGTCCTCGGCTCCGGCGAGATCATCCAGACGAGCGGAGGCAACTTCGACCCGACCATCCTGACGAAGTACATCGGCGCAGAGGGTTTCAACCCCTGCAGGGTGAGGGGAACAACGCGGACACGGTCGCCTTCGACGGGGCTGCTGGCGACACATGCGTGCGACCGGGTGCGGCATCGGCGGGGGCCCTGACCCGGCTGAACGCGGCCGTCGAGTTGCCGGACGGGGCCCGCATCAAACAGATCTCGTTCTACGGTCAGGACAACTCGGCGGTTGGCGACATCGCATCGCCGTGCGCTTGGTGAGGGAGGATTTCTCGACACCGTCCGTCTTCGGCGGATTGACACCGGTCTCGTCGCGCAGCCGTACCGTGGTCGACGCCTTCTCGACATCGGGTCAGCAGAACGACGCGTCAGTGTTCTTCGGGACCGACAACCTCGAGGAGATCACCGGTTCCTTCACGAGTTCGCCGGCATCGCGCTCGGTCCCAGGATCAACCGCTTCCACGTGGTGTCGGTTGCGCTGCAGAACGCTGCCGGCGCGGACCACGTGCTGTGCGGCGTTCGCGTCGACTATCAGGTGCCGGCGAGCGCTGACCCCGGTGTCACCTTCCATCCGGTCGAGCCGTACCGTGCATTCGACTCGCGGCTGGCGTCGTTCGGTCCGTTGGCCGGTCGGCTGACGCCGAACAGCACCAAGGTCATCGACATCACCGACGGCTACGACAGCGCCGGCGTGGCGATTCCTGCGCAGGAGAACCTGGTGCCGTCCAACGCGACGGCGATCACGTACACCATCACCGCTGCCGGACAGACCGGGCCGAACTTCATGTCGGTCACCGCCGGTGATGCGGCCGGCTTCACCGCATCGGCGATCAACTACACCGGGAGCGGCAGCATCGCCAACGGCTCGACGGTGACCCTGGCCGCCGATGAGACGATCAAGGTCTGGGGCGGAGACAACACCGGCTCGGCGCACGTCATCATCGACGTGACCGGGTACTACGCGCCGGCACCGTTCCCCAACATGGCCAACTGATCCCAGGCGGGTCGGCTACGGGGGTAGCACCCGGTGCGCACGGAGCCCGTCGGATCGCTCGATCCGGCGGGCTCGTTCGCGTCCAGGATTGAGTGGATCTTGACGGCGACCTGACCCGGCCCCGTCATACGATTGACGCATGAGTCGTCGTCTCGTTGCCATCACCGTCGGAGCCGCCGTGGTCCTCGGAGCATGCGGTTCGTCGAGCCCGGAGCAGTCCGTTCCCGCCGACGTCGACGACTCGTTGCCCGATGCGGACGAGTTGATCGACGAAGCCGAGAGCCTCGGGATCACGCCGCTCGCCCTCGCCTTCGATCAGGCCGCCGAGGCCGACGCGCTACCGGGCGGAGATCGCGATGGGGATGACGATGAGTCTCGGTCCGGCCGGGACGATCGACTTCCCGGCCGATCCGGCCACGCCGATGTCGTTCATCGAAGTCGACGTCGACGGTGAGCAGTACACGCGCGTCGACCTCGCACCGATGATGAACGCAATGCTCGGGTCGTCCGGGCTCGGCGATGGGATCGACGCGACCGGGATCCTCGGCGGCGATCTGTCGATGGAGACCTGGCTCGCCGGCTCGACGATCACGATCGATGTCGGCGGATTCGCGCCGATCCTGCAGCAGAGCGCAGGGGCCGGGGTGTTCCCCGCCGAGGTGTTCACGATCGACGTGGCACGGCTCGCCGACGGACTCGGCGCCCCCGAGGTCGCCTCGGCGATCACGGGTCAGGCTGCGCCCGATCCGGTCGAGATGGCGGGGGTGCTGGGTGACGCGCTGGCCGATGCCGACGAGATCGATGGCGATCGGTACGCCGGCACGTTGACCTTGGCGGAGTACTCGGCGGCGTTCGGTCAGGACATCGATGCGCTGCTCGGCACGCTCGGGGCGACCGGTGAGATCACCGACACCGACGCCGCGTCGATGCAGGAACTGTTCGACACGGTCACGGTCGACGTCGAAGTGACGCTGGCCGACGGTGCGGTCGACACGCTCCGCTTCGATCTCGACATGTCGCCGGTCGTCGCGGCGGTGGCTGCCGAGGCGGGTGGCGGCGACCTCTCGGGTGGCACGTTCGTCATGACGCTGCTGATGGACTACGACGTCGATCCGAGTATCGACGTGGTCGTCCCGACCGGCGACTTCCCGGACGGCACCGACCAGTTCCTCGATCTGCTCGCGCAGGGCTGACCGCGCGGGCTCGCCCCTCCCGGCGCCTCGGCCTCGGCGTGGGCCTCGCCGGTGAGCGACACTGCGGGCATGCCGACGAACGAGCCGATCGCCTTCGACGACGACCTCCGTGACCGGATGGCCGATCGGCTCGCATCCCACGATCGGCTCGAACTCCCGCTGGACGGACGCCGCCATGCCGCCGTTGCGATCGTGGTCGTCGACTCGATGGTCGGCGCCGATGCCGACGACCCCTTCGAGTTCTCCGACGAGGACATGGGCGTGATCCCCGGCTACACCGGCGGACTCGACGGTCGGATGGCCGGCGTCGCGGGCGGGGCCTCGTTCGTGCTGTGTCGTCGAAGCGCCGGCCTGAACACGCACGCGTCGCAGTGGGCGTTGCCCGGCGGTCGACTCGATGCCGATGAGACGGTCGTCGACGCGGCGCTCCGCGAGACCTGGGAGGAGGTCGGTGTTCGGCTCGACCCGTCGGCGGTGCTCGGCGTACTCGACGACTATGCGACCCGTTCGGGGTACGTGATGACCCCGGTCGTGGTGTGGGGCGGACGCGACCTCGTGCTCGAACCGAATCCCGACGAGGTGCTCGCTGCATATCGCATCGGGCTGCACGAACTGGCCCGGTCCGATTCGCCGCGCTTCGTCGACATTCCCGAAAGTGACCGCCCGGTGGTGCAGGTGCCGCTCGGTGGCGATCTGATCCACGCGCCGACCGGCGCGGTGATCGTCAACTTCCGTTGGGTGTGCGTCGACGGTCGGGCATCGGCGGAGTCGCGCGTGGTCGACTTCGAGCAGCCCGTCTTCGCCTGGGGCTGACGGCGGCCTGGGCCGGGCTCGGCGGCGCCGGGTTGTCGTCAGCGGCCCGAGTGGCCGAAGCCACCGCCGCGGTCTTCGCCGTCGAGGTCGTCGGTGACGCGCCATTCGACGGTCTCGACCGCCTGGACGACGAGCTGTGCGACACGGTGACCCCGTTCGACGACGTAGTCCTCGACGGGGTCGGTGTTGACGAGGATCACCTTGACCTCGCCGCGGTAGGCCGCGTCGATCAGCCCCGGACCGTTGACGACGCTGATGCCGTGCTTCAGGGCCATGCCGCTGCGGGGGAGGACGAACCCCCCGTAGCCCATCGGGATCGCGATCGAGATCCCGGTCGGCACCAGGCCCCGGCCTCCACCGGCGGCGAGCGTGATGCCGTCGCGGGCGTACAGGTCGAGGCCGGCGTCGCCCTCGTGGGCGTACGCGGGGAGCGGAAGCTCGGCGTCGAGTTGGACGATCGGGATCTGCAGGCTCACGTCGAGGACCATACCCGTCACTCCCATCTCCGGTCCCCACGGTTCGCTCGGCGGAATCGTGGCGGATCGTGACGCTGGGCGTCACGATCCGCCAACATTCCGTGGGGACGGGGCGGGCGTAGAGTGTCGGACGTGTACGACCGACGGCGACCCATCGACCGGGGCCGGCCATGACTGCCCCGAACCGTCCGCCGTCGGTGGACACCCTCGCTCGCTCGCTGAGCTCCTCCGGGCTGCCGCACCCGATCTGCGTCGACATCGCCCGCGAGGCGATCGCGGCCGACGACGTCGAGCATGCCCCAGCCCGCGCCGAGGCGTTTCGCCGCACGCTGCTCACCGACGTGATCAACGCCACCGGGGTCCTGCTGCACACCAACCTCGGGCGGGCGCCGCTCGCGCACAGCCAAGCGGCGCAGGCGCAGACGGTCGAGTTCGATCTGGCGACGGGAGAGCGCGGCTCGCGTCAGACGGCGGTCGGCCAGCTCTTTGCTCGCCTCACCGGAGCGGACGACGCGATGGTCGTCAACAACAACGCGGCGGCTGTCCTCCTCGTGCTCGCCGCGCTGGCCGAGGGACGTGACGTGCCGGTGAGCCGTGGCGAGAGTGTCGAGATCGGTGGATCGTTCCGCGTTCCCGAAGTGATGGAGCAGTCGGGCTGCCGGCTGATCGACGTCGGCACGACCAACCGCACGCGCCTGTCCGACTACGAGCGGGCCATCGCTCGCCCGGGGACCGACGTGGCGATGGTGATGAAGGTCCATCCGAGCAATTACCGCGTCGAGGGCTTCATCGAGGAGACGTCGATCGCCGACCTCGCCACGCTCGATGTGCCGGTCATGGCCGACATCGGCAGCGGCCTCCTCGATGCGAACGTGCCGTGGCTGAAAGGTGCCCCGCCCGCGTGGCTCGCAGGCGAGCCGGCGGCGGTCCAGGCGATCGCCGACGGCGCCGACATCATCACGTTCTCCGGTGACAAGCTGCTCGGCGGCCCGCAGTCAGGGATCATCGCCGGGCGCGCCGACCTCGTCGAGCGATGCAAACGACACCCCCTCGCACGTGCACTCCGGCCCGGCGGTCTCGTCCTGCGATCGCTGCAGGACACGGCGCTCACCTATCTCGACAAGCGCGCCTCGAGCGACATCGCGTTCTGGCGGATGGTGAATCGATCGCTGGCCGAGCTCGACGCGGCGGCGGAGCGGATCCGTGCTGACGTGGCAGATCGCTTCGATGTCGACTCCGACCGGATCGCCGTCGTGTCGTCCGACGCGCTGCCCGGTGCCGGCTCGGCGCCCGGCATCACGATGCCGTCGCGGGCGCTCGTCATCGACGGTGACCAGCTCGCGGGCCTGCGATCGGCGCCGGTACCGGTGATCGCCCGAACTCGCGACGGTCGGACGTTTCTCGATCTGCGCTCCATCGACCCCGCCGTCGAGCCGCAGGTCGTCGCCGCGCTCGGCGCGGTGTTGGCCTCATGACCGTCGTCGCCACGGCCGGGCATGTCGACCACGGCAAGTCGTCGCTCGTCCTGGCACTCACCGGCACCGATCCCGATCGGTTCGAGGAGGAGAAGCGGCGCGGCCTCACGATCGACCTCGGTTTCGCCCACACCGTGCTCCCGTCCGGCGCGGAGCTGAGCTTCATCGACGTCCCCGGACACGTGAAGTTCCTGCGCAACATGCTGGCCGGCGTCGGCGGGGTGAACGCGTGCGTGTTCGTGGTGGCCGCAACCGAGGGGTGGAAGCCGCAGTCGGAAGAACACCTCCGCATCCTGGAACTGCTCGGCGTGCGCTTCGGCGATCGTCGCGCTCACGAAGGTCGACCTCGTCGACGACGACCTGCTCGAGCTGGCGCAGATGGACATCGCCGATCACGTCGCGGGCACCTTTCTCGACGGCGCGCCGGTCGTGCCCGTCGCGGCGACCGAGGGCGTGGGCATCGACGAGATGCGTCACGCGATCGACGCGTTGATCGAACGGAGCGACGCTGCGGCCGACCGCGCCCGGCCACGCCTGTGGATCGACCGCGTCTTCGCGGCGAAGGGGAGCGGCACGGTGGTCACCGGCACCCTGGTCGGTGGCGCGATGTCGGCCGACGACACCGTGCACGTCGCGCCGAGCGATCAAGTGGCGCGCATCCGCTCGATCCAGACCGCGGGCACGACGGTCGATCGGATCGGACCCGGCAACCGAGTCGCGCTCAACCTGAGTGGCGTCGATCATCACGAGCTGTCGCGAGGCGACGCCGTGGTCGAACCCGACCGGTGGCATCTCACCGATCGCCTCGACGCCTCCCTCGACGTGCTCGTCTCGCTCGATCACGACGTCTCGCGTCGTGGTGCCTACGTCGCGTACATCGGGGCCGGTGAGCACCCGGTCAAGATGCGGGTGCTCGGGACCGAAGCCCTCGCTCCCGGCTCGACCGGAGCGATCCGGCTGTTTCTCCCGGCGGCGCTGCCGCTGCTGCCGGGCGATCGCTTCATCCTGCGCGAGTCGGGCCGCGACGAGACGGTCGGCGGTGGGGAGATCCTCGACATCGCGCCGGTGCTGCGGGCGTCGCGTGCCGAGCCCGACCGGTCGATCGAGCGGGTCGTGCGCGAGCGCGGCTGGGTGCGTGTCGACGAACTCGAACGCCTCACCGGGGAGACGGTGGAGCCGACACTCGGCGACTGGGTCACGACTCCCGAGGCGTTGGCCGAGACCGTCGAGTCCGTGGTGGCTCGAGTCACCGAAGCCGGTGCCGTCGGGGTCGACCTCGCGGCGTTCGACGAGCGCGAGCGGGCTGCCATCGAATCGAGCGACGCCGTGGTCGTCGAGACCGGCCTGGTCCTTCCCGCGGACGCCATCGACCCGTACGTCGATCATCCGTTCCTCGCGGACCTGCTCGACGGTGGTTTCGCGCCGCCCCCGCCCGACGGCGTGGACCGCAACGACATCCGTGAACTGAGCCGGCGGGGTCACATCGTGCAGCGTGACGGCGTCGTCTTCCACGTTGCGACCATCGATGCGGCTGCGCGCATCGCGGCCGATCTGCTCGCCGACACTCCCGACGGGTTCACGGTCGCAGCGTTTCGCGATGCGACCGGGGCGAGTCGCAAGTTCGTGCTGCCGCTGGTGTCGGAACTCGACAGCCGCGGCATCACCCGTCGGCGTGACGACGTGCGGATCGCCGGCCCGCGGCTCCCCGTCCGGCTGACAGGGGCGGCACCCGACTCCGTCGAATCCGCAGGATCACCGAGTCGATGGGGCAGGGAGACCTCAGGACGCGGAATCGTCGGTGGCGCGGTCGTCCGGCCGGATCGTTCCCAGCCGGATCGCTCGACGCACTACCGGAGTCGGCGGTGTCGGACGCCTCGACCGCATCGTCGGAACCCGCCGCCCCGTCGTTCGCGGTAGTCGCGAGCGGCGCCTTCGAGCGGTTCGACTTCGAGGGTGATGCCGTCGATCGCGACGACGCGAATCGTGTCGCCGGCCATGACCGGCGTGGCGCGGTTGGTGAGCGCTCGCCAACGTCCTTCGCGCACCTCGACCACGCCGTCGGGGTTGACGTCGGCGATGACGGTTCCCTCCTCGCCGATCATCCATTCGCGGCCGATCGTCGGTGTGGCGAACCGGGTGCGGACCATGTTCGGCATGCCGACGATGAACGTCAGCGTGATGCCGCCGATCCCGGTGAGCAGTGCGATCCACGACGGGCGCAGCGAGGTGCCCGGCAGGCTCTCGAACAGGAACAGGCTCGCGACGATGGTGCCTGCGATGCCCACGGCTGTCCAGAACCGGGGGATTCCGACCTGGACGTCGACGGCGAACGCCAACATCGACAACAGGATCACCACCACGGCCCACGGGCGGGTCGGGAGGACCGCAAGGCCGGTGCAGGCGAGGATCAGGCACGCCGCGCCGACCACGGCGGCCACGCCCACGCCGGCGGTGAAGAACTCGAACACCATCAGTGCCAAGCCGGTCAACAACAGCAGATAGGCGACCGGCGGGCTCGCCACGGTGTGGAACAGCTGGTCGACGAGAGAGAGCTTGGCGAAGCGGACCGTGGTGCTGGTGTCGCGCCGCACCTGGCCGCTGTCGGTGATCGCTTCCTCGGTCGTCTCGAGTGTGCGGCCGTCGACCTCGCGGCCGTCGAGCACCTCGACCATGCTGGTGATCGTCGGCACGCCGACGTCTTGGATCTCGGTGAAGACCGCGAGGGCGCGAGCCTCGCTCAGCCCCAGCGATCCGTTGCGCAGCGCGTCTTCGGCGGCGCCATCGAAGCCGACCGGCCCCGACGACGTGGACAACGGCGGGCCGACGTAGCCGACGCGTGCGCCGGGCGCCATGCCGGTGATGTCGGCCACGGTGAGCATCTGCGCGGCGGGTCCGTAGAACCGGGCGCCGGTCGGGCCGACCCAGATCGCGATCGGGACTGCTGCGTTCTGCACGTCGTCGAGCAGCTCTTCGAGTTCGTCGTCGTCGACCACGGTGCCGCGGGAGTTCACCTGCAGGATCAGCGCCTGCGATCCCTCGTCGACGGCGCGTTCGATGGCGCCGCGGATGGAGTCGACGATGATCGGGTCGATGAGGCCGCTGACCTGGAGCACGTCGACACGTCCGAGCTCGTCGCCGCTCGTCTGCTCGGTCGCCTCGTCGGTGGCTGCGTCGCCGTCGGGGTCGGACTGGGCCGACGATGGGGTGCCGAGCAACATGAGCCCGGCCAAGGTGACGAGCAGGCCGATCGCTAGTCTGCGCACGAGTGCCTCCGGTGAACGAGAACCCCTTGCGGTCGTTGACCGCGGCGAACGTCGTGGTGGTCGCCGGAAAGGGTGGTGTGGGGAAGACAACGGTAACGGCAGTCGTCGCCCGTGCGGCAGCCCGATCCGGACGACGGGTGCTCGTCGTCGAACTCGACGGGAAGCCGACGCTCGAGGAGTTGCTCCCCGAGCGTGACGGCGACGATCTCACGGTCGTGCACCTGTCCGCTCCCGATGCGCTGGAGGAGTACCTGAACGACCACGGTTTCCGCCGGATTGCGAAGCGTCTCAATCGGACCGGCGTGATCGACATGGTCGGCACCGCAGCGCCGGGGATCGACGACATCGTCGTGCTCGGCAAGGTCAAGCAGTACGAGCGGTCGGGCGAGTACGACCTCGTGGTGGTCGACGGACCGGCCGCTGGCCACGCGGTGACGTTCCTGATGTCGGCAGCGGGGTTGGCCGATGCCGTGCGCGGCGGGCCGATTCGATCGCAGGCCGATGATGTGTTGGAACTGTTGGCCGATCCCGAGCGCTGCATGGCGCTGCTGGTGACCATGCCGGAGACGACGCCGGTCAACGAGACGATCGAAACGGCGTACGCACTCGAGGAGGATGTCGGGATCCGTCTCGGGCCGATCGTCGTCAACGGGGTCGACCGGGGGACGGAACTCCCCGACGCCGACGCCGTCGAGGAGGCGCTGGCCGGGTCGGGCCTCGATGCCGACGTGATCGACGTGTTGCGCAACGCTGCGACGTTCCGCCGATCCCGGCGCTCGATGGAGCGCGAGGCGCTCGACCGACTGTCCGAGCGACTGCCGATCGGACAGGTGCCGATTCGCTCGTTGCCGGTGGCCGGACTCGACGCGAACGACATCGACATGTTGGCCGACGAATTGATCGCAGGGTCGACGCATGACCGGTGGAAGACGTGACCGATGTCGCCACGTCGATGCGCGACGTGGTGGAGCGTTCCGACGTGATCGTGTGCTGCGGGTCGGGGGGCGTCGGCAAGACCACCACGGCGGCAGTGATCGGGATCGATGCCGCTCGGCTGGGCCGTCGGGTGGTCGTCGTCACGATCGACCCCGCCAAGCGTCTGGCCGACGCACTCGGCCTCGCGGGCGGACTGTCGTCGTCGCCGCAGCGTGTCGATGGCGTGGTCGATGATTCGACCGGCGATGCGGCGGGTGGCACCGGCGAGCTGTGGGCGATGATGCTCGACACCGCTGCGACGTTCGACGGGTTGGTCCGCACCTACGCAGACGACGACGAACAGATCGAACGGATCCTGTCCAACGGGTTCTACCGCAACATGGCGGGGGCGATGAGCGGCACGCAGGAGTACATGGCGGCCGAGACGCTGCACTCGCTGCACTACGACGACCGGTTCGATCTCGTCGTGGTCGACACGCCACCGAGTCGCAATGCGCTCGATTTCCTCGACGCGCCGGGCGTGCTGTCGCGGTTCCTCGATCACCGGATCTTCAAGCTGGCGATGCTGCCGACGCGCAGCGGCCTGAAGGTGTTCGGGGCGGCGGCCCAGCCGATCTTCCGGGCGATCGGCAAGGTCGTCGGTTCGGACGTGCTCGCCGATTCGCTCGCGTTCTTCCAGGCGTTCTCGGGAATGGAGACGGGATTCCGCGAGCGGGCCGACGACGTCGTGGCGCTCTTGCGGGCCGAGGGCACGTCGTTCGTCGTGGTCGCCTCGCCACGCCACGACACGATCACCGAGGCGGTGTGGTTCGCTCGCCAACTCGACGATCAGGGTGTCGGCGTGGCCGCGGCGATCGTCAACCGTGTCCAGCCGACGTTCGGTGATCTCGATGTCGACGCGGATGTCGAATCGGATGCTTCGCGCGACGACGGGGACGTCTCGGCGCTCTGGTCCAACTTGGCGGAGCTGCAACAGATCCGTGCCGCCGAGTTGGCCGCGCTGGACCCGCTGGTCGAGCTGACCGAGCCGGCCCCGATCGCGCTCCTCCCGTTGCTCGACGGCGACATCCACGACCTCGACACCCTCGATCAGGTCGCCCGCCACCTGTTCCCCTGACCCCCGCCGAGCAACGTGATACCCATCCCGGATCGACATCACGTTGGTGGGGGGCGGGTAGGTTTTCGGCGTGCACATTCTGCTTGCCACCGATGCCGACTGGATCGTCGACGAGGTCACCAACGCGCTCGGGGGGTCCGACGACACGTTCACGGTCTGTCGTGAAGGACGTGTCGTCAGCGAGCAGATCGAAGAGCAGACCCCCGACCTCGCCATCTTCGACCTCCAGATCGGCTCGATGGGCGGGATGGCCGTCACGATGTCGCTGCGCCTCGACGAGTCGGCCGGCAACGCTCCGCACGTGCCGGTCCTGATGCTGCTCGACCGTGTGGCCGACGTGCATCTCGGGCGCCGCTGCGGGGCCGAGGGATGGCTGATCAAGCCGCTCGACTCGCTCCGGCTCAAGCGTGCTGTCAAGGCACTCATGGCCGGTGGCACCTACACCGAAGGCGTGCCGGCTGATTCCGAGCCGGTCGATCCGATGATCGAGCTGGGCACTGACGCGAATGAAGCCGATGCCGAGGGAGCTGATGCAGCGGGAGCGGACGCGGAATCGTCCGAGGAAGAAACCGTCGACGCCGGATAGCATCGGCGGTCGCTACGGGGTGTAGCGCAGCTTGGTAGCGCGCCACGTTCGGGACGTGGAGGCCGGGAGTTCAAATCTCCCCACCCCGACCAAGACTCGGCTTGCTCGAACCAGCGTCCTCGAGGACCTGGACGAGCGAGCCCGTCTGAGGAGAGCGACTCGGCAGCCGGGTCAGGTCTGTGGGGGCATCGCAATGGACGACAAGTGGTTCGGGGACTCCGAGATCGGCGAGCGGTTCCCCGCGTGGACGCGCGGTAACGCAGCCGATGTCTTTCCCGACCCGTTGAGCCCGCTCGGCCAGACCCTCGTCATGCGCGAAGGGATGGCGCCGGGGCTGCGCGACGCGTACATCCGGATCGGGGCACTCGACTTCGACGAATACGAGAACCCGCATCGGCCCGAGCTGTGGAAGCTGTTCGGCGGTTATCCGTACAACCCGTTGTCGCTCACCAGAGTGCTCGGCGCCCGGATGCCCGGCGCCTCACCGGAGCTCATCGACCAGGCGTTCTTCGACGAGCGCGCCGAAGTGCCGCCCGTACGACGCGCAGGACTGGCACGAGTCGCCGAAGCACGAGGCGAAACTCGGCGAGTCGATGGCCTGGGCGATGTCGACCGACGCGCTTCCGTTCCTCGACGACGACAAGGAACTGGCGGCCGCGCTCCGCGCCGAGTCGGCCGGATCTCTCCCGACTGAGTGACGCAGCGTTGATCGCTCGGGCGCGGGCGATGATGCCGTACGTCCATCAGATGTTCGAGAACGCGATCGCCGTGTCGTCGCTGTCGGCACTCGGCACGGGTGCGCTCGGTGCGATCTGCGACGGAGCTCGGCGACCCGACGATGGCCATCCGATTGTTGGCCGGCATCGAGGTCGATTCGGGTGCGCCGTCGCATGCGATGTGGGAGCTGGGCCGAGCCGCCCGGTCCTCGGCGGCGGTGAGCGCGGCATTCGATGCCGGTGCCGATGCGGTCCTCGATCTGCTCGGAGGCGGACGGCGGTGACGACGCCCGAGCGTTTCTCGCCCGATTCGAACAGTTCCTGTACGACCACGGCTCCCGCGCCCAGAACGAATACGACCCGCGCGCCCCGTCCTGGGAGCTCCGCCCGGCCAGTGCGTTGGTTGCGATCGACCTGATGCGGCGGTCCGACGAGCGTCAGGCCCCGGCGGTGCGCCACGACGGCGTCGGTCGAGGAGCGCGAGCGTGTCGCCGCCGACATCCGTTCCAGGATCGCCGACGACGCCGAGACCGCCGCGCTGTTCGAGTCGGCGCTCACCTCCGCCCACCTGTTCCTGGCCGGGCGCGAACGCGGCAAGACCAACACGGTTCGGGTGATCAACGAGGCCCGCGTGGCGTTGTACGAGTTCGGACGTCGTCTCGTCGACCGAGGGGTCATCGACGATGTCGAGCAGTTGTTCATGGTCACCGATGAAGAACTGGATCCGTTGCGGGCCGAACCCGAATCGTTCGCCGACGTGATCGCGGATCGCTGGACCCGGTACCGGCGGTTGTTCGACTTCGAGCCGGTGTTCGCCGTGAACGGCCGCCCGCCGACCCTCGCCGAGATGACCCCGCGTGGCGATCGGCGCGTGACGTCGGTCGTGCCGGGTGACGTGCTGCGCGGTGCGGCGGGCTCAGGCGGAGTCGCCGCGGGGCGAGCTCGGGTGGTGACCGATGCGGGTGACCCGGCCGGGCTGGAGCCCGGCGATGTGCTCATCGCCCCGCAGACCGACCCGGCGTGGGTGCCGCTGATGGTTCCTGCCGCGGCCGTCGTCGTGAACGTCGGCGCCGCGGGCAGCCATGCGATGATCGTCTCGCGCGAGCTCGGCATCCCGTGCGTGGTGTCGGTCGAGGATGCCAGTGTGGTCATTCCGGACGGCG
The DNA here is from genome assembly GCA_963695475.1 of Ilumatobacteraceae bacterium. Taxonomy (GTDB): domain Bacteria; phylum Actinomycetota; class Acidimicrobiia; order Acidimicrobiales; family Ilumatobacteraceae; genus Ilumatobacter_A. The sequence continues at coordinate 88,476 of CAVOHA010000029.1, forward strand.
CGATGGTCACCGTCGACGGCAGTGCCGGCACGGTCACGATCGACAGCCTGCCGAGCTGAAGCCGCTCCGGATCGGTCGGTTCGGCGGCGTCGACGCCGGTCGGACGGCGCGGGACGCGGCTCAGGCGAGTCGTTGGAGCAGGCTGCGGTGTGCGGATCCGTCGACGAACAGGCCGGCGGACGCACCGAGCTTGCCCATGTAGTCGGCGTCGGCTTGCAGCGCGTCCGCGGTTGCATCGGCTGCTGCCATGTCGGCGACGGTCGTGATGAACGCCATGCCGCCGAAGTCGCCGTACGCGTCGACGAGCAGTGAAACGTTCGTTCCGGTGACGCTCGATGCGTGCTGTGCCATGTCGACGGCCCACGCCACGGCCTCGGGCATCTTGCCCGTCACAGCGACGGCCCGCGTGACCGCCGCGACCGCGCCGACGGCGGGAGGCTCATCGCCCGGCCCGCCGTGGACCACGCTGCGGAGAATGTCCTCCGCTGGTCCGGTGACCCATTCCCGCGCCTTCACGACGAGGTCGAGGTACGCGTTGTCAGCCGGCAGTCTCGACATGGCGTCGCTGAGTTGGGCGCGTCCCTCGACGATCGTGCTCCAGGCAAGCGTGCCGGCGGGGTAGCCGAACACCGCGCCCCAGAGCGAGATGTCGAGCCCGGTCACGGACTGGGCCTTGGCGGTGACCTCGGCCGCCCACGGCATGGTCTCCCGCGGGTCGCCCTGCAGCGTCAGAAGTCGTGCGAACTGGTACATGATGGTTCTCCCATGGTCTTGTGCAATTGAGAAAACCATGCTCGCGCATTTTCGGGAGTCGTCGTGACAGAACGGGTGTCGGCGCCTCCCGCGAGCCCGGCCCTACGCTGCGCTGATGGATCTCGCCGAGTTGCAGGACGTCATCGATCGCACCTACGGCGACCGGGACCGGGAGCGGGGCACGGCTCCCACCGTCGCCTGGTTGTGCGAAGAGGTCGGCGAGCTCGCCCAGGCCGTTCGCAAGGGATCGCACGAGCAGAAGGTGCACGAGTTCGGAGACGTCGTGGCGTGGGTCGCGACGCTCGCGAACCAGGTCGGTGTCGATCTCAACGACGCGGTGGCCCGTTACGCCGAGGGGTGCCCCAAGTGCCACGTGCTCCCGTGCACCTGCATCGAACCCAGCCAGTAGCCCTGCTGGGCACCGACGGGCCTGCGCAACGCAGCTCATCGCCGCGTTCTGGACCAACTCAGCGATTTGCAGGGCGTTGAGGGCGGCACCCTTGCGCAGGTTGTCGTTGCTCAAGAAGAGCGCGATGCCCCGGCCGTCGGGCGCTCCTTCGTCCGCGCGGATCCGCCCGACGTAGGTCGGGTCCTGGCCGGCGGCCTGCAGCGGTGTCGGAATGTCGCTCAGCTCGACGCCGGGCGCGGCGGCGAGGAGCTCGGTGGCTCGCTCGACCGAGAGCGGCTCGGCGAACTCGGCGTTGATCGCAAGTGAGTGGCCGGTGAACACCGGCACGCGCACGCACAGCCCCGATACGAGCAACCCGGGGATGTCGAGGATCTTGCGGGTTTCGTTGCGGAGCTTGTGCTCTTCGTCGGTCTCGAACCGACCGTCGTCGACGATGGCGCCGCACATCGGCACGGCGTTGAACGCGATCGGGCGGGCGAACTTGTGGGTGTCGCCGAAGTCGAGCGCGGCGCCGTCGTGCGTGAGCTGGTCCGCCTGCTCGATCACCTTGCGCGACTGCTCGTGCAGTTCGTCGACGCCTGCGAGTCCGGCGCCCGACGTGGCCTGGTAGGTCGAGGCGATCATCCGGACGAGACCGGCTTCGTCGTGGAGCGGCTTGAGGACGGGCATCGCCGCCATGGTCGTGCAGTTCGGGTTGGCGATGATCCCCTTCGGCAGGTCGTGCACCAGGTGGCCGTTGACCTCGGCGACGATCAGCGGCACGTCGGGATCCATGCGGAACGCAGAGGAGTTGTCGATCACGACCGCACCGGCGTCGGCGAATTTCGGAGCGTACGCCCGCGACGACGTCGCTCCTGCCGAGAACAGCGCGATGTCGAGGCCCGATGGGTCGGCGGTCTCGGCGTCTTCGACCGTGACCTGCGTGTCGCCCCACGGGAGCGTGGTCCCGGCCGAGCGGGCCGATGCGAAGTAGCGCATCTCGGCGACGGGGAAATGGCGTTCGGCGAGGAGCCGGCGCATCACGCCGCCGACCTGGCCGGTCGCGCCGACGACTCCGACGCGCAGGCCGTTCGAGGGTGAGCTTGATGCGTTCGACATGGCGAAAAGCCTAGGCGTCGCGTGGCCACGTGCCCCGTGCCGGTTTCTGGATCCGGCGAGACACACGGCCGGACCTGGAGTGAACGGCCGGGCGGCTTGGGTCAACGTCGGCAGAAGCTGACACAATCGACGCCGTGCCTCGCCGCGGTCAGTTCGTTCCCTGGAAGACCGCCGGTCGCGTGACCGAGCAGCAGACCAGCGCCGACGAGGTGGTGCAGGAAACCGGTTGGGTGTTCAACAACGAGACCGGCAGTGCCCTCACGCTCGAACAGTTCGTACTGACCGGTGATCAGGAGGTGCCCGCGTACCTCACGGTGTTCGGGTTGCGGAATGCGTCGAACGACGAGCAGACGTTCGTCGAGATCGGTTGCGGGATCGGTCGCATGACCTGCGCGTTCACTCGCGAGTTCGGCACGGTCATCGCGTGCGATCTCGACGCCGGCTTCCTCGAACGCTGTCACGAGACGGTCGGTCGGTACGGCAAACCGGACCGCTTGAAGACCGTCCACGTTGCCGACGGCAAGTCGCTCGACCTGCCGCCGAATTCCGCCGACGTCGCTTTCAGCTACATCACGCTCCAGCACTGTGACGCCGATGATGCGCTCGATCTGACGTCGGAGGCGGTGCGCGTCGTGAAGCCCGGCGGCAAGATTGCGCTGAACTACCGGAGTCGGAGCGGCTACGACGTGGTGCTGCTCCCGATCGGCGGGTTGGTCCGGATGCTGTTCCGCGTGCCCGGGCTCGGCAGCTGGCTGTCGGGGAAGCGGGTGTTCGCTCGCCTCGGCTGGCAGGCGAACCGCCTCGAACCCGATGAGATCATCGGCCCGTTGTCGCCGTTGCTGCGCGACGTCGAGGTGTGGCGGAATCCGAAGAGCCGGACGACGGGGCACAAGGCTGCGATCAAGGAGTTCGAGGGCATCAACAAGCACCACTACTGGATCGTCGCCACCGCCCGCTGACAATCCGGCAGGGGTGGGTCAGTTGGCGGCGTCCAGTTCGGCGACGTACTGGGTGAGCTTGGCGAGGGCGGGCTCGGCATGTTCGAGGGCGCCCATCATCACGGCGACGAGTTCGTCGCTCGGCGGTTCGCTCGAGCTGAACCCGTCGAGGCGAGCAGTGCTGAGCCACGCGGCGAGGTCGGGGTCAGCGTTCCAGTGGGCGGAGTTGAGCGAGTTGCCGTAGCTGGTGCGGATCCAGTCGGTCGCCGTGTCGGGGTGGGGTACGACGCCGCACAGGGTGTTCTGGTACTCGACGTCGTCGTACGCCGCTTCGACGTGGGCGATGAACGCCGCACTGAACACCTGCTGGCAGTGCCGCACGGTCTGCAGTGTCAGCCGGTCACCGTCGAACACCGGCAGTGCCGGGCGACGCTCCAGGCCGTCGGCGGTGCAGTCGACGTGGAACGTGTTCGGCGTGGTCGGGATCGTTCCGTCGTCGAGCACGATCTCGTCGGCGCCGATACGGCGGACCCGCCCGAGTCGGACGATGTCGTCGATCCGCCGCAGCTGATCGCGCTCGGCGAGGGTGATCGTCGAGCAGCGGTACATCGTCGGCTCGACGTCGTCGTGCAGCCGGAGGAGCAGCCCGGCCTCCTCCAGTCTGTCGAACAGGTCGGGGATGGACCGCGACTCCGCGACGCATCGAAACTGGTCGATGAAGGCGGCGGCGGTCGTTTCGAAGAACTGGCCAGGTTGGATCCGGGCACGGTCGAGAAACCACGAGTCGCGCGGTGTGATCCACGTGATCGCTCCTGGATCGACGCCGTTGCGCAACAGGAAGAGGCAGGCGTCCGCACCGGTCTTGCCCGCGCCGACGACCGTGTAGTGATCGGCGGGCTCCGTGACGGACGCGAGTGCGTTGACCGGTCCGTGACGCACGCCGTCCGCGATGTCGTATTCGGGCGGCCGTTGCGAGGGGACCGTCACGTTCATGTAGGTGGCGTCGACGACCTTGCGGCGCACGAGGACCTGGGTCGTCTCGCCGTTCATCGTCGAGGTGAAGCCGACCACTCGGCCGCCCGATCGGTCGTCATCGGTCCCGCTCGCACCGCTGCCGGGGGTGCCGGCGTCGAGCGTCTGCTTGTCGAACTCGTGCATCGGGAAGTACGACACCCGGCCACTCGGGATGAACTGCTGGTGCATCACCTGGTCGAAGTAGGCGACCACCTCGGCACCCGAGGCGAGCTCGTAGAGGCCGGCGTTCCAGCCGTCGGTGTCGATCCGATCGGTGCCGAGCGGTCGGGAGTTGACCCCGTAGAACGACGAAGGTTGGTGCAGCCGCACGAACGGGTAGGCGTCGTTCCAGTGACCGCCGGGCCGGCTTGCCCGGTCGACGATCACCACGGAGGCGTCGGTCTCTTCGACGATGACGTCGGTGAATGCCATCCCCATCGCGCCGGCGCCGATGACGAGGTAGTCGGTTTCGAGCATGCGCCGACCGTATAGCGGAATACGTGAGGCGGTCCCACGGTTGGCGAGATCATGTCCGTCATCCCCGAATCACACGCCGATCTCCTCGACAAGACCACGTTCTGGCACATCGCCACGATGGGTCCCGACGACGAGATCCAGTCGAGCCCGGTGTGGGGCGGCTGGGACGGTGAGCACTTCCTGTTCTCCCTCACGAAGGGCCGCCAGAAGTATCGCAACCTCGTCCGGAACCCGACGGTCGCGGTGTCGGGCACCGACCCCGACAGCCCGTATCGCTACCTCGAGATCCGCGGCACGGTCGTGCGCATCGACGACGACTCCTCGAACGAGTTCATCGACTCGATGGCCAAGAAGTACATGGGTGTCGACCAGTACCCGATGCACCAGCCCGGGGACCACCGGGTCGTGATGGTCGTGATGCCCACGCACACGACCCACATGGGTTGAGCGACCGTCAGTCGATCGGTGACCGCTGCGACGGGTCCGGCGGTGGCGCGTCGTCGAGCCCGGAGCCGATCGCACCGCGGGGCTGCTTGCCGCCGGGGAGCGCCCGCCGAGCAGCACCCCCACTTCGCTTGACGCGGTCGTAGGCCCACCGCCCGCCGTCGCGCGTGCGGCCCGCGACGTACGACGCGCTGGAGCGGAAGCCGGGCAGGTCGGCGTTGTGCATCTCGGGCAGGTTCAGGTCGCGCTGGCGGGCGAACGTGGCCGTGGCCGCATGGATCGCCTCGACGTAGCGGATGAGCTTGCGGCGCTTGACCAGTTCCAGCCCTTCGAGCCCGGTCGGTTCCATCAGCGCATCGATCATCTCGATCAGGTCGTCGACCAGGGCCTGGTCCTCGGTGCGGTGCAACGCCAGGCTCGACTCCATGTCGATCAAGACCGAGTCGAGGTGGACCGGCTCGTGGCGCACGACGCGGTCGAGGCGCAGCCGCTGCCAGCCGGCCAGGTTGTACTCCGAGGTGGCGAGCAGGCCCAGCGCGTCGTCGATGTTGGCGTCGACCAGCTTCTCGGCGGCGTCGACGCGACTGCGCACCATCCGGCCGGGTTCGATGAGGCCCATCCGCGAACGGATGAAGAAGCGGGTCCGTTCGAGTCCGCTGACGATGTGCGGGTGGAGGTGGGCGACCGCGGCCCAGTCGGTTTCGCCGAGGCCCTTGCTGCCGGGCACGTCGATCATCCGGAGGCGTTCGGTGATCACCCGATGGTGTCCGAGGACCTCGCCGACCTGACCGGAGCGAACGAGGTCGCGCAGTTCGTCGACGCGGTTCTCGACGCGTTCGACCGCATCGGCGAGGCTCTTGATCGAGGCATGCAGCGCGAGTCCGACCGCTGCGGTCTGGAGTTGGATCAGGTCGGCGCCGGTGGGCAGCGGCAGCCAGTCGGGCATGCCGTCGGCCGTGCTCGTCACGGCGCCGGCCGCGGTGCTGAACACGCCGTCCTCGGCCCCGATCAGTCCGTTGCGGCGCAGCAGGTCCATCGCGCGCTGGGAGAACTGGAACAGCTGTGGTGAGTCCTCGCCGACGCCGGGAATCGCATCGATACCGGACCCGAGCGCCGACGCGTACTGCGTCGCCCGGGCGAGTTTGGGAGAGCCGAGCACGCGCTCGATCCGCTCGGTGAATTGCTCGACCGCCCTGGGTGGCCCCTGCAGCGCGATCACACCGTCGGGTCGGGTGGCGATCATCAACATCTCGGGCGCCGGCCGGGCGAGTTCGGCCTCGAGTGCCGGGGGAACGTTCGCCGCCGGGTCGTCTGGTGCTGGTGCCGGTGGTTTCGTCGAGCCGGGAGTGATGCGGGACGGCTCCGCGGGTTGGTGCGACGTCGCGCCCGCGGCGCCGACGTCCTCGGTCTCCTCCTCGGTCTTCTCCTCGGTCTTCTCCGCTCGGTCGCCACCTTCGGTCATCGCCCTCGACGGTAGCGGCGCGGCGTGGCGGGCGGGGCGTGCGCACGCGACCGCTCCACGGTGCGATGATGGGGACACGCCACCGGGAGGTTCACCAATGAAGTCCGTCGAGCAGATGATCGCGGAAGCACGCACGACGATCGTCGGGCACACGCCCGCCGAGGCGCAGCGACGCGTCACCGAGGAGGGCGCGCTGCTGGTCGACATCCGCGACGTGCGCGAGCTCGAACGCGACGGCGTGCTGCCCGGAGCGCACCACGCGCCGCGCGGCATGCTCGAGTTCTGGATCGATCCGCAGTCGCCGTATCACAAGCCGGTGTTCGCGGAAGACCGCGAGTTCGTCTTCTATTGAGCGTCGGGGGGACGGTCAAGTTTGACCGTGCAGACGCTCAACGAGATGGGGCTCGAGCGGGCCTCCCACATCGAGACCGGCTTCACGGGGTGGCAGGCCGACGGTCTGCCCGTCGTCACGTACACCGACTGGAAGGCCGCCCGCTCCTGAGGGTGCCGCGCCGGCACACGGATATTCGCCGCATCACGTCGGACGAGGGGCGTAGGTTCGGGTGTGCTGACCACCCGGGAGACCACCATGCTCGAGCGACACATCTGCGTACTCGCCGCGACGGTCCTGATCGTCGGTGCGTGCGGGAGCGACGGCGACAGCGGCGACTCCAGCGCACCCGAAGCAGCATCGAGTGATGACGCATCGAGTGATGACGCATCGGAGTCGAGGAGACGCCAGGACGGCGCCAGGACGTCAGACGCGCCGCGGACGTCGTTGCCGATGCCGAGGCGGCGGCCGATGACATCGTCGATGGACTCGAAGAGGTGCAGGCGTCGCAGGGCGGTGGCGGCGCGACGTTCACGGCCAACGGGGAGACCTGGGAGTTCCCGAGCGTGCTGTGTGCGTTCGGAGAGGATCAGATCGGTCAGCCGGGCGCCGTGTTCAACCTGTCGGCGATCGACAACGGGCTCCAACTGTATGCGTCGATCGACGACTCGGGTGCCGCCCACAGCTTGAGCCTCAACGACATCGAGGACTTCGAGAACCCGTCCGTCTCGCTTTCGATGGACAGCTTCTTGGCGGGTCCGTTCGGTGTGCCGACCGAGTTCTTGACCCTCGACGGCACGGCGGTCACCGCCAGCGTGGTGATGATCGACGACACCATCAACCAACCGACGGACTCGCCCGCCGAGTTCTCGGCGACCTGCCCCTGAGGCCCGTGGTCGCCACGGCGAGTCGACCCGCCGGGACCCGACCTCACCCGCCACCTCATTCCTCGCCTCACTCCTCGAGACGTTGACCCGTCGTCGCGTCGAGCAGGGTGAATCCGGCGGTCGGCTGCACCTCGCGCCGCTGGAGCCTGGCAACCGGCGTCGTGTCCGGGCGCTTCGGCAGCAGATCGCGAACCGACAGCTTGGCGACCAGCGACCGGTACCAGCGCTGCTCGTCGGCTCCGACGACCGTGCCCGTGGTCCGCTTCTGGTGTGCGGTGTGCATGTCGGCGGCGTGCATCTGGCGCATGGAGTGGGAATCGGCGGGGAACATGGCGGTACCTCTTTGATCTGGTCGGTGTGATCTGGTCGGTGTGATCTGGTCGGTGTGACCCGAGTGGAACTGACCTGGTTCACCATCGTCCGACAGGCCCGATCCGTCTGTGCGCGACATCACACAAGACCCATGACCTGCGTCACGGGTGTCCGACGCCACGCCGCCCGGTCGGTGTTCGCGGTCGTTGTGTCAGCCGATCTTGATCGACTGGCCGCCGTCGACGGGGAGCACGACGCCGGTGATCCAGCCGCCGTCGTCGGACGCGAGGAACAGTGCCGCGTTGGCGACGTCCCACGCCGTGCCCTGTCGGCCGAGTGGCACCATGGCGGCCCTGCCGGCCGCATAGTCGTCTCGGTCGATCCCCATCGCCTGGGCCGCGGCGTCGACGCCCATCGGTGTGTCGACGAAGCCCGGCATGATCGCGTTGGCGCGGACGCCGTACTTGGCGTTGGAGAGCGCCAGGTTCTGGGTGAGTGCGTTCACGCCGGCTTTCGAGATCTTGTACGCGGTCAGGTTGGTCGCCGACGCGATCGCGGCGAGCGACGACACGTTGACGATCGCGCCGTGGTCGGACTGGCGCAGGGCCGGAATCGCGGCGCGACACATCCGCCACAGCGCGCGGAGGTTGACGTCCATGATCCGGTCGTACGCATCATCGGCCAGACGGTGCGGCGGACCGTCACCCGCCCCGATCCCGACGTTGTTGTGGAGGACGTCGATTCCACCGAACGCATCGACCGCCGCAGCGACGACGGTGTCGGGTCCGTCGTCGGACGAGACGTCGGCCGCGACCACGACCGTCTCGCCGTCGATGTCCGCGGCGGTCGCCTCGGCCCGCTCGCGGTCGCGGTCGACCAACACGAGCCGAGCGCCCTCGCGGGCGAACGTGATCGCTGTCGCCCGGCCGTTGCCGATGGTGGCACCCGGCGTCTGGCCCGCGCCGACGATGACGGCCACGCGACCCCTGAGCTTTCCGGCCATGATCTGTCACCTTTCGATGGGTTCGCTCCAGTGTGGCGCGCCCGCGCGGGCGCCGACCGCGACCCGCCGGTGCGTCAGTCGCCGAACCCGTCGTCGATGATCGCGAACGGTCCCTCGCCGGCGACCGGCTCGTCGCGGATCTGCATGTCGGTGACGATCGCGCGCGGCGGTCCCGTTCGGCACCACGCGACGAGTTCGCCGACATCGTCACGATCGCCTTCGATGACGGCCTCGACCGTGCCGTCGGTTCGGTTGCGGACCCAGCCGCGCAACCCCAGTCGATCGGCGACCCGTTGGCACGTGTCGCGGAAGAACACTCCCTGCACGCGACCCGACACGATCACCCGGCAGCGCACGATGTCGAGCGAGCGGTCGGGTTCGTCCGGGCGGGCGTCGTCGTCCATGGGCGCGTGCGCCCTCAGCTGCGTCGCTTGGCCGCGCGGACCGCAGCGCCGCCGATGCGCAGGAGCCGAGTATCGCCGAAGGGAGTGCCGGCGACCTGGTTGAGCACCATTGCGACGGCGAGGCCCGAGTCGGGGTCGCCCCACGCGCCCGACCCGCCGAAGCCGAAGTGACCGAACCCGCGCGGCAACACGCCCGCCGTCGTGCCGGCCAGGTGGTATCCGAGTCGCCAACGCATCGGCCATTGGACGACGGCGTCGCGTCCCGAGACCTGGATCTTCGTCACCTTCTTCATCGTCCCGGCCGAGACGAGCGGTGGCTCGTCGAAGTCGTCGGGGGTGACGAGGGCGGCGTACATGCGGGCGAGGTCGCGGGCCGCGAACACGCCATTCGCGGCGGGGATCTCGCCGTCGTGGATCCGGTGCGTGCGGGTGAGTTCGAGGAAGTCGTCGACGACGAGTGCATCGACCAGTGGCTTGTAGCGATCGAAACGTTCGAGCCGGTTGAACGTCTTGAGCAGGCGCGCGTCGGTCGTGTCGTCGAAGAGAAGATCGGCGACCCGGCCGCGTTCCGCGGGGGCGAGCCCGATGAACATGCTGTCGAGCCCGAGCGGCTCGACGATCTCCCGCTGGACCGCCTCGTTGACGGTGAGGCCGGTGATCCGGCGGATCACCTCGCCGACGAGCCAGCCGTAGGTGAGCGCGTGGTAGCCGGACCGGATGCCGGGCTCCCACGCCGGCTCGGCGTCGGCGAGGATCGCCACCATCTCGTCCCAGTCGAGCATGGTTTCCGAGGTCGTCACGAGCGGCCGGATCCGGTGCATCGCCGCCTGGTGGGTGAGGAGGTGGCGGATGGTGATGTGGTCCTTGGCGGGGCTGCCGAACTCGGGCCAGTACGCGATGACCGGGTCGTCGTAGTCCAACTCGCCGCGGTCGACGAGGCGGTGCACCACGGTCGCGACGACCCCCTTGCTGGTCGAGAAGCTGGTGGCCATCGTGTCGCGTTCCCACGGCGTGCCGGCCGCGTCGCGCACCCCCGTCCAGGCGTCGACGACGAGTTCGCCGTGGTGGTACACGGCGACAGACGCACCACCGCGGCTCGACCGCTTCGACATGAGCTGGTGGAGCTTCTCGGTGACCGGGGCGAAGTCGGGATGGACGAAACCTTCCATCCCGCCAGTCTCACCCGGACGTGGCCATGTCCCGAAATCTGCGGTGGTGCACGAACGCCGTCTGCGCCGGCCCGGCCGTCATGTCGGCACGGCCGGCACGCCCCAGCCGGGTTCGTAGTCGAAGAGATCGCGGGCCGACGACGCACCGAAGCGGTCGTCGAGTACGTCGACGTGGTCGAGGGAGATCAGGGCGGGGTGGCTCACCCCACAGGCGCGGCTCAGCGACAGGAGGTCCTTGCGCAAGGTCACGATGTAGTTGGCGAGGCGCGCCGCCTTCAGCTCCGGGTCGAGGCCATGGACGAGCCAGGGGTTCTGGGTGGCGACACCGGTGGGGCATTTGCCGGTGTGGCATCGCTGGGCCTGGATGCAGCCGATCGACATCATCGCTTCGCGGGCGACGTTGACCATGTCGCATCCCAGCCCGAACGCCAGCGTCGTCTCGTGCGGGAAACCGAGCTTGCCCGAGCCGATGAACACGACCCGGTCCGCGATCCCCCGCTCGGCGAACTCGCGGTAGACGCGGCTGAAGCCCACCTTGAACGGCAGCGCAACCTGATCGGTGAACACGAGTGGACCGGCACCGGTGCCGCCCTCGCCGCCGTCGATCGTGATGAAGTCGACGCCGCGTTCACCGGTCACCATCGCGTCGGCGAGGTCCGACCAGATCGCCGATTCGCCGATCGCCGACTTGATCCCGACCGGCAACCCCGTCGCCGTTGCGATGCGTTCGACGAAGTCGAGCAGCGAGTCGACGTCGTGGAACTCGGGATGGGCGGCAGGGCTGATGCAATCGCGGCCCTCGGGTACGCCGCGAATCTCGCTGATCTCCCGGGTGATCTTCGACGCGGGGAGCACCCCACCGAGTCCCGGCTTCGCACCCTGGCTGAGCTTGATCTCGATCGCCCGCACCGGGTTGGACGCGGCGGTCGCGACGACGCGGTCGAGGTCGAAGCGGCCGTCGGCGTCGCGAGCGCCGAAGTAGCCGCTGCCGAGCTGCCAGACCAGGTCGCCGCCGTGTTGATGATGTGCGGAGATCCCGCCTTCGCCGGTGTTGTGCAGGCAGCCGGCGAGCCGAGCTCCCTGGTTGAGTGCGGAGATCGCATTCGACGACAGCGCGCCGTAGCTCATCGCCGACACGTTGATCACCGAGGTCGGCCGGAACGCCTTCGCTCGGCCGCGGGCGGCGCCCATCACCTTGGCGACGGGAATCCGATACCGGTCGTCGTAGTCGTCGTCCCCCGGCACGGGTGCGCGCAGTGGGAACGGCGAGTGTTTGATGATGAAGTAGTTCGGCGACGTCTCGAGGTCCTTGCTGGTGCCGAACGCGAAATAGTTGTTCTCCTGCTTCGACGACGCGTAGATCCAGCGTCGTTGGTCCCGGTTGAACGGTCGTTCCTCGGTGTTGCTGGTGACGATGTACTGGCGCAGCTCGGGCCCGACCTCCTCGAGGAAGTAGCGGGCGTGGCCGAGCACCGGGAAGTTGCGCAGGATCGAGTGGCGCTTCTGGCGGAGGTCGTAGGCGGTCACTGCGGCGACGCTCGCCGCCGCCACCGCTGCCATGGTGCGTCGCCGACCCATGGATCGAACGTACGGCGCGCGGGCCCTGCCCGTACAGGGTCTTCGGACCCGCTCGGGCTGACACCGGGCGGTGGCGCAGAACCGGCCTCGTCTCGCGGGCGCCCTGTTGGGCTCACCGTGTCATGCTGGCCGGATGACACGAGAGATCGAGACCGGTACCGACGACCTGCTCGCCCATGTCGACGGGCACCTCGGCGTGATCACGTTCAATCGGCCGGAGCGACGCAACGCGCTGTCCGACCCGATGTACGCCGGTTTCGATCGAGCGCTGCCGGTGCTGGCCGCCGACCCCGACGTTCGCGTGCTCGTCGTGACCGGTGCGGGTGGGGCATTCTGCGCGGGCGGCGACGTGAAGGGGATGAACGAGTCGCACCGGACCGGGGCGCCGCGGCCGGGTCGGGGTGGCGGCCGCGACGAACAGGTGGCGACGTTGCAGCGGCTGCAGCGACAGGTGTCGATGGCGCTGCACGAGTTTCCCACGCCCGTCGTCGCCGTCCTGCCGGGTGCCGCCGCAGGCGCGGGTCTGTCGATCGCGCTGTCGGCCGACCTGCGGATCGCCGCGGAGCGCGCAGTCCTGGTCACCGCCTTCGCCAACGTCGGGGCGTCGGGAGACTTCGGCGGGTCCTGGTTCCTCACACAACTGGTCGGCAGCGCGAAGGCGAAAGAGCTGTATTTCACTTCGCCGCGCCTCACCGCGCGTGATGCGCTCGACCTCGGCATCGTCAACCGCGTGCTTCCCGACGACGGATTCGAGGCAGCGGCGCTCGACTGGTGCCGCACGCTCGCCGGTGGTGCTCCGATCGCCCTGCGACTGATGAAGCAGAACCTCAACCGGGCGGTCACCGCCGACCTGGCAACCGCGCTCGACGCCGAGGCGCCGAACATGATCGAGTCGATGTCGACCGCCGACCACCGCGAGGCCGCAGCCGCGTTCGTCGAGAAGCGCCGCCCGGTCTTCGGCGGCAGCTGAGGTCCGGGCAGCATCTACGGTTCGGTGATGCCGCAGGATCAGATCCGGGAGTACCCGCCGGGCACATCGTTCCCGGGGGTGATCGGGCGGACGCTCGACGCATCGACACCGGCGTGGCCGGCACCGAAGCGAGCGCCCGACGGGTCGCCGAACGTCGTGGTCGTGCTGTGGGACGACGTCGGCTTCGGCCAGCTCTCGCCGTTCGGTGGGCTGTGCGAGACACCGGCCCTCGACCGGATCGCGGCACGCGGACTGCGGTACTCGAACTTCCACACCACCGCGCTGTGCACGCCGACGCGGGGCTCGCTGATGACGGGGCGCAACCATCACTCGCTCGGCTTGTCGGCGATCACCGAGACGTCGCTCGGGTATCCGGCGCACAACAGCTTCATCGGCTTCGAGCATGGGTTCCTGCCCGAGATGCTGCTCGAGCACGGCTACAACACGTTCGCCATCGGCAAGTGGCACCTCACCGCACCGACCGAGTCGACGACGGCCGGGCCGTTCAACCGGTGGCCGCTCGGGCGCGGCTTCGAGCGCTTCTACGGGTTTCTCGCCGGCTCGACCGATCACTGGTTTCCCGACCTCGTGTACGACAACCATCCGATTCCGCCACCGGCCCGGCCCGAAGACGGGTACCACCTCAACATCGACCTCGCCGACCACGCGATCCAGTTCATCAAGGACGCCCACGTTCACGCGCCCGACAAGCCGTTCCTCCTCTACTACGCGCTCGGCGCCGGGCATTCGCCGCATCACGTGGAGCCCGAGTGGATCGAGAAGTACGCGGGTCGCTTCGACGCCGGCTGGGACGAGTATCGGCGGGTCGTGTTCGAGCGCCAGTTGGCCGAAGGGATCATCCCGGCCGACACCGTGCTGTCGGAGCGCGACCCCGACGTTCCGGCGTGGGACAGCCTGTCGGACGAGGAGCGGCGGATGTACGCCCGCGAGATGGAGGTGTACGCGGCGTTCATCGAGCAGTCGGACCATCACCTCGGCCGAGTGGTCGACTTCATCGACGAACTGGGCGAGCTCGACAACACGATCGTCGTGGTGATGTCGGACAACGGCGCGAGTGCCGAGGGTGGCGTGCACGGCACGTTCAACGAGGTGCAGTTCTTCAACGGCGTGCCCGAGACGTTGGAGAAGAACCTCGAGTACTTCGACCGCTGGGGCGGTCCCGACACATACCCGCACTACTCGTGGGGGTGGGCGTGGGCGGGCAACACGCCGTTTCGTCGGTGGAAGCGCGAGACGTATCGAGGTGGGGTGACCGACCCGTGCATCGTGTCGTGGCCGGCGGGTATCGCCGACCACGGCGGGGTCCGCACGCAGTACGCGCATGTCACCGACATCTTGCCGACGTTGCTCGACGCGCTCGGGGTCGAGGCCCCCGACGTGATCCGTGGGGTCGAGCAGTCTCCGATCCACGGCACGAGCTTCGCGCACAGCTTCGACACGCCCGACGCCGCGTCGAACCACACGACGCAGTACTTCGAGATGTTCGGGAGTCGGTCGATCTTCCACGACGGGTGGAAGGCGAACTGTCCGGTGCCGGGACCGTCGTTCGCCGAGGCCGCCGAGCGGGGCCGGCGATTCGGTCAGGTGTTGACGGGGGAGATGCTGGAGCAGCTCGACGCCGACGGGTGGGAGCTGTACGACGTCGCCGCCGATCCTGCCGAGACGCGCAACCTGGCAGCCGACATGCCCGACAAACTCGCCGAGATGCGCGGGCGCTGGTACGAGCAGGCCGAGGAGTACGGCGTGTTCCCCCTTGCCTCGGCCGGGATCTCCCGGTTGCTCACCCCGCGGCCGACGATCGCCGCGCCGCGTGATCGACTCGTCTGGTACCCGGACGCGGCGCCCGTCTACTTCGGAGCGTCACCGCGGATCTACAACCGGCCGTACAGCCTCACCGCCGAGGTCACGATTCCCGTCGACGACATCGGTGACGTCGCAGCGGGCGCGGCGGACGGCATCCTCGTCACCCACGGCGGACGGCATGGTGGGTACGCGTTCATGGTGCTCGACGGGAAGTTGGTCCACGTCTACAACTGGGTCGGCTCGGCGCGGTTCACGACGGCGAGTTCCGAGGTGCTGACGCCGGGCGACCACGAGTTGCGGTTCGACTTCGCCCCGACGGGCCCACCCGAGCTGCGAGCAGGAAAGGGTTCGCCGGGCAACGCGATGCTCTCGGTCGATGGTCGTCTGGTGGCTGCCTCGGCGTTTCCGTTCACGACGACGAACCGGATGAGTCCGGTCGGCTTCAGTTGTGGGTATGCGGCGTTCGACACGGTCGATCCGGATCTCTACGTCGCTCCGTTCCGCTTCGCCGGCACGATCCACCGTGTCACGGTCGACGTGTCCGGCGAGCTGCACCAACACGACGAAGCCGAACTCCGGGGGTTGATGGCCCAGCAGTAGCGATCCCCCGCCCGCTGTTCACGGTCGGCGGGGCTGGTGCAGCGATCAGGATGCAGTGATCAGGATGCAGTGATCTCGTTTCAGCGGGAGCGGACGAGCGTCACCAGCGTGATGCAGACCGCGATGATGCCGCCGAGCACCTGACCACCCTTGAGGAGTCGATTGACGTCGATGGTCGGCTTCCATACGACGCCGTCGGCGTGGACTTCGTACACACCGATCGGGTTCACGCGCAGTCCGAATCCGGTGCCGAAACCGCCGCCGCCCGCCTCGTTCTCGTCGGTCCCCTCGCCGCCACCGCCACCTCCGCCGCCCGACACGCGCGCCACGGGGATCACGGTCAGCCCATCGAGCTCGAGCGGGTCGCCGAAGCAACGTCGCACCGACAACGAGTCGTGCGTTCCCTTGATCGACTCGAGCACTTCCTGTTTCGCCATCTGGTCGGACATCACAACCTCCTCGTTCTCCGCTCGACGGTACGACATCACGCTCGGCGGCTCCAGGGCCGAACGACCGCGCGGTGCCGGCGCGGATCGACGACTCCCACCGCCGCTCGGAGGGACGGATGAACGGACGGGCGAGCTGAGCGGTCACCGCCACGTCAAACGGGCGTCACGCGACGTTCTACGCTCAGACCCATGGCCGGGCGAATGATGAAGTGGGCGATCGGCGTGGCGCTCGTGGTGTCGGCGTGCGGATCGTCGGACGGCGACACCACGGACACCGCGGACTCGGCGGCACCGACCCCGACCGCGAGTTCAGTGCCCGACTCGTCGGCTCCGGTAACGGAGCCGACGCCGCCGGAGACGGACGCGGCACCCGAGACCACGACGACCACCGACCACGACGACGCCGGCGACCACGACGACGGCGGCCGCGGCCGTGGTCGTCGAGCCGGGACCGCAAACGCCTGCTGAGCCCGCCGCACCGACCGTCGAGGAGTTGTCGGCGTTCTCGTGGACGACCACGGCCCCCGACGCTCCGTGGCAGGCGCGGGCTGGCCTCCGGGTGGTCGATCTCGACGGCCGGCTCATCCTGCTGGGCGGGCGGACGCCGAACCAGTCGACGATTCCCGGCGACAGCACGATCTGGGCGGACGTGTGGGCGAGCGACGACCGTGGTGCGACCTGGTTCGACCTGCTCGACGGGGGCACCGCGCCGTGGCCGGCCCGCGCCTACTTCCAGGCGCTGGTCAAGGACGGCATGATCTACGTGATCGGTGGCCAGGATTTCGGTCTCGAGGAGAACCCGTTCTGCGCGCTGCTCGACCAGGGCCTCGAACCGCCGCCCGGGCTCGGTATCGACCCCGACGCCCCGTGCCCCGAGTTCCTCCCGTCGTCTCGCTTCTTCAACGACGTGTGGCGCAGCGCCGACGGCATCACATGGGAGGAGGTCACCGCGGCGGCGCCGTGGGACCCGCGGGCCGGGCTGTCCTCGGCGGTGCTCGGTGAGTACATGTACGTGTTGGCCGGTTCGCAGAACGACGACTCGTCGATCATCGGCGCCGGCGGCCCGGCTCGGATCTACTACCAGGACGTCTGGCGCAGCACCGACGGCGCGGACTGGGAGCTGATGACCGATGCCGCGCCGTGGGAGCCGCGCGCCGGTGCGGTCACGGTGGTCCGCGACGACAAGATCTTCCTGTTCGGCGGCGAGGACGGGTTCACCTGTGAACCGCTGCCCGACTGCGAGGCGCCGTACTTCAACGACGTGTGGGTCACCGCCGACGGTGCGACCTGGGAGCTGGTCACCGAGTCGGCGGGGTGGAGCCCGCGACCCGGCCATGTCTGTGAGTTGGTGGGCAATCAGTTCCTCTGCTTCGGCGGGTTCGGCCTGCTCGTGAACCCGACCGACATGTGGGTCAGCGACGACGGGGCCGCGTGGACCGAGCTCCAGGCGAACCCGTGGGGGAGCGGCGACCCGCTGGCGATGCGCTACGACTTCGACGCGCTCGTGGTCGACGACCCCGAGGCAGGGCCGCAGGTGTTGACGTTCGGCGGCGACCGAGAGACGTTCGACTTCACCGATCCCGAGAACTTCCTCCGCGTCGACAACGACGTCTGGACGTTCGCCCTGCCGATTCCGGGCTGACGAGGGCACGACCCCCGTCGCCGTCGCGGCGGACATGGCCGCCAGCATGCTGCGTCCGGGCGGTGCCGGGTCAGCGCTGTGCCGCGAGTTGCTGACGCTTTGCTTCGTACTCGGCCTCGGTCAGGATGCCGTCGCTGCGCAGCGCCGCGACCGCATGGAGCAGCTCTTGCACTTCGATGTCGCGCTCGGTCGCATGGGCGAACGATCCGTCGAGCGCACCCGGGGTCGAAACGTCGGTCGGGGTCGAAACGTCGGTCTGCGCCAGCACGCTCCTGCATCGGCACGCGCAGCTCCGACCTTGACCAGACCAGGACCAGGCGCGGACCAGCGACGCGGCCCAAGCGGGGGCGGGGCGAAACGGGGGCGGGGCGAAACGGGGACGTGGCGGGGCGAAACGGGGACGTGGCGGGGCGCACGTGGTCGGCCCGCTCTCGTCGGGATGCGAATCGCCGTTTCCGGCGCGCCCGGCGCCCGACCCGGCCGGGTCAGGCGGCGGATCTTCGGCTCGGCGGGCCGGTGGACTGCACCCGCCCGTCGGGCAACGTGAGCGTGAGTTCCCGGTTCGGACCGAGTTCGACGACCCAGCCGTCGTTGTGGATCTTCGCGTGGTGGACCGCACAGACGGGGAGCAAGTTGTCGAGGTCGGTCCGACCGCCGTGGCGCCACCAGATGATGTGGTGCAGCTTGCAGCGGTCGTACACCGTCGAGCAACCGGGGATCGCACAGCACCGGTACAGGGCCCGCAGTGCCCGACGCTGCGGGCGATTGGCGAGGCGGGTGGACCGGCCGAGGTTCAGCTCGCCCGGGGCGTAGAGCACCACACCGTTGCGAACCACCACACCGATCACGTCGGCCTGCCCCGCGAGCTCGGCGAGCACACGCCGCGGCATCTCGACCGGGATGGAGAACTCGATCGCCGGCCCCGGCAGGCCCGGTGCGTCGGCGTCGATGACCGCGACGTACTCGGGTCGACGTGCGGCCGGTGCGGGAGCGGACGGGCTCGGAGCGGTACCCGCCTCGCCCGCGGTGCCAACCTCCGCGCCTTCGCCCGGTGCGACGAGATGGATGAACGCGTGAGCGGTGAGGAACTTGCTCTTCTCGACCGGATCGCTCGGACACAGCGCCGGCGTCTCCTTGGCGAAGAGCGATTCCACGGTCGAGTCGAGTCGTGCCGCCAAGCGGATGGCCGTCACCGGGTCGAAACGGCCGCGGATGTTCCACATGCCCTCGCTGTCGGTCCACGTCGACAGGCGGGTGTTGCGCTGCTGGCGGGTGAGGAGTGCTTCGCCGTCGTCGGCCTGCAACCGCTTGACCTCGAGGTCGAGGCGCTTGCCGAACTGCTCGATGGTCCCGGCCGTGGCGACATCGGAGAGCGCGTTCGCGCGGTCGAGGAACTCTCGGCGCTGCGCCTCGTCGTCGAGCTTCTTGGAGCGCTGCGTGACGGTGTCGACGTGGCCGGCGGTGATCGCCCCGTGCTCCAACGCCTCGGCCAGCGTCGGTGTCGACGACAGCGTGTCGGAGCGTTCCTTGGTCTTCGACGCGGCGCCGACCGAGCAGCGGCCCGCTTCGGCGATCGTCGCCTCGGGGAACGACTCGATGCGCGTGAGCTGGCCGACGAGCCCGGCCTCCTGGGCGTCGGCCCACGCCCGGATCGCACGGACATCGACCAATGCATCGGCGATCCGGTGTCGCTCTGCTCCGGTGTCGGCACGCACCGCAGCCACGCTGGCCGCCCGCTCGCCGATCGCCTCTGGAGTCATGCAACGATTATGCGCATGGGGGTACCTCAGAGTTGTTTGGGGGTTCTGAGCAGGGGTGATGCGGCGAAGTGGTCAGTTCGTCGAGCGGCCGGCGACGCAGATCGGGTTCGTGCACGCGGCCGAGCGGCAGGGTCGCCGGGCTCGATGCCGTCGGGCGCGCTCCTGTGCGAACCCGTCGATGCACAACGGCTCCGTGACAGTCCTCCGACCCGCACGGCAACCCGGCGTGGTGGCGCTCGGCCTGGCGCCGGGATTGCTCCTTGGGGTGGACCTTCGGCGCGGCAGTTCGTCGTGCGTCAGCGGGAATCGCAGCGGCACCACGGGCATCAGCGGCCGGAGCGGCTGACTCTCGCGCCTGGACGCACACATCGACCGTGCACTTGGTCCTGCCGCACGGCTCGCCCTTGGCGTGTGCCTGTGCTTGCGCGTCGGCCTTGCGTTGCTGCTTCTTCTGATGGCGACGCTCGCGGAGCGGCGCGCAGACCTCGCAGCGACGCTGCTTGCAGATGCGGCCTCGTGAGTGCGCGAGCGCCTGCTGTTCCTTCTTCGAGAGCGGCGGATCGTCAGCGCCCGTGCCGGACGCGGCGTGGCGCGGCTCGTCGCCTGCCGGCGGTCGCGGATCCGGATACTCACTCATCGTGTGACCGAGTATCGCCGCGATCGAACCCAGACCCTCGCCGCGAGCGTTCCGGCGATGCGAGGCTGTGGGGATGCTGGTGATCGACGCCGCCAATGTGATCGGGTCGCGGCCGACCGGTTGGTGGCGTGATCGGCCGGGAGCTGCCGGTCGATTCACCGAACAGGTGCGGGCGACGGTGACCGCCGGCGCGTTGGACCCACCCGTGACCGTCGTGCTCGAAGGTCGGTCGCGCAGTGGAGCCGCCGAGTCGGACATCGACGGCGTCACGGTGGTGCACGCGCCCGGCGAGGGTGACGACACGATTGCCGCCATCGCTGCCGATCACGACGAGGTCGTCGTGGTCACCGCCGACCGAGAGCTGGGCGACCGGGTGCGAGCTGCCGGCGGCACCGTCGTCGGACCGACGTGGCTGCTCGACCGGCTGGTGGACTGGAACGGCTGAGCGAGCGCGGGGAGGACCGAGGCGCCGGCCACGCCGGGTCGGGGTTCACCAGTCGACGTCAGGCGTGGGTGGGAACAGGTCGTCGCGTTCGGCGGCGAGGCGTTCGCAGTCCCAGTCGTCGTCGACCCGCCGCAGGATGATCGGACTCTTGGAGAGGTCGGAGTACTGGCCCCAGTTGGCGGGCGAGCTGGCGAAGACCGGGTCGCTCGCACCGATGACCAGCTGTTCGGAGTCGTCGGTGACCTGTCCGGTCAGGAGGTCGGGTTCGACGAGGAACGCTTCGAACGAGAAGATCTCCCGTCGGGCGATGTAGAGCTCGCCGATGAACTCGGGGGAGACCTCGATCGTGACGGTGAGGCCCGGATTGCCGTCGCCGTCGTCGTCGACGATCCGGGGATCGTTCGGATCCGTGGGCAGCGGCTCGTTGAACGGATCCTCGAGTTCGATGCCGACCGGTGTCGGTGTCGGGGGACGCCGGACCCGCAGCACGCCGTCGACGGTGTCGACCTCCAGCACGGCAGGCGGTGGCTGGATCGCCTGCGTGGCGGCGTCGGACAGTGAGGTCGTGATCGGCTGGTCGGTGCGCTGCTCGGAGAAACAGAACGACGACTGGTCGACGATCTGCCCGTCGACCTCGGTGAAGTCGTTGAACCCGTAGCTGATGATCAGCGTCTTCAGCAGGTCGTCTTCGTAGGCGACGACGTCGTAGTGCGCCCAGCGGCCGACCAGCTCCTCACCGAGCACGGCAGCGGAATCGGCCGCCGGTTCGGTGGGCGTTGGCGGCGTGTCCGCGGCCGCATCGGTCGGCTCTGGCGTCGGGTCGCTGGCCGGAGGGTCGGTTGCCGGTGCCTCAGTGGTGGGCTGCTCGGTGGCGGGCGGCTCGGTGGCGGGCGGCTCGGTGGCGCCGGTTGCGTGGCGTCCGGCGTCGGTTGGGGGGCCGCGCTGGAGTCGCTCGAGCCCGTCGCATCGCTCCCACATGCGGCAACCCCGCTCGCGACCAGCAACAACACGAGGATTCGCCGCATCCGTGACACGGTACCGCTGCCCCAGGAGTTCGGAACCACCGCGGCGGTGCCGGCCACGCCCGCCGCCGGACGGGTATTGCTCGGAGCGAGTGGAGGACGCTCAGAGCTGGCGATGACGTGCGTCGGTATGGGCGGCGAGGTGCGCGATGTCGTCGCCGTCGGAGGTGAGGACCAAGGCGTCGTTTCGTTCGGCGATGACGACGAGGTGTGCGTCGACGACGTCCGACGTGCTCGATCGTGCGAGCAGCGCTCCGACAGATCGAGCGTCGTCGGCGTCGAATCCGACGACGCGACATGCGTCGAGCAGACGATGCAACATGACCTGGCGTGAGTCGCGGCTGACCTGGGCGACGACCGGCGCGGTCGTGATCGGTCGTCGGCCCTGCTCGAGCAGGCGCCCGTGGTACGCCCACATCTCCCGGTCGTTTCGATCGGCAGCGATGAGCGGACCGGCGTCGTATGCGACCGTCATGGCGTCGGCGCCACACCGTCGAGGCCGAGATCGGCGCGCACTCGCTCGTCGGCGCGGTTCAGTTCGTCCGCTGTGAAGGGCCCGTGCGCCGCTTCCCATTCCGCAACGAGTGCCAACCCCTCAGTGATCGCGAGGCGATCCTCGACCGCGCTCGCGATCCACGCCGACACCGTCACGCCCTGCGCCTCGGCGGCCTCGACCAAGCGGTTGTGAACGTCTGGGGCGATGCTGATCGAGATCTTCGAAGCGGGTGATCCGCGAGGCATGACCGAAACGGTAGCACCATGGTACGACCGTTGGATCTCGGTGATCATGCGACCTGGCGCCGCAGGTCGTCCAGTGCATCGAACACGTCGACGAGCACGGCCGATGCCGAGGCGCAATCGTCGCGCCCACCGATCCATCGAACGATCCATCCGGTCGTGACCGGCTCGACCGCGGCGGCTGCAGCCAGGAACGTCAACGCGTCGCTCCACTCGTCGGTCCTCGCCTGGTCGCTCCGATGGGCGTCCTCGTCGAGCAGCGCGTGGACGACGAGGTCGCGTGCGTCGATCGAGTCCGTTCGGCGGCGCACTTCGTCAGTGAGATCCACTGGGGTCCAGCCGGCGATCCAGAGGTCACGGACGGCCAGCCGGAGCTCGATCTCGATCGACAGGACCGCCCGGGTGGCGTCGCACTCCGGGCAGCCGGCGGTGAACTCGTGATCGTCGTGGGGGTCCGGCCAGGCCGGCTGGTCGGCAGATGTGTCGAAGGGGTCTCGCTCGTGAATCGCCATCGTGGGCTCCGTTCTCGTGTTCGTGAGTTCGGTTGCGTGATGGCAACGATTCGGCGTCGGACAACGCCTCGATCACCATTGAAGCACGGGGGTACCTCAGAGTCGGGACGGCGACGCGCAGTCGCCCGAGTCGGGTGACCTCGCGCATCGGAGCGCGAACGGGCGGTCGGGTCGGCGGACGTCCGACACCGACAGTCTCGTCGCGATTCTGCCCGGCTCCCGGGACCGGGCGCGACGAGACTGCCAGGCCGCACCGACCCGCGAGACGCACGTGAGCCGACGCTCCCCCTCAGCCGTATTCGGCGTCCCAGGCTCGGAGGAACTTCTGGAACCGTTGGTGTGAGTACGGGATGAAGCGGAGCTTCTGGATCGGCTCGAGCGCGAGGGGGAGTCCGGCCATGGCGTACATGTAGTCGGACAGCATGAGGAACCGTCGGGTCTCGGCGACCAGCCGGTCGGTCTCGGCGAGGCGATCGGCACGCCCGAGCGTGCCGTTGGCGAGGTAGCAGCCGATGAGGTGGGCGAGGTCGGTGTCGTCGAAGCGGGGTTCGGCGATGCGGAAGTGGGGCGGGTCGGCCAGGCCGTGCTCCATGACCGTCTCGGCGAACAGGTTGGCGAAGTCGAAGGCGATGTGGTTGCGGCAACTGAACTCGAAGTCGAGCAGCTTGATCTCGCCGGTGTCG
Organism: Ilumatobacteraceae bacterium; assembly: GCA_963695475.1. GTDB lineage: Bacteria > Actinomycetota > Acidimicrobiia > Acidimicrobiales > Ilumatobacteraceae > Ilumatobacter_A. Next base: position 112,037 of record CAVOHA010000029.1, read on the forward strand.
AGCAGCATGACGTTGCCGTGGTACGTGTCGTTGTGGCAGAACACGGTCGGCCGGTCGGGCAGGCACTGCCGGACCTTGGCGAGGGTGTCGTCGCTGTAGATCTCGCGGAGGTCGGCGCACAACGCCTGCTCGTCGGCGGGGAACGATCCACTGGCGTCGCCGAGCACGTGGCGCGCCATCGGGCCCCACTTGTCGTGGAGGAGTTCGAAGAAGCTGGGTTGGGGCAGCCCGCTCGGCTGCAGTTGGTGGAGCCGGAAGAGTTGGTCGGCGACTCGTCGCTGGATGTCGGGGTCGAGGACGTCGTCGGCGGTGAGCGTTCGCCCGGTGTAGAACGCCTCGATCCGGCAGGTGTCGTCGTAGTGGTAGCAGTGCGCGGCGACGTGGTGCTCGCCGAGGAGGAGGAAGGTCGACCGCTCGGTGTCGAAGTCGAGGATCGCGTTCTCCTTGCCGGCGAGCTGGCGATAGAGGACGGCCGGCGGCTCGACCGGGTTGCCCGATGGTCGGGGCCGCACGCCCATCGTGAACGAGGAGAACCCCTTCGGGTCGTCGAAGTCGACGTCGTCGACCGTGAGCGACCGCCACGACGCGAACACGTCCTGGCACTTCGCGAGGACGCGCTCGCGGACGTCGGTTGCCTGCGCGTTCATCGGGCCGCACCCGATCGCCGGCCGATGGTCGTGGTCATGACGTGCGACCGTACTGCCCCGGACTTCTCGTCGCGATCGTGCCCGGATGCCGGGAACGGACGCGACGAGAGTGGAAGCGCCGTCCGGTCAGTGGGCGGCGAGCCAGACGAGGACGGAGCGAACGCGTCGGTTGCTCTCGGGCTCGTCGGAGAGATGCAGCTTGGTGAAGATCGAGTTGATGTGTTTCTCGACGGACTTCTCGCTGAGGTGGAGGCGGGCCGCGACGGCACTGTTGCGCAACCCCTCCGCGACGAGCGACAGGACGTCCCGTTCGCGTTCGGTCAGCTCGTCGAGCGGCGACGGCCGACGGGACCGGGCCTGCACGAACACCTCGATGGCTGCGGCGTCGATCGACGAGCTGTTGGAGCAGACCGCCTCGATCGCGTGGGCCAGCTGTCGGCGGTCGGCGACGTTCTCCTTCAAGAGGTAGCCGAGCCCCTCGGTGCCGTCCTCGAAGAGCTCGATGACGTAGTCGGCGTCGAGGTACTGGCTGAGCACGATCACGCCGGTGTCCGGGTGTGCGGATCGGATGGCCCGGGCGGCCCGGATGCCTTCGTCCGTCAGGGTCGGGGGCATGCGGATGTCGGTGATGACCAGATCTGGTCGGTGCTCGTCGACCGCGGCCATCAGGGCGTCGTAGTCGTCGGCTTCCGCGACGACGTCGATGCCGTCCAGCGTCGCCAACACGGCGATGACGCCTTGGCGCAGCAGCAGGGCGTCGTCCGCAATGATCACCCGGGTCATCCGCCGACCCCCGTCAGTTGGTCGCTGCCGATCGGCACTCGTGCGATGACGGTGGTGCCGGCGTCGGGCGCGGAGACGACCTCGAGCTCGCCGCCCAAGGCGCCGACGCGGTCGGCCATGTTCAGCAATCCACGAGAGGCGGTGTGCTCGGTGGGGTCGAACCCGGGTCCGTCGTCCTCGATCGTCACGACGAGTTCGTCGTCGCTCCTGGTCAGTGCGATGGAGATCGTGGTCCCGACTCCTCCGTGTTTGGTCGCGTTCTGGATCGCCTCGACGCAGACGAAGTAGAGGGCGACCTGTGTGCTCTCGTCGACGCCTTCGATCCCGTCGTCCTCGATGGTGATCGGCGACGGCGACAACCTGGCAACGGCGTGCAGTGCCCGCGCGAGGCCGAGCTCCTTCAGTCGGGCCGGGTAGACGCCGTGCGCGACGCCGCGGAGTTCGTCGACGGCCTCGTTGGCGGCGCGGTGGAGCGCCATCAACGACTCGCTCGTCGGGGTCTGGCCTTCCTCGGCGAGCTCGGCGGCGAGGCGGAGCTGCATCGAGAGCGAGACCAGTCGCTGCTGTGCGCCGTCGTGCAGGTCGCGTTCGAGGCGAACCCGCTCGTCGTCGGCAGCGACGAGGAGGCGGCGACGCGAGCTCCGCAGCGCCTGCTCGGCCTCGCGTAGCTCGCGGTTCTGGCGGGTTGCGTGCTGCAGCGTGCGCAGGTGCACGCTGTTGAGCTCCTGGATGTCACCCATGACCAGCAGCAGGTTCGCGCCGATGAAGCCGAGCAGGCCGGAGAGGTAGAGCCAGCGCGGGGCCTCCTCGGCGAGCCCGGGGCCATCCGTCGTGAGGCTGATGAACGACACCGCGACGGCGATCGCGATCGTCGGCGGCACCATCCTGCGGACGTCGCGCCGTGCGAGATAGGTGGCCGCCAGGATTGCCGGCCCGATCACGTTCTGCATCGCGATCGGCAGCGTCTCGGGCAGGATCAGCACCAACGGGAAGAGCAGATACCAGGAGCCGAGGTTGGCCCAGCGGATGCCCCGTCGCAGGTCGCCGCGCCGGAAGTGGGGCAGCGCGACCCATCGGAACGGCAGCACCAGGGCGATGCAGCCGGCGAGCACGAGGGCCCACCAGGACTGGAGGACGACCGCCATGACCACGAGGACGAGGGCGAATCCGGCGATCGCTCGTTGATCGGAGGTGTTGTTGGCGACCAGCCAGTCCCGAGCCTCGAGTCGCACGTCGGCGAACTCCGAGTCCGCAACGGACAGGCGGTCGGGGTCGTCGTCTGGGGGCGGTGCGCCGCTCATCTTCGAAGAGTAGGGCGGGGCTCACCGGGCGAGGTCGAACTCGCGGAGCGAGATGATGTCGCCGAAGATGTTCTTGTAGCCGATCCAGTTGGCCTCGTCGACGTTGCGGGTCGTGGTGTGCTGCCCGTTCCCGTCGATGCTGATCCACCGGTCGCGGACCGCGTCGGAGATCGATGTCGGCGGGCTCGATCGGTCCCACAGCCCCACCTCGTCACACGGTCCGATCCGATCGTCGTCCCAGTTCATGACGAGGTTGTCGATACCGAGTGGGACCGGATCGTTCACCCGGGTCACCCAGACGTCGGGCGTCCCGTAGATCGTGGTCGGGTCGATGCGGAGGCGGTACTGGCTCCGGTCGTGATGCAGGAGGAGGAGGTCGGGCGTCCACATCGGGGCTGGGCACGCCCGATAGTCGCGGCCGTCGCCCTCGTCCCGGCGGATCTCCCGGGAGCCGAGTTCACCGTTGAGGACGATCATGTTGTGGACGTGGGAGAACGGGTCGCCGGTGGAGTCGACCGGGGTCGGCACGTGGCTGACGAAGTCTCGGGGATTGGCGAAGGCGAACGAGTTCGGCACCCGCTGTGCGTGCTCGTCGGCGAGGTTCTCGGTCATCGAGCGGGGTGCGCCGAACGTGTAGGTGAGCACCTCTCGTCGGTCGTAGCCGAAGTCCATGAGTTCGTCGACGAGGTCGAGCGAAGCGAGCGTCGCAAGGGCACCGCCGAGGCTGTGCCCGGTGAAGAAGACCCGAGCACCGGGGGTCTCGGGGCTCTGGTGCGCGCGGAGGACGTTGAGGACCTGATCGCTGACGACGTCGTAGGCGGCGGCGAATCCGAGGTGTGCGTCGCCCGTGGACCTCGTGCCGTCGGAGTACCGCCACGGGAACCGGACCGCGAGGATGTCGGTCACGACGTCTCGCAGGCCGTCGGTGCCGCGGAACGAGACCGCCAGATCCATCGTGTCGATGTTCTGGGCGATGACGACCTCGGTGTCGGTGATGAGGTCGGTGCCGGCGGGGCTCTTGACGATCCCCTCGATCCGCCAGCAGCCCATCTCGTCGCGGAAGAAGGAGGTCGGGGTTCGGTCGAGGAGGTCCTCGATGTCCCAGGCGTCGGCATCGACGTCGTAGGCCCGGTTCGACAGGCCGAGCATGACCCTGGACGTCTCGACGTCCCAGTCGTTCGTCGTTGCCAGATCGCAGAGACCGCGGGCGGCTCGGGTCTCGTCGCGGGTGTCGCGGACGCGTGTGGTGGTGGCCGGCGTGTAGGCGCCGTCCGCGATGGTGCCGAGGTGGTCGGCGACGAGGTCGACGGTGGCTTGGTTGCTGTTCTGGAAGCACACCTGGCCGTCGGTGCCGATGGTGGTGATGGCGACGTTGGGGTCGCGGGTGCCGGGTGCGAAGTTGACGTTGGAGGCGATGGGTGGGTTGTTCTTGACGTCGCTGGAGATGAGTTGGCCGTTGCCGTTGGTGGTGGCGCGGATGGGGGTGAGGTTGACGACGGCGGCGTCGCCGGGGTTGCCTCCGATGGTGAAGCAGAGTTGGCCGTTGGGGGCGAGGGTGGTGCCGCCTTGGCCGGTGCGGGTGTCGACGAGTCGGGCGGGTGCGCCGTTGGTGGTGGCGGGGGCGTAGGCGGATCGAGCGATGGTGCCGAGGTGGTCGGCGACGAGGTCGACGGTGGCTTGGTTGCTGTTCTGGAAGCAGACTTGGTTGTCGGTGCCGATGGTGGTGATGGCGACGTTGGGGTCGCGGGTGCCGGGTGCGAAGTTGACGTTGGAGGCGATGGGTGGGTTGTTCTTGACGTCGCTGGAGATGAGTTGGCCGTTGCCGTTGGTGGTGGCGCGGATGGGGGTGAGGTTGACGACGGCGGCGTCGCCGGGGTTGCCGTTGATGGTGAAGCAGAGTTGGCCGTTGGGGGCGAGTGTGGTGCCGCCTTGCCCGGTGCGGGTGTCGACGAGTCGGGCGGGTGCGCCGTTGGTGGTGGCGGGTGTGTAGGCGGATCGAGCGATGGTGCCGAGGTGGTCGGCGACGAGGTCGACGGTGGCTTGGTTGCTGTTCTGGAAGCAGATTTGGTTGTCGGTGCCGATGGTGGTGATGGCGACGTTGGGGTCGCGGGTGCCGGGTGCGAAGTTGACGTTGGACGCGACCGGCGGTTCGTCCCGGATGTCGGACGAGATGAGTTGCCCGTTGCCCGCCGCGCTGGCGCGGACCGGTGTGAGGTTCACCACGGCGGCGCCGCCGGGGTCGGCGAGGACGGTGAAGCAGTCCTGGCCGGCTGGATCGATCACCGCTGAGGCCGGGGTCGGCACCGCCGTGACCAGCGCGGTCACGGCGAGCGCGGCGGCGGTCCACATCGCAACCGTGTTCCTGGGCGCAGCGGTGGGATCGAGGGTGGGGGCGTTCTGGTCGGCACTCACGCCTTCCATGGTGCACCAACTCCGCCCGCGGTGGGAACTGTGCTGCCCCGGCTTCGGGTGAGGGTTTTCCCTACCCCTGCCCGCCCGCCGGTGCATCGGGCACAGCGTCACCAGGCTGACGTCGACGCGCTGCGCCTCGTGAATCGCTTCGACGGCGCGAGGCGACAGCTCACTCGAGCCCGTCGTCCACCAGACGAAGGCGTGCGTGTCGAGAGAGGCGCCCGGCGATCAGCCGGCGCCGAACAGCGCCGCGACCTCGGCGTCGCCGGCCTCGACGTCGGCCCAGCTCGCCCGCATCGAGGAGCGGTCCGCCATCGACCCGAAACCGCGATCACCGGCTCCGGGCTCGACGTAACGCACCAGCCGGGCGACGGGTCGGCCGCGTCGCGAGATCACCACGTCGCCACCGGCCTCGACCTCCGCGACCAGCTTCGAGAGCTGCGTCTTCGCTTCGTGCATCCCCACGGTCACCATCTCTCGAAGTTAGCGAGATCAATGAGTTCATTCGACCGGGCGGGGCACGGTGACGGGGTCATCGGCGAGGACCGGCTGGACCGCAGCGACGGCAGGGTTGCAGCCCGGCTCCCACGGCATGTGGCCGGCCTCGTCGGACCAGCAGATCTGCACGAAGGTGGGGAAGCGGGGTGCGTAGAGATCGAACCAGGACCCGACTCGATCGGCGTCGACCTCCACCCAGCGATCCGGTACCGCGACGAACGAAACCGTCGGCCCACCGCCGAGAGGCGGATCCGATGGTCACGACCGATGGGCACCTCGCGGCCACGGATGACGTTCTCGCAGACCGTGTCGACGACCGAGTTCGCTTGCAACATCGACAACCCGAAGGTGACGAACTCGGGTGAGCCCTGATCGCACATGCCGAGCGTGTAGGTGTACGAGTGCGGTTCGGGTTCGCAGTCGCAGCCGGGAACGGTGCACTCGCCCGTATCGACGATCAGCTTGGTGAACCCGAATCGTTCGATCCGCGCCCGAGTCTCGGCCCGCAGCCGGTCGATGGGATCCGTGGGTGGGGTCGGTGGTGGTGTTCGCATGGAAGATCATGCGCACGGGGGTGTGACAGGGTTCGGCG
>CAVOHA010000030.1:0-6755 GCA_963695475.1 Ilumatobacteraceae bacterium
CGATCCCGACCGCAAGAAGATGTCGAAGTCGAAGGGCAACGTCGTCACACCGATGGACCTGTTCGACCAGTACGGCACCGATGCCGTGCGGTACTGGTCGGCGTCGGGCCGGCCCGGGGTCGACACCGCGTACTCCGAGGACCAGATGAAGGTCGGCCGCAAGCTGGCCAACAAGTTGCTCAACGTGAGCAAGTTCGTGCTGTCCTTCGGTGACGTCGACATGGAGGTGCCACTCGCCCGACACGGTCACCGACCCGATCGATCGGTCGATGCTCGCCAAGGTCGACGCCGTCATCGCCGAATCGACCCTCGGCTTCGACGCGTTCGACTACGCCCGCGGGCTGGAGCGCACCGAGTCGTTCTTCTGGTGGTTCTGCGACAACTACGTCGAACTGGTCAAGAACCGCGCGTACGAAGCGATGGGGCCCGAGGCCGCTGCCTCGGCACGTCGGGCGCTGCGCGAGGCCCTGTCGTCACTCCAGCGGTTGCTCGCGCCGTTCCTCCCGTTCGCTACCGAGGAGGCCTGGAGCTGGTGGCACGACACGAGCGTGCACGCCGCGACCTGGCCGTCGCCGTCGGACCTCGGCGGCGATCCCGCGCTGGTCGACCCGACGATCGAGGCGCTGACGCTCGTCCGTCGCTCGAAGTCCGAGGCCAAGATCAGCCAGCGCGCGGACGTCGAGTCGGTGCGGATCTCGGCACCGCCGTCGATGCATCCGGCGCTGTCGGCCGGCGAGGCCGATCTGGCTGCCGCGGGTTCGATCGCCGACGTGACGATCGTGGAATCCGACGATGGCGGGCTCACCTGCGACGTGACGATCGCCCCCGTCGCCGACTGACCGACCGCTGACGATCTCGCCATCCGAGCATCAGCGACGTCGAACGGATCGTCATACTACTGTCATGTAGTTTGCGGTTGAGTGACGATCGACACCGAAAAGCGGCTAACGTCCAGTGTATGCGTGCGCGTGCAGGGGACTTCCGCCTCCGTATCGGAGCGGTCGTCGATCGCCGTGTCGTCCGTGTTGTCGGTCGGCGCGGTTGCCACAGCGAGCCCCGGTGACGACGCGATTCCACCGAAGAGCGAGTACGGGGCCCGACGAGTCCACATCGGGACCGACACCGACCACCCCGACCGAGGAGTCGACCACGACCGTCGACCCGTTCGGCAGTCGCCGGCCAACGGCGATCCGCTGGAGCCCGGCTCGCGCCCCGGCTCGACGGTGCAGACCCGAACACCGCCGCCCCCGCCGACCACCACCACTACGACGCTGCCCCCTCCCCCGCCGACGGTGCCGTCCTGGGTGCTCCCCGCCAACTCGGGGTCCGGTCGGCGAGCCGTCTACTCCAAGTCCCGACAGCGGGTCTGGGCCGTCGACAGCGACGGCACCGTTCTCAAGACCCACCTCGTCTCGGGCAAGCTGAAGTGGTGCGACCCGCGTGTCGGCGAGTACCGCGTCTTTTCGCGGTCGCGTTACACCAACAACATCCAGAACCCGGCGATCAAGTGGGGCTACATGGTCCGGTTCACCAAGGGATGCAACGGCGACAACATCGGCTTCCACGAGATTCCCAAGAAGTACGGGGTCCCGGTGCAGTCGATCTGGCAGCTCGGCACACCCCTCTCGGCCGGGTGCGTTCGTCAGGGATACGACGACGCCATCTGGATGTGGAATTGGGCGTGGATCGGTACCAAAGTCGTCGTCCTCCCCTGACGCTCGGTGACCCCCGCTGAGCGCGCTCTCGAGGCTCCCCGGCTCGCTTCGGATCATCGCGATGTCTCCGCGCCGATTGAGACTGCGCTCGACTGGCTATCGTCTCGTCGGTCATGGCAGCTGAGCAGACGATCGACCAAGACCGGCCGCGGCTGCGGCGCACGTGGCCGCAACGCCTGCTGATCGTCGGCGTTTCCTGCGCAGCGGTCGGCAGCCTCTTCGCCGGCGCCCTCGTGTGGTTCGCACAGCAACAGCTCGAGCAGCGTCAACTCGTGCCGCTCGCACCGGCCGCGGATGCCGAACCGGCCGGCGCACCGTCGGACGACGGGTCGTCGGGCGGTGACGACGGTTCGGCCGACGGGCCGAGCATCGACGCAGCCGAACCCAACGCGACCGATCCGAACGTGCCCGTCGAGACGTTTCCGCCCGCCGAGCCGGGCGCTCGCAACATCTTGATCACCGGCGCCGACAACAACGCCTGCCTCGACCCCGACTCGCGCTTCGCACCGGCGTTCGGGGATCGCCAGGGATCCGGCGAACGCAGCGACACGATCATGATGTGGCACGTCAACCCGGCCACCAACCAGGTCGCGATCCTCTCGTTCCCGCGCGACCTGTGGCTGAAGATCGACGGTCGGTCGAGCAAGGGCAGGATCAACGAGGCCTACCGGCGCGACGACCCGCAGCGGCTGATCAACACGATCCAGCAGAACTTCGGGATCGAGACCGACCACTTCATCCAGGTCGACTTCTGCGCCTTCAAGGAACTGGTCGACGCGGTCGGCGGTGTCGCCGTGCCGTTCGAGACCCCGGTGCGCGACGGTGCGACGGGGCTGATCGTCGAGGAGGCCGGTTGCTTCACGTTCAGCGGCGAACACGCACTGGCCTACGTCCGGTCGAGGAAGATGGAGTACCTCACCGAGGACGGCCGCTGGGAACGTGACGGCACGTCCGACCTCGGGCGCATCTCTCGCCAGCAGGACTTCATCCGCCGAGTCGGTGACGAGTTGCTGTCGAACGTGTTCTCCCCGTCCGTCGTCCGCACGCTGTTCGACGTCAGCAAGGAGTACATCGTCACCGACACCGGCCTGACGCCCGAGAAGATCCAGCAGTTCGCCGGGGTGCTGCAGAACTCGAACCCTGCGGACATCACGACGTATCAGATCGAGGCCCGGGGCACGACGATCCAGGGCAACTCGGTGCTCGAACCACGCCTCGGCGGCGACAACATGCAGGCGGTCCTGCAGCTGTTCCGCGGCGAGGTGACGCTCGCCGACCGGCCCGAGCAGGTCATCGACCTCACACCCGATCAGCCCGGCGACGTGACCGCGCCCGGCACCACCGTGCCGGTGCTCGACCCCGACCTCACCACGACGACCAGCGTCCCCGACAGCGTGCCGACGACGGAGCTCGTGCCCTTCGAGACGATTCCCGAGGTCGAGACGATCGACATCGTCTACGGCGTCGTCCCCGACCCTGACGTCTCCTGCACCTGACTCCGCGGCGACGCCGAGCTGTGAGCACCCTGGGTGCCGACGACCGAGGTCAGCTGCTCGATGAGAGTGGCGAAGGCATCCCGGGGCCGCCGACCGGACCCTGACTGGGACAACCGGCGAAACTCCGTATCGCCCAGCGTCGCCTGCAACCCGCCACGGAGCGTGCGTCGCATGGCGAACATACTCACGGCCCGTTGTGGCTGTCCGCGTGTGGCGCCGAGCGCCTCCGCTGCCACCTCCGGGCGGCCGAGTGAGGCGGCGACGTGGACGCCCAGGACGACGCAATCGAGATCCATCAGCGGCACGCCGAAGCGCGCGTCGAGGTCCAACGCGCTCCGCAAGTCCCCCACGACGTCGACCTCGCCCCTCGACGCTCCGATCGCCGCAGCGAACAGCGGCCCGTAGGCAGCACCGCCGACCTCGTCGTCTGGCGACGCCTCGAGGACCAGCGTTGCCTCGTCGAGACGATCCAGCGCGAGGAGCGATACCGCCAGATCGACGAGGATTCCGACGTCGGGTGGCGTTTCCCTTCCGAGGTCGGTGACAGCACGAACGTCGAGGGCGTCGAGCATCGAGTCGACGGCGTCGGCGAACCGCCCTTCACCGAGTGCGAGCTCTGCGTGCATGAACCTCGTGTGAGGAATCGGAGCATGATCCACCTCGAACCGACCGAGAACATCGCGGCCTTCCTGCGGATTCGTTGCGGCGAGATGATGCGTCGCCACCGACGCACCGGTCGCGGCCCGGAGAAGATCCTCCGAGGACGCAAACCGCAGTGCGAGCTCGTGCGAGCGAGCGAAGTCCCCGATCAGCTCGACGACGGCCAGTTCGGCCAGGTCGAGCAGTGCCGAGGTGTCCGGATCGTCTGCGCCGTCGGCGGAACGAAAGCGCTGGAGCGTGTCCTGCGTCTCGGTGACGAAGCCGGACAGCAGCAGCGACCACGCGGCTCGGGAGAGTAGGTCGGCTCCCTGCGCCACGCGGGCGAGGCGGAGGGCGTGACGCAGTCCCACTCGTTGATTCGCGACCTCGCTCCGATCACCGAGCCATCCGGCCCGGTCGAGTCGGACCATCCCACTGCGTGACGACCACGCGGTGATCCAGTGAAGATGGGCAATCGCTGTCCGGTCGAGCTCGCCGTGGGCGACCAGCAGGTCGTGGGACACCGAACGAACGGTCTCGAGGAGTCTGAACCGGATGCCCGCATCGGTCCGATCCGCCTGCACGAGCGATGCATCGGCCAGCACCATCAGCGACGCCGCGACCGCACGTGCATCGAGCACGTCGTCGCTGACCACCAACTCGGCGGCGTCGCGTGTGAAGCCTCCCTCGAACAGCGCCAGGCGTCGCAGCACGGTCGTGTCGGCATCGTCCAGGAGATCGATGCTCCACTGGAGAACAGCCTGGAGGTCGCGATGTCGGTCGGGTCGACCGCGAGCCGAGCGCCCGATGTCTCCGTCGAGGATCGCCGACGCCAGCTGATGCAGACCGACGACCTGGACTCGAGCGGCCGCCAACTCGATGGCCAGCGGCAACCCGTCGAGACGGTCGCACAGGACACGGATCGCTTCGATCTCGTCGGGGTCGGGGGCGAAGTCGGCATCGCCCAACCTCGCCCTCTCGACGAACAGTCCCACGGCATCGTGGAGTCCGCCGATGCGGAGGAGTTGCTCGCCGTCGAGATGGAGCGGCTGCCGGCTCGTCGCGAGGAGGCGCAGCTCCGGGCATCGCTCGAGCAGGTCGTCGACGAGATCGGCGACCTCGTCGATGAGATGCTCGCAGTTGTCCAGGACGACCAGTGCGTCCCAGCCCTGCAACGCGGCAAGCTGGTCGTCGACCGAGGCGAGCCCGAGCGTCGTGAGGACGACGTCGAGAACATCATCACCGCCGGCGCTCGTCAGATCGACGAACCAGGCACCGTCTCGGTACTCAGTCGCGGTGCGCGCGGCGTACTCGGATGCCAGCCGCGTCTTGCCCACCCCTCCGGGTCCGACCAACGTGATCAGGCGACTGGTCGCGTCCGCCAACGTTTGCGCTTCTTCGTCTCGCCCGACGAACGACGTCCGGAACGAGGGCAGGCTCGACGCTGTCGTCGCGACGGTCGACGCACTGCGCAGAGGTCGACCCGGAGCCCCGTCGATCACGAGTTCATGGAGGCGCTCGGGGCGACGGAGATCCTTCAGCTGGTGTTCGCCGCGCGCTTCCAGGACCGCGCCCGCGGGCAGTGCCTCCACGAGCCCCGCTGACCGCTCCGAGACGACCACCTGCCCTCCGTTGGCCGTCGACATCATGCGCGCCGTCCGGTTCACGGCCGGACCGAAATAGTCGCCATCGCGTTCGGTCACCTCACCCGAATTGACCGCCATCCGAACGCGGATCGCGAGCTCGTCGGGCCAGGGCTCGCTCCGCAGGGCTCGCTGGGCGTCGACCGCCATCGCGAGCGCGTCGGCGACGGAAGCGAACGCGACGGCGAACCCGTCACCGCCCGTTGCGAACACGTATCCCGAGTGCGCCTCGATCGCGGCCCGCAGGAGCCGGTCATGTCGAGCCAGCACACCCGACATCAGCTCGGGCGCTCGCTCCCAGGCGGCGGTCGAACCCTCGATGTCGGAGAAGAGGAAGGTGACGGTCCCCGTCGGCGGACTCATTGTTCGGACGTGCGACGGTGCTCGGCGAGTGCCTCCTCGGCGTCCTGGAGCAGCGCGTCGGCGACGACTCCATACATTCCACGCTTGATGCCATGGAGGTTGCTCGTCGCCTTCGGAGCACGCTCCGCGGCAACGTCCAGGGCTCGATCGAGAACGTCGTCCGCCTCCCGGATCTCGTCGACGATGCCAGCGGCCAGTGCCTCGGCTGCGGTGAAACGGTGGCCCGTGAGCAGTGCCCGGTTCCGAGTACGCGGCAGGAGACGCTCGGCGACGAGCACATGCTCCCCCGGGCTGAGATCCATGCCGAGATCGATCTCGGGCAGACACCAGTAGCCGCGGTCAGACCGCATCACAGACACATCGTGGCAGAGCGCGAGCATCGCGCCGGCACCAAAGGCGTGTCCGGTGATCGCCGCGATCGTCGGCACGCCGAGCACGATCACTCTCGCCAACAGGCGCTCGACGTCGGCGACATAGCTCCACATCTCGGCCGGTTGCATGGTCATGAACTCGACGTCGAGCCCGTTCGACCACACCTTGCCGCTCCCCGTCGTCAACAACGCCCGAGCGCCGGCGCCGGCCTCGAGTTCGTCGAGTAGTCGGTGGAACTCCTCCAGCACCGCCTCGGTGAGCCGGTTGTCGCCGTCGCCGAGATCGATGACGTGGACATCACCTACTCGTGTCACGGTCACTCGCCGAACATAGCAGCCTGGTTTTCCGGCCATTTCCCGCCGGTGCGACACGATTCCGGCTCTGCCCGAAATCGGGTCGGAATCGCCACACCTGCGGGCCCACGCCTGGCTCGGAATCCGGCCCTGCCCACCCGGACTCAGCCGGGATCTCGAAACCCATGCCTCGCATCACCGGCGATCGTGGGCGCCATGATCACCAGTGACCCG
>CAVOHA010000031.1:0-12563 GCA_963695475.1 Ilumatobacteraceae bacterium
CTGACCCACGAACCCTGCCGCCCATCGTCGGGGCCTCGGTCGCAACCGCTCAGAGGTTGCTGGGGTTGATCGCCGAGGTCTTGATGTCCTCGCCGAACGAGTCGAGCTTCAGCAGGCGGGGATCGTTCGAGAACACCTCGACCGACTTGGTCGGATCCATCTTCAACATTCGCTGGAGTACACGGACCTGCGTCACCTGGTTGTACTCGGACAGGGTGATCGCCCAGCCGGTGCAACCGGCGCGAGCAGGATGCCGGCCCGAGCGGTGCAGGTAGTCCTTCACGTCCTTGGCCGGCTCGTAGTGGATCACCGCACCGATGTCGTCGATGTCGATGCCACGTGCGGCCACGTCGGTCGCGTCGGCACCTGCAGCTGTCTTCGGCGACTGCGCGTACCCGCTCACGGGTCTTCTGCTGCCGGTCACCGTGGATCGCCGGCAGTCGATCCCGAGATCCCGGAGCTCTCCGTTCCCGTCGCACTGTCGCTTTCTCGCAGAAGAGATCGTCTTCGGGATGCCGCCGGCGATGGCGCCGATGACCTTGTCGCGGTCCATGTGGTGAATACCCAGGAACAGGTGGCTCATGTTGCCGACCGTGTCGGTCGCTTCGTCGATCGCGATCGTCTCGGGGTCGGTCTGGTACGCGCGGATCAGGTGGCCGACGTCGCCGTCGAGCGTCGCCGAGAACAGCATGGTCTGGTTCCGGTTGCCGGTGTGGCGCAGGATCCATTCGACCTGCGGGGTGAAACCGTCGTCGGCCATCCGGTCGGCTTCGTCGAGCGTGACGATCTGGATGTCATCGAGGTTGATCTCGTTCGACTTGATCAGGTCGATCAGCCGCAGCGGCGTGGCCACCACGATCTCGACACCCCCCGCCATCTCCTCGACCTGATGGTGACGCGAGGCGCCGCCATAGACCGGGATGACCTTCATGCCGGCGTGGTGCGCAACGGGCTGGAGGACCTCGGCGACCTGTACGGCGAGTTCACGAGTCGGCACGAGCACGAGGCCGAGTGGCTTCATCGGCGCAGCCGTGTCGGTGATGCGAGCGAGCATCGGGATGCCGAAGGCGAGGGTCTTGCCCGAGCCGGTCTTGGCCCGGCCGCAGACGTCCTTGCCGGTCATCGCCACCGGGATCGCCTCGGTCTGGATGTTGAACGGCTGAGCAAAACCACACGCCGCAAGGCCGTCGTCGATGCGAGGTGGAACGCCGAGTTCGAAGAAACCGGTCGGGGCCTCGACGGGAGGCAGCACGGTGGTGGACGTGAGATTCGACGTGTTCACGTGGTCGCGATCGTGGGGCTCCGAAGGTCGCGTACGCCGACGACGGGGAGCGCCCCGCCGAGATTGTTGTGATGTCATGTTCCCAGCAGCGTACCGTCACGGCCCCTGCCATCGAGGTTCCTCGCTCGCGAGCCCGCGCCGAGCTGATATCGTGTGCGGCGATGCGTACCATTGCGAGCTCGTTGCTGCTGCTTATGTAGGGCGAACGCCGCATCATCGCGTTCGCCCTCACCCCCGCCCAGCCGGCCGGGGGTTCTTTCTTTTTCGGCCCCTTTCCCACGGAGATTCTCATGCCACCGCAACCCAGCACCCCGACACCGATGCCGTTCGACAAGTACGCACCGTTCGTCCCCATCGTCCTCGAGGACCGCACCTGGCCGAACCAGGTGATCCGCAAGGCCCCGATGTGGTGCTCGGTCGACCTGCGCGACGGCAACCAGGCGCTCATCGACCCGATGGACCCGACCCGTAAACTGCGGATGTTCACCGAGCTCGTCGCGATGGGCTTCAAGGAGATCGAGGTCGGCTTCCCGTCGGCCAGCCAGCCGGACTTCGACTTCCTGCGCCAGCTGATCGAGGAGGACCTGATCCCCGACGACGTGTGGATCCAGGTCCTGGTCCAGTGCCGAGAAGAGCTGATCGAGCGTACGTACGAGGGGCTCGCCGGCGCACCGCGGGCGATCGTGCACTTCTACAACTCGACGAACCCGCTGCAGCGCGAGGTCGTGTTCAACCTCGACCAGGCCGGCATCAAGGCGGTGGCGGTCGACGGTGCAGCCATGTGCAAGGCCGCCGAGGCGCGGCTGCCGAAGCGACCTGACGGATCCGCCACCGAGATCCGCTACGAGTACAGCCCGGAGAGCTTCACGCTCACCGAGCCGGACTACGCGATCGAAGTGTGCGAGGCCGTGATGGACGTCATCGAGCCCAGCGCCGGCGATCGGCATCATCCTCAACCTGCCGGCGACCGTCGAGTGCTACTCCCCCAACGTGTACGGCGACGTGATCGAGTGGTTCGGGCGCACGATCAAGGATCGCGACCGGGTGATCGTGTCGCTGCACCCGCACAACGACCGCGGATGCGCGGTGGCCGCAGCGGAGTTCGGCGTCATGGGCGGAGCCGACCGGGTGGAGGGCACCCTGTTCGGCAACGGTGAGCGCACCGGCAACGTCGACGTCGTCAACCTCGCGATGAACCTGTTCATGAACGGTGTCGACCCCGAGCTCGACATCACCGACATCGACAAGCTGCGCCGCGTCGCCGAGTACTGCAACCGGCTCCCCGTCTCGCCGCGCCATCCGTACGTGGGCGACCTCGTCTACACCGCCTTCTCCGGCAGCCACCAGGACGCGATCAAGAAGGGCCTCGATGCGCTCGACAAGCGGCGTGATCCCGACACCGGCGAATACGACATGTTCGCCGTCCCGTACCTGCCGATCGATCCGAAGCACGTCGGACGGTCGTACGAGGCCGTGATCCGGGTCAACAGCCAGTCGGGCAAGGGCGGCGTGGCGTACGTGATGAAGACCGAGCACGGCTTCGACCTGCCGCGGCGCCTCCAGATCGAGTTCTCCAAGACGATCCAGCACATCACCGAGGACTCCGGGACCGAGATCAGCCCGGTCGTGATGTGGGACCAGTTCCGCAGCGAATACCTGCCCGAGGAGCCGTCGTTCCGGCTCCGTTCGCACGAGCTCAACACGAGCGCTGCGGACGACGACGGCCGCACCGTGATCCAGGCCCAGGTCGACGTCAAGGGCGAAGCGACGTCGATTCGTGGCGAGGGTGACGGCCCGGTCGAGGCGTTCGTCGCAGCGCTGCTCGCCGCGTTCGGTGATCGCGTCGGCAACGAGTTCGACGTGCTCGACTACGCAGAGCACGCGATCGGTCAGGGCGCCGACACGATGGCCGTCGCCTACGTCGAGACCGTGCGCGCCAACGGCGACATCCGGTGGGGCGTGGGACAGAGCCCCAACATCACGACCGCCAGCCTGCGCGCCGTGCTCGCAGCGTTCGAACGACACACCCGCTGACACTCGCGGTGCGGCTACTGTCGCCGTGATGGGATTGCTCCTCGTGACCGTCCGTCGTGCGCTCTGGCTGGTGCTCATCAGCGCCATCGGCGGCGCGGCCTACGCGTACTGGCGGGATCGCAACGTCGTCGAGCCGGCCGGCCCAGCCGAATGGCCACCGCTGCCATCGCCCGAGCCGGCGCCGACACCGACACCACCGGCCGCGGCCGCGGCCTCGCCCACGCCACCAGCGAGTTCGGCGGCCTCGTTCGTCAACGCACTCGTCGACGCACCCGAGGCCCGTTCGAGTGACGGCGTCGCCGGCGGTTGGGTTGCACCAGCCGACGACGGGTCGTGTCCGGTCTCGCACCCGGTCAAGGCGAACGACAACTCGGGGATCTTCCACATGCCCGGCGGCCGCTTCTACGAGCGCACGAAGGCCGAGCGCTGCTACCAGAGTGCCGACGCAGCGCTCGCCGACGGCTACCGTCAAGCCAAGAACTGATCGACAGTTCTGCAGCGAGATGGAGGTTCCGCAATGAAGGTCACGGTCGATTTCGACGTCTGCGCATCCACGGGTGCGTGCATGCAGGTCTGCCCGGAGGTCTTCGAGGTTCGCAGCGACGGCTACCTCTACATCCTCCAGGAAGAACCCGGCGAAGAGCTGCACGACAAGGTGAACGAGGCGGCCGACATGTGTCCGACCGCCGCGATCACCGTCGAATAGCACCGCCGCCGTCGGGTAGGTTGCTGCGCCGTGGGATTCCATGCGCAGCTCGAACGTTCGTGGTCGGCGGCCGGCTCGATGCTCTGCGTCGGGCTCGATCCCGACCCGGCTCGCTACCCCGCCTCGATCGCTGCCGCGCCGGACGCCACCGAGCGCTTCTGCCGGGCGATCATCGATGCCACCGCCGACGTCGCGTGCGCGTTCAAGCCGCAGATCGCCTACTTCGCCAGCCTGGGTGACGAGGATGCCCTCGAGAACATCTGCGGCTACATCCGCTCCGCGTATCCCGACGTCACGCTGATCCTCGACGCGAAACGCGGCGACATCGGCTCGACCGCCGCCCACTACGCCCGCGAGGCGTACGACCGCTACGGCGCACACGCGGTCACCGTCAACCCGTACATGGGGACCGACTCGGTCGAACCGTTCTTCGACCATCCCGGCGACGGCGGCGTGATCCTCCTCTGCCGCACGAGCAACCCCGGAGGCGACGACTTCCAGTCGCTGGTGAGCGACGGCCGGCCGTTGTACGTGCACGTCGCCCGGCGCGTCGCCGACCAGTGGTCACAGCTCGGCGAGTGCGGCCTCGTCGTCGGCGCCACCTATCCGACCGAACTGGCCGACGTCCGCTCGATCGTCGGCGACCTGCCGCTGCTGGTGCCCGGCGTGGGCGCGCAGGGTGGCGACGCGGCGACCGTGATGGAACACGGCGCGGGCCCGAGCGGCCGCGGCCTGATCGTCAACTCGTCGCGGGCAATCCTCTATGCGAGCGGGGGCGACGACTTCGCCGACGCCGCCCGAGCCGAAGCCCAACGCACCGCCGCCGCCCTCCCCAGCTGACCACCCCCACCCGCAGGGTCAGGCCGAGAGGGTCTTGACGCTGACGATGCCGGGAGCGGCGCGGAGTTCGTCGAGCACCGCGGCCGGGACCGGCTTCGTCGGGGCGATCAGCATCACCGCCTTGTCGTCGTCGGTGCGGCTCACGTCCATGTCGGCGATGTTCACCTCGGCCTGGCCGAGCAGCGTGCCGACCGTACCGATCACGCCCGGGCGGTCATCGTTCGTGATGACCACCATGTTCTCGACCGGGGGCACGTCGAAGGGAACACCGTCGATGTTCGTGACCCGCTGGTCGGCCTTGGGACCCGACAGGGTCCCGCTGATCCGATGACCGCCACCACTCACCGTGAGCAGGTTGACGTAGTCCGCGGAGGTGGCACACGTGACCTCGCGCACCTCGAGGCCGTGATCCTTCGCGAGCTGCGGCGCGTTCACGTACGTGACCGGATCCTCGGTGATCGAGCCGAAGAAGCCCTTCAGGACCGCGAGTTCGAGGATCCGCGTGTCGTAGCCGGCGATCTCACCCTCGACGGACACTTCGAGCACGTCGGGCGTCGCGCCCACGAGCGATTCGAAGAGGCTCCCGAGTCGCTCCGCCAGGGGCAGGAACGGACGGATCGTCTCGTTGGCCTCGGCCGCGTTCACGTTGACGGCGAACGGAACGAAGTCCCCGGCCAACGCCAACTCGACCATCGTTGCGATCGTGTCGCCGGCCTTGTCCTGCGCCTCGCGGGTGCTCGCACCGAGATGCGGTGTGACCACGACCGACGGGATGGAGAACAGGGGCGATTCGGTCATCGGCTCGCTGGAGAACACGTCGAGCGCGGCGCCGGCGATGATGCCGTCGGTCAGGCAGTCGGCGAGATCCTGCTCGTGCACGATGCCGCCGCGCGCGACGTTGATGATGCGCAGCGACGGCTTGGCCTTGACGAGCAGGTCCCGGTTGATCAGGCCCAGTGTCTCGGGGGTCTTCGGGAGGTGCACGGTGAGGAAGTCGGATTCGGCGACGACCTGGTCGAGGTCGAGCAGCTCGACACCCATCTGGCGGGCGCGGTCCTCCGACACGAACGGGTCATACGCCACGAGGCGCATGCCGAACCCCTTCGCCCGGTCAGCGACGAGCTTGCCGATGCGACCGAGGCCGACGACGCCGAGGGTCTTGTCGACGAGCTCGACACCCTCCCACTTGCTGCGCTCCCAACGACCGTCGACGAGCGCCGCGTGCGCCTGGGGAACGTTGCGGGCCGAGGCCAACAGCAGCGCCATCGTGTGCTCCGCCGCCGACACGATGTTCGACTGCGGCGCGTTGACGACCATCACGCCGCGTGCCGTTGCGGCCGCCACATCGACGTTGTCGAGACCGATGCCGGCCCGGCCGACCGCCATCAATTCGGTCCCGGCGGCGAGCACCTCGGCGGTCACCTGGGTGGCCGAGCGGATGATCAGCGCGGCCGCACCGGGGACGGCGTCGAGCAGTTCCTCGGGCGACAGCCCGAGCCGGACGTCGACCTCGTGGCCGGCATGCCGCAAACGATCGAGACCGCCCTCGGCGATCTCTTCGGTGACCAGGATTCTTGCCATCCGCACTGCCTATCTGATCGGGGGGCCGGCTCCCACTCGTTGAACGATCCGTCAAGTGGCGCTGGACACGGGCCTACATTGCAGTCGTGGACGACCGCTCCGATCCTGCGCCCGACCCTGCGCCGGGTGACGTCGACATCGAGCCGGTGCTGGACGACATCGAGCGGTGGTTCGTGGTGCGGGGCCTCCCGCACTTCGTCGAACGCCGCACCGACGGCTCGATCCTGGACGCGTGGACCCGAGCGCTCCCGATCCTGGTCGGTGCATACCTGCTGCTCGGCTTCAACGCGCTCGATCTGAGGAGCTGGACGGTCGGCGAGAACGTGGCCGCAGCAGCGGCGGTCGTCGCGATCCTGGTGGCGGCCTGGGCGATCTCGAACCGTTTGCGGGGCGTCGCGACCTTCGCCCGCCCGACCGACATCGACGCGCCCGAACTCGCGCTGTTCGTGATCGGCCCGGCGATCCCCGTGCTGTTGTTCGGACAACCTCGCGACGCCCTCGAGAGCGTGGCCCTCGCGCTCATCCTCCTCGTACTGATCTACATCTGGTCGTCCTACGGACTCGGGCCGATGCTGCGGTGGGCGCGTCGACGCGGCAGCCGGCAGTTCGCAGCGCTCGGCTCGCTCGTCGCGCGCGCACTCCCCCTCCTGCTGCTGTTCAACACGTTCCTGTTCGTCAACGCCGAGGTCTGGGAGATGGCGGGGACGCTCGACGGACCCGCGTACGTGATCGTGATCTTCACGTTCGTCGCGTTGGGAGCGGTATTCGCACTCAGCCGTCTGCCGAGCACGATTCGCGGCATGAACGCCTTCGAACACTGGACCGACGTCGACCAGCACCTGGTCGGCACCCCGGCCGAGCCACTCGCTCCCCTGCTGCCCGACAGATCGGCGCGCACGCCGATCGCCGACCTGCGCATTCGTCAACGCGTGAACATCGCCCTGCTCGTGCTGTTCGGCCAGGCCCTGCAGATCACCCTGGTCACCGCTGCGCTCACGGGCTTCTTCATCGGGTTCGGGTTCCTCGGCGTCACCGAAGCCACGGCGCTCGCCTGGACCCGCCTCGACGAACTCGGGATCGTGCTCGACGCGTCGCTCGGCGACCGGGTGCTGGTGCTCAGCGAACCACTCATCCGGGTCTCGGTGTTCCTCGGCGCGTTCTCCGGCATGTACTTCACCGTCGTGTTGACCACCGACGACACGTACCGGACGGAGTTCGCCGACGATGTCGGGCCGGAGGTTCGCGAGGCGCTGGCGGTACGGACCGCCTACCGTGTCGCACGTGACACGTACGAGACTCGCGAGCTGACATGAGCACGATCGACATCAACGGCGCCGACGATCCCCCGCACGATTCCGAACCGTCGCACGCGCTCGAGAACATCGAGATCCGCACCCTCGACACCGCGAACGACATGGTCGAGCTCGGCGCGATCTTCCAGCAGGTGTGGGGATCGGTGACCCAACTCGTCTCGATCGAGATCCTGATGGCCGTCTCGCACTCGGGCGGCTACGTGAGCGCCGCCTACGAAACACGTGGCGACGAGGAGCGCATGCTGGGCGCCTCGGTCGGCATCCTGGCACGCCACCAGGGCCGGCCCGCACTGCACAGCCACATCACCGGGCTGCTTCCGGGCGCCCGACGCTCCGGGCTCGGACGGGCGATGAAGATGCACCAGCGGCGATGGGCCGAGGCCAACGACATCGAATGGATCGTGTGGACCTTCGACCCGCTGGTGCGCCGCAACGCGTGGTTCAACATCGAGATTCTCGGCGCCGAGGTCCACGAGTACCTCCCGTCGTTCTACGGCACGATGAAGGACTCGATCAACGCCGGCGACGAATCCGACCGCCTGTTGATGGCCTGGCCCGTGGTCAGCGGCAACGAACGCAACGACCGGCATCCCCCGGGCGGCGCGCGGACGCTCGTGCCGACTCCCGAAGACGTCGTCACGCTGCGCCGGACCGATCCGAGCGCCGTCAGCCGCTGGCGCCTCGAGACTCGAACGGCGCTCCAGGGCGCACTCGACCGCGGCGACCGGATCGTCGGCTTCACCGAGCAGGGCGAGTACGTGATCGAGTCCTCGTCATGACGACCACGGCAACGCCACCGTCGGCGGTGCGCATCGAGCGCGTCGAACTCCGCCGCATCGCACTCCCCCTCGTCACACCGTTCCGGACCAGCTTCGGCGTCGAGACCGAACGCGACATCCTGCTCGTACGCGTCATGGGCAACGCCGATGGGACGTCGATCGACGGGTGGGGCGAGTGCGTCGCACTCACCGACCCGACGTACTCGGCGGAGTACGTCGACGGAGCCGAACACGTCCTCGTCCATCACCTCCTGCCGCGGCTCGCCGCCACCTCCCTGGCCGGTATCGAAGCGGCCGATGTCGGTCGGCTGCTCGCACCGGTCCACGGCCACCCGATGGCGAAGGGCGCCATCGAGGCGGCGGTGCTCGACGCGCAGCTCCGCGCGGCAGGCATGTCGTTCGCCGAGCTGCTCGGCACGGCGACCGGCAGCGACGGCGGGCCGAGCCGGATCCCGAGCGGGGTGAGCGTGGGCATCCACGATTCCGTCGACGATCTGCTCGCCACGGTCCAGGGATACCTCGACGACGGCTACGTGCGGATCAAGCTGAAGATCGAGCCGGGTTCCGACATCGATCATGTCGCTGCGGTGCGCGAGCTCATCGGTCCCGACGTGCCGCTGCAGGTCGACGCGAACACCGCGTATCGCCGAACCGACGGCCAGCACCTCGCTCGACTCGACGACTACGACCTGCTCCTGATCGAACAGCCGCTGCCCGAGGAGGACATCATCGGCCACGCCCGGCTCGCCCAGGAGGTCGACACCCCGATCTGCCTCGACGAGTCACTCGTCTCGGCGGCGGGCACCGCCGACGCAATCGAGCTCGGCGCCTGCGAGATCGCCAACATCAAGCCCGGGCGAGTCGGTGGCTATCTCGAAGCGATCCGGATCCACGACCTCTGCCTGGACCGCGGGATCCCGGTCTGGTGCGGCGGGATGCTCGAAACGGGCATCGGCCGAGCTGCGAATGCGGCGCTCGCCGCGCTGCCCGGATTCACCCTGCCCGGCGACATCAGCGCATCCACCCGCTTCTACGCGCAGGACATCGTCACCGAACCGATCGTCGTCGTCGACGGCCACGTCACGGTGCCCAACACACCGGGCATGGGCTTCGACCTCGACCGGGTGTTTCTCGACTCGGTCACCACGTCCACCCGGACGGTCGAGCTCGGCAACTGACGGCTCAGCTCGCCGCGTTCGGCTTCACCGCCATCAGCGAGTACATCATCGGCACGAAGTCGCGCTGCTCGGACGGCAGCTTCCACCGGCCGTCCTCCTCGACCATGTGGTCGAACATCTTCCATTCGAGCCCGCGGTGCTCTTCCAGCAACGTCACCCGCAGGCCGTGACGCGTGAGTGCCGTGAAGATCTCTCCCAGGCCGTGGTTCCACTCGTAGGTGCGGGTGTTGGTGATGGTGTCGTCGTGCGTGACGTAGGTCGTCTCGTCGTCGAACACCATCGGCGCGTCGGTTTCGAAGTACGGGTACGTCACCCGCAGCCCGGCCGATGTGGCGTGGAGGTGCGACCGTTCGTCCCAGTTCCGCCGGTTGGCCTCGAAGTGTTCGTGCGCGCTCACGATCCGCAGCCTTCGAAGTTCGCGTCCGTGCCGGCGAGGCCGAGGGCACGGGCGTTCTCCCGGATGGCGACGAACTCCGGATACCGATCGAAGAACGCGAGTTTGTCGGCGAGCGCTGCGTCGGTCGCGACGTCGTACACATACGCCGAGAACGTCTCGGCGAAGTCCTCCTCAGGATGCACTGCCGCATACGAACCCGTGTAGGCGGCGTCAATCCGGCATCGCTCCTCGGCGTCGCGCTGATCGTCCGGCGAGCCGTCGGCGGGCAGCCCGTCGAGCAGGTCCTGCGGCCAGAACTCCTGGATCCAGGCCCACATGTACGAGTCGTCGGTGAAGCATCCGACACCGTTGAAGTACGTCGCACAGTCGTCGTCGACGTCCTGCACCACCAGCTGCGACCCCGGTTCCTGGGCGAACACGTGGGTCAACTCGTGCATCATCGTGAGCCGCAACTCGTCGGGGTCGTCGGCGCCCGCCACGACATCGACCGCCATCAGGAAGAACGACGCCTCGGTGTCGAGCGCCACGACGAACGCCAAGGTGTCGCAACTGGAGCACGCCTCGTACCCGGCGAAGAGGCTGATGTCGTCGACCAGCTCGTTCGGCGTGATCGCGACGAGCGCATCCCACGCCGCCAGCAGCCGATCGTCTTGTTCACCCGGCGGATCGGAGTAGCACGGCGCCTGGAGTTCGCCTTCGACCACGAAGTGCATCGCGGTGACGTCGCCTTCGTCCTCGACATCGACCGGATCGCAGAACCCGGCTGCCTCCAGCTCGCTGAGCACCTCGTCGACGTCGAAGTCGGTCGTCGGCGGCACGTTCTCCCCGACCGTGTCCTGTCGGTCCGTCGACGGCTCCGAGACGACCGGGTCCGAGACGACCGGGTCGGACACGACCGGCTCCGGCAGGGTCGTGGTGACGCTTCGATCGGAGCGCTGGACCACGACGGCGACGTCGGCCTCGTCGAGTCCGCACGCCGCGAGCGCGATCGATCCGACCGCCAACGCCGCCACCGATCGCTGCATCCGGGTCAACACCGCCACGAGCGGAGACGGTAACGCACGGCCGTGACGACCCGGCGGCGCGACAAGTACAGTCAGCGCCACTATGGCTCACCCCTTCCTCTCAGAAGAATGGATGGACGCGGCCCGCGCCATCCGTGCGAAGTACGCCGACCAGGTGCCCGAGGTCGAGGCCGATCTCCGGATCAACCAAGTGGTGACCGACGTCCCGTTCGGTGACGACGAGGTGGCCAGCCACCTCGACACGACGTCGGGCTCCGTCGTGATGGAACTCGGCCTGCTCGACGACGCCGACGTGACCGTCACCACCGACTACGAGACCGCCAAGGCACTCTTCGTCGACCAGGACCCCGCCGTCGCGATGCAGTCGTTCATGAACGGCAAGATCAAGGTGCAGGGCGACATGATGAAGCTGATGGCCATGCAGACCTCGCTGCCGTCGAACGAGTTCACCGAGCAGATCGCTCAGGAGATCAAGGACATCACCGAGTAGCGATCACCCGGCCGGGATCATTCGGAAGCGGCGAATGCCGCTGCGAGCCCGGCGACGGTCCACTTCTCGTGCTGCTCCAGCGTGTCGCGGATCGACCAGCCGTCGAGGCGCTTGACGACGCCGCCCTGCGCGAGAAACATCTCGCCGGTCAACGAGCACTCGGCGGTACTCAAGTAGGCGACGAGCGGCGAGATGTTGGCCGGATCCCACTCGTCGAAGCCCGAGGCGGCGGGCGCCATGATGTCTTCGAGCCCGGGCGTGGCGAGGGTGAGCCGAGTCCGCGCCCCCGGCGCGATGCAGTTGCTCACGACGTCGTAGCGTGACAGCTCCTTCGCGGCGATCTGGCTGAAGGTCGCGATTCCCGACTTGGCGGCACCGTAGTTGGCCTGACCGGGGTTGGCGAAGAGCCCCGACGTGCTCGAGGTGTGCACCAGGTTGCGACGCTTCGCACGCCCGGCCTTGTGCTCGGTGCGCCAGTAGACAGCGGCGTGACGAGTCGGTGCGAAGTGGCCCTTCAGGTGGACGGCGATCACGTCGTCCCACTCGGCCTCGGTCATGTTGACGATCGTGCGATCGCGCAGGATGCCCGCATTGTTGACCACGATGTCCAGGTCGCCGTACGCATCGATCGCCGTCTGGACGAGACGCTCGGCGCCCGCCCAATCGGCGACGTCGTCGGCGTTGGCCACGGCCTCACCGCCGGTGTCGCGAATCTCGGCCACGACGTCATCGGCTGGCGTCTCCCCCGATGCCGATCCGTCGTTGGCGCCGCCGAAGTCGTTGACGACGACGCGAGCCCCCTCGGCGGCGAAGAAGAGTGCGTGCTCCCGGCCGAGACCCCGACCGGCGCCGGTGATGATCGCAACGCGTCCGTCCAACGAGGTCATGGCTGCACCGTAGCCAGGCCGACGTGAACGCTCGCAATCTGGTGCGAGCGC
>CAVOHA010000032.1:0-3792 GCA_963695475.1 Ilumatobacteraceae bacterium
ATCGTCTTCGATGGTCACACTCGCCCGGTCGAAGTCGTCGCGCACTTCGAGCTCGATTTCCTCCAGGAGCACCCTTCCGCCACCGAGGTCCTCGGCCGCGATGGAGAGGTCGTAACGGACGTCGCCGGTGTCGATCTCCTGAAAACCGTCGTCGATCGCATCGCGGAACGCGATCGCGACTCGCCCTTCCCCGCCTCCCAGTGCAGCGGCGAGGGCATCTGCGTCGGGGTCGTTCACGACGTCGACGAGCGCCTGCACCGCCTCGACCGCACTCCCGGCGCCAGGATCTCGCTCTTCGCCGATCCGGTCGTACTCACCCCGGGGCAGATCGGCGTTCTCGACGATGTAGTGACCCGCCGTCAGCATCGGGCTGGCATACCAGCGCCCACCGAGTTCGACGGCGATCAGCTCGACCTCGTCGCTCCCGTTCGGAAGCGCTCCTTCGAGGTCGCGGCTCGTGAAGTCGAACCGGGTCTCGTCGAGTACGGCCGAGTCGTCGGCGCCCTCCACCTCGACGGAACCGTCCAACTCGAACGACACGATGGCGGCACGATCGCCCTCCATGCTGACATCGATCCGATCAGCTTCGAGATCGATGATCACCTCGACGTCGGTCGACCCGCCGGCTTCATCGACCAGCGAATCGAGCCCGAGCTCGCGGTAGTACGCGATGGTGTCGTCCACGAGGGTGTCGAATCCGTCGAGTTCATCGGGCGCCATCAGATTCACGACGGCGAGCGGGTCCTGTGCGTTGATCGCCGCCACCAGCTCCTCGACGACCGCCTCGGGAGAAGATGCGCCGCCGGTGTCGGCCCCGCCCAACAGGAATCGCAGCGCAAGGAACCCGATTGCGAGCATCCCGACAACACCCAGCCCGATCCCGACCATCGTGGCGGTCCCACGACGCGGTGCCGTCGCCGGTTCGGTCGGCTGGAACGGTGGCGGCCCGCCGAATCCCGGCGGACCGGGAACATACGGTGCACCGGGTGCACCGGGTTGTGGACCCGCCGGCGCGCCGGGTGGGCCGGCCGATGTCTGGGGCGCGGTCGGCGTCGGCGCCCACACCGCGGTGGGCGGGACGGCGACCGGCTCCGCAGCCGACGGTGGTGGCGCTGTTCCCGCGCCGGTCGGGAGTGCGATGTTGTCGGGGCCCGGCGACGCGGCACCGGGCGGGACTGCGGTGCCGCATTGCGGGCAGAACTGCGCATCGGCTCGGAGCTCGTGGCGACAGCGGTTGCAGACGTGCGACATTTCAGCTTTCGGGTGACGTGGCGAACTGGACGGCTGACAGGCCGCAAGCGAGCAAGAACGCTCCGCTCGCCATGGTAGGTCCTGCCGCCCAGTTGGATGTCGGGATAACGAGCATGGCCAGGAGCCCGAAGGCCACGAGCCCGATTGCGCCGGTGGCGAGGCGCGCGGCCACGACACCTCGATGGCGGACGGTGGCCGTGGCGATGTAGACGCCTCCGACGCCCACGATCGAGTAGACCGCGAGTGCAACCCAGACCCCCCAACTCGGTGAGAGCACACCGGAGCGAATGCTGTCGGCGAGGTCGAGCCCGCGGAATCGGGACCCAGGTCCGGTTCGGAACCATCGAACGAACGCCGTCGCCAACAACATGACCCCGGTCGCGACCCATCCGGTCGGCACGATCACCCGACCGACGATCGGAGGGAGTCGATTCGACGGCAACATCGCGTCACCCGTATGCGACGACGTCGCCATCGTTCGTGATCTCGATGACGAGTCCACCGTCGACGATCGAGAAACTGTCGAAACGTTCCTGCCACACCTCGTCGCCGGTCTCCCAGTCGTATGCGGCAATCTCCGTCGGCTCGTCGAAGCTCTCGAAACGGTAGACGACCAGCAGATTGCGACCCGGCACGGCGAAGCTGTTGTCGGGCCAGTCGGCTTGCACGTCGAAACGTCGATCCCCGGTGTCGGCGTCGATGACTTGGATGCTCCCCTCCGTCCCGACGAGGACGACCGGACCACCGTCGACCTCGGCGACGGCGATGAGTTCGCCTCGTTCGGACCACCGCTCGTCGGCGGTGCCGTCGACGGGATCGATCGAGATCACCCCCTCGTCGGAGTACAGCACGATATTGTCGTCGGCGACCGGTTCGATCTCGACGATCAGTCCGACGTCGACCGACGATTCGGCCACGACCGTGCCGTCGGCGTCGACGAATCGCAGCTCGTCGCCCTCGGCGATCACGAGGAGGTCGCCGTCGAACGCGACCGCATCGGCCTCGTCGATCGGTTCCGGGCCGAGCACGCTGTTCAGCTCGAGATCGAACACCTCGACGTCGTCACCGTCGGAGATCTCGATGCGCTCGCCGCGTATGCGCACTTCGTCGCCGCGAACACGTTCGATGCGGTCGCCGGTGAGCAGGTCGACGAACTCGGTTGCGCCGTCGTCGACCGCCCACGCGAACTCGTCGGTCGCAGGCCCCAGCTCCTGGCCGAGCTGCTCGCTCCAGAGTTGGTCACCCGTCGCGGTATCGAGGCCCACGGCGACGCATGTCGTATCGCACACGTTCACCACGAGGACCCCCGTCGCGCCGGTGACGTCGATGAACGAGCCGACCGGATCGACCGTGACGTTCCACAGCTCCTCGCCCGAACCGCGGTCGAACGCCAGCACGTCGACGCGTTGGGCGTCGAAGTCGCCGGTTGCGACGTACACCCCGTCGTCGTCGACATGCCAGGCGAACACATCCTCCACCGACTCCGACCACAGTCGCTCGACGCGTTCGGGCACCACGATCGTCGCCCCGGCATCACTGCGGTCGTCACCGCCGCCGAACGCCATTGCGCCGATCACGCCGACCACCGCCACCACGACGATTGCCGCAACGACTGCGACGACGAGCTTCCAACGGCCGCCCGCGGAATCGGACGATCCGGACAGGTCCACGAAGACCGGCCCGCCGGGTTGGTCGGGGTCGACCGGCGCAGCGGATCCCAGGGGCGCCGGTGATGAAACCGCCCCACCCGCGAGCGGCAGGGCGGTCGCCGGGACCGCCACGGTCGCATTCGGGTCGGTGCCGGCCGGTGACGCTGGGGGCGCCGGCTGGACCGGCGGCGCTACCGCGGCGACCGGCACCGTCGGGGTCCCACAACCGTCACAGAATCTCGAACCGGCCTCCAGTGCACGGCCACAATTCGTGCAGGCGATCAGCGCACTGGCCTCGCGACCGGCTCCCCAGGGATCGCTCGGTGCGACCGGTGGAACCGGCGCGACGATGCCGCGCTCCGGCGTCGCAGCATCGTCGAGGCTCGACGCATCGGGCACTGCCTGGACGTCGATCGTCAGGCGTTGATCTCCGAACTCGACCTGGGCCCCGAGTGGCAGGGGCGTCCACGAGTCCGTCGGCACGGCGCGCTCCTGCCCGAGGTGATGCAGGAAGGTGCCGTTCGAGGACCCGAGATCGATGACGACGAAGCCGCTCGCGTCGCGGTCGATCCGGAGATGGGATTTCGACACGAGCGGATCACCGTCCACGACGACCACCTCACCCTCGCCGAGGCGCGGATCGCGGCCGACCGTGACCGGCGTGGTCAGATCGATCGCCGGGCGCCCGGAGATCAGCAGCGTTGCACGAGGCGTGCCGTCGGCGGCGTCTGTGGTCATCGATCCTCCAATCGGTCGACCCGCAACCCGGTCACGGATACGAGTCGACGGTCCCCTGCTCTACTTTCTAGCCGTCGCCACTGGGCCGACCGCGGGTCGTCGCTCGGTCCGCCGCGCTCACACGGCCAACTCGAAGACCGCAACGGTGAGATCG
>CAVOHA010000033.1:0-14600 GCA_963695475.1 Ilumatobacteraceae bacterium
GACCGTGACGGGAGCGGACGCTGCCGAGTTCATCCTGCGCGACCAGTACGTGCTCGCCGAGGAGAACAACGTCCGTATCGAGGCGCTCGAGACCCTCGGGCAGGAGGCGATCACGCAGATCCTCGATGCCGATCTGCCCGACCCGCCCGACCTCGCCAAGCACGTTCGGACCGCTCGTCGAGGAGCGCCGCCTCCTGATGTGGACTCCGGACCCGACCGAGCGGGCGTTCCTCGCTAGCATCGGCATGCTCGGCGACCTCCCGGCGCTGGACCCGACCGACGGGGGCTTCACCGTGACGGTCACCAACGGCTCGGCGAACAAGATCGAGACCTTCCTCGAACGCGAGGTCACGGTCAATGAACGCACCGGACCGGACGGCCAGCGACAGCTGGTCGCCGACGTGACGCTGACCAACAACGCGCCCACCACCGGACTGCCCGACTACGTGATCGGCAACACGGTCGACCTGCCCACGGGCACGAGTCGACTGATCGTCACGTTCTTCGGCCCACCCGCGGTGCGCGAGAGATCACCATCGACGGCGAACCGCTCCGGTCAGCCCGATCTGACCGAAGCCGGATGGGCCGGCTACCGCACGAGTGTCGACCTCCTGGCCGGCGAAAGCGTCCAGTATCAGGCTCGTGTTCGATCTCCCGGCCGACGACGACGGCGCCTTCGACCCGACCCTGATCGAGCAGCCGCTGCGTCGCTGACTCGTCAGTGATCGCCGCGATCGCTCGGGCTCGATAGTGTCATGCGGTATCCGCCGAGTACCGAAGGAATCATGATGAAGAAGTTCGCACTCGCACTCGCCGCCGTTGCGGCCATGGTCCTCGGTTTCGGCGGGATTGCGTCGCCAACTCCTACCCGCCCGGCGGCGCCAACGTCACCGCCACGCCGCCCACCGTCGGGCCCGGCGGTCAGGTCACGGTCACCGCCAACTGCACCCCCGGTGAATCGGTGACGATCACGCTCGAAGACATCGGCGTCACCGTGCGGTGCGAGACGGGTACCGCCCAGTCGGCGGTTGCCGGGATCGCACCGGCGTCGTCACCGCTCCCACGGTCGCCGGGACGTTCAACGGCACCGTCACCGGCACGGTCTCGGGCCCGCTCGGATCCTTCACGGTGACCGTGCAGGCCGGCGCACCGACCACGCCCGCCGACCCGGCGGGCGGGCTCCCGGCCACCGGCTCCGACGGCACCAGCACGATGACGTTGCATCGCCGCCGGCCTGCTCGTCGCCGGCCTCGGCCTCTTCGCGGTGGCGACGATTCGCCGCCGCCAGACATCCGCCGCCGCCTGACCCGACATCAACAGGTCTGACTCCGCGCGGCGTCGCCCGTCGTCGTTGTTTGCGTCGGCGCCGCTCGGCGACTTCGCCGCAGGCGCTGATCAGTCGGAGCGGTCGTCGGTGAAGATGGGTGCCGCCGGCGCGGCGACCTTGCCCGGCTGATCGGGTTGCGGCCGCTGCACCTGGTCGCTGCTGTCGGTCGCTTCGCTGGTGTAGCCGTAGCCGTACCGGTAGAGGTCGGTGTCGCGGCTGGCGTCGCCGTTGAGCACGGTGCCCAGCACGTTGGCCTCGACCGCTTCGAGCCGATCGACGGCACGGGCGACCTGACGTCGATCAGCGGTCGCCGCCGACGCGACGAGGATGACGCCGTCGACCGCTCCCGACAGCACGACGGCGTCGGTGATCGGGAGTACCGGAGCCGAATCGAGGATGACGAGGTCGGCCATCGCGGCGAGCTTGCTCGAGCACCGCTGCGGTCGACGGGCCGGCGAGGAGCTCGGACGGGTCGGGAGGCAGCGGGCCCGACGGGATCACCGCGAGGTTCGGGAACTCCGTCGACGAGCTGTGCGACCGTCGGTCACCGGGAGGTCATCGATCAGCAGCGAGGTGAAGCCCACCGTGTTGTCGAACCCGAACGCCTGATGGATGCGCGGCTTGCGCAGGTCGCAGTCGACGAGGATCGTCCGCTGGCCGGCCCGGGCCGACACGATCGCCAAGTTCGCCGCCGTCGTGGTCTTGCCGTCGCCGGGGCGCGGGCTCGTGACCTGGATCAGCTTGAGGGTGTGGTCGACGGCCAGGAAGCGGACGGCCGTGCGCAGGTCGCGGTAGGCCTCGGCGGGAGGGGAGTGGGGTTCGGCCCAGGTGACCGAGCTGGGATCGTCCCTGCGCCGGGTCCGGGATCCGGGGGATCACCGCAAGCGTGGGGTGGCCGCGACGCCTGCGCAAGGTCGGCCTCGTCGCGGATCCCCGTGTCGAGATAGTCCGCAAGGAACGCGCCACCGAGACCGATCAGGAGCCCGACGACGGCGGCAAGGAGCAGGGTCCGGCTCGGAGTCGGCTCGTACGGGGTCGACGGGACGGTCGCCTGCGTCGACGATCGTCGAGCCGCCGTTCGTGGCCAGCTCGATCGACAGGATGACCCGCTCGAGGTCGCGCTCGAACTCGTCTCGTCGGTCCACGTCGATCTCGCCGCGTGTCGATGGCTGCGAGCTGCTCCTCGAGCGCGGCTCGACGGATCTCGAACTCCTGGAGCGACGCAGCCCGCTGCGCCTCGATGAACACCTGCGGCATGGGTGTTGGCCGCGATCGCTGCATTTCCGGCGTTCGTGCTGCGTCGCAGTGAACGTGAAGATGTCGGACTGCTCGGTGGCCCGCACACTCAGCTCCGGCTCGTGCCGATGAGTCGCGCGAGTCGCCGCCTCGACTGCTGAGCCGTGAGCAAGGGTGAGCTGATTCTCGATGTAGCGAGGATTGGCGGCGGTGTCGGCGGCGCCGAGCGTGATCGCGTTCGGTGCAACCCGAACGATCACGTCGGCACTCGCCCGGTACGCGGCGTCGTCAGCAGACCGACAGATCGCCGCGACGAGCGACGGTCAGGACGAACCGCCGTCGACGATCAGCCACTTCCGCCGCCACGCCACGGGCGCGTAGTCGCGCAGCGTCAGTTCGGCGATGTCGATGCTCGGACACCGCGTCAGCCTAGGGATCGGTCGGACGACCGCGGCGGCTACTGCCCACGAGGTCCGAACGTGGTGACGTCACGGTGTAGCGGCGAGACGTAGTCTGCGGCTCCGCAGGTCCCACGGACGATGACCGGAATCGAGACGGACTCATCCCGGACGGCTCGTCCAGCCCGTCTTGTGCTCTCGACGGTCACCGCCGTGTTTGGCGTTCGACGCTCAGACCCGGAGGCTGACCGCTGTGCGCCGCCCGAGCGGATCCGGACGGTCGAGCGTCCAGCTGGTAGCACGGTGGGCGTACAGCCGGAGCACGACGTGGTGAGGATGCACCGTTGACGTTGCCTGAGGCCTCGAGCTGGCGCCCGGCTCGTCGTGAACGTCGCGGGATCGGGCGCGAGGTCCCCGACATGGCGTACGCCACGTTGGTCGACGACAGGACCATCGAGCCGCCGGCTGCGATGGCGCCACCGGCAGCTCAGTTTCTTCAGTGCTTCGCGGCGATCCATGACGACCCTTCGTAGTTGACGGTGTCCCTCACCGTGGTCGCCACCAGATTACCGTCAGGTGCCGCGCAGTGCCTGGTCGTTCGCCACTTGATCGAGGAACCACTCGTAGGTCGAGGCGATCCCCTCATCGAGGTCGATCGACGGCTTCCAGCCCGAGCGCGTTCAGCTTCGACGTGTCGAGCACCTTGCGGGGCATGCCGTCGGGCTTCGACGGGTCGAACCGCAGCTCGGCCTCGGGGCACACGACGTCGCGGATCTTCTCGGCCAACTCGCGGATCGGCAGGTCGACGCCGGTGCCGACGTTGACGTGGCCGACGTCGCTGTAGTTGTCCATCAGGAACAGACAGGCGTCGGCGAGATCGTCGACATGGAGGAACTCGCGCATCGGCGAGCCCGTGCCCCACACCTCGACCACCTTCTGGCCGTCGTGTCGTCGGTCGACGCAGGCATCGTGGAACTTGCGCATCAGCGCCGGCAGCACGTGGCTCGACGTGAGATCGAAGTTGTCGTTCGGGCCGTACAGGTTCGTCGGCATCGCCGAGATGAAGTCGCAGCCGTACTGCTGGCGATACGCCTGGCACAGCTTGATGCCGGCGATCTTGGCGATCGCGTACGCCTCGTTGGTCGGCTCCAGCGGGCCGGTCAGCAACGCGTCCTCGCTGATCGGCTGCTCGGCCTCGCGGGGGTAGATGCACGACGACCCCAGGTACAGCAGCTTGCTCGACCCCGCTCAGGTGGGCCGCGTGGACGACCGTGCCGTGGATCATCATGTTGTCGTAGATGAACTCGGCCGGCCGGGTGCTGTTGGCCATGATCCCGCCCACCGTCCCGGCGACGAGGAACACGTGGTCGGGTCGGTTCTCCTCGAACCAGCGGGTGACCTCGAGCTGATTGCGCAGATCGAGCTCGGCCCGGGTGGCCGTGAGGATGTTCGTGAAGCCGTCGCGTTCGAGGCGGCGCATGATCGCCGAGCCCACGAGACCGCCGTGGCCGGCCACGAACACCCTGCTGTTGCGATCGATCACCATCCGCCACGCTATCGAGCCGCGCCGACCGGTCAGCTCGTCGGCGCGACCTACTCGGTCGAGATCTCACGGCTGTCACCGACGTCGCTCGTCGGCAAGGATGACATCGACGATCCTTGAGTCTCTGCTCGGCTCGCTGCTACGGTGCATCGCTCCGTGGCAGCGGTGACCGAAGTGCGATCTGGGAAGACTCGGCGAGTCATCAGGCGGAACAGTCCTGAGCAAGCTACTTGCGTGAATGGCGTGGTCCGCCGGTCCAGCCGACGGATCGATTCCGACAGAGTTGCTCCGCACGGGCTGATGGCCGACTTGACGATGTTCGCCGTGCAGGCGAGTCATCGACATTGCCGTGGCGTCGATGGGCTTCGATCGTCTGTCTCGATTCCGATGCGTGCTCGATCGGATCGTTGATCGTGACGCTCACCAGCCGGGGCGGCATGCTGTTCGGTCAGCAACGAGTCGGCGCGCGACGGCGAATGATCACGCGTCGCTGAAGTTCCGCTCGATGGTGCGTAACGCGCACGACCTGCTCGCACGCCGACGACGAACTTCGCGCTCAGTACGTCGCCAACGACTTCAAGTTGGAGGGCGAAGCGATCCTCGCATCACGCGCGATCGGCCGCTTCGCTCCGCAAGACCAGCCTCGACGAACTTCCGCAACTCTGGAACGTGCTTCGCGGGCGACATGAGCATCGTCGGAATCCGTCCGTTGCTCCCCGACGAGCTGGCGCATCGCGCGCGCCGAGCACGACCAGGAGCTCTACCGCCTGCTGCGACCCGGCGATGACCGGTCTGTGGCAGGTCCAGGGTCGGTCGAGCGTCGACCAGCTGCGACCGCATGGCACTCGACCGCGAGTACGTCGTAGAACTGGTCCGTCTGGAACGACATCAAGATCATCGTCGCCACGCCGCGTCGCCGTGCTTCGCATCCATCACACCCACTGACGGCGACCGCCGGCCGCTCCAGCGGCGCGACTGCCGGCTCAGTCGCCCCGAGCTGGCCGCTCAGGTACGCCGCACCCTCGTCGCACTCGTCGCTGATCGGGCACCAGCGACAGCTCACGCCCGGTCGACGTGTCGGCGGGCGCTTCTCCGACTCCAGCTCGATGATCCGGTGGAGGCCGTCGAGGGTCCGGCGCATCGCGGTCTCGAGCATCCGCTCCGACACGTCGTCGGCGTGGGCCTCGGCCGCGTCGAGGTAGAACGTCGCCACCTTGCGCGGCGGCACCTCGCGCACGAGCGTCTCGAACAGCGCGTAGAACGCCAGGTCCTGGCGGTGGCGGGCGTTCGGCCGGCCCGTCTTGAGGTCGATGATCACCTTGCGGCTCTCCCGACCACTCGGACGTCCGAACAGCAGGTCGACCTTGCCCGACAGCGTGATCGGGCCCGTGTTCGGCCAGCGCACCGACGCCTCGGTCACCGGCGCCCACCGCGTACTCAACGGCGGGAAGTTCTCCACGAACTGCGTCACCCGCACCACCGTCTGGCCGCGCACATCGGCCTCGTCGGCGGGGGAGAGGCCGTCGATCCACTGCCCGATCCCGCGGTTCTCGTCGGCCAGCCGGGCCAGCGCCTCGTCGACCAGATCGCTCGGCGCCGGATCGCCCAGCCGCTTCGGCCACGACAACAACAACTCGATCGCCCGGTGCGCGATCGTGCCCTTCGCGTTCGCCGTCGTCCACTCGAACTCGTCGGGCAGCAGGTGGTGCTCCTCGCAGTCGAGCACCGACGCGATCCGGTGCTTCGAGATCCACACCTCCTCGTCGGCGTCCAGCCGGGTCGCGAAATGGTCGAGCGCGGCCCGCATCTCGCCGCGGATCTCCTCGACGAACTCGGGCTCGAACACGAGCGGATCACCCGATCGGCGCAACACGTCGAGCGTGCGCTGCTGGACCGGGGTCAACCCCTCGACGGTGCCGCTCATCGACGCCGACTGTAGGCCGTGGGTCCGCCGGACGGGTGGGAGGTCTCCGGTAGCCTCGGGCGGTCATGAAAACTCAAGTGTGGGTCTACATCGTCGTCGTCATCTTGAGCGTCGGGGCCGGCGTGGCGATCGCCGGCCTCCCGGACTCCGTGGCCCAGGACCCGACGATCCAGCTGCCCGTCACCACCGACTCGACCGAGCCCGAGCCTGCAGCGACCGATCCCGCCGTCACCGAGCCCACCGACACCGAGCCGGCCGCGACCGAACCTGCCGTCACCGACCCTGTCGCGACCGAACCGCCGTCACCGAACCGCCGTCACCGAACCGGAGGACCTCGATCGAGCACGACGACCACGACCAGCACGACGACCACGACCACGACGACACCGGCGCCGACGACCACGTCCGTTCCGCTTCCCGAGCGGTCGGAGGTCGACGTCGAGGTGGTCAATGCGCGCGAATGTCGGTGGCGCAGCGACCCGAGTGTCGAACGCACTCGAAGACCTCGGCTACGTCGATGTCGGCTCGTTCGACGGCCGTGAGATCGTCGACGTGACGATCATCTACGCCGAGGAGGGCTTCCAGGCTCCAGCCGACCGACTCGCCGATGAGATCGGCATGGAGCCGGGTCTCGTGTTCCCGATCAGCGCTGCGCCCGACATCGACGGTCTCGTCACGGCCGAGCTGATCGTCCTACCTCGGGCGTGATGTCACGACCCTGTCGATCTACGGCTGATCCGGTCCGCCCCACCGCGCCATCGATGTCACGCACCACCGCACTGAACATCATCCTCGGGACGATCGTCGCCGGGCTCCTCGCCACCCTCGTCTTCCTCGAAACGACCGACGACGGCGCGCCGCCCACGACCACCACCACCACGACGACGACCACCACGCTGCCGCCGACCACGACGACCACCACGACCACGACGACGACCACCACCACGACCACGACGACCACCACGACGGTGCCGCCCACGACCGCAGGTGCCGACCGAACGGTTCTTCGTCGGGGTCCTCGTCGTCAACGGGACCAGTGCCGGCGAGCGCCTGCAACCGGTGATCAACCGCATCTCCGACCGCGGCTACTTCGACGTCCGCGGCGTGGTGGGCGCCGTCCAGGCCCAGGAAACGACGATCTACTACGTCGAACCGTTCCTCGGTGAAGCCCAGATCCTCGCCGCCGACCTCGGCTTCGCACCCGGCGAGGTCCCGATCCTCCCGGCGTCGGAGGCCCCACCCGTGTCGGGCATCGGCGTCGCCAAGGTGATCGTCTACCTCGGCCCCGGCGAACTGCCCGAACCGCCCCCGATCACCGAACCGCCCGCCGAGGAACCGCCACCCGCCGAGGGCTGACCGCAGGCGAGCGTGATCCGGCGCCGGCCCTCCAACTCTGAAGTACCCCTCCGTCATGATGGAGGCATGGAGTTCTCCTCGACCGTCGAATTCGCACACGCCGCCCGGGCCCTGTCCCGCGCCGCCGAGCGACGGTCGCTGGTCGCCCCGAGCTTCCGCTGCCCGCCCCGGCTGGTGGGGGTCGACCGCAGCATCCGGCGCCGTCCCCGCACGGCGGCGTCGCCCGCAGGCGACTCGGTCGTGTCGATCCGCGTGAAGGGCCGGCCGCGCGAGGCGGTCATTGCCGACATGATCGAAGGTGTGGTGGTGGCCAACGGGTTGCGCCCGCCCGACGCCGACCGCGTCCGCAACGAACTGTGGGAGGTGATGGCCGCCCAGGAACTGCGCGCCGCATCGTGACTCGGTGGGCGTCCACCACGACGACGAGCCGTAACCTGCTGGTGCCCCCGCCCGGGTGGCGAAACTGGCAGACGCGGGGGGCTTAAACCTCCCTGTACGAACGTACGTGCGGGTTCGAATCCCGCCCCGGGCACCGACAACTAGTAGGTAGAACGTCCGCCCTTGACCGGTTGGCGTGCGTCTCGTCGTGGCGGCTTGTGCACGAAAAGATCACAGAACTCCGCTGGGAGCGTGCGCAAGGGCTCGGTGTATCGACGCAGCGGCGGGTGGGCGTTCCGTATCGATGTCGCTCCCGACCCCGAATCGGGACGCCGCCGGCAAGTTTCTCAACAGGGATTTCGGACCAAGGGCCAGGCGGTTGCGGCGATGAGCGCTGTGCTGGCCGAGTCCGAACCGCCACGCATTCGACCGGCCCATCCGTTGAGCGTTCGCCAGGTTGCCCGGTTCTGGTTGGAACGCAAGTCCGGTGACTGTGCGGCGTCGACGGTGGTTGCGTATCGGCGTTCGGTCGACAAGATCTGCGACGGCCTGGGTGACACCTTGGTGAGTGACCTCACGGTTGCAGCAGTCGATGATTTCGAACGCGATCTGCTCGAACACGGCTCATCTACTGGCGAGCCGCTCTCAGCCAAGTCGGTAGGTGGCGTGCATGCCGTGTTGCATCAGATCCTCGACGACGCCGTCCGACGTGGGATCGCGACTGCGAACGTTGCGGCTTCGGCCGCGCCGCCACGTCACGTACCTGCGGTGGTGAAGGTGTGGTCGCCAGACGAAGCACGAAGCTTTCTCGCGACCGCCCGCAGCCATCGCCTGTTCCCGGCATTCGCCCTGCTGCTGGCAACCGGGCTCACCCGAGGCGAGCTGGTCGGACTCCGGTGGGGCGACATCGACCTCGACGCCGGCACCATCAGCGTTCACCGCATCGTGACGATGATCAACGGAGCCCGCACAGAATCAGAGCCAAAGGCGGCGGCGCGCCGGACGGTGGCGATTGCAGAGCGCACGACCGACCTGTTGCGAGCCCACAATGCCGAGTCGGGCCATCCGGGTGACGATGTCCCCGTGTTCGAGCGGAACGGCAGGGGCGAACTGAATCCCGAATCGCTGTCGCTCACGTTCGCCCGCCTGGTTGAACATGCTGGTGTGTCGGCCTTGACGATCGGCGGACTGCGTCACACGCACGCAGCGTTGGCGTTCAGGGCCGGGGTCAATCTGCTCGTCGTGTCGAAACGTCTCGGGCACTCGACATCGGCAACCACGCATCACATGTACGGCCACCTCATCCCGCCGCTCCACGACGACAAGCTCGAGGCTTTCGAAACCGAACTTTTCGAGGCGATGAGATGATCGGCATCATCGACGAGAGCGGTGTGACGCACCTCGCTATAGTCGTGGTCATGACTCGCACGCTCGATCTGGCCCAGTGGGCTGGCCGCTGGGTCGCTCTCGATGAATCCGGAAGGGTTCAGCGCCACGCCGAGACAATGGCTGAGTTGCTGGCGTGTCTCGATGCCGACGGCATCGAGGATGTCGAGATCATGCGAGCGCCGGTGCCTGGCGAGCCCGTGGTCTTCGGGCTTGGCTGAACCCTGGCGATACGGCTATACCGATTTCGGCGAGGGTCGAGGTCGGAGTCCGCAGCCTGTTCTGCGAGCGGTTGTCCAGGCGTCGGTGCCGGGGGCGCCACGGGTGTGGTCGGCCCTCATCGACACTGGCGGACCCATCACCGTGGTGCGCAGCGAGTTGCTCGACGAGGGCGGTGACCCGGTGGACATCGGCCGGACGATGGTGCTCCGACTCGGCGGTTCCAGCAACGAAGTGTCGTTGTTCGAGTTGACACTCGAAGTCCGTCCACCAACACCTTTCAAATCTGATGAGCCGATCGCGTGGCGAGGTTTGGTCGCCGTGCTCGACCCGTGGCCGCATCAGGGAACTGCGATCATGCTCGGGCAGTCCGGCTTCCTCGACACGTTCGCAGTCACGTTCGGGCCAGAGGCCTTCGTGCTCGAACCCGCAAGAGTATTCGAGAAGCGATTTCCCCAAGCCGAGCTCTGAACGTGCAAGTGAGGCGTGGATGCCACGCGGCGAATCGGTGGAGGTCCCACGAACTGCGTCGGCCGCGCACCACGGCCATCGTCGGCATGCGCCCTCGGGTCAAAGAATCGGAGCCTTCGACTTCTACCGGGGTCAGCCCGCTCAGCTCGCAACGTCGATACCGACCTCGCATCGCAGGGCCAACCCGGTAGCTGACCGGGCCGTCTGGCGAATCCAGCTCCGGTGGCTGCTTCTGCAGTGATCTGGCTTGGGTCGGGGTGGCTGCGCCGGCGCGTCGATTCTGGCGTCAGTAGTCGGTGGCCCGACGTTCGGATCGTCGGAGTCGGGACTCGGCGAAGGCGGCGCGGAATCCGGCGCTCGAGCGAACGTAGACAGCAAAGGCCAGGAGGACCGCTGACGGGATGAGGAGGAGCAGCGGGGACGAACCGAGCGCCGAAGCCGCAGCGGCGCCACCTACGTAGCCGGCCAGAACTCCAACGAGCACGACGATCGTTGCCGAGCGCCGACCGACGGAGGTTCGTTCGGCGCCTCGCAGGCCCAGCGCCACCTTTTCGCCGATCCGGACGATGGTGCCGGTTCCGTAGGTGGTGGCGACCGCGATGCTGCCGACCCGCCTCAGCGAGGAGGCCTGGATGCCCATGGCCAGAGCTCCGATACAGATCACGAGGTAGTGGATGGGATCAGCTCGGTTCGAGAACTCGACATCGAACAGGATCAAGATGCTGGGCAGCGAGAGCGTGAGCAGTCCCTCGATCACAAGGAGGTCGTCGGGACGCACCGGCTTGTGCTGTTGGAGCTGTCGGTCATGGTGCGCAATGGCGACGACGACGCCGGCAGTAAAGGCAACAAGTGCCGCCGCCGACATCATCGAGCGCCTCGACTGAGCCGAGTCGAACCCGAGCCCCGAGTCGAGTTCAGGATTGCCTTGGTCCGCGACGGCCGGTGGCAACGCTGGATCGGTGACCGACGGCAGTCGACCTATTTCTTGGTCAACTCGTTGATGACCTCGGTGGCCTGGTTGTTCGCGATCGTTTGCTCGAGGTGCTTGAAATAGAACCAGGCACCGCAGCAATCGTAGCCCCAGTAGCCGTTGACCTTGAGTTGGACCCGGCTGTATTCCCAGCCACTGACGTAGACCCGGATCGTCGTGTAGTCATCGGCGTCGAGTCCGTCGGGCATGGCAATGGTCCAACGTGTTCCGAGGTGGTCCGGGTCGGGTGATGCGCTCCAGTTCGCATTGCCGAACATGTGCTCCAGCCCGACGATTGCTCGCGATGAACTCACGGCGCTCGTCAGGTCGTCAGGGCCATTGATGCTGCTGTCGTTGTGCACGTACATCGTGAACACCGTGGCTTTCTCGCCGCGGTAGTACGTCCTGTACGACAGGCTGGTGTCGATCGAGGCAACGTAGTCAGGTGAGCAGACGTACTTCTTGAACTGTTCGTCGTCGCACGGCTTGTCGTCGATCAGCACCGGGGCAAACCGGTCGTCGCCCCCGATGTCGATGCCACCGATTCCGGCAGAAGCTGGCGTTGGCGCAACGGCGGTTGCGCCCAAGACACCGACGGCGGTGGCGATGGCGATCATGCGGCTGGTTCGGCGAGTGAGTTTCATTGGGTGCTCCTGTGCGGTGATGTGCGGTTACCTGTCCAGAGCATGTGGCGCAGTGTTTCTTGCAGTTTTTGCATGCGAGATCGGCCGGTGGGCACGGCCGTTGCGGATTTCGGTCTTGCTCCCGAGTGTCCGCTTCCCGACCATTCGAACGAAACACAGAATTGGAACTCGCTCGCGAACGGCACCGACGCGCTCGGCCAGGTGCTCGAGAATGTGCGTCGACGCGACGACCTCGAGAAGATGGTCGTTGTCCCCGATTCGGCTTCAGTCGAGCGTCGCGGGCGCCACGCGAAGTCCAGCGGCGGCGGCAGCAGCGTGGAGACGTTTGTCCCACACTGCAACGGTGACCTCCTGCGATCCGAGAACGAGGGCACTTGCGAGGTGAACTGCGTCGGCTCCGCGCAGTCGGTGCATGACAGCGAACTCGCCAGCCGATCTCTCGACGTCGGGCGAGAGTTCGATTGGACGCATCGACGACCAGAAGATCTCCCATTCGTCTGCTGCAGCGGACGCTTCGGATTCGGTGAGGTCGCGATTGCGGCCCGCTGCTGCGAGAGCTGCGCAGACTTCGGGATACGCCAGCCGGCTCGACAACGCAGCGTCGCAAGCGTTCCACACTGCTGCCGCGACGTCGGATCCGGTCTCGTCGAGCACGAGTTTGACGAGTGCGCTCGAATCGAAATAGACGAGGGCCACCTTCAGCCGCGCTGCTCGCTGACAATGTCAGCCACGGGTCGCTTCGGCTTTGGCCGGGACCGACCGCCGGCGACCGGGCGGGACGATCGTGCGGGTCGACTGATCACGCCTTCGGAGGCCAGACGGTCGAGGACCGGAGTCGAGTCGAGCGCAACGATTCGGGCGACGGGCGTCCCCCGATCGGTGATGACGACGTCGTTGCCGTCACGCGCAGCGTCGATCCACTGACCGAGGTGGGCTCTGAGTTCCGTCACGGCAACATCCATGAGGCGAAGTGTACACCAGAGGTAAACACGAAACGTACAGATCTTCGCCAACCCGCTCAGGTCATCAACGCCGGCGCCGCTCCTTGCCTGCGCGAGATCGGCACGTTCGATCGGTCGCACCCGCTCGTAAACGCGTTGTCCAGCGACCTCACAAGCGACCTGGCGGAAGGCGCTCACCGCTGCCGGTTCTCGCACTGGTCAGAGATGCCCATCGAACGCGCGTTTCCGCGCAGCTGACGTTGATTGTGCGCTGTTGCGCACCGGGCCGCGAA
This sequence comes from Ilumatobacteraceae bacterium, assembly GCA_963695475.1. Classification (GTDB taxonomy): domain Bacteria; phylum Actinomycetota; class Acidimicrobiia; order Acidimicrobiales; family Ilumatobacteraceae; genus Ilumatobacter_A. Next base: position 13,087 of record CAVOHA010000033.1, read on the forward strand.
TAGCGTTTCGGGTCTCGCGCTGGTGGATGCCAGTCGGGTGATTTGCAGGTTGCTGTTCGGCTTGGATCCTCGTCGGTTGGCGGGCGTCACGTTGTGGCAGCGGTGTCGGTCGCCGTTCCCGGGCGGGAGATTCCCGTCACCGCAGTCTTCTACGGTGAGGCGTCCTCGAAGGTGATCTGCCCGACACTGATTCCGTTGCTGACGTCCAGGACGAGGCGAGCAATGAAGAAGCGGCCGTCGATGGCCTGGTTGGCCGGTCCGGTCGGGACGACGATGGACGCGCCGTCAGGCGAAGCAATCCGCACGCTTGTCGCGCTCGACGAGTGGAGAAACCCGATGAGCAGGTACTCCACTGCGGTGTTGTCGACGAAGTCCTCGCCGTCGACGGGAAAGAATTTCACGACTCGGAGATTGGCCAACCGCTCCGACTCCCAGCAGTCTGCGAAACCACCAAACGTGCCGAGGGCGGTGGTCTTCTGGGATCTCGCACACATCCGATCCGCTACCTGTATCGCTGTGAGTTCGAATTCGTCGTCTGCCGCGACGATCTCGGCCCCGACGGTGTTGTTGCCGTCGATGACCGAGAGGCCGTCGGCACCGTCGGACACGATCGGGTTGGGGAACTGTTCGACGGGAACGGCGCGCAAGCCCTCGATGAACCGTTGGGCTTGGGACCGGTCGAGACCGTCCAGATAGACCCAGACCGAGAACGGGCCGATATTTGTGATGCGCGCCGGCTCGAAGTCGCCCCACCCCCAGGTGAGGCCCGCGATCTCGACAGGGGGATGGTTGGGATCGTTCACCGCATTGGGGTCGAGGGGCCCCACGTCGTTGCTGTAGTCCCACAGTCGCACCGCGTTGTGGCGTGCTTCGTCGGCCGATTCGAGGCTGATGGAGAACTCAGTGTCTCCGCCCGGGTACTCGTGAATCCGTGCCGTGTCCTGGAGTATCAGGCCCGGCGGGATGTAGGTGGGGACGATGACGTCGCCCTCGGCGAGGTCGGTGAGCGGGCGACCCGTATCGGAACCGATGTCGCTCGACGCTGGTGCCCCTGGCTCCGAGGTCGGGGTCTGCGCGCCGTCGGGCATCGTGGTGGGTGCTGCAGTCGGCGATTCCGTCGCGGCGAATGGGTCTCCTTCTGCGCCGGCGGCGCCGCACTGCCAACACGCTTCACCGAGCTCCGCCAGATTCTCTGGTGAGCTGATGCGGAGGCCTTCGATGAACTCGATGATCGGCGGGTTCTCGAGCAACGGGCCGGTCAACAACTGATCAGCACCAGCGGCAAGCGCCACCCACCGATCACCGACACGGGCTCTCAGGGTCGTCGCGTCGACGAACTCGGGGTCGTCCGCGTCGTCGGGATTCGTCCACGCCGCGTCCGAAACCCTCCAGCCGCTCGGTCCGGTCGGAACGACCACATCGCCCTCGGCGAGGGAGTCGAGCGGGCGAAGTGAGTCGACGTCGATGTCGTCGAGCAGGCCCCCGGCCCACGAACGGGCACCGCGGTCCTGCTC
>CAVOHA010000034.1:0-24579 GCA_963695475.1 Ilumatobacteraceae bacterium
TCCCGACCCGCCATCTCGTCAACGATGCCCAATCGGCCGAGGCGTTCGTCAGTCGGCGGGTCGGGCGATGCGCGGGTTGATCGGTGATGCCGCGGGCTCGCCGACGTGGACGCCCGGCAACCAGAGCGCCAGATCGAACCGCTGCCCTCCGTTGGCCGGTTCGACGGCTCGGGCCCCGTCGGCGAACCAGATGACGGTCATGACCTTCCGGTCGAGTGCCGTCAGGTTCGGGTTGGCGCGATGCAGCGTCCATCCGAGGTGGAAGCTCGCCGACCCCGCGGCCATCGCGCCGGTTCGGGTGGTTGCGATGTCCTGGTCAGCGACCCAGCGCTCGTAGAGCCGATCGGACGCTCCCGAGATCGGTTCGTCGCCGATCGGTCCGCGCTGTGTGCCCGACGCGAACTCGAGGTCGCCCATCGCCGGGTCGAGGTCGTGCAGCGGCAACCACATCGTGATGGTGCGGTCGGTGTCGAGCGGCCAGTACCACTGATCCTGGTGCCACGGCGTCGGACCGCCACCGGCGACCTTGATGAGCGCCTGGTCGTGGTACACCCGCACCGCATCGACACCGAGGAGTTCGGCGGCGACTCGGCCCAGTCGCCGGTCGAGCGTGATCTCGCGCACCGCGTCGTCGAACTGCCAGAGGTTCATGTACTGGTCGAACGCCCGCCGGTATTCCTCGTTGCCCGGCGGCAACTCCACCTTGCGGGACCGAGCGACGGCGGCCTCGACGATGTCGCGGAACCGGTCGAGCACCGTGCCGTCGACGAGTCCGTCGACGGTCACGTGGCCGGCGCGGTCGAGGAGCGCCCGAGCTCGTTCGAGGTCGTTCGAGTCGGCGTGCGGTGCCACGGGAACGGTGCGATCGTCGGTCATCGGCTCGTCTGCTCCGGCGGGCACGGTCGGGGTTCGCCCGGGTCTGCCCACTCGTGTCAGAGTACTCGCGGGGCTGGTCGACGCTCGCCGACAGCATCGGGCGCGGCGAGCGACGAACCGAGGGAACGACGATGAGCGACATCAGCGAGAGCGACATCTCGACACAGGTGCTCGACTGGTTCCGCGACGCGTGGGACCCCGACCTCTCGCTGCTCGAGTGGCGCGATCGTCTCGTCGACTCGGGGTGGGCGGTGCCGTCGTGGTCGGCCGAGTGGCACGGGCGCGACCTGCCGGCCTGGGCCGATCGAGTGGCGCACACGACGATCCGCAATGCGGGTGGCGTTGCGGTCCCGCTCGGTGCGGGCTTCGGGTTGGCGGCGCCGACCATGTACGACCACGCGTCCGATGACCTCAAACGCAAGTACCTCCGCCCGACGCTCACCGGCGAGTTGGCGTGGTGCCAGCTGTTCTCCGAACCCGGCGCGGGCTCCGACCTCGCCGGGCTCACGACCACCGCCGTGCGCGACGGCGACGAGTGGGTCGTCAACGGCCAGAAGGTCTGGAACACGAGTGCGGATCACGCCGACATGGGGATCCTGGTCGCCCGCACCGATTGGGGTGCGGTCAAGCACGCCGGGCTCTCGTACTTCTTGATCGACATGCGCCAGCGCGGGGTCGAGGCGCGTCCGATCGCGCAGATGAACCATCACCAGTCGTTCAACGAGGTCTTCCTGACCGACGCTCGGATCCCGTGCGAGAACCTGGTCGGCACAGAAGGCGCAGGGTGGAAGGTCGCCCGCGGGACGCTGGCCCACGAGCGTTCGTTCTCGATTCAGCGCAGCGCCCACTTCGCGCCCGAGGCGTCCGGCCGGGTGGTCGACGAGGCACGCCGCGAGGCCGCCGAGTATCAGAAGACGTACGAGTGGTATCCGCAACGGATGGGTCGCGTCGACCTCGTCGCGTCGCAGGCCGAGCGTCGCGGGGTCGCCGACGATCCGGTGCTGCGTCAACAGACGGCCGCGCTGCTGAGCTTCCAACGTGCCTCCGAGTGGACCGCCGGTCGAGCGAAGGCCGCACGTGCGCTCGGCCGACCGCCGGGTTCGGAGGGGTCGATCGGCAAGCTGGCGCTCTCGGAGGTCGCACGGCGCGCCAACGCGGTCCACACGCGGATCGCCGGCGCGAACGGACTGCTCACGGAGACGGACGATCCGGTCGACGCCGTGATCGCCGAAGTGTTGGTGTCGACACCGGCACAGTCGATCGCCGGCGGCACCGACGAGATCCAGCACAACATCCTCGGCGAGAACATCCTCGGCCTCCCGAAGGAGCCGAGCGTCGATCGGGACCGGCCGTTCCGCGACGTCGGCAGCAACCGGGGTCACGAAACCGGTCACGACACCACGGCAGGGCACTCACCATGAGCCGACTCGTCTTCGAGAACCCCGCCCTCGCCGCGACGGTCGGCGACGACTTCGTCGCGACGATCGAGTTGAACAACCCGCCGAACAACTTCTTCTCGCTCGACCAGATCGGCGGTGTCGCCGACGCGCTGGAGCACCTCGATCGCGACGACGGGTGCCGCGCCGCGGTGCTGTGTGCATCGGGCAAGCACTTCTGTGCCGGCGCCGACTTCTCGGCGCGGGATCGCTCGTACACGACCGACGACCTGTACGCCGCCGCAGTCCGGATCTTCCGCACGCAGACCCCGGTCGTCGCCGCCGTCCAGGGTGCCGCGATCGGCGGCGGCCTCGGACTCGCACTGTCCGCCGACTTCCGGATCGCCGCTCCCGAAGCGCGTTTCAGCGCCAACTTCGCCCGGCTCGGCTTCCACCACGGCTTCGGCCTCAGCGTGACCCTCCCCCGCCTCGTCGGGCCCCAGACCGCCGCCGAGCTGCTCTTCACCGGCCGCCGGGTGAAGGGTGACGAAGCGGTTCGACTCGGCCTCGCCGATCGACTCGCCGACCTCGACGCGCTCCGGGCGACCGCGCACGCACTCGCCCGGGAGATCGCGATCTCCGCGCCCCTCGCGGTCCGCTCGATTCGCGCGACGCTGCGCGGCGACCTCGCCGATCGTGTCGAAGCGGCAACGGCGCACGAGGGCGCCGAGCAGGAGCGTCTGCGCCGGACGGCCGACTTCGCGGAGGGCAACGCCGCGATGCGCGACCGCCGCGAGCCGCGCTTCACCGGCGAGTAGCAGCGGCCGTCAACCGCGCAGGTCGCCCTGCCATCCCTCGCGGTGTACGACCTGTTCGTACCCGAACCGTTGCACGGGACCGAACTCGCGCTCGGGCCATCCGAGCGGGATCATGCAGCCGATGTACACGTCGGCCGGGATGTCGAGCGTCTCGCGGATCGTCGGCTCGGCGACGCTCTGGAACGTCGTGAACACCGTGCCGAGACCGAGCGCACGGGCGGCGACGATCAGGTTCTGCGCGGCGGGATAGATCGACGACCACACGAACGATTCCCGCGGCGCGTCGTACGGGTAGATGCTCTTGCCGCACACGAAGATCAACACCGGGCAGGTCGTGAGCGTCGTGATCAGGTGCGCCGTGCCGTCGAGCATCAGGCGATGGGTCCGATCGGGCCGCTCCATCGCAGCGACCCGCTCGCCCATCACCGCCTCGATGGCGTCGCCGATCACGCGCTTCTTCTCCGGGTCGGTCACGACGATGAAGTCGCGTCCCTGCGAGTTGCCCGGGCTCGGTGCCCAGGTCGCCGCGGTGATGACCTGTTCGATCAGTTCCTCGTCGACCGGGTCGGGCGAGAGGTGGCGCATCGCCCGGCACGTGCGCATCGCCTCGAACACGTCGAGCTCGGTCATGCGGTGGAGCCACCGTCGACGACGAGCACGTGCCCGGACACGAATTCGGCGAGATCGGACGCGAGGAACAGCGCGGCGCGGGCGATGTGGTCCGGCAGGCCGCGCAGCCCGACCGGGTTCGCCGCGATTCGGCTGTCGATGTCGATCCCGCCGGCGCGGAGTGGCTCGAGCTGCTCCTGCACGCCGGGTGTGTCGATGACCCCCGGCGCGATCGCGTTGACGCGGATGCCGGCGCGTCCGAGCTCGTTGGCGGCCGCCCTGGTCAGCGCGATGACGGCCGCTTTCGAGGCGGCGTAGGCGGAGATGTTCGCTCCCCCGCCGAGCGCTGCGATCGAGGCGAGGTTCACGATCGACCCACCGTTCGGCATCCGGGCGGCGGCGTCGCGAGTCGCGCTGAACTGCGCACGGACGTTGACGTCGAGCATGCGGTGGACGAACTCGTCGGTCACCGCGGTCAACGGGCCCGTCGTCGGGAAGATGCCGGCGTTGTTGACCAGGATGTCGAGGCCGGGTGCACCGGCACCGACGTCGACGGCATTGCGCAATTGGTCCGGGTCGGCGATGTCGCACACGACGAACCCGGCGCCCATCCGGGCGGCCTCGTCGGCGGCATCGGGGTCGAGGTCGGCGACCGTCACCGTCGCCCCCGCCTCGATCAGCCGAGCGGCGATCGCGGCGCCGATGCCCTTGCCCCCGCCGGTCACGAGCGCGCGCCGACCGCCGAGGTCGATGAGGTCGCCGAGTGAAACGTCTGTGCTCATCGCGCTGACGCTAGGTCCGCACGAGTCGGGCCCTCGTACCGGGACGCTCGACCGCGTCGCCGATCAGCCGGGTGTCGGGTCGGGCGGTGGTGGCCGGAAGAACACGGCCAGGAGGAGTGCCGCCGCGGCGAGGCCGCCGCCGGCCGAGATCGCCAGCCCGACGTACCCGTCGAGGTCGTCGGCGATGCCGAGGGCATCGTCGAGCGAGTACTCGCCCGGGCCGAGCATCGCGATCGTGATCGCCACGACGGCGAGGACCATCACGTACTCCCAGCCCTCCTTGATGATGAAGAAGCCCTTGTCGCGGTGCGACGTGTACCACGCCACGGTCATCAGACCGACGAAGCCGAGTGCGGCGAACGACGTCAGCAGCCCCGCAGCGAGGAAGACGCCTGCGGCGATCTCACCACCTGCGGCGAGGCGGGCGTGCACCCGACCGGGTCGCATCCCGATGGAGTCGAACCACCCCGCCGTGCCGGCAAGGCTCTTGGCCTTGTTCACCCCGTGCGCGGCCATCGTCAGCCCGATCACGACGCGGAGGAACAGCAACGCGACATCGCTCGCATCGGACATGTGCGGTTCTCCTTCGATCGGTCACGGGTCGGCCATCGAGGATCATGCACTCCCGACGACACGCCGTTCGATCGGCGCCGTGCCGGCGGCGACGGGTCAGCGTCCGACCCTGACTCGGGCAGCGGCGAGCGGATCGGCGGAGAGCGTCTCTCGCCTGCCATCGTCGATGGCGTGCGGGCGCCGACTCGTCGTCATCGGCGCACGCGTAGCCGGCACGTCGGCGGCTCAGTCGTGACCATCGGATCGTCGCTGTGCCTGAACGATACTCGACGCAGCGTGAAGCCGGCACTGCCACGTGACCATCATGTGACGTCGTAGTAGTCGCCGATTGTCGAGGTTCTTGGCTTTCGGCTGGTTCTTGTTCGCCTTGCGGAGTTCGACGGTGCCGTGCGCGGTGCTCGTCGGGGAGTACACGCCGGTACTGCCCATGATCACGCGTGTCGCGTGCCAGGTTCGACGATGAGCAACGTCCAGCCGTTGCCGCCCTTGACGTTGAAGTCGTTGATCCGCCACGAGTACGACCGTGGTCAGGTCACCGGCTGGCCCGGACACGACGGCGACGACACGTCGCTGAGGATGACGTGCCGTTGCGGTTCTGCGTCACGCTGACCGGCAACGGCTCACTCGGACCGGGGACGTCGATCGAGCCCGGTACCGGGCGCAGAGGCGGCGTAGGCCACGGAGCGCGACGACAGGATCATCGAGCCACCCGATGCGATCGCGGTGCCCGCTGCGAGTTTCTTGATGGCTTCTCGACGGTCCATGGGCCAGTTTCCCTGACGGAGTGCGTTCGGCAATTCACCGAACACGTTGGTATCGGCACGCTTCGGACGGGTCTTGAGCGTGCCCGCACCGATGCGACGAAGGTCACGTCGGTGGCAGAAAGCCTACTCTCGGTGGTCGACGTCGGAGCGGCACCCCTGCGGGGCATACACCGCTTGGTCGCGAGCGGCCAGTATTCTGCACGGGTGCCCGACGTCGAGCCGATCCCGGAGATGACGTTGCGCGACTACGTGAGCGTCATCTGGCGCCGGAAGTGGATCGTCCTGCTGCCGATCATCGTCGTCGGCGCGACCGCCGTCGCCCTGACCGCCGCCGCCACCCCCCAGTACCGCGCCTCGGCCGACGTTCTCGTCCGCATTCCGCCGACGGCATCGTCGGTCGGCACGTCCGGTGTCGTGATGAGCCCGCGCATGATCGAGAACGAACTCGAGAGCGCGCAGGGCTCCGAGCTGGTGGCCGTCGTTCGTGAGGACGTGGGCGCCGAGCCCGCGCTCTCGGTGGGTTCCTCGGAGGAGTCCGACGTCTTCCGGTTCACCGCCGTCAGCTCGAACGCCGAGACCGCAGCGGCCGCTGCGAACGCCTACGCCCAGCGGTACATCGAACGGCAGCGCACCGAGCTGGTCGCCGAGTTCGGCGCCCGCGCGAGCGTGATCGAGGATCAGCTCGAGCTGATCGAGCAGGGCGAAGGCGACCCGACCCGCCGCGACGAGTACAGCAGCCAACTCGAGGATCTACGCGTCTCCGCCGAGCTCGCGGAGACATCCGGTGCGCGCCTGATCGACCGCGCCACGCCCCCGAGCACGCCGTTCGAGCCCACGCCGATTCGCACGCTGATGTTGGCGCTGGTCGTCGGCGCGCTCATCGGCCTGGGCGCCGCGTTCCTGCTCGACTATCTCGACCGATCGATTCGCGACGAGGACGAGCTCCAGCGGATCTCCGGGGTCCCCAACCTCGCCAGCATCCCGCAGGTCGCGGCGGCCAAGAAGGACGGGCCGCCGGTGGTGGTCTCGATCTCCGATCCAGGGTCGGCGCCGGCCGAGTCGTATCGCAACTTGCGGACGGCCGTGCGATTCCTCACGCTGGAACAGCAGCTGCAGATGGTCCAGATCACCAGCTCCCACCCCGGCGAAGGCAAGACGACGACCGCGACGAATCTCGCCTACGCCGCGTCGAAGGCGGGCCAGCGCGTGTTGCTGATCGATTGCGACCTCCGCAAGCCGCAGGTCCACAACTTCCTCGGCCTCAGCAACTACAAGGGGCTGACCAACGTCCTGCTCGGCGAGATCGAGATGGGCCAGGTGGCCCAGAAGCTGGCCGACTCCGGCGGCCTGCTGGTCATCACGTCGGGCGATGTTCCCCCGAACCCGGCCGAACTCCTCGCCGGCAACGGGATCAAGAAGGCGCTCGCCCAGATCGGGTCGAAGTTCGACCTCGTCGTCCTCGACTCCCCGCCGGTGCTCGCCGTGTCCGACCCGCAGATCCTCGCCGAGCTCGTCGACGGCGTGATCCTCGTGGCCTCCGGGACCTCGACGGACTCCCGATCGGTCGGGCGCTCCATCGAGCGGCTGCGCCAGGTCGGTGCAAACGTGTTGGGCACGGTGCTGAACGGCACCACCGCCACCAACGCGCCGGTGTACGAGTACGGCGTGGTCACTCCCGCCGACCCGACCCCGACGAAGACCCCGGCCCCCGCCGAAACGTCGAGCTGACCCCGCCCGGCCACCACCCCACCCTGCAGCCACCCCACCCTGCAGCCACGAATTTTGGCGGATCGTGACGCCTGCCGTCACGATCCGCCAAAATTCCAGGTCGGGTTCCAGGTGTGGGTCGTGACGCGGGTACCGGCGGTGCAGGTGGCGGGTCGGTGGTGGTGGGGTGGTGGTGGCGGGCCCGAGCACGGAACCCGCCGACTCAGCTGCTCGGGACGCCGGACACGAGCTCGTCGGAGCGGGGTGCCTCGTCGGGACCGGTGTCGGAGCCCGACTCGTCGTCGTGCTCGACGTGATCGCTGCCCTCGACGTTGAGCGTCGGAAGCAGGCGGTCGAGCCACTTCGGCAGCCACCAGTTCTTGGCGCCGAGCAGTTCCATCGTCGCGGGCACCAGCAGCATGCGCACGAGCGTCGCATCGAGGAACACCGCGGACGCGAGCCCGAGTCCGAACAGCTTGATGATCCGGTTGTCCTCGAAGATGAAGCTGCCGAACACGACGACCATGATCGCGGCGGCCGCCGTGATGACCCGTGCCGTCATGGCCAACCCGTCGGCGACGGAGTTGACCGGGTCGCCGGTGCGGTCGTACTCCTCCTTCACCCGTGACAGCAGGAACACCTCGTAGTCCATCGACAACCCGAACACGATCGCGAACAGCATCATCGGGACGAACGGCTCGATCGGACCCGCGGACGTATTGAGCAGCGAGGTTCCCCACCCCCACTGGAACACCGCCACGACGACGCCGTACGCAGCACCGATCGACAACATGTTCATGATCACCGCCTTCAGCGGCACGAGCAGCGACCGGAAGACCATCATCAACAGCACGAACGACAGGCTGAGCACGGCGGCGAAGAAGAGGGGGATCCGACCGGCCAGGTACGAGCTGAAGTCGATGTTCGCGGCGACGGAACCCGACACGTTCACGACCAGGTCGGAGCCCTCGACGGCGGTCGGCACCACCGTGTCGCGCAGCGCTTCGACGAGGTCGGCGGTGGCTGCATCCTGCGGGCCGGTCGTCGGGATCACCTGGATGATCGCCGCTTGCGACGCCGGGGGATTCTCGGTGTTGTCGGGCAGCGGGCCCACGACGCGCGCCACGCCGTCGGTGCTCTCCAGCACGGCGACGAGACCCAGCAGGGTCTGGAGGTCCTGCGGACCGTTGAGTTCCGCGGTGAGGATCAGCGGTCCGTTGGTGCCGGGACCGAAGCCCTCGCTCGTCAGTTCGTACGCCTGGAACGTGGTGGTCTCCGCAGGGAAGTTGCTCTCGTCGCTGAACCCGAGGCGCAGGCTGAGCACCGGCACCGCCATCACGAGCAGGAGCACCGTGACACCGATTGCCATCGCCCAGGAGTTGCGTTGCACGATGCGGCTCCAGCGGTACGACCAGGTCTCGCGCACGGGCACCTCGCGCCGCCGCGGCACTTCCTTGCGCAGCGGTGCGATGGCGAACGAGGCCAGGAGCACGACCACGGCGAGCGGCGCGCCGAGCAGCAACGGCTGGATGCCGAGGCCGACGCCGAGCAGTGCGATCGACACGAACCCCGCCGCGATCAGCCCGCGTCGCCGCGTGACCTCGATCCGCGGGCCGGCAAAGCCGAGGAAAGCCGGCAGCAACGTGATCGAGGCGATCATCGTGACGAGCACGGTGATCGCCGCGCCGGTGGCCAGGCCGTTGATGAACGCAAGGCCCATGATGAACATGCCGAGCAGCGAGATGACCACCGTGAATCCGGCGAACACGACGGCGCGGCCGGCCGTGTCCAGCGCGAGCACCGTCGCCTCCTCCGGGCTCTCCCCGGCTCGGAGCGCTTCTCGATACCGAGTGACGATGAACAGGGCGTAGTCGATGCCGACGCCGAGGCCGATCATCGCGCCGAGCGTGATCGCGAAGTCGGGCACCGACATCACGTTCGTCAACAGGGTGATGATCCCCGCGCCGAGCGAGACGCCGAACAGCGCCACACCGATCGGCAGGCCCATCGCGAGCACCGACCCGAAGGCGAGGATCAGGATGACGATCGCGAACGCCAGGCCGATCAACTCCGACTCCGGCGGCTCGAACTCGCCGAGGGCCTGTCCCCCGACCTCGATCTGGAGCCCGTCGATCTCGGCCGGGGTGAGCGGTTCGCCGCCGGTGGGGTTCGCGAGTTCGGACTCGGTCAGCGTTTCGATCTGGCGCCCGATCTCCTGCGCGCGCGCCTCGCCGACCGTCTCGTCGAGGTCGAGGCTGGCGTAGGCGATGAGCCCGGCGGCGTCGCCCTCGGTCGAGACGAGGCCACGCTGTCGACCCTCGGGGCTGTAGGGGCTGGTCACGCTGACGCCGTCGACGGCATCGACCCGGTCGAACAGTGCGGTCATCGCGGCCTGCACCTCGGGGTCGTCGACCCCCTGATCGGCCTTGAACACGATCGTGCCGGTGACGCCGCTCCCGAATCCGCCGAAGTACTCGTCGAGGGTGTCGAAGCCGTCCTTCGACTCCGAATCGGGAATGGAGAACGAACTGCTGGTCTCCGAGCCGACCGCGCCGACGGTGCCGAACACGATGATCAACACGGTGAGCCAGGAGCCGAGCACGACCCAGCGCCGACGGAAGCAGAACCGACCGAGTCGTTGCCAGAACGTCGAATCGGGAGTAGTGGACATAGTATTCATTGTTGGACAGTCTGACCACTACTCGGGTCGAGCGCAAGGACATGGCGGGTGGCGGTGGACACAGCGGACGAGGGAGCGAGCAACCGGTGACGCAGCACACGGACAGCGACGACGGCTACGTCGACCCCCGCGTCGCGCGCACCACACGAGCGGTGATCGACGCGGCCTCGACGCTCCTCCTCTCCGAGGGCCCCGATGCGGTCACCCACGCCCGCGTCGCCGAACTCACGACCTACAGCCGCACCACCCTGTACAAGCACTGGCCGACTCGAACCGACCTGTTGCGCTCCGCGATCGAGAAGATCGGCAACCACTCGGTTCCCGCCGAGGAACTCACCGGCTCCTTGCGCACCGATGTGCGTCGACTCCTCGACGGCCTCGTCCGCGACCTCGGCAACGACACCACGTCCAAGCTGATCATCACGATGCTCGAACGCGCCCAACACGACCCCAGCGTGGCGATGGTCCGCGATCAGATGCGCACCCGGATCGACGCGTCGTTCGATGCGGTGTTCGCCGCTGCGGTGGCGTCGGGTGAGATCCGCCCCGACATCGACGCCCGCCGAGCGGTCGCATCGCTCGCCGGTTCGCTGTTCTTCCTGCGGTTCCTCGCCGACGCGCCGATCGACGGCGATGTCGCCGATCGCATCGTCGACGACTTCATCGCGGCGAACGCTCCCCGCTGACGCGCCTCGCCGCCAGGGTTCCATCGCGAGCGGTCGCATCTCGTACGGTCCGGGTCGAGACCTCATCGACGAAAGACGACGGACCATGAGAGCCAACGGCATCCACCACCTCGCCATCTCCACCGCCGACATCAAGCAGCAGATCGAGTTCTTCACCGATGTGCTCGGCTGCGAATTGGTCGCCCTCTATTGGATGCACGGCGTCGAGGGGGCCTGGCACGGGTTCCTCCGGCTCGACGACAACTCGTACATCGCGTTCGTGGAGATGGCGCAGAACAAGCCGATCGAGCGCGAGATCGGCGTCACACACGCCGGCTGGCCGGGCGGGCCGAGTTCCGGTGGCACGATGCAACACGTGTCGTTCAACGTCGACACGTACGACGATCTGCTCGGCATGCGCGACCGGATTCGCAACCGGGGACACAACGTGTACGGCCCGATCGATCACGGCATGTGCCACTCGATCTACTTCGCCGGCTACGAGGACCTCTCGCTGGAGGTGTCCTTCTCCGAGGCGGCGATCGACCAGCGGGCGTGGATCGACCCGGAGGTCGTCGAGCTCGCCGGCATCACCGCCGAAGAGCTCGACCGGTACCGCCGACCGGCGGTGTTCGAACGCCCGACCGAGCCGGTCCCCCAACCGGTGCGGGACCCCGACCTGCCGTTCCCGCGCGGGATGTCCGACGAGGTCTACACCCGGGTGCTGGCCGTGCCCGACGAGGTCATCTCCCGGCCGACGAAGGACTCCGCACCACCCGTGCACGTCATCGACTGATCGCTGCGGCATCGATGGCGTCGGCGGCGCTCGACGACCTGGGCGTTCGTGTGTCCGGCCGCAACGGCACGGTCACACAAACCCCTGCTACCAGCTGATTTCGATCTCGAGTTCGTTGCCGTCGTCACCGACTTCGAGTTCGACCTCGAGCGTCACCTCGGCCGGCACGGCGACCGAGAAGCGAAGACCCTCGCGAGTGAACTCGAGATCGTTGTGACGTTCGAGCATGTCGGCGATGAGGCGCAGCTGCGCCGCCGCCTCCTCGCGTCGCATCGTCGATTCGGAGGAGAATTCCAGGAGCGTCATGGGTCCAGTATCGCGCTCGGATGATTGGCAACGCTGCCGACCGGGCAACGTCTCGTCCATGACAGTCGACGCTCCACCGCTCCGACCGCGCGGCGATGCCCTGATCCTGTTCGGGATCACGGGTGATCTGGGCGCGTCGAAGATCATCCCGGCACTCGGCGAACTCGCACGGGCCGGCCACCTCGACGAGGTTCCGGTACTCGGGGTGGGCCGAAGCAGCCGATCAGACGACGAGATCGAGGCGATGATCCGCGACGCGCTCGACACCACCGACGGCGAACTCGTCGAACAGATCGGCCTGCGCTACGTCAGCGGCGACGCGGCGGATCCGTCCACGTTCGAAGAACTCACCGACATCCTCGGCGATTCGTCGGCACCCGTCGTCTATGCAGCGCTCCCGCCGGCCGCGTTCGGCGACATCGCCCGTGCAATCGAAGCGAGCCCGATGCCCGACGGGACGCGCCTCGTCCTGGAGAAGCCGTTCGGCGAAGACGCCGCCTCTGCGGAGGAACTCCACCGCGACGTGACGCGCTCGATCGGTGAGAACAACCTGTTCATCGTCGACCACTTCCTCGCGAAAGCAGCCGTCGAGAATCTGCTCACGGTGCGCACGAAGAACGCCATGTTCGACCACCTGCTCCGCCGTGGCGTCGTCGGCTCGGTGACGGTCGAGATGCTCGAGCGCGGTGACGTCACCGGTCGGGGCTCCTTCTACGAGGCGGTCGGGGTGGTCGACGACGTGGTCCAGAACCATGTACTGCAGATGGCGGCCTTCGCGCTCATGGAGCCGCCGAGCGATGACGACGAATCGACGTACAGCGCGATGAGAACCGCCACGCTCGACGCGATGACGATCGAACCCGACTCGATCGTGATCGGTCAGTACGTGGGATACCGAGACCATGACGATGTCGCCGATGACTCCGTGGTTCCGACGTTCGCCTCGTTCACGATGCACGTCGACACCGAACGCTGGCGCGGCGTCCCGATCCACGTGGTCACCGGCAAGGCCCTCGATCGCGACAGCACGGCGGTCACGTTCGATCTCGCCGGACCCGGTGAGAACTCGATCCGTCTCGGGGTGAAGCCCGACCCGGCGATCAGCGTGAGCATCGCCGTGCTCGACGCCGACGCCGACCACCACGCCCGGTCGGAGGTGTCCCTGTCCCGACGAGAGGCGGTGCTGTGCGGCCCGTCGACGCATGGCGAGCACGAACTCGGCGACTACGCAACGCTGCTCGACGATGCGCTCGACGGCACCCATGATCACTTCGCCGGGATCGACGACATCGTGAGCGCGTGGCGGCTCGTCGATGCGCTGCGCGTCGGCGGAACACCACGTCCCTATCCGGTCGGGTCGTCGGGGCCGGCCCGATGACAGCCGATCACACCGCTCGACCACTCGAGGAGTACGGAATGATCGGCGACACCGAAACCGTCGCGATCGCCCACTCGTCCGGCTCGATCGACTGGATGTGCTGGCCGCGGTTCGACTCGCCCACGGTCTTCGGTGCGCTCCTCGACGACGACGGAGGCAGCTGGATACTTCGGCCCTGCGCCGCCGATGATGACGAGATCGAGTCGCGCCAGGTCTACCTGTCCGGCACGAACGTCCTCCTGACCCGGTTCCACACGCCGACCGGCATCGTCGAGGTCGAGGACTTCATGTCGATCGATGCCGTCGACGACGACGACCGGTCGCCGTCGGCCCGGCACCTGATCCGGGTCGTGCGCTGTCGACGCGGCCGCGTCGAGGTCTGCTCCAAGCTGCACATGCGACCGGACTACGGCCGTGGAGCGTTGCGGGCGGAGCGTCACAGCGCCCGACCGGACGACGACGTCACGGCGACCACGCTGACCAGCACCGGCGACCACGCGTTCGAGCTGACCCTCTCGGCGACCGCCCCCATCGACGTCATCGGCGACGAGAATCGAGTGGAGCTCGACAGCACGTTCGAACTCGTCGAGAACGAGACCGTGTTCTTCTCGCTCGGCGAGTCAGAACTCAGTGTGGCCGAGTGCGTGAACCTCCACCGCCGCACGCTCCGGTACTGGCGGGACTGGTCGGAGGCGAGCACCTATCGAGGGCGTTGGCGTGAGCACGTCGAACGATCTGCGCTCACCCTCAAGCTGCTGACGCATCGACCGACCGGCGGGATCATCGCAGCACCCACGACCAGCCTGCCCGAGGTGATCGGGGGCGAACGCAACTGGGACTACCGGTACGTGTGGATCCGCGACGCCGCCTTCACCCTGTATGCGTTCATCGAACTCGGGTATCTCGACGAGGCCGAGGCGTTCACCGCATGGCTGGTCGAGCGGGTCCACGGCTGTGACACGTCGGCGGCGCATCCCCCGCTGTCGCCGCTGTACGACCTCGACGGCAACGCCGACATCGCCGAGGTGGAACTCGATCACTGGTCGGGTTACGCGGGGAGTCGGCCGGTTCGTGTGGGCAACGCCGCGAGCGGACAGCTGCAGCTCGACATCTACGGCGAGATGATCGATGCCCTGTACCTCGCCGACAAATACGGGGACGGCCTGAGCCTGAAGACCTGGGACCACGTCTGCGTGATCGTCGACTGGGTGCTCGACAACTGGCAGCGCCCGGACGACGGCATCTGGGAGCCGCGCAGCGGCCGACAACGCCACACGTCGTCACTGCTCATGTGCTGGGTCGCCGTCGAGCGCGCCATGCGGATGGCCCGGCGACGCGGACGGCCCAGCCCGTACGAACGGTGGCGTGTCGAGCGTGACGCGATGCACGCGTGCCTGTTGGCGGACGGATGGAACGAGGACCTCGCTGCGTTCACCCAGACGCTCGATGGTTCGACCCTCGACGCATCGCTGCTGCTCATGCCGCTGATGCGCTTCGTGCCACCGAAGGATGGACGCTGGCTCTCGACGCTCGACGCCATCGGCGAGCAGCTCGCCCACGGCCCGTTGGTCGATCGGTACGACACGTCTGCGACCGACGACGGGCTCGATGGAGGGGAGGGCTCGTTCACGATCTGCTCGTTCTGGTACGTCGAGGTGCTGGCGCGGGCCGGCAGGGTCGACGAGGCGCGTTCGATGTTCGATCGCCTGCTGTCGTACGCCAGTCCGACCGGACTGTTCAGCGAAGAGATCGGACCCGACGGTCGTCTCGTCGGGAACTTCCCGCAGGCGTTCTCCCACCTCGCGATGATCAGTGCGGCGGTCCACCTCGACGAGTCGCTGCCGTGATGAATCGCGCCACGACGCCCGATCCCACCGGTTTGTGTGATCGAAGGCGCCGTTCGGCGTCGGATTCGGTCACACAGATCCCTGGAGGTCTGGCGGAACGTGCCGGCCGTGAGCGGTTGCCGGGCCCGGCCGCGTGGACTGTGTCACCGTGATCCGCAGATGGGCCATGATGGGGCGATGAAAGAGCTTGTGTACCACCGTCTCCTCCTGCCCACGATCGATCGCCACCAGGACAAGACGGCGGTGGTCGACGGCGGCTTCCGATCGACGTTCACCGAGCATGCCGATCGCACCGCTCGTGCCGCGAACATGTTGGCCGAACTCGGCGTCGGTCGCACCGACCGGTTCGCCGTGATGGCGCTCAACAGCCACCGCTACCTCGAACTGCAACACGCGGCGTTTCTCGGTGCCGGTGTGATCAATCCGCTCAACCTGCGTCTCGCGGGCAAGGAGCTCGAGTACATCATCGAGGACTCGGGTACCGAAGTGCTCTTCGTCGACGGGTTCTTCGCCCAGATGGTCGCCGACGCGCTCGGCGACGACTCGCCGATTCGCACGACCGTGTTGCTCGGTGAGGGCGACGTCGCTCACGACCACCGCTACGAGGATCTCCTGGCGGCAGCGTCACCGGCGATGCCCGACGAACCAGAAGAAGACGATCCTGTCGTGCTGATGTACACCGGTGGAACCACCGGTCGGCCCAAGGGTGTGCTGCACACCCAGCGGTCACAGATGCTGAACCTGTACCACAACGCCATCCACCTCGATCTGCTCGAGGACACGGTGTGGCTGACCCAGACACCCATGTTCCACGCCGCGAGTACCGGCGGCATGATGGGCGTGATCCCGATCGGTGGCGTCCACGTCTCGATCCCGATGTTCGACCCCGGTGCCGTGCTCGACGTGATCGAGGCCGAGGGCGTGACGATGTCGATCATGGTGCCGACGATGATCGGCATGATGTTCGCTCACGAGTCCTATCGGCCTGAACGTCTCGCCACGATGCGGCAGCTCGCGTACGGGGCGTCACCGATGCCCGACGCGATCCTCGACCGCCTGCTGTCCGAACTGCCCGATCTGGAACTGATCCAGGGTTACGGCATGACCGAGTGCTCGGCCACGCTCAGCTTCCTGCTGCCCGAGGACCATGTGCCCGGCAGCCCACGATTGCGTTCGGTCGGCCGTCCGGTCATGGGTGTCACGATCTCGATTCGCGACGAGGAGGGCAACGAGGTCCCGACCGGTGAGGTGGGCGAGGTCTGGGCTCGCGGCGGCAACTGGATGCAGGAGTACTGGAACAAGCCCGAGGCGACCGAGGAGGTCTTCGTCGACGGCTGGTACCGCACCGGCGATGCCGGTCGTGTCGACGACGACGGCTACCTGTTCCTGGTCGACCGGGTCAAGGACATGATCGTGACCGGCGGTGAGAACGTCTACTCGGCCGAGGTCGAGAACGCGATCAGCACTCATCCCGGCGTGGCGCAGGTCGCCGTGATCGGGATTCCCGACGAGCGTTGGGGCGAGGCGGTGCACGCCATCATCGTCCCGGTTCCGGGTGAAGAGATCACGGTCGAAATGGTCATCGCCCATGCCCGCGAGTCGATCGCCGGCTACAAGGTGCCCAAGAGCGTCGACTTCCGCAGCGAACCCCTGCCGCTGTCGGGCGCCATGAAGGTGCTCAAGCGCGAGCTCAGGGCACCGTTCTGGGAGGGCCACGGCCGAAGCGTCGGCTGAGACCCACTACGACCCGTCGATCAGGATGCGGGTCTCCATGGTCAGAGCGCATCGGTACTCTGCCGAAGTGAACGAAGAGGTACTTCATGGTGGCGTGGCGAACGCCGGCGCAGTGGTGCGCCGGGGGCCCCATGTCCTTCGACCATCGAATGAGCACTCGGTGTCGATTCATCGGGCGCTGTCGGCGCTTCGTTCCCACGGTTTCGAGGGAGCGTCGAATCCGGTCGGCATCGACGCCGATGGCCGCGAACGCCTCGAGTTCATCGAGGGCGACGTCCCACTTCCGCCGTATCCGCAGTGGGCCAGATCAGACGAAGCGCTGACCTCCACCGCAGTCCTCATGCGCTGCATGCACGATGCTTCGTCCGCCATCGATCTGACCGTCGGGACATGGAGCAGTGAGATGGCCGACCCGCTCGGAGGACCCGTGCTCTGTCACAACGACGTCTGCCTGGAAAACGTCGTGTTCCGCGACGGGCGTGCCGTTGCGTTCCTCGATTTCGATTTCGCTGCCCCCGGGCGTCGTGTCTTCGACGTTGCGTCGTTCGCGCGGATGTGCGTCCCCATCGACGACGACGTCAGCGCGAGTCGGTTGGGATGGTCGGAACAGGACCGGCCCGGCCGTCTGCGTCTGGTTGCCGATGCGTACGGACTCGATGCCGGCATCCGCATCGACCTGCTGACGATTCTCGATCGTTCGATCGAAAAGGGTGGCGAGTTCGTGCGACGCAGGGTCGAGGCCGGCGAGCCGGGCTTCGTCAAGATGTGGGAGGACATGGGCGGCGCCGAGCGATTCGACAGGCGCCGACGTTGGTGGACTGACAACAAGTCACGTTTCGAAGCAGCGCTCCGGTAACGGAAGTCGACGCGTTCGCGTCGGCCACCGTCGTACCGGATGGCAAGCGGATGTCCGCGAGGACGCCGAACCCGACGGCCGACAACACGACCCGAAGGTCACTCGTGCCCCACGCGGGGAGCCCGATCTCGGCACCGACCGAAGTCGGCGAGGAGTGATGGGCGAGGTGGCGGTTGCGTGCGCGGGGTCGATCAGTCGGTCACTCGAGCCGACACGCGTGGGCGACGCATCAGCAGCACGACGGCGACCACGATGGCGACGATCGTCACGGCGGTCGCAAGCCGGATGAACGCGGTGGTGTCGACGAAGAGACCGGGCACGATGGACAGACCGAGGACGATGAGCGCGGCGACGTCGATGCGGATCAGTCGCCGGTCGCCCGACTTCCAGGCGAGCAGCGCACACACGACCGACACCATGCCGATCGCGACGCCGACGAGGATCAGCCCCACACCCGGGTCGTCGTCGCCCCAGTCGATGTCGGGATGGAGGAAGATGAGCTGGCTCAGGCCGATCACGATGGAAAGCGCGAGCCCGACGCGAACCGGCGTCGCGGGCACCTGCTCGGTCGGCGTTGGGGTAAGTGTGGTCATGGTGTTCCTCCTGCGGTGGTGCCATATCGATGACATCGGGTACGTCGTCGAAGTCTGCGCCCCGAGGCACTCCCGCCGCCAGATGCGAAACACCCGAGATGCTCCCGAGCGAGTCGGGACGAAGTCGGGAGGTTCTTCCCGGGTACACGATCATTGCAGGTGGCAACATGGCCGAATGGCTGACGAGTTGCCCATCCGGATCGTGGTCGCGGACGACCATCCCGTGGTGCGCGGCGGCCTGGTCGCACTGCTGCGCACGATTGCCGGGCTCGACGTGGTCGGGGAGGCCACCGACGGCGACAGCGCGCTGGCGGCCGTCTCGGAGTACGAGCCCGATGTCGTACTGATGGATGTACGCATGCCGGGCATGGACGGCATCGAGGCGACCCGACGGATCCGCGCGGTCGCACCTGAATGCCGCGTGCTGATGCTGACGATGTTCGACGACGACGCCACGTTGTTCACTGCGATGAAGGCGGGGGCGCACGGCTATCTGCTGAAGGAGGCCGAGCCGGACGACATCGTGCGGGCGGTGCGCAGCGTGGTGGCCGGCGAGGCGGTCTTCGGCCCCGGGGTGGCGTCGCAGGTGCTCGGCTACTTCGTCGAGCCACCGGCGATGCCGGCATCGGGCGACCCCTTCCCTGAGCTCACCGAGCGCGAGCGCCTCGTCCTCGATCACCTCGCCCAAGGCCTGCGCAACGCCGACATCGCCACCGAGTTGTATCTCTCGCCGAAGACCGTGAGCAATCACCTGACCTCGATCTTCGCCAAGCTGCAGGTCGCCGGCCGGGGTGAGGCGATCGTGCGAGCGCGCGAGGGCGGGCTGGGTACCGGGGCATGACCGAGATCGCCGCCGGGCTGGCGCCGATTGCGTCGGCGCTGCTGCTCGGCGCAGGTGGGCTGGCACTATTCGGGAGTCGGGCGCGAGCATCGGGCACGTTGCTCCTCGTGACCGCCGCGGGGTTGACGGCCACGATGATTGCGCTGCTCGGTGGCCACGCCTCCGTTGCGGCGTACATCACCTTGGCGTGTCTGCTGCCGTTCTCGCTGGCGGTACTGGCCTACCCGACGCCTACTGCGAGTCACCCGATCGATTACTGCCTGTGGGTGGTCGTGGCCGGCGGTTGTGTCGTGACCCTTGCGTTCGCCGTGATCGATCGGGGCGTCGCCGGCGCACTCGGCTCCATCGTGCTCATCGCGATGATGGCGCACGGCTGGCGAGTGCTCGAGCGCGATGACGAACCCGACCGAATCGCCGGCCTCTGGCTTGCATGGGCCGGGCTGATCGGGATCGTCGTCGGCTTCCTGGCTGTTGCGTACAGTCCGACCGGCGACTGGAGCCTCACGGTTGCCGTCCTTCCGTTCGTCGTCCTGGTCCCCGGTATGGCGATCGGCATCCGTCGACCGGGCCTCGCGGACGTGCGTGCACTCGTCGTGTCGACGGTCGTGCTTGCCGTCGTCGCCCTCAGCTATCTGTCCGCGTTCATCGGAATCGTCGCCTTCCTCGAGGTGGTCGGCATCGACGAGGTGCCACCGGGGGCGTTCGCGATTCTCGGTCTGGTGCTCGCCGCCGGCTTCCATCCGCTGCGAGTCGTGCTGCGCGGCCTGATCGACGAGCTGCTGTTCGGCGACCGGCCCGATCCGCTCGTGGCCGCCGCGGCGGTTGCCGACCGCATCGCCGACGACCCGCTGCTGACACTCCGGGCGGTCAGGGAGGCGCTCGTGCTCCCGTACGCGAGCATCTCCGTAGACGGCGATGAACTCGCCAGCTCCGGCACGGCCGTGACCGACCTCGCCCGCCTGCCGCTGATGCTCGGCGACGACACGATCGGTGAGATGGCGGTCGGGCTGCGTGCGGGGCAGTTGCATCTCTCGGCCGAGGATCAGCAGGTGCTGCGGATCGTCGGTGCTCTCCTCGCACAGACGTTGCGCACCCGCTCGCTCGCACAACAGGTCGCCGACTCGAGAGCGGCGACGATCTCGGCGATCGAAGACGAGCGTCGACGGCTCCGGCGTGATCTCCACGACGGGTTGGGGCCGACCCTGTCGGGCATCTCCCACAGCGCCGCCGCGGCGCGAAACCTGATCCCGACCGATCCCGCGGCTGCTGATGAACTCCTCGCTCGGCTGCGCGTCGACGCAACCGACGCCGTCGGCGAGATCCGCCGCCTGGTCTATGACATGCGTCCACCGGCGCTCGACGAACTCGGACTGGTCGCCGCCCTCGAGCAGCAGTTCGCAGCCGTGCGAACCTCGGCCGGCGGACTGATGCACGTCTTCGTGCAGGCACGGGAGCTGCCGCCACTTCCGGCATCGATCGAGGTCGCTGCGTACCGCGTCGCCACGGAGGCCGTCACGAACGCAGCTCGCCACAGCGGCGGCGACCAAGCGTGGCTCGAACTCGAACACGACGACGGCGACCTCGTGCTGATCGTCCGCGACCGAGGGTGCCACCCCGAACCTTGGGTGCCCGGCGTCGGCGTGTCGTCCATGCGAGAACGTACGTCAGAGGTCGGAGGCAGCATCGAGTTCACCAACGCCCCTCACGGGGCGACCGTCAAAGCACGCCTCCCACTCCACTGAGGACTGGGCGAGCCCCGGCCGATCTCGACCTCACCGCGATATCGAGTGCGGCGACGCAGCTCCGCCGAGCCCTCGGTTGCAACAAGCGAGCGAGGAGATCGGATTCGTGGTGAACCGAATCGACGGTTGCGGTCGTAGTAGAGGGTGCCCCAACAATCCAAGCCACCACGCCACGAGGAAGCCCACCCATCATGAAGCGATCCGCTACCGCACTACTCGCGTTCACCCTCATCGCCGCAGGCTGCGGCAGTGACGACTCGTCCTCCGACAGCACCGAGGCCCCGGTCGAGACCGAGGCCCCCGCCGAAACCGAAGCCCCCACAGAAACCGAGGCGCCCGCCGAAACCGATGACGCGTCGGACCCCGTCACCGGGCCCTCGAGCATTGCTGCCAGCGACCAGAGCGGCGACGGCACGACGGTCACCGTCGACGCCGTCGAGCTCCCGACCGATGGCTTCGTGGTCATCCACGCGGAGGCCGACGGTGCACCCGGGCCCATCCTCGGCTGGTCGGATCTGCTTCCGGCCGGTGAGAGCACCGACGTCGTCGTCATGCTCAACGAGGCGATCGTCGAGAGCGCCACCGTGTTCCCGATGGCCCACGTCGACGCGAACCGCAATGGCGAGTACGAGTTCATGCCTCCGGACGTGACGATCGATGTCCCTGCGCTCACCGCCGATGGCGACGTTGCCGTCCTCTCGATCAGCTACGACGTCGTCGATGGCGCCGAGGACGCGACGGGCAGTACGTCGATCGAACTGGCGTCCAGCGACGTCGGCGACGTCATCGTCGACGGCGACGGCAACTCGCTCTATCTCTTCGTGCCCGACGCAGCGGGTGACAGCACGTGCTACGACGAGTGCGAAACCGCCTGGCCGATCCTCGGAGAGGTCACCGATGTCGGGGACGGCCTGGACGAAGCGCTGCTCGGGACAACCACCCGGACAACCGGAGATGTGCAGGCGACGTACAACGGCTGGCCCCTCTACTACTTCGCGAATGACGCCGCCCCCGGCGACGTCAACGGGCAGGGGGTCGGCGACGTGTGGTACCTCGTCGACGCAGCCGGGCAGGCGATCGGCACCTGAGGTCCGCCGAGTCTTCGCGAGCATGGGCACCGATGTCGACTGAACCGGCTCCGACGACGGGCGGCGATGACCGTGCGCGGGCGCTGTACTTCGAACACGGCCCCGCGATCGAGAACTGGGCGCACCGCCGCTTCGGCGACCGCGAGGCCGCTGAGGAAGTGGTTCAGGAGGTCGTGCTCGCCGCCTGGCGCAAGCACGCGCAGTTCGATCCGAGTCGGGGCTCGGAGCGGGCGTGGATGTTCGGGATCGCCCGCCACGTGGCGGCCACCCGCTACCGACGCAACCGTCGACACCTCGCTTCGGTCCCGACAGCCGAACCACCCGACGACCGGCCGAGACGACATCGACCTCGAACGCCTCGTCGACCGGTCGCTCATCGCCGACAGCGTTCGTTGCCTGTCGAGCGAACACCAGGCGGTCCTGATCGCCGCATACTTCGACCGCTTGTCGACACGCGAGATCTCCGAGCAACTCGACATTCCGGAGGGAACCGTGAAATCCCGCCTCTACTACGCGTTGCGCATACTGCGGGCGGGCCTCGATGAACGGCAGGTGCTATGACCGACGACTCACGACACGAACACGCCGAGCTGCGCGAGTGGGCAGGCGCATATGCGCTCGGATCGCTCGATCCCGATGATCGACGACGGTTCGAACGCCACCTCGACGAATGCGACCGGTGTGCCGACGAAGTGAATGCATTCGCGCCCATCCCCGGGCTCCTGGCACACGTCGAGCTCCACGACCTCCACCACGCATCACCGGACACCGCCGACGCCATCAGCCGCCGCGCGACCGACGAGGGCCTTGCAGCCCGAACGAGCCGAAATCGGTGGCGGGCCGCAGCGATCGGAATCGCCGCCGCTGCGCTTCTCGCCGTCTCGGCGTCCGTCGTGACACGGATCGCGGACGACGACACACCATCGCGCCCGACGGTGTCCGCAACGGTGACATCGTCGCAGGCGGCGCGGAGCGAGATCGCGACCAGCGAACGCACGTGGGGAACCGAGATCACCGTCCGCGCCGATGGCCTGCCGAACCGTTCCGAATACCAACTCTGGGGCGTCGACCGGAACGGCATGTGGAGCGTTGCTGCGACCTGGGGCCCCACACCCAGCGGCCGCGCCAGCATCACCGGAGCAACGTCGTTGGCCACGACCAGCCTCGACCGAATCGTGGTCACGTCCGAGGACCGCTCCGACATCCTGATCGAGGCGACCGTCTGAGCGGCCCGCGCGCCGAGTTCGGAGCGAGCAGCTGGAAGCAACGGTGAGATCGACTCCTCGAAGCGACCTTCGTGGTGTTCAGCCTGTTGCTCGTCGTCGAAGGACTCCGCTGAGGATCGCGGGTCGGCACCCGCGATCAGGTCGAGGCCCGCCCCTCCCCCGCCGGCTCGATGAGTGCGCGAATGCGGTCGTGCAGGCCGGGTTCGATGACCGAATCGGGATCCCGGAGCCGGCCCAACTCGTCGTTGACGCCGACCAGCGCTCCATACAGCGGCGGACACGTCGGACAGACCGTGAGATGGGCCTCGACCATCGTCGCGGTGGCCGCATCGAGGTCACCGTTCAGATACTCGCTGACGTGTTGGCGGGCGTCCCAACACCGCATGGGGACTCCGTTCGTTGCGATCCGACGGCTGTGGCCGGCTGCGAGGGCACTCACCATCGCCATCCGACCGCGCCGAAGTCGTTGTTTGGCCGCCGGGAGCGAGATGCCGTGGATCGCCGCAACATCGACGACGCGCAGGTCCTCGATGTCGTGGAGGACGACCGCGGATCGGTAGATGTACGGCAATCGTTCGAGCGCATCGAGCAGTTCGAAACGGCTCGCAGCTCGCTCCACGACCGATTCGACGTCGACGGTGTAGCTGTCGTCGCGCCACCGTGCTTCGATGTCGTCGACACTGACTTCACGGCTGGCGCGACGTGCTCGGTCGATGATGAGATTGTGCGCGATCCGAATCAGCCAGTGTCCCAACGGCGAATCGCCCCGGTACTGATCGCGCTTCTCCAGCGCGCGGACGATCGCGTCCTGCGCGGTGTCAGCCGCCAGCTCAGGATCACGGGTGACACTCAGCGCATACCGATAGAGCGTGTCGAGATGCTCCGTCAGATCTCCGGGTTCGAAACTCATTGCTCCAGTCAATTCCGCACCGCCCGACGGCGGCCCAGCGCGTATCGGCGGCGCCGACATGGCGAGCATCGCAGACCCGACCCCAGCCCACCGGCGAACAGCGCCCCGGTCGTTGCTAGTGCGACTTCGCGTGATCGCCGGTCCGGTTGGTCCGGAAGCCCAGCACGGCATACAGCGGGCACCAACCCGTCAACCCGGTCAGCAACGGCACCAACGCGACGACACCGACCACGGTCCCGGCCGTCCCGCCGATGACGCCGAAACCGACGATCGACAACACGACCCCGAGGGCCACTCGTGCCGCTCGATCCCAACCTGCCTCATTCATGATCACCACTCCTTGTGCTCGTCGGACCCGGAACCGGATCCACTCGACAAGGAGACGAACGACACCTCGAAAGGGATACAACGC
>CAVOHA010000035.1:0-8783 GCA_963695475.1 Ilumatobacteraceae bacterium
ACCGACGTAGATCGCGGCCGTCGTCGCGACACCCTGCCAGGTGTCGGCGCGGACGAACAGCCAGGCGAGCAGTGCCGGCCAGAACACGACGTACAAGAGCCAGTCGAAGATGAGGGCGGAGTACGTGATCGAGAACCAGGACCACCGGCGACCGATCCGGTGGCCGCGGATGCCCTGCATCGACCCGTGCATCCAACGCAGCGTCTGGCGGTACCACGAAGCCAGCGTCGTCGGGTCCTGCACGAAGGCGCGCGCTCGACGTGCGTACACGACGCGGCCCATGTGCTCCGTCTGGATGTCGAGGAGCCATTGCGTGTCGTCGACGATGTACTCGACGTCGCGTTCGAGCAGCACGGACATGACCGAGGTGCGAAAGATCGAGTTCGAGCCGGGGATCACGGTGATCGCGTTGATCACCGACTGGCCCTGCTTGAGAAAGATGCCGTATCGCCAGTACGCGAGCGCACGAGCCCCGACGAGGCTGTTCCACCGAAGGTCATGCATCCAATCCGACCGGGTCTCGCCGCACACGACGGCCACGCCGGGCTTCATCGAGCGCATCGCCTCGTCGACGAATCCCGGGGCGAGGCGGGTGTCGTCGTCGAGGATCAGGATGGCCTCGTAGCGCTCGGCGAGCTTCAATCCGAAGTACGCCTCGCGAAGCGCTTGTGGCTTGCCGACGTTCTCGACGAGTTCCATCACCGTTGCCCCCGCGCGACGCGCCTCTGCCACCGTGCCGTCGGTCGAACCGTCGGACACGACGTAGACGTGGGCCTGATCGATGCAGAACTGCACGGTGCGTCCGATCGTCGCCTCGCCGTCCTTGGATGCAACGAGGATGCACGTCGTGGTCTGCACGTCGACGTCGACATGGCGGAAACCAGCCGTCCCGGCGAGGTGGTCGGCGACCCAAGCGGGCGCGTCGACGAGGGAGTGCGGGCTCAAGGTGGGGGAGGATCCGACCGTCGTCGCCTTGCTGTCAATAGCTATTGACTTCACCCGACCCACTCTAGTGGCGTGCTCACTGATTGCGTCAAGAAAACCACAAGAAGTGACGCCTGGACTGAAGGTGAGCGAGTGCCCGTCGATGACCTCGTGGTGATCACGCAATACGCACGACGGTTTCGTCCGTGACGGGTGCCGCCACCTCGGGTGGGCCGTGCCGTCGCCACGTCGGTGGCCGTCGTCTGCTCGTCGCCGCGACGATCGCGCTGGTCGTGCTGATGACCAACGCCGTCGCTGCCGAGACGGTCCGACCCGCCGGCCCCGCGACGGCCGTCGAGCGCGCCGAACGACGGCCGAGTGTGACCGGCGACGACGAGCCGCGGATCATCGGCTACTTCCCGTCGTGGGGCATCTACGAGCGCGACTACGAGGTTGGCGACGTTCCGGCCGAACTCCTCACCCACCTCAACTACGCCTTCGCCAACCTCGAGAACGGGCGGTGCGTGCTGGGCGACCCGTGGGCCGACATCGAACGGCCATCGGCGAGCGACGATCTCACACTCGGCTATCGAGGAAACTTCAACCAGTTGTCGGTGCTCAAGCGCAACCACCCTCACCTGCGCACGATCATCTCGGTCGGTGGGTCGACCTGGAGCAGCGGCTTCTCCGCCGCCGCGTCCACCGCAGCCGGGCGGCGCTCGCTCGCCGACTCGTGCGTGGCGTTCATGCACCGCTACGGATTCGACGGGCTGAGCGTCGACTGGGAATACCCGGTCTCGGGTGGTGCGGCGCCCGGGCACCCCGACGACCGGGCCAATTTCACGAAGCTGTTGGTCGAGATGCGAGCCCGGATCGACGACCTCGATCGAACGACGGGGGCGGCGCACGTGCTCACGATCGCCGGACCCGCCGGGGCGCCCAACATGGGCAACATCGACATCGGTGCACTCGTGGAAGTGGTCGACTGGGTCAACGTGATGACGTACGACTTCGCCGGTGCATGGAGCCCGCGCA
The DNA here is from genome assembly GCA_963695475.1 of Ilumatobacteraceae bacterium. Lineage (GTDB taxonomy): Bacteria > Actinomycetota > Acidimicrobiia > Acidimicrobiales > Ilumatobacteraceae > Ilumatobacter_A. The sequence goes on from CAVOHA010000035.1 coordinate 1,960, forward strand.
CGGGGCACAATGCGCCCCTCTACGCCTATCCCGGCATCGAGGACACGACGTTCACGGTGGATTCGGCGATGCGGCGCTGGGTTGCGGCGGGGATGCCCCGGTCACAGCTCAACCTCGGGCTCGCGTTCTACGGGAGAGGGTTCGGCGGGGTCCCCGTCGCAGCACCCGGGTCGCCGTACCGCTCGGTGCCCATGGGGACCACCGAGGCGGGCCAGTTCGACTACGCCCATCTCGCCGAGGACGTCCTCGCTGCAACTCCCGTTCGGTTCGATCCGGTGGCACGGGTCCCGTTCGCACACGATCCGGTCACCGGTACGTGGTACTCGTTCGACGATCCGAGGAGCATCGCCGAGAAGGCGGAGTACAGCCGCAGCAACCGCTACGGCGGTGTCCTGGTCTGGGAGCTCTCGAACGACGGCGCCGACGCGGCACTGCTGCGCGTCGCCCATCGAGCGCTCACTCGCTGACGGCGTCGTCGGCGCGCTCCTCGCCCGCGGCCTTCTGTCGGAGCAGCGCTGAGATCCGCTGTCGCGAGACGCCGAACAGCGTCCCGATCGCCTCGACGGTCAGGCCCTCGTCCCGCAACCCCCAGGCGAGGCCGGCGCGGAATCGAGCTCCTGCCGCTTCGAGCGCTCCCATGTTGGCGGTGATGAGTTCCACGGTTCGGGGCTCGTACTCATCGGCGACGATGTCGAGGAGTGGTCTGCCCTCGTCGAGTCTGCTGCGCATCTCGCGGACGCGTTGCTGGATCAACAGGCCGCGAGCGACGTTGTCGGCGGCGACGCGCTCGACCTCGTCGAGCGCGGTTTGCAGGCGAGCAAGCGGTCCGGCATCCACCATGGCCACAGCCAATCACACCATCCCGCGGACATGGGCGTCGAGGCCGTCGGGGGTACCGCTCCTGGGTGTCGAGTGACCGATACGATCGCGCGGTGGACACCGACCCAGGGGTCATCAATCGATCAGCGGTGTTCGTGGTGACGGTCCTCGGGATGATCCAACGGTGGGCGCTCGGCGTGGTCGTATCCGTCGTTGCCGTGCTGTGGCTGCTCGTGTTCGGCCTCGACCTGCTGACCGGACCCAACGTCTCGTTCTCGATCTTCTACCTTGCACCGATCGCCGTGGTCGCGCTGCGTTTCGGGCGGGGACCCGGGTGGGTTGCGGCACTGCTGGGAGCACTCACGTGGTTCGGCGCGGATCGGATCGGTGGTCGAGACGGAATCGGGGGCCTGGTTCCGCTCTGGAACGGACTGGTGCGGCTCGGTCTGTTCGTGATCGTGGCGACGCTCCTGGTCGCGGTCCGCGAACTCCTCGATGCCCAGCGTCGCGAGGCGCGCATCGACGCGCTGACCGGCGTGCTCAATCCCCGGGGGTTTCGCGAAGTCGCGGAGATCGAGCTCGAACGGGCCGTGAGGACCGGGCGACCCGTTTCGCTTGCGTACATCGACCTCGACCACTTCAAGCGGTTGAACGATGCCCGGGGGCACTCCACCGGCGATGAGGCCCTCCGCCGGATCGGCCAGACCCTGCGCGATTGCGTCCGGGGACACGACCTCGTCGGACGCGTGGGCGGCGACGAGTTCGTCGTGCTGTTCCCCGAGACCGACTCGATCGACGTCCGATCCGCGATCCGGCGCACTCGCATGCGTCTGCGTGTCACCTGTGTGGAGTTCGACATCGACGCGTCGCTCGGTGTCGTCACCTTCGACGCTGCGCCGGCCAACCTCGACACGGCACTGCGGCGCGCGGATGGGCTGATGTACGAAGCGAAGGGAGCCGCTCGAGGTTCGGTGCGCTTCGAGTCAGACTCGTCTCGGCGCAACGCCGCGGTGTCGGTCGAATCGAATCCGGCCGGAGCTCTGCCACCCGAGCCGGCGCCACCCGATCAGTCACGGTGAGCCGCAGGCCTCGTTGCGCTCGCGATGGGCACGGCCCGCCGGACGCGGAGCGATAGCGTGCTGTCGTGCAGCGCTTCTACGTCGAAACGCTCGGCTGTCCCAAGAACGACGTCGACTCGGACAAGCTCGTCGGCGCGCTCGTCGCGGACGGCATGGAGGCCACCGACGATGCGTCCGCAGCTGACCTCGTGGTCGTGAACACCTGCGCGTTCATCGGCGAGGCCCGCCAGGAGTCGATCGACACGATCCTGGCGCTCGACGAGCAGCGCGGCAGTGACAGTCGACTGGTCGTCACCGGGTGCATGGCCGAGCGGTACGGTGCCGAACTGGCCGAGGCGCTCCCCGAAGTCGATCAGGTGGCCGGGTTCGGACAGGCCTTCAACCTCGTGCCCGCGGAGCGCGACGGCACCGAGGTCCCTGCGGGCATGGCCACCGCACGCAAGTTGATTCCGGTGTCGTCGGCGCCGCTTCCCGAGTTCGACCTGCTGAACCTGCCCCGACCGAAGTCGGCGGCTCCGTGGGCGTACGTGAAGATCGCCGAGGGATGCGACCGTTCGTGCGGGTTCTGTGCGATTCCGAGCTTCCGTGGGCCACAGCGCAGTCGGGACCACGACTCGATCCTGGCCGAGGTCCGCGAGACCGAAGCACGCGAGATCGTGCTCGTTGCGCAGGACCTCGCGTCGTACGGCAAGGACCGGCCCGACGAACTCGGCGCCGGGTCGATCGTTCCGCTCGTCGACGCCGTGGCGGCCGCCGTCGACCGGGTCCGGTTGCTCTATCTGTACCCGAGCGATCTGTCGGACGCGTTGATCGACTCGATCTGTGCCAGCGGCGTGCCGTACTTCGACCTGTCGTTGCAGCACGTGTCCAAGCCGCTGCTGCGCCGGATGCGGCGTTGGGGTGACGGACAGCGGTTCCTCGACCGGATCGCCGACATCCGCGAACGCGAGCCGGAAGCCGCGTTCCGCAGCAACTTCATCGTGGGCTACCCGGGTGAGACCGAAGACGACCACGACCGATTGCTCGACTTCGTCGAGCAGGCGCAGCTCGACTGGTGCGGGTTCTTCGCCTACAGCAACGAGGACGGCACCTATGCGGCAGGTCTCGGCGACCACGTCGACGCTCGGCTGATGCATGAACGGTTGGCCGAGCTCCGCGAACTCCAGGACGAGATCACCGCGAGTCGTCGCGACGCACTCATCGGGACCGAGGCCCTCGTGCTCGTCGACGCTCCCGGTGTCGCACGGAGTCACCGAGAAGCGCCCGAGATCGACGGGATCATCCATGTCGCCGACGACCTGACGGTGGGTGAGTTGACCACGGTCCGCATCGTCGATGCCCTGGGACCGGATCTCGTCGCGGCCGGCGTCGATCTGGCGGCCCTCGGCGAGGGCGACGGTGGCGCGTGATGGTCGAGTCGCTGAACAGCTGGGCCAATGCGATCACGGCGATGCGGATCCTCCTCGCACCGCTCGTCTTCCTCGCCATTCCCGAGGACGGTTCCGGGTCGTGGTGGGCGTTCCTGCTGTGGTTCGTGCTGTGTTCGAGTGACGGGATCGACGGGTACATCGCTCGGCGCCGGGGCCCGACGACGGTCGGTGCGTTCCTCGATCCACTCGCCGACAAGGTGCTCGTTCTCGGGGCGATGTTCACGCTCGTCGCACACGACATCTTCTGGTGGGTTCCGGTTGCGATCATCGCGGCTCGCGAGTTGACCATCAGCGCGTATCGGATCATCAAGAGCGGGCGGGGCGTGAGCGTGCCTGCGAGCAAGCTCGGCAAGTACAAGACCGTGGTCCAGCAGTTCGCCGTGGCGTTCGCCCTGTTCCCGCCGACTGCGCTGGCGGCGACGTGGACGTGGCAGCTGCTGCTGTGGGTTGCCGTCGTGCTCACCGTGGTGAGCGGGGCCCAATATCTCTGGTACGCGATCAACCCGCAGCGTGTCGACGTGGCCGCTCCGGTCTCATGAACGTCTCGGTCCTCGCGGTCGGAACCGAGTTGCTGCTCGGCCAGATCATCGACTCGAACTCTGCATGGATGGGGGAGGAGTTGGCCGTCCACGGCATCGACTCGCTGGTGCAGGTGAAAGTGGGCGACAACGTCGCCCGGATCGAGAGCCAGCTTCGCCGGCTCCTCGACGACGCCGATGCCGTCATCGTCTGCGGCGGGCTCGGTCCCACGCACGACGACCTCACCCGTGAGGCGATCGCTGCGGTGATGGGGACGGAGCTGATGCTCGACGACGCCGTTGCCCAGGTGATTCGTGACATGTTCGAATCGCGCGGTCGGCGAATGCCCGAGAACAATCTGCGCCAAGCGATGGTGCCGGTCGGCGCCGCCGTGATCCCACAGACGCGCGGGACCGCACCGGGACTGATCTGCCCGATCGGCGGTGCAAACGGCAAGGTCGTCTATGCCGTGCCGGGCGTCCCGCACGAAATGCGCGACATGGTGCAGCGTGCGATCGTTCCCGACCTGGTCCGACGCAGCGGATCGAACGACACGACCGTCAGCCGCGTGTTGCGCACCTGGGGTGAGTCCGAGAGTGGTCTGAACGAGCGTCTGGATCACGTGATCGCCGAGCTCGATTCTGTCGGTTCGCCGACGCTGGCGTTCCTCGCGTCGGGATGGGAGGGGCTGAAGGTGCGCCTCACCGCCAAAGCTGCGACGGCGGCCGAGTGCGCTGTCCAGCTCGATGCGTGGGAGCGCCGCGTTCGTGACGAACTCGGCGACCTCGTCTTCGGTGTGGGCGACGACACGATGGAATCCGTCGTGCTCGATCAGTGTCGCCGACGGGGCCTGACGCTCGGATTGGCCGAATCGGTCACGGGTGGGCTGGTCGGTGCCCGCCTCACGGGGGTCCCCGGCGCCAGCGATGTGTTTCGCGGCTCGATCGTGAGCTACGCCACCGACGTCAAGCAGTCGTTGCTCGGGGTGTCAGCGGGTCCGGTCGTCCGCGAGTCCGCCGCACGGGAAATGGCAGCGGGCGCTCGGGAACGGTTGGGCTCGGACATCGCCATGTCGTTGACGGGGGTAGCCGGACCCGCCGAACAGGACGGCCAACCGGTCGGCACGCTGTTCGTCGGTCTCCTCGGGCCGGGGTTCGACGAAGTTCGCGAGGCTCGGCTGCCGGGGCAACGCGAGCAGATGCGCCAGTTCGCCGTGATCACCGCGCTCGGCATGCTTCGCCAGCTGCTCGCTGCGTCCTGACGGTCCCGGGTCGGGATCGTTCGGTATCGTCCCTGCTCAGGACTTGCCTGAGATGACCAACCCCCCGCCATCGTCCGAGCCGTCTCCCGCTGTGCCGCCCGAGGTCGCCGCGCAGCGACGCCAGCGCAACGCGTTGATCGGGCTGGGAGTCGGGTCGGGCCTCGTCTTGCTGATCGGGATCCTCGCAGCGCTCCTCACCCGGGACCCCGGGACGGCGACGGTCCCCACGACGTTCTCGACCGTCGTCACGACGACTTCGGTGCCGTCGTCCACGACGGGCCAGCCGTCCACGACGGTGGTCTCGACCACCACCACGTTGCCGACGCCCGTCCCGGCGGTCGCAGACGCCGGGCCCGACCTCGATGCGAGCATCGGCGACGTCGTGACCCTGCGCGCGATCGAGGTGACCGAGGGCGCCGAGGACGGTGCGGTCATGTGGCGTCAGACCGCCGGCCCGGACGTGACCGCCGGTGTGGGAGCGCTCGGAGGGCGCGAGGTGTCCTTCGGGGCACCCGCCGAGGTCGCCACCCTCGAATTCGAGCTCGTCGTCGCGAGCGGCGAGCGTGCTGCGACCGCGTCCGAAGCCGTCGATTCGCTGGTCGTTCGCGTCTTCGAAGACGCCGCCGCTGCGATCTTCGTCGACGGAGAACGTGGCGATGATGCGGCCGTCGGAGAGCGGGACGCGCCATTGCGTTCGATCGGCGCCGCGGCGGCCGTTGCCGCGGGGCGTGACATCTACGTTCGCAGCGCGACGGCCTACATCGAGGAGGCCACGGTCCGACTCGGCCCGGGCACGAGCCTGTACGGCGGGTTCGACGCCGAATGGAAGCGTGACCGATCGCAGCGGGCCCGGTTGCAGGGTGCCGCGGTCGCGATCGTCGTCGATGGTGACGGCGATCGAACGGTTGGTTCGGTCGAGCTCACGGCCGCCGACGCGGCGCCCGGTCGACGGTCGATCGGTATTCGTATCGTCGACGCCGAGACCGTGACCGTGGCCGACAGCCGCATTCTGGCGGGATCCGGTGGCTCGGGCACCGGCGACGCCGAGGCGGGCGTGAGCATCGGCGTCGTCGCCGTCGGGACCGGCGAACTCCGCGTCGTACGTTCGACGGTCACCGCCGCGGACGGAGGACGCGGCGCGGACGCTCCGTCCACCGACGAGGACCCGGGGGCCGCCGCCGGTGACGCTGACGATGGTGGTGATGGTGACGAGCGTGCCGCCGGCGAGGGTGCCGATGGGGACGATCCACGGGCGGGTGGCGATGGTGGCGACGGTGGGTCGACGAGCGATGGCGACGACGCTCCCGACGGCGGCGCCGGTGGCACCTCCGGTGATCGCAATGGTGAACCGGGTGGCGGTGGTGCCGGCGGCGGCGGTGGTGCGGGCGGCGACGGCGGCGTGGGGCTGTTCGACGGCGAGACAAGCACCCCGATCGGCGCATCCGGCGCGATCGGCGAGCCGGGGGCGCCTGGCGTCGGTGGCCGCGGTGGCGGCGGAGGTTTCGGGCCGCTGGCCGTACGTGGTGGGGGCGGTGGTGGCGGTGGCGCCGGTGGCGACCCGAGCCCGGGCGCGGGTGCAGGGTTCGGGGGCGCCGGTTCGATCGGCGTGTGGGCCGTCGACGTCGCCAGCGTCGTGATCGACGAATCGCTGGTGGCGGCGGGTCGCGGCGGCGCCGGTGGCGATGGCGCAGCAGCCGGGCCCGGTGGTGCCGGTGG
>CAVOHA010000036.1:0-4404 GCA_963695475.1 Ilumatobacteraceae bacterium
CTGACCCGGCTCGCGACGAGGCTCGACACCGAGCGCGGAGGAGGTTGGCACCCTTTTCTACCCATTTCGTCTCGTCTACGGTCAGTCGCATGCGCAGATGCCTGTCGTTCGTCGTGGCGATCACGCTGACTCCTCTCGTCGCGGCTGCGCCGAGTTCGCCCGCGTTCGCCGCCACCACCGTCACCGGCACGATCACCGACGACCTCGGCACCCCGATCACCGACGTGGTCGCACGATTCTGCGAGGTGAACCCGGCAGGGCCGTGCACCAACCATCCGGTCGACGCCAACGGGGTCTACGACGCCGTGGAGGCGCCCGGCGACTACACGATCCTGTTCTTGGCGCTGTCGAGCGACCACCAGACCGAGAAGTGGGAGAACCGCTTCGGCTTCGACAGCCCCGACGTCGTGACCGTGCTCGCAGATCAGGTCAACGTCTTCGACGCCTCGCTCGAACGTCGCCCGACGGTCGGCGGAACCGTCACCGACGACGTCGGCGTCCCGATCGAAGGAGTCAGCGTCGCGATCTGCAACAGCGTGACGGCCAACTGCGCACTCGCCACCACCGACGCGGTGGGCGCCTATTCCACCCAGGCCGATCCGCAGCTCTCGACGGTGGAGTTTCGCAACGAAGCCTTCATCACCGAGTACTGGGACGACCAAACCACCCGCCCCGATCCCCCGAACGTCGACCTGACCGACCAGACGGATCGCACGTTGGATGCGAGCCTGACCCCGAAGACCTCGATCATCCAGGGCACGGTGATCGACGACTTCGGCGCGCCGATCGACGACGTGGGAGTGCGGGCGTGCCTCGTGGGAGTCAACGTGTGCACCACCGAGCAGACCGACGCCACCGGCGCGTACTCGATCCTGCTCGCAGACGGCGACTACACGGTGCAGTTCAACCCGCCGGGCGGCTCGGCGACCTATCGGCCGGAGGTCTACGACGACCTCCCGATCTACGCCAGCCGCACCATCGTCACCGTCGGAACGAACCAGACCGTCACCGCCGACGCGGAGCTGTCCACCGCGATCACCATCTCGGGCGTCGTGACCGACGAGGCCGACAGCGCACCGCTCGATGGAGTGGTGGTCAACGCATGTGGCGCGATCAACATTTTGTGCAGCACCGACACCACCGACGCGACCGGGTCGTACGCGATCGACGTCTGGGCCGGCGACCAGTACACGATCGAGTTCGATGGCAACGCCATCGACTACACCTCGGAGTACCACGACGACACCGACGAGGCCGGCGCGCTCGCCGTCGATGCGCTCCCCGGCACACCGATCACCGGTCTCGACGCCGCGCTCAACGGGTCCCCGAACCTCGTCGGCACCGTCACGCGGACCGTCGACGGATCAGCGGTCGAAGGAGCGATCGTCACGGCGTGCATCGATGTCTTCGACGACTGCGTCGGGGCCACCACCCTCGCCGACGGCACGTATGGACTCCGGGTTCCTCCCGGGAGCTACCACGTCTTCGTCGATGCCGGCTCTCTCGACCTCGCATCGAAGTACTACGCCGACACCTACGACTTCAACGACGCACAGCTCGTGACCGTCCAGAGTGGGTCGGTCGCCTCGGGCATCGACCTCGCCCTCGAACCGGTCGGCATCATCCAGGGTCGGGTGACCGACAGTTCGAACCAGCCGATCGAGGGGATCGAGGTCCGGGTGTGTCGCCTTCCGAACGCCCTCGACTGCACCACACCGATCACTGACGCGAACGGACTGTGGGGCACCGTCGCGAACCCGGGACCCAACTTCGTGTCGTTCGACGACCCCGATGACGTGTACTCCCCGATCGTGTGGGACCCGAACGGACCCGGCGCCGTCGACCCGGTCGTCGCCGTGAGCGGACAGATCGTCGGCGGGATCAGCGTCGTCATGACGGTCCCGGGCGCGATCAGCGGAACGATCACCGACACGAGCGGCACACCGATCGAGAACGCCGAGGTTCGCGCCGACGGCGTCACCGACGCCGTCGGGTTCACGAACGCCGACGGCGACTACCTGCTCGACGACGTCGCCACCGGCTCGTATCTCGTGTCGGCCTCCCACCCCGATCACGTGAGCGCAACGCTCCCCGGCAACGTGGTGGTGCCCGAAGGCGACACGGTCACCGACGTCGACCTGCAACTCGAAGGCGCCGGCAAGATCAGCGGCACACTCACCGGCCCGGGCGGGTCTCCGATCGCCGGTGCCGCACGGGCGTGCTTCCCCGTCACCGGCGTGTGCGGCGGCCTGGTCGCCACCGTCGCCGCCGACGGTTCCTACACGCTCGACGGCGTTCCCGCCGGCGAGTGGCTCGTGCGCTTCGACACCACCGAGTTCGGAACCGTGTGGTTCGATCGGGCGCTGACGAGCGACAGCGCTGTCCCCGTCTCCGTCACGACCGGCCAGACCACGACCGGCATCGACCTGATGGCCGTCGAACCGGGCTCGCTCACGGGCACCGCCGACCTGGCCGCTGGCGGTCCGTTCCGGCAAGGCACCGTCGAAGCGTGCCGCACCGACGGCGGTGGCTGTGTCACCACGACCACCGGTGACGACGGCACCTACCGCTTCGCGGCGGTCCCGCCCGGGAACTACACGGTTCGGTTCCTTGCGAGCGGCGAACACGCCCCGACCTTCCACGGCGGCTCCTCGACGACGGCAGGCGCCACCGCCGTCACGATCCAGTCGGGCGCCGAGACATCGGGCATCGACGCCACCGCGCCGGCAGCCGCCACGATCTCGGGCCGCGTGACCGACGCCGGCGGCACCGGGTTGTTCGTCAGCCAGGTCCTGCCGACTGCGTGCAGCGAATCGGCCGACTACTGCCGATCGGGCCTCTTGAGCAACGGCGACTACACGCTCGACGGCCTCCCGGCCGCCGATGACTGGGTCGTGCAGTTCCCGAATCAACTCGGCAACGGACCGACGGCGTTCCAGACCGAGTGGTACTGCGACAGCGAGACTGCGGTCGGCGCGGTGCTCCTCGCGCTCGTCGCAGGACAGGATCTCGACGGAATCGACGCGAGCATGCGGAGGAATGCCGATCCCGACCACGACACGTGCGACCGCGACGGTGACGACGTCGTCGACCCGCTCGACAACTGCCCCGACGTGCCCAACCCCGCGCAGTCCGACGCCGACCGCGACGCCGTCGGCGATGCCTGCGACCCGCTCGACGACCGGCCCCTCGTCGCGACACTCGTTCCCGAACGCCTCGCCGACTCACGGCCGCTGCCGACCGTCGACGGTCGCTTCCGCAACACCGGACGCCGCGAGGCGGACAGCATCTGGGAGATCCAGGTGGCGGGCCGCGGCGGGGTGGCCCCGGACGCGACTGCGGTCATCCTCAACCTGACGGCGACCGGAGCGTCGGTACGCGGGTTCGCAACGATGTTTCCCTGCGGGCAGCGGCCGACCGCATCGTCGCTGAACTTCGCACCGCAAAGCGCGACGGCCAACGAGGTCATCGCCCAGCTGTCGCCCTCGGGCTCGATCTGCATCTACGTGAACCGGGCCGCCCACGTGGTGCTCGACGTCGTCGGTGAGTTCACCGACTCGCCGTACGAGGCCGTGGGGCCGGAGCGATTCGCCGACTCACGCGACCTCGACACGTTCGACGGCCAGGCCCGCGCCACCGGGCGCCGCGGCGCAGACACCACCTGGGAAATCCAGATCGCGGGTCGCGGCGACGTCAGCGCCGACGCGGCCGCGGTCGTTGCCAACGTGACCGTCACGGGCGCAGAAGGACGCGGCTTTGCGACGGTGTTTCCGTGCGGGGATCAGCCGACGGCGTCGTCGGTCAACTTCGCGCCCGGTGGCGCGTTCCGAACGAGTTGGTCGTGAAGCTCTCGCCGACGGGTTCGATCTGCGTGTACACGTCGGCCGAAGCACACGTCGTCCTCGACGTCGTGGGGGTACTCGGCGGCGACGTCGCCTACTCGCCGCTCACGCCGGCACGGTTCGCCGACAGCCGGAGCGCACCGACGTTCGACGGAACGTTCCGGGACACGGGGCGACGTGGAGCGGGCACCACGTGGGAGATCGACATCGCCGGGCGCGGCGACGTTGCGCCCGACGCCTCGATCGTCGTGGCCAACCTCACCGTGACCGGCAGCAACGGACGCGGCTTCGCCACCGTGTTCGGCTGCGGGGAACGACCGCCCACGTCGAGCCTCAACTTCGTCGTGGGTGTCCCACGACCGAACGAGGTCGTCGCTGCGCTCTCCAGCGCCGGCACGCTGTGCGTGTACACCGACGTCGCGGCCCACGTGATCGTCGACGTGGTCGGCGCGGCGTGAACCGGCCGGCGGTCAGTGATCGAGTCCGGGCGCGCAGAGCCCGTCGAGCCCCTGATCTGGATACGGTCACGGTTCGCGTAGACGACCTGGTTGTCGGGATTCGG
>CAVOHA010000037.1:0-63379 GCA_963695475.1 Ilumatobacteraceae bacterium
AGCGCCGGGCAGCATCGACCGGCCCGGTGGTCAGTCGGTCTCGGCGCGCACCGCAACGCCGAAGATGGCGTCGGCCATCTGGGACCAGTAGCGCGGGGGAGTGTCGTGGCCCATCCGGCCGAGCACGAGCAGGTCGGCGCCCGGCACGGCAGCTGCGGTCGCCTCGCCTCCCGACAGCGTGACCAGCGGGTCCTCGCGGCCGTGGATCACCAGCGTCGGCAGCTCCACCTCGCGCAGCCGCTCGGTGCGGTCGCCGGTCGCGGCGATGGCTGCGATCTGGAACGCCGGGCCCGCCGGGTGGAAACAGCGGTCGTACGCCTCGGTCGCACGCGAGCCGCGCCTCGTCCTCGTCGAACAGTGAACCCGAGATCACCCGCGCCGTCGCAACGGTCGCCTCGATCGCCCCGCTGCGATCCGCCGGGGGCGGTGTCAGCAGTGCGGTGATCGCCGATGGATCGGGTTGGCCGACATCGCTGGCCCCCGTCGTCGACATGATGCTCGTCATCGACAGCACCCGATCGGGATGTTCGATCGCCATCATCTGCACGATCATCCCGCCCATCGACGCCCCGACGATGTGCGCAGCGGGGAGGTCGAGTGCGTCGAGCAGGCCGACGGCATCGGCGGCCATCGTCGACAGCGAGTACGGCGCCTCGACCGGCTGGCCGGCCAGCGACTGGGCGTAGATCGCCATCACGTTGGGCGGGTCGCCCTCACTCTTGCTCGACAGGCCGACGTCACGGTTGTCGAACCGGATCACCCGGAACCCCCGCTCGAGCAACTCGGAGATGAAGCCCGGGCTCCACAGCGTCATCTGTGCACCGAGCCCCATCACGAGCAGCAGTGGCGGCGCGTCGTCGGGGCCGAAGTCCTCGTAACAGATGTCGATGTCGTTCACGGCGATCGTGGGCATCGGGAGATGATGGCATTCCGCTCCGCCCGAGCGAGAAACGCTGCCCGCGGCCCCTCGACTCTCCAGCGGTGCCGTCGTGAGCGTTGAACGACGGATCGCCGCGAACTTCAGGAGCGGACCGCAGTCGTCCCGTCGGCCGGGAGGTCGCGCGATGCGATCACGTCGACACCGCTGCCGAGCGCGTCAGCGAGCACGACGTCGCCCATCGACACCGGCGCGCCGACCTCGACCGAGCGGAGCCGCTCACACATGGGCATCACCAGATCCTTCGGGATCGTGTCGGTCGTGCGGACCGGCAGGCGGGCGAGACGCCCGCCGCGCACCGCCACGGTGGTCGTCAGCATGCGGCGCGGGTCGACGTGCTCCTGGCGGGCGAAGCGTTCACCCTTCCTGCAACTGTGGCCACGCACCTCGACGATCTCGTGCTCGTCGTTCTCCTCGACCTCCAGGCGGCACCCCAGCGGACAACCGATGCACAGGTACGACGTGAACCTGGTGTCGTCGAGCCTCGACTCGGCAGATGTCGTCATGGCTCGTCCCTCGGCACGACGTCGATGCGCAGTGCCTCGTCGTGAAAGCCGGCGAGGAACTTCGGGCGCACCTTCACCGACACCATCTCGGCCGGAACGACGTAGCGGAGTCGCTTCTCGTACACGTCGCCGAGCCGCAGCCAGCTCTTCTCGAGCGGGCGCCGGACCCGCAGGTAGACGGTGTGCTCGCGATCGGTCGAGATCGTGTGGGGCACGCAGTAGGCAACGTTCTCGCCCGGCACGAGCTGGACGTTGTCGCTCACCGGGACGTGGCCCGTGACGTGGTCGCCCGCGCCCCGTCCGGCGAGCCCGGCCTCGACGGCGACGAAGTCGACGATGTCGTGGATGTGCACGTTGTTGCCGGCGGCGAACACCCCGCGGCGACTCGTCTCCATCGTGCTCGTGACGACCGGCCCACGGGTCACGTGGTCGAGACGGGCGCCGAGCGTCCGCCCGAGTTCGTTGTCGGGGATCAGCCCGATCGACAGCAGCACCGTGTCGCACGGGACACGGCGGGCTCGATCGAGTTGCGGCACGAGGGCATCGTCGACCGGGGCGACCGTCACCGCCTCCACCCGGTCACGACCGTGCACCTCGACGACCGTGGTCGACAGATGGAGGGGGATGTCGAAGTCGTGCAGGCACTGGACGATGTTCCGGCTGAGCCCATTGGCGTGGGGCTGCAACTCGAACACGCCGACCACCTCCACACCCTCCAGCGCCAGGCGTCGAGCCATGATCAACCCGATGTCTCCCGACCCCAGGATCGCGACGCGCCTCCCCGGGAGCTGGCCGAGCACGTTGACGAACTTCTGCGCCAAGCCGGCCGTCATCACGCCGGCCGGGCGCGACCCGGGGATGCGGATCGCACCACGCGTCCGCTCGCGGGCGCCGGTGGTCAGGACCGTGGCACCCACCCGGACGGTCGCCATGCCGTGCTGGGCCGACAGCACCGCCAACCCGTCGTCGGTGAGGTCGAGCGCGTACGACTCGGTCAGCACGTCGACCGGGCGATCGCCCGACGCGCAGGCGAGTTGCTCCAGTGCGCGCTGTGCATACTCGGGGCCGGTGAGTTCGTCGCCGAACGTGTGCACCCCGAACCCGGTGTGGATGCACTGGTTGAGGATGCCGCCGGTCTCCGGCTCACGATCGATGAGCAGCACACTCGCGACCCCGCGTTCGAGCGCACCCTGCGCGGCAGCGATACCGGCCGGGCCCGCGCCGACCACGGCCACGTCGTACTCCGGCCGAAGGTGTGCCGGGGACGAGATGATCACGACGCCTCCACTCCGGCAGCACCCCGATCGAGCACGATCCACGAGTCGCCGCCGCGTTTGGTCACCGCGCTGACCGGGACGTCGAGACGATCGGCGAGCAGTTGCATCACCCGCCAGGTGCAGAAGCCTCCTTGGCAGCGGCCCATCCCGGCGCGTGTCCGGAACTTCACGCCGTCGAGTGTCGTCGCACCGCGGTCGATGGAGTCGACGACCTCGCCTTCGGTGACGAGTTCGCAGCGGCACACGACGCGTCCGAACTCCGGGGCGCGGGCAGCCTGCTCCGCTCGTGCGAGCAGGTCGAGCTCGCGCACCGGAATGGGTGGCGGGACGCGTCGGGTCGGGTGCTCGTCCGGGGTGAGGTCGAGACCCTGGCGCGTCAACTCGTCGCACACCATCTCAGCGATCGCCGGGGCCGCGGTCAGCCCGGGCGACTGGATGCCCGCAGCGTTCACGAACCCGGGAATCGGCGTGGGGCCGATCACGAAGTCGCCGGTGTCGGTCACGGCCCGGATCCCGGCGAACTCGGCGATGCAGTCCCCGGCGGAGAGGCCGGGCACGAGCCGCTGCACCGCCTCGAACACCTCACGTGCACCCGCTGTCGTCGTCGTGAGGTCGTCGCGGTCCTCGACCTCGTGTGCCGTCGGCCCCACCATCAGCGTGCCGTCGTAGGTCGGGATGACCAGGATCCCCTTCGACGTGGGAGTCGGGCAGGGGAAGATGATGTGGCGCACGAGGTTCCGCACGCGTTTGTCGAGCAGGTACTCCTCGCCCTTGCGTGCCGTCAGGGTGAACGACTCGAGTCCCAGCATCGCCTCGATGCGGTCGGCTCCGAGCCCGGCCGCGTTGACGACGAAACGCGCTCGAACGGTTGCGCCGGTCGTCGACAGCGTGAACCCGTCGGCGTCCGGATCGATCGAGACGATCTCGCTGCCGAGCACCATCCGAGTGCCGTTGATCGCCGCCGCCTCGGCGAGCGCGAAGCAGGCTTCGTACGGGTTGACGACCGCTGCGGTCGGGGCGTGGAGCGCAGCACGGATGTCGTGCGTGAGGTGAGGCTCCTCGGCGCGCACGCGAGCGGCGTCCCACAGTTCGACGCCGGTGACGCCCTTCGACCGTGCCTGCTCAGCCAGCCGCTCGAGGGTCGAGAGGCCGTCGGCGTCGAATGCGACGGTGAGATCGCCGACCTCGCGATACCCGATCTGCAAGTCGCTCGCGAGTCGGGCCCATCGCCGGTTCCCGGCCCACTCGAGCCGCCCCTTGACGGTGTCGGGCGTCGAGTGATGACCGGCGTGGATGATGCCGCTGTTCGCCTTCGACGTGCCGAACCCGACATCGACTTCGCGATCGAGGAGAGCCACGTCGATCCGCGCCCGTGCGAGTTCGTGGGCGATGGCGCAGCCGACGATGCCCGCGCCGATCACCGCCACGTCGACTGCGTGGTGCGGCGACCCGGTCACGGCGATGATCCGGCGAATTCCATGAGCTGGAAGACCGCA
This sequence comes from Ilumatobacteraceae bacterium, assembly GCA_963695475.1. Classification (GTDB taxonomy): domain Bacteria; phylum Actinomycetota; class Acidimicrobiia; order Acidimicrobiales; family Ilumatobacteraceae; genus Ilumatobacter_A. The sequence continues at coordinate 4,217 of CAVOHA010000037.1, forward strand.
CCCTGGGGGTCCGCGATCACGGCGAAGGGTCCCATCGGAGTGGGTGTGGAGCCCTTGATCACCTGCCCACCGAGGTCGCGAGCCGCGGCCTCGCTCGCGGCGCAGTCGGTGACCGTGAAGTAGACCGACCACGAGTTGGGGACGTCGTCGCCGAGCTCCGCCGGCGTGGCGATCATCCCGCCGATCTGGACATCGTCGACGGAGAACACGGTGTAGTCGATGCCATCGGCGTCGCCGGTCTCCGCACGCCATCCGAACAGATCCGCGTAGAAGCGCGTCGCCGTCGCGGTGTCGCGCGTCATCAGCTCGAACCAGCTCGCAGCGCCGGGCTCCATCGAGGAGAACGGGCCGGGTTGTGCCGACCCCGACATCAGACCGAACATCGCGCCGGTCGGGTCGGCCACGATGCTCACGCGGTCACCATCGGGGATCTCGAACGGTGCGGCGAGGACGGACCCTCCCGCCGCCGTGACGCGTCCGACGGCGGCGTCGAGGTCGTCGACGAAGAAGTAGACGGTCCACATCGACGGTGCGCCGGCAGTCTCGGGTGACTGCGCCATCATCCCGGCGACGTCCCGCCCTCCGACCGCCCCGATCAGGTACTCGCCCATCGGTGTCTCGCTCCGACTCACCTCCCAACCGAGCAGCTCCCGGTAGAACTGCTCGGCGCCTGCTGCGTCGGTCGTCGACAGGTCGACCCAGCAGGGTTGCGCATGTGCCACCACGTCCATCACCACACCTCCTCGCCCGCACCTTCTGCGCCCGCGGTCTCACGCGTCACGCTAGGAACCCGCATTGCAGCCCGCCAGGGCCCAACGTCCTGGCCCGCACCGGTCTGGATGGTTCGTTCACCGAATCCACCTGGCAACCTGTCGACATGACGAAATTCGGATGGTTGTCGCCGGTCGCCGGGCACGCTGGGAGTGACTTCCAGCCGATCGTGATGTACCAGGAGGAGCACATCTTCCCGGATGCGTTGCCCCACTTCGACTCGTTGTGGATCGCCGACCACTTCTACGGCTTCGACGCCGAGAAGCAGGAGGGCTTTCTCGAGGCGTGGGTCACCCTCACCTGGCTCGCCGCCCGGTTCCCCGACATCATGCTGTGCCACCACGTCCTCGGCCACGGCTACCGCAATCCCGGCGCTCACCGCGAAGATGGCCTCGACCCTCCAGGTGCTCTCGGGCAACCGGTTCGTCCTCGGCATCGGCGCCGGCTGGCGCGAGGACGAATACGACTCGTACGGCTACGACTTCCCGTCGGCCGCCACACGCCTCCGCCAGCTGGAAGAGGTCGTCCAGATCTGCCGACTGATGTGGACCGAGGCGCACCCGACCTTCCACGGTGCTCACTTCCAGATCGACGATGCCGCCGCCACGCCTCGACCCGACGTCGTCCCGAAGGTGTGCATCGGCAGCTCGGGCGAGCAGATCGGGCTGCCGATCGTCGGGCGTCAGGCGGACATGTGGAACGGCTTCCATCGCAGCGACGAGGCGTGGCTCCGCATGCGCGACATCGTCCACGCTGCGGCCAGCGATGCCGGCCGCGATCCCGCCGACATCGAATGCACCCTCACCGTCGCCGGCGACCTGCCCGACTCCGACGACGCCTCCGAGGCGTGGATCGAGCGGCTGGCGCACCTGCGCAGTCTCGGCGTCGAACACTTCATCATGGACTTCGGTCACCCGCTCGATGTCGAACCGGCGCTCCGTTTCGCCGAACAGGTCATCGCCCCCATGCGGGCGGGATGAAGCCGGACCGCTTCGCCGGGCCCTGCACGTCGTGCAACAGTGGTCGGATGCACGCGAAGCGAGTGGTGCGATGACGGCGACGACCCCGCAGCACGGCGTCGACGAGCTCGGACAAGAGATCCGGACGTGGCTCGAGGAGCACCCCGACCCGACACCGCGCCAACTCGCCGAGGCCGGCCTCGTCGCGCCGCACTGGCCCGAGCCCTGGGGCCTCGCGGCCGATGCCGCACTCCAACTCGCCGTGGCGGAGGAACTCGACCGGGCGGGCATCACCCCGCCCGACAATGCGATCGCGATCGGCTGGGCCGGCCCGACGATCGTCGCCGGCGGCACGCCCGAGCAACAGCAGCGGTGGCTCCCCAGCATCCTCGACGGCTCCGAGGAGTGGACGCAGCTCTTCTCCGAACCCGACGCAGGAAGTGACCTCGCCTCCCTCCGCACCCAGGCGGTGCTCGACGGCGACGAATACGTCGTCAACGGCCAGAAGATCTGGTCGACCTGGGCCAACCATTCCCAATGGGGCATCCTCCTCGCCCGCACCGATCTCGACGCGCCGAAGCACAAGGGCATCTCGTACTTCGTGCTCGACATGGCGACGCCGGGCATCGAGATCCGTCCGATCACCGAGATGACCGGTGGCAACCACTTCAACGAAGTGTTCTTCGACAACGTGCGGATCCCCGTCGAGTGTCGCATCGGCGACGAGGGCGACGGGTGGCGGCTCGCCAACGTCACGCTCGGCAACGAGCGCGTCTCGCTGAGCGAAGGCGGTGTGCTCTGGGGGATGGGCCCGACCGCCGAGGAGTGCCTCGACGAGATCCGCCGACTCGGCGCCGGACGCGACCCGATCATGCGCCAGCGCGCGGCCAGGGCGTTCACCGAGAGCTTCATCATCGACCGCCTCGGCGACAAGATCGTCGACGCACAGGTGAACGGTCGCGATCCCGGCCCGGTCGCATCGATCCGCAAGGCGAAGGCCGACGTCAACGCGCAGCAACTCGTGTCGCTCGTCAAGGATCTCGCCGGCCCGGACGGAATGATCGGCATCCAGAACGCCGACGCCGAGGAGCTCGACGTGTGGCACTGGTCGTACCTGTTCAGCCGAGCGCTCACGATCGGCGGCGGCACCAGCGAGATCCAACGCAACATCATCGGCGAGCAACTGCTCGGCCTCCCGCGCGAGCCCCGCCCCGAACGAGGCTGAACGGAGACGATGTCCGACGACGACATGATCGACGAGGGCGACGACGAGCTTGCGAACCTCCTGAAGATCCGGCGCCGGGGTCGGCGGTGGCGTCTGCCGGTGTACGCGACGTTCGGCATGTCGGCAGATCCCGGCGCGATGCAGCCGTTTGTCGACGCGTTGGCTGCGATCGGACACGAAGTGGTCGACGAGCGGCCGATCCCGACCACCTAGGGTCACAGCCGATGGGGGACAGGAACGGGGACACGTTCGGCTACGCCGAGTTCGGCGCGTGGTACGACGCGCACCGGGCCGAGCTGCTCGAGCCGGCGCTCGATCGCGCGATGGACGTGCTCCAGCGTGAGCTCGATGACGCCCTGTCCGATCGTGACCTCGCCCGCATCCGGAGCATCTCCGGACGGGTCAAGTCGAAGCGCCGCACCTGGCGCAAGGTCAACCAGCCCCGATATCGCCGACAGATCGCCACCGTCGACGACATCCCGAACGTCATCGACGATCTCGTCGGGCTCCGGCTCACCTGCACCAACCTGCGCGACATCGAGATGGTGCAAGTCGCGCTCGAGAGTCTCCCCACACATGCCGGTCGGCGACAGCCACTCGGCCTCGATCCCGCCTCCGAACGCGACTACGTCGAGCATCCCAAGCAATCCGGCTATCGCGGCTGGCACGTGAACCTGACGGTGCAACACGATGGTGTGCCGGTCACGTGTGAACTCCAGGTCCGCACGTTGCTCCAGGACAGCTGGGGCGAGCTCACCCACGAGGACACCTACAGCAAGGCCGGTGAGTCGCCGCCGCTCGTGGAGGTCCTCAGCACGCGCATGGCCGATCTCCTCGCCACGCTCGACGACATCGCCGAGGACCTCCGCAACGAGCTCGATCGCATCGACGAGGCAATCGTCGCCGAGTCGGCCGGCCAAGTCGACGAGCCCGGTGACGACGAGCTCGACATCGGACCCGCCGCCGACGCCGCCGACCTGTTGCGCGAGCGCTGGCGCTCGCTCGACCGACCGCTCGAACTCTCGTCGCTCGCCTGGGCGCTCCAGCACGAGTTCGGCGCCGAGGTGAGCGACGACTGGTTCGGGTTCCGCACCTTCAAACGCTTCCTCCGGGCGGCGATTCCCGACGCCGAGATCAGCGGCGGTCGCCAGGCGTATCTGCTCCCACCCGGCGCCACGACCGACGGCGCCGAACTCGATGCCACGGCCGCCGTCGACGCCACCACTGCGGCCGACGAACCCGACGAGGCAGCATCGGCCGTTCCCGCCGAGGCCCGACGACTGCGACGCGTCGACCGCGGCTTCCCACTGGTCGAGACGGAGCAGTGGCGCCGGATCTACGAACACCTCGCCGAGGCGTGGCGTCGGGTCGGAGCCGGAACACCGTCCACGCAATTCGTGAACCAGCTCACCCGATCGGCTCGGGACCGCGCCCGTGCGACGGGCGACCCGCTGTCTCGGCGTCACCTCGATCACGTCGCCAAGGCGGTGCTCGCCGCGGAGGAGTCCGGAGAACCACTCGACGCCGACCAGATCGGTGACACGTTCGCGTCGTCGGTGCTGGAGCGCATGGCCGAACTCCGCATCGTCCCGCTCGACGACGGCGCGGCCCGGGCCAGAGTGGGCCGCTGGCTGCTCGGCTGATCGCGGCCGATCCAGTGCCGTCGGTCGGATTTCACCCGGTCGAAACATCCGATGACTAGCGTGGTGAGCCACAACGGGTAGAAGCAGTCAGCGGCCCACTCGGGTCGTCGGTCATTGCCCCTCGCATCACCGAGGAGACACCATGACCATGCCTGCACCCGAAGCGACCGGATCGGCCGAAACCGAACTCGCCAGAGAACGCACCTTCGGCGGCGATGGCGTGTCGGTCGACCGTGAGATCCGGATCATCGACCTCGCCGACCCGACGATGACCCGAGCCGACCTCGACGACGCCATCTGGTCCGCGGCCGCCGACTCCGGCTTCTTCCAGGTCACCGGCCACGGCATCTCGCAGGCCGACATCGACGCGGCGTTCGCGATGAGCGAGCGCTTCTTCGCGCTGCCGACGGAGGTGAAGCAGCGCCGGGCGATGCCGACGGGGACCAACTCCGGCTGGGAGTTCAAGTCGCAGAAGCGTCCGTCGACCGGAACCTACGACCACAAGGAGACCTTCCAGGTCACGATCTCGCGCATGGAGCGGTACGACCTGTGGCCATCCGAGGACGAGCTCGCCGGGTTCCGGAGCCGGCTCGAGTCGTTCGAGGCGGCGAACCACGCCCTGGCGATGCGAATCCTCTCGTCGTTCGCCCGCAAGCTCGGTTTCACCTCCGACTTCTTCGCCGAGCGGCACGACCCGGCGTCCCCCGAGTACCAGTCGACGCTGCGGATCCTGCACTACCTGCCGATGCGCGTCGACGACCTGCAGCCCGGTGAGTGGCGCGCCGGGGCCCACACCGACTTCGACTGTCTGACCCTGCTGCACCAGCGCGTCGGCCAGCGCGGCCTCCAGGTGTGTCCGGGCGCCGAGGCCGCATCGCGGAGCACGAGCGACCCGCTCGGCTGGACCGACGTCGAGCCGGTCGAGGGAACGGTCACCTGCAACATCGGCGACATGCTGATGCGCTGGAGCGACGACCGACTCCCCTCGACGCTCCACCGCGTCCGGATGCCGCAGGCCGACGAGGTCGACGGCGACCGTCTCGGCCCCCGCTACTCGATCGCCTACTTCGCGCAGGCGGATCGCGACGCGGTGATCGAGAGTCCGAGCGGTGCCTACGCCCCGATCACCGCTGCCGACTACCTCCAGCAGCGAATCGCCGCCAACTTCGCCGGCTGACACCGGCGACGTCGCCGCCCGGCCGGGGGAACGGAACGAGAGGCGACGTCGCCGACGAACTCAGTCGAGGCGCTCGACGAGACCGTTGTGACCGGAGGCCGGCAGGAACAACGCACCGGCGTCATCGACGCGCTTGACGTACTCGGCGTCGGTTGCCTCCCAGGCCCGCATCTCGTCGACCTGCTCGATCGAGTCGTGCCCGACCAGCCATGCGACGTCGTGGAAGCCGCCGTACGCCGAGGCGAAGAAGGCACCCGACCGGCCGACGCCGTTCAGCACGTAGTCCAGGATCTCGGCGCCCCACTGCATCGCGTCACCGATCTTGCCCGGAGCGATCGTCGCCCGAGTCGTCGTGTAGAACTTCGCCGGGGTGTCGGACGGAACACCGGCGACCATGTTGAGCATCGCGTCGCCCTCGCCCTCGTCGATGAGTTCGCTGATCGCCTGTTGCATCTCGACATAGCCGGAATCGGCCAGCATCTTCTCGCTCGCCGCGTGGAATTCGGCGTGGGACTCGACGCGACAGGTCCAGCTGATCGAACCGATCGGCTGTCCGAAGCGGTGTGTCCAGGTCTGGATGTCGAGTCCGCTCGCGGCACTCGCCTTCTGACCGATCTCGACGGCTGCGGCCGTTGCTTCGAAGACCTTGCCCGGGGCGGCCTTGGCATTCCTGCTGAAGAGGTACATGAGGTGTCTCCTGTCGTTTCGATCGCCACGGTGTTGCGACGGTCGTGTCATCACCACCGTCAGTGTCCGCCTCGCGCGTCGGGCTGTCTGTGATCGGCATCACACAGACGACGTGACGGTTCGCACGAGCACCGCAGCGGCTCACGGGGCTTCGCTAACGTCGACGCATGGTCGTCGAGATGCTCACGTTCACCGTTGCGCCACACGATCAGCGCGAGTGGATGGAGGTCGAGGAGCGGACCTGGAGCCGGTTTCTCGAACAGCAGCCCGGGTTCGTCGCCAAGCAGGTGTGGACCGATCGTGCCCATCCCGACCAGATCCACTGCGTGATCACCTGGGCCGACCAGGCCGCGTGGGATGCGGTGCCTGCCGATCGCATCGATCAGGTCGACGCCGACATGGGGGAGTGGTTCCGCCCGTGCACGATGCGCGCCTTCGACGTCGCTCGCACCCAGTGAGCGTCCACGTCGTGCCCGGCACCGGGTCTGACAACCGGGGTTCAGTCGTCGAGGAGGAGCGCGGGGAGGCGGCTGCTCGGGGCGGCGTCGGGCGCGTCGCCCGACACCAGGACGAGCCACACGACCGCGCCGAGGATGATCGCTCCGCCGACCAGCGTCGCAACGCTGGGCACTTCGCCGGGCCAGATCCACACCCAGAGCGGGGCGAGCACCACTTCGGTCATCAACAGGAGTGGCACCTTCGCCGCGGCGACCGAGCGATGTCCGAGGTTGAACAGCGGTAGCCCGAGTCCGAGCGCGATGCCGCCGGACACGCAGGCCAGTGCCGCGTCGCGGGCGCTGATGATCAGCCCGTCCTGGGTGAGCGCGACGGCGGCGGCGCCCACGCCGAGCAGGGAGCCGGCGATGAGCGTCGGGACCACGGGATCGACCCCTGACGCCGAACGCATCAAGACGCTGTAGCACCCGATCGTCAGCGGGATCAACCCGGCGAACACCAGGCCGGACACCGACCCGACGTCGAGACCAGCTCCGACGGTGACGGCGACGCCGAGCGCCGTGACCGCGATCGCCACGATGGTCTTACCGGCAACCGGTTCTCGGAGCACCGCCCACCCGATCACCGCGGCGAAGACGGGGGCCGCGGCGAGGAGGAACAGCGTCGTTGCGGCCGACGTACGCGACAGCGCCAGGATGTACAGCATCGACGTACACGCGAGGATCCCGCTCGCGAGCCAGACGGTCGGCGTGAGGCCGGAGAAGTCGACGGGTCGCGTCCGTCGCCGAATCAGGATCAACGCGACCATGGCGAGTGCGGTCGATCCGCCGCGGTACGCGAGGAACTGGAAGTCGGATGCCGATTCGACCGCCGCGACCGAGATGGCCGTGAGGCTGAACAGCACACCCGCACCGGTGACGAGCGCGGCGCCCTGTCGCTCGGTGAGCGCACCCTCTCCCGCGAACGCGTCGCGCACCGCTTTCAGCACGACGTGACCGTACGCCGGTCTTCCATCCGGTGCCAGGCACTACGTGTAACGGTCAGGGGCCGAGGAGCTTCAGGACGGTCTTGGGGGCCACGAGGCGAAACGCTTCCTCGACGATGCCGGCCACCTCGTTGGTCTCCGGCATCGACAGGCAGATTCGCCGGATCTCGGTCAGCGGGTCACGCGCAGCCGTCGCCATGCGCTCCAACTGTAGGAGTGCGAACGCATCGACGATGACCGCCATCGCGAGCACCGCCAGGATGCCACCGCCGGAATACCAGCCGAGCAACACCGTGGCGATGCTCGCGATCACCCACGCCACATCGCCGATGACGATCTGGGGAGTGACTCGGCGCAGGGCGGTCGACGAGGCCGTCGACAACCACGCGCACAACGCCCCGAACGGGATGAGCGCGAGGCCGACGACTCGGATCCATCCGGGATGTCCGGTGTCGAGCAACTCGTCGATGTGGTGGGGGATCGCGGCGAGCAGCGTGCCGAACAGGATCGAGTTGCACGCGTTGGCGCGCAGCACGAGGCGCAGCTTGCGTTCGCAATCGCCGTGCGCGGTCTCGCGAGCCGTGGCTGTGATGGATGTGGTGGACGTGGTGGATGTGATGGACGTGGTGTCGGTCATGACGTCATCGTCGGCCGTTCGATGTCTGGAGACCATGACCTGTCAGGTCATCGAACGCATCCACACCGATCGGTACCGTGACGCACATGCCCACCAACGTCGTCACACCGATCGCGGCCGAGCGCGGGCAGCCGTCACCTTCGACGACGGACCATGGCGTCGGCCCGATGCTGAAGACGTGGCGTGCTCGGCGGCGGATGAGCCAGCTCGATCTCGCGTCGCTCGCCGAAGTGTCGACGCGCCACCTGTCCTACGTCGAGACGGGTCGGTCGCGTCCGAGTCGCGAGCTCGTCCTCCATCTCGCTCGACACCTCGACGTGCCGCATCGGGAGCAGAACGATCTCCTCTTGGCCGCCGGGCATGCGCCGGCGTATCGCGAGTTCGACCTCGCGGACCCGGAAATGGTTCCCGTGGTGTCGGCGCTGCAGTCGATCCTGGAGGGGAGCGAACCGAACCCGACACTCGTGATGGATCGGCGATGGAACCTCGTGATGGCCAACGCCTCGGCGCTGGCGTTCACGGACGGCGTCGCCGCTCATCTGGTGGAGTCGCCGCTCAACGTGTTGCGTCTCACGTTGCACCCCGAGGGCCTGGCGGGGTTCATCGACGACATCGACCGGGTCGGTGCACACCTCGTGCATCGCCTCCGACGTCAGGTGTCGATCACCGGAGACCGAGATCTCGTCGAGTTGCTCGAGGAGTGCTCCCGGTACGTTCCCGGCGCGCTGGCGGGCGTCGAGCCGCCGACCCTCCCCGCGTTGCCGATCACGATTCGTCGCAACGGTGCGGTGACCACCTACCTGTCGGTCATCTCGACGTTCGGGAGCGCGCTCGATCTCACGACGTCGGAGCTCACGATCGAGACGTTCTACGAAGTCGGACACTGAAGGACGTCGGCGACTGAACGACGCCGTCAGATGCCGTCGGCCGCGGCGGCTCCCGCTTCGTCCTCGGTCAGCTCGGCGCCCGCGGCGACGCGGCGCCGGAGCTCGGCGAAGATCGGCGGCGGTTCGCGCCATGGGTCGCGCAGCGTCCCCGCCTCCGCGTCGCGGATCGCTGCCCACACCCGCTCGGGGCTGCACGGGAGGTCGATGTGGCGGACGCCGAGGTGTGCCACCGCGTCGATGATCGCGTTCTGCACCGCTGGCGTCGATCCGATCGTCGCCGCCTCGCCGATTCCCTTCGCGCCCAGCGGATTGAGTGGCGTGGGGGTCTCGGTGGAGACGACGTCGAACATCGGGAGCTCGGCCGCCGTCGGGATGCCGTAGTCGGCCATGTTCGAGGTGACGGGGTTGCCGTCCTCGTCGTAGGCGACGCACTCCCACAGCGCCTGCCCGATGCCTGCCGCCACGCCACCGTGCTGTTGACCCTCGACCAGCAGCGGGTTGATCACCGTGCCGCAGTCGTCGACGGCCACGTGCCGGACCACGCGCACGTGCCCCGTGTCGCGGTCGACCTCGACGACCGCGATGTGTGCACCGAACGGGAACGTCGCACCGTCCTGGTGGAAGTCGAACTCGCCGTGCAGCGGCTCGCCGTCGGTCTCGGCGGTCGTTGCGACGTCGGCCCACGTCAGCGCCTGGGCGGGCACACCGGCGACCCCGATCGTGCCGGTCGCGACATCGACGACGATGTCGGCCTCGTCGGCCTCGAGCATGCGCGCGGCGATGGACTTCGCCTGGTCGACCATCGACTCCGTTGCGCCGCGGACCGCCGACCCGCCGAGCTGGAGCGAACGCGAGCCGCCGGTCCCACCGCCGGTCCGTACTGCATCGGTGTCACCGTCGACGAGGTGCACCCTGTCGACGGGGATGCCGGTCTGATCCGACACGAGCATCGCGTACGCGGTCTGATGCCCCTGGCCGTGGGACTGCGTGCCGGCGAACACCGTCACCGATCCGTCGGCGTGCACGTCGACGGCGCCGAACTCGGTCGGGCCACCGCCGGCGGTGATCTCGACGTAGGAGGCCACACCGATTCCGAGCAGTGTCCGGTCGCCGGCCTCCCGTCGAGCCGCCTGCTCGGCGCGCACGGAGTCGTAGCCGGCCGCTTCGGCTGCCCGGTCGAGGGGCAGGGCGTAGCGCCCCGAGTCGTAGGTGTTGCCGGAGAACGAGGTGTACGGAAAGACGTCGTCGCCGAGCAGGTTCCGCTTGCGGATCTCGATCGGATCGATACCGAGTTCGAGCGCGGCCTGGTCGACGGCGCGCTCGAGCATGGCGGTGGCCTCGGGCCGTCCGGCGCCGCGGTACGCACCCATCGAGGTCGTGTTCGTGGCGGCCACCGCGATGTCGCACTCGATCGCGTCGAACGCGTACGTGCCCTGCGCCATCCGACGCGTGCCGCCGGGGAGGTAGGCGCCGATGGTCGGATACGCACCGGCGTCGCCGAGGAGGCGGATCCGCATGCTCGTGAACGTGCCGTCGGCTCGACAGCCGAGCTCGACGTGCTGCACCTGGCCGCGACTGTGCGGCAGCGTGACCATGTCCTCCGACCGCGTGGGGACCCACTGCACCGGGCGCCCGGTGCGGAGCGCACACGCACCGACCACCACGTACTCCGAGTGCAGCCCGGCCTTCCCACCGAACCCACCGCCGACCTGCGGCGTGACGACGCGGACGTTCTCCTTCTCCAAGCTCAGCGCGGCGCAGAACTGCCCGTGCACCAGATGCGGCATCTGGTTCGACACCCACAACGTCATGCGCCCGGTGTCGGGGTCGACTTCGGCCGCAGCGCAGTCCGGCTCCATCGGGACGACGGCCATTCGCTGGTTGACGTAGGTGCCGCGCATCACGTGCTCGTCGCCGAACTCGACCGGGGCATCTTCGGCGAAGACCTGCGCCTCGTTCGACCCGTGCTGCTCGAACAGCAACGGCGCACCGTCGCGCAGCGCGTCGTCCGCGGTCGTCACGGCTTCGAGCGGCTCGATGTCGGCCCACACCGCTTGGGCGGCGTCGACGCCGGCAGCAAACGACTCGGCGAGCACGACCGCGATCGGTTCGCCGACGAAGCGGACACGGTCGACCGCCAGCGGCGGCCGCTTGAAGTCTTCGTGTACCGGGGCGAAACCGTGGTGCGCCGGCACGTCGAGCTCGGCGGCGGTCAGCACCGAGACCACGCCGGGCATGTCGAGCGCATCCTCGACGTGAATCGCGCCGAGGACGCCGTGCGCGACGTCGGAGCGCACGAAGACCGCGTGGAGGCGACCGCGCAGCGGAAGGTCGGCGAGGTACCGAGCGGTCCCGGTGAGCAGCGCCGGGTCCTCGGTGCGGGTGACCCGGGTGCCGAGAATCGAGCCGGGACGAGGTGCGGGTTCGGTGATCGTCATCACCGGCGACCCTATGTCAGCGCGGCACGAGTTCGACGACGAGCGCCTCGGCGACGCCCTCGAACCCGAGGCGGCGGAACATGCGATTGGTGGTGGCGTTCGACGCCGGTTGATCGAGCACGACGTCGTCGACCTTCTGGCGCGCGATCTGTTCGGCGGCGACGGCCGCCGTGATCGCCCCGGAGTGGCCGTCCTTGCGCACGGCCGGCGGTGTGTAGACGCCGTTGATCCGAACGACGCCGAATCGCACGGGGGAGACGAGCAGCTGGCTCACGACGTCGTCACCGACGCGCCACTCCATCAACCGGCCTTCGTTGATCGCATCGCCGATGCGGGTCTCGGCGATCGCGTGGGAGATCGGAAGCCCGAGGTCCACGGCGAACGACTCCATCCAGGCGACGGCGCGCTCCATGCTGTCGCGAGTTGCGACGTCGAGTCGACCCTTGCGCTTCCTGCCGTCGGTCAGCTCCCGCAGCCGGTACCACCGGAACAAGCCGCCGGTGTCGATCGCTCCATCGCAGCGGTCCGACCATCGCCCGGCCACGGCAGCGACGTCGCCGGGCTGTCCGGCGAGTCGAATCCGACGATCGAGGGGCAGCGCGTCGGCGAGGGCCGAGGCGGCTCCCGGACCGAGTGGCGTGAGGGTGTAGAACGCAAGGTCCGTTCCGGTCGTCTCCGACACCGCGGCGCCGATCGTGCGTCCGTCGTCGTGCGCCCGCAGCAGCTCGCTGGACCGACCCGGATACAGCGTGATCGTGACCGGACTCGACCCGATCGGGTCCGAGCGGAACATGTCACCGCAGGCGTCGAGCCCACGGGTCGCGTCGTCGATCGCTTCGACGCGAATCGACGACGCGGTGGTGGCGTCGCCCTGTTCGGATTCCGGATGCTCGCTCAACGATCAGCCGAAGTCGTCGACCGGCTTGTAGATCTCGACCTCGGACCAGTCGACCCGGTCGAATCGGTCATCGTCGCCGCCGAAGGCACCGCTGCCCGCACAGGGCCGGTTGCCGTACAACTCGTAGAGGCCGCGCTGGTCTCCGTCGTCGAACACGTCGAAGTTGCCGACCTGGTTGAGCGCCGGGAACATCAGCTGGTCACGGATCACCGACGTGGGGAAACTGCCACCGAGACCGCCGCCGGTGGGCGACACGTCGACGTGGCCGAGACCCATCATGTGTCCGAGCTCGTGCGTCGTCGTCGCCTTGATGTTGCGCAGCGTCAGCTCGGTCTCCGGCCCACCGACGTACAGGTCTGTCGAGGTCGATCACGGCGAAGCCACGCAACGACTCGGCCCGCCCGGTGACCGGGTCTGCGCCACGACGCAACGACCCCCCGACACCGATCACCCCGCCGGCGAGCTCGGGGGTGTTCTCCGGGTCCGAGAAGCCGATGACCACATCGACGTCGCCGCCGCCCGGCTTCGGCGGCAGGTACTTGTACGGCGGTTGCGGCGAGAACGATTCGGGGAGCACGATTTCGTCGTCGACGTTCATCCCGGCCGAGGTGACGCCGGCGTAGCGGAAGTCGATGCCCGTGTACAGCTCCATCTCCTCGATCGAGTCGATCAGCACCTGGATCTGCATGTCGTTCTCGGCGAGGTCGACGTTCAGCGCGTAGTCGATCGGCACGCAGTTGTCCCACGCTGCTTTGATCGTCGGGTTCGGTCGGATACCGGTCGAGAAGAAGCTGCCGCGGTCGAACAGGAAGTCGTAGGGACCCGTCGTCGGCGCGGTCGCCGGCAACGGGTCGGGCGCGAAACTGCCGGGCGTGACGGTCTTGTCGACCGCCTTGCCGCCGACGGGTGGGGTCGCGCTCGCGGTGAGGAAGTAGCCGCTCGCGTCGACGACGAGGTGCGACTCGCGAAGCGACTGCAGCGTGATCTGGCCGTTCGTCGGGCTGATCGACGTGATTGCGTGGTTCGGGACGACCTGGCCGCCCTCGGTGTAGTTGAGTGCGGACGTCTCGGGCTCGGTGGCGCCCTCGGCGTACGCCTTCAGATAGCCCCGTTCCGTCGCGCGCACGCTCGTGAGGTTGAGGGCGACGGCCTTCGCTGCATCGGTCGGAATGTCGAAGCGTCCGTCGACCTGCAGCGCGAACTTCTCGTTCGGGTCGACCGTGTTCCCGCCGTTGAGCCCGATCTCCGCGTCGTTCTCCCGCGTGTCGAGCAGGCGCACCGGTGTGAACGGCACGAACAAGCCCTCGGTGCTCACTGGTGCGCTGTCGCCGGTGAAGTAGCCCGTGACGTCGATCGTCATGCCACCGCCCGAGGTCGAGTACACCTGGATCCGACCGTCGGCCACCCCGGAGATCACCTGGTTGCCGGCGTTGTAGTTCGCGGACAAGACGTTCACGTTCGAGTGTGCGGGTCGCGATTCGCCGGCCGCCCAGACCCGGAAGTTGCCGCGGGCGAGGGACCGGATCGCCGTGACGTTCAACACGACCCCGGTTGCGTCCGCCGGCACGCCGGCGGACGTCAGGTCGATCGTCTGCGTGGAGTCGGCGGTGAATGCGGCGTCGCCGGGTTCGCGTGTGTCGAACGCTCGGACGGGCCCGAGCGGTTCGAAGCGCCCGGCTGCGGTCGGGCCGCTGGTGACGAACACGCCGAGCACGTCGAGCACGACGTCGGACGTGGTCGAGCCGAACACCGAGATCTTCCGATCGAGACCCAAGGGGGCGATGACGAGGTTCGGCCGGGTGTGGCGCTCGAACTCGACGTTGTTGATCGATGTCTCGAGTCGCTCGGACCCGGTCGCCCACACCGTGCCGAATCCACGGTCGCCGGCGTTGACCATCGTCATGTTCACGATGACTGCGGTGATGTCGTCGGGGTCGACGCCTGCCGCGGCCGCGACGCCCGTGCTGGTGACCGGATCGATCGAGAAGGCCGACTCGATCCAGAGGCGCTTGATGCCGGGGTCGGTACGGGTGTCGAGGATGCGGATCGGAGTGATGGGCCGAAACGCTGATGCCGCGCCGACCACGTCGTCGGATGCAGCGACCAGGTCGCTGTCGGCTTGCGCGGTGACCGGGTTCGATGTGACCTGCGGGACCACCAACACACCGACGGCGAGCGCCCCGGCGAGGATGGCCCGGCGGACGGCGCCCGGTCGCGGTGAGATCGATGTCGCCCTCTGCATTCGCAACACCCTACGGGTTCGGTCGCGCTGCTGTCCTGCAGTTGTGGGTGCTCGGGATCGACCGGCGGTCGACGGTGATCGTGTGCCTCCCCTGGGGCTCGAACCCAGAACCAATGGATTAAAAGTCCACTGCTCTACCATTGAGCTAGAGAGGCGGGACCGGCAGCTCGTCGGGAGTGTTCCCGCCGAACCGGTTGTGCCGGGTTGCGAGGCGACAGCGTAGGGCCTGCAGGCGGAGGTGCCGACCTCGAATCGTGCTCGGCGGGCGTCGACCAACCTGACGCGGCACGTCGACTCGATCGCTTCCAATGCAGGCCCTCTGTCGCGCACCACGATCCCGCCAACCCCCGGCCCGCAATGCGCTGGACCACCGGGGACTACGGTGGAGGCGTGTGCGACACCATGGTGGTCGTCGACGACGGCCGCGTTCTCTTCGCGAAGAACTCCGATCGAAACCCGAACGAGGCCCAGTCTCTCGACTGGCAGCGACGTCGCACACACCCACAGGGGACGCGGGTCCAGTGCACGTGGATCGAGATCGATCAGGTCGCCGAGACCCACGCGGTCCTGCTGTCGCGTCCGTTCTGGATGTGGGGTGCCGAGATGGGCGCCAACGAGCACGGAGTCGTGATCGGCAACGAGGCCGTGTTCACGACGGCACCTCGACAAGCGGTCGGCCTCACCGGGATGGATCTGCTTCGCCTTGCGCTCGAGCGGGCGTCGACCGCTGCGGCGGCCGTCGACGTGATCGTCGCATTGCTGACCCGACACGGTCAGGGTGGAGGGTGTGGGCACGAGGATCGAGGGTTCACCTACGACAACAGCTACCTGGTCGCGGATCATCGGGGGGCCTATGTGCTCGAGACAGCGGGCCGTGAGTGGGCCGTCGAGGAGGTGACGTCGGGGGCGCGTTCGATCAGCAACGGCTTGACCATTCCGGGCTTCGCCGACGCCTGGTCCCGGCGGGTGCGGACGTGGGCCTCGCAGTGCCGCGCCCGCCGGACGATCACCGAGCAGGGTGCGTCCCGGGCGACAGGTCCTGGCGAACTGATGGCCGTACTCCGCAACCACGATGGTGACGGGCCGCGCTACTCGCCGATCAACGGAGCGATGGCGGCTCCGTGCGTGCATGCCGGCGGCCTCGCCGCCGCCTCCCAGACGACTGCCTCGTGGGTCGCCGAGATGACGCCCGACGGCGCACACCACTGGTGCACGGCCACTGCAGCACCCTGCACTGGGCTCTTCAAGCCCGTCGCGGTCGACGATCCGCTCGACCTCGGGCCCGAGCCCGGCGACCGGTTCGATGCCCGTTGCCTGTGGTGGCGCCACGAACTGCTCCATCGGCGCGCGCTCGCCGATCCGGAACGACTGCTCGCGCTGATCACCCCCGAGCGTGATCGGGTCGAGGCGCGCTGGTTGCTCGATCCGCCCCGGCCGGCCGACGCGTTCGCCGAGGCGGAGGGGTTGCTCCGTGGGTGGACCGATGCGGTGTGGTCGAGTGAGCTGGGCGACGTGGCCGATACCCGACCTGCGTGGGTCCGTCGCTACTGGCGGGTCCGCAACGATCGGGCGGGCCTGCCGTCATCGCCCGGTCACGACCTCGAGGAGCGAGCATCATGAAGCCCGCGAGGCCCGGCGATCAGCCGTATTCGACGTTCCGCGAGACCGCTGCGGCCTTCGCCGCGCATGTCAACCCGGGCAAGGTCGCGGCGTTCGACGCGTTGGGCGTCGACCTCGTGATGGGAGAGCGCACCGGCGCCCGTTTTCGGAACGCGTTCGACGGTCGCTGGCTCTACAACTGCCACTGCAACGGCGGGGTGTTCAACCTCGGGCATCGAAATCCGTTCGTCATCGACGCGGTGCGCGACGCCCTCGACGCCCTCGACATCGGGAATCACCACCTCGTGTCGGGTTGGCGGGCGAAGCTCGCCGAGCGTCTCGTCGCAACGACCGACGGCCTGCTCCCGGGCGTGGTGTTCGGGGTCGCCGGCGGCGAGGCGATCGATCTCGCCCTCAAGGTGGCCCGTGCCCACACCGGCCGGACCGGGATCGTCTCCGCCGTCGGCGGCTACCACGGTCACACCGGGCTGGCGATGGCCGCAGGCGACCCCGAGTACCGGGATCCGTTCGGCCCCAACCTCCCCGGATTCGTCCAGGTGCCCTTCGACGACCTCGACGCTCTTGCCGACGTCGTCGGGGACACGACCGCTGCCGTGATCCTCGAGTCGATCCCGGCGACGCTCGGCATGCCGATCCCGAGCCCCGGCTATCTCGCCGGCGTGCAACGGCTGTGTCGGGAGCGAGGGGTCTGCTTCGTGCTCGACGAGGTCCAGACCGGCCTCGGCCGAACGGGCACCATGTGGTACTTCCAGCAGGAGGGCCTCGAGCCCGACATCGTCGTGACCGGAAAGGGGCTGAGTGGGGGTGTCTATCCGATCACGGCCACGCTCATGACCGCCGAGCTCCACGCGTTCTTCGTCGACCACCCGTTCGTACACATCTCCACGTTCGGCGGCGCCGAACTCGGCTGTGCTGCGGCGTTGGCGGTGCTCGACGTCGTCGAGGCGCCGGGCTTCCTCGAGCGCGTCGTCGAACTCGGCGACCGCTTCCAGCTCGGGCTCGCCGGGGTCGGCGGCGAGCTGCGCCGGCGCGGCCTGTTCATGGGACTGAAGCTGCCGAACGAGGGCGACGCGATGCTTGCAGCCCGTGCGGTGATCGAGGCCGGGGTGTTCGCCGTGTTTGCCAACAACGACACGTCGGTCCTCCAACTCCTGCCGCCGCTGACCATCTCCGACGACGAGGCCGACGACATCATTGCGATCGTGAGATCGGCGTTGCGATGACGCGTCACCCTGCCCACGACGTCGCGGCCGTCGCGGTATGAACCGGGGCCCGATCACCGACACAGAGCTCGAGGCGTTGGAGCGCGACGTGTGTCTCGCACTCGCCGCTGGGGACGTCTCCCGACTGGCCCTGCTCGGAGAGGGGGAGATCTCGCTCGTGTTGGCCGGCGGTGAGGACCGATCGTGGGCGTGCAAGCGGCTCCCGCCGTTCGCGGACTCCGAGGCAGCCGACCGGTATGCATCGACGATCGAGCGGTACCTCGACGAGCTGACCGGACGCGGCATTGCCGTCGTCGACACAACGGTTCGTCAGCGTCGCCGGAGACGTCGGACGGACCGTGCTGTACTGCGTGCAGCCGATCTTCCCGCCCGACGTGCTCGGCGTCGCGGTGGCCCGACGAGACCCCGAGCTCGGAGCAGAGCTGCTCGAACGGATCGTCGACGTGGTGCTCGGGTCCGTCGACGAACGGTTCGGGCTCGACGCCCAACTCTCGAACTGGGCGCTCGTCGACGACCGTCCCGTGTACCTCGACGTGACCACGCCGCTCCTGCGGGACGGCGGCGGTGCCACCGAACTCGACACCGACGTGTTCCTCGCCTCGCTGCCGTGGCTGCTACGCCCAGCGGTTCGCAGGTTCGTGGTGCCCGGCATCATCGACCGGTACCACGATCCGCGCGTCGTCGTGCTCGACCTCGCTGCGAACCTCCTCCGTGAACGGCTCGATCATCTCGTCCCGCTTGTCGTCGAGGCTGCCGATGGACGGGTCACGCCGACACTCGACGACGGGGAGATCCTCCGCGACCGGCGTCTGGACATGGTGACGTGGGGCGCGCTCCAGGCGGTCCGCCGCGTCGATCGCGCCTGGCAGCGCCGTGTCCGTCGCCGTCCGTACCCGTTCCTCCTCCCGTCCCACTCGCACACCTGATCACCCCGCCGTGTACCAGGGGTGGCTCCGACCGAGGAGCGTCTGCTCGACGACCACGGTGAGGAACGCCGGCCATGCTTCGCCGCTCTCCTCGGACGACTCGAACGTCGACAGGTCATTGCGGTGCATGTTGTCGAGGAGCCCGGCCGCCCGGCGTGATCGACTCCAGCGGCGTGGCGCCCGATCTGCCGTCGACGGGACCAAGTTCTCTGGCGGGCAGTGACTCGATCCATCAGCGTTGACACCGTGGCCGGGTCGACGACCGAGCACCTGAACGCGAGCGTCGGAGTCCATCCCGACTGAGGGGCGGCCACCGTGGGCCGCGACGCACGCGACCACCGGCGCCAGGAGACCAGCGATGTCCGAGCAGCATCCGGAACGAAACGGACGACCGGGCAGCCGGTTGGGTCGAATCATGGGCTCGGTCGTCTCGCCGATCGTCGAGAACCTCGACCTCGACGAGGTGGTCGGTCAGGTCGACGTCGACGACGTCGTCTCCCGCATCGACATCGATGACGTCGTCTCCCGTATCGACATCAACGCGGTCGTCGATCGAGTGGACATCGAACGGCTCATCGAACGAGTCGACCTCGACCAGGTCCTCGGCGACATCGATGTCGACCGGGTCCTCGGCCGGGTGGATCCTGACGCGTTGTTGGATCGTGTGGATCCGAACCGGCTGCTCGATCGTGTGGACCCCGACGCGTTGTTGGATCGTGTGGATCCGAACCGGCTGCTGGATCGTGTGGATCCCGACAGGTTGTTGGATCGTGTGGACCCCGACGCGTTGTTGGATCGTGTGGATCCCAATCGTCTGCTGGATCGCGTGGATGCCGACAGGTTGTTGGATCGTGTCGATGCGAATCGTCTCCTCGATCGTGTCGACGTCAACCAACTCGTCGCACGCACGGAACTCGGTGAGATCATCGCCCGTTCGACGACCGGTGTGTTCACCCAGCTGCTCGATGTCGCCCGGACCCAGATCATCATCACCGATCAGGTCGCTCAGGCGGTCGCTGCTCGAGTTCTGCGCGGTGCGCGACGGGAGCTGCCGCCGATGCCGGGCGGCGTCGGCGCGGAACCCGGTTCGGGTCGGCTGTCGCCATCCGAACGTGCGGTGAAGGTGCAGGGCCGTTTCGCCGGCTCCATCTCGCGCTTTCTGGCATTTCTGATCGACCAGTTCGCGATCGGCGTCATCTTCGGCGTCGGCGCCCTGCTCGTGCAATCCGCTGTGCGGGTGGTCTTCCGCTCGTCGTTCGAGATCGACGAGGCCGGCGTTGCGGTGGTGGCTGCGTATGCGCTGTGGTGGTTCCTCTACACGGCTGGTTCGCTCGCGGCCACCGGACGCACGATCGGCAAGGCGATCCTCGGCGTGATGGTCGTCCGCGCCGGCGGGGCGCGCCTCGACGGTCGCCATGCCGCACTCCGCACGCTGGTGTTCCCGCTCAGCTTCCTGCTGCTCGGCATCGGGTTCCTGATCGGCCTCGTCCGTCGCGACCGACGCGAGCTCCACGATCTCATCGCCGACACGGGTGTCGTCTATGCGTGGGATGCCGACACGGCCCAGCTCCGAGCGCTCGAGCCGGGCCCGCACCCGACGCATGGAAGGGACCAAGTTCCCTGACGCCCGAAGCCGAGAGTCGTCAAGGTCGAATCGTGAGCGATGCCACGACGCCGGACCGCACCGTGACCGTGGGGGTCGACGGTTCTGCTGCGTCTGCGTTCGCGCTCGGGTGGGCGGTCGACCATGCCGACCAACTCGGTGCGGTCCGTCCCGTCATGACGTTCGTGCCGGGACCGTTCGAACACGGATTCGGCACGATCGAGGGGTCCGACGGAACCGGGGAGCCGTATCGCAGCGAGGCGGTCGCCGGGCTGCGTCGATTCCTCGAGCAGCATGCGCCGTCGTTGGTCGAAGCGGGCGTCGTCATCGAGTCCCGTGCCGGGCCGGGCCTCGTGCGGGAGTCTGCGGCATCAGAACTGCTCGTTGTCGGGACCCGTGGCTGGAGTGGTCGAGACGATCTCTCGCTGGGGTCGGTGGGTGCGTACTGCGCGCGGCACTCCAGCGTCCCCGTGGCGCTGATCCCGCCGGAGGTCCGACCGGTGCACGACCCGCTCGACGTGGTCGTCGGCTTCGATGGCTCCCCGCACGCGGACGCCGCGCTGCGTTGGACTCTCACGCACGTTCGTCGGTCAGCACGCGTGCTCGCCGTGCTCGCCCATCCGAGCGAATCGGTGATCGGCGAGCCGTTGTCGCTGTCACCTGCCGACGCGCAGGCCCGCGCCCGTCAACAGCTCGAGGAGGGCGTGTCGGAGATCCTGCGTGAGCTCGACGGCCATCCGGTGGTGACGCTGCGGGCCGTGCCGGGAGACGCCCGGGTCGCGCTTCGAGCGGCGAGCGACGACGCCGACCTGCTCGTCATCGGGTCCCGCGGTCTGGGGGTGCTGGATCGACTCTTGCTCGGCTCGGTGGCCAATGCGCTCGTCCACCACCCGAGCGTTCCCACGATCGTGGTCCCCCCGATGACGGATGGGCTGACCTGACGCGGGTCGGCTCGCGCGGTTCGGTTCCACGACCGAAGCAGCGTTTGTGTCCGCAATCATCGGGACCAAGGGCCCTACGAGACCGCACCTCGGCCCGCCAGGATGATGTCTGACATTCGGTGTTCGTGAAAACGTTCACAAGCACTGCGTCTGACCAAAGGAGTCAACATGTTCAAGAAGCCATTCGGATTGCTCGGGGTCTTTCTCCTCGTCGTCGGCCTCGGATTCTTCGTCGGAGCCGGGGTTGCGTACAGCAAGGTGCAGGACGGGTACGGGTCGCTCCAGTCGTTCAGCGAAGCCCAGAACGTCGAGCTGTCGTACAACGAAGACGGCCAGTTGGTGGACCGAGGAACGGTCGAAGGAGCCCAGGCGATCAGATCGCTGCTCGAGGACGACTGGAACTTCCCGGTGGTCAACGGTGATCTCGATCCGAACGACCCGTTGGTCAACACGGCGACGGAATACATGTTCCAGATGGCGACCATCGCATACCACGTCCTCAACGGCACGCAGACCGTCACGTTGACCGAGGCCGATCTCACCGACCCCGACGGAAACGTCGCAACGGAGTACACCTGCAACGGCGAGACCGTCGCCGTGCCGCAGCCGTTCCCGGCGGACGGCCTCACGTGTGACTTCGAGGTCGGTGGCCGCTACTGGACCGGCTTCGACCGGATGGACCCGGTCGAGGGCCAAGCCCGTGACATGGCCTGGAGTGGCACGGCCCACGCTCTGGTCGCCGAGCTCGGCGTCGGTGCTGCAACGCACAGCACGCTGCAGCTCGCCCTCGGTGTTGCTGCCCTGCTGGCCGGCCTCGGCGTCGTCTGCTCCGTGATGGGCGCGGCCTTCGTCTGGCAGACCCGGTCGAGTCTGAAGGCCCAGGCCGAGACGGCGACCGGCGCCTCGATGACGGAGGAGGAGCCGGCCACCGTGTGATGACCGTGTGACTCCGGGGCGCTCGCCCCATGCCACGCACGCCAGGCGGGCCCCACTGCAGAGTGGGGCCCGCCTGGCATTTTTCTTTCGACGCGATCAAACTGGTCGGCGAAGAGGTCGACGAGTGATGGCGAACGAGCAACGTGGCGTATTGGCGCGGCGAGGGTACTTCTGGGGCCAGCTCGTGCTGCTCGCGGTCGGTGTCGTCGGACTCGCCGTGTCACACCGGGTGTCGTCGGGGGGCGCTGATTCCCGATTCGCCACGTTCGGGACGGCAACGCTGGCGGGGCTCTCGCTCGCGGTTGCCGTCCGGTCCTCCTGGTTGATCACCGCACGGGCGCTCTCCGATTCGTACCGGGTGTTCCGTGCCCGTCACCTGTTGGTGTGCGCAGCACTGCTCGCGCTGACGGCGGCCATCGTGGCCACGGCGGTCGTGCACGGACCGTTCGAGCGAGTCTTCGCTCACGGACAGATCACGGGAGCGGACCTCGCCGACCTCGGTTCCGTCGTCACCGCCTTCGTCTGCACCGTTGCCGCCGTCGTCGCGGCATCGGGCGCGTGGGATGCGCTCCGCGACGAACGCCATTGGCATCGCTCGCTCTGAGCGATGCGTCGACCCTCCGGCGGCGAAGCCGAGAACTCGGAGCTGTTACGTTCGTCACATGGGTGATGACTTCGAACTGCAGCTCGCGGCGCTCGTGTCGCGGCTCCACCCCGATTCGGAACACGTCGAGATTCTCGATCTCGGTCCGATCCCCGGTGGGTTCTCCCGCGAGACGTATCGCTTCGATGCCGTCATCCACGTCTCGGGGGGCCAGGAGCGACACCCGCTGATCCTGCGCAAGGATCCACCCGAATCCGTTGCCATCCTCGAGACGAGTCGGGCGATCGAGCACGACCTGATCGAGGCCGTTCGATTGCACACGCAGATCCCCGTCTCGGAGAGCCTCGGCCACGAGATGGATCGGTCGGTGTTCGGCGAGGCGGCGATGATCCTCAGACGGGCCGACGGCAACCCGTCGACGTCGGATCTCTTCCACGACGGCCCCGACACTCATCAGGTCGACGATGTGGTGCGGCACCTCTGTGAATCGCTGGTCGAATTGCACCAGACCGACATCTCCAAGCTCAACCCGCACGGCGAACTCGACGATCCGCGTGGCGTCGGCATCGACGTCAGCAGTTGGGACCGGTACATGGACACGACGTTCGAGTACTACCTGGGGCACTATCCGAAGATCAATCGCGACCCGATGTTGTGCCTGCTGCTCGACGCATTCCTCACCCTGCGGCGGCACAAACCCCGCCCGCTCCCGCTGTCGCTGGTCCACGGTGACTTCAACCCGGCCAACTTCCTCTACGCCGACGGCAAGGTCACCGCACTGATCGACTGGGAGAACTCCCGCGTCGGCGATCCCCGTGAGGACCTCGGCTGGATGATGATGATGGACGACCTGTCGAACACGGCGATCATGTCGCACCCGGTCGACGAGGGCGGGTTCCTCGCCTATTACAACAAGCTCACCGGCTACGAGATCACCGAGCAGGAGCTCGGCTATTTCATCCTGTTCGGGACCTCGAACATCGCCGTCCCGATCAACCAGGCGATCAAGCGCCGCGTCGACGGCGACAACCGCGAGCTGCTGCACCTCTACCTCGTCCAGTCGAGCGCGTCGGCCCTGCCCGGCATCGCCCAGCTCCTTCAGTACCCGGGGGTCCCCGCATGAATTCCTCCCCGTCCGTCGACCAGATCCTCGAAGGCGTCATCCAGGCGATCGACGACGAGATCTTCCCCGCCCTGAACAACCCCAAGGCGTACGCCACGGCGCAAATGATGCAATCGCTCCTGCAGAGTGTTCGCCAGACGCTGCCGGTCATCGACGATCAACTCGTCGAGGAGCACAACGAGATGATCCGCACGCTGCGCGACACGGCGGTGGCGCTCGGCGACGTCGGCGGAGATGCGGCGGACCGCGTTCGTGAGCGGGCCGCCACGCTCGGCACGCGGGCGGAGCTCCCCGCGCCGTTCGATCGTGACGCCGCATTCACCGCGCACGACGAACTCGGTCGGGCGATCGAGGCGACGTTCTACGATCTCGACGAACTCCAGCGCGCCGGCATCGGTTCGGCGGACGAGGCGCTCCAGGTCGTTCGAGCACACCTCGGCCCGCGATTCGTCCGCGATGCCGAGACCGTCGTGGTCGGCGAGGGCTTCGTCGGCCGAGGCTGACGCCCCGCGAATCGACTCCGTCGCCGGGTGTCGGGGCCGGGCGTTGCTCTAGGGTCGGGTCATGAGCCACGTCTATGCCGACGCCGATCAGCTGATCGAGGTCTACACGGAGATGTTCGACGGCGTCGCCGACGACGCGTCGATCGACGACCTCGTCGACCAGCAGATGGTGATCAATTTCCGGCTGCACGATCCCGATGTCGACATCTGGGTCGATGGTCGGTCCCGTCCCGTCGTCACCACGTTCGAGTCCATCGACGCCGAGGCCACGCTCACTGCGTCGTTGAGCGCCGACTCCATGCACGAGTTGTTGCTCGGCACGCTGCCGCTCGGCAAGGCCCTGCTGTTCCGCAAGCTGAAGGTGTCCGGCTCGAAGTCGCGGGCGATGAAGCTCGAGTCGCTGCTCCACGCCTGCCAGGCGCGGTATCCCGACATCGCCGCCGAACGACTCGGGTCCTGACCCGGGCGAGGCCGGCGCCGAGCTGCAAGAATCGACCCATGAGTTCGATCGTGTTGCTGTGCACCGATGGTTCGGACGTGTCGATCGAAGCGCTGCGGGCTGCGCTGCCGCTGCTCGCGCCGGCCGACCGCACGATCCTCGTCACCGTCGAGTCGTCGGTCTCGCCCGACACGACGACCGGCACCGGCTTCTCCTCGGCGGCGACCGACGTCGACCTGGCCGACCAGATCCAAACCAGCGGCGACCGCGTCGCGAAGCGCATCCTCGACCTGACCGTGGCGGCGCTCGACGTCGAAGATGTCGAGCTGATGGCGATCGTCGGTCGACCCGGGTACGCGATCTGCGAACTCGCCGAAGCCCTGCCGGCCAGCGTGGTCGTGATCGGGACGAGCGGGCGGAGCGGCCTGCGCCGTGCCGTGGTGGGATCGACCTCCGACCACATCATCCGCCACGCCCCGTGCCCGGTGCTCGTGCAGGGCGTCGGGCAACACTGAGTCGGACCGTCACGTTCGAGAGGTTGATCACATGTCCACCACGGAGTCCTCCGCCGGGACGGCCACCGGCGCCGGCGTCCGCCGACCCGGCGTCGTCACGTTCATCGCAGCGATCCTGTTCATCCAGGCGGCGATGGCGCTCACCGCCACGGTGACGATGCTCATCTGGCGGCGCCCGATTCTCGACTTCCTCGAGAAGGAGGACTCGCCGCTGAGCAACGCCGGGTTCACCGGCACGATCATCGCCGAAGCGCTCTCGGCGGTCGTGCTCGTGCTCGTTGCCGCCGGGCTGATGCGCGGCAGCAGGGGGATCCGGCTCCTCGTCGCGATCGTCCAGGGCCTCACGATGGCGTTCGCGATGTACATCCTCGTGGGTCACCACGTCGGTGGGTACGTCTATCGAGCCGTGTTCTCGCTGTTCATCGGCGTGTTCGTGTTGTGGGCGCTCTACGGCAACGACGAGTCCGACGCGTTCTTCGAGTCCGATTGGCCGTGAACCGAAAGCTGCGCATGAACGAGCATCCGAGCCGCGTGTCATCCCGGATGCGGTCTGGGTACGTCAAGCGGGTGGCGGCTGACCGGCCGTTACGATCCACGCCGACCCTCAGACGCCACTGACCCCTCATGTTCCTCGCACTCAAAGAAATGGCTCGCGCCAAGACCCGCTTCGGGCTGCTCGTCGCGGCCATCGCGATGCTCGTGTTCCTGATCCTGTTCCAGCAGTCGCTGCAGAACGGGTTGATCACCGGCTTCGTCGGCGCGATCCGGAACCAGAACGCGCCGGTCCTCGTCTACTCCGTCGACGGGCAACGTGTGATCCAGGGCAGCGTCATCACGCCGGACCTCGAAGCCCAGGTGCGCTCGGCCGACGGGGTCGGCGACATCGGCCTGATCGGCCAGGGCACCTTCACCGGCGCGCCGAGCGGCGCGGATGGAGCCACATCCGACACGACGATCATCGGCTACGAACTCGGACCCGACGGCCAGGGCCTCGGTGCCCCGTCCGAACTGGTGGCGGGGCGCTACCCCACGGGTGACCTCGAGGCAGTGGGCAGCACGGGCGGTGACTACGAATTCGTGCTCGGTGACATCGTCACCCTCCGACCCGGCGGGTTCGAGGTCGAAGTGGTCGGGCTCGCCGACGACATCCAGCTCAACGTGGCACCGACGTTGTTCACGTCCTACGAGACCTGGTCCGGCGCGGTCCAATCGGTCAACCCCGATGCCGGTGAGCCGCTCCCGAACGTCATCGCGGCAGCTCCCGCCGAGGGGGTGACCGCCGATCAACTCGTCGAGAACATCAATGCCCAGTCGCTCGATCTCGACGCGCTCACGCGCGCCGACGCCGCGGCCGAGACGCCCGGCGTGGCGCAGGTACAGCAGTCGTTCCAACTGATCTTCCTGCTCTACGGGCTGGTCGTCCCGTGTGTCACCGGGCTGTTCTTCCTCATCGTGACGTTCCAGAAGGCGAACGCCTTGACGCTGCTGCGTGCGATCGGTGCCCCCGCCGGACGGCTCGTCTCGTCGCTGCTGATCCAAGTCGTCATCATGATCGCCGGCGGATTGATCATCGGGACCGCGCTGTACTATCCGTTGTCCCAGTCGGAGCTGGGAGGGATCTCACTCCAGTTCGAAACGGGCGCCGTCATCTTCTGGTCCGTCCTGCTGCTCACGCTCGGCGTGGCCAGCTCCCTGGTCGCCGCGCGGCGTGTGCTGCGCATCGATCCGATCGAGGCGACCACCGGTGCAGGGGTGGGCGTGTGAACCTCGCGCTGAAGGAGCTGCGTCGACGGCCCGGTCGCTTCGCCACCGCGACGCTGATCATCACGTTGATCGCGATTCTGCTGATGTTCCTCGGCAGCCTGCTCGATGGTCTGATCCGCTCGTCGACCGGCGCCATCCGGGTCCAGGACGCCGACGCCATCGTGTACTCGAACACCGCGCAGGCCTCGTTCCCCCGCAGCCGCATCGAGGCCGAAGTCCGGACGCAGATCGAGGAGCTGCCCGGCGTGGAGGAAGTCGGCGGGATCGGGTTGGTCCAGCTCGGCGCCCGCGTGCCCGGCAACGGACCCCGCGATCTCGCCAACGTCGCGCTCTTCGGATACGAGCTCGAGCCCGACGGGATCCCGGCCCCGCCGCCCGATGGTCAGGCCTACGCGGACGACGTCCTCAAGGCCGACAACGTCGAGGAGGGGATGACGATCCTCCTCGGTCCGGCGCGCACCCCCGTCGAGGTGATCGGTTTCGTGTCCGACACGAGCTTCAACGGTCAGGGCGGGCTGTGGACGAACGAGGCGACCTGGCGTGCGACGCTGGCCGAGAACCGCCCCGACGCGCAGTTGTCCGAGGGGGTCTGGCAGGCGCTCGTGGTGCGCGGTGACGCCGACATCGCCGATGAGATCGACGTCGTCACCGGCGGCGCCACCGACAGCTACACCGTCACCGAGGCCGTGAACGCGATTCCCGGTGTCGAAGAGCAGCAGGGGACGTTCAATCAGATCATCGGCGTCACGATTGTGGTCGCCTTGGTCGTCATCGGGCTCTTCTTCGCGCTGCTCACGGTCGAGCGACTGAGCCTGTACGGGGTGCTGAAGGCGCTCGGTGCGAAGTCGTCGACGATCTTCGGCGGGCTCATGGTGCAAGCCGTCGTCGTCACCCTCATCGCCTCGACGATCGCCGGCATCCTGGTCGTGCTGCTCGACCTCCTGATTCCTCCTGGGTCGATCCCGATCTTCGTGTCGGCCGGCTCGATTCTGTCGAGCGCCGCCCTGCTGCTCTTGGCCGCTGCGGTCGGCTGTTCGTTCTCCCTCCGCCGGGTCCTCAAGGTCGACCCGGCTTCAGCCATCGGAACCACTGGATAAGGCCCACTGATGAACGCGCTCGAATTGTCCGACGTCCGCAAGATCTACACGATGGGTGACGGCTCCGAGGTCGTCGCCCTCGACCACGCGATGCTGACCGTGGCCGATGACGAGATCGTCGCACTCGTCGGCCCGTCCGGCTCGGGCAAGACGACGTTGTGCTCGATCGCCGGCGGGATCCTGTCGCCCACGGAGGGTCGCATCGTGGTCGGCGGCGAGGACATCTCGAACTACGGCGACAAGCAGCTCACGGCGTTCCGTCAGGAGTCGATCGGCTTCGTCTTCCAGTCGGTCAACCTGGTGCCGTTTCTCAACGCCAAGGAGAACCTGACGGTCGTCGACGAGCTGGGCAAGCGCACCGGAAAGGCCGCCCAGCGGCGCGCCGACCAACTGCTCGAGGAGTTGGGCCTGGCCGACCGCAAGAAGAACCTGCCCTCACAGCTCTCCGGCGGACAGCGCCAGCGAGTCGCGATCGGTCGCGCGCTGATGAACGACCCGAAGCTGGTGCTGTTCGACGAGCCGACGTCGGCGCTGGACACCGAGTTGGGCGAACAGGTGATGGAGTTGATCCGCGCCGAGATGAAGCAGCGCGGGACCTCGGCGATCGTGGTCACGCACGATCAGCGGATCACGCAGTACTGCGACCGCAGCGTGCACATCATCGACGGTCGGCTCGCTGCGTGACGTCGGCGCCGATCCGCAGTACGTGACAGTCCGAGCGTCACGAGGCCTGAGTGGGCATCGGGATCTGCGTACACTCGTGCGATGGTCGAGATGTCGGACGGGCGCTCAGCGCGCCGGGAGCGGAACCGCGATGCAGTGCTCGATGCGCTCGTCGAGCTGACGACCGAGGGGGCCGACGATCCGTCGATCGATGACATCGCCGATCGCGCCGGGGTCTCGTATCGATCGGTCTATCGCTACTTCAAGGACCGGTCCGAGATGATGGACGCGGCGACCGATCGGGCGATGGCCTGGATCCAGCCGCTCGTGATGAAGGCGTCCGGCGATGCCAAGCCGACCGATCCACTCGATCACCGCATCGATGCGATGGTCGACGCGCGCGTCGAGCTGTACTTCCAGATCGCCGACATGGTGCGGGCGGCGATGATCCAGTCGTTCTCGAACCGCAAGATCCACGAGCACTTCCAGAACGCCCGGCGCATCTCACGCGGTCAGATCCACGACCAGTTCCACAACGAGTTGAAGAACTTCACTCCCCAGGAGTGCGAGCTGCGGATCACCTCGATCGACCAGGTGCTGAGCTTCCAGGCGATCGACTACGTGATGCACGAGCGCAACCACAGCCGTGAAGAGCTCGAGCGCTACCTACGCGGTGCCATCCGTGCGGCGCTCACCGTTCCCGAAATCGGCACCTGAGAGCTCGCGTTCGCCGTTGACGATCGCGTCGACGATGCGCTCGGCAACCACCGCCGGGGCCAGGCCGTCGGGCATCTTCGGCGCGGTGCCCTCGATCGGTCTGGACGCGAGGCCTGTCTCGGTGTGCGGCGGCCGGACATCGATGACGCGGATCTTCTTGCGTCGCCACTCCTTCGCGAGTGCGGCCATCGCGGCCGCCGACGCGGCCTTCGACGCCGAGTAGGCGACCATCGACGGCATCGGTGTCTCGGCGACGACCCCGGAGATGTTCACGAAGAAGCCCTGTGCGTCGGCGAGCATCGGCGCCACCCGTTTCGCGAGCCAGATCGGGCCCATCGTGTTGGTGAGCAGCAGTTCCTCGATCGTGATGTCGTCGGCGTCGAGCAGGTCGCCGAACGCGACGATGCCGGCCGCCACGACGACGCCGTCGAGGCGGTGATGAGCGGACTGCACGTACTCGACGAGGGCGTCGCCGGCCGTCGAGTCCCGCAGGTCGAGCTGGACGTCGGCGCCACCCGACCGGTTGACCGTGACGATCGTGGCGTTGCGGCGCCGGAGTTCGTCGGTCAGCGCCCGCCCCAGCCCTCCGGTCGCTCCGATGACTGCGATGACCTGTCCGTTGAAGTCGCTCATGGGTTGATCTTCACGCACCGGCGGCGACGATGTCGTACCGTCCGGTGGGCGGTGACCGATGGCTCGCCGGCTGTTCGGGTCGATCTCTGTCGCGCAGGCCGGCCGCGAGGTCGCAGCAGCGCGTGGCGTCGCTCAGTCGTCGGGGGGTGGCGGGACCAGCGTCGTCGTGGTGGAGCTCGACGTCGTCGTGGTGGTCGTCGTCGACGCGCTCGGCACCGTGGTCGGCGACGGGGCTGTCGTGGTGGTGGTCGTGGTGTCGGCGGTCGCTGACTCGGTCGTGGTGGGGGCAACCGTGGTCGTGGTCGTCTCCGGCGGCAGCGTCGTGGTGGTCGTGGTGGTCGCCGAGGGGTCCGGGTAGTCGAACGACGGGAGCGAGTCGCGCTCCGAGACGTTCTCCGGCTCCTGCTCGCCGTTCCACACGAGGATCCGGTCGCCGATCGAGATCAGGTCCTGGAAGTACTCCGAGATGTGCATCGGGATGCGCACGCAGCCGTGCGATGCCGGCTCGAGTGGCACCTCCTCGGCGCCGTGCACGGCGATGCCGTAGTTGAAGTAGACGGGATTCCACATGCCGCCGAGCGGGCTGACGCGCTTGCCTTCGACCTGGCGGTTGTAGGTGAACACGCCGCCGGGGGTCTTGGCGAGTGCGCAGATCGCCTTCGTGACCGGCTCTTCGAGCTCACGGCCCTGGGCATCGGTGTCGTAGGTGGCTTCTTCGCAGTATTCGGCCGGGTCGCCGTTCTCGTCCAGTTCGCCGGTCGAGATGTGCGAGATGAGCACGGGGACGTCGCGCTGGAACACGACCATCACCTGTTCTTCGAGGTACACCTCGGTGTGGTCGGCCTGGCCGTTCGTGGAGCGGCGCGGTGCAATCGTCACGTCGCCCATGAGGGCTTCCCAGCGTGCCTGGTCGATCCGTCCGGTCGCTTCGCTCCGCGGCGTGCCGAGGACGAGCTTCTCGAATGCCCACACGGCCTGTGTCGTCATCAACCCGAAGATGCCGTCGGTCGGGCCGGGGTCGAAGCCGAGCTCGGTGAGGCGCGTCTGGAGCTGTTGGACTTCGACACCCTGGGAGCCCTGCGCGAGCGGCTGGCTCAGCGGCGGGAGCGAGGGTGCGGCCGTGGTGGACGTGGCTTCCGTCGACGGGGGAGCGACGGTGGACGCCGGGGTGAAGGGTGCGACGGTCTGCGACGGTGGTGTCGAGGGCGTCGTGTCGTCGTTGCCCGTGGCGCCGACGACGCCCACGCCGACGATCAGGGCGAGGAGCGCCGTTGCGGCGATGATGGGGGCGCGGTTGGCCATGCCGGCGTCGCCGGTGGGTGCGCGCGAGGGTCCTCGCGAGGGTGTGGGGGGCCGCTCGTTGATGTCGAACATGTTACGGCCCAAGCCAGAACACGTGACATCATGCAGCCCAGTTCCGATCGGAATCGACGGAAGTCACGCCGCGATCGGTGATCGATCGCGTTGCGCAGACACCCGGCCGAGCGGGGGTTCTGCCGCCGACGGCCAGATGACTTCGGCTGAAACGACATGGGTGCCTCCTCGATCCCGCTCCACCCTGACGCGACCCACCACCACACCGGCCCAACCCGACGGCGCCCGCAATTCCTCGCTGCTCGCTGACTGGTCACGACGGCGTGCGAGCCGTGCGATCCCCGAGGAGCCAGCGGGGTCCGGCGCCGAGGAGCGCGGCTTCGTCGTCGAGGTTGTAGATCTCGCACGTGTCGAGGCTCAGACACCCGCAGCCGATGCAGCCGTCGAGCTTCTCCCGCATCGCCTCGAGCAGTGCGATCCGCTCGTCGATCAGCGGTTGCCAGCCCCGGGCGAGCTTCGCCCAGTCGCGTCGCGTCGGCGTGCGCGACTCGGGGAGCGTCGCCAGTGCCGCACGGATCTCGCCGAGGCTCAGGCCGACGCGTTGTGCGACGCGCACGAAGCTCACGCGCCGCAGCACGTCGGCCCGGAAGCGGCGGTGTCCCGCAGCGTTGCGTTCGGAGGTGATCAGCCCGTTCGCCTCGTAGAACCGGATCGCCGAGGTGGCCAACCCGGCCCGTTGCCGCGACCTCGCCGATCGTCAGCATTCGGTTCTTGACTTCAACCATTGTTGAAGTCTTACGGTCGACGACCATGAACGCAAACAAGCGCTCGAGCGCCACCGTCGCATCCCTCTCCGATCTCCCCGAAGGTTCCACCCGGATGGTGAAGGTCGACGGTCAACGGGTGTGCCTCGTGCGGACGTCGACCGGCATCCACGCGCTCGATCATGCCTGCCCGCACGAGGGCTACGGCCTCACTCAGGGCTCGCTCGACGGCGAGCTGCTCACCTGCGCCTGGCACAACTGGAAGTTCCGCGTGACCGACGGTGCCTGCGTGCTCGGTGAGGAGGGCGTCCAGGTGCACGATGTCGACATCGACGATGCCGGCGGCGTGCGCGTCACCCTCAATCGGCCCTCCCCGGCCGAGGTGCGCGTGCGCGTCACCGAGAGCCTGCGGCGCGGGATCGAGCGGGACTACGTCGGGCAGGTGAGCCGCGACGTCGTCCGCCTGCTCGGCGCCGGGGCTGAACCCGCCGAGCTGATCTGGGAGGCGGTCGCACACGGTGCACCCCGAGCCGAGTACGGATGGGAACACTCGATCGCGGCGGCAACCGACTGCCTCGCGATGGTCGAACTGTTCGACGGCGACCAACGGGCGCTCCCCGTCGTGCAGGGCATCGTCGGGATCTCCGAATCCGAACGGGACCGTCCCGTCCGCCTGCTTCCCGATCCGGCACTCGATCTCGCGACGGTCACGGTCGAACGGTTCCGGGCGGCGGTCGAGGCCGAGGCGCTCGCTGACGCGCAGTCGATCCTGCGCGCCGCGATCCACCGCGGTGACTCGGCAACCGACCTCCGCCCGTGGTTCGAGGCCGTCGTGAGCGACCATCACCTGTCGTACGGACACGGCGCGATCTACAGCCAGAAGGCCTTCGAACTGCTCGACATGATCGGATGGGAACGAGCCGACACCGTGCTGGCCCACCTCGTCCCGACGATCGTCCACGGGACCCGCGAGGACACGTTGCCGTACATGCGACCGTTCATGCGTGCGCTCGATGGCATCGACCTGGCGGACCTCGCACGGCGACCTGTCGACCCGTCGTGGGTCGACGACGGTCGGTTGCGGTCGGCACTGCTCGGAGCGGACCGTACGGCGCCGGTGCTCGCCGTGGCCGACGCACTGTGCGCGGGCGCTGGAGTGGACGGGGTACTCGACGCGATCGTCGACGCCGTCAGCGAGCGGATGCTGCGCTACGACCTCGCCGGCGACTTCGACCTCGACGACGACTTCGGCTGGCTCGACATCACCCACGGCGTCACCTACGCGCACGCCGTCCGATGGCATCACGCGGCGGCAGTCTCGTCCGGAGCGGACGCTGACGCCGCGGCACGGATCGATCGCACCCGGCTCGTGTTCTTCTCCGCGTTCCTCGCGCATTGGACCGGTCGGCACGAGTGGCACACGTCGGTCGGCCCACTCGACGAGGTCGAGCCGCTGGCCGTCGATGTGCACGCATACGGCGACGAACTCCAGCGATTCGCGCTCAGCGACGTGAGCACCGCTCCGATCTTCCACGTGCACGCGGTGAAGATGGCGCGAGCCGCCGCGCTCGAGAGCCGGCGCCGGGACACGACCCTGCCGCTCGACGCCACGCTGCGTTTCATCACCGCGCCCAAACTCGAGCGTCGAGTCGCGGCGACGGTGCACCGCTCGATCGAGTTCGTCGCCGGTCGGGTCGCCCGCGACTGAGCCGGGCGGAGTCAGGCGGCAACGAGCGGATCGGTCCAATCGGCCCACTCCGGCCCGAGCGCCCGGCGCACCTTTGCTGCGACGTGGTCCCGTCGGTTCCGGATCGTCCGGACGGTCACCGCGCAGTCTCGGGCCGCCCGGGTCGGCCCCCCGGACACGACGATCGTCCGGAGCAGATCGAGGTCGCTCGCTCGCACACCGGCCCGCGCCGCGGCGCGCAACGTGCCGGCCAGTGCGACCAGCGGATCCGCGACATGCGCTGGTGCCGGCTGTGCGCCGAGGACGCTGCTCGGGACGGGCACCTCCGATGCGACTCGGCGGCGGGCGCCGCGGCGGAATCCGATCCACAGCGCATCGGCCACGAGCGCCGGCGCGATGTGTCGTGACCGGGCCTCGGTGTCGAAGCCCCGGATCGCCATCCACCCCGCGCCGATCGCGACGTCGCTCGCGTCGGTCCCGGTGCCCGGCTGCATCCAGCGACGCGACTGGCTGATGAGCCCGGGGAGGAGCCGTTGGAGCACGATCCTGCCGGCGAGCTCGTCGGTCGCCGCCAGCTCGACGAGGCGTCGCAGGATCGCATCGCCCGAGCCCGGCGAACCGACGTGGGGCTGGGTGGCGGCGACCAACTCGTCGAGGTCGTCCACGGTCTGAACCGCAGTGCGGAAGGTCGAGTCGCCATCCCATCCCCGCACCGTGCGGATGGTCCTCGACCGCCGCCGCAGCCGGGCCCACTCGCGGTCGAGTTGGACGAGCATCGGCGTCGCGCGGCGACGCTCGATCGGCGTGGGCTGTGCGCTGGGTTGCGTCTTGGGGCTCGGGGCGAGCGATGTCGCTCCGCGGGTGGTCGGGGTGTTCGTGGTCGCGGTGTTCGATGTCATGGGGCGACCATGACGAAGCACCCTCACCGGCGGGCTCACAGGAGTCGCGACGGCGGGAGATTTCTCGGGTTCACCGGGCTCACAGTGACGTCGTGTGGGTTCACAGCACCTGGTCAGCTGCCGTTTTCGGGGAGTGAAGGGTCAGGCGTCGAGCACGAGATTCTTTTCCCGTCGGCGGCGGTGATCACCCACTGACGGGCGTGGACCGATCAACACTTCCTCCGCTCGACGTCGTCGGGCCCGACGGCGACCGCCTCACCGTTCGCGCCCTCGACCGCAACGACACGGTCGACGCGCTCGCTCGTCGCCTGGGTATCGAGACCCTGTGGACAACTCGACGTGCGCTCGATCCCCACGAACGTCTCGCCGACATCGACGAGTTGCGTGTCGGCGCGTCGCTCGGTTCGGAGCAGCCGGTCGATCCCGGGTCGGCGTCAGCGCTCGTGGAGGTGGCCGTCGTCTCCGGCCCGTCGACCACGACCTGGCAGTCACTCCCTGCCGGCCGCCACCTGATCGGGCGCGCCCGTCACGCCGCCGTGCGGCTCGACGACCCGGGGATCGAGCCGCACCACGCACTGCTGCGCATCGACCACGACGGCTCGATCGAGATCACGCAGTTGACCGGCGTCGTCCCCGTCCGTATCGACGGTCGTTCATGGGAGGAGACCGCGGTCGACGACGACACCGACCTGATCGTCGGTGCGAGCGTGATCCGCATCCGCCGATGTCGAGGTCGGGCCGACGCACCGAACGACCGCGCCGGTGCGGTCGGCTCGATCGCCCCGCATCCGAGCGACCCGTGGCGCCGCGTCGTGTGGCGCGCCCCGTACGCCGCGCCGTCGTGGCGCGCTCCCACCGCAGTGGCGCCGATCGCCGCGGCCGAGCCGCAGCGCCCGTCGTTCACCGGCCTGATCGGAACCGGGGTCACCGCGGTCGGAGCGGTCGTGATCGCCACGATCATGGCGAACCCGATGTTCATGCTGTTCGCCGCGATGGGGGTGATCGCTGCCGTGGCGACGTTCATCGTCGGCGTGGTCACGACGCGTCGCAAACGGCTCCGGCTTCGCGCCGAGCACGCCGCGCGTCTCGATGAATTCGGCGCGACCGTCGACGCGTTGAGGGCGAGCCGACGCGTCCATCATCGCGGCGTGCACCGCACCGTGGCCGACACCCTCGACGAGGCGCTCGCCGGTGGCGCTCGGCTGTGGCAACGCCGACTCGCGCACCGCTCGGACGTCGAAGCGGGCACCGCCACGCCGACACACGGCGAGGCTGTTCTGTCCGCGGTTGTCGGTACCGGCGTCCATCGCTGGTCGCCGCCGATCGAGATCCCCGACCGACAGGCGCTCGACGGCACCCTGCTGCAACGCGTCGAGCGGTGCGCCCGACTCGACGCGGTCGCTGCGCCGCTGTCCATCCGTCCGGGCGATGCGATCGCGCTCCACGGGGCCCGACACCATTCGTCCTCGATCGCCCGCTCCGTCCTCGCCCAGCTCGCCACGTGGATCGGCCCGGCCGACTGGCAGCTCGTCGTCGTGTCGTGCGACCGGCGCATGTGGCGCTGGGTCGACTGGCTGCCGCACGGCGCACTCGACCACGGCGCGCTCGTGCATCTCGACGGTCCGGCCCACGGCGACGATCTCGGCGAGGCCCTCGACGCGATCGACCCGTCGCGACACACCCTGCTCGTCACCGACGAACCGCACCTCTTCGCGACGCGCACCGGTCCGCTCCGGCGGTTCCTCAGCGCGTCGCACGCGGCCGCACTCGTCGTGGTCGACACCGATGCCACCGTGCCGGCGATGTGCCGGCGCGTGCTCACCGTGGGTTCGACCGGATCTGCCTCCTGGAGCGGCGACGTGCCCGATGCCGACGACGCGGTCTCGATCGCGTTCGCAGGGATCTCGGTCGACACCGCCGACCAAGTCGCGCGACGCCTGGCATGTCTCGTCGATCCCGAAGACGATGGCGGTGCGAGCGGGGGGCTGCCGACGACGGTGTCGTTCGGCGAGCTCGTGCCCGACACGTCGGTCGATGCGATCGTCGAGCGGTGGACGAGCGGTGGAAACGACCCGGCGCCGGCGGCACCGCTCGGTACCTCGGTCGATGGTCGGGTCGACATCGATCTCGTGCGCGACGGACCGCACGGCCTGATCGCCGGGACGACGGGCGCGGGCAAGAGCGAGCTGTTGCGGACGCTGGTGCTCAGCCTCGCTGCATCGGTCGGGCCCGAGCACCTCAACTTCGTACTCGTCGACTACAAGGGCGGTTCGACGTTCGACGCGTGCACCGGTCTGCCGCACACCGTCGGACTCGTGACCGATCTCGACGACGGCCTCGCCGAACGCGCCCTCGTGAGCCTCGATGCCGAGCTGCACCGACGCGAACGGCTGCTCCGATCGGTGGGCGCCGCCGACCTCACCGACTATCGCGCCCGGCAGGCAACGCCGGGTGCCGGCACGCCGCCGATCGCCCGACTGGTCGTCGTCATCGACGAGTTCGCCGCACTCGCGAAGGAGCTGCCCGACTTCTTGAAGGCGCTCGTCGGCATTGCGCAGCGCGGTCGCAGCCTCGGGGTCCACCTGCTGCTCGCGACGCAGCGACCGGCCGGCGTCGTCAACGACGACATCCGGGCCAACACGAACCTGCGCCTCGCGCTCCGACTCCACGACAAGCCCGACGCGGTCGATGTCGTGGGCGAGGAGCTGCCCGCCAAGTTTCCGCGCGGTGTGCCGGGGCGTTCGGCGCTGCGATTGGGTCCCGACGAACTCGTCGTCTTCCAGGCCGCACGCTGCACGGGCCCCGCGCTCGCCGGCGCAGGCGACGGCATCATCGTGGATCGGCCGGACTGTCCGGCGAACCGGCTCGGTCCCCGCGTCGCCCCCGGCGTCGATGCAGCTGGCGACATCGAGGCCGTCGCCGAGGTCGACCCGCGCAGCGAGCTCGAGACCACCGTCGAGGCGATCGTCGCGGCCGCGCAGGTGCTCGGCGTCGACGCGCCGCATCGGCCGTGGGTCGAGCCGTTGCCGTTTCCGCTGCTGCCGGATCCGACCGGTGCCGGTGACGAGCCCGCCGCCTCGGGCGACGATGCCGGCGCGTTCTCGATCGGCGTGGTCGACGATCCCCAGCGCCAGCGTCGGCTGCCCCTCACGTGGCAACCCGCCGACGGGAGCCTCGCCCTCATCGGGTCGATCGGCTCCGGAACCACGTCGACGATGATCGCCCTCGCGGCGGCGACGTGTCGAGATGCGAAGCCCGACGACCGACACCTCTACGTGGTCGATGCTCGGGGCGATGACGGGCTCGCTGCGCTGGCGACGATCGCGCACTGCG
The DNA here is from genome assembly GCA_963695475.1 of Ilumatobacteraceae bacterium. GTDB lineage: Bacteria > Actinomycetota > Acidimicrobiia > Acidimicrobiales > Ilumatobacteraceae > Ilumatobacter_A. The sequence goes on from CAVOHA010000037.1 coordinate 42,526, forward strand.
GTGGGGTGGTGCGACTGACGGAGGACGAGCGACTCCATCGACTGTTCGCTCGCGTGGTCGATGCGATCGACCGGCGGCTGGGCCTCGGCGGCGCGGCCGACGACGAACCCGACCTCGTGCTCATGATCGACGGCTACGGCTCGGTGCGGTCCTCGCTCGGCTCGATCGAGCGGCAGGCCACCTTCGACCTGCTCCAACGGATCGTGACCGACGGACCCGCGGTCGGTGTGGCACTGGTGCTGGCCGATGAAGGTGGCACGGCGATTGCGATGGCCCCCGTCGCTCACCGGTGGCTGTTTCATCTCGACGACCCGGGCGTGGCACGCAGCCTCGGACTCCGGACGCCGCCGGCCGGACCCGACCGGCCGGGTCGGATGCGGATCCTCGCCAGCGGGCTCGAAGCGCAAGTCGCGCAGGGCGCTGCCGGTCTCGCGGCGCTGCCCGCCCGCAGCGATCGAGACGCCGGCGGACCCGCCGCGATCGCGGCGCTGCCCGATCTCGTCGGCATCGATGACATCGATGCCGGCCGCGGCGGACCTGCGGGTGTCGCCCGGCTGGTCATCGGCGTCGACGGTGCCGATCTCGGGACCGCGGTGCTCGATCTCGTCGACGGCGATCACGCACTGGTGGTCGGCGGTCCGCGCACGGGGGTCTCGACGACCCTTGCGCGACTGGCGGCCGCCTGGGAGCACGATGCGACCGGGCGCGAGGTGCCCTTCCGCGTCGTGTCGTTCGGCCGGCGGACGCCGGTCGACCCCGAGGTGGTGCTCGACCCGACGGTCCGCACCGCGATCGTCATCGACGACGCGCATCGGGTCGACGACCCGGGCGTGCTGGCCGACATCGCACAGGGGGAGTATCCGCACGTGACCGTGCTGGCCGGTGCCCGAGCCGATGTCGTGCGCACGAGCTACGGGCACTGGACACGCGAGATGGCGAAGTCGCGATGCGGCATCGTGATGGCGTCGCGGAGTGATCCTGATGGCGATCTCCTCTCGGCGCAGATCCCGCGCCGCTCCCTCGTGCCGGCTCGGCCGGGACTCGCGTGGATCGTCGACGGCGGTCCACTGCGGCAGGTGCAAGTGGCCGTTGGCTGATCAGCCGGAAGAAGTGCCGGGACCGCCGAAGAAATGTGACGCATCGCGGAACCGATCGGGTTGCTCGTGCGTTTGTGGTCGTGAGCGCAATGACCCAAGATGCGACCGTGGGAACGCAAGCCGCGTCCGATTCGGTCGTCGTCGACGGCGGCTTCGACGGGTTCTTCGCCATGCACCACGGGCCGCTGGTCCGCGCGCTCAGCCTGGCGCTGGGCGACGACGAGCTCGGCCGTGATGCGGCCGCCGAAGGGTTCGCCCGCGCCCTGCAACGCTGGGGCAAGGTCGGCGGGTACGACAATCCGGCCGGATGGGTGTACCGCGTTGGCCTCAACTGGGCGCGGTCGCGGCGACGCAAGATCGGTGCGCGAGATCTCACAGGTCGCGGCGGTCGGTCAGCGACGGGTCGAGGCCGACTCGGCGACGCCGGCCGACTCCGATCTGCGGATCGTCCCCGCCTTGCGTCGGCTCTCGCCCGAGCATCGCGCCGTGGTCGTCGCCAAGTACTACCTCGATTGGTCCGAGCAGCAGATCGCCGACGGCCTCGAGATCCGCCCCGGCACGGTCAAGAGCCGCCTCAGCCGCGCCCTCGAACGCCTCGCCGATGATCTCGGCACCGCCTGACACCGAGCACGACACGGAGCACGACATGCACGATGAATCCACCCCCGATCGATCAGCCGACGACACGGAGCAGGACCATGGTGACGACACCGCCAACAACGCCGCCAACAACGCTGCCGACGGCGTGATCGACTCGTCGCCGGCCGACGCGATCGCGGTCGAACTCGGTGCGGCAGCCGCCGGTGTCGAGGTCGGCGATGCGTCGACCATGCTCACCGCGGTCCGCTCCACTGCGACACGGCGTCGTCGTCGCCGCAACACGGTCGTCGGGCTGGCGGCCGCCGGCACGCTCGTGGTGTCGGGTGCGATCGTCGCCAATCTCGTGGGCGGGAGCGACGGCGACGACCTGATCGTGAGTGCTCCGGCCACCGAGGCGCCGACGTCGGAGGCCGCCGAGCCCGACGACGAGCCCGACGACGAAACGGACACGCTGCCGGCCACCGTGGTGACCGATGCCCCTGGCGACATCACCCCGGTCGCCGCCGGCGACCCGGTCCCCGTCCGGCTCGTACCGGCCCAGCTGGGCGACGTCGTCGATCCCGGGCTGACGATCGACGCGACCGTGCCCGGACAGTCGCGGCTGTTGCGTTGGCAGGACGGCTTCCTGTCGATCCGGACCACCTACGAGCCCCAGCCACTGCCCACCGAGCTGCCGCCGGAGATCGTCGACCTGTTTCCGCCCGAAGTCACCGAACTCTTTCCCGACGGGCTGCCGGCGACGATCGCCGAAGCGACGCAGATCCTGCAGGACGCCGGCCTGCTCGACGAGGTGACCGACGTCATCAGCGCCAATCAGGAGGTCTACGACGCGATCTACTCCGAGCAGGGCGACGTCGACACATCGGTGCGGTTCAGCACCGACGGCATCGAGTGGACCGACACCGACGCGGAGTTCCCCGTCCCCGACAACCTGTGGTCGGAGGTCCGGACCACGGCCGATCGCGTCGTGATCGTGGTGCAACCCGACGCCGGCTTCCCCGAGCCGGCCGGGCCCGCCGAGCCGCAGTTCCTCGAGGTCTACTCGTCGGTCGACCTCGTGACGTGGGAGGTCCAGCAGGTCCCGTTGCCGGCGCCACCGACCGACCTCGCCCCGGCCGAGCGCTACACGTCGTATCCCAGCGGCATCGCCGTCTCCGATGTCGGCTACCTGGTGTCGATCCAGCTGTCGGTCGACGTCGACCCGATCGCCCTGCTCGACCCCGAGACGCGAGACCGGGTGAATTCGTCGGCCGGTGGGGTGAGCGTGAGCTACGGAGACGAGGGAGTGACGGTCGAGCTCTACGGGGCGGACGGCTTCGATCCCGACGTACCCGCCGAGACGACGGACACGCCGCCCGAGCCGCCTGCGGTCACCGAGACCTTGACGTACACCTGGGAGGAGCTGGGCCTCGATGGCCCGCCGAATCACGACGAGGAGTCGGTCACCTGGACCTCGACGTGGGGTGGCCAGCCGACCCGCGCCGAGCTGTCATCGCAATCGTGGGTCATCGGCGTGGGCGACGAGTTCGTCGAACTCGGCCCCACCCCGAGGCGCTCCGCCGACGGGATCGACTGGATCCCGATCGAGCTGCCCACCGACGGGTACGTCGACTCGATCATCGAAACGCCCGACGGTGTCGCACTCCGGATGACGGACGGTCGAGGCTCGCAGGCGACGTACGTCGGCGATCTGGCGACCGGCGAGTGGACCACCCTCGACACGCCCGACATTCCCGAGAGCGCCTACTCGGAGCAGCTCGGCTCGGGAGCCTTCCTGCTCGCCAGCTACGGGCCGGAGAGCGGCGACCCGTACGCGGACAGCCTCGGATCGCGTCAGAGCGCCGAGGTCGACGGGTACCGCTACGAGCTCGAGGTGAGGCAGGGAGGCGGGGCGTACTCGGTGGGCTACACGCTGACCGACATCGCAACGGGCGAGGTGATCGTGTCCGAGACGGCGGACGGGCTGTCCGCCGGCGACGATCCGTTCGAGTTCGTCGGGCAGGGAGACTTCGGTGGGAGCGACATCACGATTCTCGATCCAGCCACCGGCGAGCCGCTCGTGGTGATTCCGTTCGACGCGATGACACAGGAGGTCGTCAATGCCGACGGGACGGTCACCGACGTGTCGGAAGGGGCATTCGAGTATGCCGAGCCGTCGGCGCCGAGCTACTGGGTGCTGGCACCGGTGGGTGACGGCTGGATCGTCGAGCAGATCGACAGTGGTGCCGCCGACGGTGCCGAGACCGCGCTCGACGAGCAGCGCTGGCCCTCGGGCGTCGTGGCCGTGGGCGACGTGGTGCTGGTCGGATGGTCCGACGGCACGTTCACGCGCGTGACGGCGACGTGATCCCGCACGCGCCACGGGCGCCCGATCGCTCGGGCGCCCGTGCGTTGGGGGGTCGGTGGACCGTCGCTGCGGTCAGTTGGCGTCCGCGGTGGCCTCGATCGCCGGAGCGCTCGGTGCCGACCCGGTGCCGACGCTGATCTTGCGCGGCTGGGCCTTTTCGGCGACAGGGATCCGCAGGGTCAGGACACCGTCGGTGTAGTCGGCCTCGATGCCTTCGGCGTCGAGTCCGTCGCCGAGGGTGACCTGACGGCGGAACGTGCCACGGCGGCGCTCGGCGAGGTACATCTGGTCGCCCTCGCGGCGCTCCCAGGAGCGTTCGCCGGTGACGGTCAAGACGTTGCGCTCGACGGACACGTCGAGGCTGTCGGCGGCGACGCCGGGGAGGTCGAGGTGCACCCAGATGTCGCTGTCGCGACGGTAGGCGTCCATCGGCATCGCGGTGGCGGCGGATCCGGTGCCACGGCCGGCGAACTGGTCGAAGAGGGCGTCGAATTCACGGAAGGGGCTGTTCATGACGAGCATCGGTAACTCCTTTGGAGTGCTGGATCGGACTGTCGAATGGTTCCTGTCGCTCAGGATGCTGACTCCCTCAGCGACGTAAAACATGATAGTCAACGACTCAGGATCATGACAACCCTCAACTCATGATTTCTGACTCCTGCCTCTCGTTCGCTCGACTTCTGGGCGCGGGCGGGGTCAGCAGCAGGACGGGGTCGAGACGACGGCGTTCTCGAGTTGGTCGGCGTCGCCGGTCTTGACGTACCACTCCCAGCGGGCGCCCTCGGGCGATGTCACCCAGGTCTCGGTCTTCTCGGCAAAGCAGCACACCGTGTCGTCGACGCCGGTCGTCTCGATCCCGGTGTCGGTGAGTCGGGCCTCCGCGGCGACGACGTCGCTCGCGGTCTCCGTCTCGACGCCGAGGTGGTTGAGGTGGGCGAAGCCGTCGGCGTCGGCGGCGTCGGGCCGCTCGAACAGGACGAGCTTCAGCGGTGGGTCGACGATTGCGAAGTTCGCGTAGCCGGGCCGTGTCTTGGCGGGCGCGGCGTCGAACATCTTCGAGTAGAAGTCGATCGCAGCGTCGAGGTCGGTGACGTTGAGGGCGAGTTGCAGGCGCATGCCCGCATCGTACCGGTCATATCGATGATCGTCAATATGTAATCGCCCGACGTCGTCGATTCGTCGACGACGTCGCCGACGTCTAGCGCGCGCGGAGTTCGAGTCGGTCGCGTTGCACGATCTTGTAGGTCCGGTCCTGCTGTTCCAGCCAGCCGAGGCGGATGAAACTCGCAATCGCCTTGTTCACCCGCTCGCGCGAGGCGCCGACCATGCCGGCGAGTTCCTCCTGCGTGACCGGCAGCGTGAACTGATCCTCGCCATCGGCCAGTTCCAGCAGGCGCTTGGCCGTCCGACCGGTGACGTCGAGGAACACCGAGTCGGCCAAGCGCCTCGTCGGTCACGCGGATTCGCTGCGCGAGCAGCCGGGTGACGTTCCACAGCAGCTTGGGGTGCTGGTCGAACATCTCCAAGACGGGTTCGAACGGGATCTCGAGCACCGTGGTCGGTTCGAGTGCCCGCGCCATCGCCGATCGAGGACCGTCGTCGAGCATGCCCATCTCGCCGAACAGGTCGTTCGGTTCCATCAGCGCCACGACGCTCTCGCGTCGATCGATCGGATTCGCGATGGCGATCGCCAGCCGGCCGCGCACGACGAGGTACAGCGCGTTCGGCGGATCGCCCTCGTTGAACAGGACATCACCCCGGATGAGGTGCCGTTCGTGCCCTGCCGCCGCCACGTTGCGGAGTGCGTCGGGGTGTGCATCGGCGAAGAAGTCGGTGCGGGAGAGGATCTCTTCGTGGGCCATGACGTGCGTCACGGTACTACCCTCCGCCAGCGTGGAGCGTGCCGAAACCCCGGGTGATCGGACATCGACGAACGCGCCGCCGCCGCGATCGGGCGTCTCGGGCGGGCTCGGCGGCCGTGTGGACCATCGTCGTGGGCGGCGGAAGCGGGCAGCGATTCGGTCGACCGAAGCAGTACGAAGCGCTCGATCATCGGCGGGTCATCGACGTGTCTCACGACGTCGCGGCAGCGTGTACGAGCGGAGTGGTGCTCGTCGTCCCCGCCGCTGACGTCGATCGTGAAGGCGGTGTCGCGGGGGGAGCGACGCGCAGCGAGTCGGTCCGTGCGGGGCTCGCCGCCGTGCCGGATGCGGCCGAGGTGATCTGCGTCCACGATGCGGCACGTCCGCTCGCGTCGGCCGATCTCTACCGACGAGTGATCGATGCGGTGCTGGACGGTGCCGACGCCGCGATTCCCGCCGTCGCGGTGACCGACACGATCAAGACCCTCGACCGACCCCTCGACCCGGAGGCCGAGGTGTGGGGTGCCGTCGTCGAGACGCCCGATCGGGCCCGCCTCGTCGCCGTGCAGACCCCGCAGGCCTTTCGTGCCGCGCGGCTTCGTGCTGCGCACGATTCGGGTGCGGACGCAACCGACGATGCCGCGCTGGTCGAGGCGGCCGGTGGAATCGTGGTCGTGGTGCCCGGCGATCCGGTCAACCGCAAGATCACCGAACCCGACGACCTCGACTGGGCTCGGCGACACCTCGCGACGGGGGCCGACCGATGAGGGCCGCCGACCTGCGTGTCGGTCAGGGGTTCGACATCCACCGCTTCACCGACGACCCCGACCGCGTGCTCGTGCTCGCCGGCTGCCGATTCGACGGTGAGCGAGGCCTCGAGGGTCACAGCGATGCCGACGCGATTGCGCACGCCTGCAGCGATGCGCTGCTCGGCGCCGCCGGGCTCGGCGACATCGGCATGCACTTCCCCGATACCGACCCCGCATGGAAGGGTGCCGACTCACTCACCCTGCTCCGCCACGTCGTCACGCTGATCGACGCCGCGGGCTGGGACGTTGCGAACATCGACTGTGCGGTGGTCTGCGAGCGGCCCAAGCTCGCTCCACGCCGTGCGGAGATGCAGGAGAACCTCGCCTCGATCGTCGGCGCGCCGGTGAGCATCAAGGGCAACCGCGCCGAACGACTCGGCGCGATCGGACGCGACGAGGGCATCGCGTGTTTCGCGACCGCGCTGCTCGTGCGACGCGACAGCAGTGAAACGGAGCCAGGATGAGCCGACAGGGACCACGCAAGAACTCCGGTGGCGGATCACGATCCGGGAGGGCGTGGCAAGCCGCCGCGCAGCGGAGGCGCCCAGGGTGGCGGTGCGCGAAGCGGTGGTGGTCAACGCAGTGGTGGTCAACGCGGCGCGCCACGGGCCGGGGGTCGCCCGGAGCGGACGCAGGGTTCGGCCGGGGCGCCGAAGGGGCTCGGAGGCCGCCAGATCGAAGGGCGCCAGGCCGTTCGCGAGATGCTCATCGGTGGCCGGCGCAAGGTGCACGAGATCTGGATCAGTGCCGAGCTCGAAGGCGATGCCGGTGTCGACGACATCGTGACGATCGCGAACGCCCAGCGCGTGCCCGTGGTCTACATCGCGAAGAGCCGCCTCGAGCGCGAGGCGCGCAGCGAAGCGCCCCAGGGGGTGCTCGCGACTGCCGCCGAACTCCCCGAGGCCGACCTCGGCTCGTTGCTGCGCGGCGACGGGACGACGCCACCGTTCCTCGTCGCGGTGGACGGCGTGACCGACCCGGGCAACCTCGGCGCGATCATCCGCAGCTGTGACGGCGCCGGCGTGAGCGGTGTGCTCCTGCCTCGACACCGGGCGGTGCACGTCACGCCCACGGTGGCCAAGGCGGCGGCCGGCGCGGTCGAGTTCGTGCCGATCGCGCTCGTCCCGGGCCTGCCCGCCGTGCTGAAGCAGATGAAGGAGCACGGCATCTGGATCGTCGGGCTCGACGATGGGGCTGATCGCAGCCTGTTCGAGCTGGGCGATCTCGCCGCCGAACCGATCTGTCTCGTGCTCGGCGCAGAGGGGGCGGGTCTGTCCCGGCTGACGCGGGAGCGTTGCGACGCAGTGGTGTCGATTCCGATGCTCGGCGGTGTCAGTTCTCTGAATGTTTCGGCCGCAGCGGCACTTTCCACCTATCAGGTCACCCAGGTGCGCGCTCGGCTCACGTAGCCTTGTCCTCATGCTCGACCACGCACGGCGCCGGAGAATCACAGAGCGCAGCGTTCGCGATCGCGACGTGGCGCTGCCGCGCCGCCGATGGGTCGTCGCGGGTTCATCGTCGGAGGCGCTGCGGTCACCACGACGGCAGGTGCGCTCGCCTCGATGGCGTCGCCGGTCGCAGCGGCATCGGCCCCCACGCGATACGTCGCCCTCGACCCCGCTGCGACTCTGCGACACGCGTCCGGGGCCGGGGCGCAACTTCGGCTTCTCACGCGTCGGGAGCAACGTCACGCGCGTCAAGATCGCCGGGCGCACGATCGGCGGGGTGACGGTTCCCGCCGACGCGACCGCTGCGGTGTTCACCGTGGTCGGTATCAACCGAGCGCACGGGCGGAACTACCTGTCGGCGTATCCCGCGGGCACCACGTGGCCCGGTACCTCGAGCGTCAACATGCCGTCGCGCAACGCTGCAGCGCCGAACCTCGTCACCGTGCAGCTGGGGAGCGGCAGCGTCGACATCCTGGCGAACAAGCCGGCCGACATCGTGCTCGACCTCGCCGGCGTGTACGTGCCCGCCGCAGGCGGTCGCTCGAAGGACGGCCGGTACCGCGAGATCGAGTTGCGGCGCGTCGATCGACACCCGGAACCCAGGGTTCCAAGCCGGGCCGGAACTCCAACGTGCGAGTCGACCTGACGTCGCTCAAGGGCAGCGCCGGGCTGACCGACGACGCGGTCGCGGTGTCGATCAACCTGACCGCTGCGGCGCCGAGCGGGCAGGGGTATCTCACGGCGTACCCGTTCGGTGAGTCGCGAGCGAGACACGTCGTCGCTCAACGTGCGCCCGGGCGTCAACCGGGCGATCGGCGCAATCGTCAAACTCGGTACCGACGGCGGGCGCATCGGATTCAACGTGTTCGTCGAGAACGGCGCCCACGTGATCGTCGACGTCACCGGCTACTTCACCGGTCCGAGCGACAACGACTCGTCGAGCGGGCTGTTCGTGCCGGTCACGCCGGTGCGACTGATGGACACCCGCAAGGGCCACGCCGGCAAGAAGCGGTTGTGGCCCGGTTGGACCCGAGCCTTCGCCATGCCGTCGGCGTACCGCGCCGAGGCCGGCACCGCGGTGCTCAACGTGACCGCGGCGCGGACGATGGGACGCGGGTTCTTCTCGGTCAACGCTGCCCAGACCCGGTCGGGGACGCCGACGACGTCGAGTCTCAACGCGCGGAGGTCCGAACGAGACCATCGCCAACCACGTGGTGAGCCGAGTCAGCACCGCCGGGCTCGAGGTGTTCTCGAGCAAGGGTGGCGACGTCATCGCCGATCTCGTCGGGTACTACAAGGGATCGGCGGCCGGCGCGAGCAAGTCGGTCCCGTCCGATCCGGCACCGCCGGCGATCGCGCCGCCCTACTGGATGGTGGCACCGTCGATCAGCCGGATGAACTCCGGGCGTTCCGTGGCAGTCGGGCGCGAGTGCAGTACGCCGTCGTCGAACTCCGGGCGGATCTGGCACTGGACCGGCACCGGTACGTCGGCAACAACAACCACAACATCGCGACGTTCGGCCACCGCACCGACTACGGCGGCCCGTTGTACTTCTGCGATCGGTCTGAAGGACGGCGACCGGATCTACGTGTCGACGGGAGATCAGCGCACCTACGTCTACAAGTACGTTCGCCGTGACCTCACCTCGAAGAACAACACGCAGATCCTGGCGGCGACGCAGAAGGTCAGCGGGGAGTCGCTCTCGCTCATCGCGTGCACCGTGGGCTTCGACCGGTCGAAGTCGGCATATCCCAACGCATGGGCGCCGACGAGCCTCGAGTATCGGATCATCGTGACGTTCGCACTCGAGTTCTGGACCGACGACATCCCGCTGCAGTAGTGATTCGTCGGGGGTCGATAGCCTTTCGACTCTCGCCGGGTTAGCTCAGTTGGTAGAGCACTTGACTTGTAATCATGAGGTCGCGAGTTCGACTCCTCGCACCCGGCTCCAACAAAACACCAGCGTGCGACACTCGTCGAGATCGTGCGTTTGTGAGAAATTCGGCTCCGTGCCCACGGATTGCCCACGTGCCTTTGTGAAACGCGGTACCGTTTCGGCATGAAGGGAAGCGTCCGCAAACCCCGCACCGACGGTGGAACGTGGAGCTACCGCATCGACGCAGGCCTCGATGATCGAGGTCGCCGACGCCAACGCGAGGTCGGCGGGTTCGGCACGAAGAAGGCAGCGCAGACCGCGCTCAACGAAGCGCTTGCGGACACCCAGCGCGGCAACTACTCGCCGCCATCTCGCACGACGGTGCGCGAGTTCCTCGACGAGTGGCACGAGGGAGCACGTCACGAACTGGCGCTGACGGCGTGGACGAACTACGGCCAGATCATCCGTCGCAACATCAACCCGTATCTCGGCTCGAAGCGGCTCACGGATTTGTCGCCGCTCGACATCAAGCGTTGGCACGGCAAGCTGCTCGATCGACGGTCGGCGGATGGGCAGCCGCTCGCCGTCGCGTCGGTGAAGCTTGCTCACCGGATTCTGCGACGTGCGCTCGCCGACGCAGTTCGGTGGAACCTGATCGTCAGCAACCCTGCTGCGGCGACCCGCGTGCCGAAGGGGGAGACGAAGGAGTTGACGGTCTGGTCGGCCGACGAAGCCAAGCCGATTCCTGGACGCGATCGCCGACGATCGACTGGTCGGACTCTGGACGCTCGCGCTGCATACCGGGCTACGTCGCGGTGAGCTGGCCGGGCTGCGCTGGAGCGATGTCGATCTCGACGCCGGCACGCTCACCGTCGCCCAGCAGCGCACGACTGCCAACTACACGGTGGTCATCACGACACCGAAGGCGAAGAGCCAGCGGCAACTGCTGCTCGCACCGGCGACGGTCGCGGCCTTGCGAGGCCACCTCAACCGTCAGCGGCAGGAACGGCTGGCGCTCGGGCCCGGACTGGACCGACATCGGCTACGTGTTCGTCGACGAGGCCGGTGTCGAGTATCCACCCGCAACGCTTCACGAAGTTGTTCGACGAGGTGCTGAAGCGAACGGGTGCGCCGAAGATCCGGCTCCACGACACTCCGCCACACGATGGCGTCGCTTGCGCTCGAAGCCGGTGTGCACCCGAAGGTCGTGCAGGAACAGCTCGGCCACTCGGCGATCGCCGTCACCCTGGACACCTACAGCCACGTCCCTCAAGCCGTGCGGCGCGACAGCGCCGACAAGATCGCAGGACTTTTCGGCGAGTGACCGTCGCTAGTCGAGGAGGCTGAGGCCGGGGACGTCCCGGAACACCTTGTCGGCACTCACGACAGGCGCATCGATGCGAATCGCACTGGCGGCGATCCACAGGTCGTTCGCATGGATTCCGTCCGCGAGTGGATGGCCTGCCGTTCGACAGGCGTGCCGAAGCTCGGCGACGGTCGTGAGGAGCGAATCGTCCACGGGGATCACCGTGGTGGTCGAGATGCGATCTTCGAGTTCGGTTCGACGACGGTCACCCCACTCGGCGAGCAGAGCGCCGAACCGCAACTCGGCGACGGTCGCAGCTGCCAGGAAGAGCTGATTGCCGCTGAGGTGCTTGACGTGCGATGCGAGCTGGATCGCACGCCTCGGGTCGAGCGACGCGCTGAAGACGCCGGTGTCGACGACCAATCTCACGAGTTGAGTGCTCGGTCGAAGGCCTCGGACTCTTCCGCGGTGAGGTCTTCGATGATGAGCTGATCCGCCGACGCCAGAACCGGGGCGTCACGCAGTTGCTGCTCGGTGAGCCCCGGAGGCAGCGTGCTCAACCCACGAGGGGCATCGTCATCGCTGTGGGCGAGATCGCTCATGAGTTCCACGCTACCGCATGCGTGCTCACCCCGAACTGGGTCGGTAACGATCGCCTGCCGCCGCGGCGAGTTGTCGGTCAGTCGTCTGGGGCTGCGGGCACTTCGGACGACGGCGCCCAGGCCTCGATCGACGTAACGACCGGGCCACTCGTCGGTGTGTCGGGAGGTGGAGGTGCATGCCATGACCGCTGCCGACGTCTACATCCAGACCCCGCCGCTCTTGACGGCGGAGGAGGCGATGCTCGTGCTCCGCATCGGGCGCTCGAACGTCTACGAGTCGGCGAACCGGTTCCTCGCCACCGGCGGCGAGGACGGCATCCCGTGCGTCCGCGTCGGTCGGCAGCTCCGCTTCCCACGCCACACGCTCGAGGCGCTGATCGGTGGACCAATCCCGTGGCCCCTCGTCCATCCCGACGAACCCGACCACGACGAACACCCCCTGACCACCACATGACACACCTCCCACCGAGTCCACCACCACCAACACGACTCACCCACCAAACCCCACGAACAGCACCCCACAACTGTTCACCACCTGACCCCTCACCCCCATGAACACCAACCGAACCACCACACCCAAATCACCAAGGAGACAATTGCCCGCGCTCGGGCGGGGGTCGCGATGCTGCGGGTGAGGGCGATCCACCACGGCGCATCGCGGGCCGTCGTGAAGTACTTGAACGACTACCTCACGAAGGCGAAGGGCGAGCCGCCCGGCCGATGGATGGGGCACGGCGCCGCAGCGCTCGGACTGCACGGCACCGTCGATCCACAGCACTTCGAGCGAGTGCTCGAAGGTTGCCACCCGCTGGAGCGCGAGCGGCTCGGCGCCGAGTTTGTGACCCGATACACGAAGGATGGCAAGGCGGTGTCGTCGGTGATCGGCTTCGACCCGACGTTCTCCGCGCCGAAGTCGCTGTCGGTGTGGTGGGCGCTCACCGGCGACGAGGGCCTCGCCGAATGCCATGACGTCGCGGTCGCCGCAGCGATGGACGCGATCGAACGACGGGCCGCGACCACCCGTGTCCGCTCGAACGGGACGCGGATGTACCTCGACACCGAGGGGCTGATCGCCGCTGCGTTCCGGCAGTCGACGAGCCGAGCCGACGACCCACAGCTGCACACCCACGTCGTGATCTCGTCGAAGGTCCGCACCGCCGATGGCCGTTGGCTGGCGCTCGACGCCCGCAACCTGATGAAGCACCAGTCGACGTTCGGCCGGGTGTACCAGGCTGCGCTGCGGGCCGAGGTCAGCCGCCGGTACGGGGTGGCGTGGGAGCCGGTCGTGAACGGGCAGGCCGAGATCGCCGGCTTCCCGATCGAGTTGATCGGTCTGTTCTCGAAGCGGGCCGAGGAGATCGACATCGAGCTGCGGGACCGGCTCGCCGAGTTCCGCTCCCGGGAGGGTCGAGACCCGAGCCGGTACGAGCGCTCGGCGATCGAACGGGAGGTCGCTACCGACACTCGGGACGACAAGACCGGCCTCACTCCTGCCGAGCTCCGCATCGCCTGGGAAGCGGAAGCCACCGCCATCGGCTACTTCCCTCCCGACGTGGCCTCGGCACTCTCCCGAGCAGCCTCCCGACGACTCCCGAGTGGCGCACTCCCGACTCCCGAGACCGTGATCGCCGGACTCGCCGAGGAACGCTCGACCTGGCAGCACCTCGACGTCGTCCGCTGGCTCGCCGACCACACGCAAGCCCCGCCCGACTGCGACGGCCTCACCTGGGCCCGCCACCTCGACGCGTTCGCCGTCGAGGTGATGGCCGCGTCGAGAACGCTCGACCCACCCGCTGGTGCGTCGCCGATCCGGCGGAGTGACGGACGTTCAATCTGGGCCGACCCGACCGAGACGCATGCCACGAGCGACTTCGTGCTCGCCCAAGAGCAGCGGATCGCCGATTGGTCGCTCGACGCCCAAGGCCCTGAACCGATGCCGAATGCGGTCACCGACGACGGTCTCGACAACGGCCAGCGCGCCGCCGCCGAGGCGGTGGCGGGCACCGACCGACTCGTGCTCGTCGTCGGCGCAGCTGGAGCGGGCAAGACCACGATGCTGCACGCCGCAGTCCGCCGCCTACGTCAGGATCACCGGCCAGTGATCGGGCTTGCGCCGACAGCGAAGGCGGCTCGGGTGCTCGCCGCGGAGACGTCGATGTCAGCCGACACGGTCGCGAAGCTGCTGCACGAACACCGGACACGACCTGATCTCCTCAACGTTTCTGCCGGAGCCACTTTGATCGTCGACGAGGCCGGCATGCTCGGCACGGCCGACTTCTTCGATCTCGTCGAGCTGGCCGATCAGCACCGATGGCGGCTCGTGCTCGTCGGCGATCCGCACCAGTTGAGCGCCGTCGGTCGAGGCGGCATGTTTGCGCACCTCTGCGAACGCAGTCGGGTGATCCACCTCGATCAGCTCCACCGGTTCACGCACGACTGGGAAGCGGATGCAACGCTGCGACTTCGAGCCAGCGACTCGTCCATCGTTGCGACCTACGCAGAACACGGTCGGATCGCCGCCGGCGACCTTGGCGACCAGATCGTCTCGATCGCCGACACGTGGCTCGAATGCCATCGCCGCGACGTCACCCTGTCGATCACGACGACTCGCAACGAGGACGTCGATGAGATCAACCGGCACATTCAGCAGCGCCGCCTCCGGTCTGGTCAACTCGACGCAAAGCATGCAACGACGATCGTCGGCGGAAATGCGTTCGTCGGCGACGTCGTCGCCACTCGTCACAATGATCGGTCGCTTCGTACGACCGATGGAGACCACGTCCGCAATCGCGAACTCTGGAGGATCGAGGCGATCGATCTGGATCGTTCGATCGTGCTGTTCGACGGCGACCGGCGGGTGCGCCTCCCAGCAGAGTACGTCGAGCAGTTCGTCACGCTGGCCTACTCGTGCACCGAATACGGCGCCCAGGGCATCACCGCCGACGAGAGCATCACGCTCGTCACGGACAGCACGACCCAACGCGGCCTGTACGTGGGAGCGACACGCGGCCGGCGAAAGAACATGATCCACGTGGTCGCTTCCGACCTGGAGCACGCCATCCAACGGCTCGAGACAGTGATCACGATTGATCGAATCGACGTCCCGGCGACGGAGAAGTGGCGCCAACTCAACATGCGAATCGGTGCAACGTCGCCGCCCCCGCCGTCGCGTGGACAAGCCATCGAGGTGCCGGGCCTCGGGCATTGATCGCCAACGCGAACGCTCCTCAGCTTGGAACCAGCGAATCAGGGGGCCGTCGCCGGGATCATTGGCGTGGGTCAGTTGGTGTCGGACCCAACGAGTATCGTCGGCACTGTTGCGCCAGGCGGAGCGTTCCGCCCCGCGATTATCGCTCGGGCCGGGCTGTTCGTGATCGAGCGATACGTGCCTGATTCATGATTGGGGGGTGCGTTGCGGCGGTTGTCGTAGCGTCGGAGGTGCCGGTCGGTGGGCTCTCTATGTGCCTGCCGCCTGCTGGGTTGGCTTTCTATCGAATTGCTTGCCGACCGGTTCTCTTCGCCGAGGTGTGGCTCGAAAGAGGCGAGAGCACAATCAACCCGAATCAGGAGTGCCCACCTCGGTTTCCATCACCGAGCGAAAGGCATTTGCCATGACCATCACCATCGGGATCGACCCCCACAAGGGCTCCCACACCGCTGTCGCCGTTGACAGCAACGAACACGTCCTCGACGAGATCCGCGTCCGATCCTGCTCGACTCAAACCGACCGACTCCGCGAGTGGGCCGACCGGTTCGAGCAACGAACGTGGGCGGTCGAGTCTGCCCACGGACTCGGCTACCTCTTGGCCCAGCAACTCGTCGCTGCCGGCGAATCCGTTGTCGACGTCCCACCGGTTCGCGCGTCTCGGGTGCGCGTGTTGGGATCGGGGAAGTCGCAGAAGAACGACCCGAACGACGCCCGCTCGATCGCGATCGCAGCACTACGCGCCGACGACCTCGCCACGGTGTGCGCCGATGATCACGCCCAGGTGTTGAGGTTGTTGTCGAAGCGACACCGCGACCTCGGCCGGCTCAAGAACAAAGCCAGCTGCCGCCTGCACGCCCTGCTTCTCGAGATGGTTCCGGGTGGTGCGGGGTTCCGGATCACCACCGTGACCAGGATCAACGCAGTCATCGACGGCTTCGAACCCACCGATGCAATGGGCCGCCAACGCCAAGACATCGCCCGCGGTCTCGCTGGCGACATCGACCGCTACAACCAGCTGCTCGACTCGTCCAAGCAGCGCATCCAAACAGCGGTCGCCGCATCGGGAACATCGCTCACGGCGATCTCGGGGATCGGGCCGATCACCGCCGCGATGATCATCGGCCAGGCCGGCAACATCGCCCGGTTCAAGTCGAAGCATCACTTCGCGAGCTACAACGCGACCGCCCCGGTCGAGGCGTCGTCGGGATCCAAAGTCCGGCACCGGCTGAACCAGCGCGGCAACCGCCAACTGAACTGGGCTCTCCACGTCATCGCTATCTCACAGCTCCGCCACGACACCCTCGGCCGTCAATACTTCGACCGCAAAGTCGCCGAGGGCAAGACCACCAAAGAAGCAATCCGCTCGCTCAAGCGCCGGATCTCCGACGTCGTCTACTGCCACCTCGCAGCCGACGCCCGACAGCAGAGCTGACCCCCAGGTGGGCCCGGGAGGACAATCAGGAACGACCTCGAATCCAGCGTGACCGGCTCTACATCCTGAACAGCCGGCTCTTCGGATAGGTCACTCCCGGGACCCGACAACCAACGCTACGACCCTCAGCACCGCCAATCAAGAGGGTCGACTTCGACGCGCCCGAACAACCCCAGAAATTGCCCCTTGACACAAAGAGGCTTCGATACGAGCGGGTTCGGGCTGGTCATCGCCAGCGCGAATATGCGCTGCCCGAGCGGGGCTCGAAACCAATCGGCCGCTCGAGGTAGATGGCTCAGATCCGGAACGTGGCCCGTTCGCGAAGCCAGTCTGCGAGCCACGGCTCGTCGACGTCGTGGGCGGCGACAGCGAGCATTGCTTCGACGGCGGCGTCGGTATTCGGTTGTTCATCCTTCCATGATCCGTCGTTGAGGTCGATGAACAAGACCAGGCTGCTCGCTTGTTGCCGTCGGGCAGTGGGTGATTCCACGCGATACGACATGCGAGAACGGCTGCCTTGTCGTGAAGGTCGGGATAGAAGTCGGTGTCGTCGAAGCCAGCCTGGGGCGCGTGGAGCGCGGAGTCGGCGAGGTCGACGCGGCTGGCATTGATGAGTTGCTGCGGGGATGCCGGTGACGTGTTCGGCGAGGTACCAGAACTCAGCAAGGCTGAGGGAGCGGGTCACTTCGCGAGGCGGTCGAGGATTTCTCGGTCGCGCTCGAGCAGCTTCTTGGCGCGGGCGGTGAAGTCGTCTTCGGCACGGACGCGTTCGATCTCGTTGGCGAGTGAGTCGATGATGAGTTGATTGACGCTGCCACCACGGACTCGGGCGACGGCTTCTGCGTCATCAGCGAGGCCGTCAGGCAACCGCACGGTGGTTTGCTTCGTCATAACATCATGGTATCGCGATGCGAACCGGACGCTGTGGCGATACCCGGCCGCGGGGACACCCGCAATGCCGTGTCGACACGACCACCCACGAGTGCGATATTTCCGAGCGCTCTGCCGCACACCGGCGTGCCGTTCAGGAATGGTTGCGACCGATCGATGGCATGGGCTTGTGTACTACCCGGTCGGCAGTCGAATTCTGCCCGCTCAGCGATGGGAATACGATCGGGGCAGTCTGCCGGCCGTCGTTGTTGTCCCAGTGAGGATCCGTGTGCCTCCGCGAGGCGAGCGTCCCCGGAAGCATCGCCGAGGACCACCGCTCACCCTCTCAGTATTCGCAGCACGTGACCCGCTCCAGCGCCATGCCGAAACGCTTGACCGAGAAGGAACGTCTGACCGGGCGAGACCGACTGACCCGGACTCGGGCGCCGCGGGTCAACGGGGCGGCAGCTGGCCCGCTGTGTCGACGTCGATGGCGACCAGTGCGGGCCCGGCGCCGGTGCTGAAGTCGGGGATGTTCGCGAGGTTGACGGTGTAGAGCGTCAGCTCTGTTCCACCGATCCCGAACGCAACGCTGGTGTTCAGGTCGAGTCCTGCTGCTGCGCCCTCCGCGAGCACTTCGATGGTCCCATCGGCGTTCACCCGCTTGACCGCGCCGTTACCGACGTCGGCGATGTAGATCCGACCCTGCTCGTCCAGGGCCATCCCGTCGGGGATGATGCCGCCCTCGACGATCGTGGTGATCTCGCCGGGGCTGCCGTCTTCGAGGACGGGGATCGAGACGATCGACATGCGTTCGACCACGTTGGCGTAGATGGTGCCGTCGCGGAACGCGATCCCGTCGATGCCGCCCGGTTCGGGGAGCCCAAATGCACCGGTTCCGCCGAGCGCTTCGCTCTCCAGCCACTTCTCGACCGAGCCACTGGGGTCGATGCGCCAGATCGCACCGAACGGGCGAACTCGATTTCCGTTCGAACCAGGTGTCGCTGAGGAAGAGATTGCCCCATTGTCGAACGCCGACGCGTCTGGGAAAGCCGATGTCCTCGGTGCCTTCGAACACGGTCGGCTCGCCGGTTCGACAATCGAACTTCCAGACGCCTGACTCCGAGGCGCCGTACACGTGGCCGATGTCGTCGACCGCGAGGCCGAGGAAGCCGGTGCCGCTGCCGTCCCAGTCGGGGACTTCGGCGAACACCTCGTACTCGCTCGATCCGGGGCGAACTTGAGCAGCTGACCGTTGTCGATGAGCGAGACGAACACGTTGCCTGATTGGTCGACCGTCACGCCTTCGGCGTATTCACCCAACGCTGGGTCGAACGCTGCGACGACGCCGGCGGATTGCGTGGCTTCGTTCGGCACCGGTTCCGGACACTCTGGCTCTGGCTCTGGCTGGGCTCGGTCGCAGGAGCCGCCGTCGCCGCCGGTTCGGTTGCGGCTAGGTCGGTTGCAGGTGGCGCATTGGTCGTGGCGGGTTCCGTGATCGCCGGCTCGGTGACTGTCGGTTCGGTGGCGGCGGACTCGGTCGAAGCCGATTCGGTGGTCGCTGCGTCGGTCGCAGTCGATGGCTCGTCGCTGGCGCATGCGGTCGCGGCGACGAGGACGCCACCGACGGCGGTGGCATGGATGGCGGAACGGATGAAGGTTCGTGTTCGGATCATGATGGCGGCGCTCCCCTGTGATTCGAGCGTGCATCTTGCGCTGCCCGACGGTGGTCCTGTTGGATGAAGCCACCGTTGCGAATCCCGCTTACCGTTCGCTCCCAGCTCGCTCCCACGATCCCGAGCGAGGCGGTACTGTCCAATGGTGGTCGGAATGAACGTCGGTGTGTTGGGCGCGTTGCAGATCGTCGACCGCCGCGGCGACCCAGTCATGTTGGCGTCCGCGGCGCAGCGTCGGTTGCTCACATTGCTGTCGACGAAGCCCGGGTCGGTGGTGTCGGCCGATCGGCTGAGTGACGCACTGGGCATCTCGACCGGTGGTTTGCACACGGCTGTGTCCCGCTTGCGTAAGTCGCTTGGCGCCGACGTCGTGGTCACCGAGCCTCCGGGATATGCGCTCCGGGGCATCGAGGTGGATGCAGCGGTGTTCGAGGAACGGCTTGCGCTGGCGAGGACAGCCCAACCTGAACAACAGGTCGGCATCGTTTCCGAAGCGCTTGCTTTGTGGCGCGGCCGAGGCCTTTCTAGAGTTCGCCGACGAGGACTGGGCTCGCGGCTCCGCGGTTCGGCTGTCCGAGCTGCGCGCGTCGGCGACCGAGGCACTCGCCGAGGCCTTGATCGCAACTGATGATCACGCTGCTGCCGTCGCGGTGTTGGTGGAACACATCGATCGCTTTCCGTTGCGTGATCACCCTCGCGGGTTGTTGATGCGCGCCCTCGTCGCACAGGGTCGACAGAGCGAAGCGTTACGCGCGTACCGGAGCTACCGCCGGTACCTGGGCGAGAACATCGGCACCGAGCCGTCGTCCGAGCTCCAAAATCTTGAGCGGGCGATTGCCAGCGGCCGCCACGCACATCACGAACCGGAGGGCTCCGAGGACGCGGCCAGCGTTCGAGCGTCATCGCCGCCGACCGACAATCTGCGCGCGGGTCACAACGGGTACATCGACCGCCCCGAGGTCGGTGATGTGCTCGGCATGCTCGGATCTCAGCGATGGGTGACGGTGGTCGGTGCGGGCGGCATGGGCAAGAGCCGCCTGGCGGACGCGGTCGGTCGGCGAGTCGTGGACCGGTTGTCACAGGGGCTCGAGCCTCGATGGCGCGACGGTGTGTGGTTCGTCGACCTGGCCCCACTCCGTGCTGACGCCGTCGAGGTCGCTCGTGTTGTCGCGGAGGCGCTGGGGTTGCAGCGTCACCCTGGAATGAGTGCGACCGAGACGGTCATCGAATTCCTTTGCCAGCGCAAGGCGCTGTTGATTTCGACAATTGCGAACACGTTCCCGACAGTGCCCGCGATTTCGGTGCCAGGCTGCTGGCCACTTCGGAGTCCGTCGACGTGATCGCGACGAGTCGGGTCAGGCTGGGACTGCAACAGGAGCGAGTCCTCGATCTCGAACCGCTTCCGACAGACGCTGCGCTGCGTCTTTTCGACACGCGCGTCGCCGAGATCGGCGCGGGCCCGTTCTCTGCTGATGATGGATCGGAGCTGTGCGCATTGCTCGGCAACTACCCGCTGGCGATCGAGCTCGCGGCCGGGCGTTGTCGGGCCCTCACCGCCGCAGAGCTCAGCGTCCGACTGAAGAGCCGACCCGACTTGCTGCGTGCAAGAGGAAAAGTGGGACGCGGCGCGACGAGCGATCGCCATGCCAGTATCACCGCCGCGCTGGACTGGTCGCTCGAACAGTTGGATCCAGCCACGAGGGCGCTGCTCGAGCGGGCC
>CAVOHA010000038.1:0-191637 GCA_963695475.1 Ilumatobacteraceae bacterium
GGCGCTCGTCGTCGTGGCGGCGCCGGATGGCGTCGCAGCGGCGATCGGGTTGGCCGGAGCAGTGATCGTCTCGTGGGTGGTACGCGCGGCGATTGTCGACCTCCCACAGATGGAGCCGCGCCGTGCCACCTGAGCGGGAATCGATTGACTCGACCGATGCGGCGTCTGCGCCACTTCAGCAGCTGATCGGGATTGCTGTCGTCTTGGGGGCGGCGGGTGCGGTTGCGGCGTTGGCGTTCGTGGCGGTCATGTCGGCCGGTCAGAGTGTCTTGTGGCCTGACTCGGTCGATCCGAGTGCATTCTCCGGGTCGATTCGCATCCCGATCGTGATGACGATCGGTGGCCTGCTCGTCGGTGTCATTCATGCCGCCGTGTCGAGTGCTGCGGAGGAGAACGTGTTCGTCGCATTGGCAACGGGACAGATCGACGCGAAGGCGATCCCCGGTGGCGTTCTGATCGCGCTCGTG
This sequence comes from Ilumatobacteraceae bacterium, assembly GCA_963695475.1. GTDB lineage: Bacteria > Actinomycetota > Acidimicrobiia > Acidimicrobiales > Ilumatobacteraceae > Ilumatobacter_A. The sequence goes on from CAVOHA010000038.1 coordinate 468, forward strand.
ACGCTGATTGCCGGGTTCAGCCTCGGTCCAGAGGTGCCGACCGGGATGGCCGCTGCCGGCCTCGCCGCATTGGCGAGCTCGCGGTGGGCGTTCCTGCGTCGCAACGCCCAGTTCGCAATGAGCGTCGCGATCTCCGGCGCGTGGGGTGGGTTGTTCACGTCGCCGTTCACCGCGGTGCTGCTCAACGTCGAGCTGACTTTCGAACGACGGGTGGTGCGGTGGATCACCCTCGCCGCCGATGCCACCGCGGCGATCGTCGGCTTCGCCGTCTTCTTCGCGGTCAAGGCGGGCTGGTCTGACCTGTTGCGACTGCTCGACATGCCGGCCTACTCACTCGGCCTGCCCGAGTTGGCGATCGCGGCGGGGCTCGGTGTGCTCGGCGCAGTACTCGGGACCCTCTTCAAGCTCTCGACGCTCGCAACGCGCAAACTTGCAGCGCCGTTGGCCGGCCGTCCCATCGTGCGATGCACGTTGGCCGGCCTCGTGCTCGGGCTGATCGCAATGGCGCTGCCACTCACGCTGTTCCTCGGCACCGAGGGCCTCGTCGATGTCACGACCGAACCAGCAGCGCTCGGCGCGGGGCTGATCGTGGCGAGCGTGATCGCCAAGATCGTCGCCACCACCGGTGCACTGTCGTTCGGCTTCGTCGGCGGACCGATCTTCCCGCTGCTGTTCGTCGGCGGGGGCATGGGCGCGGTGGTGCACCTGGCTGTCGACGACATCCCGCTCGCACTCGCGGTCACGGCGATGATGGCGGCCGTCCCCTCAGCGGTGATCCCGGTCCCGATGAGCATCGCCACCTTGACGATCCTGATCGCCGGGGTGGCTCCGAGCGAGGCGACCGCAGTCTTCACCGCTGCGTTCGTCGGCCTGATCGTCGGCCGCCTCATCGAAGCTGCTCTCCCTGCGCCGAAGGCACCAGTCGCGTCCTGAGGCAGCGACGTCACAGTCGTCAAGACTCGGATCGGCCGAGCGGGCGGATCATGTTCGGGCGGCGGCCCGGCGCTCCCGGTCGCGGCTCAGCAGTAGTGCCCCGAACGCAAACAGGGCGGAGATGAGCAGCGCGCCGGACACTGTGTTGTCGGCGACGAGGGAGATCAATCCGGCCGCCGCGAGCAGCACCGAGAGCGGAGCAAGCACGTACCACCACCACCGATTGGAGCCGTCGCCGATCGGGGAGGTCATCGCTGCGAGGGTGGTTGCGCCCGTGATGAACCCGCCGGTGAGGTGTTGGAGTGCCAGCCTCGCGGCCAGCGCAGCCTGGAGGCCCATCGCCATCGCCAGCGGCGCGACCACGAGGGCGGCATAGGTGTTCAGGGCGGCCAGTAGCGCGCCGCCGACGACCAGTGCCATCTCGATGGCGATCCCGGTCGAGGTTCGCTCCGGCCAGCGCTGCCCCGGCGGGATCGGCCTGAGCATTCTGCCGCCCAGCGCTGCGGCCCCGAAGAAGCACAGCAGTGAGGTTCCCGCTGCGGCGGTGTTGCCCGAGTGGGTGCCAGCGACGGCCATTGCGAGGAACGTCGCGTTGCCGGTCTGGTTTGCGACGAAGACTCGACCTGCGCCGAGAAAGGCGATGACATCGAGCCCGCCGGCGAGGGCGATCAGCAGCAGCATCGTGATGGCACCGCGGCGATGGTGATGCCACGGGCCTGGGGTCGAACGCCGGGAGATCGACATGACGAGATGTTGCCAGTGCTCCGCACGCCCCAGCGAACCCACCGCCGAACCTCGCGTTCGCCGCGATCAGTGACTGGTGATCTCGGCGGTGCGGAGGTCGACCGTGCGATCGGCGACCGCTGCGCCGTTGACCCAGCGCATCCGCAGTGTCCCCGGCGGCGAGTCGAGCAGTTCGAAGTCGCCGTCGAACGCCGGATCGGTGGCCCGCCACCGGAGCATGTCCAGCAACTCGCGCACCACCGGCCGTTCGAGCGCCGTTTCGAGTTCCGCGGGCGTGTAGTGGTGCCGGTTCACGTCGCGGCCGACCCCTGACGCCTCCAGGAGTTCCATGTCGTTCGATCCGGCGAGCAGCCCGACGTAGTAGATCTGCGGCACACCGGGCAGCATCACTTGGATCATCCGAGCCGCGAGATAGCGGGCGTCGTCGCGTCCGAGCGCGTCGTAGAACGTGCAGTTGACCTGGTACAGATCGAGATTCGATGCGGCTGCGCCCGTCGCCTGGCGGCTCTCACCGTTCGACCGTGCGTGGATGCCCTCGATCAGTGCGTGGATCCGGTCTGGGGTGAGCAGCCCCGTTCTGGACCGATCCCGCTGGTCCACGCCGACATCGATGACGCCGATGCCGTCGTGGGTGTCGAGCACGTTGATCGCGTTGTTCGGCCGCACGGCGATCCATGTCCGCAATGGCTGATCGTCGCCGGTCGTCAATGCGTCGATCGCGAGCGGCGGCAGCGCGAAGTCGTACACGCGGTCCACCCGGCCGGCGATGTCGAGTTGGTCCTGGTGATACCCGTGTACCTCGACGAGCACGTCCATTCCGCGAGCGCGGGCAGCGTCGGCCAGCCGGTCGATGAACGAGTAGGTCTCCGGGATCATGAAACACGACGTGCCGGCCCGCTTGATCGCGTAACCGGCCGCGTCCAGGCGAACCAACCCGACGTCGGCCTCCTGGAACCGGTCGAGGATGGCGAGCAGGTAGCTCCACCCGATTTCGTCCTCGACGTCGATGTCGATCTGTTCGTGGGTGAACGTCGACCACACCGTGCGCGTCGATCCATCGGCGAACTCGACGTCGTGGAACGGCGGCGTGGGCCGGGGCCGGTAGATGATCGCCCGCTCCTCCTCGGTCGGCATTCGTCCGCCGAACACGTCGACGGGGGAGAGGAACATCGAGCGGTGGATCGACGCGTCGCCGTGCAGCCGCCAATCGGTGAACTGCGCCGAGTCTGCCGAAACGTGGTTGACGATCAGATCGGCCATCACGTCGACGGATTCGGCGAGTTCGGCCACGTCGGCCCACGTGCCGAGTCGTGGGTCGACGCACGTGTGGTCGACCGGATCGAACCCGGCGTCGCTGCCGTCGATCGGGACGTAGAACGGGAGGACGTGCACGCCACCGAAGGCGCCCGCGAGGGGCCCGGTCAGCAGGGCGCGGAGACCGGGCAGGTCACCGGCGAGCCGATCGGCGTACGCGATCAGTTGCGGTTGGTTGCGCACCGATCGAACCGGATCTCAGCCGAATCGGACGGCGACTTCGGCGAGGATCGTGCCCTCGCCGGGGCTCAGCAACTCGTTGGCGCCCGCGACGTCACGGGCTGCGGAGAACAGCGCGGCGCGCAGGACGCGGCTGCTGATCGTCGCGTCGATGTCGTCGAGGAATTCTGCGGTCCGATCGGTTTCGATCGCACGGCGGGCCGTCTCGATCGCCGGTCGCAGGTGGTCTTCGAAGGCGAAGTCGTCGCCACGCCACTCCTCGCTGATCTCGCGCACGACATCCACCTCGACATCGTCGATGTGATCGTCCGCGAGCATCACCAGCGTCAGCAGTTCGAGGGCGGCGCGATGCTCCGCATCGGCGGTCGCGTGGACGGCCACGCCGCGGTACAGCTCGGCGAGTCGATCGGTCATGATGCCGATGATTCCAGATTCAGGGCCAGCGCGCGCGACAGGAAGTCGAGTTGGTGGAGGAGAATGTTCTCGGCCACGACCTCCTGCGGGGTCATGTGGGTGACGCCGACCAGCGGGAGCACCTCGTGCGGTCGGCCCGCGGCGAGCAGTGCCGACGACAGACGCAACGTGTGCGCCGCCACGACGTTGTCGTCCGCGAGGCCGTGGATCAACAGCAGCGGGCGCGCCAACTGGGATGCGATGGGGAGCAGCGAGTTGGCGTCGTACACCGCGGCGCCGTCGTCGATGTTCGGGTCGCCGAGGTACCGCTCGGTGTAGTGCGTGTCGTACAGGCGCCACTCGGTGACCGGCGCGCCGGCGATCGCGGCGTGGAACACGTCGGGCCGGGTGAGCACGGCGAGCGCGGCGAGGTACCCGCCGAAGCTCCAACCCCGGATCGCGACGCGATTCAGGTCGAGGAACGAGAACTGCTCGGCGCAGGCGTGCAGTGCGTCGACCTGGTCGTCGAGCGGCGGGCTCGCGAGGTCGTGGCGGACCGCTCGCTCCCACTCTGCGCCGCGACCCGGTGTGCCCCGGCCGTCCGCGACGATCACGGCGAAGCCCTGGTCTGCGAACCACTGTGACGACAGGTACGCATTGTGCGAGGCCGTGACGCGCTGGGCGTGCGGTCCGCCGTACGGGTCCATCAACACCGGGAGTGGGGTGTCGTCGTCCGAGTCGCGCCCGTGCGGGAGCAGGACCGCCGTGGCGAGGTCCCGCTCGCCGGCGCGCAGGAGCGTGACGTTGGGGGCGATCGATGGAGTCTCAGCATGCGAGGTCAGCACGGGACCGTCCCAGAGCCCGTCGACCAACACCGTGTGCGTCGTCCCGGGACGATCGAGCGACACCGAACGCGCCACGACCGTGCCGCCGCCGATCGCTGCGCCGTGGAGGCCCGGCGCCTCCGTCATCCGACCCGCCTCGCCGGCCGGGGTCGTCGACCAGACGTGCAGCTCGGTCGGCTCGTCGAGGTCGTTGGCGAGGAACACGATGTCGGGCTCCTCGTTCTCGTCGGGATCGACGACGCACACGACGGAGCGGACCTGGAGTTCGGGGGGCGTGACCGGCTGGTCGTCGACGAACAGCCGGCGCATCCCGTCTCGGTCGGATGCGGTCAGCAGCGCCCCACCGGGGAGCAGCTGTGGGACCCCGGGAACGTTCTCGATCCATGCATCGTCGTAGTCGCTCGTGAGTGCGATCGCCTCACCGGTCGCCATGTCGACCGTCATCGCCATCGAGCCGCGCTGGTCACGCGACTGCACCGCCATGAGCAGCCCGTCGGCGGTCCACTCGACGTGAGCGAGATACGGGAAGAACTCGCGATCCCAGTCGACGTCGAGCCGCGATCCGTCGAGCCCGACCACGTGCAGCGTGACGATCGGGTTCTCGGTGCCGGCGGCCGGATAGCGAACGGTGCGGGCCGGGCGCGACGGGTCGGCCGGGTCGGCGATCGTCCATTCGCTCACCGGGCCCTCGTCGACTCGACACACTGCGATCGACAGCCCGTCCGGGCTCCACCAGTAGCCACGGAACCGGTGCATCTCCTCGGCGGCGATGAAGTCGGCGCCACCCCACGACACCGAAGGGCCGTCCCTGCGGTCGCCGCCGGCGATCACCCGCGAGGACCCGTCGAGCTCGGCCACCCGCAACGTCGTGCCGCTGACGTAGGCGAGCCGAGCGGCGGTCGGATCGGGTCGGGGATCGTGGACGGGGCCCTCGACGACGAGTCGGCGAGCCTGTCCGCTGAGGAGGCCGGCGGTGAACAGCTGTCCGTTGAGCGCAAACGCCGCGACCTGGCAGGCGGCATCGGTCGCATAGGCGGTGATGCCGGTCGAGCCGTCACGCGTGCGTTCGCGCCGGGCGCGCTCCTCGGCGGTCGGTTCGCCGTCGTTCGGATCCGCCAGGCCCAGCAGGGAGCGAGGGTCGGCGACGAGGCGCTCCTCGCCGGTCGCGACGTCGAGAACCCACAGCGCGTTGACCGGGTCGTCGCCCGCGCTGCTGCGGAGGAACACGACGCGGGAGCCGTCGGGCGACACCGTGACGTTGCGCGGTTCACCCAGCGTGAAGCGTTGGGTGCGGGCGTACTGGCGGGGGAACGAATCGCTCACGTTCGCCACCTTAGGACGGCACCCACCGCTCGACGTGTGGATCGGCTGCGGCGTCAGACGCGGGGAGTGCTCGCACGGATCGCGTCGATGATCACGTCGAAGGCAGCATCCGCGTCGACGCCGACGAGCACCTCGCAGTTCGGCGCCGACCGTTCGAGCAGCAGCCGCTCGTCGATGACGGTCATCCCGGCGGTGTGCTCGCCGACGGTCTCGACGACGACGTGACGTTCGTTGCGCACGAACAACTCGGGGTGGCTGAGCGCGAGGACGGCGAGGGGATCGTGGAGTGCTGCGCCGCGCATCGCTCCCTCGCTGTGTCGTGACAGGTAGGTCCCCGAGAAGAACTCGAACAACCCGGCCAGCGTCTCGGCCAGCAACCCGGGGACTTCGCGGGTCTGCTGGATCCGTTCCGGCGTCAGCTGGAACTGATGCGTCACGTCGAGGCCCGCCATGATCAGCCGTCCTGCGGCGCTTCCGGGAGTCGCCGGGTCGTATGCATCGAACACGATCGCTGCCGCGTGGGGGTCGGCCCAGAGGTTGAACTCCGCCACGGCCGAACGGTTGCCGAAGCTCCCGCCGCCCATCAGCGACACGCCGGCGATGCGGTCGGGCAGATCGGGCGCGAGGCGGAAGGCGAGGCCGATGTTGGTGAGCGGGCCGATCGGTACGAGCCAGAGGCCCTCCTCGGCGCGGCAGGTCTCGACGATGAAATCGACGCCGTCGGTCCCGTCGAGCGGGGTGACCGGCGCCGGGAGGTCGGCGCCGTCGAGACCCGATGCCCCGTGAATCGCCGCCGCATGGTGCGGCTTCGCGACGATGGGGTGTCCGGAGCCGCGATGGACCGGCGCGTCGATGCCGGCGAGGTCGCGCATCACCAACGCGTTGTGGGTCGTGAGGTCGATGTCGACGTTGCCCCCGACGGTCACGATCCCGACGACGTCGGCGACGTGCGCGGCGGTGACGATCGCGACGGCGTCGTCGTGGCCCGGGTCGCAGTCGATGATCATCCTCGGTCGTGCGGTCATGCCGCCGAGCTTGCCAGGCGGTCGTGCACACTGGCGGCATGGAACTCGCTCCGCTTCGTCGTCTCGCTGCGTGCCTGTGTGCCGGAGTCGTCCTGGTGGCGTGCGCCGGCGACGGCGACGAGGGTGGCCCGGCGACGACGGGAGCACCCGCCGAGGGGTCGGCGGCGGGGGAGGGTGACGTGTTCACCGAGGTCGATCCCGGCGATTCGCCGGACGCAACCGCCCCGAACACCGTCGAACCGGTCGTGGAGTCGATCCCCCCGGTTGCCGAGACCGGGGTGCCGGGCATCGACAGCGATGACGCGTTCTGTCGGGCGTGGAGTGAGTACGCCGGGTCGGTGCAGGCATTGTCGTTGGCGTGGGCGGTCCAGCCTGCGGCCGCGGCCGCCACGCTGGAAATCGCCGCGTCCGACGCGGTGGCGGCGGCCGTTGCCGCGATGGCCGCCGAGTTGCCACCCGAAATCGAATCGAACCGAGCGGCGCTCACCGTCGACGTACCGGGCCCGTTCCTGCGTCGCGCCGAGCGGGCCCGCGCGGCGATGGTCGACGCCGGGGGGACCGACGACGAGATCGCACAGCTCGGCGACGCGTGGATCGCGGCGATCACGGCGTCCGGGTTGGACGCCGAGGACGTCGAAGTCGTCCCGCCCGCCGGCGTCGCCCCGAAGCTCGCGGCGGCTGCCGAGGCATTCGTGGCGTCGGTCCCGTCCATCCTCGAGGACCCGACGCTCGACACCACCGAGTTCGACATCTCCCCGTCGCTCGACTACATCTTCGACAACTGCCCGGACCGGGGCACGCTCGCCGGCAACGACGACATCGCCGGCTGACCGGCGTCAGGTCTCGCCGTCGCGGATCACCCCGGCGACGACCCGCAGCGCCAGGACCGACGCGGACGCGATCCCGAAGTAGCCGAGTACCTCGTTCAGGGTCATCGATCCTCCGAGCGTCGGACCAGCGTCGACGCGCAGGATCAACGTCGCACCGATCCCTGTCGCCGCGGCGATCAGCGACAGCACGATGCGGTCGACCAGGCGAGTGAGCAACCGCGCATCGCGCTCATCCGACAGGAACGAGACCGACGCGGACAGTTGGCCCGACAGCGTTCGTTCCAACAGCTCGTCCAGCCGTTCGGGGACGCGCCGCAACCGGGGGAGTTGCTGCATCAACTCCTGCTCGACGACCGACCTCACGGTCTCAGGTGCCGGAACGCCCATCGTGTGTTCGGCATGTCGGCGAGCTGCATCGACGAGCGAGAACTCCGGGTCGACCGTCGTCAGCGTGCCTTCGAGCGAGACCATCGTCCGGCTCAACGTGCCGAACCAGCGCGGCAGCCGGATCCCGAAGGTGCCGATCAGCGATGCCAGGTCCTCGAACGCCGTGGCGGTGATGCCGCCGCCCGCACGCATGTGTCGAGCGAGAAAGCTCTCGAGGGCGGCGTCCAGGTGCCGCATGTCGAGCCGATGGTCGAAGATGGTGATCCGCGCCAACGCCTGGCGCAGCGACACGGCGTGCCCCATCGACGCCGCGGCGAGCATGTCGAGCACGGCGGCGCGGTGGCCCGGCCCGATTCGGCCGACCGACCCGAGGTCGATCAACACGATCGTGCCGTCCGATTCGACGAGGATGTTTCCGGGGTGCGGGTCGGCGTGGAAGACCCCCTCGTCGAAGAGCTGATGCATGAAGGCTGCGATCAGCCGGTCGGCGATCTCGGCCCGGACGAGACCAGCCGCCTCGATCGCCGCGACGTCCCCGATGTCGGGAGCCGACACGAACTCCTCGGTCAGGATCCGCTTGGTGGAGAGCGACTCATGGATGTGCGGGACGCGGATCCCGTCGATCATCGACAGACCCGCAGCGAGTTCGCGGGCGTTGTTCGCCTCGATCTCGAAGTCGAGTTCCTCGGCGACCCCCTCGAGGAACTCGTCGGCCAGTTCGGCGGGGTGCACGGCGAGCCCGAGCGACGTGCGGCGTTGAATCAGGTTGGCCATCTGCCGGATCGCCGCACTGTCCCGCTCGAGGGTCTCGTCGAGCCCGGTTCGTTGCACCTTGACGACGACCTCCTCGCCGGAGGCGACCGTTGCCCGGTACACCTGGGCGATCGATGCACTTGCCAGCGGGTCCCAGTCGAAGCTCGCGAACACGTCGTCGGGGTCGGCGCCGAGTTCGGCGGTCAGCCGCTCCCGGACGACGTCGTCGGCTTGGGGTTCGGCGTTGCTGCGCAGGAGCGACAGCTCGTCGCACCAGGCGAGGGGCAGCACGTCGGATCGGGTGGATGCCACCTGGCCGAGTTTCACGAAGATGCCACCCGACGCCTCCAGCGTCCTGCGGACGCGTCCGGGCAGGAGCTCGGAGGTGACGTCGAGCGAGAGGACCCCCTGTTGACGGGCGATCGACAGCACCTGCCGATAACGCCGGAACGGGTCGAGCCGCCGGCGAATTGCCGTGACCGGATTGCCGATCGTGATGCGTCCCGCGTGTTCGCCCCGCGCGAGCGACCCGACCGGTGCGATCATGTCGAGCCCGAGCGCGCCCGCCATCGTGAAGATCGTGCCGAGCACGAACGCGACGACGACCATGTCGATGGTGTCCCACCCCCACTCGGTCATCTCGCCGGCGAGCAGGACGGCGCCGACCCATCCGATGACCCCGGCGAGGACCAGTGCCAACCAGCTCCGGCGTGCGCCGAGCAGTCGACCGCCGATGAAGGTGACGCCACACATGGCGGGAACGCCGAAGAAGATCCAGAACACCGCGGTCATGTGCGGGATTCTCGCAGGGTCGGGTCGTCAGACGTGCAAGGTTGCATCGGCATCGAGCCGCACGGTGACGCCGACCCACTCGCCATCGCACATCGCCGCAGTGATCGCGGGGTCGGTGGTGCGGCCCCAGGCCCGCCGGCCGTCGACGAGGAGACACGCGGCGAACGCGGTCTCGGGCTCGCCGTCGCGCGAGAACATCACCGAGTAGGCCTCGATGTCGGCTGGTCCGGCCGCGTCGGCGCCGATCGCCAGGTCGCGTTTCGGGAGCGCGTCGATCTCGTCCTGGGGTGACTCGTGTCGAAAGCCGGCATCGGGCGGCGTTGCCGAATACACGCCGAACGCGTGCTTGGTGGCGTACCCACCGTTGGCCCAGACGAGCCCGCGCGCCGTCGGCTGCTCGCGGAGCTCGCCGACGATCGTGGCGATCGCGTGCATCGGGTAGTTGTTCCAGGGGCCGCCGCAGAAGGGCAGGCCGCCGGTGCGCGACCACTGCCGTTGCATCGGGTCGATGCCGAGCGACTGGGCCCCGAGCTGCACCGCGGCCGGGAAGCACGAGTAGAGGTCGACGAACTCGACGTCGTCGATCGACGTGTTCGCGAGGTCGAGCGCCCGGCGCCCCCCGAGCTCGATCGCCGGGGTGCGCGAGAACGTGTCGCGGTTCGAGACGAAGTCGTGCTCGTGGCAGTCGGTGCCCGAATGCGGAAACACCCAGCGATCCTCCGCGATGCCCATCCGGCGGGCCGCTTCGACCGAGCACATGATCAGGGCGGCACCCATGTCGACGTCGCTGTTCGAGTTCATCAACTTCGGGTACGGGAACCCGATCATCCGGTTGGTCGGCCCGATGGTGGTGATCTCCTCCGGGGTCTTCGCGTCACGAATCCATGCGTCGGGGTTGCCGGCGGCGACGTGGCTCAGGTCGGACCACAGCTTGCCCAGATAGGCCTGATGCTCCTCGACCGTGCGGCCCGCCGCAGCGCGCAGTGCGGTCTCGAACATCGGGTAGATCTGCACCGGCATGACGATGCCGAGCTCGCGTTCGGCGGGGTGGTTCATGTCGAGCTCGGTGCCGAGACGCGTGGGACGGTCGTCGTCGGGCGCCTTCGGCCAGTCGAGGGTCACCCCCTCCTTGCGGGCGCGCATGTAGGTGCGGAACGCCTCGGCGCCCGCCAGCACGGCGACGTCGACGTCGCCGGCCTGGATGTCGAGCGCTGTGCGATTGACGAGCGCCTGCGGGCTGTTGCCGCCGTTTGCCGTGACGCCGAGTGTCGCACCCTCGATCCCGAGACGTTCGGCCAGGAAGCGCGGCGCGTTGCGGTACCGCCAGCCGATGATGCTGACCACCCGAACCGCGTCGGCCGCAGGAGGACCCTCGAGACCGGCGTCGGCGCTCGCCGCACGTGCCGCTCGTTCCATGAGTGCGGCGGGTTCGAGAGCGTCGTCGAGGGAATCGGCACGGTGGTTGTACTGGCCGACGCCGACGATCACGGGAGTACGAGGATCGAGCGTCACGTGGCGAGACTGTACGAACCCACGCTGCTCGGTCACGATTCGACCCGTACACTCGGTCGGCGATGGCACGAATCGCAATCGGATCCGATCACGCCGGGTACGACCTCAAGTCCCACCTCGTCACCTTCCTCACGCTGCAGGGCCACGAGGTCGACGACCAGGGCACGCACTCCACCGATTCGGTCGACTACCCCGAGATCTGCGCCGGCGTCGGCCGCACCGTGGTCGCCGGCGACGCCGACTGGGGCATCGTGCTCGGCGGCAGCGGGCAGGGCGAACAGCTCGCCGCCAACAAAGTGCGCGGTGTGCGCGCGGCGCTGTGCAACTGCCTCTACACCGCACGGATGGCGCGCGAACACAACGACGCCAACGTGTTGTCGATGGGCGGTCGCGTGGTCGGCGTCGGGCTCGCCGAGGAGATCGTGACCACCTTCGCCGATACCCAGTTCGAAGGCGGTCGCCACCAGCGCCGCGTCGATCAGATCACCGCCCTCGAAGCCGACTTCTGAGCACCCACCCCCTCAGCACGAGCAAGGAACCCTGATGCCCTTCCCTTCCGACACCGATCCCGACACCGAGGTCCTCGCCCTCATCGACGCCGAGGTGGAGCGCCAGACCACCGGTCTCCAGCTGATCGCCAGCGAGAACTTCACCTCGCCCGCCGTCATGGCCGCCACCGGTTCGGTCCTGACGAACAAGTACTCAGAGGGATATCCCGGCAAGCGCTACTACGGCGGGAACATGATCGTCGACTCGATCGAGCAGCTGGCGATCGATCGAGTCAAGGCGCTGTTCGGCGCCGATCACGCCAACGTGCAGCCGCATTCGGGGGCCAACGCGAACATGTGCGTGTACCAGGCACTGCTCGACCCGGGCGACACGGTCCTCGGGCTCAGCCTCGACCACGGCGGCCACCTCACGCACGGATCACCGGTCAACGCCAGCGGCCTGCTCTACAACTTCGTGGCCTACGGCACGGGCGCCGAGGACCGCATCGAGATGGACGAAGTGCGCGAGCTGGCGCTGGAGCACCGGCCGAAGATGATCGTCGCCGGGACGACGTCGTATCCCCGCCGGCTCGATCCCGAGCCGTTCAAGAAGATCGCCGACGAAGTCGGCGCGCTACTGATGTTCGACATCGCCCACCTCGCCGGGCTGGTCGCCGGCGGATCCCATCCCAACCCGGTCCCGTACGCCGACGTGGTCACGTTCACCACGCACAAGACGCTGCGCGGCCCGCGCGGCGGCTGCATCCTGTGCACGGAGGAGCACGCCAAGGCGATCGACAAGGCCGTGTTCCCCGGCTGGCAGGGCGGGCCGCTCGAACACGCCATCGCCGGCAAGGCGATCGCGTTCCGCGAGGCGATGGACCCGTCGTTCACCGCGTACGCGCACCAGGTCGTCGCGAACGCATCGGCGCTCGCCGACGCCCTCGTGCAGGAGGGGTTCCGGCTCGTGTCGGGCGGCACCGACATCCACCTGATGGTCGTCGACCTCACGCCGTTCGACGCCGAGCTCACCGGCAAGGTCGCACAGGCGACGCTCGACCAGGCGGGGATCACGCTCAACAAGAACACGATCCCCGACGACCCGCGCAGCCCGTTCGTCACGAGCGGCGTCCGCATCGGCACCCCGTCGGTCACGACCCAGGGGATGACCGAGGCCGAGATGCCGATCATCGCCGATCTCATCGCCCGCGCGCTGCGCCACGTCGACGACGCCGAAGCGCTCGCCTCGATCAAGGGTGAAGTCGCCTCGCTCTGCGCCAAGTTCCCCGCGTACTGAGCGGCGTCGGCTCCCCCGCCTCGGCCGGTCACACCGACTCAGACGGGTCGGGTGATGATCTGGGAGTAGCACATCTCGTCGTTGGTGCCTTCGCTCCAGACGATGTAGCGCGGCTCTGCGTCCTCGGGGATCTTTGAACGATCCCACTCGCACTCGACGCGGATCGTGTCGCCGCGATCCAGCACGATCCGCTCGATCGGTTCGTAGTTGAGCTGCCAATCGAAATCCCACCGCGGGATGTCGAGCAGCACCCGCTCGTCGGGCGTGCCGGGATTGAGCGTCATCTTGAACGCCGAGCCGATCTCGTGTTGGTGACCCCAGATCGAGATGATCTCGCCGGGCTGGGCCCGGTGGTCGCACGTCGACGACGCGATGCCGTCGGTCATGTCGGCGAAGTCGGCCACCGTTGCCCCGCACATCGCCATCAAGCCGTTCCCGACCAACCCGGCGAAGGGCCCCTGGTCCTCGATGAGTTGCTGAACGGCGGCCTCGCGATCGCACAGCGGCCCGGTCTCGCCGGTCGAACACGGGATCTCGGCCGGGCCGAGATACAGGGTGAGGTCGATCGGGTCGAGCGATCCGCCGGCCGCGGCGAGATCGTCGGCGTCGGCGAAGTCGAGCAGCAGTGTCGACTCGTCGGGTGGCACGTCGGCGGTCTCGGGCTCGTAGTGGTAGTGGATCTGCACGACGAAGAAGTCGTCGGCGGCCACGGCGATCCCGACGTCGGCGGGCAACACGGTCGGGTCCTGGCCGGGCGCCCAGCTCATGATCTGCTTCGTCTCGCCGGCGTCGCCGAAGCCGGCCAGCCCGGTGCACGCCCACCCGATGTCGGGGTTCGACGCATCGACCGCCTCCGCCGCCTCGCGCGCCGACCCTTCGACGTGGAAGAGCAGGGCGTGGTGGACCACCTCGGTCTGGTCGGGCTCGAACCCGTACCCGGTGAGGAAGCTGTCGCTGTCGAGTTGCGGGTCGTAGATCTGACAGCGGTAGTCGTCGGCGTCGATGCCGACCGACCCCTTGTACGGCTCGCCGGTGAGTGCGGCGTCGACCTCGTCGAGTCGTGCCGGGCCGTCCGGCGCCACGATCGGCGTGGACGGGTCGACGTCGAGGATGCCGCCCTCCTCGACCCACGAGGCCATCGTCGCCTTCGTTTCGGCATCGAGGCGTCGGTCGCCGTGGAACGGGACGTTGCCGTCGTCGGCCGGCCACGGTGGCATGTACCCGACGTCGATCACGGCAGCGATGTACTCGGCGTCGAAGTCGGAGATGTCGCCGGCGGTCTCGAGGACGAGGTGCGCGGTGCCCGGCCCATCGGCGGTGTGGCACGACGCGCAGTTGCTCTCGAGAATCGGGAGGACCTCCTCGGCGAACGAGATCCCGACCGGCTCTACAGCAGCGTCCGTGGCCGAGGCGGCGGCGTTCGAGGTGGTCGGCGCGTCCGTGGACGTCGTCTCGCCCGCAGTCGTCTCGTTCGTCTCGGCGGTCGCAGCGGTGGTGTCGGCCGGTGACGCGTCATCGGATCCGCCGATCACACCGCACGCGGTCAACACGATGGCTGATGCGGCGACGACGTGGATGCCGATGCGGCTACGGCGCAGCGACGGCAGACGTGATGTGGAGGGTCGCGGTGCGGTCACTGCGTCACCGCAGCGACGCCGCCCTCGGAGGGTTGGATCACGACGATGCCGTGACCCTGGAATGCGACTTGGAACGCCTCGCCCGAGCCCAACCCGACCATCGCCTTGGCCTTCACCGTCTTGTTCAGGCTCGTCTGCAGGTTGGCGCTCCACATGACGACCGACTGCGGGTCGGCGAACGTGGGCTGGTCGGTGTGGAGGACCATCGGCTGACCATGGGTCGTGATCGCGATCCAGCCGGTGCCGCTCAGCCGGGTGTTGAACAGCCCGCCGCCGAGCACGCCCGCTCCCTGCACGCGTTGGATGTCCCACTCCAACGTGGGCTGGAAGGCGAGCACGTTGCGCCCGTTGATCGACACCGCGCTGCCCTCGAGATGCAGGATGTGGACCTGGTCGGCGTGGCGGGCGAGGAACACGTCGCCCTGCCCGGTGCAGCGCATCAGCGACACGCCCTCGCCGGTCGCGGCCTTCTTCAGGAACTTGCCCATGCCGCCGGACCCCTCGTGGTCGAAGTCGACCTGGCCCTGGAACGCGACCATCGCGCCCTGCCGCGCGAGGAACGGCTCGCCGAGGCGCACGCGCAGCATCCGACTGTTCTGCAAGACGACGGGATGGGCATCGGTGGTCTCGGCGTAGCCGCCCGTGAGCAGTTCCGACCGGATGCCCGCGACCATGTCACCGTCGGAAACCGGTTGCTGCTCGACGGCCGGAGCGGCCGCGGTGGGCTGCTGTCCGGCAACCGGCTGCGTGTGCTCGGTCCACTGGTTGCCGTCCCACCATCGCAGCAGCGTCGGGTCGCCGGCGGGGTCGGGGTACCAGTCTGCGGGGTGTGACATGCAGTCGAATGTAGAGGACGGAACCCGCGACGTGTCGTAGTGTGATGCTTCGTGCCTGGGGTTGCCGAGTATTTGATGATCGGTGGCCTCGCCGCCATCGTCACCTTCGGCGTCACGCCGATCGTCGGGCGCATCGCCCGCCGGTTCGGCTGGGTGTACCTGCCGAACGAGCGCACCGTGCACACCGAACCCCTTCCCGACGTGGGCGGTCTGGCGATGTTCGTCGGCTTCATCGTTGCGCTCGTGACCGCGTGGGCGCTCGACGTGTTCGACCCGCTGTTCGCCTCGAACTCCGAGCCGCTGGGGGTCTTGATCGCGGCGATCATCATCTTCGGGACCGGGTTCATCGACGACGTGCGCGAGCGCGGGCTGAGCGCGCCGGCCAAGGTGTTCGGAACGGTGCTCGCCGGCATCGCCCTCGTGTACTTCGGCGTGGTGATGGACTCGTTCCGATTGCCCTACCTCGGCGAGACGATTCTCTCCGACGATCTCAAGCCGCTGGTGACGGTGCTCTGGCTCATCGGCATGAGCCAAGCGATCAACCTGATCGACGGCCTCGACGGGCTCGCCGCCGGCGTCGTCGCGATCGGCGCGTTCGCGTTCTTCCTCTACAGCCAGGAGCTGACCGCCAGCGATCTCCTGCTGCCGAGCAACGTCGGTCCGCTGTTCGCGATCATCGCGGTCGGCGTCTGCGTCGGGTTCCTCCCGCACAACTTCAATCCGGCGCGGATCATGATGGGCGACGGGGGAGCGTTGTTGCTCGGGCTGCTGCTCGCGGTGTCGACCAGCGTGGTCGGTGGCCGCGCCGATTCCTTCGGTGGCGAGACACTCGGGACGACCTACTTCTTCCTCGCGCCGATCGCAATCCCGCTGCTCATCCTCGGCGTTCCGATTCTCGACACCGCGTTCGCAATCGTTCGCCGCGCGACGAGTCGCTCGTCGCTCGCAACGGCCGACAAGGGCCACCTCCATCATCGGCTGATGAACCTCGGTCACGGCCACCGGCGCAGCGTGCTGATCCTCTGGACGTGGACCGCGCTGCTGTCGGCGTTCGTGCTCTACCCGATCCTCACGGACCAGAATCCCGAGTACCTGCCCTTCGGCATGGCGGCGCTCGCGATCGCCCTCTTCACGCTCCTGCATCCGAGCGTGATCGAGCAGCGCCGTCGGAACAACACGCCGGTCGACGGGATCGAACGTCCGCAGGTCGACCCCGAACAACCGACGCTCTTCGACACCGCGCCGGCGGAGGACCTGACCCCCGCCGGAGATCCGTGATGATGGTGCGCTCCGGGTTGCCGCGCATGGGGCGGCGCCACTAGGTTGTGCATGCATTCACAAGCGACACGCGTCTCGTGATCGCCGTGAGAACACCGGATCGATGAAGCTCCTCCCCCGCCCGCCCAAGAACGTTCGCGTCAACTCGGACGACTCGCTCGGCCACGGCATGGACGCCGTGGTCATGCTGGTCATCTTCCTCGGTGCGGGGTTCGGGCTCGATCGTCTCTTCGGCACGACGCCGGTGTTCATGATCGCCCTCACCGTGCTCGGTGCCGTCGGCCTCTTCGCTCGCTTCTACTACTCGTACGCGGCGAAGATGGACGAGCACGACGAGAAGCGGTTGGCGAAGCTCGCCGGTCCGGCCAAGTCGAACGGTGAGGCGGCGTGACCGTGTCCACCGCCCCCGACGCCGACATCCTGGGGACCCGTTTCGACGGTCCGGCACCCGAGGTCGGCGTGTCGAAGGACATGATCAAGCGGGGTCTCCTCGTCGCCCCGCTGCTGATCGCCGTGTGCGCGGTCATCTGGGGCGCGGACGGCGCATGGTCGAGCATGTACGGCATCGCGATCGTGCTCGCCAACTTCGCGCTGGCCGCGGCGCTGATCGCGGGCGCCGCCCGCATCTCGATCGGCTTGATGATGGGCGCCACCCTGTTCGGCTACCTGATCCGCCTCGGGTTGATCTTCCTCGCCGTGCTGCTGGTCAAGGACGCGAGTTGGATTTCACTTCCGGCACTCGGATCGACCATCATCGTGACGCACCTCGGGCTGCTGTTCTGGGAGATGAAGTTCGTCGCCCTGTCGCTCGCTCATCCCGGACTCAAACCCGATCGTGCGTGAACCCGCACATCGTCTCGCCTGACACACTCGCCCCGCCCAACTCCACGACTGAAACGGAATCAACGTGCTCGCTGCCAGAGGACTCGTCTTCCCACCGATCAACGAATTGCTTCGTTGGCAGGACATCTTCCCGTCTTTCAACAAGATCGCGCTGATCGCTGCCCTCGCGTCGCTGCTCGGCATCGGTCTGTTCCTGCTCGCCAGTCGGGCCGACCCGATGCTGGCGCCGACCGGGACGCGCAATCTCGCCGAGCAGACGATCGAATTCGTCGAAGAGGGCATCGTGATGCAGACCCTCGGCAAGGAGGGGCTGAAGTGGACGCCGTTCCTGCTGAGCCTGTTCATCTTCATCTTCTTGTGCAACATCCCCGGGATCCTGCCCTTCTTCCAGATGCCGGCGACCGCGCGCATCGCGATTCCGTTGATGCTGTCGCTGATGGTCTGGGTCGTGTACATCGCCGTGGGCCTCAAGCACCAGGGAGCCGCCTACTTCGGACACCTGCTGTGGCCGCCCGGGGTTCCGACGGCGCTGAAGCCGCTCGTGGGTGCGATCGAGTTCATCTCGACGATCATCGTCACGCCGTTCAGCCTCACCGTCCGACTCATGGCGAACATGCTCGCGGGGCACATCCTCCTCGTCACCTTCGCCCTGCTGACGCACGCGCTGGCCACGGCCGAGACCAGCCAGTGGCTCTTGGTGCCGGCGAGCATCCTGCCGTTCGGCATGCTCGTCTTCCTGACGGCGTTCGAGATCCTCGTCGCCTTCCTCCAGGCCTACATCTTCGCCATCCTGGCGGCGGTGTACATCAGCAACTCGACCGCCGGTCACGGCGACGAGCACTGAGTCCGTCACACCGATCCGTTCTCAACGATCTCCCACTCACAGAAACCACACAGGAGAAACACCCCAAATGGAAGCTTTCAGCGCACTCGTCGCCGCCGCAGATGAAGTCGGCGTCGATCCCGCAGATGCCAAGAACACCGCTGCCGCTGCGTCGGCCGGCTACGCCTACGGTCTCGCGGCCATCGGCCCCGGCATCGGCATCGGCTACCTCGTCGGCAAGTCCGTCGAGGCCATGGCCCGCCAGCCCGAGGCAGCCGGCATGGTGCGCACCACCATGTTCCTCGGCATCGCCTTCACCGAGGCGCTCGCGCTCATCGGCTTCGTGGTCTTCATTCTTCTCAAGTTCGCCTGATCGGCGTGCGGTCGATCCGTTCGGCCATGAGTCCCATCCGTATAGAAATCCAGGAATGGAGTTGACGTGCTGACAGCCGTCGTCACAACTGCATCCACCGGCCAGCTTCAGGTGAGCATCCTCGAAGCTGAAACGTGTGAACGCACCGACCTCGAGGGGAACCCAGAGTTCCCGCTCGGGAGCGAAGAGTGCCCGGAACTGAACCCGATCGCGCCCGAGGTCAAGGAGATGGTGTGGGGCTTCGGTACCTTCCTCGTGCTCTTGATCGCGATGCGCATCTGGCTCTTCCCGAAGGTCCGCCAAGGGATGCAGGCCCGCTACGACAAGGTCCAGGGCGACAAGGAGAGCGCCGAGACGCTCACCGCCGCCGCCCGCGCCGACGTCGCCGAGTACGAAGCTCGACTCACGTCGGTGCGTGCTGAAGCTCAGCAGAAGGTCGATGCCGCACGGGCCACGCTCGAAGCCGAGCGCGCCGAGCAGATCGGTGCCGCCAACGCCCGGATCGCCGAGAAGCGAGCCGCAGCGGCGGCCGAGGTCGACGCCGCACGTCAGGCCGCGATGGGCGATGTCGAGTCTGCGGTGACCGACGTGGTCACCCGGGCCACGCAGATCGCCACGGGCAAGGCGCCCGACCCGGCGACGATCCGATCGGCGGTCAACGCGAGTATGGGTGCCAGCACAGGAGCGTCGTCATGATCGCCGCACAGATCACCGAGTTCGCCACCGGCCTGCTCGCCGCCGAGTCGGTGCCCAACGACGGCATCGGTTCGACGTCGCTGAACCCGTACCTGGCGCCGATGAAAGAAGTGGTCATCGGTGGCCTCGCCACGCTGATCGTCTTCGCCATGCTCTACAAGTACGCATGGCCCGCGATTTCCAAGGGCATGAAGGACCGGACGGCTCGGATCCAAGCCGACCTCGATTCGTCGGCAGCCGCTCGCACGCAGGCCGAAGCCGACGCTGCGGAGATCCGGACGTCGCTCGGCGACGTCGACGGCGAGCGATCCCGGTTGTTCGCCGAAGCCGACGCCCAGGCTGCCGCGTTGCTCGAGGACGGTCGCCTCCGGTTGGCCAAGGAGATCGAGGAGCTCGAGGCCAAGGCCGAGGCTGACATCGCAGCTGCCGCCGGACGGGGTGCCGACGACCTGCGCGCCGACATCTCCCGCTACGCCAGCCAGGCCATCGAATCGAGCGTCGATGCGTCCCTCGACGACGCCACCCAACAGGAACTGATCGAGAGCTTCATCGCTCGAGTAGGAGCATCGTCATGAGTGACGCACAGATCCAGGGGTACGCCCGGGCGCTGTTCGAGATCGCGCGTGCCGACGGCACGCTCGACGAGGTCGAAGACGAGCTGTTCCGCTTCGCCCGCTCGTACGAGTCGAGCGAGGAACTCCGCAACACGTTGTCCGACGAGCAGATTCCGGCCGAGAAGCGTCAAGCGATCATCGAGGACCTCCTCGGTGGCCGGGCGACGCCGACCACCACCCAGCTCGTGTCGATGGTCGTCGGTTCCGGCAAAGCCCGCGACCTGCCCGCCATCGTCGATGTCCTCGTGCACCGGGCCTCGGATGCGAAACAGCTCGACGTCGCCGAGGTCCGTACCGCCGTCCCGCTCACCGGCGATCAGGAAGCCCGTCTCAAGGCGGCGCTCGAGAACGCCACCGGCAAGAGCCTCAATCTCAAGGCGATCGTCGACCCCACCGTGGTGGGCGGCGTCGTCGCGACCGTCGGTGACGATGTCATCGACGATTCCGTCCGCACCCGTATCGACCAGCTGAAGAGCCGGCTCTGAGAGCCGAGCACAGGGACCAAGGGACCAACATGGCTGAACTCACCATCTCCGCCGCCGACATCGCATCGGCGCTCAAGAAGAACCTCGACGGCTTCGAGCCGTCGGTCGAGGCCCGCACCGTGGGCAGGGTCGCCGAAGTCGGCGACGGCATCGCACGCGTCTCGGGGCTGCCCGACGCGGCCGTGAACGAACTCCTCGAGTTCGAAGACGGCTCGGTCGGTCTCGCGCTGAACCTCGACGAGCGCTCGATCGGCGCCGTCGTGCTCGGCGACGTCGACAACATCGAAGAAGGCCAGACCGTCCGCTCGACCGGTGGCATCCTCTCGATGCCCGTCGGCGACGCCATGCTCGGTCGTGTGGTCAACGCGCTCGGCCAGCCCGTCGACGGCGCCGGCGAGATCGTCGGCGCGACCACCCGTCGCATGGAGATCCAGGCGCCCGGCATCCTGGGCCGCAAGCCGGTGCACGAGCCGCTCCAGACCGGGATCAAGGCGATCGATGCGATGACCCCGATCGGCCGCGGCCAGCGCGAGCTGATCATCGGCGACCGCAAGACCGGCAAGACCGCGGTCGCGATCGACACGATCCTCAACCAGAAGGGTCTCGGCGTGAAGTGCATCTACGTCGCGATCGGCCAGAAGGGATCGACCGTCGCCCAGACCGTCGCCACCCTGCGTGCAGCCGGCGCGATGGAGTACACGGTCGTGGTCACCGCACCCGCCGCCGACCCCGCGCCGTTCAAGTACCTCGCCCCCTACGCCGGCTGCGCCATCGGCCAGCACTGGATGGACAACGGTGAGCATGCGCTCATCGTCTACGACGACCTCTCCAAGCAGGCCGATGCGTACCGCCAGATCTCGCTCCTGCTGCGCCGCCCGCCGGGCCGCGAGGCATACCCGGGCGACGTGTTCTACCTCCACTCCCGCCTGCTCGAACGTGCCGCCAAGCTCTCCGACGAGAACGGCGCCGGCTCGCTCACCGCACTCCCGATCATCGAGACCAAGGCCGGCGACGTGTCGGCGTTCATCCCGACCAACGTCATCTCGATCACCGACGGCCAGGTGTTCCTCCAGGACGCACTGTTCAAGTCGGGCGTTCGCCCTGCCGTCGACGTCGGCATCTCGGTGTCACGCGTGGGTGGCGATGCTCAGATCAAGGCGATGAAGAAGGTCGCCGGCACGCTCAAGCTCGACCTCGCACAGTTCCGCGAGCTCGAGGCGTTCGCCACGTTCGGTTCCGAACTCGACGCGATCTCCGCCGCGCAGCTCGCACGCGGCTATCGCCTCGTCGAGTTGCTGAAGCAGCCGCTCAACTCGCCGATGCCCGTCGAGGAGCAGGTCGTCTCGATCTTTGCCGGCACGAACGGTTACCTCGACGACCTGCCCACGGTCGACGTGGTGCGCTTCGAAGCTGAACTGCTCGACTACATGCGCACCACGCACTCGGGCCTGCTCGAGGAGATCAAGTCGTCGGGCGTGCCCGATTCGCTGGGCGATGCGATCAATCAGTTCAAGGCGACGTTCCAGACCAGCGACGAGGTCGACGGCAATCCGACCGACCCGACCTCGACCGACGCCGACGAAATGGGCGACGCCGAATCCAACAAGACCCTCGCTACCGAGTGATCTAGGGAGCACTGATTTCCTATGGCCGGAGGCCAAGAGCGAATTCTCAGGGGCCGCATCAAGGCGATGCAGTCGACCAAGAAGATCACGCGTGCGATGGAACTGATCGCGGGCTCGCGCATCGTGAAGGCACAGCAGCGCGTGCAGGCGGCCGTCCCCTACTCGGAGCAGATCACCGAGGTCGTCAAGGACCTCGCGGCAGCGGGCGGCACGTCCGACTCGCCGCTCCTCGCAGGCCGTGAGGAGATCAAGCGGACCTGTTACGTGGTGATGTCGGCCGACCGCGGTCTCTGCGGCGGCTACAACGCGGGCGTGCAGCGCGCCGCCGAGGGTGAGGTCAAGGCCGACGTCCTCGCCGGCAAGGACTACACGATCATTCCGGTCGGCAAGAAGGCGCAGGGCTACTTCCGCTTCCGCGGCTACCAACTCGGCAAGGCCTTCCTGGGCTTCACCGATCAGCCGAGCTACGACGACGCCCGTCGGATCGGCGAGCACGTGGTCGAGCTGTTCACGTCCGGAGAGGTCGACAAGGTCGAGCTGGTCTACACCCGGTTCATCACCGCCGGCAGCCAGGAGGTCGTGCTGCGTCCGCTCGTCCCGCTGAGCGCCGAAACGGTGGCGGGTGGCGACGGCAAGGACGCGGCCGGCGGCGACTTCGAATTCGAGCCCGATCCGTTGACGATCCTCGACACGCTGCTGCCGCGCTACGTCGAGGCCCGGATCTATGCGGCGCTCCTCAACGCGGCAGCGTCGGAGCACGCGTTCCGTCAACGGGCGATGAAGTCCGCAACCGACAACGCCGAGGAACTCATCAAGAACCTGAGCATCGTGATGAACCGCGCTCGCCAGGCGTCGATCACCGCCGAGATCATGGAGATCGTCGGCGGTGCCGCAGCGCTCGAAGGCGACACGATCGAGGCCGGCTACATCGACCTGGGCGACTTCGCGGCGACGGGCACCGTTGCCGGCGACGCCTCGGCAGCGGCCGAGCCCGCCGGTGGTGGCGTCACGACGCTCGAACGCGAGCCCGACGATCTCACGCGGATCAGCGGTGTCGCCGCCGTGCTCGAAGGGCGTCTCCACGAGATGGGGATCACGACCTTCAAGGAGATCACGACCTGGACGGCCGAGGACATGGATCGCATCGACGACCAGCTCGGCTTCGAAGGCCGCATCCAGCGAGACGACTGGCAGGGGCAAGCCCGCCGGTTCCACAACGAGAAGTATCCCGACGACCAGATCTGATCTCATACAGGAGACCATCGAAATGACCATGACAGAAAACGAACTGCAAAACGGCCGGGTCGTCGGTATCGCCGGCCCCGTGATCGACGTCGAGTTCCCGCGCGGTGCGCTGCCCGAGATCAACATGGCGCTCGAATTCGACGTGCACCTCGAAGGTGACACGATCACCGTGCTCGCCGAAGTCGCGCAGCAGCTCGGCGACGGCCGCGTGCGTGCGGTGTGCATGAAGCCGACCGATGGCCTGGTGCGCGGTGCCGCAGTGCGCAACACCGGCCACGGCATCCAGGTGCCGGTCGGGGAGAAGGTGCTGGGCAACGTCTGGAACGTGTGGGGCGAAGCGCTCGACACCGAGCCCGAAGGCATGGACGAGGTCGAGCGGTGGGACATCCACCGTGACGCCCCGACCTTCGACGCGCTGGAACCGTCGGCGCGCATGTTCGAGACGGGCATCAAGGTCGTCGACCTGCTCACCCCGTACGTGGCCGGTGGCAAGATCGGGCTGTTCGGTGGTGCCGGCGTGGGCAAGACGGTGCTCATCACCGAGATGATCAACCGTGTCGCCTCGCAGCACGGTGGTGTGTCGGTGTTCGCCGGTGTGGGCGAGCGCACCCGAGAGGGCACCGACCTCCGTCTGGAGATGATGGAGTCGGGCGTGTACGAGAAGGCCGCGCTGGTCTTCGGTCAGATGGACGAGCCGCCGGGCGTGCGCCTGCGCGTCGCCCTGTCGGCGCTGACGATGGCGGAGTACTTCCGCGACGTCGCCGGCCAGGACGTGCTGCTGTTCGTCGACAACATCTTCCGTTTCGTGCAGGCCGGCTCCGAGGTGTCGACGCTGCTCGGACGGATGCCGTCGGCGGTGGGCTATCAGCCCACGCTCGCCGACGAGATGGGCCAGCTCCAGGAGCGCATCACCTCGACGAAGGGCCGCTCGATCACGTCGCTGCAGGCCGTGTACGTGCCCGCCGACGACTACACCGACCCGGCGCCGTTCACGACCTTCACGCACCTCGATGCGACCACCGAGCTCTCCCGCCAGGTGGCGGCGCTCGGCATCTACCCGGCGGTCGACCCGCTGGCGTCGACGTCGACGATCCTCAGTCCCGAGGTCGTCGGCCAGCACCACTACGACGTGGCTCGCCGGGTCCAGGAGACGCTGCAGCGCTACAAGGAGCTGCAGGACATCATCGCCATCCTCGGCCTCGACGAATTGTCGGAGGAGGACCGTCTCACCGTGTCTCGTGCCCGCAAGGTCGAGCGCTTCCTGTCGCAGCCGTTCTTCGTCGCCAAGACCTTCACCGGTCTCGACGGCGAGTACGTGCCGGTTGCCGAGACGGTCGAGTCCTTCGAGGCGCTGATCAACGGCGACCTCGACGATCTGCCCGAGCAGGCGTTCCTCAACGTCGGCAACATCGACCAGGTGCGGGCGAAGGCCAAGTCGCTGGCGGAGAGCTGATCGTCGATGGCTGACGTACTGCAGGTCGATCTGGTCTCACCCGAGAAGGTCATCTTCTCCGGCGAGGCCAACATGGTCATCACGCGCACGTTGGGCGGCGGGGAGATCGCCTTCCAGGCCGGCCATGCGCCGTTCGTCGGCGCACTCGTCGAGAACCACACGCGCATCTTCTTGACCGACGGCACCATTCAGGACGTCGCGGTCCATCGTGGGTTCGTCGAGGTCAGCGGGAACCCGTCACGCGTGTCGATCCTGTCCGACGTTGCCGAGTTGGCCGAGGACATCGACGTGGAGCGGGCCAAGGCGGCGCTCGAGCGTCATCAGCTGCTCCTCAAGACGGAGAGCGTCGAATCCACCGTGACCGACACCGTTGCGGCGGTCGCTCGGGCGCAGACCCGATTGACGACGACCGGTACCGGCTTCACCGCCTGAGCGCCGTCAGGTCGAACCGAGCAGGGCGGCCAGCTGGCCGCCGCCGAACTGCGCCGCCACGTAGTCGGTGGCGTTGTAGTTGCCGATCTCGGCCTGGATGTATGCGGCGACGAACGTGCCGCCGCTGAGCACGCCGACATCGTCATCGGTGAAGACGACCACGGTGGTCACTCCGCTGTTGTCGGCGGCGTCGAGCACCGTGTCGATGCCGCCCGTCGTCAGCCCGGCGATGTCGAAGAAGTGAACCCGCCTCGACGTGGTGATGTCCGCCGTGTCGGCAGCGACCCAGTCGGCCTTGCCGCCGGCTCCGCCGAAGACCAGGATCTGGTCCGGTGCGCTTGCTTGGTCTCCGTCGGGATAGCGCCATGCCGTCACGCCGTGATGGCTCTCCGTTGCCCCCATTGCCACGACGGGAGGTGTCGGCCCCGGCGGTGTGCCGCTACCGCCCCCGCTGTTTCCGCCGGTGGCTCCCTCCGTGCACGGGGCTCCTGCGGCAACGGTGATCGTGTAGCCGTCGGCATCGGCGGCGACGTCGTACATGGACGATGTCGTCTTGACGACGCCGCTCGAGAGCAACGTGGCTTCGTCGCCGTACGCCCCGGAGATCGCGAAGTGCGCCTCTTCGGCGGTCACCAGGTTGTCCAGTTCCGTGGCACACGCCGTCTCGCTGCTCTGTCCGCTGATCCCGCGAATCGCGAACACCGTGATCGTGGCGAGCACGCCGAGGACGACGATGACGACGAGCATCTCGACGAGCGTGAACCCGCAGTCGCGCCGCTCGCTCGATCGAACCGTCATGTGGGGTCTTCGGACGATCCCGGTGCCGGGTCGAGTCAAGAGTCCGTCTGGGGCCGGCTCCCGAACGTCTCGCTCGTACCCTGCGCATCGTCCATCGAGTGGGTGATGTGCAAGGCTCGTCCGCCATGAGCGCATACCTGATCGTGAACTACGACGTCGACAATCCCGACCTCTACGGCGAGTATCAGCAGGGCGCCGCACCGGCGCTTCGTATCGGTACCGAGTGCGACGTCGTCGTGCTCGATCCGGCGAGTGAGCAGATCGAAGGCGAAGGAGCCGGTAGGCAGACGGTCGTGCTCAAGTTCGAGTCGATGGAGAAGGCGAAGGAGATCTACAACTCCGGCGAGTACCAGGCCGTGATCGGCAAGCGCCACGACGCGACGTCGAAGCACTTCGCCGTGCTCGTCAACGGCTTCGGCTGATCAGTAGTCGATCGCGGCGAACTCGCGCAGCTTCGACACCCGGTGATGGGCGTCGACGAAGCGGACGGTACCGCTGCGCGACCGCATGACGAGACTCTGCGTCCGGGCGCCGCGCCGGTCGAAGCGCACACCTCGGAGGAGCGCGCCGTCGGTGAGGCCGGTGGCTGCGAAGAACGCGTTGTCGGAGGTGATCAGGTCGTCCTGATCCATCACCCGGTCCAGGTCGTAGCCCGCCTCGATCATCTTGTCTCGTTCGTCGTCGCTCTGTGGTGCGAACCGGGCCTGCATTTCGCCACCCATCGCCTTGCAGGCGGCCGCGGAGATGACGCCTTCCGGAGTGCCGCCGATGCCGAACAGGACGTCGACGCCCGCGTCAGGCCAGGCCGTGGCGACCGAGCCGTACACGTCGCCGTCGGTGATCAGCCGGATGCGGCAGCCCGCTTGGCGGACTTCTCCGATCAGGTCGGCGTGACGTGGGCGATCGAGGATCACGGCGGTGAGGTCCTGGACGTCTTCGCGCTTCGACTTCGCGATCCATCGCAGGTTCTGCGTCGGGCTTGCGGTGATGTCGATGGAACCCACGGAGTCGGGGCCGACCGCGATCTTCTCCATGTAGAACGACGGGCCGGGGTCGAGCATTGCGCCGCGGTCGGCGACGGCGATGACGGAGAGCGCGTTCGTCTTGCCGTGGGCGGTCAGTGTCGTCCCGTCGATCGGGTCGACGGCCACGTCGACGAGCGGTTCGGAGCCGTCACCGACCTCTTCGCCGTTGTACAACATCGGGGCGTCGTCCTTCTCGCCCTCGCCGATGATCACGGTCCCGGTCATCTGCACGGTCGACAGCGACATCCGCATCGCCTCGACGGCTGCACCGTCCGCCCGCTCCTTCTCGCCGCGTCCGACCCAGCGGGCCGCTGCGAGGCACGCCGACTCGGTGGCGCGTACGAGTTCCATCGCCAGGTTGCGATCGGGGCGTTCACGAGACGATTCGGTCATGGTCGCGACCGTAGTTCCCGCGTCGTGTCGCTCCCAGCCGAGTCGGCGTTTGTATGGTCGGCAACGTGGAGCCGATCCCGTTGTCGTTGGTCCGAGCCGGTCGTGAGCTGACCGAACCGCGGGTCTCGCCCGACCGGGCGTGGGCCGCGTTCGTCCAGCGTTGGCGCGGTGGATCGTCGATCAACGCCGTTTCGCTCGCTGGCGACCTGCCGGAGCGGCAACTCACCTACGGGCCGGATCCAGCAGCCGGCCGCGGTCTGGGTGGGGGGTGTTTCACCTGGCTCAGGGGCGGGGGCCGCCGGACGTCGATCGTGTACGCGGCAGTCGACGGTGAACTGTGGTGGCAGGACGATCTGCAGCTCACGCGGCTCACGTCGCACGGCCGGACGGTGCGCGCCCCGGCCGCGAGCGGTCGGCTCGTCGTCTACGTCGTCGACGAAGGCGAGGTCTGGACGCTCGACCTCGACTCGGGCGAATCACGCCGGCTCGACGACGGTCGTCACGAGTTCTGCTTCGACCCGGCGATCTCGCCCGACGAGCGACTCGCCTCCTGGCAGGCCTGGAGCCCACCCGACATGCCGTGGGATGGCTCGGTGCGCGTCGACTGCGATCTGCAGCGCGGTGCCCTCGCCGAGTGGCGCCTCTCCGACGCGGCAGTGCAGCAGCCGCGGTTCACCCCACACGGGGAGCCGGTCCACGTCCACGACGCGTCGGGCTGGCTCAACGTCCACGTGGGCGATCGTCCGCTGGTGTCCGAACCGGTCGAGCAGGCGGGGCCGACGTGGGGCATGGGGAACCGATCGTTCGCGTTCGACGACACCGGCGAGCGGATGGCGTTCACCCGCAACGAGCGGGGTCATGGAGCCCTGTGCGTGCTCGACCTCGCGTCCGGGGCGGTCGACCAGATCGGCCGCGGCGTCCACGGCCATCTGAGCTGGGTCGACGATTGCCTGGTCGCACTCCGCGCGGGGGCCCGGACCCCCACCCAGGTCGTCCTCTACAGCGCGCACACGTGGGAGCGCAGGACGCTCGCGTTGTCGCAACCTGACGTGTGGCCCACAGCCTCCCTCCCCGAGCCGGAGCTGCTCGAGGCGCCCTCGAGCGATGGCACCGCCCTTCACGCCCGACGTTTCGTCGCGGGCCGAGGTCGGATGCTCGTCTGGGTCCACGGCGGGCCGACCGACCAGTGGCAGGTCGACTGGCGGCCGCGGATCACCTACTGGTGGAGTCGAGGCTGGGACGTGCTCGTCGTCGATCCGCGCGGCACCACCGGCCACGGCCGCGCCTACCAGCAGGCGTTGCACGGCGGGTGGGGTCGTCTCGACATCGCCGACACGGCTGACCTGATCGCGCACGCCCACGCGGCGGGGTGGGCGACCCCCGGGTCGACCGTCGTGCTCGGCGGTTCATCGGGCGGGCTCACCGTGCTCGGGGTGCTGGCCGACCATCCCGACCTGGTGGCCGGCGGGGTGGCGTCGTATCCGGTGAGCGATCTGCAGGCGTTGACCGAGGCAACCCACCGGTTCGAGGCGCACTACACCGACACGCTGGTCGCTCCGAACGACGGTTCTCCCGAATCGGAAGCGGCCTTCACGGCGTTGTCGCCGATCCACCGAGCCGAGCGGATCACCGCGCCGTTGCTGCTGCTGCACGGAACGGACGACCCGGTGGTGCCGATCGAGCAGAGCGAGGCGCTCGCAGCTCGGATCGACGCGGCCGGTGGCGACGTGGATTTCGTCGTCTACGAGGGCGAAGGACATGGCTTTCGCCTGCCTGCCAACGTCGCCGACGAGTACGCGCGGACCGAAGCGTTCCTCGACGGTGTCGTCCGTCAGCTCCCGGCCTCGTCGTAGACCGAGCGTGAATCGGACCCGAGGGCTAGCGTGCACCTGTGGCATTCGTGAACAAACAGGGTGGCGAGCAGCAGCAGGACAAGGCCGCTGACGGTCAGCCGATCGACTTCGACCCGAACGACGACACCATCGTCAAGGTCCACTACGACCTGTCGGCGTGGACGTTCGACCACCGTGCGGAGCTGGCCGAAGCCCTCGCCGACGCCGAGGTGCCGCACTACTGGGACGACGACGAGCTCGTGGTTCCCGAAGTCGTCGAGGAGGCCGCCGACGCGATGTTCGAGCGGCTCGAAGCCGAACTCGGCCCGTTCCCGGTGGGCCTGGCAGACGACGAGGAGTCCGTCGAGTACGGCTTGGACGAGTGGAGCGACACCGATCGCTCGACGCTCACCGAGGCCCTCGTCGATGCCGAGATCCCACATCGCTGGGAGGGGGCCACCATCGTCGTGGCCGCCGATGCGGAGGAAGACGTCGACGCGTTGCTCGACGCGATCGAAGCCGGTGAACTCGGCCCGGTCGATGACGGAGGAGTCAACGAACCTCCCGACGGCGCGCTCAGCGACATCTTCCTGGCGGCCAACAAGCTGGCGAAGGATCCCTTCGACGCGAAGGCGCGGCGTCAGCTCATCGATCTCAACCGTCTGATCCACCCGAAGCACCCGCCGTACGCGTTGGCGCCACGAGTGTGGACCCAGACCGTTGCGGCGGTCGATGCGATCGTCGTGCGGATCGAGGCCGACGCCGAGGGCGGCGAGGTGGCCGATGTGCCGGTCGACGACGACGGTCGGCTGCAGGAGTCCTCCGACGTGATCGGGCTCGCACAAGCGCTCCGGTCCATCGTGCGCGACTACGTCTGACGATCACGCAACCGATTGCCGGCGTCGGTAGCGTTCCGGTCGTGCTGCTGGCCGAACTGGAGATCTTCCACAGCCGTCCGGTCCAGCCGACGCGACGAATCTCGCTCGGCCACATGGTGCTGCCGGTCGATCCGGCCCCGGGCTTCGGTGGGTTGCTCCTCGGCGCAATCGTCGCACAGCACCTCGGCGGCGTCTCCGACGACTACGTGCCCGACATCCATCGCCTGATCAACGAGATCGAGGCAGGTCATCGCATCGTCCAGCCGCGTCTGCGGCATCGGTTCCAGCTCGACCGGCACGGGTTGTCGCACAGTTCGCACCGGCTGCTCGGTGAGGGAGACGACCTCAGCTTCGATTTCGCCACGACCGGTACCGACCTGGCGCAGGTGCTCGGTGCGGTCTACGCCGTCGAACGGCTTGCGCTCGAGCACCGCCGGATGATCACCCCCGTGCTGCAGAAGGCGGCGCGGTGGCGCGGTCCGATCGGCCCGTCGATGATCGCCTATCTCGCCGGGTCGCAGACGACGACGCTCGAAGCGCTCGCCGACCCGAGCGGCTGGGCGATGCAGCTGCTCGGTTTCGAGCTCGGCGGCACCCGTCCCTCCAAGCGCGAGGTGACCAAGGCGTTCCGATCGAAGATGCGCAGCGTCCACCCCGACCACGGCGGCGAAGAGCTCGACGCCGCCAAAGCGATGTCCGACCTGGCCGAAGCCCGTCGGATCCTGTCCTGATGGCGAAGCCGACGCTGCTGCTCTACCCCGGCGCCGGCACCGGATGCGATCACTCGAGCCTCGTGGCCACGGAGCGGTACATGGGCTCGTCGGCATACGTCGAGCGGCGCGATTTCCCGTATCGACGCGCGGGCCGCAAGGCGCCCGATCGAGCTCCCAAGCTGATGGCGTCGATCCGTGACGATCTGGGCGAGTTCTCGCGACGTCGTGGCCCCGTCGTGATGGGTGGTCGGTCGATGGGCGGGCGGATGACGACGATGGTCGCCGCCGACGTCGACGGTGCCGGCCCCGTGGCCCGGCTCGCCGGGCTCGTGTTGATCTGCTACCCGCTCCACCCGCCCGCCAAGCCGGACAACCTCCGCGTCGAGCACCTCCCCGACATCGAGGTGCCGTGCCTGTTCATCTCCGGGACCCGCGACCCCTTCGGCACGCCGGGCGAACTCGAGCGGTGGACGGCAACGATCCCCGCGCCGGTCGAACACCACTGGATCGAGGGCGGTCGCCACGACCTCACGGGCGCCGACGACGAGATCGCCGAGCGCATCGCCGCCTTCGTCACCCGCATCACCCGCTGACCCACGCCGCGTCCGGGGTCAGACGGTGAATTCGAGGGGGTCGTCTTCGGGATTGAGCGACTCGAGTTCGCGGTGCGCGGTCTCCGGGTAGGCGGCCACCACCAGAATCGTCACGATCAACTGGCCGATGGCGAGTAGTGCCATCGTCGAGCCGTACGACCAACCGCCGTCGAGCAACCGGCCCGTGAGGCTGAGGCCGCCGATGCCACCGATGAGTGCCGACGCGGTCACGAAGCCCGTCGCTCGGGTTCGGTTCGCCGTCGGGAACAGCT
Organism: Ilumatobacteraceae bacterium; assembly: GCA_963695475.1. Classification (GTDB taxonomy): domain Bacteria; phylum Actinomycetota; class Acidimicrobiia; order Acidimicrobiales; family Ilumatobacteraceae; genus Ilumatobacter_A. The sequence goes on from CAVOHA010000038.1 coordinate 32,128, forward strand.
CGGTGCGGTACACCGTCATCGCCGGATACACCGCTGATCCGAGGATCCCGCCGAGGAGCGAGAAGGCCCAGAGTCCCACGCCGCCGACGGAGAACGCAGCGATGATCGACACGGTGGAGAGCGGGAGCGCGACCATGATCAGCCGTCGCCGACCCCGGCGGTCGGCGAAGCGTCCGCCCAGGATCAAGCCGATGCCGGCGGGCGTGCCGATCAGGATCGAGAACAGCCCGATCATCCCGCCGTTGAACCCCCGCACATCCTCCAGGTAGGTGTTCTGGAAGAAGCTCGCCGGGGCGATGAAGACGTTTCCGGCGAACGCGACGGTCGCCAGCAGCGCGAATCGCTTCCGATCGAGCCGCGGCGCCCTGCGCGGCCGGTCGGGCCGCTCCGCCTCGTGCACGAATCGGCGGGTCTCGGGAAGGCGGCGCGTGAGGTCGAACGCAACGATGCACCAGATGATCGAAATGAGGTAGACGTAGCGCCATCCGCCCTCGCCGATGTCGGCGAGACGGAGCGACATCACGGCGATCCCCGCACCGAGCCCGGCGGCCATCGCGAGCACGCTGATGGCGTACGCCCGGCTGTTGCGCGGCATCTCCTCGGCCGCGATCACGCCGACGACGAAGGCCAGCGCGATGCCCATGGGGCGCCCGACGGTCTGGCTCGCAACGAGCAGCCCGAAGCTGGGCGCAAGTGCCCCGAGGACCGTGAGCAGCGGAGCAAGCCACGCCACGATCACGAGCACCTTGCGGCGCCCGATTCGATCCGCCACGACCGCGGCGGGCAGCGCGAACACGATGCCGGCGCGGACGATCGATCCGGCGTCGCCCTTCGCCGTTTCGCTGATGCCGAAGTCGTCGGCGGCGAAACCGACCGTCTGGGTGAAGATCGTGTTGACGAACGCCGCGGACATCGACGCGGCAGCCAGCAGACCGATCACCAACAGTTGCGTCGCGTCGAGTTGGTCCGGTGGCGACCACCATCCCCGCGCCGAGAGCCGACGGGCGAGGACACCACGGATCGGGAGGCCGAACAGCCAGCCGAACCAGGGGATCCGGATCCGATACCGGGTCCGCTCCACGATCTGCGCCGGGCGATCGTCGCTCGCCTCGACCAGGTCGACGATCCGCTCGTAGGTCGTGAACGGGCCGTGCTCCTGCACGAAGACGCGTTCTTCGCCGAGGTCGGTACGGGTCTGTTCGACCTCCACCTCCTGGAGCAGATCCGACCGCGGGTTCGCGATGCTCTCGCGGTGTTCACGGTCGGCGGGCCAGCGTCGCGTGATGATGCGACCACCGGGCTCCACGGTCGGAGCATACTGGTGACCTGTGAGCTCAGATTCGGAACAGATCGTCATCCGCGGTGGCGGCCCGCTCACCGGCACGGTGGTGGTTCCCGGCGCGAAGAACTCCGTGCTCAAGCTGATGGCGACCACGATTCTCTGCGATGGCGCCTTCGAGTTGACCAATGTCCCCGACATCGCCGACGTGTCGATCATGGGGGATCTCCTCGCCGCCATCGGCGTCGAGATGTCCCGGCCGGCGCCGGGGGAGCTCGTGCTGTTCAACACCGGACAGATCACCCCCGTCGCGCCGTATGAACTGGTGGAGCGGATTCGCGCCTCGATCAACGTGCTCGGCCCGCTGCTCACGCGGTGCGGCGAGGTCCGCCTCTCGATGCCCGGTGGCGATGATTTCGGCGCTCGCCCGATCGACATGCACGTGGCCGGTCTCGAGGCGATGGGCGCCGAGTTCAAGTTCAGCCACGGCTACCTCGAGGCCCGAGCCGACCGGCTCCACGGTGCTGACATCACGTTCGACTTCCCCAGTGTCGGTGCAACCGAGAACCTGATGACCGCAGCCGTGCTGGCCGAGGGTGTGACCACCATCGACAATGCCGCCCGCGAGCCCGAGATCACCGACCTGTGCGAGTTCCTCGTGGCGATGGGCGCACGCATCGACGGCATCGGGTCGTCGACGTTGACGATCGAGGGCGTCGAGCAACACGAACTCCGGCCGGTCGCGCATCGCACCGTGCCCGACCGGATCCAGGCCGCCACCTACCTTGCAGCCTGCGCAGTTGCGGGGGGTGAACTCGACGTCGTCGGGGCCCGGGCCGATCACATGACGATGCTGCTGGACCGGTTCGCCGACATGGGCCTCCGCATCGAATCGACCGAGCGCGGCATCCACGTCGCCGCCGAGCATCGGCCGCGCTCGATCGACGTGGCCACGCTGCCGTATCCGGGGATCGCCACCGACTACAAACCGCTCATCATCACGATGCTCGCCGTCGCCGACGGCGTCGGCATCGTCACGGAGAACCTCTACCCGGGACGCTTCCGGTACGTCGAGGAACTGCAGCGGCTCGGCGCCGACGTCCGCACGAGCGGGCACCACGCCGTCATTCGCGGCGTGCCGCGCCTGTCGGGCGCCCCCGTGCGGGCGCACGACATCCGCGCCGGCGCCGCGATGGTCGTCGCGGGGCTTGCTGCCGAGGGCGAGACCCGGATCTCGGGTATCCACCACATCGACCGCGGCTACGACGATCTCGTCGGTCGCCTGCGAGAGGTGGGCGCCGACATCGAGCGGGCGGCGCGCTGACCCCGTCAGTCGGAGTCGGTGGGCGGCTGCTCGGCGGTGGCGGCCGCAGCAGCGTCGACGCGGCGCTTCGCCACGACCAGCAGCCCGGCGATCACCACCATCGGACCACCGATCAGCAACGCTTCGTCCCAGCCGCCCTGGTGGGCGAGCAGCGCGGTCGCAATCGTGCTCACTCGATGGATCGTACGGCCGACTGCGATTGAATGGGCCGCACGATGCGCGACAAGATCCTTGCCACGATCGAAGCGATCCGACCGGCGCTGCAAGCCGACGGTGGCGACATCGAGTTCCACGACGTCGACGAGGCCACGGGCGTGGTCTCGGTTGCGCTCACGGGCGCCTGCGCCGGCTGCCCGTCGTCGAACAGCACGCTGAAATTCGGCGTCGAACGGATCATGCGCGATCGCATCGACGGCGTGACCGCCGTCGTCAACGTCACCGACAACTACTCGCCTGAGGGCGAGTGCCACTGATCGCCTACTCTCCGCCGATGGCCCGCAAACGACTGCCCGCCCCCGAACTCTTCCAGGCCGCCCTCGATGGCGACCGCAGCGCTCTCGCTCGCCTGTTGTCGCTCATCGAGCGCGGTGACGACGAGGCCCGCGAGATCGGTCGGCTGGCGTATCCCCGGTCCGGGTCGGGCTACACGGTCGGGCTCACCGGTGCACCCGGAGCCGGCAAGTCGACGCTCACCTCGGCGATCATCAAGCATCTCCGTTCGCTCGAGTTGGAGATCGCCGTCCTTGCGATCGACCCTTCGTCGCCGTTCACCGGCGGTGCGATTCTCGGCGATCGAGTGCGGATGCAGGACCACGCCACCGACCCCGGCGTGTTCATCCGTTCGATGGCGACCCGCGGTCACCTCGGCGGGCTCTCGCTCGCGACCCCCGAGGCGGTCCGCGCCCTGGATGCGATCGGGCGCCGTTGGATCCTCGTCGAGACCGTCGGCGTCGGCCAGGTCGAGGTCGAGGTCGCCGGCAAGGCCGACACCACCGTCGTCGTGGTCAACCCCGGCTGGGGCGACAGCGTGCAGGCGAACAAGGCCGGCTTGATGGAGATCGCCGACGTCTTCGTCATCAACAAGGCCGACCGCAAGGGCGCCGACGAGACCCGTCGTGACCTGATGCAGATGCTCGACCTGTCCGATCTCCCGCACGACACGTGGCGCCCGCCGATCATCAACACCACGGGGACCACCGGCGAGGGTGTCGTCGAGCTGTGGGACACGGTGCTGGAGCACCGCGAGTTCGCCGAACGAACCGGCCTGCTCCAGGAGCGGCGGACCTTCCGACTGCGCGAAGAACTGCGCGAGATCATCGCCCAGCGCCTCGGACGCAAGGCTCGCACCATCTGCACGGGCGAACGCTGGGACGAGTTGACCGACGAGGTCGCCACTCGGGCGACCGACCCGTGGACCGCGGCCGACGAGATGCTCGCCGCGATCGACGCCTGAACCGGGCGCCGGAAACCTCCACGCGGCGCCGAGCGCCCGACCCGTACGGTGGACGCGTGCCGATCGCGTCGACCACCGATGCCACTCCCGTGGCCGTGGCAACGCCCGACGCGCGCGTCCGAACCGAAGCCGCCGACGCTCGCCGAACGATCGGTCGAGCGCGACTCGGGGGCCGGTCGACCAAGGTGGCGATCGCACTCGCCGCGGTGGCTGCCGCAGCACAGGCGTTCAGCGCGGTGCTCATCGGGCGTCTCGCCGAGCGGCCCGACTGGGTGGGTGTGGGGCTGCTGGCCCTCGGCCTGATGGGTGCGGCCGTGCTGGACACGGTGGGCCGGGTGATCTGGAGTGGCGTGGTCGATCGAGCCGAGGGCGCGTTGCGCACCGACCTGCTCGACTCGGTGATGCGGCAACCCGTCGCGGCGCTCTCCGAGCAAGCGGTCGGCGAGATCCTCGACCGCATCGATGACGACACACACGAACTCGGCACGCTGCTTCGGATGAGCGCGTGGCGCGTCATCAGGCTCGCGCTCGTCGCGATGCCGCTGCTGCTCGTCGCCGGGTTCACGTGGTGGCCGGCCTGGGTGCTGCTGCCGGCCACGGCGTTCGCCGTGTTCGCCGTCGTGCGCCCACTCCTCGGTCTGCTGGCGCTGCGCAAGGTCGCCGAGGAAGCGGCCTGGACCGACCACGCCGCCGCGATGGAGGAGGGCATCGCGGCACGTGACGATCTGCGCACCAGCCTCGGCCAGCCCTATCTCATCCGCCGTTGCGCAGAACTCGCGTCCGTCGTGCACGCGCGGATGGACGACGTCGTCGCGATCGAGGCGATGATCATGCGTCGCTCGGGCCTGCTTCTCCATGGCCTCCTGGCGCTCGTGGCGGTCGCCGGTGTGGTGCTCGTCGCCGGCGGCGTCCAGTCGACCGCCATGCTCGTCACGTTGTTCGCCGTCACGGTGACCTTCGTCGGCCAGGTCGATCAGGTCGCCCATCACCTCCCCGATCTGCAGGCGGGCGTGGGCGCGCTCGTGCGGCTGCGGGCGTTGATGTCGTCAGCGGACGAGCCCACCGGCGGACGTCCGGTGCCCCACGGACCCGTCTCGATCGAGTTCCGTGACCTGCACTTCGCCTATCCCCACGGTTCCTTCGCGCTCGACGGCGTCTCGCTGGTCGTTCCAGCGGGGACGACCTGCGCGCTCGTCGGTCGCAGCGGCTCGGGAAAGTCGACCCTGGCATCGCTCCTCGTGCGTGCGGTCGATCCCGAGCCCGGCACCGTGTACCTGGCGGGGGTCGACGTTCTCGACCTCGAACTCGACGATCTGCGTGGCACCGTCGGTCTCGTCAGCCAGCGAACGGAGATCATCGCCGGCACGCTGGCCGAGAACATCGCGATGTTCCAGGCGGTCGAGCGGGCCGACATCGAGGCGGCGGTCGACGAGCTCGGTCTGCATCGGTGGGTGGCCGGGCTTCCGGCAGGCCTCGACACGTTGCTCGGCCCCTCGGGGACGATCCTGTCGTCGGGGGAGCAGCAGCTCGTCGCGTTCGCCCGTCTCATCGTGCGCGACGTGCGCGTGATCGTGCTCGACGAGGCGACGGCCCGGATGGACCCGATGACCGAGGCGCAGGTCGTCGACGCGTCGCAGCGGTTGCTGACCGGACGGACAGGCATCGTGATCGCGCACCGACTCGGGACGACCGAACGCGCCGACGACGTCGCTGTCGTCGAGGCCGGTCGCGTGGTCCAGCACGGTCCGCGACACCGACTCGCGATCGATGACGGGCCGTTTCGGCGACTCCTCGCCGACGCCGGCCATGACGAGGCGACGTTCCCCGTCGACGGATCGTCGCGGGAGGTCGGCGGAACCCGACGCCACGGTGTCCCCCCACCCGCCATCGACATCGATCAGCCGCCGCGCCTCGCCAGCGGGGTCCGGCGTGCGATCGTGATCCATCCGCAGTGGGGCTTGGCAGCGATCGGGCTCTTCACGATCTCGATCCTGTTCGGCGCGTACGGAGCGGTCACGGGATGGATCTGGGGCAACCTCGTCGTCCGCCTCGACGAGGGCGACCGCTCGCCGGAGCTCCTCGCCGGTCTCGTTGCCGGGCTCGTCGTCGCACCCCTCGCGCTCGCCGGCGCCATCCGCCGCTACCCCCACTGGTGGATCGCGGTGATGCTGCGGACGCGGACGTCGGTGCTGGTCGGCCAAACCGGCCAGCGGCGGCTGCCACCGACCCCGCCGGGCGAAGTCGTCGCACGGGCGATGGACTGCGATCGCTACACCCGGTACGCGGATCGCTGGGTCGACTTCGTGATCGGGTTGGTGATCGTCGTCGTCACGGCAGTGCTCGGCGGAACGCTGCTCGCCGGGGCCGTACTGCTGTCGGTGATGGCGCTGACCGCATTGACGTCGTTGCTCGGTTCGCCGATTGCCGGGCGAACCGCCGCCGCGGCGTCGACGGCGCGGGCTCGGTTCGGTCGGTCGCTCGTGTCGGTGCTCGACTCGATTCGCACCGTGAAGCTGTCGGCATCGACGGCCGCCGTGCACGCGCATCTCCGTCGAGTCGACGGTGGCCGCGTGAACGCCGCCGTGCGCGAGCATCGCATCCAGTCGACGCTCGACGGCGTTCCCGTCGTGTTGGTGCAGGCGGGTGTCGTGGGCGCTTGGGCGATCCACGTCGCCGGCGGCTGGGGACTCGCGACGGCGCTGCTCGTGTCGGGGGCCGTCGCCGGTTTCGAATGGTTCGGGCGCGTCGCCGGCTCGGTCATCACCGAGGCGCCCGGCACGCGCGCGTGGCACCTGGAGACGAGCCGGCTCGCCGGCGGCCGCGAGCTGATGGATCTTCCGCCCGGGGTCGACCTGGTCGCGGGCACCGGTGCACCCGTGGTGTCGGGTCCGTCCGATCGCCTCGAATCGCTCACGCTCAGGGATTTCGCGGCGCTGCACGATGACGGGACGATCGGTGTGCACGGCATCGACCTCGAGGTCTGCCGGGGTGAGCTCGTGCTCGTCCTCGGCAGGATCGGTTCGGGCAAGTCCAGCCTGCTCGCGGCGCTGGCCGGCCTCGCCCACACGACCGGTTCACTTGCGTGGAATGGCGTCGAGGTCGTCGACCCCGAGCGCTTCCTGCGGCCGGGCCGTGTCGCCTACGTGGCGCAGATCCCGCGGGTGCTGTCCGGGACCTTTGCCGACAACGTGATCCTCGATCACGAGCGGCGCGTCGCCGGGCCCTTCGAGCATGCCCGCCTCGCCCGCGACATCGATGACGCGGGCGGGCCCGAGGCGGTCGTCGGACACCGCGGGGTCCGACTGTCCGGCGGACAGGTCCAACGTCTCGCGCTGGCCCGAGCGTTGGCCACCGACTCCGAGTTGCTCGTCGCCGACGACGTCTCGTCGGCACTCGACGCCACGACCGAGGTCGAGTTGTGGGACGCGTTGCGGGCGAACGGACGGACCGTCATCGGATCGACGACGAAGCGGGCCGCGCTCGCCCGAGCGGACCGTGTCGTCGTCCTCGTCGACGGCACCGTCGCCGCGGTCGGTCCGTGGTCGCAGCTCTCATTCGATTGGGGACATCTGGCGGGTTAGCGGTCGCGGTCAGGCAGCGATGAGCCCGACCTCACGCGCTCGGTCGACCGCGGCGCTTCGCGATGCGACGCGGAGCTTGCGGTAGATCGCGGCGGCGTGCGACTTGATCGTGCTGCGCGACACGTACAGCTCGGCGCCGATCTCGGTGAAGCTCAGGTGAGTGGCCAGGTACGGGAGCACACGCAACTCGGCCGACGAGAGGGGAGTCATCGACGAGGTCTTCGCGGTGTGCACCTTTTGCCGGGTGTGCTCGACTCTGTCGACGAGCCGACCGAGGTCGGGACGAACCGCGAGGATCTCGTCGATCTCGCTGATCAGTGTGGTGGCGATTCGGACGTCGCCGAGGGCCAGGTGGAGGTCGGCGAGCGTACACAGGGCCGAGACCGAGATGTGTGGTGCGGCAGAGGTTGCGAGGTGTCGGCCCGACATCGCGCGCGACATCGAATGCTCACAGCGAGTTCGGTTGCCGTCGTGGAGCGCGAGTCGTGCGGCTGCGGCGTCGGCGAGGACGACGGTGACCGAGCGGTCGCCGTTGATGAGGCCGGACTTTTTCATCGCCGAACTCATCACAGTTCTGGCGGTCACCCAGTCGGCATCGTCCATCGCCATCAGCGCGCGGGCCACCACTGCACCGATGATCGCCATCGGCGCGTTGTCCCGGTCGAGTGCGATGACTTCGTCGTACCGACGCTTGGCCGCTTCACGGTCGCCGAGCAACTCGTGTGCGAGACCGAGCATCCACACTGCCGGCGGCCTCGAACGGCTCCACACCGGCTCGAGTTCGACTGCGAGTTCGGCGTTGCGCAGCATCTCGTCGACGCCGTCGGCGCACATGGCGCAGCGGAGGGTCGCAGCGGGTCCGAGCCAAGCTGCTCCGTCGTCGGACGAGGTGGCAGACGCAATTCGGTCGAGCGTCGCCGCCCAATGTTGCGCCCGCTCGGGCTGCCCGCTCAGCAACGCACCCCACGCGGCGAGGATCGTGACTGAGGGATGCGCCGCGAAGATCTCGTCGCTGCACCGGTCGAGCCAACGATTGGCGGTCGACAGCCGGCCGCTGTGGTACGTCGGTGCGAGCAGTTTCTCGAGCAGCGGGCCCAACTCGTCGACGTCGCCGACGCGGAACAGGTACTCCAACGCCTGCTCGTCGGACCCGTCGGCTCGGTGCCACTCGGCCGCCCGCCGGAGCAGCCCGTCGATCGTGTCGGGCTGACGTCGCCGGAGCTCGCTCAGCAGGAAATCCCGGAACAGCGGGTGGAACCGGAACCACGTCCGAGTCCGATCGAGCGGAACGAGGAACAGGTTCTGCTGCTCGATCTCGAGCAGCAGGTCCTGCGCGCCGCTGATGCCGAGCGCGTGCTCGCACAGGGGTGCACACATGCGGTCGAGCACCGCCGATCGAATCAGGAAATCGCGCCGGGCGTCCGACGCCGAATCCAGCGCTTCTCGGAGCAGATAGTCGGCGAAGAGCCGGTCGGTCCCCGAAATCGGGAGCGGAGAGGTCCAGGCGTCGGGCAGCGCGCGGGCGATCAACGCAGCGAGATACACGCCGGCAGGCCACCCGTCGGTGCGTTCGACGACTTCGACCGCGAGGCCCTCGTCGAGGTGAACGCCGGCGGCCGCGAAGACCGCCACGGCACCCGCGGCATCGATCACGAGGTCGTCGGCATCGACTTCACGCAGGTCGATCTGGAGCCGCTTCGACCCGACGAAGTCGAGATGGGCGCGGCCGGCGAGCACGAGCTGCGAACCGTCCGGAATCGAATCGACGAGCTGGTCGAGGAGGTCGAGGGTGGCGTGATCGGTCAGCAGCTCGGTGTCGTCGAGCAGGAGGACGAATGGCCCGGTCGCACTCCGAATCGTCGAGGTGAGCACGGCCGAGGCGTTGTCGAGCATCGTGGTGATGCGCGGCACCGCGGGAGCGGTCGTGCTCCCGGCGGCCGAGGCGAAGAACGCCTTCGCAATGGTCTCCGCGAGTGCCACGGGGTCTTCGTCTCTCGGCCGGATTCGGACCGACACGACCATCCGGTCGTCGCGGGCGGCCCACTCGTCGAGCAACATCGTCTTACCAGAGCCGGCGGCGGCGGTGATCACGACGAGGCGGCACCCGCGTGCCGAGCGCAGGTCGTCGATCAGCGCCGCACGCGAGACGGCCCAACGACGCCGGCTCGATTCGAGCGCTGCTGAGAAGTCCGCCGCAATCTCCGACACCGCGGAGAGGATACGCAGCGGAGTGCGCGACCGACCAGCTCGATGCCGTGTCTGCCAAGCTGTGGGGATGGCCTACGAACTGCTGACCCTCGAACGACGCGACGACGGGGTGGCCGTCGTGACGCTTGCGAACGGCAAGGTCAACCCGCTGTCTCGGGAGCTGTTGGCCGAACTCCGTGCGGCCGCCGACGAACTCGCCGCCGACCTGCCGGGTGCGATCGTGCTCACGGGCGGCGACCGGATCTTTGCTGCGGGTGCCGACATCTCGCAGTTCGGTGGTCCCGACGAGGCCGCCGTGATCGGGCCGCTCTTCCACGACACGATCGCCGCCTTCGCCGAGCTGCCTCGGTTCGTCATCGCGGCGGTGAGTGGCTACGCGCTCGGCGGCGGATGCGAACTCGCGCTCGGCTGCGACTATCGGATCGCGTCGGAGAAGGCGGTGTTCGGTCAACCCGAGATCCTGCTCGGGATCATCCCGGGCGGCGGCGGGACCCAGCGTCTCGCCCGCGTGGTCGGGCCGTCGAAGGCGAAGGAGATGTGTCTCACCGGCCGCCAGGTGCAGGCCGACGAGGCGCTGCGCATCGGCCTCGCCGACGAAGTCGTCGCCCCGGACGAACTGCACGCCCGGGCCCTCACGCTCGCGGCGGAGGTCGCACAGGGCGCGCTCCAGGCGCAGGCGATCACGAAGCGGCTGATCGACGCGGGCCTGTCGACATCGCTCGACGAGGGACTCGCGCTCGAACGCGACGGCTTCGTCGAGGTGTTCCGCACCGACGACTCACAGATCGGCGTCGCCAGCTTCCTCGAACACGGCCCCGGCAAGGCCGAGTTCACCGGTGGGTGAGGATCAGTCGACGGCGAGCGGTCGCTTGAGCGACCACGCGTCCTTGGCGAGCCAGAGCCCGATCGCGGTGACGACGAGGATCGTCCCGGCAACGGTCGCGTACGCGACGGTGCGTCCGAAGTTCTCGTACACGTAGCCGGTCACGACGGCCATCACGCCGGCCATCAGCGCCTGCGATGCGCCGAGCATGCCCTGCGCTCCGGCCTGACGGTCCTCGGGAATCACCATCCCGGCCGCCACGCCGGCAGCCGAAATCGTGACACCGTCGCTCACGGCGTGGCACATGGCGAGCGCGAAGATCAGCCCGCCGGTCGGCATCAGCCCGTAGCCGAGCATGAACCCGCCGCCGGCCGTCAGACCGATCGCGGCGAGCTTGAACGGCCCGAAGGTCTGGGCGAGCCGGCCACCCAGCGGGCCGAGGAAGACCAGCGGTAGCGCAAACAGCGTGATGCCGAGGTTTGCGATCCACTCGGTGGTGCCCAACTCGTCGTGGACGAGCGACCACAGCGCGTCGAACCCGCCGATCATGATGAAGACCACCCCGGCGAGCACGGTGGCACCCGCGAACGGGCGGATCGCGAGGAGGTCGAACGCGAGTCGGCGTCGAGGACGATTCTCCACGGAGGTCTCGTCGACCGGCACCCGAGCCACGAACGGGAGCAGGACCAGTGCCACGGCACTCACGACGATGAACGGGGCAGGGATCCCGAACGGTCCGACGAGCACCGCCGAGATCGCCGGGCCCATGGCGAAGCCGAAGACGTCGGCCGACAGCAGCCGGCCGAGATTCGTCCCGAGGTTGGTCGGATCCGCGATGATCACGATCCGGCGGACCGCGGGCGTCGCCGCGCCCACGCCGAGCCCGTTGATGATGCGGCCGAGCAGAATCGGGATCAGGCTGGTGCCGATCGCCATCAGCAGGAGGCCGGCGACGCTGACGAAGACCCCGACGACGACGACGGTGCGGGCGTGCCCGCGGTCGGCGAACGGGGCGAAGAAGATCTGGGAGACGAACCCGGCGAGGAATCCGATGCCGATGACCAGGCCGATCGAGGTCTCGTCGATGCCGTATTCGTTCTTGTAGTCGTCGACGATCGTGAACAGCACGCCGTAGCCCGCCGCGAGTGTCGCGTTGAGCCCGCCGAAGGCGAACAGGATCCGCAACGGCGAGGGCCGCTCCGGTTTCGGCACCAGCTCGACGGGCGCCTCGTTGTCGGGACGCAACGTCACCCCGGAAGAGTACCGAGCACCGACGCCGAGCGCCGAGTGGGTTCAGCTGCCGAGCGAGATGTCGTAGGCGCAGGTGTGAGCGCCGGCGGTCTTGTGCGTGATCCGCTGCACCGCCGCGTCGGGGATCAGATCTCGCAACAGGTCGAGCTCGGCGTTGCAGGCCTGTCGGAACCGGTTGGCGACGGTCCAGATCGGACAGTTGTGGAGGTTGATCCGGAAATGGCTGTCGTCGAGTTTGTCGAAGTCGGCGAGGTACCCCTGGGCGTCGAGCAGCTCGGTCACGATCCGAACCTGCTCGTCGATCGGGCGGCCCGCGACCTGTTGGCGGGCGGTCTCGACGAGGCGCCGACGGCGACGCTCGAAGATGCGGTCGACCAGTTCGGGATCTTCGGCTTCGACGTCGCCGAGCAATTCGATCGAGAAGTCGCCGTCGGTGGTCTCGAACAGCGGCTCGGTGCGTTCGGTGGCGTGGAAGACGTCGGCCGGCCGGCCGGTGTGGCCCCGCTGCCGGCGAGCAGCGATGAAGCCGGCGGAGCGCAGCACGCTGAGGTGCTGACGAACGGCGCTGGAGGAGATCTCGAGGGTGCCGGCGAGCTCGTCGGCGGTGGCCTCACCGTGGCGTTTCACCGCCACGAGCACGCGCCGCTGCGTGTCGGAGAGAGCGGCATCTGCGGTGTCCACGGTGCGACCGTACCAGCGTCCGACCAAGTTCTCAAGGTTTCGCAAGGCGAAACTTGCGAAACAGCGGATCCGTTGATAAAAGTGCACGTAGGGCATGACGTAACCGCCCACATTGACGACAGACTGTCACCCGCCCCCGAGCCCGCCAGACAGAGGACATCCGATGAGTGAAACGATGCGAGAAATCGAAGAACTGACCGAGGCGAGCTACGAGTTCGGGTTCAGTACCGACCTGGACACCGACGTCGCCCCACCGGGCTTGAACGAGGACATCGTCCGGCTGATCTCGGCGAAGAAGGACGAGCCGGAGTGGCTGCTCGAGTGGCGCCTCAAGGCGTTCGAGGCGTGGCAGGCGATGGAGGAGCCCGATTGGGCGAAGCTCGACATCGCGCCGATCGACTACCAGGCGATCAGCTACTGGGCGGCGCCGAAGAAGAAGCCCGTGCTCGACAGCATGGACGACGTCGACCCCGAGATCCGAGACATGTTCGACAAGCTCGGCATCCCGCTCCACGAGCAGAAGATGCTGAGCAACGTCGCCGTCGACGCGATCGTCGACTCGGTCTCGGTCACGACCACCTTCAAGGCCACCCTCGCCGAGGCGGGCGTGATCTTCTGCTCGTTCTCCGAAGCCGTGCAGGACCATCCCGACCTGGTGCGCGAGCACCTCGGCTCGGTCGTGCCCGTTCGCGACAACTACTTCGCTGCGCTCAACTCGGCCGTCTTCTCCGACGGCTCGTTCTGCTACATCCCCAAGGGCGTGCGGTGCCCGATGGAGCTGTCGACCTACTTCCGCATCAACTCGCAGAACACCGGCCAGTTCGAGCGCACGCTGATCGTCGCCGAAGACGACTCGCACGTGTCGTACCTCGAAGGGTGCACCGCGCCGCAGCGCGACGAGAACCAACTCCACGCCGCCGTCGTCGAGTTGGTCGCCAAGGACCGCGCGGAGATCAAGTACTCGACCGTGCAGAACTGGTACCCCGGCGACGAGAACGGCGTCGGTGGCATCTACAACTTCGTCACCAAGCGCGGACGCGCCCACACCGATGCGAAGATCTCGTGGACCCAGGTCGAGACCGGCTCCGCGATCACGTGGAAGTACCCGAGCGTCATCCTCCAGGGCGATCGCTCGGTGGGTGAGTTCTACTCGGTGGCGCTGTCGAGCAAGCGCCAGCAGGCCGACACCGGCACGAAGATGATCCACATCGGCAAGGACACGACGAGCTCGATCATCTCCAAGGGCATCTCGGCCGGGCACGGCCAGAACACCTACCGCGGCCTCGTCAAGGTGTTGCGCTCCGCTGAGAACGCCCGCAACTACACCCAGTGCGACTCGCTGCTGCTCGGCAAGGAGTGCGGGGCCCACACGATCCCGTACATCGAGGTCAAGAACCCCGCCGCACAGATCGAGCACGAGGCGTCGACCTCCACGGTCGGCGAGGACCAGTTGTACTACTGCCGCCAGCGCGGCATGACCGAGGAAGATGCGATGTCGATGATCGTCAACGGCTTCTGCCGTGAGGTGTTCAACGAACTCCCGATGGAATTCGCCGTCGAAGCTCAGCGCCTGCTGAGCGTGAGCCTGGAAGGAAGTGTGGGCTGATGCTCCACGTCGAGAACCTCACCGCCGCAATCGGCGACAAGCAGATCTTGAAAGGCCTCGACCTCGATGTCGGGGCCGGCGAAGTCCATGCGATCATGGGCCCGAACGGCTCGGGCAAGAGCACCTTCGCCCACGCGCTCGCGGGGCGTGACGGCTACGAGATCGGCGGCGTCGCGACGCTCGACGGCGCCGACCTGCTCGAGATGGAGCCCGAGCAGCGTGCTGCCGCAGGCGTGTTCATGGGATTTCAGTACCCGGTCGAGATCCCCGGCGTGAACAACATGTACTTCCTGCGCACGGCGCTCAACTCGGTGCGCAAGGCCCGCGGCGAGACCGAGATCGGCGCCCGAGACTTCCTGGCCGTGGCCAAGCAGGCGATGGACCTGGTCGAGATGAAGCAGGACTTCCTCGATCGGGCCGTCAACGCCGGATTCAGCGGCGGCGAGAAGAAGCGCAACGAGATCCTCCAGATGGCCGTGATGGAGCCCCGCCTCGCGATTCTCGACGAGACCGACTCCGGTCTCGACATCGATGCGCTGCGGATCATCGCCGGCGGTGTCAACGCGCTGCGTGGCCCCGAGCGGTCGATGATCGTGATCACCCACTACCAGCGGCTGCTCGACTACATCAAGCCCGACTTCGTGCACGTTCTGGTCAACGGCAAGATCGTCCAGTCCGGCGACCACACGCTCGCCCTCCACCTCGAGGACCACGGCTACGCCGACTTCGTCAACCACGATCTCGACGGCGTGCCGGAGCGACCGCTCACCGGAGCGACATCGTGACAGTCGGGTCCGTTGCCGAGCGCATGGCGTACCCGACCAAGCGTGACGAGGCGTGGCGCTATGCGCCGCACCGTTCGCTCGGTGAGCTGTCGTTCGGCCCGCCGGTCGAACTCGGCACCGTCGTCCCCGTCGACCTCGAGCAACAGATCCCCACGCTCGACGGCCCGCGGATCATCGTGATCAACGGCGTCGTCGACACGGAGCGGTCCCAGCTCGCCGGGCCGACCGGGGTCCACGTGGCGACGCTCGCCGACTCGATCGAGCACGGTGCGGCGATCGTCGACGCCCACGTCGGGGTCGATGACCCGGCCGATGCCTTCGTCGCACTGAACGTCGAGTTCGGTGTCGACGGTGCCGTGATCGACGTCGCCGACGGCGTCACCCTCGACGTGCCGATCCACATCGTCGACGTGGAGATCCCCGACACGACGCAGAACGCATCGTGCACCGGCGTGGTCATCCACCTCGGCGTCGGCAGTTCGGCAACGGTCGTCGAGACCCGGATCGGTGCCGGATCCGAATTCGGCGGGTCGAACATCCGCACATCGGTGACGCTCTCCGACGACGCCACGCTCGAACACGTGCTGCTGCAGGACGTGCCGGCGACCCAGATCCACCTCAGCCGCATCGACGTCGTCCAGCACGCCCGCAGCACGTTCAATGCTCGGTCGTTCAACCTCGGTGCGTCGTACGGGCGGATCGCCTACGACGTGGCGCTCAACGGAGCCGGTGCTCGCGCCGATCTCTCCGGGCTGTTCTTCGGTACCGGCGACCAGGTCCTCGACCAGCAGATCAACGTGGTCCACGCCGCCGCCGACTGCACGAGCCGCCAGACCTACCGCGGCGTGCTCGATGGCGAGAGCACCGGCGTGTTCAATGGTGGCATCGACGTTCGCCCCGGCGCTGACGGCACCGACGCCGAGCAGGCCAACGACAACCTGCTGCTGTCGGACCGGGCCGAGATCAACACCCAGCCGCGACTCGAGATCCTTGCCGACGAAGTGGCGTGCAAACACGGCGCCACCGTCGGCCAGTTGGACGACACGGCGCTCTACTACATGCGGTCGCGGGGCATCCCCGCCGACGAGGCCCGCCGACTGCTCATCAACGGCTTCGCCGACCAAGCGGTCGACGACGTCGGCATCGAGACGGTGCGGGCGTGGATCACTCACCGACTCGGACATGACCATGCCTGATCAACCCGTCAGCGTCGGCCCGACGAAGGGCTTCACCCTCCCTCGCGACTGCGAGGTCACGATCGTGCCCGCCGGCCACCGGGTCAAGCTGTCCGCCGGTGACCGCGTGACGCTGCTCCAAGCGCTCGGCGGGACGGCGACCGTCACCACGAGCGAAGGGGAGATGGCCCGGCTCGGCCCGGCCGACTCGATCGAGTTCGGCTTCATCGACGCGCCGAGCGGCGACGTCGCTCCGAGTGATCAGCCGTTCAGCATCGATCGGGTGTGGGAAGCGGCGACGACCGTCTACGACCCGGAGATCCCGGTCGACATCGTCGAACTCGGACTCGTGTACCGCATCGACGCGGAGGAGTTGCCGAGCGGTGGTTTCCACGTCGACATCGACATGTCGGTCACCGCGCCGTTCTGCGGGATGGGCGACATCCTCCGACAGGACCTCCACGATGCGGTCGCGGCGATCCCCGGCGTCGAAATGGTCGAGGTCAAACTCGTCTTCGATCCGCCGTGGGACGTTTCTCGCCTCTCCGACGTTGCCCGACTCGAACTGGGGATGATGTGACCGACACCGACACCGACACCGCCGAACCGGTACGGACGGTGCTCCGCCCGAGCGACCCGAGGTCGTCCCGCCCGACGTCGTCGGCGACGACGTCGACCAGGACGCGATCATGAACGCCCTGCGCGGCGTGATCGACCCCGAACTCGGCGACAACGTCGTCGACCTCGGCATGGTCAAACGGCTCGAACGGGGCGCCGACGATGCGATGCACGTCACGATCGCGCTGACCACCGCCGGGTGCCCGTTGCGCGCTCAACTCATGCGTGATGCCAAGGCGCGCGTCGGCTCGCTGCCCAACATCGACGTCGTGAAGATCCACTTCGGCGAGATGACCGCAGACGAACGCAAGAACGTGATGACCCAGGCGCGCTGGAAGGCACGGGACAACGCCCTCGACACCGACATTCCCGCCACCGCCCGGATCCTCGCGATCTCGTCGGGCAAGGGCGGTGTCGGCAAGTCGTCGGTCACCGCCAACCTGGCCGTGCTGCTCGCCGACCGCGGGTACACCGTCGGCGTCCTCGACGCCGACGTCGGCGGCTTCTCGATGCCCCAACTGCTCGGCATCGACGGCGAAATCGAAGGTGAGCGCGCCGGCGAGGGCAAGACCGTCATGAAGCCGGTCGTCATGCCGATCGGCGAGCGGCGTCCTGCACGTCGTGTCGATGGGGTCGATCTCCGGCGCGAACGAGACCGAGGCGATCATGTGGCGCGGCATGATGCTCAACCGGGCCGTGCAGCACTTCCTCGAAGACGTCCAGTGGGGAGACCTCGACTACCTGCTGATCGACATGCCGCCCGGCACGTCCGACATCCAGATGGGCCTGGCGCGAATGCTCCCACGGACCGACGTCGTGATCGTCACGACGCCGGCGACCGCAGCACAGCAGGTCGCTGCCCGCGCCGCCGACATGGCGCGCAAGGGGTTCCTCCGGGTCGCCGGGGTGATCGAGAACATGGGTCCGTCGACCGCACCGGACGGCACCGTCACCGCGATGTTCGGCTCGGGCGGCGGCCAGCACCTCGCCGACAGCATCGGCGTGCCGTTGCTCGGCTCCATCCCGCTCGATCCGGCGGTGGCCGCAGGCGGCGACTCGGGCCTGCCGATGGCGCTCGACCAGCCCGACAGCCCCGCGGCGGCGGTGTATCGCGAGTTGGCCGACGTGATCCTCGAAGACGTGGCCCCGCCGGTCGCGATCGCCGAGTGCAGCTTGCGTGGTGCGCTCACCCGAGCGGGCGCCGACATCGAAGGCGCCCGGGAGCGGGCGCAGTCGCGCTGATCAGCCGAGGGCGACCAGACCCGGCTCGAGTTCCGAGCTGAGTGCTGGGTGTGTCGGCAGGGCTCGCACGACGGCACCCCAGGGTCCGGCCCCGGTGGGGGTGAACGCACCCGAGAACGCGCCGGCCCCGTCGCCGGTCATCGGGATCCGTTCCATCCGCGAGCCGTCGAGCGCGCCCGACGCGTCGAGTGGGCCGTGCACGATCTCGACGAGGAGTTCGTCGAGTTGCAGGTCACCGGCATCGACCGTGGCCCGCACGTGACGACGCAGGCCCGCCACGCCGTCGGCGACGTCGGAAGCGGGGTCGACGCTGATGGTCACCTTCTCCCACACCGACGCCACCCCCGCGCGCCACGCGGCCAACTCGCGAGCACCGGCTGCGTCGTCGGCGATCGCTGAATCGGCCGCCGCCGCAGCGGGCTCGTACATCTGGGTCGTGTAGTTGCGGACCATGCGGCCGGCGATGACGTTCCAGCCGAGCGTGATCCAGTTGTTCTTGATCCGTTCGATCCACCCATGGGGGAGGCCGTCGTCACCGCGCTCGTAGTAGAGCGGGACGAGCTGCTGTTCGAGCACTTCGAACGTCGCGGTGGCTTCTCGCAGGTCGCGGCGTGTGTCGTCGTGGTCGTCGTCGAAGGAGGCGATGTCGAAGCCGTTCGACCCGTCGGCCATCTCGTCCCACCATCCGTCGAGGATCGAGCAGTTGAGCACCCCGTTGAGCGCCGCCTTCATGCCGCTGGTGCCGCACGCCTCCATCGGCCGTCGGGGCGTGTTCAGCCAGACGTCGCAGCCGTGATACATCGTGCGCGCGATGCCGATGTCGTAGTCGGGGATGAACACGAACCGGTGGCGGACCTGGGCGTCGCGGGTGATCCGGTTGATCTGCTGCATCATCGCCTTGCCCGGCTGATCGGCCGGGTGGGCCTTGCCCGCGAACACGAACTGGACGGGCCGGTCTGCATCGAGCACGAGTTGCTCGAGGCGTTCGAGCTGACCCAGAAGGAGATTGGCCCGCTTGTAGGTGGCGAACCGACGGGCGAAACCGATCGTCAAGACGTCGGGGTCGAGCAGGTCGCTGCCGAGGCGGTCACGCACGAGGTCCACCAGCTCCTGGCGACCCTGGCGCCGAACCTGCCAGATCTGGCCGTGGTCGACGTCGCGGACGCGTTCGAACGCCTCCGCGCTCGCAAGGTGCCAGTCATCACCGACGACGTCGGACAGCAGCTCGTCGACGCGATCGCTCACCCAGGTCCGGGCGTGGACGCCGTTGGTGATGTGGCCGATCGGGGTTTCCTGGACCGGCAGGGCCGGCCACATGCCGCTGAACATCTCTCGTGCGACCTCTCCGTGGAGCGCGGCGACGCCGTTGCGCCGGGAGGCGAGGCGCATGCCCATGACGGCCATGTTGAACTTCCCGTCCGGCTCGTCGGCGCGTTGGCCGAGGGCGTACAGCTCGTCGAAGGTGATCCCGAGGGCATCGGCGAACCCGGTGAAGTAGGGCTCGAACAAGTCGCGGGGGAACCGGTCGATGCCGGCCGGGACCGGGGTGTGCGTGGTGAAGACCCCGCCGGCGCGGACCGCTTCGATCGCTTCGTCGAAGGTGAGGCCGCGATCGGTCCACTCGCGGACCCGTTCCAACCCGAGGAACCCGGCGTGGCCCTCGTTCATGTGGAACACCTGCGGATCGAGTTCCAGCGCCCGCAGCGCCCGCACGCCGCCGATTCCGAGGATGATCTCCTGTCGCAGGCGGTGCTGCTCGTCGCCGCCGTACAGACGATTCGTGACCGAGACGACATCGGGAGGATTGCCCGGCACGTTCGTGTCGAGCAGGTACAGCGGAACGCGGCCGACATCGACTCGCCACACCTGCACCTGCGCGGTGACGCCCGCGAGGTCGACCTCGACGATGACGTCGGTCTTGACGATGCCGAGCGCGTGCGGGTCGATCGTTTCGTTCCGCTCCTCCTGCCAGCCATCGGCGTTCAGGCGCTGACGGAAGTAGCCCTCGGCGTAGAGGAGCCCCACTCCGATGAGTGGGACGCCCAGATCGGACGACGCCTTGAGGTGGTCGCCTGCGAGGATCCCCAGACCCCCGGAGTACTGCGGCAGTGCCTCGGTGATGCCGAACTCGGGGGAGAAGTAGGCGATGCTGCGGAGTGGTGAGCCGTGCTCGGCAACACGGTCCTGGAACCAGGCCGAACCGGCGAGCACGTCGTCGAGGCGTCGGTCGGCGGCATCGACCTGCTCGACGAAGCCGGCGTCGTCGGCGAGCTCGAGCCAGCGCGAAGGCGGGGTCCGTCGGATCAGGTCGGTCGGGTGCTGCCCGGTGCGTCGCCAGGTCTGGTCGTGTTCGTGGCCGTCGATTCGGTCGAACACTGCGGCGAGCTCGCGATCCCACGCCCAGTGGAGGTTGGCCGCGAGCCGCGGCAGGGCGGCCAACGACGCGGGGATTTCGCTGGTGACCGTGAACTGGTGGGTGGGGCGCATCGTCGTCGGAGCGTAACGGGACCCACTGCCGTGTCAGGCAACGTTCGGGGTGTCCCCGATCGGCACTTCGGGGACGCGGTTGCTGGCTTCTTGCCGCGCGCGTTATGGGACAGGTCCGACGAAGAATGTTGCCGGATCCCGGACGGGTCTGAGGCCGTCGCGGCGCCGCGATTGTGGAGCACGGCAGAAGGGCCGTCACTTGGCGCAGTCTGGCCGCCGTTGGCGGACTTCGGAGCCGCACTTCTGTGCTGGCAGCATCGGCGCGTCGTACGGTTCGCAGGTGAGCAACAACACGACGGCGGGCTCGGTTGTCGACGTTCGTGATGCCCGGGACCTGTTCCCGGCCACGGCGGCATCGGCGTACTTCAACACTGCGGCGGGTTCGCTGGTTGTCGGTTGCTGCCGTTGCCGATGACAACTACAGCTGTCACTGTGGAGATCCGGGCAAGTGCTCACAAGCACGGAGTCTTCGACGACGACATCCGCCATGCCATCAACAATGCAATCGGTTCCATCACCCGTCCCGACCAGCCTGACTTCACGATGCTCCTCGGACCAGACAGCAAATCTGCCCTCATTGAGGTCGGCATTCTCGAAACCGAGAACCAGGACTTCGTGATCCACGCCATGCCCGCCCGAGACAGGTATCTGAAGATGATCGATCCCCGACGAGGTGATTCACGATGAAGACCACCAAGCACCCAACTGAACTGACCGACGCCGAGGCCGCAGCGATCGTCGACGCATTCGATGACGCTCCCGACGCCAGCTACGTCGTCACCGAACAAGACGCCCTCATCGAGCTTCGCGCCGCCGCGGCGGCCGTCGAGACGCAGAGAGCCGCATCGAGGCTGCAGCACTTCGCGCCCGCCGAGACGGCGCCTCGTGGGGAGTCATCGGCACTCAGCTCGGCATGACCCGCCAAGGCGCACGGCAACGCTTCGAGCGACTCGCGAATCCCTGACCTGCTCCAAGCGGAGCCGTCCGGCGTTGCGATCCAAAGCACGCATGTCAACCGGCCTCCACAGCTCTAGCAACCCGATAAAGAACGGCACGTCTTCGCTCGGCTACCCGCTCCAGAACGCTCGCATCGACGAGCGATGGCCCGGATGTGATCTCCACTGCCGGATCTGTGTGGCTCGCCGAGACGCTTGCCGGAACATTCCGTTCGACCCCTGTGGAATGCTTGGTGGACGGTGTTCGGTATCGGGCCGGGCACGCGAACACCTTGGGGGTGTGTGATGGATGGAACGATTCGGATCAAGTCGCTGGTGTGGTTCTGCACCGGTGCGGTGACGATGTTGGTGGCCACGCTGGTGGTGATGCAGGCGTGGCAAGTCGACGCAGCACCGGGCGATACCGATGCGACGTTGGTGCCGATCACGCCGTGCCGGTTGGTGGATACCCGCGAACCCGGCCAAGCCCCACTCAACGTCGGTGAGGTCCGTACGGTGGAGGCGCACGGCACGAACGGCCCGATCGTCGGCTCGGAGTGCACGATCCCGTCCGATGCGGTCGGGTTGTCGATGAACGTCACCGCGTTGAATGCGAGTACACGGACGTTTTGGACGATCTGGCCCGCAGACCAACCGCAGCCGGAGGCGTCGAGTTTGAATCCGGCACCGGGTCAGCCGCCGACACCGAACGCGGTGACGACTTCGTTGTCGAGCGATGGTGAGTTCAATGTGTTCAACAACAACGGCACGGTTGGGATGTTGATCGACGTCAACGGCTACTACACCAACGCCAGCCTCCAGGAGTTGGCCAACCGGTTGGCGGCGGTCGAGGACGCCCAAGCCGCCGGGGTCGACCCGGCTGTCCTTGCCCGGATCGCTGCGAACGAATCCAACATCGCCACCAACACCGCAGACATCGACGGCCTGGACGAACGCGAACCGTTCGCCGTCACCAACTTCGAAACAGCCAACGTCCTCCTGACGGTGACGCCGACGGCGTACGTGTCGGTGCCCGTGACCGCACCCGTCGACGGACAAGTCACCCTCAACTCCACCGCCTGCGTAGTCCACTCCGCAGATGGCGGCGACATCGACTGTGCGATCTTCGAAGACGACAACATCCCCCCCGGCAGCATCTCGCCGAACACCACGTCGTTCCAGGGTGGGAGACGGGCGGATTGGGCGACGAGGGTTCGTTGTCGGGGACTCGGACGTTCGATATCGCCGCCAACACCACCATCACCTACAGCCTCGCCTGCGAAGAAATCGTCGATGGCGGTGTGCTCGGTTCGGGGAATCTGACGGCGATCTTCACGCCCACACCCTGACCCGCCACCATTGTCAACGAGAACCACCCAGGCGAGCCTTGATCGGCGCGCACAGCGTGTCGCAACACACTCTCAGCCACTTTCGTCTCGACCGGTGCTCGCGCTCGGCGCTGGCACCGAAAGAACGGGGGCATGCGTGGAACCCCTGATCACAGTTGGCGATGTTGACCCAATCGAGCACCGAGAACAGATCCCCGTCGATCACCCGATCCGCAAGATCCGTGTCGTGGTCGACACGCTGCTCGACGAACTCGATCCAGTCATCGAGACAATCAACGCGACGAGCGATCCGCGCAGCGTGCCACCCGCACAGCTGTTGGCGGCGACGGTGTCGATGGCCATGTTCTCGATCCGTTCCGAGCGCCTCCAAAGGCGCTCCATATTCGCGTCGACATCGCGCCGCTCGAACAGCGCATAGCGGCACGTACTCGCTCGGACGGGTGCGCGATATCAGCTGGCGGCGATGACGTTGCCGTTGCGCTTGTGGTGTGCTGAGGCGGTGTTGCCGAGGAGTGTGCTCGACGGCGGTGACGGTTGGTGATGATGGGTTCACGCTTGGTTGCGAAACGCGTCCGCGGACAGGGTTGCATTGGACACCTGTGCTGAAGTTGCAGGTCCTCGCTGACCAATCCGTGTTGCTCGCCAATTTCGTGCGCATATCACCGGCCGCTTCTCAGCGCTGCGACCCGCCCAGTGCGGCACATGAGGGCGCCGTCGACCCACTCAGAATCGCACAGCCAGCGACGCATTCAACGAAAGCGCTCCTTCGCTCTCCACCACGCAGGCGGCGCACGGCGTCGGGGCCATCGACATGACGCACCAGATGGATGAGTCCCCCGAGCGACGTTCCTTGTCCCGGGATCGAAATGGAGTCGTGACGGCTCTGACGCCTCGTCGAGGGTCCGATTCCTGAAACAACACACGGTCTACTCTCCGAGAATTCGGCCGACTGACGGGCCGCGAGGAGCACTCGGAAACACTCCGGTTCGTCACCGCACTTGCCCTCCGCGAGCACCCAACGCCGGATCGGTGTCGTTGCGTCGACCGGGCAGACGTTTTCTGACGCAGCACTAGGATTACCCCGTGATCGGCGTGTTTCGGTGAGTCGTCTTTTCGAAGAACTCGATCGACAGGCGACAGAGATCGGTGAGATCAGCCTGCGCCGCCGCCTCGAACCGACGCTCCAGATCGACGTGTTCGAGGTCAAGATCGGCGAGGAGGGGCTGATGTCCAGCCTGATCACCGACGGTGAAGAGGCGGTGTCGACACTCGGTCTGGCGGCGACCTCCAATTCGCCGCTCGATGTCGTCGTCGGCGGGCTGGGGCTCGGCCACACCGCCCGGACGGCACTCGACGACCCGCGAGTGCGATCGGTACGCGTGATCGAAGCGCTGGCGCCTGTGATCGACTGGCACGAACGCCACCTCGTCCCACTCGGCGCATCGCTCGCCGACGATCCGCGCTGCGAGTTCGTGCACGACGACTTCTTCGCGCTGGCCACAGCAGGATTCGACGTCGACGCCGTGCTGCTCGACATCGACCATTCCCCGCGCCACCTGCTCGATCCGAGCCACGCGGCGTTCTACGAGCCGGCGGGCATGGATGCCCTGGCACGCATGCTTCGCCCCGGTGGAGTGTTCTCGCTGTGGTCGAACGACCCGCCCGACGACGCATTCGTCGGCGTGCTCGCTGCGGCGTTCGACGCCGTCGACGCCGAGGTCGTCACCTTCGCCAACGTCCTCACCGGTGGCACGACGAACAGCACGATCTACGTCGCAACCCGCCGGTAGGCGATCGCTGCGTCGTAGACCTGGACGACCGACTTCGCGACGGCGTGCCAGGCGTACTTGGTCTCGATGAGACGCCGGGCGTTCTCGGTGAGGTGCTGGGCCAGTGCGGCGTCGCGCAGCACCATCTCGACGACGTGCGCCAGGTCCTCGGGGTTGCCGGGCTCGAAGGTCAGGCCGGCATCGGTGTCGACGATCAGCTCTGCCAGACCACCCGTGCGCGCCACGATCAACGGTGCACCTGCGGCGAGCGCTTCGAGCGCGACGACGCCGAACGGTTCGTAGAGCGATGGGATGACGACGCACCCGGCGCGATGGACGAGCCGGCGCAACTGGTCGTCACCGAGGAAGCCCGGTAGGTCGATCAGTTCGCTGACCCCTTCGACATCGATCTGCGTCTGCAGCTCGGGGAGGTAGCTGCCCCGGCCGGCGATCACGCACTTGACGTTCGGGACGCGGGCGCGCAACGTGGTCATCGCCCGGGTGAGGACCTGGAATCCCTTCTCGTACTGGACGCGCCCCCACGACACGATCAGCGGATCGCGCTCGTTCGGACGATCGTGTCCGTCCCACAGGCTCGGGTCGATGCCGTTGGGGATCCGCACGACCTGCTCGGGTGCCAGCTCGAATCCGGTCACCAACTGGTCGACCATGAAGCGGGTCGATGCGATGAGCCGGTCGGCGCGGAACGCGAGCCACCACTCGATCGAGTTGATGTCGGTCGGTTCGCCGATGGGGAGGTTGCCACCGTGGCGAACACGTTCGGTGCCGTGCATCGTCAGCACGAATGGCACCCCGTGGTGGCGAGCGAGCGTGTCGGCCGCCCAGCCGACCTTCCAGTCGTGGCCGTGCACGATGTCGGGCCGCCAACCCGCCAGCGGCGAGTCGGCATCGAGGGCCAGCTGCGCGAGCGCGTGATCTGCGGATGCAGTGACCGCGAGGAACCGCTCGGCAGGAATGTGTGGCAGGTCGACCGAGGCGCGCAGCACGCGGCACGCGACTCGACCGTTCGCCGACGGCGTCAGCGCGACGATCGGCAATCGTCAGGACGACGACGTCGTGGCCGGCGTCGGCGAGCGCGTGGCTCAGTCCGTACACGTGCGCCGCGGTTCCACCCGTTTCTCCCGGGGGAAAGTCCCAGGTCAGCATCAGCACGCGCACGAGCGCACCGTAACCGTTACGGTGGTCGGTGATGCCGACCCACGACCCGCTCATCGGCGAACTCGATTTGCACCTGTTCGCCGAGGGAACCCATCGCCGCCTCTGGGAACTGCTGGGTCCGCAATCCGTCGGCTCGGCCACCCGCTTCTCGGTGTGGGCGCCCAATGCCCGTGCCGTCGGGATCGTCGGAGACTGGAACGATTGGAACCCCGAGCCGCTCGCCCGCGTCGAGCTCCACGGCCCGACGGGCATCTGGTCGATCGTGTCCGACGCTCCTCGACCGGGGCACTGCTACAAGTTCGAGATCACCACCGCCGAGGGCCGCACGACCCGCAAGGCCGACCCGATGGCGCGTCAGACCGAGCAACCGCCGAGCGACGCGAGCGTCGTGCCGACCCTGAATGAATTCGAGTGGTCCGACGACGAGTGGATGCAACGTCGTGGGGCAACGCTCGCGGGAACCGCGCCCATGCGCATCTACGAGGTCCACCTCGGCTCGTGGCGCCGCACGGTCGACGATTGGGACTCGCTCGCCGAGCAGATCGGTGAGCACGTCACGCACCTCGGGTTCACCCACGTCGAGCTGCTCCCGATCGCCGAGCACCCCTTCGGAGGTTCATGGGGCTACCAGGTGTCGGGCTATTACGCGCCCACCGCCCGCTTCGGCGAACCCGACGGTTGTCGGCGCTTCGTCGACGCACTGCATCGTCGCGGCGTCGGCGTGATCGTCGACTGGGTGCCCGCACACTTCCCCAAGGACGATTGGAGCCTGGGTCGCTTCGACGGAACACCGCTGTACGAGCATCCCGATGCCCGGCGCGGCGAACACCCCGACTGGGGAACGTACGTGTTCGACTATGGCCGCAACGAGGTCCGCAACTTCCTGATCGCCAACGCGCTCTACTGGCTCGACGAGTTCCACGTCGACGGGTTGCGTGTCGATGCAGTCGCATCGATGCTCTACCTCGACTACTCGCGCGGGCCCGGCGAGTGGAGCGCCAACGAACACGGCGGCCGGGAGAACCTCGAGGCGATCCGGTTGCTGCAGGAGACCAACACCGTCGTCGGTGAGGAGTTTCCCGACGTCCTGATGATCGCCGAGGAGTCGACCGCGTGGCCCGGCGTCACCCATCCCGTCTCGGACGGCGGGCTCGGATTCAGCCACAAATGGAACCTCGGTTGGATGCACGACTCGCTGGGGTACATGGAGCTCGACCCGGTCCATCGAGCGCACCATCACCACGAGATGACCTTCGCCCAGCTGTACGCGTACAACGAGCGCTTCGTCCTGCCGCTCAGCCACGACGAGGTCGTGCACGGCAAGGGCAGCCTGCTCGCCAAGATGGGCGGCGACGACTGGCAGAAGTTCGCAGGCTTGCGTGCGCTCCTGGCCTGGCAGTGGTCGCTCCCTGGTGCACCACTGCTGTTCATGGGTGCCGAACTGGCCCCGTGGCAGGAGTGGAACGACGCCTCGGAGTTGCCATGGCACCTGCTCGATCACCCGTCACATCGCGGCGTCCACGACGTGATCGCCGAGATGAGCCGGTCTGCCGATGCGTTTCCGGCCCTCTGGCGTCGCGACACCGACCCGGCCGGTTTCCAGTGGCTCGACGCCGACGACGAGGTCCACTCGATGTATTCGTTCCTGCGCTGGGACGATCACGGGGCGGCGGCGGTCGCCTGCATCGCGAACTTCACGCCCGTTCCTCGCCCCGGCTATCGCGTCGGGCTCCCGTGGAACGGGGAGTGGGAGGTCGTGCTCGACACCGATGCAGCCTCGTGGTGGGGCAGCGGCCATCGTTCCGTCGGGCCGGTCACTGCGACCGACGACGAACCGTGGCAGGGCCAAGCGTCGTCTGCGCTGCTCGACGTCGGCCCGATGTCGATGCTCTGGCTGGCTTCGTCCCGGTGAATCAGGCGAGATCGGCGGCGGTGAACGGCGTCGAGAAGCGTACGCACCACACCACCACGGTGTCGTAGACGCTCAGGTCGACGTCGACCGGGATCTCGTAGTTCTGGTCGCCGATGTTGCCCTTGAGTACGCCGAGGTCGATGAAGTCGTCGTCGAAGGTGCCGCTGTCGGCGTTGGCGTCGGAGTTCGAGAGGTACACCCGCAGGTCCGGGCCGTTGTCGGTCGAGAAGTTCTCGAAGCGCACGAAGCGCTGTTCGCTGCCGTCGTTGAGCACCACCGCGGTGCCCTCACCGCTGTACCGGCCACGCGGGATGAACGAACCCTGCGCGAGCGTGACGATCTGCGGCGCAGGCGGCTCGGTGACGACCGGCTCGGTGACGACCGGGTCTGCGACCGCAGGCTCGACGGGGTCGGCGGCCTCCGGTTCGACTGCCGGCGCCTCCGTGGTGACAGCCTCGCTGGTCTCGGCCGCCGCACCGGACGCGAAGATCGGGCCGTCCTCGTCGACCTTGTCATCGATGAACAGCGTGTGGACACCGAAGATGCCGAACGCGAGGTAGGCGACGCCGACGGCGAAGACCGCAGTGACCGGCAGGACGATCTTCAGATTGCGACGAATCCAACTCATCGCATCAACCTAGAGAGTGCTTCCGGCGGCCGGCGGCGTGAACCGGATCGTTCAGGGTCCGTTCTCGATTCGGCAATGGGTCGCTTCGTCGACGTGCCGGGTCAGGCGTTGGCGCCGACGGAGCGCAGCGTCGCTGCGGCCTCCTCGGGGGCAACGATGTTGATCAGCACGCCGGTGCCACGTTCGAAGCCGGCCTGGGTGGTGACCTGGGGCCAGATGTGCAGGTGCCAGTGGTAGTCGCCACTGTGCTGGTGGGGAGCGGTGTGCAGGCCGACGTTGAACGCAACGTCACCCAACGCCTTGTTGAGGTGGCCGATCGCATCGCGCAGAGCGATTCCCACGGCCCGCAGCGACTGGTCCGAGGCATTGGGGAAGTGGGCGTGCTGTTCGAGCGGCACGATGAGCATCTCGTAGGGCACGCCACTCGCGAACGGGCACATGACCACGACGTCGTCGTTGGCGATCACGATCCGATGGTCCGCAGCCAGCTCGGCCTCGAGGGTCGTCGCCAGCAGTGAACCACCGGCGAAGCGAGCAAAGGCTCGCTCCTCGTCGAGCACTTCGCTCGGCACGAACGGCAGTCCGAGGATCTGGCCGTGCGGATGGGCGACCGAGGCCCCGGCCTCGCGGCCGTGGTTGACGATCACCTGGGTGTAGCGGACGAACGGCAGCGCTGCATGCTCTGCGAGGCGCCGCTTCAGGACGAACATCAACTCGGCGGCGTGTTCGTCGTCGAGCTGGTCGAGGCCGCCGTTGTGATCGCGCTCGTAGACGAACACCTCGTGGATGCCGCTCGCCTCGGCCTTGACGTGCACCGGGCCGAGGTTGTGGACCGTGAACGCGTCGTCACCGTCGAACGCCGGGTATCGGTTCGGGATCACCCGCATCGACCAGGTGCCGTCCTCTTCCGTCGTCTCGACAGCCGGAGGGGTCTCCTCCTCGTTGCCGGGACAGAACGGGCACGGCCGATCCAGGGTCAGGTCGTCACTCTTGTCACGGGGCGCGAAGTCGCTCGGACGTTCAGCCCGGTCGGGAACGATCGTCACCCATCGCCCGTTGAGGGGGTTCAGCCGCATCTGACTCATTGTCCTGTCAGGTTACGGCCCCCAGCCACCACATGGGTGACACGAGCTCAGAACTCACGGAGCGGGTCGTTGACCGTCGTGATCGCCGGCGACGTCGTCGATGATCTCCGACGCCACCGAGCTGATCCGGATGTCGGGGACGGGCTTGCCCGATCGTTCGCTGAGCATCGCGTCGAGCATCTCGCGACGGTCGAGTCGGTTCTGATTCCAGCGATGCATGCCCCAGCCGATCAGCGCCCCGACGGCGAACACGATCAGCCCGCCGATGCCATCGAGCCAGAAGTGGTTGGCGGTCACGATGATGGTGAACAGCGTGGCCGCGGGATACAGCAGGACCGCCACTTTCGTCCACCGTCGCCGCAGCAGCGGCCACACGGCGATCGCACACCACGTCGACCAGCCGATGTGCAGGCTCGGCATGGCCGCGTACTGATTGGAGATCGAGGCCACCTCGTCGGAATCGAACCGCCATGGCCCGCCGTAGACGCTCAAGGTGTCGACGAAGCCGAAGCCGTTGTCACCGGTGAACGTCTTCTCCTTCCCGGAGCGCAGATCGCTTTCGATGCACGCGCCACCGAACTCCAGGTTGTCGGCTGTCGGGCACGGCTGATCGAGCAGGCGGGGCGGCATCAACGGGAAGAACGCGAAGCCGATGATCGCGAGCGCGGTCATCGCGGCCAGGGTGTTGCGCCACTGCGGGAACACGTCGGCCCGCTTGAAGTACAGCAGCACGAACACGGCGAGCGTGACGAAGAAGTGGGCGGTCCCGTAGTACACGTTCCAGAACTGGATGAACCATGTCTGTGACAGGAAGAACTCCTGGATCGATTCCTCGTGGAACAGGCCGAGCGCACGTTCGACCCGGATCACCCGCTCGGCGTTGTGGAACGCGGCCTCGGGCACCCCGTCGGCGGCGATCTGGTTGGAGCCGAATCGATTGCGGATCCAGGAGTAGACGAGGTAGAACGCCCCGACGATCAGGGCCTCCTTCCACCAGTACAGGCGGTGGACGCGCTCGGGAGCGTCGACTGTGGGGCTCCCCTCCGTCATCGGGGGTACTGTATTCGTGTCGGCGTCAGGCGGTGCAGCACTTGTCGAGGAACGACGTGCGGTCCACCAGTGCCCGGGTGATCTTTCCGGCCGCCACGAGTCCGCCGCTGTCGGAGACCGACACCGTGAAGGTCAGGCGTCGCCCGTCGATCTTGTCGAGCACGGCCTCGGCGGTGACCGAGGCGCCGACCGGAGTGGGTTGGAGGTGATCGACGCGGACGCGCATGCCGACCGATGCCACGGAGTCGTCGAGCTCGTTTGCGAGCGCCGTCATCGTGGCTTGTTCGCAGAGGGCGATGAGGCGCGGGGTCCCCAACACGTCGATGTCGCCCGAGCCGAGTGCGGCCGCCGTGTCGACGTCGCTGACCACCAGGCTCGCCGTGCCGCGCATTCCAGTCTCGACCGTCACGGGTCCCGACGCTAACGCGCCGTTGCCGCGTCGGCACGGTCGGTCAGGACGCTCGGCGATCAGGAGAGGTAGTCGCCGAGCACGCCGGCAGTGCGATCGAGCGAGGCCTGGAGTTGGCTGCGGCGTCCGGCATCGAGGTCGGCCCGAGCCAGCTCGGCGTTCACGTCACGGATCACCCAACCGTTGTCCTTGTCGACCCACGTCGGGACGACGGTGGGCGGCCCGATGGCGACGTTGCCCACACTGTCCACCTCGATCTCGAACTCGACGATGGCCGCGTCCTGGCTGCTCGCCGGCCATGCGTCGTTGACCGGAAGGTTCGACAGGATGTTGCCGATCCCGTACGCGACCCAGATGCCGTTGACCTGCTCGATGGGCTGGACGACGTGGGCGTGGTGCCCGATGATCAGGTCGATCTCGCCGCTCGCGGTGAGCTGGTCGGCGACCGCGAGCTGCTGCTCGTTCGGCTCGGTGACCTTCTCGGTTCCCCAGTGCATGCTCACGACCACGACATCGGCACCGAGGTCGCGGGCCGAGCTCGCATCGCGGATGATGCGCACCGGATCGATCAGGTTGGTCCGCCAGGGCTCGGCGCTCGGCACCGGGATGCCGTTGGTGCCGTAGGTGTAGGAGAGATGGGCGATGCGGACGCCCTCCACCTCGAACACCTCGGGGAGGCTCTCGAGCTCGTTGCGGGCCATGCCGGCCTGGCCCATCCCGTTCTCCAGCAGCACCTCGACGGTTCGGTCGACGCCGCTGACCCCCCGGTCCAAGACGTGGTTGCTCGCCGTCGAACACCGGTCGTATCCGGCTTTCGCCATGGCGCTCACGATCTGGGGCGGGACGCCGTACAGCGGGTCGGTCGTGAACTCCTCGCCGGCCGGGGCGATCGGCGTTTCGAGGTGGCAGGTCGCGACGTCGGCCCGGTCGATCGTCGGTGCGATGTCGGCGAACATGGGGAAGAAGTCGTATCCCGTCCCTCCCGTGTATTCGCTCGCCCGTCGCCACAGCGGGCTGTGCGGCAACGTGTCGCCGGTGAACGACATCGTCACCGAGCGAACGGGCCCGGTGGGAAAGGGCGGCGTGGTGGTCGTGGTGACGGCGGGATCGGTGGTCGCGGTGCTCTCGAAGACGACATCGTCGCCGGCTCCGCAGGCGGTGACGAGCAGCGCTGCAGCAAACGACCAGCGCGACACGTCTTCCCATGTCGCCATGTTCGCGCGACCGCCGAGCAGGACGAGAAGAAATGCGATCCGTTTCGTAGGCTGGATCGGGTGATCGACCAAGACGTCCTGGAACGAGTGCTCGCCGGTGCCACAACGACCGGTGCCGATTTCGCCGAGGTGTACGCCGAGGACAAACGCTCGACGTCGGCGGGTCTCGACGACGGTCGCATCGAGCAGGTGACGAGCGGGCGTGACCGCGGCGCCGGCATCCGCGTCATCGCCGGCGAGACCACCGGGTTCGCCTACACGTCCGACCTCTCCGAAGCCGGTCTCGCCGCAGCGGCGACCGCGGCGGCGACAGCGGCCAAGCAGGGTGGTGGCGGCGTGAAGACCGTCGGGCTCGTCCGCGCCGCGCCGCACCGACCGAACGACATCGTGCACGAGCCCGACTCGGTCGCCAAGGCCCGCAAGGTCGAGCTCCTCAACCGCATGGACGAGGCGGCGCGTTCGTACGGCCCCGAGATCGTCCAGGTCTCGGCGGGCTACGGCGACAGCACCAAGCGAGTGCTGGTCGCGAACACCGATGGGGTGCTCGCCGACGACGAGATCATTCGCACGCTCCTGCGGATCAACGCGGTGGCGAACGGCGACGGCGGCATGCAGACCGGCTACCAGTCGATGGGCCACACCGTCGGTTTCGAGATCTTCGACACCGTCGACGTCGAGGAGATGGCGCGCGAGGCGGCGCGACAGGCGATCACCAAGCTCGCTGCTCGGCCGGCTCCGTCGGGCGAGATGCCCGTGGTGATCAAGCACGGCACGGGCGGCGTGCTGTTCCACGAGGCATGCGGCCACGGTCTCGAGGCCGATCACATCCAGAAGGGTGCGAGCGTCTATGCGGGCAAGGTCGGCAAGCAGGTGGCGAACCCGCTCGTCACGTTGGTCGACGACGGCACCATGCCCGGCGAGTGGGGCACGCTCGGTATCGACGACGAGGGCCAGCGCACGCAGCGCAACGTGCTGATCGAGGACGGGATCCTCACCGACTACATGTGGGACTTCCTGCGGTCACGCAAGGAAGGTCGTCCCCAGTCCGGCAACGGCCGTCGCCAGAGCTACCAGCACCTGCCGATGGTGCGGATGACCAACACGTTCGTCATGAACGGCCCCGACGACCCCGACGACATCGTCGCCGCCACTCCCGACGGGGTCTACGTCGCGAAGCTCGGCGGTGGCAGTGTCAACACGGCGTCGGGTGACTTCGTCTTCGGGATGACCGAGGCGTACCTCATCGAAGACGGCAAGATCACCGAGCCGCTCCGCGATGGCAACCTGATCGGCAACGGTCCGAAGGTCCTCCAGGACATCGACATGCTCGCGAACGACTTCTCGATGGGGAGCCCCGGAACCTGCGGCAAGGACGGCCAGGGTGTGCCGGTCGGCGACGGTCAGCCGACGCTGCGGGTCAAGGCGCTGACCGTCGGCGGCACCGCAGCATGAGCGGCGCCGACACGACCGCCGAACTGCAGGCGGTTGCCGACCGCGTCGTCGAGCAGGCGCGCGCCGGCGAACAGATCGAGGCGTTCGTGTCGCGTGGTGGCGAGACGGAGGTCCGGGTGTACCAGGGCGATGTCGAACACTTCGTGTCGGCCCAGTCCGAGGGCATCGGCATCCGGGTGATCAAGGACGGACGCACCGGCTTCGCGTACGCGGGCACCCTCGACGAGGCCGCCGTCGGCGAGGTGTTGGCCGAGGCGCGCGACAACGTCGAGTTCGGCACGGTCGACGAGTGGGCCGGGCTCGCCGAGCCCGACGGCGTCGAGCCGACGGAACAGTCGCTGTGGAACGACGCACTCGCCGAGTTCGCGACCGACCGCAAGATCGACATCGCCAAGGAACTCGAGAAGCTGGCGTCGGGTCTCGACCCTCGGGTCCGCGTCGACGATGCGAACTACGCCGACGCATGGGGTGAAACCGCCGTCGCCTCGACCGCGGGCATTCGCCAGTCCGGACGCGAAAACGGGTGCTACGTGTCGGTGTCGACGCTCGCCGACGAGGGTGAAGGCGACGACGCCGAGACCCAGACCGGGTTCGGGTTCTCGGTCGGCAAGTCACCGGACGAATTCGACCTCGACCGTGCCGCGCAGGAGGCGAGCGACCGGGCGACTCGACTCCTCGGTGCGACCAAGCCGTCGTCCAAGCGGGTGACCGTCGTGCTCGACCCGCTCGTCACCGCGCAGTTCCTCGGTGTCATCTCCTCGACGCTGAACGGCGAAGCCGTGGTGAAGGGCCGCTCGCTGTTCGCCGATCGGCTCGGCGACCAGGTGGCGGCCGCCGGGGTCACCTTCGTCGACGATCCGACGAACCCGAAGGCCTACACCTCGACCGATGTCGACGGCGAAGGGCTTGCGGCGCGCCGCAACGTCTTGATCGAGGACGGTGTGTTGCAGCAGTTCGTGCACAACTCGTACTCGGCTCGGCGGGCCGAAACCGTCTCGACCGGCAACGCGACGCGCGGCGGCTTCGCCGGAACCCCCGGCGTCGGCTGCCTTGCGCTCTCGCTCGTGCCCGGCACGCGATCCCAGGCCGAGATCGTCGCCGGCATCGACGACGGCCTGCTCGTCCAACAGATGCAGGGCCTCCACTCGGGCGTCAATCCGATCAGCGGCGACTTCTCCACGGGCGCAGCCGGACTGCTCATCACCAACGGTGAGGTCGGCGCCCCCGTGCGCGAGTTCACCATCGCATCCACACTGCAGCGGATGCTGCTCGACATCGCAGAGGTGGGCGGCGACATCGAGTGGCTCCCCATGCGTGCCGCCGGCATGTCGCTCGTCATCTCCGACATCACCATGTCCGGCAACTGAATCCTGACGCCGCGCGATTGTCGTAGCTTCGCCGGTGTGAGCAACTCAGATGACGCGTCGGCCCCCAGCGGCTTCCTGCCGCCACGATGGTTCATTCGGATGGCGTGGAAGATCCACCGGGCGCTCTACCGCTGGAGCGGCGGCCGGTTCGGCCTCCGGCATCCGAACGACGACCGATACGGGCTCGGATTCCTGACCACCACGGGTCGCCGCAGCGGTCTCGACCGCGGCGTGATGATCGGGTACTACGTGGACGGCGACGACTACGTCACGATGGCGATGAACGGTTGGGGTGCGCCGGAACCCGCGTGGTGGCTCAACCTGCAGGCGAGGCCGGACGCCACGCTCGCCATTCCCGGCGAGACGCTCGAGGTCGTTGGTCGATCAGCATCCGGTGACGAACGCGACCGGCTGTGGGACCGCTGGCGGCAACTCGACAAGGGTCTCGACGGCTACGCCGCCCGCCGACCGACCGAAACGGCCGTCGTGGTACTCACCCCTGCGCAATCGTGACGGGTGCGCGTTTTCGGGGCTGGGACTCAGCGTGCGGCTTGGTGCTTGGTGGCGAGTGGGCTGAGTTCGATGCCGAACTGGGCGCGCAAGCTCGTCGAGCGGCTGATCGAGCATCGTCTCCCACGGTTGCACGGTCAGGTTGGCCGTGACGGCCCGGCCGTACTGCCACCCGTCGGTGATCGCGTCCATCAGGCCGACGATGTGATCGGGGCTCGTTGAACGTCATCTGTGCGGTGACGACCGCCATCCACATCCCGAAGTAGGGAAACTGGAACTGGGCGAGGCTGAACGCCTGGAGCGCGATCTCGCCCGATCCCGACGAGTCGTAGCCGGTGAGCACGTGCAGGAAGTCGTGGATCTGGAATCCGCGCAGCACGGCGAACTTCATCTCGTCGGGCATCCCGTCGAGCACGCCGGACGACTCGAGCATCGTGTGGAAGCCGCGATAGTCGAGGGCGATCTGCGCCGTGAGCCCGTTGTCGACGATCCAGCGTTGATAGGTGTGTCCGAGCGAGCCGTCCGGCATCGCCGCCAGCTCGTCGAGATCGAGCGGATCGTTGTAGTGCCCGGCCTCGTACCAGGCACGGAACTCGGGGTCGGCGAGGAAGCTCGACACGTAGGTGTCCTTCGCCTCGGTCGACGCTTCGTTCCACCACTGGTTGAACAGCATGTGGACCGGATTGGCCGCCGTGTCGTTGATGGTCGTGAGCAGCTTCGCTCCGAAGGTGTCGGTGATCATCTCGGCCCTCAGGGTTCGGTCGGGTCGTCGGGACGGAGGTCGTCGAGGAAGTCCTCGAACTGCGCGGCGAGGTCGTCGGCGGTCGGGATCGCCGCCTCGGCGCGACGATCGAACTCGGCTTCGAGCATGCGCACGTACATCCGCAGCTGCTCGTCGGTCTCGATGATCTCGTCGTGGACCTCGCGCCAGGAGTCGATCTGGTCGCTGAAGTCGACGCTGGCGGGCACGCCGAGCACGTGGCTCAGGTGACGCGACAGGGCATCGGTCGCCTGCGGGTGCTCGGCGTTCATCAGGTAGTGCGGGATCCCGACGCGCAACGACACCGAGGGAACTGCGCGGGCGTCGAGCGCGGCGTGGAGCACGCCGGCGATGCCGGTGACCCCTTCGTATGACGGAGCGACGAGGCCGAGACGGCGGGCGAGGTCCGCATTGGCGGTGCTCCCGGTGACCGGTGGGCGACGGGTGTGCGGGATGGCCTCGGCGGCCGACCCGACCGTGACGACGGCCTCGCACCCGAGCGCCTCGGCCACGGTGACGATCGCCTCCACGTAGGTCGCCCAGTAGAGGTGCGGCTCGACCCCGACGAGCGACACGATGTCGCGGTGCCCCGGGTTGCGCTGCAGCACGATCTCGTTCGACGGCCATTGGATCTCGCGCACGCCGTCGTCGTTCGAGACGAGTGGGCGCTGTTGCGTGAAGTCGTAGAACGGGTCGGGGTCGATCTCGCCGACGGTCACCGCCTGATCGTGCTCGATGAAGGACTCGACCGCATTCGTCGCTGCGCCGGCGACGTCGAACCATCCTTCGAGTCCGACCAGCATCACCGGCCGGTCGAGCGTGCCGATGTCACCCGTCGAGAAGGCCAGCACCTCGGTGACGTCCACGACGTCAGTGTGCCAGGGCGGCGACCACGTGGTCGACGGCGAGCGTCAGGGTCTCGACGTCGGCCGGCTCGATGGCGGGGAACATCCCCACGCGCAGCTGGTTCCGGCCGAGCTTGCGGTAGGCGTCGGTGTCGAGGATGCCGTTGGCTCTCAGCGCCGTACACACGTCGTTGGCGTCGATCGATGCGTCGAGGTCGATCGTGCCGACGACGTTCGACCGCTCGGCGGGGTTCGCCACGAACGGGGTCGCCCAGTCGCGTGACTCGGCCCAGCCGTAGAGCGTCGCGGCCGACTCGGCACTGCGACCCGCGGCCCACGCGAGACCACCGTTGTCGAGCATCCAGTCGAGCTGGGCGTCGAGCATCACGAGCGTCGCCACCGCCGGGGTGTTGTACGTCTGGTTCTTGGTCGAGTTGTCGAGCGCGATCTGCAGATCGAGCGATGCCGGACGCCATCGGGCGAGCTCCCGATCTCGTCGATCCGCTCGATCGCGGCCGGCGAGCACGCTGCCAGCCAGAGGCCGCCGTCGGAGGCGAAGCACTTCTGCGGCGCGAAGTAGTACACGTCGACCTCGTCCGGCGACCAGGGGAGCCCGCCGGCGGCGGAGGTGGCGTCGACCGCCACCAGCGCGGTGTCGGCCGTCGTGCCGGCCGGTCGTCGCAGATCCATGGCCACGCCGGTCGACGTCTCGTTGTGCGTCAGCGCGTAGACGTCGATGCCGTCCTCGGCCGAGAGCGTCGGATGCGTGCCGACATCGCTCGCGACGATCGTCGGTTCGCCGAGGTGCGGTGCCGCAGCGCAGGCCTCGGCGAACTTCGACGAGAACTCACCGAACACGGCGTGCTGGCTGCGGTCTCGAACGAGCCCGAACGTGGCGACGTCCCAGAAGACGGTCGATCCGCCGTTGCCCAGCACGATCTCCCAGCCGTCGGGCAGGCCGAACAGGTCGGTGAGCTTGGAGCGAACCGCCCCGACGAGGTTCTTGACCGGCGGCTTTCGATGCGATGTGCCGAGCAGCGTGTCGCGCGCTGCGACGACGGCATCGACCTGGGCGTGACGCACCTTCGACGGGCCGCAGCAGAAGCGCCCGTCGTCGGGCAGCAGCTCGGCGGGAATGGTGATCTGGTCGGGGGTTGCGCTCACTCGGCAAGCATGGCGGCGTCGGCGACGGTCCCCAACCGCTCGCCGCCTGCCGGTGCCAGCATCGAAACGACTGCCGCCGGCGAGAAGCGCTGCCGATATCGTCGGCGAGTGTGAACCGCGTATCGCACCGCCTCTCCGCCATCCAACCCTCGGCCACGCTCGCCGTCGACGCCAAGGCCAAAGCGCTCAAGGCGGCGGGAGAGAACGTGATCGGCTTCGGCGCCGGAGAACCCGACTTCCCGACGCCGGCTCACATCGTCGAGGCCGCCCAGGCCGCGTGTGCCGACCCCAAGAACCACAAGTACTCACCCGCCGGTGGCCTCCCCGAGCTGAAGGAGGCGATCGCCGCCAAGACGCTGCGCGACTCGGGCTTCGCGTGCGACCCCGCCCAGGTGCTCGTCACCAACGGCGGCAAGCACGCGGTCTACACGGCGTTCGCCGCACTGTGTGATCCGGGCGACGAGGTCATCTGCCCCGCTCCGTACTGGACGACCTATCCCGAGGCGATCACCCTCGCCGGTGGCGTGCCGGTCGTGATCGACACCGACGTCGAGTCCGGCTTCAAG
Organism: Ilumatobacteraceae bacterium; assembly: GCA_963695475.1. Taxonomy (GTDB): domain Bacteria; phylum Actinomycetota; class Acidimicrobiia; order Acidimicrobiales; family Ilumatobacteraceae; genus Ilumatobacter_A. The sequence continues at coordinate 70,835 of CAVOHA010000038.1, forward strand.
GTCACCATCGAGCAGCTCGACGCCGCCAAGACCGACCGCACCAAGGTGCTGCTCTTCGTCAGCCCCGACAACCCCTCGGGGGCGGTCTACACCCCCGCCGAGGTGAAGGCGATCGGCGAGTGGGCCGTCGCCAACGGCGTGTGGGTGATCACCGACGAGATCTACGAACATCTCACCTACGGCGCGAACGAGTTCTCCTCGATGCCGGTGCTCGTTCCCGACCTCGCCGATCAGTGCCTGATCGTCAACGGCGTTGCGAAGACCTATGCCATGACCGGCTGGCGGGTCGGCTGGATGATCGGCCCGACCGACATCATCAAGCCGTCGACCAGCTTCCAGTCGCACGCGACGTCGAACGTCGCGAACGTGTCGCAGCGTGCGGCGATCGCCGCGGTGTCGGGCTCGCTCGACGACGTCGAGATGATGCGTGAGGCCTTCACCCGGCGCGGGCAACTGATCCACTCGATGCTCAACGACATTCCCGGCGTCGTGTGCCCCGAGCCGCAGGGCGCGTTCTACGCGTTCCCCGATCTGCGCGCGCTGCTCGGACGTGACTACGGGGGCGTGACCGCCAACACGACACTCGAGCTGGCCGACATCGTCCTCGACCAGGCGAAGGTGGCCTGGGTGCCCGGTGAGGCGTTCGGCACTCCCGGATACGGACGGTTCAGCTTCGCCCTCGGCGACGCCGACATCGAGACGGGCATCGCCCGCTTCGCTGCACTCGTCAGCTGAGCGATTCGGGCATCGTCCCGACCCGTGTGCTGAAGTGTTCGACCGCGATCACCACGGCGGCACCGATGAACGCCAGCGCGATCGGCAGTGCCACATCTCCGGACGGGGCCTCGAGCTTGGTCGTGAACGTGCCGTTCGGCCATGGCCACAGCACGCGCATCGACCCGAGCATCAGGCCGATCATCGCCGCCATCACGTAGTTGTGGTACTCCTGCAGGAGCCAGTTCAGGAGGGTCGAGAACAGCGCGAGTCCGACGACGCAGCCGATCACGAACGCGCCGAGGGAGGCGAAGTCTCGGTCGTTGACCGCCCCGAGCACTTCGGCGTACATGCCGAGCATCACGAGGATGAACGAACCGGAGATCCCGGGCAGGATCATTGCGCAGATGGCGACCGCCCCGGCGAGGGCGAACGCCCACAGCGGCTGGGTGACGATCTCTTCGGTGCCGTCGGCGACCTCGGTGTCGGCGCGGAGGCCGAGCAGGAGGAACAGCGCGATGCTCACGCCGACGATGATGCCGATCGTCGCGGCGTCGACGCGGTCGAGGAGATGCCAGGCGATCCAGATCGTGCCGATCACCAGACCGAAGAACAGCCCGGCCATCGCGATGGTCTGCTCTTCCAGCAGCCGTTCCAGGACCGACGACAGCGTCGCAACGGCCGCGAGGATGCCGACGAGCAGCGCGATCAGCCACAGCCACTCGATGTCGCGCAGCGTCTGCTTGAGCCCCGAGATGTTGCCGGTGAGCAGCTGCTTCAGCCCTCGAGCGCCGATTCTGATGTTGCGGATCAGCCGGTCGTAGATCCCGAGGACGAGGGCGACGGTGCCCCCGGAGACACCGGGGACGATGTCGGCGGTGCCCATCGCGAAGCCGCGTGCGACCTGGGCGACATGGTCGATCGTGGAACGGCGGGTGTCGGGCACGGCTGGGGAGGCTACCGAGCCCACCACAGCGTGTGGCGGAGCGCGAGCCCGGAGACGACGATGAGGACGAGACACTCCGCGACCTGCTCGACCGCGCCGAGGATGTCCCCGCTCACCCCGCCGAAGGCCCGCACCGCGATCACGGTGACGATGACCGCGCCGCAGGCGGCGGCGAGCGCCAACGGCAGCACCCACCAGCCGACGGCCACGGCGCCGAGCGCGACGGCCACGGTCGCGCCGATCGCAGCGCGCGGCCTCGACAGCGATCGTGTGTAGTCGGCGCCGAGCCCGCCGATCGGGACGGGAGGTGCGATCCCCATCACGGCGACCGCTGCGCCGCGTCCGAGCGTGTGGGCGGCGACGAGCCCACCGAACGCCGCCGCCGGGCCGAGCGACGCAACGCACAGCACCCTGACGAGGATCGATCCCGACCATCGCAGCGACGCCGTAGCTGCCGTGGCGGGAGTCCTTCAGGATCTCGAGGCGCCGCTCGATCGTCCATCCGCCCATGGCGTCGGCCGTGTCGGCGAGTCCGTCCTCGTGGAACGCCCCGGTGAGCATCACGCCGAACATCACCGCCACGGCGGCGGCGACGGTGGCCGGGACCAGTTCTCCGAGGCCGGCGGCCACCGCACCGACCGCGGCGCCGATCGCGGCTCCGACCACCGGGAACCAGGGCACCGACGCGGCGAGGTCCGGCGCAGCTCGAAGTCGAATCGGGATGCGGGTGAGGAACTGCAGTGCGCCGAGCACGCCGAGCGGCGGCATCAGCCGGCCGGGCCGAACCACTCGTCGAACGTCGCCACCGCGACGACGCCGGCACAGGCCATCTTCACGAGCGGCACCGCCGCCATCGCCCCCGACCCCTCGCCGAGCCGCATGTCCAGATCGAGCAGTGGTTGCTTGCCCAACCGTTCGAGCAGCAGTCGATGTCCCGGCTCCGCCGAGCGGTGCCCGACGACGCAGTGGTCGAGCGCCGTCGGCTCGGCGACGTGGAGCGGCAACATCGCGGCGGTGCAGATGTAGCCGTCGAGGACGACCGGGATCGAGCGATGGCGTGCGGCGACCGCGGCGGCCGCCATGCCGACGAGTTCGGAACCACCGACCTCGCGCAGGATCTCCAGCGGGTCGACGATCCCGGCGATGCGCCGCACCGACTCCTGCACCGCCTGCCGCTTGCGTTCGAGCCCGGCATCGTCGACGCCGGTGCCCCGCCCGACCCACACGGTCGCTTCCCCTCCGGCGATTGCGGCCGCGATTGCGGCGGCTGCGGTCGTGTTGCCGATGCCGAGTTCACCGAGCACGAGCAGGTCGGTGTCGAGTTCGTCGACCGCTGCGAACGCTGCGTCGGTGATCTCGTCGAAGCGTGTCGGGGTGAGGGCCGGACCGTGCCGCATGTCGGCGGTCGGGCGCCCGACGCCGACGTCGACGGCGCGCACCGTTGCGCCGCCCGCCGTCGCGAACGCGTTGATCGTGGCCCGACCCTCGCGCGTCGCTTCGAGCATCGCGGCGGTGACCTCGCTCGGGTAGTTGCTCACCCCGGCTGCGGCAATCCCGTGGTCGGCGGCGAAGACGAGCGCGACCGGCTGCTCGACCGTGGGCGAGGCACTGCGCTGCCAACCGGCCTTCCACACGGCGACCTCGTCGAGCCACGCCAGCGCGCCGGCCGGTCGCAGCACGTGGTCAGCCCGGGCCCGCGCTGCGGCGCGGGCGCGCTCGTCCGGTTCGGGAAGATCGGCGAGTCGATCACGGAGCAGGCTCACGGCAGGTGGCTCCACGGGTCGTCGAGGCGAACTGCGCGGCCGGCGACGAGGAGCAGGGCCGGGTCGGCCACCTCGGCCCACGCCTGATTGACCCAACCGAGCAGGTCGCGGTAGCGGCGGCCGAGGTCGGTCTCCGGATGCACCCCGAGCCCGACCTCGTTGGTGATCGCCACCGTCGGATCGGTTCGTTCGGATGCGGCCAGCGCGGCAGCGGTTGCGCGGCGCCGGATCTCGTCGTCGTCGAGGTCGCGCCACATCAGATTGGACGTCCACAGGGTGAGGCAGTCGATGATCGCCAAGCCGTCGTCGACCGATGCGAGCGCGCTGATCAGGTCGACCTCCTCCTCGACGGTCGCCCACGACGCCGGGCGTTCGCCGATGTGTCGCTCGATGCGCGCATCCATGTCCGCGTCGACGCGAGGAGCGGTCGCGACGTAGGTGACGGCGATGCCGGCGGCGTGGTGCCGATGTCCGATGTCGACCGCGAGCGAACTCTTGCCGCTCCGTGCTCCACCGATCAGGAGAGTGAGAGACATGGCGGGATCAGTAGTCGATGCCCCGCATGGCCCGGATCCCCTGCTGGTAGGCGTGCTTGACCTCGACCATCTCGGTCACGGTGTCCGCCAACTCGATCAGTTCGGGCGCAGCGTCGCGACCGGTGACGATCACGTTCACGTGTGACGGGCGGTTTCGGATCGGCTCGACGATCTCGGCGATCGGCAGCCACCCGAACGCACTGAGGTACGTCAACTCGTCGAAGATCAGAAGCTGGTGTTCGCCGGCGGCGAGCAGTTCGCACGCCTTCGCCCAGCCCTGCGGCGGCGTGGGCGATGTCGTTCGTCAGGTCGTCGGAGTTCCAGGTGAAGCCGTCGCCGAACGCGTGCCAGTCGACCCCCAACTGTCGTCCGACCTTCTCTTCGCCCACGTTCCAGTTGCCGGACTTGATGAACTGCACGACGCCGACGTTCCAGTCGCGTGCGACAGCGCGGATCATCATCCCGAACGCCGACGAGGACTTGCCCTTGCCGTTGCCGGTGTTGACGACGACGAGGGACTCGGCCCGGCGCAACCCGTCGGGGCGAGGATCGTCGGTGGGGGCGGCTGACTCGGTCATGAGATGGGGCAGGCTACGCACCATCGGCTACGGTGTCGAACTGTCGTCGACAGAGCGAAGTCCGGTGAGATTCCGGCACTGTCCCGCAACGGTGATGGCCAGCACGCTGGCCGAGTCCGGTCGCCTCTGTCGCTGACGCGAATGAACATCCCTCGAGGCAAGGGACGGTTCGCACCGCCAGGTGACGCGCCCAGCTTGTCCTCCACATCCTTGGAGGATCACCATGAAGACCCGCACCCTGGTCGCCGCACTGGCCGGCCTGTCGCTCGTTGCCGCTGCGTGCGGGAGCGACGACACCGCCACGACCGAACCGGCGACGACCGAACCCGCGAGCACCGAGCCCGCCGCGACCGAACCGGTGACGACCGACGAGGTGTCGGCGGGGCCGGAACGCGTCGTCTCGCTCAGCCCGACCCACACCGAGATGATGTATGCGATCGGGGCAGGCGATCTGCTCGTCGCCGTCGACGAGTTCTCGAACTACCCGCCCGAGGTACTGGAGCTCCCGAACGAGCTGTCGGGCTTCGAGCCGAACATCGAGGCGATCGCAGCGTTCGAGCCCGACCTCGTGCTGATCGGCGGCGACTTCACCGGCCTCGGTGACCAGCTGGCCGAACTGGGCATCGCGTCGTGGGACGGCCCGGCCGCGGTCACCGTTTCCGACACGTATGCACAGATCGAGCAGCTCGGTGCAGCGACGGGCAACGTCGCCGAAGCCGCCGAACTGGTTTCGTCGATGCAGACGCGGATCGACGAACTCGTCGCCGAGTCCGGCGACAGCGGCGCGGGGCTGACCTACTACCACGAGCTCGACCCGAGCTACTTCTCGGCCGACTCCACGACCTTCATCGGTGCGGTCTACAGCCTGCTGGGGCTGGTCAACATCGCCGACGCCGACGAGTCGGAGAGCTTCGGTTTCCCGCAGCTCAACGCCGAGGTGATCATCGATTCGAACCCGGACCTGATCTTCCTCGCCGACACGAAGTGCTGCGCCATGGACGCCGAAACCGTCGGGGCCCGCCCCGGCTGGGACGCCATCGCCGCCGTGCAGAACGGCAACGTCATCGAGATGGACGACGACATCGCCTCGCGGTGGGGCCCACGCATCGTCGACTATCTCGAGGCGGTGGCCGCGGCGGTCCAGCAGGCCGTCGTTCCCGCCTGATCATGCGTGCACCCACCGCCGCCGCCGACGTGGCCGCACGCGATCGCGTGTGGTTCGCCGGCGGCGCGGTGTTCGTGTTGGTCTCCATCTTGATCGGCGCCTCGATCGGGCCGGCCGGGCCCGACTGGTGGCGTGTCCCGCTTGCGCTCGTCGACCATCTGCCACTCATCTCGTTCGACACGGGTGTGAGCGACAGCGAGTGGGCGATCGTGTGGAAGGTGCGCATGCCGCGGGTCATCCTCGGCTGTCTGGTCGGCGGCATGCTGTCGATCGCCGGTGCCGGCTATCAAGGGGTGTTCCGCAACCCGCTCGTCGACCCCTACCTCTTGGGTGCTGCCGCCGGTGCCGGCCTCGGAGCGACGATCGCGCTCACCGTGGGTCGCTCGGCCACCGCGGGCTGGCCGATCGATCCGGTGCCTGCCATCGCCTTCGGTTTCGCCATCGCGACGGTCATGGTGACCTACACGGTCGGCGCCTCGTTCGGTGGCTCGCGCAGCGGGGTCACGCTCGTCCTGGCCGGTGTCGCCGTCGTCTCGTTCGCCACGGCAGCGCAGACGTTCGTGCTGCAGCGCAACCTCGACGCCGTCCGCGAGGTGTTCCGATGGATTCTCGGGAGCCTGTCGCAGGCATCGTGGGGTGATGTCCGGCTCGTGGCGCCCTACGTAGCGGTGAGTTCGATCGTGTTGCTGCTCCACCGCCGCCATCTCGATGTGTTTCGCGTCGGCGACGACGAAGCGGCGACGCTCGGCGTGTCGGTCGGCAGGACCCGGTTCGTGATCGTCATCGCGGCAACGCTGGGCACGGCCGCCGTCGTCGCGGTGAGCGGGCTGATCGGCTTCGTCGGGTTGGTCGTCCCGCACGTCGTGCGGATGATCGCCGGCGCACGCAATCGCCGCGTCCTGCCGTTGTCGCTGATGGGCGGCGCGGGGTTTCTCGCCCTCGCCGATGTCCCCGGCCGCATGCTTGCGAACCCGGCGGAGACGCCGATCGGTGTCGTGACGGCGTTCATCGGTGCACCCTTCTTCATCTACCTGCTGCGCACGCGGAGGGTCGGCGCATGACCGTGCTCGAACTCCGCGACCTCGCCGTCACGTACCGCAAGCGGCGGGCGGTCGAGCCGTTCACCGAGACGGTGCAGCCGGGGGAGTGGGTCGGGTTGATCGGACCGAATGGCGCCGGCAAGTCGTCGTTGCTGCGCGCGGTGGCCGGCCTGGTCGAGCACACCGGCTCGGTCGCGTTGGACGGCCGGTGCTTCGACGATCTGTCGGACCGCGAGCGTGCCCAGGCCGTGGCGTACGTCCCGCAGGAACCCCTGATCCCCGACGACATGACCGTGTCGGATTACGTGCTCCTCGGTCGCACCCCCTACATCGGCTACTGGTCGACCGAGTCGAAGGAGGATCGCGACGTCGCGGACCGGATGCTCACACTGTTGCGTCTCGAGGGTTTCGCCGAACGGATGCTGGGGTCGATGAGCGGCGGGGAGCGCCAGCGCGCGGTGTTGGCGCGGGCACTTGCACAGGAAGCCCCGGTGCTGCTTCTCGACGAGCCGACCTCGGCACTCGACATCGGCCACCAGCAGCAGGCGCTCGAGCTGGTGACCGAGCTCCGCACGAGCCGTCGACTCACCGTCATCTCGGCACTGCACGACCTGACGCTCGCCGGCACCTACACCGATCGCCTCGTGATGCTCCACGAGGGCCGCCGGGTGGCGTCCGGCCCGGCGCACGAGGTACTCACCGCTGACCGTCTCGGCGAGGTGTACCGCGTGTGCGTCACCGTCGATGTCGATCCCGAGGACGGCACGGTCGTCGTGGTGCCTCGACGCGGGTTCCCCGCACCGTGAGCACGCGCACGGCGAAGCGCTCCACGCCGGGGACCCGACCGTTCGATCCGCGGCGCTCGCCGTTCTACTACGGCTGGGTCATCGTGGTCGTGGGGACGATCGGGGCGATCGCATCGGTGCCCGGCCAGACCGCCGGTGTCAGCGTCTTCACCGACGACCTGATTTCGACGACGGGCCTGACGCGGCTGCAGGTGGCCATCGCCTATCTCATCGGCACCGGAACCAGTGGGCTGCTCCTCGGCGCCGGCGGTCGGGCGATCGATCGGTACGGGTCGCGAGTCGTCGCGCTCGCCGCGACGCTCGGTCTTGCGGCGACGCTGCTCGGCCTGAGCGTGGTCGGACCGATGAGCACGCCGGTCGGGATCGTCGTGATGTCGGTCGGGTTCGGCTGTCTCCGCTTCAGCGGCCAGGGGCTGCTCACCCTGGCGTCGCGGACGATGATCGCGCAGTGGTTCGACCGTCGACGCGGATTCGTGACGGCCCTGTCGAGCGCGTTCGTCAGCTTCTCGTTCGCAGCGGCTCCAGCCCTGTTGCTCGCGCTGATCGACATCGACGGCTTCCGCACGGCGTGGCGCGTCCTGGCCGTCGTGCTCGTCGTCGTGATCGGCTCGATCATCGTCGCCTTCTACCGGGTGAGCCCCGAGGCGGCCGGGATCGAGATCGACGGGCGCGGCCGCACGGCGATGCCGCACCCCGACGACGTCGAGGAGCACGCAGCGCGTCGTGCGGTGCCGGTCATCGGAACCGACCGGGACGCCACTCGGGCCGAGGCGCTGCGCGACATTCGATTCTGGGCGCTGACGATTCCGGTTGCGGCGCTCGCCTCGACGAGTACGGCCATCACGTTTCACATCGTCGACCTCGGCGTCGAACTCGGGTTGACCGACGACGAGATCGTCCGGATCTTCGTGCCGATCGCCTTCGTCAGCGTGCCGGTCACGCTGAGCACCGGCTGGTTGATCGACCGCGTCACCCCGCTCGTCATCGCCGCCGCGATGGCCCTCGCGCAACTGGTGATGTATCCGATGGTCGGGCTGCTCGACACCCGCTGGGGTGCGATCATCGCCGTCGTCACGTGGGGAGCGTCCCAGGGGTGCTTCTCCGCGTTGACCTCGGCGGCGATCCCGAAGGTCTTCGGTCGACGACATCTGGGCGCCATCTCCGGTGCGCAGATGAGCGCGATGGTGATCGGCAGCGCGATCGGACCGGCGTTCTTCGCCCTGATGCAGTCACTCACCGGTGGCTATCGCGCCGCGCTCTGGATCTCCGCCGTGCTCCCCGCCCTCGGGTTGGTGCTCGCCGTCGAGAGCCTCCGCCGGCATCGAGCCGATCGCTCCTGACGACCAGCGCGACTGGTCGACTCACCTGAGCGGCCCAGCCGGTCACTAGACCTTCTCCATCGGCATCGGGTCGCCGGCGGGCGCACCGACGATGATCTCGTCGCCGGCCGACACCGTGCCGCCTCGCACCACGACCGACATCACGCCGGTCTTGCGGACCAGTCCGCCTTCGGCGTCGCGACCGAGCATCTGTCCCTGGAGGCCTTCGGCGAAGGCTTCGATCTGCACGCACGGATTGCGCAGTCCGGTCAGCGCGAGCAGCGCATCGCCGATCCGCAGCGTCGAGCCGACGGGCAGGTCGATCAGGTCGAGGCCCGCGGTCGTGATGTTCTCGCCGAGGTCGCCAGGAGCGACGTCGAACCCGGCGTGGTTCGCTTCGTTCAGGGTCTCCGACGCGATGAGGTGCACCTGACGCAGATTCGGTTGGGTCGGATCCATCTTCACCCGGGACCGGTGCTTCACCTGGGCACCCATGTGGGCGTCGCCCCGGACGCCGAGCCCGGCGATCAGCTCGATCGAGTCGGTCGCCGCTTGGAGAAGGTGTGCGCAGGGGAGCGGTGGACGGCGACCACGTGAGCCATGTGGTCACCATATTGTTTACGCTCGATCGACATGGACGAGTACCCGGCATTCGACGGCGTGGAGCCGTACGGCACGGTTCGATCGATTGCCGACGAACGGGCGCACCGCAAACGGATGTGTGCGATCGGCTATCGCATCCTGGCTGCGCAGCGGTGGGGACAGCTCGGCGACGGGCACGTGTCGGCGCGCGATCCCGAGTCGACCGATCACTTCTGGCTGCTCGACTGGGGTGTGCCGTTCGGGGAGGCGACCGTCGATCGTCTCGTTCTCGTCGGTCCCGGCGAGGGCGTCGAATCGGTCAACACCGCCGGCTACAACATCCATGCCCCGATCCTCGCCGCTCGTCCCGACGCGGTGTCGGCCACGCACACGCACACGCAATTCGGCACACCGTGGTCGGCCAACGTCGAGCCGTTCCGGGCCATCAGCCAGGAGTCGTGCGCGTTCGTCTTCGACCAGGCGATGTTCGACGACGAAGAGGTCGAGGTGCTGTCGATCGACGGCGGCAAACGGATCGCCGCAGCGATCGGCGACGCCAAGCTCTGCATCCTCCGCAATCACGGTCTGCTCACCGTCGGCCAGACCGTCGAGGCCGCGGTCGGCTGGTTCGTGATGGCCGAACGTGTGGCCGAGGTCCACGTGAAGGCGCCGGCCGGCAAGGCGATCAGCGACGAGGCGGCACGAATCGCCGCCCACACCCTGTCGCCGGAGTCGACGGGATGGCGCGTGTTCCACTGGCTGCAGCGGAGCCTGGTCCCGGACCCGACCGTCGTCGACTGATCGTCAGCCGAGCGCGACGACGCCGACCACGCCGATGAGCACCAACGCGCTGGCCGCGTACTCCGCTCGCGTGTGACGCTCGCGCAGCCAGATCGCCGAGATCGCAAACGCCAGGACCAGCTCCACCTGGCCGAGCGTGCGGACCCGCGTCGCGGTGGTCAGGGTGACCGCCACGGCCCAACACGCCGACCCTGCGACGCTGAGGATCCCGACCGGGATGGCGGCGCGCCAGTTGACGAACACGGCGCGCAGCGCCGGACGGTCGGACGCCACCAGTTGTGCCCCGTTGACCAGCGTCTGGATGCCGAGCATCACGGTCAACGTGAGCAGCGCGCGGTTCCAGGTGGGTGCGTCGCCCAGCGAGTTCGATGCGGCTCGGATCCCGGCGGCAGCCAGTGCGAACCCGAGCCCGGCGGCGACGCCCATCAGTGCGGCGGGGTCGCCCGCCATCCGGAGGACGTCGGTGATCTCGTCCGGTGCGGCGAGCCATGCGACGCCGGCCATGCACACCGCGGCCGCGAACCAGCCCAGGGGGCGCATCGACTCGCCGAGGAACACCGCCGACACGATCGCGACGAGGATCACCTCGGTCTTCACGTAGACCGTGCCGATGGCGAAGTCGCGGAGTTGGAACGACCGCAGGAGGGCGATCGTGCCGAGAATCTGAGCGACACCCGCCCCGGCGATGATCGGCCAGAACCGTGCAGGCGGCGACGGCAGCTCGGCGCCGAGCGCCCCGAACGTGATCAGCGATGCGACGACGGCAAGCGGGAAGCCGTAGGCGTAACGCACGAATCCGGCCGGCACGACCGACAACACACGGCGCAGCTCGTGTTGACGTGCGGTGCGCAGGATCTGGAACGTCGCTGCGGCAAGGGTGATGGGAATCCACATGGTGTCTCATTATTCGGGAAGAATGTTCCGATTGGTGAGACAACGGTAGCGCAGTCCCCGCTGGAGACGGCTCAGCGGGCGGGTGACGGGAGGTACCAGACGTCGTCGTCGTTGACGAGAATCGACGTCGCCTCCGACGGGCCCCACGAGTTGCGGAAGTACGGGTAGATCGGGCCCGGCTCGTCGAGCGTCGGCTGCACCACGCGCCAGGTGCCCTCGACGACGTCCTGGCGGGCGAAGCGGCGCAGCGACCCGATCAGCGCGTCGCCGAGCAGTCGTTCGTAGGCGTCCTGGCGCTCACCCAGCGCTGCGGCGAAGTCGACGTCGACGTCGACCTCCTGGCTGTCCATGTCGGGACCCGGTGTCTTGGCTTGCAGCGCGAAGGTGACGCCGTCGTTCTTGCCGAGCCGGAGCCGGATCAGGTTGCGTTCCGGCGGTGGGCTCCCGGCCTCGTCGAAGAGCATCCGCGGGGGGCTGCGCAGCTCGACCACGGCCTCGGTCGCCGATTCGGCGAGGCCCTTGCCGACGCGGACGTACCAGGGCACACCGGCCCAACGCCAGGAGTCGATCTCGAGTCGGGCGGCGACGTAGGTCTCCACCTCGGAGTGCTCCGCCACGCCCGCTTCGTCCCGATAGCCGACGTACTGGCCGCGGACCAGCGAGCGGCAGTCGATCGGGCGCATCGCGTTGATCACCTTCGCCTTCTCGTCCTGCAGGAACCCGGGGTCCGAACCGGCCGGCGGCTCCATCGCGAGGAGCGCGACGACTTGCAGCAGGTGGTTCTGGAGCACGTCGCGGATCGCGCCGACCCCCTCGTAGAAGTTGCCGCGGCCCTCGATGCCGATGCGTCTCCGACATCGTCACCTGCACGCTGCGCACGTAGTGGCGGTTCCACACCGGCTCCAGCAGGGTGTTCGCGAAGCGGAACACGAGCAGGTCCTCGACCGCCTCCTTGCCGAGATAGTGGTCGATCCGGAAGATGTGGTCCTCCGGAAACACCGCATGGAGCGTCTTGTTCAGCTCGATCGCCGATGCGAGGTCGCGACCGAACGGCTTCTCGACGACGATCCGCCCGCGTTCGTTCAGCCCCACCGACGCGAGCTTCTCGGCGACGGTCGGGAACATCGACGGCGGGATCGCCATGTAGAACACCGCGGTCCTGGAGCCGCATCGATCGAGGGTGTCGCGCAGTTCGGTCCAGGTCGCCTCGTCGGCGTAGTCGCCCTGGATCAGGTCGAGCCGCGCCTCGAGCGAGTCGATGACCGCGGTGTCGGCGCCGCCGACGTGCGTGGTGATCGAATCGCGGGCGTGCATCCGGAAGTCGTCGTCGCTCCACGAGCTGCGGGCGACGCCGATCACCGGCACGTGGAGGGTGCCGCGCCGTTCGAGGGCGTAGAGCGCCGGGAACAGCTTGCGTTTGGCGAGGTCGCCGGTGGCGCCGAACAGCACGAGGGCGTCGGCCTCGGGTTGGTGGGCGTCGATCTGTGTCGTGTCGAGGTTCATCGTGTCGACTCCGTGCGCTCCGTGTGGCCACCGAACCCGGCGCGCATCGCCGACAGCGCCTTGTTCGCCACGTCGTCGCGTCCTCGCGACGAGAACCGTTGGTACAGCGCGGCGGACAGCACCGGCACCGGCACGCCTTCGTCGATTGCAGCGTTGATCGTCCACCGGCCCTCGCCCGAGTCGCTGACGTGGCCGCTGTACTGGCTGAGCTCGGGATCGTCGAGGTAGGCCTCGGCGGTGAGGTCGAGCAGCCAGGACGTGATGACCGAGCCGCGCCGCCACACCTCGGTGACCTTTGCCAGGTCGAGATCGAACTGGTAGTACTCGGCCGCTTCGAGCGGAGCGGTCTCGGCGTCGTCATCGTGGGTCTCGCTGCCGATGTTCGCCTTGGCGAGCACGTTCAGTCCCTCACCCAGGGCGGCCATCAGGCCGTACTCGATCCCGTTGTGGACCATCTTGACGAAGTGGCCGGCGCCGCTCGGCCCGCAGTGCAGCCATCCCTTCTCCTCGGGCGTGACGTCGCCGGTGCGGCCGGGGGTCCGCTCGGCTGCGTCGACGCCGGGGGCGAGGGTGTCGAAGATCGGTTCGAGGCGCCCGACGGCGGTGTCGTCGCCGCCGATCATCAGGCAGTAGCCGCGTTCGAGGCCGGCCACCCCGCCGCTGGTGCCGACGTCGACGTAGTGGAGACCCTTCGGGGTGAGTTCCTTCGCCCGGTCGACGTCGAGGTGGTACCAGGAGTTGCCGCCGTCGATCACGGTGTCGTCGGCGTCGAGGAGCGGCACGAGGAGGTCGAGGGTGTCGGACACGAATGCGGCAGGGATCATCACCCAGATCGAGCGGGGCGGTTCGAGTGCGGCCACGAACGCGTCGAGCGAGGTGGCCCCGGTGAACCCTTCGGCTTCGAGTGCGGCGACCGCGTCGGCGTCGACGTCGAACACGACGCACTCGTGGCCGCCGCGCTGGAGTCGTCTCACCATGTTGGCGCCCATGCGCCCGAGTCCGATCATTCCGAGTTGCATCACGACAGCCTGCCATGTCAGCGTCGGACGCGTGTCGCTGTCCTCGAGCGAGATCGAACGTGACGTGGTCGACTCGATGTCGACGGGGTGAAGCCGGCGGGGATCTTCTAGTCGGCGAGGTCGGCGTCGTCGGCTGCGTCGTAGGCGGGTGGGGCGATGCGCGGGTCGCGCAGGGCCGCCAGTGCGTCGTCGCCGCCGAGCTCCTCGATCAGGGTGCGGAGGTTGCCGACTTCTCGTTCGACGTCGTCGCGCGATCCGTTCTCGTCGAGCAGTCGCTCGACTTCGTCGGCGAGTTCGTCGGCCTCGGCGAGCCGGGGGTCGTCGTCATCGCGTCGCCGGTCGAGGAACGCGACCGACACGCCGTAGGTGAGCAGCAAGAAGGCGGTGGTTCGAGTGTCGCCCAGCCCCAGTTCGTCGGCGGCGATCCGGTCGACGAGCCAACGCGCGCCCACCTCGACGACGTTGGCGACCTCCTTCGCGACCGCGAGCCGCGTGCCGCCGGCTTCGAAGGCGGTCTCGAGGATGCTCGAGACCACATCGATCGCCGTGTTCCACTCGGTCCGTGTCCGAGCCGCGTGGATCTCCTCTTCGATCTGCTCGGTCTCGGCGGCCTGAATGAGTGTGTTGACGTAGTCGTTGACCGCATCGAGGTCGTCCGCGCCGACCGCCAGCCCGGGGATCGCCGCGAGCAGCATCACCCGTGAGGACCCGTCGCGCATCAGCGCGCCGAACAGGTCGACCACCGCGGCGCTCGATCCGAGCCGTGTCTCGAATCGGCCGTGGGCATCGGTGAAGTGGACATCGGCATCGAGCCGCAGGGAATCGAGCAGGGACGGCAGGTGGCTGAGGAGCCCGGTCGTGAGTCCGGTTGCGGTGCCGGGCGGAAACCCGCGGTCGAAGCGTGGTCCGTGCGCCAGCTCGACGAGCGCGATGAGGACGGTCTGGGCCTCGTGCAGTCGGTCGGGCTCGTCGAGCGGGTGACCCAGCGCCGACGCGAACACGGCGCCCACGACTTCGCCGTCGAGTCCGAACGCCCCACCGTCGTCGTCGTTCCAGGTCAGCAGCCGCTCGACGGCGCCGGTCGTCCCGAGCAGGGTGAGGGCGATCGGCGGTTGTGCGGCGATCGTGGCGAGCAGGCTGTTGATCGCACCGTCCCGGTAGGTGTCGTACACCGCGCCGCCCGGCGAGGCGGCGAACAGCGCCTCGGTCACGGCGAGCACCACGTCGTCGTCGAAGTCACCCGCAGCGACGATGTCGCCGATCATCGGGTTCACCGCCGCCTCCGCTGCGAGGAACTCGGCGAAGTCGGGGTCGAGCTGCGCCCGGCGCTCGAACTCGGCGACCCACTCGTGGAACTCGCCGGTCCAGAATGGGTCGTCGGGATCGGGTGGGCCGTGCGCTTCGATCTGGCGGGTCAGTTCGATGCGGAGCAGCACGACGAGGTCGATGTCGCCGAGCCGGGTTCGGAGCCAGCCGTCGAGCGAGCACGTCTCGCCAGCTGCGAGCGGGTCGACCGCTCGGATCGAGGCCACGGCGGGGACGAACCCGGTCGCGAGGACGCTGCGCAGCCGTTTCGCAGCGACGAGCGCCCGGTGGGCGGCGTCGTCGTGACTGCTGATGGTGTCGAGGCGTTCCAGTGCCCAGCGGGTCCGGTGTTCGAGTCCGGCGATGCGATCGGGGTCGTAGCCCGAGATCACGTCCAACCCTCCAGTTCAACTTGACGTTCAGCCTCGCGTTCGGCCCGAAAGGCAGCCGCAGCGAGTTCGTCGGCGCGTCGATCGAAGGCGAACGCCTGCGCATGCAGGTCGTCGATCGCGTTGTGGACCGCCTGCTGCGCCAGGGCGAGATCCGCGGCGCATGCGTCGGGTCGAGGGCCGTACCACGTGTCGACCCCAGCGTGGAGGTGGAGCGACATCGACGGCGTGTGGGCGAGCTGGCTCGCGAGGGTGCGGAGGTGGGCCGCTCGTTGTCGGTAGACGGCGGCCTGGTGATGCGACATTGGTTCCCCTTCTGGTGGCGCGTCGGCGGTCATTCCTCAGTGGGTGGCCACGTGCAGCAACGGGAAATCGGATGTGCGAATCCAGTCGGGGACGAGGGCGACACGGATCGGACTGGCATCGACATTGGTCGGAGGACTGCTCGTCGTACGGACGGCCGTGTCATCCGGTGCCGCGTCTGCGGCGAGTGGTGATCGACCTGCTGCGAGGCCGTTCGTGGACGGCGGCACCGGTGCGTTCCGGCCAGTGGCGATGGCGCCCAGACGGCCAGGCTCCGGTCGAGATGACCTCCAGAGGCAGCGTGATCAAGACCGCCACCGCGAGCGGCAACGTCGCGATCGTCCAGCCGACGACGCTGGCCTCCACCCACATCGCCGAGGTGGTCTTAACGGTACCGCCGTGTTCGTCGACGAGCCCACCACCCTCGATGAGACGTTCACCACGGGCGACCCAGCGAACTACACCTCGACCCTGACGTGCCTCTACGGTCCAGACGACACCCCGATCACGGTCGCTGCGGACGGCAGCTTCACCACTCCGGCGGCGGCGAAAGACACAACGATCCGTTGTGAGTTCACCAACACCCGCAACTCGGCGACGCTCACGCTCGAGAAAGAATGGGTCGACGGCGAAGCCGGCGACTCCGCCCGTCTGATCATCAACGGCGCAAACGGCGCGACGGCAACCACCACCGGCGGTAACCAGGTCAGCACCGAGAAGGCCACCGCGACCGTGTACGCCGGCGACACCGTCGGACTTGCTGAGTCACTGACGACGCCGAGCGGTGCGAGCTATCAGTCCTCGCTCGCCTGTGATGGTCAGACGATCACGGCGATTGGCACGAGCGGCACGTACACGGTGCCCGCTGATCCGGATGCGGTCACCTGTCGCTTCACGAACACGCCCAGATCGTGGCTCGATCACGATCGTCAAGGACGTCACGAACACGGCCGACGGCTTCGATGCAAACGTCTTCGATTTCACCGGCACCGGCGGCATCGGAGATTTCACGCTCGCCGACGACGGTCGCTGGCCTGGGAGTCGAGACGATCACGTTCAGCAACCTGCTGACCGGTGACTACACGATCACCGAGACCGATGCGAACGCCAACGGCTTCAACCTCGATTCGATCGACTGCTCGCGCGACCGCGCTCGTCGTCGACGAACTCGGTGACCATCAGCCTCGGTGCCGACGAGTCGGTGACGTGTACCTTCGTCAACGAGGCGCAGGGTGATCTGACGATCACCAAGACGGCGGTGCCCGACCAGGTCGTGTCGACCGGCGGGAACTCGTTCACCGTCACCTATGACGTCGTCGTGAGGAACAACGGCGCCGGCACGGCCACCTACGACCTGTCCGACACGCCGAGCATTCGGCACCGGCACGACGATCACCGCGATCGACGTCAGCCTGCCGGGAGGCGCAACGCTCGCACCGCCGCTCGCTGTCACCGGCGGCACGATCGTCACCGCCGACTCGATCGCCGGTGGCGCCACCGAGACCTACACCGTCGACGGTGTCGTTCAGCGTGGCTCCGACCATGACGAAGACCGCACGCACATGCGGCACCGGCGCCGCAGGTGCGGGTATCGGTACGTACAACTCCGGCGACGATCACGTTCGATGGCGGACCGCTGTCCGCAAACGATTGTGTGACGATTCCGGATCCGACGCCGACGATCACCAAGTCGCTTGTCGGATGGTGCGCAGCCGGTTGCGGTTGATGCTGACACGTTCACCGTGGCGTACGACATCGTGGTGGCGAATCCGGGGCCGGGTCAGACGACCTACACCCTGAGCGACGATCCGGATTTCGGTCCTGACGCGACGATCACCGAGATCACCGTGGTCGGACCTGATGGTGCGCTTCCGAATCTGCCGGTGGTGGGTGGCGACATCGTTGACACGCCGCGTGCGATCAACGGCCTGGTGTCCGGAGACGTACACGGGTCACGGTGACGTTCGATGTCGCTGCGGGTACGACGGCTGAGGCACGGACCTGTGTCGATGCGACGCCGGATCGTGGTGCGTACAACGCGGCCACGATCGTGTTCCCGGGTGGCGACGGCGAGCGATGACGCGTGTGCGGTCGATCTCCGCTGCCGATCATCACGTCCGACGAAGACCGTCGTGGCCGCTCCGGTCCAGCCGGTGCAGGTCGGCACTGGCTACCAGTACACGGTCGACTACACCGTGACCGTCACCAACGGCGGTGACGGCGTCGGCACCTACACGCTGGTCGACACCGCCGAGCTTCGAGTCGGCGAACATCGACTCGATCGCGCTGATCGGTGCCGTCGCCGGCATCGGCCAATGGCGACTTCGGGCTCGGCGACCCATTGCGATCGTCAAGACGCCGGCACCGCTGACGCCGAACGAGACCGAGACGTTCACGGTGCGAGCGACGTTCACGGTGCCGGGTGCGACGACTGAGGCGGCTCGGGATTGCGATCCCGGTGCGGCTGCGCCGAACACCGGGACGTTCAACACGGTCACGGTGACGCCGAACATCGGCGACCCGTCGAGTGCGAGCGCCTGTGCGCCGATTCCCGAATCCCGAGCATCGCGGTCGACAAGACGGTCAAAGCCGGCCCGACGTTCGACTCGGGTACCGGCGAGTACACGATCAGCTACGACGTGGTCGTGGAGAACGATGGGGACGGCCCCGGCACCTATGACCTGATCGAGATCCCGACCTTCGGTGACCCGACGAACATCAACATCACGTCGGTGGCGCTCGACACCGTCCCGCTCACACTGCCGATCGCCAACCCGATCGTCGATGATCCGAGAGATCGCGGCGGGTGAGACCGCCACATACGTGGTCGAGATCACGTTCACCGTCGACCCGGCGACACCCGCCGACGGCGCGCGACTGCGATCAGAGCGACGACCCGGCAACGGGCACGTTCAACACGGTGACGGTCGATTCGAACATCGGGCCGAACGACGACGGCTCCGCCTGTGGCCAGATCCCCAACCCGGGGATCGGCGTGACGAAGGTGGCGCCGAACGCTCCCGTTCAGGTCGGCACCACGAACCAGTACACGGTCGACTACACGATCACCGTGTCGAACACGGGCCCGGCTGCCGGGACGTACGGTCTCGTCGATCAGCCCCGTTTCGGTGCGGGCGTCACCCTCGATGCGCTCGAGTTGGTCGATCCGATCCCGACCTCGGCGAGCGCGACGTTCAGTGCCTCTGATCTCACGATCGTCGCTCCGGGAGCCGATTTGGCTGCCGGTGCTTCCGAGGTGTTCGACGTGCGGGCGACGTTCACCGTGCCTGTTCGGTACTCCTGCCGATCAGCGTGATTGTGATCTCGGCAACGACCCCGGCACGGGGACGTTCAACGAGGCGACGGTGACCCCGAACATCGGTGATCCGTCGACCGACAACGCCTGCCGGCCGATCCCGAATCCCGAAATCGACGTCGAGAAGACCGTCACGACGGGCCCGACGTACAACTCGGGGACCGACACGTACTCGATCTCCTACGACGTGGTCGTCACCAACACCGGCGGGCCCGGCACGTATGACGTGATCGAGAACCCGACCTTCGGTGGTGGAACGAACATCACCGCAGTGACTCTCGACGGTGCGCCAGTCGCGCTGCCGATCGTCAACCCGATCCTCAGTGGTGCCACCATCGCAGGGGGCGAGACGGTGACCCACGTCGTGACGATCGAATTCACGATCGACGGTGCAATGCCCGCTTCCGAGCGAGTGTGTGAACCCGACACCGGCGACGACGGCACCGGCACGCTCAACACGGTCACGGTCGACCCGAACATCGGGCCGAACACCGACGCCTCCGATTGTGAGCCGATCGGCGATCCCGACATCGAGATCGCCAAGACCCTCATCGCGGGTCCGGCGCCGGTTGCGGCGGGCAGCGCGACCTGGACGGCGACCTACGAACTGCAGATCGACAATGTCGGTGACTTCGGCGGGTCGTACGACCTGACCGACGATGTCGGGTTTGCGACGGGGCTGATCGTCACCGATCAGCAGGCCACGAGTACCGATCTCACCATCAACGGTGACTTCAACGATGCGGTGTGCCAACACCTCGATCGCCACGGGAGTGGCCATCGCCCCGGGTGAAACGGACATCGTGACGGTGGTGGTCACCTTCGAGTTCACCGGTGTCGGTCGATCCGGCCGACCTCGCCTGCGGAGACCGACCCGGTGTCGGGCGAGGCCACGTACAACTCGGCGACGGCGACGCCGAACATCGGGGCGGCGTCGACCGACGATGCATGTGGGCCGCTTCCCGGCCCCGATGTGAGCGTCGACAAGACGATCAGTTCCGGTCCGATCGACAACCTGGACGGCACGTTCACGATCGTGTACTCGATCGACGTGACCAACGCAGCGTCTGCGGGCAGCGGCCAGTACGACCTCGCTGACGCGGCGTCGTTCAGCCCGGGTGTGACGATCGAGTCGCAGGCGGTCACCAACACCGCTCCCGGCACGATCACGACGGATGCGACGTTCCCGACGTCGGGCCAGATCGTGACGGGCGAGACGATCCTGCCGGGTGCGACTCACACCTATGAGGTGACGGTGGTGGCGACCCTCGAGGTCGACACGACGACCACCTACGAGGAGTGCTCGTCGACGACGGGTGCTGCTGGTGAGGGTCTGTTCAACCGAGGCATGAGCTGACGGTCAACGATGAGACCACCACCGACGAGGTGTGTGAGTGACATCGCTGGCGACCTGCAGATCGAGAAGACCGATGGCGACATCGAGCTCACGATCGGCGACGGTCCGTTCGAGTATCAGTTGACGGTCACCAACGTCGGTGGGGCTTCGACGGGGAGCCCGGTGACGGTCACCGATGTGTTGCCTGACGAGTTCGAGTGGGTCGACTTCCCCGACTACTGCTCGCAGGTCGATCAGGTGCTGACGTGTGACATCGACCCGACCTCGTCGACGCCGGTGGCGAGTCCACCAGCTTCCTCGTCGAGGCGCAGATGGTCGACGGCATCGCTGAGAGCATCGACGGCTACGAGAACCTGAGCTACGTCAACAGCCCGGAGGATCCGGCACCGGCCAACCCGGTGTGTGAGCCCACGGCGATCTCGAGCGGCCTCGTCGGATGCGGCGATGGCCGGTTTCGCAACGCCGACGAACAATGTGGCGTGTGATCGCACGCCGGTGAATCCGACTGGGGTGGTTCCGATCGTGCCGCCGACGACGCAGCCGCCGCCTCCGACGACGCAGCCGCCGCCTCCCACGGTGCCGCCGGAGGGTCTGCCTCGGACGGGTTCGGACGGTTCGATGAACACGTTGGGCCTCGCAGCCATGCTGCTCGGCCTCGGTGTCGGCCTCACACTCATCGTGCGGCGCCGTCACCGTCAAGCCTGACGCTGATCCGCCCTCGGCGCCGGGTTCGATCGATCGCCGTCAACCGAGGCTCTGACGCACCATCTGGTGCGGGAGCCCGGTGGCGGCGGTCTCGAACACGGCACCCACAACGGTGAAGCCGGCACGTTCGTAGAAGCCGACGGCGGGAACACGGGCATTCGCCCAGACGAGTTCGTCGCCCCGTGCCCGGCACCGGGCGACGCCGGCGAGCAGCAGCTGCGAGCCCAGTCCCCGTCCTGCGAATGCCGGGGCGGTCGCCATCCCACGTATCTGCGTTTCGGGTGGTTGCCCCAACCACGTCGAGATCGCCACGATGGTGCCGCTGTCGTCACGGATCCCGAGGTGGAACGTGTCGGGATCGTCGTCGCCCGGCCACTCGACGAGCGCGTCGGGATCTCCGTCGCGCAGGACCTCGCGCCGCAGCGCGTGCGTGTCCGCAGCGCTGATCTCGACCACGGTCGATCCTTGGATCTCCGCGAGCAACACCGTGCGGTCGGCGATCGCCGCCGCCTCGTCCAGGTCGTGGGTCACGAGCAGTGCGGTCGTGTCGCTGTCTCGGAGCAGGTCGGCGAGCTCGACGACCAGCTGATCGTGCAGCTCGCGGTCGAGTCCGGTGAGGGGCTCGTCGAGCAGCACCACCGACGGCTCGGTGATGAGCGTGCGGGCCAGCGCGACGCGCTTCGCCTCGCCCCCCGACAGCTCGGTGACCCGACGCGGTCCGAACCCGTCGAGCCCGACTCGAGCGAGCCAACCGGCCGCTCGCTCGTTGCGCTCGGCGCGACCGATCCCCGCCATCTTCAGCCCGAACGCGACGTTGTCGAGCGTCGAGCGGTGCGGGAAGAGCTGGTTGTCCTGGAACACCATCCCGACCCCACGTCGGTGCGTCGGCATGTGCGTGACGTCGACGCCGTCGATCCGAACCGTGCCGCCGTCGGGAGCGACGATCCCGGCGACCACCCGCAGCAGCGTGCTCTTTCCTCCACCCGACGGGCCGAGGAGGGCGACGACCTCACCGGCGTCCACGTGCAGGTCGGCGCCGCGCAGCACGTCGACCCCGTCGAACGCGACGTCGATACCGGACAGCGCGAGCTCAGCGCCGCCCATCGGCGTCTCCGGTGCGATCGATCAACATCACGATCGCGATCGTCGCAGCCGCGAGGACCGTGGCGAGGGCATACCCCTTCGTCTGGAGCAGCGAGCCGGTCCGCCCGAGGAGCTGCTCGATCGCGATCGGCAGCGTTTCACCGCCGCTGCGCGACAGGAAGCTGGTGGCGCCGAACTCCCCGAGCGAGATCGCCGCGGCGAGCGCCGCGCCGACCGCCACCGGACGCCACAGGTACGGCACGACGACCTCGCGCCACGCCCGGGCCGGCGGTGCCCCCAACGTTGCCGCGGCGAGCGAGAGCTGGGGGTCGATCGACCGGAGCACGCCGAGGGTCGATCGGACGACGAACGGTGTGGCGACGAGCGCATGGCCGACGGGGACGATCCACCAGGTCGAGCGCCAGTCATAGGGGGCGGTGTCGAACGTGATCAACATGCCGAAGCCGATCGTCACGGCAGAGGTGCCGATCGGAAGGAGCAGGCCGGCGTCGAGCACCCGTCCGGCTCGGCCCGACGCCGCGATACCCAGGCTGGCGAGCCCGCCGATGACCGTCGCGAAGAAGGTGGCCCAGGCGGCGGTCTGCACCGAGTTGACCAGCGCGTCCACCGGGTCGAGACCGAGCGAGATCCCCGGACGGACCTCGGCCGAGCCGAGCCCGGTCCACGCCGAGAACGTCCACCCGGTCGGGGCCGACAGCGACTTGACGACCAGCGCGGCGATCGGCGCGACGGCGATCGCGCCCGTGGCGCCGGCCACGACAGCCACGATCACACGGTCCCGGCGCGTCCGCGGTCGCTGGGGACCGGTGAGCGGACGGAGTTCGAGCGCTCGGGCGTGTCGGCGTGCCGAGCGCGCCGACCACACGGCCAAGGCGCCGAGGAACGCGAGCTGCAACAGCGCGAGCACCGCGGCCTGGTCGACCTGCCCGAGTTGGGTCGCCCGTCGCCACACCTCGACCTCGATCGTCCTCGTGCCCGGGGCCGCGAGCACGCGGATCACCCCGAACGACGTGAAGGTGAACAGGAAGATGATCGCCGCCGCCGCGGTGAGGGCAGGGCGGATCAGGGGCAGGGTGATCTCGCGGAAGACCACCAAGGGTGATGCGCCCAACGTGGCCGCCGCGTGGTCCATGTCGGCGGGCAGCCGCTCCCACAGCGTGCCGACGGTCCGGACGACGACCGCCAGGTTGAACACGACGTGCGCACCGAGCACCGCCCACACCGTTCGATCGAGCGAGTCGGGCAGCAGCGCGAGGAACGCTGCGCCCATCACGACCGTCGGCAGGACGAACACGGCGGTGAGCAGGCTGAGCAGGAGGCGTCGACCGGCGAACTCGAACCGTGCGATCACCCACGCAGGGACGAGCCCGACGACGATCGTCAACAGCGTCGACACGACGGCCTGCCACGTCGTGAACCACACGATCGACCAGGTCCGCGACCGGCCGAACACGGTGCTGATCGACTCGGTGTCGACGGCTTCGACGACCAGGTTGACGAACGGCCACGCGTAGAAGATCGCGAGACCGGCGATCGGGCCGACGACCAGCAGCGCGAGCAGCCAGGCCGGCAGCCGGTTCAGCCGATCACGAGATCGGTCCATGTGTCGATCCAGGTCTCCCGGTTCGCGTCGATGGTCGACGGGGCGAGCTCGCGGCTGGTCTCGGGGATCACGGCGTACTGCTGGAACACCGGGTCGAGTTCCACCTCGCTGTTGGCCGGGAACACGAACACGTCGAGGGGCAGCGCCGCCTGGAACTCCGGGGTGATCAGGAAGTCGACGAGCTGACGCGCTGCGTCGGGCTGGTCGGTCCCTGCGAGGACGCCGGCGAACTCGACCTGGCGGTAGCAGGTCGACTCGACCACGCCCGTCGGCGCTGCGTCGAGTTCGGTCTCGGCGAAGAGCACTTCGAAGGGCGGGCTCGATCCGTAGCTGACGACCAGCGGGCGGTCACCGCCGGCGTAGCTGAACTGCTCGTAGTACGCAGCGGTCCAGCCGTCGACGACCTGCACGCCGTTGTCGACGAGGCGCGTCCAGTAGTCCTGCCAACCGTCCTCGCCGTACTCGTCGATCGTGGCCAGGAGGAACGCCAGGCCCGGTGACGACGACGCCGGGTTCTGCACGACGAGCAGGTCCCGATAGGTGGGGTCGGCCAGGTCGTCGAGTGTGGCCGGGGGTTCGACTCCGAGCGATTCCAGCGCCGCGATGTCGTAGTTCACGCACACGTCGCCGAGATCGACCGGTGTCGCCTCGCCGTTCGGCACGAGGTCGGTGAGGGCGGCGGGAATCGCGTCGAGGCCCGCCGCGGTGTACGGCTCGAAGATCTCACTCCCGATCGCCCGCGACAGGAACGTGCTGTCCACGCCCCACATCACGTCGCCCTCCGGATTGCCGGCGGTGAGCTCGGCCTTGGAGAGCATCGTGCCGGTGTCGCCGGCGATCAGGATCTCGACGTCGACCCCGGTCTCGGCGGTGAACTCGCCGAGCAACTCGTTGACTTGCGTCCCTTCGGAGGGAAACGACTCGTACGTGACGAGCGTGATCGGCCCGGTGGCATCGGTGGTGACGGGTTCGACATCGTCGGAGCCGCCGCACGCGGCCAGCGTGATGGCGGCGGTCGTGGCGACGGCGGTCATGCGGATGGCGGACATGTCAGTGCTCCCTCGTGAGTGCGTCGGGGGCGGGAACGTCGAAGACCGTGAGGACGCCCGCCGAGACCGAGATCGGGACGACACCGTCGGTGGAGACGACCTCGTTGCTCAACCCGAGCCCGATGACGGGGTCGAGGGTGTGTTTCTCGAGCGGCCATCGAACGCCGGAGATGTCGACACCGCGGCACGCAGGCCCGATCGCCAACAGCGACATCGTCGATCCCCGTTTCAGGTGGAGGTCGCGCCGACCCGGCCCGTGGATGACATCGAGGTGCTCGCCGTTCCACCATGCGTCGAGGTGGGGGATGCTGGTGAGGTGGCCGGCGGCAAGTGCACCGATGGCGGCGATCGTGTGGTCGAGGCGGTCGCCACCGCCGACCATCGTGAGCCGTGCCGGCTGCATGTCGGCGGCGAACGCGAGCGCGAGCTCGGTGTCGGTCTGCGCCTTGTCGGTCGGATGGCGGGCGATCGTCGCGTTGGCCTTCGCCCACGCCAGACCGGCGTCGCTCACCGAGTCGAGGTCGCCGATGAGTCCCGATGGCCGGAGCCCCGCGTCGAGCGCGGCGTCGAGCCCACCGTCGACACCGAGCACGATCGCCGATGCGGGAATGGTGTCGACGATGCGGGGATGGAGCGGTGAAGCTCCGGTGACGATGACGATGTGTTCGCTCATTCTCGACTTCCTACGCCGGCATGATCCGGGTCAGGTTCTCGGGTCGGTGACGGCGTGTCACCCTCTCAGCCTGTCGTTCCGCAGACTCCCCGTCGGGTTGTTGGCGTCACCCTACCGTCTTGATCGCCAATGCCCCGATCGAAGCGATCAGCATGCCGACCACCGCCAGGTCGAAGCCGCGCGCCGACACCCGGTTCCGCAGCCACGCGCCGACCGGGATCGAGGCGAGGACGGGGATGCACGCCAGCAGCGATGCACCGACCCGACCCGCCAGTTCGCCCGACGCCACGAGCACGACGAACTGGGTGGCACCCGACACGAGGAACAGGGAGGTGACCGAGAGGATGTGGGCGCCGCGGGGGAGTCGGTAGCTGTGGATCCACGAGCCGACGATCGGCCCGCTGATGCCGATCGCGCCCTGGAACGTCCCCGCCACGGCCCCCACCGCGGGCGCCAGCCGTCGTGATCGAACGGGCCCGATCTGCAGATCGGGTTTGGCGAAGAAGGTGACGACGTAGCCGAGGATCGCGATGATCAGCAGGATCACGAGCGGCTCCTCCGGCAGCGACACGAACGCGATCGCGCCGACGACCGCGCCAGCGACGCCGGCGAGCGCGAGCACGGGCAGATCCCGCGTCTGGTGGAAATGACTGCGTTCGCGGAACGCCAGGACGCCGTTCGCGAGCACGTTCGGAAATGCGATGACGACCACCGCGTCGTCGAGGTCGACGAACAGCGCGGCGATCGGAATCGCGATCAGCGGGAGTCCCATCCCGGTCACGGCCTTGGCGACCGCGCCCACGACCACCGCGATCAACACGATCGTCAGCTCGGTCCCCGTCATCGTCGGTGACCCTACGGCCTCCGACCTCGCTGAGCAGGAGACGTGCAAGGATGACGCGATGCCGGGAACGTGCGCAATCGTCGGCCTCGGCCGCGCCGGGGGATCGTTTCGATCGGCGCTCACCGAGGTCGGCTGGACCGTGGTGACCGACCTCGCCGACACCGACCTCATCATGCTCACGGTTCCCGATGCCGTGATCGCCGACGTCGCCGCATCGATCCCACCGACCGACGCCGTGGTCGCCCACGTGTCGGGCGCGTGCGACCTCGACGTGCTCGAGCCGCACACCCGCGTCGGCTCGATCCATCCGCTGATGTCGCTGCCCGACTCCGAGACGGGGAGTCGCCGTCTGCTCGACCACTGCACGTTCGCCGTCGACGGGGACGGGTTGATGGCCGAGATCGTCGCCGACCTCGGCGGCCGCGCCATCGAGGTGCCGGGCCCGCAGCGGGCGCTGTACCACGCCACGGCGACCATCGCCGCGAACCACCTCGTCGCGCTGTGCGCCCAGGTCGAGTCGCTCGCCGACCGAGGTCGGTGTTCCCGTCGACGCGTACTGGACGCTGATGTCGACCACGCTCGACAACATCGCCGCCGTCGGCCCCGCCGCCGCGCTCACCGGACCTGCCGCCCGCGGGGACTGGGACACGATCCGCGCCCACCTCGCCGCCCTCCCCACCGACGACGACCGCGCCCTCTATCTCGCGCTCTGCGAACGCGCCGCCGACCTCGCCGGTTGCGCACTTGACATCTGATGGTTCGATCGATGAACTGACTCGATGAGCGACGAGTGGCACCGAACGGCATGCATCCTGTGTTCGATCAACTGCGGCGTCGAGGTCAAGCTCGACGGTCCGACGATCACGCGGGTGCGGGGCGACAAGGCGCACCCCGCCAGCGAGGGGTACACGTGTGAGAAGGCGCTCCGCCTCGACCACTACCAGAACGGCGCGCACCGCCTGACGAGCCCCATGCGGCGGCGCCCCGACGGCACGTTCGAAGCCGTCGACTGGGACACGGCGATCGCCGAGGTCGCCGCGCGCTTCCAGGACGTGATCGACGAACACGGCGGTGAGAAGATCCTGTTCTACGGCGGCGGGGGACAGGGCAACCACCTCGGTGGCGGCTACGGCTCGGCCACCCGTGCGGCGCTCGGCATCCAGTTCACATCGAACGCCCTCGCCCAGGAGAAGACCGGCGAGTTCTGGGTCGACGGCCAGCTGTTCGGCAAGTCGAGCTGCCACACCACGGGCGACTACCACCATGCCGAGGTCTCGGTCTTCTGGGGCAAGAACCCGTGGCAGTCCCACGGCTTCCCCCAGGCCCGCCGCGTCCTCAAGGCGATCGCCAACGACCCCGACCGCACGATGATCGTCGTCGATCCGCGGCGCACCGAGTCGGCCGACCTGGCAGACATCCACCTCCGTCCGCTCCCCGGCGGCGATGCACACCTCCTCGCGGCACTCCTGAAGATCATCGCCAACGAGTACGCCGCAGTGTCGTGGCTCGCTGACAACGCCAACGGCTTCGACGAGTTGCGCGCTCACCTCGACTCGGTCGACGTCGCCGACTCGTGTGCCAAGGCCGGTGTCTCCGAGGCGCAGGTCCGCGAAGCGGCCGACGTGATCGGCCGCGCGACCGGCGGCGTGTCGATCTTCGAGGACCTCGGCATCCAGATGGCGCCCCACTCCACGCTCAACAGCTACCTCGAGAAGCTCGTCGTCCTGCTCACCGGCAACTTCGGTGTCCGGGGCGGCATGAACCTGCACACACGCTTCGCGTCCCTGGGCAGCGGTGGTGGCGGCAGTCGCACCGAGCGCGTCACCCCGGTCACGGGCCACCGCCTCGTCACCGGACTGGTGCCGTGCAACGTGATCCCGGAGGAGATCATCGGCGACCACCCCGGGCGCTTCCGGGCGATGCTCGTCGAGTCGGGCAACCCCGTCCACTCGCTCGCCGACAGCCGAGCGATGCGCGAGGCCCTGCGTCAGCTCGACTTCGTCTGCGTCATCGACGTGGCCATGACCGAGACCGCCCGCGAGGCCGACTACGTCCTCCCCGGCGCATCCCAGTTCGAGAAGTGGGAGTGCACCTTCTTCAACCTCGAGTTCCCGAGCAACTACTTCCACCTCCGCCGTCCGGTCTTCGAACCGCTCGACGGCACGCTGCCCGAGTACGAGATCCACTCCCGCCTGTGCCGCGCACTCGGCGCGTACGACGACGAGCGCCTGGCCCCGCTCGCCGGAGCGGCGCAGGCCGGTCGCACCGGATACACCGCCGCGCTGTTCCAGTTCATGGTCGACAACCCCGATCTCGGCAAGCTGCTCCCGATCATCCTCTACGAAACGCTCGGTCCGACGCTCACCACCCCGGACGGGGTCGACGCGGCCGGTGCAGCTGCCGTCTGGGGACTCGCCCAACAGGCCGCCGGGTTCTGGGACGCGTCGATCCGTCGAGCGGGCATCGACGGTGACCAACTCGGCGACGCGCTGTTCGACCACATCCTCGCCAACCCGTCGGGCATCATCTTCTCGAGCGACGACTACGACGAGACGATGAAGCGACTGCTCACGCCCGACGGCAAGGTCAACCTCGTCATCCCCGCCCTCCTCGAGGAGTTCGACGGTCTCGCCGCCGAACCCGCACCGGTCCGCCCGGACGACGCCTACCCGTTCGTGCTCGCCGCCGGCGAGCGTCGGTCATCGACGGCGAACACGATCTACCGCGACCCGTCGTGGCGCAAGCTCGACAAGCACGGAGCGCTTCGGCTCTCGCCGGCCGACGCCGAACGCCTCGGCCTGATCGACGGCGATCGCGCCCGCGTCACGACGAAGCGTGGTGACGGTGTCGCCGTGGTGGAGGTCACCGACACGCTGCGCGAGGGGCACGCGTCGCTGCCGAACGGTTTCGGGCTCGGACCCGACTCGGTCGGTGTCGCCCCCAACGAGCTCACGTCGAAGGACGACCGCGACTGGTTCGCCGGCACGCCCTTCCACAAGCACGTGCGGGCGAGGATCGAGAAAGTGGCCTGATGCGCCGCACCCGCTTCGCCGCCGTGGAAACACTGCGACCGACGAGCTACGTCGTCGTGAGCAGCAGGTAACCGTCCTCGACCGTCGGGGGCTCGGTTGCGGCGCCGGGCGGGGGCATCCCGAGACAGCGGTGGGCGCCGTCGGGGCGCCGCCACGACGCCAGTGCATCGGGGCCGGGCGCGTCGGATTGGATCCACACCCGTCCGCTCGCCACCGCGGCGAGTCGCCCCGGCGCGTCGGCGAACACGATTCGGCCACCGTGCAGGACGAGGACCACATCGGATTCGGTCGCCTCGTCGGTGAGGTGGGTCGACACGATGGTGGTCTGCTCGCGTCGACGGTCGGCGAGCAGCGACCGCACTCGCTGCCGTTCGTCGGGGTCCAACCCGGCGGCGGGCTCGTCGAGGATCAGCAGCGTCGGATGGCCGATGATCGCCTGGGCCAGTCCGAGCCGACGCCGCATCCCGCCCGACAGCGAGGTCACCCGATCACCGGCGCGATCGGTCAGCCGCACGCGGTCCAACGCGTCGAACACCAGGTGCCGCCGTCGGCGCTCGTCGCGGAACTCCTTCAACACCGCAACGTGGTCGAGCGTGTCGAAGACCGTCGCCGACCTCGTGAAGCCGACCTCCTGGGGCAGATAGCCCACACGCCGCCGCACTTCGATCCGCTCCGCTTCGCGTGTCGGATCCAATCCGTCGACCCGGATCGTCCCGTCATCGGGACGCAGGACGGTCGCCAGACATCGCAGCAGTGTGGTCTTGCCGGCTCCGTTCGCACCCAGCAGCGACAGCACGCCGCCCTGGGCCAACACGTCGATGCCGTCCAACACGGGCCGGGTCTCGAACCCGTGGGTGAGGCCGGCGACGTGCAGGTGCGCTGCGCTCATCCGGGGACCAACCGTTCGAACCGGTCCCGGCGCAACACGGTGATCGCACCGAACCCGAGTGTGGCCAGCAGCGCGACCGCTTGCGCAGCGGGGACGAACGCGGTGAGCTCGTCGGTGCCCGCGTTGCGAGAGACGGTCGCGACCAGCACCCACGCAATGGTTGCGATCGCGGCTGCCCGGTTCGGCGTCGTGACCGTCATCAGCGCGAGCGCGAACGAGGTCACCGCCAGCGCCGGCAGCACCCACGCCACCGCCCATGGACGTGTGACCGGCGACAGCAGGGCGGGCAACGCGACGAGCGGCACGACCGCCGCCAGGACGACGACGGTGCGTGTGAGCAACAGGCGGAGCCCGCTCATCGGTGTCGCGAGGTGTACCTCGTGGCCGGGGTCGCCCGGGGTGCCGTACGCGAGTGCCACACCGAGCACCGGGGCGATCGGAGCGACGAGCAGCAGCAGGAATGCGCTCGCCCGGGGGTCGGTGTCGTCGGTTGCAACGAGCCCGATCAGCACGAGCACTGCCACGGCGACGAACCACGACCGACGCAGGGCGGGTGTGGCAACTGCGAGCCGGGTGACGTGCGACGGGATGCGCATCCAGCGCAGTGCTCGTTCGGTCCGGGACGGGCGAGGCGCATCCAGCTCGACGGTGATCGCCGTCCAGTTCCGGGCGAGGCGTTGTTCGTCGATCACGTCAGCGTCCTTTCGAGTTGCCCGCGCGCCCGCATCAGGCGCGTCTTGACGGTGCCCTGTGGAATCCCCAACAGGCGTGCCGCCTCCTTGGTGGTGAGCCCGTCGATCGCGGTCAGGATCATCACGGCGCGCAGGTCGGGTTCGAGTTGGTCGAGCGCGGCGGTCGCCGGCCCGGGAAGTGCGTCGACGACGATCGACTCGGACGTGCGGGGATCGTGTTGCTCCCACCGGGTCGTGTCGACCGGTATCGGCCGCCGCTTGCGGCGTTGGTCGATCAGTCGCCTGATGCCGATTCCCCAGATCCATGCGCCGACGTCGCCGTCACCACGGAACTGCTTCGCGCTCCGCCACACGGCGACGAAGGTGTCCTGCACCGCGAGGTCGGTGAGCTCCGGATCGCCGCACCGCAGTTCGAGTCGATGCGTCAGCCAGCCCGCGTGACGGCGGTACAGCATCTCGAGCGCGACACGATCACCGGTGACCACGCGCGCCAACAGCGCGTGGTCCTCGCCGCGCTGTTGCTCGTCCGGATACATCGCCACGTCCACTCTGTCGCACGGAGTCGCCCGAACGGTTCATCTCACAGGCGTGGACGTTGCCGCTGTCACTCAGCGGGGAGCTGGTTGCGGTACGTCGCGAGGTCGAAGTAGTCGCGCCACAGCGTGATCTTGCCGTCGTGGACCTCCCACACGCCCGTGACCGGCATGTCGATCCACCCGTGTGGCATCTCGAACCGGTCGAGCCGTTCGTTGAACACGATCGGACCGTCGGCGGCTTGGCGGTACACGATCCACTCGACCGTGTCGGCGGTGCTCAGCATCGGCTCGAGCAACCCACGGATCTCGTCGGGGCCGTGGACCTTGCCCATCGGCACGTTGTCGTACTCGCACTCGTCGCCGACGAGCGCGATCGCCGCGTCGAAGTCCTTGGACTCCAGTGCGGCGATGAAGGCGGTCACGGTCTCCGAAGGTGTCATGCCCCCACGGTACGGATCGCCGATGCCAGCGGGAGTACCCGACCGTCTCGGCGTATGCGACACTCTCCTGGTGGCGCCGGTTCTCATCGCTCAACTCACCGACACCCATGTCGTCGCCGAGAACACCGACACCGAGTTGTACGTCGACAACAACGAACGCATGGCGCAGGCCGTGGCCATGCTCAACGCCGAAGCCCCGTCGCCGGCGGCGGTCGTGATGACCGGCGACCTGGTCAACGACGCTCGTGCCGATGAGTACGGTGCGCTCGCCGAGCTCCTCGCTCCGCTCGAAATCCCCGTCCTGCCCCTGCCCGGCAACCACGACGACCGGGCCCTCCTGCGTTCGACGTTCGCCGACTTCGAGTGGTCCGACACCGAGCACCTCAGCTGGGTCCGCTTCGTCGACGGGGTCCGCGTCATCGGTCTCGACTCGACCCGCCCGGGCAGCCACGGCGGCCAGTTCGACGACGAACGCGCCGAGTGGCTCGCAGCGGCGCTCGCGGTACCCCACCACGGCGCAACGCTGCTCGCCATGCATCACCCGCCGTTCGTCACGGGCATCGAGTGGATGGACCGCGCCGGGTTTCTCGGGCTCGACGTACTGCGCGAGCTCGTCGCGAAGTCGCCGATCGATCGGGTCGTCTGCGGCCACATGCACCGCCCGATCGTTGGGTCGGTCGGCGGCGTCCCCGCGCTGGTCGCGATGTCGACGGTCCAACACGTCGCACTCGACCTCGCTCCGGGGGCAACGGTCTCACTCGTGCGCGATCCCGTCGGATATCAGTTGCACCGCGTCGACGGCACGGATGTGGTGACCCACTCGCGCTACATCGACACGGGGCAACAGCCGTTCGTGCCCGACTGGGCCATCGACGACTACGCCTGAAGCGTGTCGGCCTGCGGCAGCAGGAACGCGCCGGTCGCCTCGATCTGCGCAGCAACACGAATCAGCAGGTCCTCGCGTCCGTACGCGGCGACGAGCTGAACGCCGATCGGAAGTCCGTCCGCGGAGACGTGGAGCGGGAGGCTGATCCCCGGCTGCCCGCTCGTGTTGAACGGTGGCGTGAACGACACGAACTCGGCGGCCCGCTTCATCCCCGCCATCGGGTCGTCGTCGGTGGCGTCGTGTTCGCCGATCCGCACCGGCGGCTCCGACAGCGTCGGGGTGACGAGCAGGTCCCATCCATCGGCCCACCACGACTGCATCTGGCGGCGGTACTCGTTGATCGCTCCGAGCGCGGCGCCGTGGTCGGTGGCGCTCATGTGCTTGGCGAACTCGCTCATCGCCCAGTTGACCGGCTCGACCTCGTCCTCGGTGAGCTCACGGCCGATCATCTTGCCCATCGTCTGGATGCCGAGCGACATGTTGGTCGCCCAGATCGCCATGAATCGTCCCGAGAAGGACGGGTCCTCCAGCACCGCAGGGTGCGCCTCGCTGACGTCGTGGCCGAGCCCCTCCAAGAGTGCCGCGCCGTGCCGAGCGGCGGCCGCGCACTCGGAGTCGAGCGCGCCGCCGAGCGGATGGTGCGCCAGCAACCCGACCCGCAGCCGGCCCGGGTCGGCACCGACCTCGTCGATGTACGGCCGCGCAGGAGCAGGAGCGATCACGTTGTCGCCCACGCCCGGCCCGGCACACAGGTCGAGCAATCCGGCGGTGTCGCGCATCGAGCGCGTGACGGCGAAGTGCACGCCGAGACCCGACTCGTCTCGATCGGGACCCATCGTGATCCGCCCCTGCGACGGCTTCAGCCCGATCAACCCGCAGCACGATGCGGGGATCCGGATCGACCCACCGCCGTCGGATGCGTTGGCGATCGGCACGAGTCCGGCCGCGACCGCCGCCGCAGCGCCTCCCGACGAGCCGCCGGGCGTGTGATCGGTCGACCACGGGTTCCGCGTCGGTCCGAACGACAGCGGCTCGGTGACCGGCAGCGAACCGAGTTCGGGACTGTTCGTGCGGCCGAGCGTGATCAGCCCGGCATCGCGGAACCGCGTGACGAGCGTCGTGTCGTAGGTCGAGATCGGCATCTCGGCCTTGAGTCCGGCGTTGCCGTTCGTCATCGGATGCCCGATCGAGTGGGCCCACAGGTCCTTGAGCAGCGTCGGAACGCCCGCGAAGGGCGCCAGGTGCTCGCCGCGAGCCAGGCGTCCATCGACGTCGGATGCGGCAACCCGGGCGTCGTCGTACCAGCGCACGACGACGGAGTTCAACGGGCCGTCGAACTCCTCGATCCGCTCGATGGCGGCCTCGACGAGTTCGGTGGCGGACACCTCGCCGCCGGCGACCAGGTCGGCCTGCGCGGTGGCGTCGAGCCAGCGGGTGGATTGCGCGATCGATGACGTCATGGCCCCGTCCTAGCACTGTGACGACTGTCGCACGCACGTGGGGAATGCCCTGGTCTGGGGGAGGTTTGTTTAGCACTATGACCGTCGACCTCCTCGAGCCCGAACTGGAAGCGCCCGAACCTGCGCCCGCCCCGATGTTGCCGGTCGACGACGAGGCACCGCGCGAGCGTCGTTCGGTCATCACGACGATCGCGACCACCGCGAGTCGTCGCTGGAAGGCGACCCTCGCGTTCTTCATCGTCGTGGTGCTCGCCGGCGGCTACTCGTTCGGCTTCGGCCTCGACCGGGAGGGCTTCCCGCCGATCAACACCCCGATCTCCATCGTGACCGGCACCTACTTCGTCGACGACATCGACCAGGTCGACACCGACGTGACCCAACCGCTGATCGACGCATTCGCCGATGTCGAGGGTGTGGTCTCGACCGAGGCGCAGGCCCGGCCGAGTTCGTTCGTGGTGGTGGTCGAGTTCGAGGACTCGTTGGGGTCCGAAGAAGGCACGCAGCGCCTCGTCGATCTCGGCGTCGACCTCGGAGACGACGTCACGTCGGCACTCACGATCGACTACCGAGCGGTCAACGCCGCGAAGTTCGTCAACCAGTTCGACGTCCTCGTGTCCGTGGTCGGCCCGCCCGACGCCACTCCTGCCGAACTCCAGGAACAGGCCGACGTCCTGGCGGCCGGCCTCCAGGAGACCTCGCAGATCGAGGTCGCCGAAGTGCGTGACCTGATCACCGAATCCGGCGACGAATCGCGGGTGACCCGGTTCACCCGCGTGGCGCTCGACAGCAGCGGCTACGAAGAGGCGATCTCGGTCGGCCTGATCAGGGCGGATTCGTCGGACCTCGACGTGCTCGAGTTCACCGACTTCGTGAACGGTCAACTCGCCGACAACCCGCTCGCCGATGGCTACACGGCCGTCATCACGGCCGACTTCGCAACGGGCGTCGATCGCCAGCTCTCCTCGCTCACCGTCAACCTGCTCACCGGGTTGTTCGCCGTCGCAATGGTCAGCCTGCTGTTGATCGGCTGGCGAGTTGCGATGATCACCGCCGGCTTCATGGGCATCGTGCTGCTCGGCGCGCTCACCGGCCTCCTGGCGGTCGGCTTCACGCTCAACACGATCACCCTGTTCGGATTGATCCTCACGCTCGGTCTCCTCGTGGACGACGCGATCGTGATCTCGGAGTCGATCGATGCCAACCGGGACAACCCCGACCCCGCTGATCGAGGGCGACGACGAGTCGCTCGGCGTGATCAAGCGGGCAATCGACCGCGTCGGGAGCGCCTCGTTCGCGGGCACCTTGACGACCGTCGTGGTCTTTTCGCCGATGCTCTTCGTCGGGGGCATCCTCGGCGAGTTCATCCGGCCGATCCCGACGACGGTGATCATCACCTTGTTGATGTCGTTTCTCTTCTCGATCGTCTTCATTCCGACGATCGGGCGGATGTTCATCCTCCGCGGCAGCCGCAAGCAGAACCCGATCGTCCGGGCCGAGAAGGCGGCGGGCCGTGCGGTCGGTCGCCTCGCGGCCTACCCGTCCGGCAACGGCTGGTCGGGCCGCATCGTGGGCGTCGGCATGGCGCTGGTTGCGGTGTTCGCCATCGGAGCGGGCATGGTGACCGCAGGCGGACTCGGCTTCAGCATCTTCCCGGCGGGCAAGGACTCCGTCGGCATGTCGGTGGTCGCCGAGTTCCCGCCCGGCACGACGATCGAGGAGGCGCAGGAGCGCTCGGCCCAGATCGACGACGTGGTGCTCTCGGTGCTCGGCGACGACCTCGACCGGTCGCAGTACGTCCGCGGTAACGAGCGGGTGATCGACACCTTCATCGATCTCAGTCCGATCGATTCCCGCTCGACCACCGCGCCACAGTTCGTCGAACAGATCGAAGCCGGCGTGGCTGGGATCGAGGGCGTTCGCGTCACGGTCGGGCAATCGGAGAACGGTCCGCCGCCGGTCGAATTCCCGTTCGCGGCACAGATCACGGTCGACGATGCCACCGTCGCGGAAGGTGAGGCGTTCGCGGCCGAGCTCCGCGACGACCTGATCGGTCGCCAGCTGACCGTCGGCGGTTCGCAGGTGACCATCACCGATGCGATCATCGGGACCGCCGGCGAGATCTACCGGATCGATGGCCAGCAGGTGATCGAGGTGCGCGCCCAGTACGACGAGGACAGCGGTCTGACCGGCATCCTCAACGCAACCGAGGACTACGTGGCGGGTGCGTTCGACAGCGCTGCGCTCACGGCGGCCGGCCTGGCCCCCGATGCGCTGAGCTTCGACTTCGGCCTCGAGTCGGACAACCAGGACGACTTCGCTGCGCTCGGCGTGGCCGGGCTCGTGGCGCTGGTGTTGATGCTGCTGCTGATCACCGTGCAGTTCCGGTCGCTGGCACAGTCGTTGTTGATCTTCCTCGCCGTGCCGTTCAGCTTCTTCGGCGTCTTCACGGCGCTGTCGGCCACCGACAATCCGCTCAGCTTCCTGGCTGTCGTCGGGTTCATCGCGTTGATCGGCGTCGCCGTCAACAACACGATCCTGCTCGTGGACGCAGCGAACCAGGAGCGTCGCAACGGCGCCACTGCGGGCGAGGCGATCGGCGCGGCGGTGACGTCTCGATTCCGGCCGCTGGTCGCGACGACGCTCACCACCGTGGTCGGGTTGTATCCGCTCTCGATCAGCGACCCGTTCTGGGAGTCGCTCGGGTTCACCCTGATGGGGGGACTCGTCAGCTCGACGGTGCTCGTGCTGATCAGCTTCCCCGCCTTCTACCTGGCGCTCGAGGCGGTCCGTACGCCGGCCCGCAATGCCGTGCGTCGTCGGCGGGGACGCCCCGAGATCGCCTGACGCGTCAGGCCGCCGCGGCGAACCCTCGGGGTCGGACTTCGTCGCCGTCGCGCTCCAGCACGGTGCCGACCGCATACGCAGAGCAGATGACGTCGATGGTCTCGACGTGCTCGTCGACGATCTCGGCAATGATCTCGCCGGTGCTCTCCCCGACGTCGTCGGCGGCGAGCAGATCCTGCCAGCCGGCTCGCTCGAGGTAGTCCGACACCGCCTCGCGGAGGGCGTCGATGCCGAGGTGCGGCAGGTCGACGACCATCGCGGTGGTGGTTGCCCGGCTGCTGGCCAGGCCCGAGAACCCCCTGGCACACCCGCATCGCGGGTCGGCGCACACGGTCGACTCGGCGATGACGAGTTCGCCTTCGACGGTCCAGGCGTAGTCGTCGGAGCGGATGCCTTGCAGTTCGTTGGTTGCTACGAGAAGTCGCATGCCTCCATCCAAGCAAAGGGGTACTTCAGAGTTCGGCGGTTCGGTAGCCTCGACGCATGGGACTGTTGAACACACGCAATCTCCGCAAGGCGAAGGACCTCCTCGAGAAGAACCGTCACAAGGTGGGCGACTACGTCGAGAAGGCGGGTGGCACGCTCGACAAGGTGAGCAAGGGCAAGACCACCGCAGTGACCGCCAAGGCGTCGGACGCGGCGAAGAAGTACTCGCAGGGCGCGGCGCCGAAGTACGGGACCGAAATCCACATCGATGACGACACCAGCGATGCGATGAGCGCCGCGGACGCGCAGGCCCGTCAGGCCGAGGCGACCGCAACCGCCGCGAACGCCGTGAAGGGTGCCGCCGATGCGCTCACCAACATGATGAACAAGGCGACGGCCGCGGCCGAACAGCAGACGCAGGCAAAGAAGAAGTCAGACAACCCGAACGGCGAGACCTCGGCGGTCGCGGCGTATTCGATGCGCCCGTCCAGTGGGAGGGCGGATCGGACCCAGCGGAGGCCAGGCACGACACGACGGAAGCGACGGCTAGACCTCGGCGGTCGCGGCGTACTCGATGCGCCCGTCGGCGTGGCGGGCGAATCGAACATCCTCGTGCCCGTGTGTCGGGTCGGGCCCGTCCCACGGCCACCCGCCGAACTGCGTCGACCGGTAGTCGGCGAACGCCTGGCGGATCTCGTCCTCGGTGTTCATCACGAACGGACCCTGCTGCGCAACCGGCTCGCCGATCGGACGCCCCTGCATCACGAGGAGTTCGGTGGCGCCGGAACTGGAGATCTCGAGGTCTCGCGACGCATCGACGACCGCACCGGTCGATGCCCCGACGGCCTCGCCTTCGACCGAGATCCCGTCACCCTGGAACACGTACATCACCCGGGCGACGTCGTCGCCTGCCGCCGGCATCGTCCACGACGAACCCGGCTCCAACACCACGTGCCACAGAGCGACACCGGCGTCGTGGCGCGACGCGTACGACGCAGGAGGCGGTGACGGCGGCGTGGCATCGCCGAGCGACCCGGCGATCACCGTCACGGTCACGCCGTCGGCCTCGTGACGGGGAATGTCGTCGTCCCACAGCATCGTGAAGTGGGCATCGACCATCTTGTCGGTGGCCGGCAGGTTCATCCAGATCTGGAACAGCTCGAGCGTGTTCGGCTCGGTCTCGTCGAGCAGCGGGAACATCTCGGCGTGCTGGATGCCCGCGCCCGCCGTCATCCACTGCACGTCGCCCCGGCCGTAACGCGCGGCGGCGCCCAACGAATCGGCGTGGTCGACCAGACCCTGGCGCACGAACGTGATCGTCTCGAAGCCGCGGTGCGGGTGCTGCGGAAATCCGGGGACGTGGGACCCGTGGTACATCCGCCAGCCGTCGACCGGTTCGAAGTCGTTGCCGATCGGTCGGCCCGCGAGCGACGCATTCGGGCCGAGACGACCGTCGGATGCCGGATACGTGTCGAGATGATGGACGCAGAACAGGAACGGGTCGATCGTCGGCCATTGGAAGCCGAGCGGAACGGTCTGGATCACCGGTGAAGCCATGGCGCCAGTGTACTTGCGTGTGCAAGCTTCTGGGTGGTCTCCACTTCCGGAGCACGGACCACGTCGCCGTAGGTTCCACTGGTGCCCCGGATGATGTACCGCACCCAGGTGATGGTGATCTACATCTTCGGGCTGTTCATGACGGTCATCGACGGCACGATGGTCAACGTCGCCCTCCCGACGCTCGCCGACGAGTTCGGCGTGGCGACCACCGACATCGAATGGATCGCGGTCGGCTATCTCCTTGCGCTCGCCGCGGTGATCCCTGCGGCCGGATGGCTCGGCGACCGGTTCGGAACCAAGCGGGTGTTCATCATTGCGCTGGCGGTCTTCGTGGCAACGTCCATGCTGTGCGGGCTGTCGCAGACACTCGATCAACTCGTGGCGTTCCGCGTGCTCCAGGGTCTCGGCGGCGGACTGCTCGCACCGATCGGTGGGGCGATGCTGTACCGGGCGTTCCCGATGGAGGAGCGAGCGAAGGCAGCCATCGGTGTCCTGAGTGTCACCGTGATCGCCCCGGCCATCGGGCCGGTGCTCGGCGGCATCCTGGTGGACACGGTCTCCTGGAGGTGGATCTTCTTCATCAACGGGCCGATCGGTGTGCTCGCGATCGTGCTCGCCATCGTGTGGCTTCGTGAGACCACGCAGGACGATCCGGG
This sequence comes from Ilumatobacteraceae bacterium, assembly GCA_963695475.1. Taxonomy (GTDB): domain Bacteria; phylum Actinomycetota; class Acidimicrobiia; order Acidimicrobiales; family Ilumatobacteraceae; genus Ilumatobacter_A. The sequence continues at coordinate 110,570 of CAVOHA010000038.1, forward strand.
CACGTTCGACGCCGCCGGGTTCGTGCTCTCGGCAGCGTCGGTGTCCATGCTGCTCTACACCCTGTCGATCGGGCCCGAGGCGGGGTGGATCTCGACCGAGACGTTGACGTTCGGGGCAGTCGGTCTCACCTGCCTGGTCGTGTTGCTCTTGGTCGAGTTGCGGATCGCCGAACCGATCCTCGCACTCCGGCTGTTCACCGATGATCTGTTCCGGAAGATCAACGTGTCCGCTTCGATGACATATGCCGGATTCTTCGGGATGATCTTCGTGCTTCCGCTCTACATGCAATCGCTGAGGGGCTACAGCGCCTTCGAGAGCGGACTGGTGCAGTCGCCGCAGGCCGTCGGCGTGTTCGTGGTCGCGAACCTGTTCGGCCGCCGCCTGTACCGAGCGGTCGGGCCACGGCGGCTCATGGTGGTCGGCATCACGCTGACGTCGGCCGTGACGTGTGCGTACGCGCTCGCCGACCTGGACACCCCGATGTCGGTGATCGCCGCCTTGTCCGGCGCTCGCGGTCTGTCGGTTGGTCTCGTGTTCGTGTCGATCCAGACAGCGGCGTATGCGACGACTTCTCTGTCCGACACGGGCCGTGCGACCAGCCTGTTCAACACGCAGCGCCAGATCGCGTACGCCTCGGGTGTGGCTCTGGCGGCGACGGTGATCACATCACAACTCAGCTCTGTGGGTGAAGCGGCCCCGGCGGCCCAGCGGTTGGGCGCGTATCAGGCCGGGTTCCTGGCGGTCGGGCTGATCATGTTGCCCGCCGTCGCCGTCTCCTGGTTCATCGACGACGACGATGTCGCCGCGACCCGAGGGATCGACGTGGAGGTGTGAGGCTGCGCGAGGTCCTGCGGCTAGGGTCGTGATCGTCCTCAGCAGGGGGTCCCGGGTCCTGCCCGCATGCCTTGACCGTCGACGAGCGCCCCGCCCGACCCATCTCACCCCTGAGGACCCCATGAAATCTCGAATGCTGCTCGCCCCGTTGGTCGGACTGTCCCTGCTCGCTGCCGCATGCGGGAGCGATGACGACGAGTCCGTGACCACGGAGGCCCCCGCCGAGACGGAAGCCCCCGCCGAGACGGAGGCCCCGATCGAGACGGAGGCACCCGAAACCACGGACGCACCTGCGGAGAACGTCGACGCGGAGGTGCTCGATTTCGTCCTGCCGAGCAACGGCGGGGTCGTCTCCTTCAGTCCGTTCCTGACGCAGGTCGTCCTGGACATGAACGTACTGGGCGGCACCGCGGTCCTGCTCGCGGTCGACGACGAATCAGGGCTGGCCGAGGCCATCGATGTGCTTCCGTTGCCCGTCCTCGATCTCGAGACGACCGCTGCCCAGAAGCCCGATCTGGTGCTCTACGATTGCTCCGGATTCGGCGGAGCTGACCGCAACGATGCCGACGAGTTCGCGACCCAGTACGGAACGGAACTCGAGGCCACCGGCCTCGGCATCGTGACGCTGTACTCGACCGCAACGACGCCGGCCGAGGTCAACGAAGTCATCACCCAGCTCGGCGAGATCCTCGAGCTGCCTGACGCAGCCGCGGAGCTGATCGACGCGTACGACGCCGATCCGGAGCGCAATTCGTGGCCGTTGCCCGGGGACTCCTGCCCGCCTGCGGCGGTGACGCCGTCGCCCACTCCGCCGACACCCACGCCGGCCCCGACGTTGACGACGACGACCGCACCGACCTTCACGACCACGACCACGACCGAACCGACGTTCACGACCACGACCGAACCGACGTTCACGACCCGACGACCTCGACGACCTCGACGACCACGACCACCACGACCACCACGACGATGCCGTTGGTGGCGCCGATCGATCCGGACCCCGATGTGGTCGGGTCGTGACGCCGGAATTGCTGGTTTTCGCGGGCGCCGTGGTCCCGGCTAGCTTTCAGCGGTGACGAACCACCCCCCGCCCGGCACCCCCGACCCGTATCAGCAACCGCCGCAGTACGGGGGCCAACCGCCGCAGTACGCGGGCCAACCGCCGTCGGGGTCGGGTCCGAACACCGCACTCGTCGTCGCGGTCGTCGTCCTCGCGATGAGCTTGATCTTCGCGCTGGTCTACTTCTTGCTCCTGCGTGATTCCGACGACGGATCCAGCTCGACCGACACGATCGTCACCACGACCACGACGGTCCCGGGTGCGACGACGGTCCCGGGTGCCACGACGGTCCCGGGCGCCACGACGGCTCCGGGTGCGACCACGCCGGCACCAGCTCCGGTCACCACGGCGCCACCCGCCCCGCCGACGACCTCGGCGCCGGTCCCGCCGCCTCCGGCCACGCTCGACCCGTCGCTCGACGCCAACTTCGGGACGGTCACGCTCGGCCCCGGGTTCACTCCCGATCCGGCGACCCTCCCGGTCCTCTCGGGCGGCGAGGTCGACGTCACGAGTCTCGGAGGCAACTGCGTGGGCTTTGCGTCGGCAGCTCCGGATCTCGAGTTGGACTATGCCGGAGGGGGCGGATTCCTGCGGATTTCGTTCACTCCCGCCACCGGTGGCGACACGGCGTTGGTGATCAACGATCCCAGCGGGAACTGGATCTGCAACGACGACTTCTCCGGGCTCGACCCCGCGATCGAGCTGTCCACTCCCGCCGGCGGCATCTACGACGTCTGGGTCGCGTCGTTCGTGGAAGGTGAGCTGGTCGACGGCGAGGTCGGCATCACCGAGATCCCGTGACCACCACCTGAGTGACGAGCCACGATCGTGGGGGCATCATGTGCAGGTGAAGTATCCGCCTGATCTCCCGATCACCGCGCGCCGAGACGAACTCCTGGAGGTCATCCGTGACCACCAGGTCGTGATCGTCGCCGGCGAGACCGGGTCGGGCAAGAGCACGCAGATCCCGAAGTTGTGCCTCGAGGCGGGGCGCGGGGTCGAGGGCGTGATCGGACACACGCAGCCGCGCCGGGTTGCGGCGCGCACGATCGCCGAGCGCATCGCAGAGGAGCTCGGCTCGGAGATCGGCGAGACGGTCGGCTACTCGGTCCGGTTCACCGACAACATCTCCGAGCGCACCCAGATCAGGGTGATGACCGACGGCATCCTGCTCGCCGAGATCCAGCGCGATCGAATGTTGCGTCGCTACGACACGCTGATCATCGACGAGGCCCACGAACGCAGCCTCAACATCGACTTCATCCTCGGCTACCTCCGCCAACTCCTCCCGCAGCGGCCCGACCTGAAGGTGATCGTCACGTCGGCGACCATCGACACCGCCCGGTTCGCCGAACACTTCGCCGATGCCGACGGCGAGCCGGCACCGATCGTGACCGTCTCCGGTCGGACCTACCCCGTCGAGATCCGATACCGGGACCCCGGCGAGCACACGAATCAGGTCGACGCCATTCTCGACGCCTGCGACGAACTCGCCGCGGAGGGCGACGGCGACGTCTTGGTGTTCCTGTCCGGCGAGCGCGAGATCCACGACACCGCCGACGCACTGCGTGAACGCAAGCTGGCGAACACCGAGGTCCTCCCGCTGTACGCCCGCCTGGGCGCGGCCGAGCAGCACCGCATCTGGCAGTCGCATCGCGGGCGACGCATCGTGCTGGCCACCAACGTCGCCGAGACGTCGATCACCGTGCCGGGGGTGCGCTACGTCGTCGATGCGGGCACCGCTCGGATCTCCCGGTACTCGCGTCGCTTGAAGGTGCAGCGGCTCCCGATCGAAGAGGTCTCCAAGGCGTCGGCCAACCAACGCGCCGGCCGGTGTGGTCGCGTCGCCGCCGGCGTGTGCATTCGGCTCTACTCGGAGGAGAACTTCGAGGCGCGCCCCGACTTCACCGAACCAGAGATCCTCCGCACCAACCTCGCCTCGGTGATCCTGCAGATGGCGAACATCGGCCTCGGCGACCTCGCTCGGTTCCCGTTCGTCGAAGCGCCGGACTCGCGCAGCATTCGCGACGGCGAGTTGCTGCTCGAGGAGCTGAACGCGATTTCCCCGGGCCGCCGCGGAGCGGGGGTTCGGCTCACCAAGACCGGCCGCCAGCTGGCCCGGCTCCCCACCGATCCGCGCCTCGGTCGCATGTTGCTCGAGGCCGATCGCCGCAACTGCGTCCGCGAGGTGCTCGTCATCGTCGCGGCGCTGTCGATCCAGGACGTCCGCGAGCGACCCTCCGACAAGCGCGAGCAGGCCAACGAGTTCCACAACCGCTTCAACGTGAAGGGCTCGGACCTGCTGTCCATCGTGAAGCTCTGGGACTACGTCCGCGAGCAACAGCGGGAACTCTCGGGCAACCGGTTCCGGCGGATGTGCCGGGACGAGTTCATCCACTATCTGCGAGTGCGGGAGTGGGTCGATCTCCATCGCCAGCTCAAGCGGGTGGCCGCCGACATGGGGATCAAGTCCGGGACCGCGGACGGCCATCCCGACCACGTCCACCAGGCGCTGCTCGCGGGCCTGCTGTCTCACGTCGGCATGCGCGATCGCCAGACCCGCACGTTCAAGGGCGCCCGTCAGGCCGAGTTCGTGATCGCTCCCGGATCGGTGCTCACCCGCAAGCCGGCGGACTGGGTGATGGCCGCCGAGCTGGTCGAGACGAACCAGATCTACGCACGCCGGGTCGCCGAGATCGACCCCCGTTGGGCCGAGCGTGCCGGTGCGCACCTGATCAAACGGTCCTACGGCGAGCCGCGCTGGGATCCGAAGGGCGGACGGGCCGTCGTCGTCGAGCAGGTGACCCTGTACGGGCTGCCGCTCGTGTCCGATCGCGTGATCGGCCTCGACCGTGTCGACCCCGCAGCGGCTCGAGCCTGGTTCATCACGAAGACGTTCGTCGAGCGCGAGGTGCCACAGCACTGGCGTGATCGACACCGGTTCAACGCCCGCAACGACGAGGTGCTCCACCGACTCGCATCGATGCGCGCGAGGACCCGGGGCGCCGACGTCGTCGACGACGAGGCGTTGTTCGCCTTCTTCGACGACCGAGTCGGCGATGAGGTGACGAGCACGCAGCACTTCGACCGGTGGTGGAAGGAGCAACCCGACGGCCTGCTCGACCTGCCCGACCCGGCCGACCTCGGCGCCGACGGGTACCCGGATGTGTGGCATCAGGGCGACATCGAACTCCCGCTCACGTACCGCGACGCGCCGGGTGAGCCGCTCGACGGTGTGACGGTGCACCTGCCGCTGAACGCCCTGAACCAGATCACCGACGACGGCTTCGACTGGCAGGTCCCCGGCCACCGAGACGAGCTCGTCGAACAGCTGATGCGCTCGCTCCCCAAGGCGATCCGCCGGGAGCTGATTCCGTTCGCCGAGACCGTCGACTCGGTGCTTGCTCGCCTCGGCCCGCCGGACGGCCGACTCGTCGATCGCCTGGCCGAGCTGCTGCCCGGCGTGGCGCCCGAGGCGTTCGACGTCGAGGCTGTCGACCCCCACCTGCGGATGCACTTCGTCGTGTCGGACGACGCCGGCGAGGTGCACGACGTCGGCACCGACCTGGCGCGTATCAAGGCTCGGCTCGCCGGCTCGGCTCGCCAGTCGATCGCCGCGGCCGCACCGATCGAGGAACGCCGCGGGATCACGACGTGGGACGTCGGCGACCTGCCGCGACTCGTCGAATCCGCCGACCGTGCGCTCGACGTGCGCGCCTACCCGACACTGCTCGACGTCGGCGACGAGCGTGTCGTTGCGCGTCGTCACGACCCCCGAACTCCAACAGCGGGCGATGCGCGGCGGCGTGCGGCGGTTGCTGCTGCTCGACGGCGCGCCGACCCACCGTTCGATCGAGAAGCTGATCACCAACGCCGGTCGGGTGGCGATCGCCAACGCCGACATCGCGGTCGACTCGCTGGTCGACGACTGCATCGCCGCAGCGGTCGACCAGTTGATGGCCGAGCACGGCACCCTGCCGTTCACCGAGGCCGAGTTCCGGGAGCTGCAGTCGCTGGTGCGGGCGAAGGGGCCGAATCGGGCCGGGACGGCGCTCGGCGCTGCCGTCGGCGGTCGTCGCGGCGGCCGCCGGCGCGAACGAGCTGCTCGCCCGGTTGCGCGCGCCGGCGTTCGCCGACTCGGTCCACGACGCCAACCTGCACCTCGGACGGCTGGTGCGGCCGGGCATGGTGTCGGCGCACGGCGTCGACCGGCTGGGAGACGTCGAGCGGTACGTGCGCGGCATTCGCTACCGGTTGGAGCACCTCGGCGGCGCGGTCGATCGCGATCTGGTGCGGATGGCCGAAGTGGTCCCGCTCGAAGCGCGCTTCGCCGCCTTCGTCGACCGGACGCCGCCCGCGGACCTCCCACCGGACACGGCCGAAGTTCGGTGGATGCTCGAGGAGTTGCGGATCCAGATCTTCGCCCAACCGATCGGGGCCAGTGGCTCGGTGAGCACGAAGAAGGTGTCGCAGCGCTTGACCAGGCTCGGGCTCGGCGGAGCGATGGCGCAGATCTGCGCCGGTCGCTGCCAGCTGTCCGAGCATCGCGGCAGTGCCGACCGAGGTCGTCACGTTCGGCAGCCCTCGGGTCGGCACCAAGCGGTACATCCAGCACGCGAAGGTCCGTCACCTGCGCTGGGTCAACAACAACGACATCGTCACCCGTGTGCCACCGAGATGGTTGCGCTACCGCCACAACGGCACTCGGATGTACCTCAACAGCAACGGGCGAGTTCAAGAAGTACACCCCGGCCCAGCGGGGCAAGGACCGCTGGGCCGGCTTCTGGTCGGGCCTCAAGCAGCGCAAGTTCGATCACTTCTCCGACCACGCCATCGCGGCGTACGTCGCAACACATCCGTCGCGCCGCCGACGCCTGATCACGTGCGTCGGTAGCGGCCCGACTCGAGCTCGACGGCTTCGCCGCGGCGGATCATCCGGGCGACGTGCATCTCGGCGCTGCGTCGCTCGACCGAGGTGACGAACGCCATCTCGACGTGCGGGCGGTAGATGAAGCGGTGCTCGACCATCTCGTCGATCGTGTGCGGCTCGGCGAGGAAGTCGAGCATCGCCTCGTGGCGGCGGCCGATCACCGCGTGGAACGCGTCGAGGAGCTCGACGAAGGCGCTCGCGGCCTTCGATCACGCCCTTGTGGTGGAACGTGACGTAGTAGTCGGCCTCCTCGTCGCGCACCTTGACGAGGCTGTCCTCGAAGTCGTCGAGGTCGCTCCACACGTCGCCGTAGTACGGGCCGAACCCGGTGAGGTCGATGTCGGACAGGAAGAACGTGTTGTCGATGCGGAAGCCCGCTGTGACCGCGGGTGTGTCCCGGGAGGTGGACCGCCTCGACCTGCACGCCGCCGCCGAGGTCGAACACGTGGCCGTCGGTGAAGCCGTGCGCGTCGGGACGCGGCGTGAAGTGGAACTCGTCGAGCACTGCGTCTGTTCGAAGCGTCTGCCGCGGCTCGCCCTCGAGCCGTACACGGCCATCAGGCCGTCGAGCGATCGCACACCGGGCAGGTCGGCGTCGTGGACGTGGACGCGGGCCTCGGCGAACAGACCGTTGCCGGCGATGTGGTCCTCGTGGCTGTGGCTGTTGATGATCGCGTCGACCGGCGCCGGCACGCCGCCGCGTGACACGACGTCGACCGACGGGTCGATGAGCACCGTCTCGCCCGCACCGCGCACGAGCAGCGAGTTGCCCGACGGGTAGCCGCCGTTGTTCGCCCCGACGAGCACGCTCACCGCGTCGCCGAGGCGCCGTTCGTCAGTGCCCCAGTCAGCGATCATCCGACGGCCTGGTCACGGAGCTTGAGGCGAGCACCCGCGCAGAGTAGCCGGAGGTCCCGGCATCTCGGGCACGGAGTTCGGTGGCGCGCGTGGAGCTCATGACGAGGTGCTACCCGACCGGTTCGTTGTCGGTGTCGAGGATCAGCCAGGTCACCGTCGGCTCGACGAAAGGCGCGGAAGCGGCCCCGGTGCTTGAGACGGTTGTGGGCATGCCACACATCACCGCCGCGTTGTCGGGGTCGGTGGCTCCGTGGTGCATCCAGGCGACGTTGTGGTCGACCTGGCAGTTGCGCACCTGACGGTCACAGCCCGGCCAGATGCATCGATCGGTCGAGCAGCGTCGCCGCCTCGCGGTTGCCACCCCGGAAGACCCGTGACTTGCGACCCAGCTCGGTGACGACCCTGGCGCCGTTGTGGACGACGCGGCGGACGTGGGCGTACAGCGCCAGCGCGGCGGCCTCGCTGACGTCGATCTCGTCACCGTTCTCGGTGCGACACACCATCGTCCGGTATTGCTGCGCAGTCGATCGGTCGACCCGTCAGCACCGCTTCGAACGTCGCCTCGTCGATCAGCACGTTGAGGCACGGGAGCGGTGCGCGGCCATCGCCGGGGTTCGCCGCTCCGCCGAGGAGTGCGGTGTGGAGCGCATCGGCCCGACGCTGCGGCTCGATGCGGCCGAGGTCGCCGAACGCGACGTCGTCGCCGAGCTGCTCCTTCGCATCGGCCCAGTCGGACTCGAACTGTGCCTCGTTGAAGTGCGCGAGCACGTCGTTGACCTCGGCGCCCTGCAGCGAGCCGAAGCGTGCGCAGAGCCGCCACGATCCGTCGGGCTGCTGGCGCATCACGGCGTCGCGGGACTCGTGGACCTGCTCGGCGGCGGCCTTGGCCCCGTCGCCGTCGACCGAGCGCTCGAAATCGCGGAGACGGCGTGCGAACGCGTCGTACGACATGATCTCCGCGTCGGTGAGCAGCTCGTCGGCGACCTCGACCAGCGCGTTGTGGAGGCGCGGGTTCGCCGCCACCCGCGCCATCAGGCGGAGCTGGTCGTCGCCGAGGTTCGTGTTGCCCGACTCGGCGGCCGCCTTCCACCCGGGCAGCAGCTCGAACATGCGGTGCACCTGCATCCGGGCCCGCGCCTCGGGGCCCGACAGCCGTGCGTGGTGCTTGATGTACGAACGGGTCGACGAAGAAGCCCTGGTCACGCTTCGCTCCACGTCGCTCTGCTTCGGCCGCAGCGGCCACGACGGCGGCGTCGACACGGACCTTCACCCGTTCCAGCGACGTGAACAGCTGCGCCAACCACTCGTCGTCGAGCTGCGTCGAGATCGGCCTCGGCGTAGTCGTCGAGCGCCTCGTGGACGAACGCGAGCTGGATGAACGGGTCGGTCCGCACCGTGCCCGATCCGCCCGATCCGCCGGTCGGCTCGTCCAACATCACCATACGGACGACAGTACTCAGGGGTACCTCAGAGTTGTCGGGGCCCACCGCAAGCGGCCCGACGACGGGATCAGCTCCCGTGTCAGTCGGCGTCTTCGGTCGCCTCGAACTCGGGCTTCAGGTTGAGGGAGGCGGAGTTCATGCAGAAGCGTTCGCCGGTGGGCGCGGGGCCGTCGGGGAAGACGTGGCCGAGGTGCGCGCCGCACGTGGCGCAGACCGCCTCGGTGCGGACCATGCCGTGGGAGCGGTCCTCCTTCATCGTCACCTTCTCCGGGTCGATCGCCTTGTAGAAGGAGGGCCAGCCCGATCCGGAGTCGTACTTGGTCTCGGACGAGAACAGCGCGGCGTCGCACACGATGCAGTGGTAGACGCCGGGGTCCTTCGTGTCGTGGTAGGCGCCGGTGAAGGCGCGCTCGGTGCCCGCCCGCTGGGTCACGTCGTACTGGAGCTTGGTGAGCCGCTCGCGCAGCTCGGCGTCGGTGGGGATCATCGGTTCGGCCATGTGGACCATGGTGCCCGATTCGGCGCACTTCTGCACGGTGTTTCGGACTTGTTGCGCGTGCCGTTCGCTTCGCCGTCTCCGACCGCTTCCTACGCTCCGCTCATGTCTCGCCGACGTCTCGCCGGAATCGTCCTCGCCGCCACCCTGCTGGCGAGTGCCTGCGCATCCTCCGATGACGCCACGCGGCAGCCCATCGCCGTCCGCAGTCGATCAGGCGACGCCGGCGCGCTACACGTATCCGGCACCGCCCGACGCGCCGGCAGCCGACGCGCCGAACCCCAGCGCCGACGACGCCGTCGACCGAGTCGTCGAGGGGATCAACGCCGGTGCGCTCGACCCGAGCGCGATCGACGACCTCGTCGACACCGGCGACGCTCGGTACGCCTGGTTCGTGTCGGACCTGCTGCGCTTCTTCGGCGGCCAGGACGGGGAGCGTCTGGTCGGCGCGTTCGAGACCATGACCGGCGTCGACGATCTCCGACGATCCCGACCTGGCAGGTGAGCCCGTGGCTCAGCGTCACCAACCACCTGATCGCGTGGGACACGCCCGACTACGCCGGCTACCGCGACGACAAGGGCGGGATCTTCACCCAGCTCGAGACCGGATGGCTCCCGTTCTTCGACGACGCGGACGCCGACATCGACTGGCGCCACCTCAGCTGGGGTGGGGTGTTCATCGACGATCGACCGCTCGGCGATCCCGACCCCTGCCCGGGCGGGTGCATTCCGGCGCTCGACGACCCGACGACCACCGACGCCGCCGGCGGCGCCTGGTACGCCGACGACCGCACCGTGTTCGGCATCGTCGTCGGCGACGAGGCGCTCGCGATCCCGCTCAACATCGCCGAGATCCACGAGATGTTCAACCTCTCGCTCGGTGGCGAACGCCTCGCGATTCCCTACTGCACGCTGTGCGGCTCGGCGCAGGCCTTCGTCACCGATCGACCCGACGACGCGCTGGTGATGCGCACCTCCGGCCTGCTCAGCCGCTCGAACAAGGTGATGTACGACCTGGTGTCGGAGTCGGTGTTCGACACGTTCACCGGCGATGCGGTGTCCGGCCCGCTCCAGGACGCCGGCGTCGTGCTCGACGAGATCACGGTCGTGCGCTCCACGTGGGGCGAGTGGAAGCGGGAGCACCCCGACACCCGGATCATCGCCCAGGACGGCGGGATCGGCCGGAGCTATCAGCTCGATCCGCTCGGCGATCGCGACGCCGACGGCCCGATCTTCCCGATCGGCGACTTCGACGACCGACTCGGCGTGCAGGAATTCGTCGTCGGGGTGATCCGCGACGACGGCACACCGGTCGCGTTCCCGTCGGAGGAGGCGAGCGCTGCGTTCAACGCCGGTGATCAGGTCGAGCTCGCCGGTGTCGAGCTGCGCGAGTCCGGCGACGGCCTCGTCGCCTTCGACGCGGAGACCGGTGACGAGCTCTCGGCCCACGAGGCGTTCTGGTTCGCCTGGAGCCAGTTCCACCCCGACACGCTCCTCTGGGAGCGCTGAGCTCAGGACAGCAGCGCGTCGAGCCCCTTGTCGGCGTGGGCCAGGTCCGGCCGATCGTGGTGCTCGAGCCGGGTGAGGATAGCTGACCGACACGTACCCCTGCTCGACCATCCCGCCGTCGGTCTCGGGGTCGAGGTCGAGCTTCTCGCCCCACTGCATCGTCACCTTGAACGCACCGTCGCGGCCCTCGATCGGCGTGAGGTCGGCGGCAGACACCGTTCGCGGGGGTTGGACGCCGACCCGTGCGTGCTTCCAACCCGCAGCTCGTCGAGCGGCAGGTCGGGGACGTTGAGGTTCACGACGACCGTCTCGGTCGGCATGTCGTCGACGAGCGCCTGCACGACCGACTTCGCGACGTCGGCCGCGGTCTGCCAGTGCAGGTCGGCGATCACGTCGTCCCACGCCTGACCCTCGACGCCCATCCCGTGGACCGACTGGCTGACGGCCACGCCCGACACGTGACCGTTGCGACCGGTCAGACAGGCGCCCACCGTGCCCGAGTGGTAGACCGCTCGCCCGACGTTCGCACCGGGGTTGATCCCCGACACGATCAGCTCGAACGGTCCACCGAACGCACCGAGCCGGGCGAACATCACACAGAGTGCGGGCGGCCCGTTGACCGTCCATGCTTCGGCGTCGCAGTCGGGGATGGTGGTCCGCTCGATCTCGGGTTCGAGCAGGTGGAGCGCACCGAGCGCTGCACCCGCGCCGGAGAACTCGCGGTCCGGTGCGACCACGACGATCTCGTGGTCGCCGTCGAGCGTGCACATCGTGCGGACGAGGACGTGGAGGCCTTCGGAATCGATGCCGTCGTCGTTCGTCACCAGGATCCGCATCGGCCCATCCTGGCAGTCCGGTCAGTCAGCGGCGAGGTCGAGCTGCATCAGCACCATCGTGCGCCACGTGTCGAACGTGAACCCGATGTCGGGCATCCGACCCACCTCGACGAAGCCCCGACGGGCGTGGAAGGCGATCGACCGGTCGTTGAACGCGTCGATGGTCGCGACCATCTGGCGGATCCCGTTGGCACGGGCGATCGACTCGAGTTCGTCCATCAGCGCGTCCGCCGCGCCGCTCCCGCGGGCGGTCTGGTCGAGGTACACCGAGTGCTCGCACACGAAGCGGAACCCCTCGCGCCGCGTGCTGTCGCGGAAGTCGCCGTAGCTCGCGACGCCGATCACCTGTCCGTCCCGGTCGGCCACGATGACGGGTCGTCCCGACGCCACACGGTCGTGCAGCCAGGCACGCCGTTCGTCCTCGGTGTGGAGACGTTCGGTCCACTCGGCGTCGCCCGCCGGGATCGCCTGGTTGAAGATGTCGGTGATGCGCCCGACGTCGTCGTCGGATGCCGTACGCACGCTGGTCGTCATGGATGAGCAGTGTGTCAGGATCGGCTCATGGCCGACCAGCCTGCACTCGACGACCCGATGCCGCTCGACGAAGTGGACTTCTTCGATCCGGCGATCAACGACTGCCCGTACCACGCGTACCGGACGCTGCGCGACGACGCGCCGGTGTGGTTCGACGAGCGGCTGAAGGCGTTCGTGGTCACCCGCCACGAAGACGTGTTGGCGGTGCTGCGCGACTCGGAGCGGTTCAACAACGCACAGCGGCGTGGGTCCCGTCCCGAGGTGCAGGCGCTCTACGAGGAGAAGGGGTGGGTGCCGGCGCGCACCCTTGCCGGCCGAGACGATCCGAATCACCGGGAGATGCGCCAACTCTTCGACCACGCCTTCCGGCCGAAGAAGCTGCGTGGGCTCGAACCGCAGATCGAGCGCCTCGCCCACGAGCTGATCGACGATTTCATCGACGCGGGGGAGTGCGACTGGGTGCAGCAGTTCGCCGTTCCACTGCCGCTGGTGGTGATCGGGATGCAGATGGGTGCCGATCCCGCCGACATCTGGCGGATCAAGGCGTGGACCGATGCCTGGGTCCAGCGTCTCGGTCTGATGCAGACCCCCGAGCAGGTGATCTGGTCGACCGAGATGGAAATCGAGGCGCAGCACTACTTCCAACCGATCTTCGAGCGGCTCCGTGAGACGCCCGACGACACGCTGCTGTCCGATCTGGTCAACACCGAGATCCCCGAGTGGGGCCGTTGCCTCACGGACGAGGAGCTGCACGCCGAGATGATGGCCGACACGTTCGTCGGCGGCTCCGAGACGACCACGAACGCGCTGTCGGGCGGCGTCCGGCTGCTGATCGAACACCCCGAACAGTGGGACCGGCTCACGAGCGACCCCGAGCGATACCTCCCCGTGCTCGTCGAGGAGGTGCTGCGTCTGGAGTCGCCGGTGCAGCGGCTGATGCGATCGGCTGCGGTCGACGTCGAACTCCACGGGGTCACGATTCCCGCCGGCTCGATGGTGCTCGTCGGCTACTCGGCCGCGAACCGCGACGACCGCGTGATCGACGCGCCCGCTCGCTTCGACCTCGATCGCGACGACGCGAAGAAGCACCTCGCGTTCGGGTTCGGCACCCACCACTGCCTCGGCGCTCCGCTCGCCCGACGTGAGCTGCTGCTCGGGTTCACCGCGCTGGTCGACCGGATCGAGGAGATGTGGTTCCTCGACGACACCGACCTCACGATCGCGCCGAACTACTTCCTGCGGGCGCTGAAGGAGCTGAAGATCGGGTTCCGACCACGCGCTGGCTGACCAGCGTGAACGCCGCGATTCCGACGATCACGAGGCCCATGCCGATCACCTGGAGGCCACGGACCTCCTCGCCGAGGATCACGAACGCGAACAGCACGGCGAGCGCCGGCTGCGACGTCTGCATCACCGTGATCGTTGCGATCGGCAGGTGCTGCTGAGCGAACGCGATGCAGCCGTGCGCGATCATGCCGGTGAGGATCGCCAGGATCCCGGCGACCAGCCACCCTCGAGCCGTCATCGACAGGATCTCGTCGCCGGCGAGCCAGATCGCCATCGGAACCGTCGTGATCAGGCCGAGCGGCATCATGCAGGCCATGAACGTCACCGTGTCGACGCCGGCCGCTCTGGCGCGTTTCGTGAAGAGCAGGTAGCCCGTCCACGAGCACAACACGAGCAGCATGATCAGGTCGCCGCCGAGGGTTGCGGTTCCGGCCGGCGGCCCGAAGAACAGCACCATCGCCACACCGACGATCGAGATCACGCCGTAGCGCAACGCCGACCAGTTGGGCCGCTCGCGGAAGAAGACGGCGCCGGCGGGGACGACGAGCAGCGGCGTCAAGGTCGCGATGAACTCGACGTGGGCGATGCTCGTCTTCGTCACCGCGGTGAACAGCAGCGAGATGTTCATGCCGAACAGCAGGCCGGCCGGGGCGACCAGCTTCCACGTGCGCCGGTCGGGAAACGAGCGGCGCTGCCCCATCAGCACGAGCCACCACGTGGCGACCGACATCCACATCCGCCAGAACGCCAGCACGACGCCCGTGACACCCGCCCACTTCACGATCGGCGTCGACAGCGAGAAGCTCACGATTGCTGCCGCCATTGCGAACAACCCGGCGCGGGCGCGGACGTCGGCCACGGGTCAGCGTCCCGGCCGAACGAGCCGCGCCGGGGACAGATCGAGGTTCACCGGCTCGACGGTAGCCTTTCGCACATGAGTCCTCTCGAAGCACTTGCCGGTGAACCCGACAGCGCGCCCGACAGCGAGCCGATCATCACGATCACGCCCGAGGCGATCGAGAACCTGCTCGAAATGCGTGACGACGAGCCCGAAGGCGACCAGCTCGGTCTGCGTCTGGCGATCGCGTCCGATGCCGGCGAGGACTTCCGCTACGACCTGTCGTTCGAGGAGTTCCTCAAGGCGGCGTTCACCGACGAGGTCCGCACGCACGAGGGTCTGAAGGTGATCATCCCCGGCGACGACGTCGCGCTGCTCACCGGCGCAACGCTCGACTACACCTCGACGCAGGGGCTCGTCATCCGGAACCCGAACAAGCCGGAGGTGCCGAACGTCGAAGGTCTGGTCAACGACGACGCGCTGTCGGCCGAGGTCGAGGCGCTCGTCGCCACCGAGGTCAACCCGGCGCTCGCTGCACACGGCGGCTTCGTCACGTACATGGGCCACGACGGCGAGGGCACCGCGTACATGACCATGGGCGGTGGCTGCCACGGCTGCTCGATGAGCAAGATGACGATGCTCGACGGCGTGCAGACGATGCTGTCCGAGGCGATCGACGAGATCGAGAAGGTCAAGGACCTCACCGATCACACCACCGGCGAAACCCCTTCTACTCCTGAGGACGCACGGGAACGCCGCTCGCTGCGTTGCGGGGCTCCTCATTGACGCCCCCAGTCAACTTCGTCGCCACGCGCCTTGCGAGCGGCGCCCTCAGCGAGTCAGACGACGGAGCGGGGGGACGGTCTTGGGCGGTTGTTTGCGGGGCGGGAGTTCGGCGAGCACGCGGGTCGAGATCGCGGTGATCTCGGCCACGGCCCGTTCGAACGCCTCCTCGGTCGCGGCGGAGGTCTTCTGGACGCCGGTGATCTTGCGCACGTACTGACGGGCGCCGGCTTCGATCTCCTCGGCGGTCGCCGCCGGCTCCAGCCCGCGCAAGGTGGTGATGTTGCGACACATCAGCGAGCGATCAGATCGTGGGTCTCGGGCGCTCGTGCATGTAGCTCGCCGCGTACGAGCAGAGCGGACGGATCGTGCGACCCTGCTCCCGGAGCGACTCGACCACGCCGTCCATCAACGCTTCGGCGTAGCCGTTTCCGCGGTGTGCCGGCACGGTCTCGACATGGGGGATGGTCACGCACGACCATCGTGCACGGAGTAGTCGGCGAGGCTGACGACCTCGCCGTCCAGGAGGAGGGTGAAGCGCGACGATGCGGCGTCGTCGACGATCGTGAGCTCGGGGGTGGGCATGTGCAGCAGCGTATCCACCCGCTATGGTCATTCTCAATGAGTGAGAATCGACTGGGGATCGCAGCAGGAGCCAACACGCTGTTCGGTGTCGTCCAGGTCGTCGCCGGGCTGGCGATCGGGTCGGTGGTGGTGCTCGCGGACGCGGCACATCAGGCGGTCGATGCGTTCGGGCTGATCACGGCCCTGGTCGCCGTTCGCGTTGCCCGCCGACCGGCGACGAACGCCTGGTCGTACGGCTTCGGCAAGGCGGACGCACTCGGCGGGTTCGTCTCTGCGCTGCTCCTGCTCGGCTCGGTGGCCTGGATCACCGTCGAGTCGGTCCGTCGGCTCTTCGAGCCGGCCGCAGTCGAGGGCGGCTGGGTGATCGTGATCGGTCTCGTGGCCATCGTCGTCAACGGAGCCGGGGTCCTGCTCGTCGGCCACGGCCACGGCGACGAGGCGGTGTCGCTGCGTGCGGCGCGGCTCCATCTGCTGACCGATCTCGCAGGATCGGTCGTGGTGGTCGGCGCCGGCGTGTTGCTCGTGGCCACCGATCTCTCCTGGATCGATCCGGTTGCCTCCCTCGTGGTGTCGACAGCGGTCGTGTGGTCGGTCGTGCGGTTGATCCGATCGGCGACGGCGATCCTGCTCGACCGCTCGCCGTCCGACGTGTCGACCGCACAGCTCGCAGCGCTGATGGCCGAGCACGCCGACGTCGACCTCGTCCACCACGTCCACGTCCGGTCGCTCGGCGGCGGCCGCCACACCGCCTCGGCGCACGTGGTCGTCCAGGGGGCGACGACGGTCCACCGTGCACAGGAGATCATCGACGAGCTGGCCCGTTCGGTCGACGAGGTCCTCGGCGTCGACCACGTCACCCTGCAGGTGGAATGCCCGCACCACTGTGCGGAGTCTGACAGTCTGTCGACGTGACGGAACGTGGCACTGCCGTGCGCTACCACGAGGCGACGCGGTCGTTCATCGACTTCGCCCGGACGCTGAGCGACGAGCGACTGGGCGACGCCCGTCCCCTGCACGCCGCTGTGGACCGCCCGCGACGTGCTGTCGCACGTCGCCGGCGTCCCCGACGACGGCCTCGCCGGGCGAACCGACGGGGCGGCCACCGAGCCGTGGACGGCGTCGCAGGTGGAACGCAATGCCGGGTTCACGGTCGACGAGCTGCTCGAGCGGTGGGAGGGTCAGTACGAGGTGTTCGGGGCGGCGTTGGAAGCGATCGGTGAGGACCGCCCGCCGTACGACTGCCACTCCCACGAGCACGACATCCGCCACGCGCTCGGTCGGCCGGGCAATCGGGACTCGGCGATCATCGCCGACGCGGTTCGGTCGATGCTCGCCGGGTTCGCCGACGTCCCGGTGTCGATCGACGTCACGCTCGACGACGGCGTGACCGTGCGGACCGGCCGACGTGACGCCGACAGCTCGGTACGACTGTCGACCACTCGCTTCGAGATCTTCCGGTCGGTGCTCGGCCGCCGGACCCCGGATCAGGTCCGGGAGCTCGACTGGACCGGTGAACCCGGCGCGATCGACACCGTGGTGCAGCACTGGTTCCGGTTCGGACCGAGCGAGATCCCCATCGACGAATAGGGCCCGCGTATCGGCCGGGGACTTGCTGGCTGGTGTGGTGTGGATCAGCTCGGCTCGAGGGCGCGCTCGATGTCGGCGAGCAGGTCGACGGTTTCCTCGAGGCCGACCGACATCCGGATCAGCCCCGGGCTGACGCCGGTCGCGGCCTGTTCGTCGGGGGTGAGGCTCGCGTGCGTCGACGTCGCAGGGTGGCAGACCAGCGTTTCGGGCCCGCCCAGCGACGTGGCCACGCGGCACAACTCGACGCGGTCGAGGAACACTTCGGCCCGGTCCTTCGACCCGACGTCGAACGACAGCACGGTCCCGTACTGGAGGAGCTGACGGCGAGCGATCTCGAACTGCGGGTGCTCGCTCAGCCCCGGGTAGTGCGTTGCCACGACCGCCGGGTGGTCGGCGAGGGTGACCGCGATCGAGCGGGCCGATTCGTTCTGCTGCCGGGTGCGGACACCCAGCGTGCGAACGCCGCGCAGTGCGTTGAGTGCGTCGAACGGTGACGGCGTCGCCCCGTGCAGGACGGCGTACGACCAGATCTCGGCGAGCAGGTCGGCATCGCCCGAGATCACGCCGAGCGTCGCGTCGTTGTGACCGGCGATGCCCTTCGTGGCGGAGTGGAGCGAGATGTCGACGCCGTGGTCGAGCGGCCGTTGCCCGAGTGGCGTGGCAAAGGTCGAATCGACGACCGTGAACGGGCCCTTGATCGCGCCGAGCTCGTCGAGGTCGGCCAGCTCCAGCAGGGGATTCGAGGGTGTCTCGGCCAGCACGACCATGGTCCGCCCCGGTTGCACCGCGGCGGCGAACGCGCCCGGCGTGGCGACGTCGACGAACGTGGTCTCGATGCCGAGCCGTGCACACGGACCCTGCAGGAAGGCGAGCGTGCCCGCGTAGAGCTGGCGCTGGGCGACGACGTGGCTGCCGGCCGAACACAACGCCAGCACCGTCGACGCGATGGCACCCATCCCCGATGCGAAGGCGAGTGACTCCTCGGCCCCTTCGAGTTCGGTGATCGCTTCTTCGAACGAGCGCACCGTGGGGTTGCAGTACCGGCTGTAGAAGTCGCCGTGGCGCACCGACGTGGCCCGACGATGTGCGTCGTCGAGCGACGTCGACTCCCAGGTCGACGATGCCCACAGCGCGGGTGCGAGCGAGCGCCCGCTCGCGCTGCGGCCGGCGGTGATGGCGCGGGTCGCAGGGGACGGTGGCGCGGACTCCTCTGACATGGCGAGCAACCGTATCGTGGACGTCGTGAACGACCGACTGGATCGCGACGCCGTGGCGCGGATCCTGGCGCGCGCCCAGGAAATCGAGCAGCCGGATCCCGTCGACGCTCCCGGTGTCGAGCCGGCGGCCTTGATCGAGGCGGCGACCGAGGTCGGGATCGACCCGAATGCGGTCCGAGACGCGATGGCGATCGAGCGGTTCACGGTCGAGGCGCCCGACCGGCGTCGACTCGACCGCCTGTCCGGCCCTGCCATCGTCGTCATCGAACGTGAGGTCCCGCTCACGGTCGCCGACTCGCTCGACGGCCTCGAAGCGTGGCTCACGTCGGTGCATCGGCTCGTGGTCGATCGCCGTGACCCGAGCCGGCTGGTCGCGGCCCGTCGCACCGATGCCTCGGCGCGGGTCGGCCGAACGGTGTCGGGTTGGCGTGGTGACGGCCGACTCGGTGGCGTCGAGGGTCTCGTCGTCGAGGCGGTTCCGCAGGTCGTCGGATCGACGCCGACCCATCCGCGCACCCTGGTTCGCGTGCGCGCCGATCGTCGCGACGCACGTTCGCTGCGTCTCGGCGGTGGCGGCACGGTCGGCCTCGCCGGCGTCGGAGCGGGCACGCTCACCGCCGTGGCGACCGGGGCGACGCTCGCTGCCCCCGTCGTCGCGTTCCCCCTGGTCGTCGGCGGATTCGTCGTCGCCCGGACCGGCCGTGGACACGCCGATCGGCTCGAACTGGAACTCGAGCGGTTGATGTCGCTCGTCGCGCAGGGCGAACGCCCGGCGGGTTTCCTGGGCCGCTTGACTAGGCGCCAGCCACGGCGACGGTGAGCCGCGTGCTCGCGCCGTCGCCACTCGCGACGAGGTCCATGCGGCGTCCGTCCAGCGTGTACGCCCCGATGAGCGGGTTCGAGTCGTCGGCCACCACCCAACCCTCGGCGAGGACCAGCGCCTCGTACTCGTCGTAGACCGGCTGCGGGTCGGGGACATCGCCGTCGTAGCGGAGGTCGTAGCGGGCCTCGGCACCCTCGCCGCGCACGGCGGCACCGGTGAGCAGCATGCCCTCGATCTCGGGAACGGGGATGCTCGGGAGCCAGTCTGCGGGCACCACGACGACGGGCGGATCGGTCGGCGGGGGCGTCTCGACCGTCTCGTCGGACGGCGCCGTGGGAATCGCTGCGTTCTCGACGTCGTCGCCCTCACCCTCTCCGCCGCTCCCACCGCATGCGGCCACGACGAGGGAGGCGGAGATGGCGATGGCCAGGGCGGGACGCGTCACGTTCATGATCCACCATGATGCCAACGGATGGGCCGAACGGTGGGGATGTCCGGCTGGGACATTAGGTTCGTCCACGTGGACACGACGGTCGATTTCGCCTTCGACAACTCGTTCGTCCGCGACCTCGACGGCCTGTACGAGGAATGGGCGGCGACTCGGGCCTCGAAACCCGACCTGGTCGTGTTGAACGACGCCCTCGCCGTCGAACTCGGGCTGTCGCCCGACGCCCTGCGAACGCCCGAGGGAGTCGATGTGCTCGTCGGCAACACGGTGCCCGCCGGGGCGCAGCCCGTCGCCCAGGCATACGCCGGCCATCAGTTCGGCGGGTACTCCCCGCGGCTCGGTGACGGCCGGGCGCTGCTGCTCGGCGAGGTGCTCGCCGCCGACGGCACGCGACGCGACCTGCACCTGAAGGGGTCGGGGCGCACCCCCTTCGCTCGCGGCGGCGACGGGCTCGCGGTGCTCGGTCCGATGCTGCGCGAGTACCTGATGTGTGAATCGATGCATGCGTTGGGGATTCCGACCACTCGTGGTCTCGCCGTCGTCGCGACGGGCGACCGGGTCGTTCGCGAGACCATGCAGCCCGGCGCCGTGTTCGTGCGTGTCGCCTCCAGCCACCTTCGCGTGGGCACCTTCCAGTACGCCGCATCGCTCGACGATCCGTCGGTGCTGCCGCGGCTGCTCGACCACGCGATCGCCCGTCACGCGCCCGCAGCGGCCGCCGCCGAGGTACCCGCGCTCGCGTTCTTGGACACCGTGCTCGACGCGCAGGCCATGCTCGTCGCGCAGTGGATGCTCGTCGGGTTCGTCCACGGGGTGATGAACACCGACAACATGACCATCTCCGGCGAGACGATCGACTACGGGCCCTGCGCGTTCATGGATGCCTACGATCCGGCGACGGTGTTCAGTTCGATCGACCACGGCGGGCGATACGCCTTCGGCAACCAACCCCAGATCGCGCTGTGGAATCTCGCCCGGCTCGCCGAGCCGCTGCTGCCCTTCATCGACCCCGACGCGGACGTCGCCGTCGAGCGGGCGACGACGCTCCTGCAGGAGTTTCCCGAGCGGTTCCGGGCGCGGTGGATCAGCGGCATGGCGGCAAAGCTCGGTCTGGCGGCGATCCCCGACGACGATCCGGATCTCGCCGACGACTTCCTCGCGTTGCTGCAGGCGGCATCGGCCGACTTCACGTCGTCGTTCCGGGCGCTGGCCCAGGTGTTGCGCGGCGACGACGAGCCGGTTCGCGCGCTGGTCGACGGCGTCGATGCGTGGTTGCCGCGGTGGCGGGCCGCAGGCGCCGAGCACCCCGACCGGATGGATGCGGTCAACCCGATCTACATCCCGCGCAACCATCTCGTCGACGAGGCGCTCACCGCAGCGACCGACGGCGACCTCGAGTGCATTCACGACGTTGCTCGACGTCCTCCAGGCGCCCTTCACGGCACGCCCGGGGCTCGAACGGTTCGCACAGCCCGCCCCCGAGGACTTCGGCAGCGGTTTCCGCACGTACTGCGGGACCTGACGACCCTCGGACCCCCGTCAGGCGAGGAGTGCGAGCACCTCGTCGTGGAGCCGACCGTTCGTGCTGATCGCGGTGTCGTGCTCGTGGGTCGCCACGCCGAGGCGATCGGTGAAGCGGCCGCCGGCGGCCTCGACGATCGGTTTGACTGCGGCCAGGTCGTAGGCGGCGACACCGACGGCGTCCACCGCGACGTCGATCGCCCCCTCCGCCACGAGCATGTGTTGCCAGAAGTCGCCCATGCCGCGGCTGCGGCGGGCCCGCTGCTGGAGCGTGATC
This sequence comes from Ilumatobacteraceae bacterium, assembly GCA_963695475.1. Classification (GTDB taxonomy): domain Bacteria; phylum Actinomycetota; class Acidimicrobiia; order Acidimicrobiales; family Ilumatobacteraceae; genus Ilumatobacter_A. The sequence goes on from CAVOHA010000038.1 coordinate 132,439, forward strand.
AGTCGTTCGGTGCGGCCGAGTTCGTCCCAGCCGTGGTTGTGGGTGACGCTCACCTGCGCCTCGGCCAAGGAGTCGACGAGGGACACCTCGATGTCGCGCTCGATGCCGTGCGCCGACATCCGAGCACCGAGATGTGGGCCGCCCCACCAGCGGAAGCCGAGCGCCGGCGCGGACACGACGCCGAGGACGGGGCCGCGCTCGACGTGGACGAGGGCGATCAGCGAAGCCCAGATCGGCACCCCGCGCACGTAGCCGGAAGTGCCGTCGATCGGATCGACCACCCAGCGCCACTCGGAGTCGACGTCGCCCGTCAGCCCGTGCTCTTCGCCGAACACCCCGTGATGTGGCCGCGCCCGGATCAGCCCCTCGACGATCAGCGACTCGGCGTGGCGGTCGATCTCGGTCACCTCGGTCTGGTTCTGCTTCCAGTCGAGTGTGAAGTCCCGGTCGACGAAGTGGGGGAGCGTGAAGAGGTCCGCAGCGTCGGCGACGCGCCGTGCGAGTTCGAGTTCGTGATGCAGGTCGACGGGCGTCACGAGGCGCTTCCGAAGTCCGGAGCGCGCTTCTCCTTGAGTGCGGCGAGACCCTCGGCCGCATCGGGACCCAGGAAGTTGAGCATCTCGTATGCGAGCGACGCCTCGAAGTTGGGAAGCGACTGGCGGAGCCAGTGGTTGAGCGCGCGCTTCGTCATGCGGGTGGCGTCGACCGGACCCGCAGCGAGCTTGCGAGCGACCGAGAGCGCGGTCGGCATCACCTCGTCGGCCGGAACGGCCTTCGACACGAGCCCGATCCGTTCGGCCTCGCGCCCGTCGAGGAAGTCGGCGGTCAGCAGGTAGTACTTGGCCTTCGCCATCCCGCACAGCAACGGCCAGATCGCCACGGCATGATCGCCGCCGGCCACGCCGAGGCGGATGTGCCCGTCGGACAGCTTGGTGTCCTCGTCGATCACGCTCACGTCGGCCATCAGCGCCACGGCCAGGCCGGCACCGACGGCCACCCCGTTGATCGCCGACACGATCGGCGTGTCGCAGTCGATCATCGTGCGGACGATGTCGCCGGCCTCCTTCATCACCCGCATCGTCTGGGGGTAGTCGCCGACCTGCTCCTCGATCCAGTCCAGGTCGCCGCCGGCGGAGAAGGCTCGGCCGGCTCCGGTGATCACGACCGCGCGCACGTCGGGGTCGTCGGCGACGTCGCGGAACACCCGGGACAGCTGGAGGTGCATCGGACCGTCGGTGGCGTTGAGCGATTCCGGTGCGTCGATCGTGATCTGCAGGACACCGCCGACGCGGTCGTCGGGCCAGTCGAATCGGAGTCGGTCGTATTCGGCGTAGCGGTCGCTCTTCACGTACGGAGACACTACGCGCGTGGTCTGACCTGCCACGATGGGGCGATGCGGATTCGTGTCGAGGCCCCCGACGCCGCCGAGGTCCGTGTCGCCGTGTCTGGTGCGGGCGATCGCGCACTCACACCCGTCGGGACGGCGTGGGTGGGGGAGGTGCCCGACGGATCGGCGTACGGGCTGATCGTCGACGGGGGAGACCGCACGCTCGTCGATCCCGACGCCACCGCCGTGCGGTTCTCGCCTCGCCACGATCGCGATGCCGCACGACCCGGGCGGGGACCGAACCACGGCATCGCACCCGTCGCCGTGGCGAAGCCGTGGCCGTCCCCGCGGGCCGGCCGCCGGACGACTCGACCGCTCATGGTCTGCGAGACCCACGTCCGTGGCGCCACGAAACGGCGTCCGGGCCCGTCGGCGGGGACGTTCGTCGGGCTGATCGACGAGCTGCCCCGACTCGCCGACATCGGGGTCTCGGTCATCGAGTTGCTCCCCGTGCATCAGTTCGATCCCGACGAGGGGAACTACTGGGGGTACATGGCGCTCGTCTTCGGTGCCGTCCACCAGCAGTACGCGTCGGGCGAGGACGCGAACGAAGAGCTCGCCGAGCTCGTCGCGGCGGCCCACGACCTCGACATCGAGGTCTGGCTCGACGTCGTGTTCAACCACACGACCGAGGAGGACGACGACGGCCCCACCTACAACTTCCGGGCGCTCGCCGATCGCGAGTACTACGCCCGAGACGACGATGGCAGCTATGCGAACGACGCCGGGTGCGGCAACATCATCGACACCCACTCGCCGATCGCTCGCGCCCTGATCATGCGTGCGCTCGACCGGTTCGCCGACCTCGGCGTCGATGGACTCCGTTTCGACCTGGCGACGATCCTCGCCCGCAACCCGGACTTCGTGCGCGAGATCGGTGACTGGGCCGACGCCCGCGACGTCCGGCTCGTGGCCGAGGCCTGGGACATGGTCCGGTACCACGTGGGCCGAACGTGGCCCGATCAACGGTGGATGCAGTGGAACGGGCGCTATCGCGACGACATGCGCGGGTTCCTGCGCGGCGAGGGCGGGCTCGTCGCCGCCGTGGTCCAGCGCCTGCAAGGCAGCCCCGACCTGTTCGAGGCGCCGCTACGGTCGGTCAACTTCCTCACCGCACACGACGGATTCACGATGTACGACCTGGTCGCCTACGACCGCAAACACAACGCGGCGAACGGGTGGGGTGGCACCGACGGAACCGACGACAACCGGTCGTGGAACTGCGGATGGGAAGGCGATGACGGGCTGCCCGACCAGGTGCTGGCCCTGCGCCGTCGACAGCTGCGCAACGCGTGGACGCTGCTGATGCTCAGCCACGGGACGCCGATGTTCGTCGCCGGCGACGAGTTCGCACGCACCCAGGGCGGCAACAACAACGCGTACAACCAGGACAACGAGACGTCGTGGATCGACTGGAACCGGCGAGACGAATGGCGCGACCTCGAGGAATTCGTGCGTCGCCTGATCGTGTTCCGTTCGACCCACCGGGTGCTCTGGCAGGACGACTGGTGGTCCGGAGACGTCGAGTGGTTCGGCGTGTCCGGCGGTCCGGATCTCGCATCGCACTCGCGCTCGATCGCCTGGCACCTGCCCGGCCTCTACGTGATGGCCAACATGTGGTGGGAGCCGCTCGAATTCGCGGTGCAGGCTGCGGGGCCGTGGCGCGTCGCGGTCGACACTGCACGCGACGCGGGCTTCGTCGACGACGCGGCGACGGTGTCCGGACCGATCGCGGTGGGCCCGCGGTCGGTGGTGGTGCTGACCGCCTAACGTCGGCGCATGGATCTCGGAATCGAACGACGTCGTGCGGCCGTGGCCGCCGGATCATCGGGCCTCGGCCTCGGCGCCGCCAAGGCGCTCGCAGCGGAGGGTGCCCACGTGGCGATCTGCGGCCGCGATCGGGCGCGACTCGACCGAGCGCTCGCCGAGCTCGGCGACGGAGAGGGTGGCGGAGATGTGGCGGGCATCGTGTGCGATGTCGGTTCGGCCGAGGGTGGCGCCGAGTTCGTCGAAGCGGCCGTCGACGCGCTCGGCGGGCCGCTCGACATCCTCGTCCCGAACGCCGGCGGACCGCCAACCGGCACGTTCGCCTCGACGCCGGTCGAGGCGTACCCGGACGCACTCGAGCTGAACCTGCTGTCCATCGTCGGGATGTGCAAGGCGGCGGTGCCCGGCATGCAGGAACGTGGATGGGGGCGCGTCGTGGCGATCACGTCGGTGTCGGTGCGTCAGCCGATCCCCAACCTCATCCTGTCGAACACCGCACGCGCCGGGGCGACCGCGTTCTTGAAGACGCTCGCCCTCGAAGTGGCCGCCGACGGCGTCACGGTGAACACCGTGCAACCCGGCATGCACGACACGCCACGACTCGGCGCGTTGTACACCGACGAGCAGAAGGCGCAGATCCGCATGGGCGATGCCGACGACTTCGGGGCGATCGTGACCTTTCTCTGCAGCGAGCAGGCGAAGTACGTCACCGGGCTGCAGCTGCACGTCGACGGCGGTTCGTTCGCCGGGCTGCAGTAGACGTCTCCCGTCAGAGGCCGAGTGCCGCGGCCCCCAGCCGGACCTGGCGGTCGAAGATGGCGTCGGCGGGCTCGAACGTGTTGCGGAAGGTGCCGAACAGTTCGAAGTTGACCATTCCGAAGAGCTGGGCCCACAGCGCGATGCCCAGCGTCAGCACGTCCGGGTCGACCTCGAATCCCATGGTGTCGGTCAGCCGCTCGAGCTGCTCGAGCAAGGCGGGCTCCACCGGGTCGTCGAGACGCAGTGCCAAACCGTCGGGGTCGATGTCGGCCGCGAGCTGCACGAGGACGCGAGCGACGCGGATGGCGGGATCGATCGTGTCGTCCGGGGCGGCGTAGCCGGGCACCGGCGACCCGTAGATCAGGGCGTACTCGTGCGGGTGCGAGGTGGCCCAGTCTCGGGTGGCGTGGCACGCGGCGGCGTATCGACCGGCGAGGTCGTCACGCGCCACGGCGGCTTCGCGCAGTTCCACCGCGTCGCCGAGTTCGTCGTACGCCTCGATGATCAGTCGGGTCAGGAGCGCGTCGCGGCTCGGGTAGTAGCGGTACAGCGCGCTCGATGCGAGCCCGAGTTCGCGGGCGATCGCGCGAACCGAGAGCGCCGCTGCGCCCGACTCCGCGAGCTGGGCGCGAGCGACCCTGCCGACCTCGGCGAGGAGTTCGACCCGAGCGCGTGCGCGCACTCCCTGCGGTTTCGCCACGTCCATCGGGCCAGTGTTGCAGAAATCGAGAGCACTGCTCTTGCTTTTCTCCCTCGGAGTGTGCATGATTGAAACGAGAGCACTGCTCTCGTTTTGCACCGATCGTCGAGGAGACACCATGACCACCCACTCGAACCCCGCCCGACCGTCCGACGACACCCCTGATCATGCCGCTGATCATGAGGTCGATCACGTCGTCGTCGGCGCAGGAGCGATCGGGGCCAACCTGGCCCGTCGTCTCGCCGACCAGGGCGACCGCGTCCGGGTGATCACCCGCTCCGGACAGGGGCCCGTCCACCCTCGCGTCGAGTGCGTGGCGGCCGACGCCAGCGACGTCGCTCGCCTCTCGTCGCTGGCCGCCGGCGCCGGGACGATCTTCAACTGCGCCAACCCGCCGTACCCGAAATGGGCGAGCGCGTGGCCCGGGCTGTCGCGCGGGATGATCGGCGCCGCCGAAGCGACGGGTGCGCGCCTGGTGACGATCAGCAATCTCTACGGCTACGCCGCCGACAGCTCACCGATGTGTGCGACCGACGAACTCGACCCACCGACCCGGAAGGGAGCGATCCGGGTCGCGACGTGGCACGATGCGCTCGCCGCCCATGACGCTGGGCGCATCCGTGCAACCGAGGTGCGAGCGTCGGACTTCATCGGGCCGGGCGTCGGCGCCAACGGACACACCGGCGATCGGTTCGTCCCGCGGATTCTCGCCGGCAAGAGCGTCTCGGTCATCGGGCGTCCCGACGTCGAGCACAGCTGGACCTACGTCGACGACGTCGTCACGACGCTCCTTGCGGTGTCTGCGGACGACCGTGCGCTCGGGCGGGCGTGGCACGTGCCGACCGGGCCCCCGCTGACGTTCGAGCAGCTCGCCGCCGAAGTCGCGTCGGCCGGCGGAGTCGAGCCGGTCGAGGTGAAGCCGCTCAATCCGATGCTGCTGAAGCTGGCCGGGTTGTTCAGCCCGATGATTCGCGAGCTGCCGGAGATGCTGTACCAGTTCGAGCGCCCGTTCGTGATCGACGCCACCGACACGATCGAGACGTTCGGTATCGAGCCGACACCGCTCGTCGATCAGTTGCGGGCCACGATCGACTCGTATCGACCGGCTGGACGCGTCGCCGCCTGATTCGGCGTGCCGTTGTGACAGGCTGTGCCCGTGAATGAGCGGGCCAGCTGATGTTGATCGGGACCGTCGAGGCGACGTTCCTCATCCTGTTGCTGGTGGTCGTCTTCGGGCCCATCGTGGCGGAGCGTTTCCGGGTCCCGGCGATCATCGGCCTGATCTTCGGTGGGACGCTGTTCGGGCCGTTCGTCCTCGGCTGGTTGGAAGCCGATGGGCTGGTCACGGAACTGGGGGCGATCGGCATCTTGTACCTGATGTTCGTCGCGGGGATCACGTTCGACATCCAAGCGTTCAACCTCAACAAGCGCAGTGCCCTCACGTACGGATTGCTCGGTTTCGTCCTCCCATTCGGGCTGACCGTGGCGGTCGGCTTGATCGTGTTCGATGCCGACGTCCTCACCGCATCACTCGTCGGCGCGATGTGGGCCTCGAACACGCTCGTCGCCTACCCGGAGATCCAGAAGGTCGGCCTCCAGAAGAACCGGGCGGTGAGCGCAGCGGTCTCGGCGGGGGTCGTGGCCGATCTGCTGTCGTTGACGGTGCTCGCGATCGCGACGACGACCGCGGTGATCGAACTCGAACCGTTCGACGAGCAGTTCGATCGCGGGGTCAGCGAGTTTCTCTCGGACAGGTCGATCGAGCCGACGACGCCCGATCCGACGCTGACGTTGTGGATCGCGCTGCCGCTGCTCGTGTTCGTCTGTCTGTGGCTGTTGCCGCGAGTGACCGAGGTGTTCTTCGTGCGCATCGGGCGCTCGCGGATGCAACGGTTCGTGTTCGCGTTGGCCGGTATGTCCGCCGGCGCCACCGTGGCGCTGCTCGGTGGCATCGAGGGGTTGATCGGTGCGTTCCTGGCCGGTCTGGGCATGAACCGCCTGGTGCCGAACCGCGGCCTGCTGATGGAGCGGATCGAGTTCGTCGGCGCCGCGATCTTCATTCCGATATTCCTGGTTTCGATCGGGCTCAACATCGACCCCAGCCTGCTGATCGATCCGACGACCCTCGGTCTCGGGTTGCTGTTCACCGGTTTCGTCGTCGTCGGCAAGGCAGGCGCCGCGGCGATCACCTGTCGGATGTTCCGATTCTCGTTCGCCGAGTTCGGTGTGATGTCGTCGCTGTCGTTCGGCCAGGCCGCCTCGACACTTGCGATCGCGCAGGTCGGGCTGAGCCTCGGGATGTTCGAACAGATCGTCGTGAACGCATCGGTCATCGCGATCGTCGTGACGGCGCTGATCACCTCGTACGGCACCCGGTTCTTCGCAGACCGGGTCCAGCGCCCGACCGACGAAGCCGATGCGGTCGGAGCGATGGTCATGCTCGACATCCGTGAACACGGATCGGATCCGGCCCTCCTCGCAGCGGTTGCCGCGTCGATCGCCGAACGTGACGCAGGGGTGGTCGTGCCGTACCTGGTGTCCGATCCGGGCGGGTCCCGGTCCGGGGTCTCATTGGTCGACTCGGCGACCGCAGCGTTGTCGAGTCGGGGGCTGGATGCGGAGGGGGTCGTACGAGTCGACGAGTCGTTCGAATCGGGCACCGTGAATCTCGTCGAGGAACGCAGCGCGTCGTTGGTCGTGTTGTCGTGGGCCGGTCCCAAGTTCGCGACCGACTACCTGCTCGGCAACGATGTCGACGGAATCGGCGAACGCTGCCCGGTCCCCGCAATGGCCGTTCGGGTGCTCCGCCCGTGGGAGCGAGTCGTGGTCTTCGTCGGCAAGACCGACACGGCCTGGAGGATCGACGACGCCCACCTCGCCGTCGAGACGGCGCGATGCCTCCAGCAGCATGACCAACGTCTCGTCGTGGTCGTGGCCGGCGACGGCGAGCCGCCGGCGATCGTCGAACGAGATGGCCGCTGGCGAGAAGGTCGAGGTCGTGGAGCGAGGCGACTTCGACCTCGGACGTCTGCTCCCGGGTGACCTGGTGGTCGCCCCGGCGCACATCATCCGCGACATTCCGCCACAGACCGGTTGGCGGACCAGCCGGTTGCTGGACGACATGAACGTCGTGATCGTGGCGGGGGCGCATCGGTTGTCGATCTCGAAGGGCGTCGCACGCCAATCGATGGAACCGAGGCGTGTGTGACGGCGGGTCCGTCAGCTGCCGACGCTGGCCGACTCCTCGGCGACCAGGTCGTCGTCGGTGCCGAGTGATTCGTCCGCTGCCGTTCGAGCGGCGAGACGGCGTTCGATCCGATTCCAGATGAGGAAGCTGACCCCGACCACGGCCCAGCCGGCGAGTGCATCGGCGAGGTAGTGCTCGCCGAAGTACATCAGTGCGACGGCCATCGTGAGGGGATAGGTGAGCAGCGCCCAGCGGACCCAGATCGGATGAATCCGCGGCCAGAAGAACACCACGACGAAGAGCGCGTACGCAGAGTGCAGCGACGGCATCGCGGCCACCTCGTTCGCCCAGTCCCGGCCGGTGTCCCAGGCCTCGACGAAGCCGTCGAGGCCGATGTGGCGCCATCCGTTGCCGGTCGGGCGCCGCAACGGGGGGAGCGCGTCGAACTCGTAGCCGGAGCGGTTCCTGCCGCCCGCTGCCATCCACGGCGGTGCGGTCGGGAGGAGCACGAACATCGTGCAGGCGATCAGGATCACCGTCGCGAAGCGGCGCATGTACCGCACCCATTGGTCACGGTCACGAAACCACAGGATCGCCATCACCAGGGGCGGCACGATGAAGTGGGAGTAGTACACGAACGAGGCGATCACGTCGTACCACCGCACCGTGCCCGGCTCGGAGAGGAACTGGTCCTGCAACCAGACGACGCCGTCGGTCCCGAACATCAGGAAGCGGTCGATGTTGCGGACCGACTCGACCTGGACCGGCATCCCCAGCCCGTCCGCGATGCCGCGGCTCTCGTCGTAGGCGATCCACATCGCGACGAAGAAGCCCAAGTCGCGGGCGGTGCGCAGCCACTCGTGTGCCGGCCGTCCGACGCTGGCGACCCCGAGAAAGATCGCGAACGACCACAGCACCGAGATGCGGTCGATGATGATCCCGTTCGCGAAGAACCACCAGACGTAGACGACGCCGTAGATGCCGATCAGCGCCCAACGGATCTTGTCCCAGCCGACGCCGAACGCGCGCAACGCGGCGCTGAACCCGCCGACGAACAGGGCGAGGACCAGCGAGTACCACAGGACACGCCAGAGGCCGCCCGTCGCGAGTCCGATCAACATCGGCCAGACGCTACTTGCCCGTCACCGTCGGTTCACCGCAGATGTTCGTTGGTGCCCGGCACCGACGAACATGTCGGGTCAGGAGGCGCTGGCGGCTTCGAGGGCGCGGCGGGTGAGCACGCGGGCGAGGTGCTCGCGGTACTCGACGCTGGCGTTCAGATCCGAGGTCGGGTCACACCCTTCGGCGGCCTGCGCGGCGGCGTCTTCGATCGACGCACCGCTCGACAACGCCTGGGACACGGCCGTCGCGAGGATCGGCACCGACCCCATGTTGACCAGCCCGACGCCGGAATCGCCGTTGCGGCGCCATGCGGCGACGCCGACGATCGCCCAGTCCTGGGCCCGGCGGTTGAACTTCTGGAAGCTCCACCCGGCGCCGTTCATCTTCGGGACGCGGATCTCGGTGAGCAGCTCGTCGGCCGCGAGGTCGGTGGTCAAGAACCCCTTGTAGAAGTCGCCGGCCGCGATCTCACGCGTGCCGTTCGGGCCCTGGGCGACGTAGGTGGCGCCGAGGGCCAGCGTCGTGGCCGGGAGGTCGGATGCGGAGTCGCTGTGACAGATCGATCCGCCGATCGTGCCGCGGTGGCGCACCTGGGGGTCGCCGACGTGGGATGCGGCATGGGCCAACAACGGAACGTGCTCGGCCAGCACCGGCGAGTTCTCGACGTCCATGTGCCGCGTCATCGCGCCGATGGCGATCATGTCGCCGTCCTCGCGGATGTAGGACAGGTCGTCGAGCCGACCGATGTCGATCAGCACCGTCGGCTGCGCGAGGCGCAGTTTCATCAGCGGGATCAAGCTGTGCCCGCCCGCGAGGAACTTGGACTCGTCACCGTGTTGGCCGATGAGGCTGATCGCCTCTTCGGCGGAGTCGGCGCGGACGTAGTCGAATGCTGCGGGAATCACTGCTGGTTCTCCTGGGTGCTGGATGGGGTTGAGGTGCGGGCTTGCTGAATGGCGTTCCAGACCTTCACAGGGCTGGCGGGCATCTGGATGTCGTGGACGCCGAGACCCGCGAGGGCGTCGACGACCGCGTTCATGACGCAGGGCGCGGCGCCGATGGTGCCGGCTTCGCCGACTCCCTTGACGCCGAGCGGGTTGGTGGGCGACGGCGTGATGCTCTCGCCGAGGGTGATCGACGGGACATCGCTCGCCGCAGGGACGAGGTACTCGGCGAGGCTCGACGAAAGCAGGTTGCCGTCGCTGTCGTAGGAGGCCTCCTCGTAGAGCGCCTGGGCCAGACCCTGGACCACACCGCCGTGCACCTGGCCGTCGACGATCAGCGGGTTCACCTTGTTTCCGCAGTCGTCGACCGCAACGTACTGGAGCACGTCGACGTCGCCGGTCTCGGTGTCGACCTCGACCACACAGATGTGCGTGCCGAAGGGCCACGAGAAGTTCGGCGGGTCGTAGGTGACCTGCGCTTCGAGGTTCGGCTCGACGTCGTCGGGGAGGTCGTGGGCGGTGAAGGCCTCGAAGGCGACGGCTGCGAGCGGCATCTCCTTGTCGGGCGAGCCCTTGACCGTGAACATGCCACCGGCGAACTCGAGGTCGTCCTCGTTCGCCTCCATCTGGTGGGCGGCGATCTTGCGGGCCTTGTCGATCACCTGGTCGCACGCCATCGAGATGGCGACGCCACCGACCGGCAGTGAACGCGAGCCGTACGTGTCGAGCCCGAGCGGAGCGATCGCGGTGTCGGAGTGCAACACGTCGACATCGCTGGGGTCGACGCCGAACTTGTCGGCGGCGATCATCGACCATGCCGTCTCGTGCCCCTGGCCGTGCGGCGCAGTGCCGGTGACGACTTGGATCTTGGACGTGGGCAGGACGCGGACCGTGGCCGATTCCCAGCCGCCCGCCGAGTAGTTCAGCGAGGCGAGGACGCGAGACGGGGCGAGGCCACACATCTCGAAGTACGTCGACACGCCGACGCCGAGACGCTTCGTGGCGTCCGGCGTGTTCTGCTCGGCCTGGCGGGCGCGCACCCCGGCGTAGTCGACGAGGCCCTCGGCGACCGTGGCCGCCTTGTCGTGGTCCCCCGAGTCGTAGACGAGGCCGGTGTACGCCTCGTAGGGGAACGCCTCTTTCGGGATGAAGTTGCGCCGCCGCAGCTCGAGCGGGTCGATCCCGATCTTGCGCGCGAGCGCATCCATCGCGTGCTCGATCGCGTAGGTGGCCTCGGGCCGCCCCGCGCCGCGGTATGCGTCGGTCGGGGTCATGTTCGTGAACACCGACGTACACGAGAAGTCGAACGCCTTCGGGATCTCGTAGACCCCGCCGTACAGGAACGCACCGAGCAGCGGCACGCCGGGTGTGACGAGTTGGAGGTAGGCACCCATGTCGCCGAGCAGGCGCACCCGGAGGCCGGTGATCTTGCCCTGCTCGTCGGCCGCGAGCTCGATGTCCTGGATCTGGGCCCGGCCGTGGCAGGTCGCCTGGGCGTTCTCGCCGCGCTCCTCGTTCCAGCGGACCGGGACCTTGAGCGTCCGGGCCAGTTGCACACAGAGCAGCTCCTCGGCGTACACGTTCAGCTTGGAGCCGAAGCCGCCACCGACCGACGGGCACACGACGCGCATCTGCTGCTCGGGGATCCCGAGCGTGAGCGCGGTCATCACCTTGAGGATGTGCGGCACCTGCGTCGAGGAGTAGAGGGTCATGTCGCCGCCGAACGGCTGCGGCATCGCCACCACCGCCCGGGGTTCCATCGCCATCGGGATCAGGCGCTGCTGGACGTAGCGCTCCTTCACGACGTGGGCCGATTCGTCGATCGCCTTCTGGCAGTCGCCCTCGTGCTCCTCGATCACCAGCGGCCACGTGTACGAGACGTTGGTGCCGAGCTCGTCGTGGATGACCACCTCGTCGGAGAGCGCCGCTTCGAGGTCGATCACCGCGGGCAGCGGTTCGTACTCGACGTCGATCGCCTCGAGGGCATCACGGGCGATCGCATCGGAGGTCGCCAGCACGCACGCCACGCCATCGCCGACGTAGGCCGCCTTGCCGACCGCGAGCGGGTAGTGGGCCGGGTTCTTCATGTCGTCGGTGACCGGCCATGCGCACGGCATCGGCGCGGCCCACTGATCGGCGAGGTCGGCACCGCTGAACGCGTGGAGGACGCCGTCGATCGCGAGCGCCCCCGACACGTCGACCGAGCGGATCTCGGCATGCGCATACGGGCTGCGCAGCACCGCGAGGTGCAACGCACCCGGCACCTTCATGTCGTTGGTGAAGACCGCTTCGCCGGTGAGCAGCGCCGGGTCTTCCTTGCGGAGCATTCGTTGACCGAGTACCCCGTTGCCGGCGGCGATCGATTCCTCGCTCGCCTCCATGTTGTCGATGACTGTCATGGCTGGACCCCCATCCAGTGTTGTGCTCAACCGTTTGCGGCCGCGAGCACCGATTTGACGATGTTGTGGTATCCGGTGCAGCGGCACAGGTTGCCCTCGAGCCCGATCCGCACCTCTTCCTCGGTCGGATTCGGGTTCTCGTCGAGCAGGCTCGTGGCCGCCATCACCATGCCGGGCGTGCAGTACCCACACTGCAGGCCGTGGTTCTCCATGAACGCCTGCTGCATCGGGTGCAGCGTGCCGTCGGCCTCGGCCATGCCTTCGATGGTCCTGACCTCCATGCCGTCCGCCTGGGCGGCGAGGATGGTGCAGCTCTTGGCGGCTTCACCGTTGAGGTGGATCGAACACGCTCCGCACGACGAGGTGTCGCAGCCGATGTTCGTCCCGGTGAGGCCGACGTGCTCACGGATGTAGTGGACGAGCAGCGTGCGTGGCTCGACATCGTGTGTGTGCTGCTGACCGTTGACAGTGATGGTGACGTCCACGGAGACCCCCGATTGTGTGGTGAATTGGTTGTCGCGGTTGGTGTTGCGAACAGCGCGTCTGTGACGTGCGTCTCCCATCATGCCTCATTCGGGCGCCGGAGACGAATGGGAGCTGCGGTTCGACCGACCGGAATCGATCGCGGAACGGGATTCACGTCTGCCCGAGGTGCTTGGTGGCCTCGCGGATGGTGAGCGGCGAGAGATCTGCGGCGTGCCGGTCGACGAACGCGCGCACCGCAGCGGGGTCGGTCTTGGCGTACTCGCGCAGTGCCCAGCCGATCGCCTTGCGGACGAAGAACTCCTGGTCGGCGGCTCGACGCACGGCGTATCCGAACAGCCGGTCGCCGTCGGTCTCCTCGCGAAATCGCAGTTGGTGGAGGATCGCGACTCGCGCGAGCCAGAAGTCGTCGGCGTCGATCCACTCGTCCATCGCTCGGGCGACCGCGGAATGGTTGCGCACCATCGTGCCGATGGTCGGCGACGCCAACGCATCGACCGTGTCCCACCAGGCGTCGGTCGTGACGAAGCCTTCCATGTCGGCCAGGTGATCGGCTCGGAGGCGCTGCTGGTTGGCGCGGAGGAGGTCGCTCGCGACGTAGTGGAACTCGCGCTCGGGCTGGGTCCGCAGGCGGTGGGCGACGGCGACCACGTCGTCGATGGGCTCGCGCCGCGACGCAGTGATCAGCGCTTTCGACGCCGCTCGGCGGGCCGGGGTCTTCACCCCGAGGAATTCGAAGCGGTCGTGCATGTAGGCGGCCATCGGCGCCGCATCTGCGGCCACCGCGACCGCCCGGAGGTCGTCGCGGAGCGAGTCGACCGGACCGGTCATCGGATGCGGCGCGTCGAGGGGTGGCCCTCGTCACCCGGATGGTCGTCACCCGGATGGAAGAAGCTCGCCAGTGCTTCGACCCCGTCGACGAGGCGCGGGCCCGGTCGGACGATCACGCCGTCGGCGTCGATCGCCCAGACCTCGGCGCGGTCGGGCAGGCGGTCGAGCACCGACTCGGCCTGCGCCGCCGCGCCGTCGAGGTCGAAGCCGCACGGGGCGACGACCACGAGATCGGGGTCCTGCTCGGTGATCGTGGCCCAGTCGGTCGGTACCGATCGGTCGCCGGCCCGTGACAGCACCGGTTCGCCGCCGGCCGCGACGACGAGGTCGGGGACCCAGTGGCCGGAGAGGAAGGGCGGGTCGGACCACTCGAGCACGAACACCCTCGGCCGGGGTCTCCCAGCCACCCGTCGTTCGACGACGGCGAGCCGTTGCCGCAGGTCGGCGACCATGGCCTCGGCGCGGTCGGTGACGCCGAGGGCCCGTCCCGTCTCGGTGATCGTGGCGAGCACGTCGTCGAGGGTGTGCGGGTCGAGCGTGGTGACGTCGGCGGTGCAGCCGAGGCGAGCCAGGGCGGCGTCGGCCTCGCCGGCCGGGAGCGCGCACACCCGGCACAGATCCTGGGTCAACACGTGGGTCGGGTCACACGCCCGGAACCGCTCCTCGTCGAGGCGATAGAGGTCGTCACCGGTGGCGATCTTCTCGCGGACCAGGGCATCGATGGCGTCGGGTGCGAGGCCGTGGGTGTCGAGTCCGCCGACCACCACCTGGCGCCCGATCCGCGGATCGGGCGGATGGTCACACTCGAATGTGACCCCGACCAGTTCGTCTGCCAGGCCGAGCCCGATGACGATCTCGGTGGCGGACGGGAGCAGGGAGACGATCCGCATGTCGCTTCACCGTACCGTCGAGCCGCCCGAGTCGGGGACGGCGCTGAGGCGCACGCTTCCGGCGCCGGCGTCGACCGTGATCTCCTGGCCGGTGGTCAGGCGCCGCGTGGCGCCGGCGACGTTGGTGACCGCCGGCAGTCCGAGCTCGCGAACCAGGATCGATCCATGGGAGAGGTCGCCACCGATCTCGACCACGACCGCCGCAACGGACTCCAGCGTCGTGATCCAGCCGGCGTCGATCGACCGGGCGACGAGCACGGTTTCGCGGCGGTCGAACCCTGCGGGGAGCGAGGTGCCCGGTTCGTCGAGGACCCACGCCGGGCCCGTCACGCGGCCCGTGGTGAGTGGAAGCCCACGGAGCACCTCGCCGGGCGCTCCGTCCTCGTGACGCCAGTCGGCGGGATCGTCGAAACGCCGGACCACGTGCGGGACGTCGAGGGCCGCGAGTTCCCGACGTTCAGCCTCGCGCCGGGCCCAGAACGCGTCGTCGGGGATCCACCCGGTGTCGAGGCGGCGGGCTTCGTCGGCGTCGAGCAGCCAGACGTCGTCGACGGCCCGGAGTCGTCCGTCGCCCACCGCCGTCGTCGCAAGGGAGACGAACGATCGGCGAATCGACGCGAAGCTGCGCATCGCATCGTGTCGGAGCAGCTCCCGCGCGCGGATGGGTGCGACGGCGAGCCACCAGATCGGCAGCGTGAACCATCCGCGCAGCGTGCGTGGCGGCGCGGTGCGGGTCACTGCGGATGCATCGGTCCCGGTGTCGGCGAGGGCTGCAGGATCGTCGAGGTAGCGCGGTCGGGCGATGTCGCTCTCGTAGACCCCGCGATGGCCGAAGTCCTCGAGGAACCGATCGAGCTGCTGCTCGCGCTCGGGCCCGGTCGCGCGGCGGAGTCGGGATCGTGCGTCCGCCATCTCGGCGGTCACGGTCCGATGCCGTGCGGCGTGTTCGAGCAGCGTGCCGGCCGACCGCAGCGCGGCCAGGGGCGGTCCGATCGCGGAGGACAGCGGGAACATCCCCGTCACCAGTGCGACGTAGGCCCGGTGCAGGTCGTCGACGGCCTCACCGAACGTGGCGGCGGGGCGGCGTCCGATGGCCGCCACTCGACGGCGGTTTCGCCTCGACGTCGCGACGGCCACGATCTGGGAGACGCCGAGACGAGCGAGGGCGGGCGTGCTGCGGATGATCCGAGATGGTGACGGTCCGTGTTCGCTCCCGCTGCCGCCACCGATCGAGTCGGCGACGAGCGTGGTCGGAAGCCCGAGGTGGCGCATCATGTCTTCGAGCAGCGAGAGGTTGATCATCGGCCGCCCGCCGATGACGTGCAGGAAGTCCCGATCGGCCGGGAGCCCCGGGACCCGGGCGCGATACCAGGCGAAGAGGTCGGGGCCGGCCTCGTCGATCACGCTCGTCATCAGCTGCGACGGCAGGCGCGGCAGGATCTCGGCATGGTTGGCGGCGGTCAGGGTTTCGTTGCGGATCGTCGGTGCCGTGATCGGGCGGAGCTGCACGAGCCAGCACACGTCTCCGTCGTCGGCCCATTCGATGTCCCACGGTTCGTCACCGAACACGCGCCGGACGTCGGCGAGCAGTGCTCGCAGTCGCGTCGGCCACCCGCCGGCAGGGCGTTCGAGCCGGGGGATCTCCAGCCGCTCGCCGGCCACGTTGCCGCTGACCAGGTCGGCCGCAAGGCCGGAGGCCACGTTGACGACGTCGTCGTAGGTGCCGGGTTCGCTGAACGCGACGCCGGCGTGTTGCGCC
Source organism: Ilumatobacteraceae bacterium (assembly GCA_963695475.1). GTDB lineage: Bacteria > Actinomycetota > Acidimicrobiia > Acidimicrobiales > Ilumatobacteraceae > Ilumatobacter_A. The sequence goes on from CAVOHA010000038.1 coordinate 148,667, forward strand.
GCCACCATCTCCATCACGAGCACGTCGCACCGGAACGTTCCCGCACGGCGCCCGGCCGATTCGCGTACGTCGGCGATCGCCGCCGGGACGTCGTCGCCCGGCACGTCGAGTTTGGTCGTGAACCAACCCGCGAGGCTCTCCCCGGCTCGGTCCTCGGCTCCGAATGCCGAACGCACCGCGTAGCGCGACCGCATCGATTCGGCGGCGAGGGGCGCGATGTCGACGCCATCGGGGACGATGAAGCCACCGGGCACTCGGATCGACGCTGTCGCCGCACGGTCGAGGAGCGCGGCCTTCGGTGCGATACCGAGTTCATCGCTGCGGCCGCTGCCGAGCGGCACACACCCGGGCGGCACGTCAGCTCGGGGACGACGTGACCAGGTCGTCAGCCAAGCGCGCGATGACACGGGCGTACTCCTCGGGTTGCTCGAGCATCGGAAAGTGATCCCAGCCGGCTTCGACCACGCGAGTCGCCTGCGGCGCCTTGGCGGCGATGGCCTCCGTCTGGCCGGACTTCAGGACGCGGTCGTGCTCGCCCCACAACAGTGCGACCGGGATGTCGGTCACGGGGGCGAGGGCGTCGAACCACGCCGCGTCGATGATTTCGAACATCTGACCGAACGACTCGCAGGATCGGTACCCCTCGAAGAACGTGTCGATGTCCGGCTTCGGTGCACCGATCGGGAAGAAGATGCGCCGCCAGATCGGGCGGAACGGGCGCGCCGCGATCATTCGGCGGATCAGCTCGCGCACCGGCTTGGTCGACATGATCTTCGGGAACAGACGCGTATCGAGGTCGGCACCGACGGGGGCGTGCAGGATCAGGCCGTCCATCGTCTCGGGACGGCGACTGGCCAGATCCAGTGCGATCGACCCACCGATCCCGTGACCGAGGACGACCACGGTGTCACCCGAGCCGTGCTCGGCGATCAGCTCGGCGAGTCGATCGGCGTAGCCGGCGACGTCGCTCAGTGTCGGATCGATCGCAGCGCCGTTGAAGCCGGGCAGGTCGATCGCGACGAACCGGGTGGTTGCAGGGAAGTGGCCGGCGACCCGGTCGAATCGGGTGCTGCCGCCGCCGTTGCCGTGGACGGCCACGACCGTCACGCGTGGGTGTTCGCTCATGTTGTCTCGCTCGCGATCGGGACGTCGACGGGGGTCACGGAAGACACGGGGAAAGCGTCCCACGCCCGCGTCGGGAGCGTGATGCCGAGCGTGAAGCTCAGTCGAGGAGCCGGATCGTGTCGGCGATCGTCGCCCAGATCAAGAATGCGATGATCGTCGTTCCGAAGATCGTGTAGTGCCAGCGCTTCGAGTGGTCGGCGCGCCAGAAGCGGCGGATCGAGTAGACGATCGACACCATGGCGAGCAGGCCGATCACGATCCCCACGACCGGGCCCACGCCGCGAGCGATCCCGACGGCCGGCAGCACGAACGGCAACACGATGTACATCAGCAGGCATCGACACGTCGTGAACACCAGCGACGTCTGGAACGCCGAGCGCGCCTCGGCAGCCGTCGAGGTGGTCCCTTCGGGGAGCCGGAGGAGGCGCCGCATGAACCGATCGGCGTTGGATCGGGGCGGTGCGGGAGCGGCAACCGAACCCTCGATGGTCTGGTCGGAAGTGGTGTGTTCAGCCGCGGTACTCATGACTCGTGTGAACGGTACGCGGCGGCGACCGCTGCGGCAACTTCGCCGGGGTGTTCGACGACGTGCAATGCGCCGGCGTCGATCAGTTCGTCGCGAGATCCGAACCCCCACGCCACACCGATGCAGTCGATCGCGTTGAGGTGGGCGCCTTCCACGTCGTGGTCCCGATCCCCGATCATGATGACGTGGTCGAGCGCGATTCGGTCGTGGGGGCCGACGCCGAGCAGGCCGAGCGCGTGCGTGATCACCTCGCCCTTGGTGCGCCGGCCGACACCGATCTCGTGCGTTGCGCCGACCTGACGGGCGAAGTACTCGGTCAACTCGAAGTGCTCGATGATCCGTACCGCGGTGTCCTGTGGCTTCGCGGTGGCGAGCGAGATCGTGTGTCCATCGCTCCGCAACGCGTCGAGCATCTCGTGGACGCCGTCGTAGACCTCGTTCTCGAACAGTCCGACGGCCTCGTACCGGTCGCGGTACACGCTGATCACCTGTTCGATGTCGTCGACGTGGACGCCGTGCCTCGGAAAGGTCAGCTCGAACGGTGGCCCGATCATGTCGCGAATGGTCGTCTCGTCGGGCGGTGGATAGCCGCACTCCGTGAACGCGTGGATCAACGATCGACCGATCCCTCGAGACGAGTCGGAGATCGTCCCGTCGAGGTCGAGCAGGACGTGGGTGGGAGGGGTCATCATGTGGGAGGGGGTCATGGGGTGGGCGTCACGGGCCGGACGGCTTCGGCCAGCCGGGCGAAGTCTTCGGCGGTCCCGATCGCAATCAGGACGTGGTGGTGTCCGAGCACGGTGTTGCCGGTCGGGTTGGTGGTGAAGGTCCCGTCGGGGGAGCGCAGAGCCAGGATCAGCGCACCACTCGTTTCGCGCAGATTCGCATCACGGAGGCTCTTCCCGGCGATCGGGGAGTCGGATGGGATGTCGAACTCGCGCATGCGGAACTCGATCGACCGTTCGTGCATCACGACGTCGAGGAACTCGGCAACGTTGGGGCTGGCGACGAACGATGCCATGCGGCCGGCGCCCAACTCCTGTGGGTTGACGACGCGGTCGGCGCCGGCGTGTTCGAGCTTGCTCACGCTCTCCTCGGCACGGGCGCGCGCCACGATGAACAGGTCGGGTCGCAGATCGCGACCCGAGAGCGTCACGAAGAGGTTCTCCGCGTCACCGTGGAGCGCGGCGACCAGCGCCTGGGCATGTTCGATGCCGGCGGAGCGCAACGTCTCGTCACGGGTTGCGTCACCCACGATGGTCGGGAACGGCAGCTCCCGCACCCGGTCGGCATCCGCGTCGACGACCACGACATCGTGTCCCTCCATACGAAGATCGTGTGCGACGGCTGCGCCGACGCGACCCCACCCGCACACGATCGTGTGATTGCGCAACTGGTTGATCTGTCGGTCCATACGTCGCCTCCCGACGAACTCGCTGAGATGCCCCTCGACGACCGACTGGACGACGAGGGTGAACGTGTACAGCACCGTCGACACGCCGACGACGATGAGGATGATGGTGAAGACCTTCTCGGCGGTGTCGAAGACGGCCAGCTCGCGGAACCCGACGGTCGTGATCGTCGTCACGGTCTGGTACAACGCGTCGAGTGGCGTGAACCCGAAGCCCATGTATCCGGCGGTTCCGAAGACCGTGACGGCGACGACCATCCCGATCGCAACTCGGAGACGTTGCGCGGTCGATCTCATCGGATGGGCACGCTAGTGCGCGGCCGCAACAGTCGTGAGACAGTGGATGCATGGCCAAGATCCGCTTCGACGTCCGCCATCGATTCGACCAGCCGGCGAAGGTCGTCTGGGACGAGCTCGTCGACTGGGAGGGCCATGCCGACTGGATCCCTGCGACGAAGATGGAGGTCGAGCCCGGTGACCCCACCGAGGTGGGCCGCGAGTTCACGGCACGCAGCGGCTTCGGCCCCGTGGCGCTCGTCGACCGGATGCGCGTCGTGTCGTGCGACTGGGACGACGTTGCCACGTCCGGCGACTGCGAGGTCGAGAAGGTCGGCCCGGTGCTGTTCGGCACGGCTGGGTTCACCGTCGTCCCCGACAGCGACGGCGGCGAGGGCTCGATCGTCGACTGGGTCGAGGACATCGAGATGCGTCGTCTGCCGCAGTTCTTGGCGCCGGTGGCGGCCAAGCTCGGCGCAATGGGGTTCAAGCAAGGGATGAAGGGGCTCGCGAAGCAGCTCTCGGCACGCTGATCATCCGCTGTTCAGGAGTCGCTCAGCCGGCCGAGGCCGCGTCGGGCGAACAGGAACATGAGGGTGGTGAACACCGCGATCGTCAACAGCCCGCCCCAGGTGTCGTCCCAGGTGATCGGTGAGTCGACGAAACCGAGGCGGGACAGCCGGATCACGCTGTTGAACGGGTTGATCCGAGCGACGTTTTCGAGCCATCCCTGCATCACGAACAGCGGCGTCTGCGCCTCGGTCAGGAAGATCACGAGGAAGAACGTGAGCTGCATGATCGCCGCCGCGCGCATGTCGCGGAAGATGTAGGCGAGTCCGAGGCCCCACCCGGTGCCGATGGCCGCGATGCCGAGCGCTGCGACGTAGAGCGGGATCAACCCGAGTGGACCGTGCGTGAGGCGGGCGCCGAACAGCGTGCCGACGATGAAGACGATCGTGGTCACCAACGCCGCACGGGCGAGCGCGGCGAGCAGGGGACCGGTGATGAGCGACGTGCGCGGTGCGGGGGTCAGCCGGAGGCGGTCGTAGAACCCGCCTTCGAGGTCGCGGATCGTCGTGAATCCGATCCCGATCCCGGCGAATCCCGCACCCATCACGACGCCGAGTGGGAGGAACCAGTTGATCGAGCGATCGGTCGGGAACCCGGGGATCTGGGTGATCGCGAAGAAGGTGCCCGAGAACGCGATCGCCTGGAAGATCGGCATCAGCACCGATGGGAGGAACGCGGACGGGAGCCGGGTGATGTTGACGATGCTCCGCTTCATCAAACCGACCGATGCCGGGAGGATGTGGGTGTTCGCGACCGATCGGTCGGCGCTCGTCGTCGTGTCGTCGAGCGTGGTCATCGCGCCCCCAGCCGGCCTCTGAGCGCCGCCAGCGCGAGCCCGACGGCCAACACTGCGAGGATCGACGGGATGACGACGGCGCTGATGACGGCCGAGGCCGTGAACCCGTCGATCGTGAGGTCGCGGAAGGCCTCGACCAGATAGGAGATCGGATTGAGGTCGGCGAACACCTTGTAGACGCCGCTCATCGTTTCGCGGGGGAAGAAGGCCGAGGAGAAGAACATCGCGATGAACAGCAGCGGGAACGCACCCTGCACCGCCTCGGACGAACCCGTCTTCAGTGCCATCGCCGACATCATCGCGCCGACGGCGAGTGCCAGGATCGTTCCGCCGAGGGCCATCGTGAGCACGCCGGCCACGCCGCCCTTGATCGAGAGTCCGAACGGCAACAGGATGGCGATGAAGAAGACGGTCTGGAAGGCGCCGTACACCATGCCGCCGGCGAGTCGACCGACGATGATGCCCGACCGTGTCGAGGGTGAGCTCAGCAGGCGGTCGAAGAACCCGTTCTCGATGTCGACGGCGAGGGCGGTTGCGCCGACGGTCGAGCCGAACAGGATCCCCTGGACGACGGAGCCGGCGAGCGCGAAGTCGAGGAAGGAGTCGACCGCGGGGAACCCCGGGACCTGCGTGGTCGCACGCGAGAACGACGACGTGCCGAGCGCGGCGAAGAACAGCGGGAAGATCAGCGACGGAATGATCAGCGATGGTTGGCGCCACAGGGACAGGATCGATCGCTTCGAGAGCGCGAGGGTCTGGGCCGCTGTCGATTGATGCAGCTCGGGTCTCGTCCGTGCCGATGGAGACGTCGTGGCGATGCTCACGCGTCGGCGCCTTCGAGTCGATAGCCCGTCGCCTCGGCGAACACGTCGTCGAGGCTCGGCTCGTGCAGCTCGAGATCGCGGACCGTGATGCCGGCGTCGTCGAGTGAGCGAACGACGCGCGACACGGCGCTCGGCCCGTCGGTGAGGCCGACGCCGAGGGTGCCCTCGGGGCTGGCGCGCAATTCGCCGAATGCAGCCAACAGTTGGCTCGCCTGGTCCTTGGCAGCCCCGTCGACGCTGACGAACAGCGTGGGGCTGCCCACCTCGGCCTTCAATTCGTTCGGTCGACCCTTGCGGACGATCACGCCGTGGTCGATGATCGCGATCCGCTCGGCGAGTTGGTCGGCCTCCTCGAGGTACTGCGTGGTGAGCAGCACCGTGGTGCCGTCGTTGTTGAGCCGCCGGATCTCCTCCCACAGCGAGATCCGGCTCATCGGGTCGAGCCCCGTCGTCGGCTCGTCGAGGAACAGCACGGTCGGCTCGTGAATCAGGGAGAGGGCGAGGTCGAGACGTCGGCGCATGCCGCCGGAGTACGTGCCGACGCGGCGGTCACCGGCGGCGGTCAGGCCGACTCGTTCGAGCAACTCGCCGGCTTTGGCGTGGTGCTGCGACTTCGGCAAGCCGTAGAGCACCGCCTGGAGGTGGAGCAGCTCGTTGCCGGTCATCAGCGGATCGATTGCCGCGTCCTGCAGGGCCACGCCGATGTTGCGGCGAACGTCGTTGGCCTGGTCGACGACGTCGAACCCGGCGACGCGCCCGGTCCCGCCGGTCGGGCGCAGCAGCGTTGTCAGCATCCGGACCGTTGTCGACTTGCCGGCTCCGTTGGGGCCGAGGAATCCGAAGATCTCGCCGGGCTGGATCTGCAGGTCGACGCCGTCGACCGCCTTGACCACGTCGTCGCCGGAGCCGAAGTAACGCTGGAGGCCGACGGCTTCGATCGGCAGTGTGGTCGCGGACATCCAGCCATCGTATGCGGGTCGTCGACGTGTCAGGATGCGTCGATGAGTGACTTCTACAGCCCGTCGCAGCGAGCGCTCCAGGACGAGTTCGACACCCGCCGGCTGGCCGACGTCCATCAGATGACGATCGTCGCCGAGGGCATCGACGACGACCGTCGAGCGTTCATCGAGTCGCGAGACTTCTTCTTCCTCTCCACCGTGGGCGCCGACGGCTGGCCGACCGTGTCGTACAAGGGTGGGCCGACCGGCGTGGTGCAGGTCGAGGACGAGCGAACGATCGTGTTCCCGAGCTACGACGGCAACGGGATGTTCGTCTCGATGGGGAACATCGCGGCGGGCGTCGAAGGAGGAGGCGGCGCCAAGATCGGGTTGCTGTTCATCGACTTCGAGACGCCGAACCGGCTCCGACTCCACGCAACGGCCACGGTCCATCGCGATGATCCGGCGCTCGAGCGGTTCCCGGGTGCGGAGCTGATCGTGCGGGCCAGGGTGGAAAACACCTTCGTCAACTGTGCGCGCTACATCCATCCGCATCAGCGGGTTCGTTCGTCCGACTACGTGCCCGACGAGGACGGCGTCCAGCCCTACCCGGCGTGGAAGCGGATCGACCTGCTCCAACCGTTCCTGCCCGAAGCGCAGCAGGGACTCGCCGCGGACGCCGGTGGTGAGATCGACGTCGACGAGTACGCCCGACGTCTCGCGGACGGAACGAGCTAGGCGCCGCGGAGGATCTGGCGGATCAGCGGCTCGTAGTGTTCGAGCGGGTTGCTGGTGTAGCTCGCGTCGAAGGCGGTCTGGTCGTACTCGCCGCAGAACTCGACGGTGCGATCGAAGTGCGGGCTGTCGCGATACTTCTCGCGGGCTTGACCGTCGAGGCCGATGTAGTCCCAGAAGTAGTAGCCCTGGAACTCGCCATGGTGCTTGACCATGAAGTGGTTCGCCTCGGACACGAACGGTTTGACGATGGCCGCCGCGATGTCGGGGTGGTTGTACGGGCTGAGCGTGTCGCCGATGTCGTGGATCAGCGCGCAGAACACGTACTCGTCGTCCTTGCCCGCCTTCTCCGCCCGGGTGGCGGTCTGCAGGCTGTGTTCGAGTCGGCTCACCGGAAACCCGCCGTGATCGGACTCGAGGTCGCGGAGCAGCCCGATCACGCGATCCGCCACGTGGGACTGGGTGATCTCCAACTGCGGGATGATCTGCGCCCAGTCTTCGGCGGTCGACTCCTCGAAGCTCGTGAACGTCGCCCGAGGGGCTGCGGTGTCGGCCACCGTGGACACCGTGGACTCGGTCACTGCTGGGCCGCCTGGATGGCCTGCCACACGCGTTCGCTGGTGGCGGGCATGTCGATGTGGGTGACGCCGAGGTGGCTCAGCGCGTCGCACACGGCGGACTGGACCGCGGGGGTCGACCCGATCGTGCCGGACTCGCCGATGCCCTTTGCGCCGAGCGGGTTCACGAACGTCGGGGTCTCCATGTGCACCACCTCGAAACTCGGAAGTTCGGTCGCCGAGATCATGCCGTAGTCGGCGAGATTCGAGGTGACCGGGTTGCCGTCCTCGTCGTAGCGGACCTCTTCGAGCAGTGCCTGCGCGGTGCCCTGCGCGATGCCACCGTGGATCTGGCCGTCGAGCAGGAGCGGGTTGATCACGCGGCCGGCGTCGTCACATGCGACCTGGCGGAGGTGCTTGACCTGGCCGGTGCCGATGTCGACTTCGACGACGGCGATGTGGGCGCCGAACGGGAACGTGGCCATGTCGGCCACGAACAGCGTGTCGATGGTCAACTCGTCGCCCTGCTGTCTCGAGGCGACAGCCAGCTCGGCCCAGCTCTTGGACACGGCCGGGGTGCCGGCCACGTGGAACGATCCGGTGTCCTTGTCGAGCACGATGTCGGCTTCGTCGGCTTCGAGGAGTTGGGCGGCCAGCTGCTTGGCCTTGTCGACCAGCTCGATCGCACCCTGGTGGACGGCCGCGCCGCCCTGCTGGAGCGAACGCGAGCCCATCGTGCCGCCGCCGGTCGGGACGAGATCGGTGTCGCCCCAGATGAGCGTGATCTTGTCCATCGGGATGCCGGTCTCGTCGGAGGCGAGCATCGCCCACGCCGTCTCGTGGCCTTGGCCGTGCGGCGAGGTGCCGGTGTACACCGTGGCGGTGCCGTCGTCGTGGACTTCGAGCTTTGCGGCCTCCTGCTTGGGGTCGACGCCGCCGGTGATCTCGACGTAGACGCTCACGCCGATCCCGAGCTGCTTGTCGGCCCCGGACTCGCGGCGGGCGGCCTGCTCGGCGCGCAGGTCGGCGTAGCCGGCGGTTTCGAGCGCCTTGTCGAGCGCGCCTTCGAAGTCGCCGACGTCGTATGCCTGGCCCACGGCGGTGGTGTGCGGTTCGAGGAACTTGGCGATCAGGTTCTTGCGGCGAACGTCGACCGGGTCCATGCCGACCTCGTGGGCGAAGAGGTCCATCGCCCGCTCGATCGCGGCGGTGGCCTCCGGGCGTCCGGCACCGCGATAGGCCGTGGTGGGCGTGGTGTTGGTGACCACGGACGTGGTGCGGACCTCCATGTTCGGGATGTCGTACACGCCCGACGCCATGGGGCGCGTCATGAACGGGGCGAGGATCGTTCCCATGCCGACGAAGGAGCCGGCGTCCTGGATCGCGTGCAGCTGGTAGTGGGTGACCTTGCCGTCCTTGGTTCCGCCGATCGTGACGTACTGGAGCTGCGCACGGCCGTGGCCGAGGCTCATCATCGACTCGCTGCGCGTCTCGCGCCAGCGAACCGGTCGGCCGAGCGCTTTCGAAATCGGGCCGAGCAGCAGTTCTTCGGCGTAGGTGTCGATCTTCGCGCCGAAGCCGCCGCCCACGTCGGGGGTGATCAGGTGGATCGCGTCGGCGTCGCCGCCGTTGGCGGCCGTGAAGGCGTCCTTCGCGCCCTGGGCACCCTGGCTGGAGATCCACTGCACGAGCCGGCCCTCGTCCCAGGTGGCCGCCGATGCCCGCACTTCGAGCGGGCAGGGAGCGACGCGCTGGTTCATGAAGCGCCCGGTGACGGTGACCTCGCAGTCGGCGAAGAACTCCTCGGCCGAGGAGTTCTCGGGGAGGCCGAGTGCCGTCGTGTCGAACACGGCGTTGCTGCCGGCCGCTTCGTAGATCAGCGTCTCGGACGCGAGCGACTCCTCGAGGTCGATCAGCGCGGGCAGGAACTCGTAGTCGACGAAGACCATCTCGGCGGCGTCGGTGGCCTGCTGTTGTGTCTCGGCGACGACGACGGCGACCGGCTCGCCGACGTGGCGGACCTTGTCGCTGGCGAGCAGCGTGCGTGCCGAGCCAGGGTTGAACGGTGACGCGACCGGCTCGAGGCCGAGCGACTCGGCGGTGTGGATCGCCAGGACGCCGGGCATTTCGAGCGCGGCCTCGATGTCGATCGACTCGATCGTGCCGTGGGCGACCGTCGAGCGGACGTAGACCGCCTGTGCCGCGCCGGCGAGGCGCGGGTCGTCGACGTCGTCGGCGTAGACGCCGCCCGAGGTGAGGAACTTCGGATCTTCCTTGCGCTGGACCCGAGTGCCCAGAATGCTGCCACCAGCCACGTGTACCCCTTGTGTGTGTCGCGAACACGGACCCGATCGGTCCGTCGTGTCAAACGTAGTCGGCGTCGCGACGGCGTGTCGCAGTCAGCTCAGGCAGCCGCTCGTTCGGCGAGCAGGTCGGGAAGCGAGCGGGAGTGCAGTGACCCGTCCGGGAGGAACACGCTGAGTTGTCGGGTGCTCGAGTCGAGTTGCAATCGCCATCGACCCTCGTGCGCCCGATGGTGGTGGAAGCTGCACAGCGGGACGAGGTTGTCCATGTCGGTCTTGCCGTTGTGTCGATCCCACTCGAGCAGGTGATGGATCTCGCAGTGGTCGAAGCCTCGGTCGCATCCGCCGACGGCACACGTGCGATACATCGAACGCAGTGCCCGCCGCTGCGCGGGCGTGGCGTGACGGGAACCGCGTCCGACGTCGAGCGGCATGCCGTTCGAGTCGAGGACGATGGGAATGATGTTGGCGGTGCACGCATGGCGGCGGGCGGTTTCGACCGGCAGCATCGTGCCGTCGGCGTACTCGATGATCGAGTGCTCGTGGAGACCAGCGGTGATCGTCTCGTGATCGACGAGCACGAGCACCTCCGCCGGCGGCGTGCTGGTGGCCCGGCCACCGCAGATGAGTGCAACGCCGGCTTTCGCGGCGAGTTGGTCGTGGCGCAGGCCCTCGTTCTCGGGGCGCTGGCGGAGCGCGGCGACGTCGGCATCCAGGCGGCGAGCGACTCGCTGGTAATCGTCGGGGTGGAGCTCGGCGCGGATCCACCCCATGCCGGTCTCGTCGTTCATGCCGTACGTGAGGCTGGCAGCAGCGCGCTGGCGCTCGGAGCGATCGAGCCCACCGTCGGCCGACAGCCGGTCGACGACCTTCTGCACGGTGCGGCCGAACTGGCCCGGCGTTTCCGCGGCGGCGTGGTGTGCGAGCTCGGCCTGCTGGTCGAACAGCGCGGCGCGCTGGTCGTCGTCGTCGAGCCTTGCCGCAGCGTTGGCGAGCGCGTCAGCGTGTTCGGTCGAGATGCGACCCGCCGCCAACTGACGTTCCATGTCGGGAGCGTTGGCCAGGGCGGCGCCACGACGTTCCGCGCGCTTCGCCTGGCGCGGCGAGGTCTTCGTGCCACGGCTGATCACCTCGGCGGCGGGCGCTCCCTCACCGGTCGCTTCGAGCTCGGTGGCGCGGCGGGAGAGTTGCGCCTCGACGGTCGCGGTCCAGCCGGTGAGCTGGCGCAGGGTGCGGAAGAGCCCCGGGAGTTCGGACGCACTGGCAGTGTCGACATCGCACGCCTCCAGGCGTTCGATCAGCCGAACCGGGTCCATGGGAAGATGATAGCAGAGAATGTCAACGAATGCAAACACGAGTTCGCAACGCGTCGTGAAGTATGGTCGAGCCTCGCTGAAGTCACGACCAAGGGAGCAGTCATGGAACTTGTCGAAGAGTGCGTCATGTACGCCGAACTCGGGGCGGAGCCGTTGGACGTGGGTGCAGGGCCCTACGGGGGTCGTCTGGTGGCGAACGTCGTGGGCGGCTCGGTCACGGGCGCTCGGATCACCGGGACGCTCGTCGGGGCCGGCGCCGACTGGATCCTGCTCGGCGCCGATGGCTGGGGACGCCTCGACGTGCGCGCCCAGATCCAGACCGACGACGGTGCGCTGATCTACGCGCAGTACGGCGGGTTGCTCGAACTGAACGAGGCGGTGATGGGGGCGATGGCGCCCGGCGGTTCGACGGACTACGGCGACCAGTACTTCCGGACCACCCCGCGCCTCGAGACCGGCGACGAGCGCTACGCCTGGGTGAACAGCACCCTGTTCGTCGGCGAGGGCCGGATGCACGAGACCGGGGTCGAGTACCGCATCCACCGCATCACCTGACCGAGGGCGACGAGCGGCGCCGGCTCTTCGATGCGCAAGCTGCCCAGATGCCGCAGTTCGCCGAGTACGAGAAGAACGCGGCACCTCGCGAGATCCCGGTCTTCCGGATCACCAAGAACTGAACTCGGGCTTCCCCGCCGCCGTGACGAGCAGGCGGAGGTCTGCGGCTCGTCGTCCGGGACGTACTCGTTCCACTCGTCGGCGGTGAGGTCGCGGCCGGTGGCTCAGGCGACGCGACAGTGAGAGGACGTTGGACTCTCCTGCGTGACATGCGTCGGGCAGACACTGGAAGTGGACACGTTCGGACTCGAGCGAGGAGGGTGTCATGAAGTTCATCAGAGGTCTTGCGGCGGTGTTGCTCGTCGGCTCGGTGACCGTCCTCGCGGGTTGTGGCGGCAGCGACAGTGAGTCGGTCGGAGACGACGGCCGAGTGCCCGTGGTCGGGACGAGCACCTTCGTCCGAGAGGACGCCGATTCCACACAAACCCGAGCCGGCGACGTCGTGGAGGCACGCGACTTGGTCTGGGTCTACGAACTCGTCATGTCGGACGAACGGGTCAGCGGAACTTCGACAGTCACGATCAACTACGACATGTACCCGAACGGGATCGCAGACATGTGGGGGGCGACGGTGCTCACCAACGACGGCGGAACCTGGGAGGGCGAGTGGGTCGGATCGATTCACAGCGACGGCACCCACACCGTCTACGGAACCCTCACGGGTACAGGCGACTATTCGGGCCTTCGGCACACCTTCTTCAACGTGTCCGAAGAGCCGGGTGGGCAGTTTGCCGGGCGGGACGCGGGAATGGCGGGTTGGATCGAACCCACAGATCAGACTTGAGCGTCAAGTGGAGCCGACTCCCAACATCTTCCTCGACCCGCGTCGGCGATCTGACGTCGATGACGCCGAAAGACTGACCTCGGTCTCGTTCGTTCGACCCACACGAGTCGGACCAGATGGCTGATGCCAGGACCGGTCCTGGACGTCAGGATCGCCTCATGGCTCACCTGCGCATCCCGAAACCGACTCGCACAGAGACGATCCCGCTGGCGAGTGTGCGTCGAATCAGGCCCATCGAAGCGAGCGGACAAAGCGGAGCTTCCTCGTGAACACGGCAACGACAAGCAAGGACGCTTCGGTGGATACGAACCGGCGCATCGACCGATTGGAGAGTAGGGCGCTGCTGTGTGCGCTGTGGATGTTCGTCCTCTTGAACTTCATCTTTCGCGACCTCCATGAAATCGTGAAGGCGGAGTTCCTCGCAGACGCAGTGAACGGGATCTACAACGGACGCGAAGTCACCGAAGCCATGTTCCTCCTCGGAGGCGTCATCGTTGAGGTACCAATCGTGATGATGCTGCTGGCATGGGTACTTCCGCTCCAGCTGAGCAGGTGGGCCAACATCGTCGTCGCACCGCTCTTCGGGCTCACCTTGATCGCAGCGCCCGGCGATCTCGACGACTACTTCCACTTCAGCCTGATGGCGATGGCACTTGCCGCAATCGTCTGGAAGGCATGGACCTGGGAACGACCCGCTTCGTCGGCGGTCGGCAAGTCTGCCGCCGGCTCGGTTGACATCTGACAAGATCCCAACAGGTCAGAACAACGCCAGCGACGCCAGATCAGCACCACTCACTCGCCGCCATCGAGCCGACGACGATGCTGCTGACGCTGAACGTCGCGCCACTCTCGCAGCCAGCGCACGGAGGCGGTGGTGAACGCGTGCGCGCTCTCACCACCCGCTCGGATCGTCTGTTGCGGGTGCAGCATCGGCAGCCTCGGCATGTCTCTCACCGATTCGACTGCGAGCTCGCAGGCCTCGCGCTGCTGTCGCCGGGCGGCTGCGGTGACCGCGCCGAGTTGGCGGGTGACAGCGGAGAGCCGTTCGAGCCCCGATTCGACCGCCTCGCCGAGCGGGCTGCTGTCGAGCTGCACGGTGCTGTGCGTGCGTCCCCCGCTGACGTAGTCCGCGAGAAGGGGATAGCGATCGTCCAGATCGCGGTCGAGCGGATCGGGCGCGGACGCGGCGAGATCATCCCAGTCCGCCGGCGACAACGTGTCCCAGGCCTCGGAGTAGAGGATCTCTTCTTCCTGCGCGATGTGGCGTCGCATCGAGTGCGCGAAACGCTCGAGCTGACGGGCCAGTTCTCGGCGCGTCGACCGCTGGGAGGAGGAGTGTGACGCCCGGTCGAGTGTGGCGAGCAGCTCCTCACCTGCACGATCCGTGAGTTCGTGTTCCTGCGACAGCCGGGCTGACGTGTCCGCGAGCGTGTCCGACGCGGTCGCGACCTTCGCGAACATGATCTCCTCGCGGGGATGATGGTGCACGTTCTGATGGTTCACCACGTAGTCCACCGCTTCGGAGAACAGCGGGAGGACCTCGTCGGGTTCATCGAGCAGGCGTTGCGCGTCGCGGCCGATCATCGACAACACCCTGGAGAATCTGGCGTGATCCTCGCGCAGCCCTCGGAGATACTGCTCGCCGGTCGGTTCCATCTCGTCCTCCTCTTCTCTGCTTTCCTTACGGGCAGCACCGGCGCACGAAGTCGCCCAGGTGTCCGAACGCCTGCTCGGCTTCCGGAAACGGCATCGTGTGCCACACGTGCGGTTGCCCTTTCCACACTTCGACCTCGGCATCGACCCCGGCCGCCCGTGCTCGCTCGGCGAACATGGTCGACTGATCGAGGAGCCAATCGGTGCTGCCCACCTGCAACAGCACCGGGCAGAGCCCGGTCAGGTCGCCGCGCAACGGGGACGCGTACGGATGATCCAGCACGGTCTGGTCTCCGGCGGCGTAGAGCATGCGCGGATCGCTCTCGCGAGCATCGGCCGACTCCGGGAACAGCGCGTCGGGGTCGCCGAACTCGATGCGCGCGCCGCCTTCGCTGAAACTCATGTCCGTACACGGCGACACCGCAAACGCCCCCGCAGGCAACGGTTTCGCGTCATCGCGGAGTGCGAGGAGCGAAGCGAGGGCCAGATTGCCGCCGGCGGAATCGCCGCCGATGACGATGCGTTCCGGCGCAACCCCGTCGTCGAGGAGCCGCTCGTAGCTCCCGACGCAGTCCTCCAGCGCCGCCGGGAACGGATGCTCCGGCGCCAGGCGGTAGAAGACCAGCAGCACATCGGCGTTGGCCGCTCGTGCCACCGAGGCGGCGAGGCGACGGTGCGTGCGCGGACTGCGCAACGCCCAGCCACCGCCGGGGAGATAGAGCACCACGCGGTCGGTGCGCCGGCCGGTTCGGACCCACTCGGCGCTGCAGTGAGTGAGTTCCACCGGGTCGATACTCACGCCGGTCGGCGCGGGGTTGAGGCCGTCGATGCGCGCCAGCAGCGAACGCGCCCGTTCGACGTCGAAGTCCTTGAACAGGGACTCGATCGCCCGGTCGGTGATCGGGTTGAACAGTTGTGAAGGAATGCTCGGCATGGGACGACCCCGGTAGCTCCCATTTACCCCTCGACATGCGGACAGCTGCAGAGGCCATCGGCACTATGTGCCTGCCCGCGGCTTCGTCGTGGTCGACGTTCGGTTGTTCCACGGGCGAAACGATCGACGGATTCCTAGTGGTTGCTGACTTCGCCGGAGGTGCGGTCGTGGAGGTCGGCGGCGAACCGGTTGAGGCCGATGATCTCGGCCTCGATGCCGCGTTCGGCGAACTTCGCAACCACGGCGTCGAGGGCGACGATCGCACTCGTGTCCCACACGTGGGCATCGGTCAGGTCGATGTCGACCTTCTTCACCTTGACGGCGTCGTAGTCGAAGGAGTGGACGAGGTCGTTCGTCGACGCGAAGAACAGCTGGCCGGTGACGTGGTAGATCCGCTCGTGGTTGTCGGGATCGACGACGCTCGTGACGTTGACGAGGTGCGACACGTGGCGGACGAAGAAGATCGCCGAGAGCAACACGCCGGCGGCGACGCCGTAGGCGAGGTTGTGGGTGAACACGACGATGGCGACGGTCACGACCATCACGGCCGTCTCGGTCTTCGGCATCCGCTTCAGCGTCTCGGGAGCGACGCTCTTCCAGTTGAACGTGCCGATCGCCACCATGATCATCACGGCGACGAGCGCGGCCATCGGGATCTGGGCGACGATGCCGCCGAGCACGAGGATCAGGATCAGCAGGAACACGCCCGACATCAGGGTGGACAGACGGGTGCGGCCACCGGAGCGGTGGTTGATCATCGACTGGCCGATCATTGCGCAGCCCGCCATCCCGCCGAGGAAGCCGGTGGCGATGTTGGCGATGCCCTGGCCGCGCGACTCGAGGTTCTTGTCGGAGTCGGAGTCGGTCATGTCGTCGAGCAGCTGTGCGGTGAGCAGCGACTCGAGCAGGCCGACGAACGCAAGTGTGAGCGAGAAGGGGAGGATGATCCCGAGCGTCTCGAACGTGAACGGCACGTCGGGCAGTGCGAAGAACGGCAGCGTGTCGGGCAGCTCACCCATGTCGCCGACGGTCGGCAACTGCCAGCCCATCGTGATGGCCGCTGCGGCCAGGAGGGCGATCGCCACGAGCGGTGACGGGACCGCACGGGCCAGCCTGCTGGGGATGCGGGGCAGCCCGTAGATGATCAGGAGCCCGGCGGCGATGAACGCGAGGTTCAGCGCCAACTCGCTGTTGCGCACCGATGCCGGTTCGTCGGAGAGGAGGATCAGCGGTACCTGCGCGAGGAAGATCAGAATCGCCAAGGCGTTGACGAAGCCGAGCATCACCGTGCGCGGGATGAACCGCATCAACGCGCCGACGCCGAGCGCGCCGAACGCGATCTGCAGCGCGCCGGCGAGGATCGTCGCGGCGAAGAGGTAGCCGATGCCGTAGTCCTTGACGAGCGGCACGACCACGAGCGCCATCGCGCCGGTCGCCGCCGAGATCATGCCCATCCGACCGCCGGTCATCGAGATGATGATCGCGATCGAGAACGACGCGTACAGGCCGACCTTCGGGTCGACGCCGGCGATGATCGAGAACGAGATCGCCTCGGGGATCAGCGCGAGGGCCACGACGAGACCCGACAGGATGTCGGCCTTCGGGTTGGAGAACCAGGCCGTCCTGAAGTTGCGAACGTTCGCAGCGCTCAGTCCGTTGTCGGCGCGTTCGGGCACGACGGTTTCGGTTGCTGGCATGGGGGATCCACCATTCTCGGGTCTCGGACGTTCCGGACCCAGGTGGGCCGCGCATCGCAGCGCCGGTCGAGGGGGCGCCTCTGCCATCTTCTTCGGCAGCGAACGCACCGTACGTGAATCGGTCCTCAGTTACGCGTCATGTCGCACACGTCACGTGGCGCGGACGGCGGCGACCAGGCCGTCGACGTCGAGTCCGTACCTCGAGTGGATGTTGCTCGACTTCGGATCGTGCGGCAGGAACTTCGTCGGCAGACCGAGCGGCGTGACCGGAACCGAGCCGTCGATCTCGGACACCTCGGTGGCGACGGCCATGCCGATACCGCCGTCCCGGATTCCGTCCTCGATCGTGACGATGTGGCGGTGGGCGGACGCATCGGCGATCATCTCGGGGTCGAGCGGCGCGCAGCAGCGTGCGTCCCACACCGTCACCTCGACGCCGTCGTCGGCAAGGGCCGCTGCTGCCTTCTCGGCGGTTTCGAGCATCTTGCCGATCGCGATCACGCACACCGACGATCCTGGATCGGTGGCGGCGACGACTCGACGGCCGTGGAGCCCGACACCGACCTCCTGCTCCGTCACCTGTCGAGCAGCGCCGCGGGGGTAGCGGATCGCGACCGGGCCCTCGTCGGCGAGCGACGTCGCGTCATGGAGCATCTGGGCGAGCTCCTGGGCGCTCGACGGGGCGAGCACGCGCATGCCGGGCACCTTCGAGAGCAGTGCCATGTCGTAGACGCCGTGGTGGCTGGCGCCGTCCGGGCCGGTCACCCCGGCGCGGTCGAGGCAGAAGATCACCGGCAGGCGATGCATCGCCACGTCGTAGACGACCTGGTCCCACGCCCGGTTGAGGAACGTGGAGTAGATCGCGACGACCGGACGCAGTCCGCCCATCGCCATGCCCGCGGCACTGGTGACCGCGTGTTGCTCGGCGATACCGACGTCGAAGAAGCGGTCGGGGAAGCGGGCCTGGAACGGCAGCAGCCCGGTCGGCCCCGGCATCGCCGCGGTGATCGCCACCAGCCGTGGGTCGTTCTCGGCCTCTTTGATGATCGACTCGGCGAACGCCTGCGTGTACCCCGTCGACACGGCCTTGGGGGGCCCGACCAACGGGTCGAACACGGGCGCATCGTGGAGGTTCTTCTCGTCGTCGTCCTCCGCCGGCGAGTAGCCCCGCCCCTTCTGGGTGAGGACGTGGACGACGATCGGTCCTTCCTCGGAGAGCTCGATCGCGTTGTGGAACGCATGCTCCATCTGCTCGACGTCGTGCCCGTCGAACGGGCCGATGTACCGGGAGCCCAACGCTTCGAAGAACGACGGCGGTTGGAGGAACTCGCGCACGCCCGCCTTGAAGGCGTCCATGGCCGAGCCCGCCTGGTTGCCGACGAGGGGGAGCCCCTGGAGGAACTCCTCGAGTCGACGTTGGCGTCGGACGTAGACCGGGTTCTGGCGGATGTCGGTGAGCGCGTGTGACAGGCGACCGGTGACGCGATCGGGGATCGACGGATGGTTCGCCTGCTCGTCGAACCCCTGGGAGTTCGCGGACAGGTTCGAGATCGTGGGGGCGTACGACCGGCCGTTGTCGTTGAGCACGACGATCACGCCACGGTTGTGGTGACCCATGTTGTTCAGCGCCTCGTACGCCATGCCCCCGGTCATGGCGCCGTCGCCGACGACGGCGACGATGTGGCGTTGGCCGTTCGTGCCGAGGTCACGGGCCGATGCCAACCCGTCGGCATAGGCCAGCACGGTCGACGCGTGGCTGTTCTCGATCAGATCGTGTGCCGATTCCTCGCGGCTGGGATAGCCCGACATCCCGCCGGCCTGGCGGAGCGTCTCGAAGCCGGACTGACGACCGGTGACGATCTTGTGGACGTAGGCCTGATGGCCGGTGTCCCAGAGGATCGCGTCGGTGGGCGATTCGAACACGCGGTGGAGCGCGAGCGTGAGCTCGACGGCGCCGAGATTCGACCCGAGGTGACCGCCGACCTCGGAGACCGCGGCGACGATGAAGTCCCGGATCTCGCCCGCCAGGTCACGAAGCTGGTCGTAGTCGAGTCCGCGCAGGTCGGCCGGCTCGCTGATGCGCTCGAGATACATGCGTCGACCACGCTATCCCGAACGGGTCAGCGCCGGTAGATCGACACGTGGTGATCGGCCTGCTCGTCGAACGGCGAGCCCGCCATGTCGGCGTACCGGTCGGCGAGCGAGAGGCCGGCGGCCGTCGCCATCGCGTCGAGTTCGGCCGGCGGCGCCCACCGGATCGACCACGGCCGCAGCCGGACGCCACCGGCCTCGGTGAGCTCGACGAACTGTCCGAACGTTCGCTGCTCACCCGGTCGGTGGTCCGAGACCGACAGGACCACCCGATCGGTGGTCATCGAGCGAACGCTGACATCGCGACCGGCCGGGGCTGTGGGATCCGGCACGATCGCTTCGACCACGAACGACCCGCCGGGTCGCAGCCGCGCGGACACGACCTCGAAACAGCGTTGCTGTTCGGCAGCGTCGAGCAGGTTGAACAAGGTGTTGTACGCGACGAGACAGGCGTCGAACGGCCCGTCGGGGAGGTCGCCCACCATGTCGCCGCAGATTGCCGTGACCAGGTCCCCGCCGGGCTGCGATGCGATGCGAGCGAGCATCGCCGAGCTCGAATCGATGCCCACGACCGTCAGCCCGGCGAGCGCCATCGGTGCAGCGAGCCGACCGGTTCCGACGCCGAGTTCGAGGACGCGACCGCCGGTGCCGGCGAGTTCGGCCATCCGCCGAACGGTCGCGTCCACGTCGGTGACGTTCGCGTACCAGTCGTCGTACACGTCGGCAAAGCCGTCGCCGTAGCTCGTCGAGTCATAGCCGTGCACCGTCGGCAGGCTACCGATGGCCCATGATGGGGGAGATGACGGCGCACGGTGGCGACTGGGAGCGGCTCGACGCCGTGGCGGCCACTCCGGCGACCGCTCGGTCGGCTGACGCCGCATCGCCGGGTTCGGCGCAACGCGGTCGGGCCTTTCGCTTGAAGCGCAGTCGGGGTCCCGTGCTCGCTGCGCTCGATGGCGGCGGCACCGTGTTCCAGCGGCGGCTCCGCGACGTCATGATCGGCGCCACCGTGATTCTCGTCCCGGCCGTCGCATTGAACGTGTGGGTCACGATCCTCGGATACGACCGAGTCGATCCCAACGACTCGGCGCTGCCGTCGTTCCTCGGCGACGACACCGGAAGCGGAATCGAAGACCTCGCGGTCTGGCTCGCCGTCGTGTTCGCCAGCTTCGTGACCGCAGTGGTCGGACACTTCGCCGCGCAGATCCTCCTCGGCGACCGGTTCCGCTCGCCGGTGAGCTTGGGTCGGGCGCTCGCACGCACCGGCCGCCGACTCCCTGCGATCTTCGCGGCGTGGGGGCTCACGCACTGGTGGTTCCCCCTGATGGCGCTGATCGTCGTGACCGCACAGCCCGACGTCGTCGGCGTGTGGATCGTGCTGTTCATGTTCATCTGCTGGTTCGCCGCTGCGGCGACGCTGCTGGTGATCCCGGCGATGGTCGGCGAGCGGCTCGGTCCGTTCGCTGCGGCCAAACGCAGTTGGCGGCTGGCGCGTCTGCGCTTCGGCATCTGCCTCGTGTTCGTGCTCCTCGCAACGTTTCTCGCCGTGCTCCTCGCCGTCGGCATCGGCACGCTCGTCCCGTTGCTCGAAGCGACCGGCTTCATCAGCCTGGGCGGGCTGACGCCGATCGTGCAGGGCATGATGGCACAACTGGTCGTGCTGATCGTCGTCCCGCTGATCGCGTTGGCGACCGCCCAGGTGTACGTCGAGGTCCGTGTGGTCGGGGAGGGCCTCGACCTCGTGATCGATGCCGACGCTGCCTTCGGACCCGCCCGGTCCGTGCAGGGTGTGGCGTGATCGCGCGGCTGGTCATGCGCGGCCCACTCGGGCCGAGCGACATCGATCCCGACGACATCCGCGACGTGGCGTGCGACGCGACCGCGACGTCGCAGATCTGCAACCCTCCCGCCCCCGACCCGGACACGCCCGAACCCCCGGACGTCTCCGACATCGGCGACCCGTCGGGTCTCGGCTTCATCGGCCAGCTCCTCGTCGTGCTGATCGTCGTCGCGTTGATCGTCGCGATCGTCTGGCTCGTCATGCGCTGGCGGGAGGGGCAGGTGGTGGAAGACGACGGTGACGACCTCGACGGGGATCGCGACGAGGAGATCGACGAGGAGGTCGGCGCCAGGCTGATCGACGTCGAGACCCCACCGGAGCGGTGGCGGCGCCAGGCGGCGGAGCATCGAGACGCCGGCAGGTACCGGGACTCGATTCGGTGCCAATACCGCGCGCTCGTCGGCGACCTGGCCCGTGCGGGGTACGTCGACGAGATCCCCGGCCGGACGTCCGGGGAGGAGCGCGCCCAGGTGCGCGACATCGCGCCGGACCTCGCCGATGCGTTCGCGACGGCGGCCGACACGTTCGACATTGCGTGGTTCGACGACGGAACGGTCACATCGGGCGACGATGCCCGCTTCCTGAGCGCCGAGGCAGCCGTGCTGGACGTGGCGCTCGCCGGTGCGCGTGTGCGAGGGCATCGCTGATGGCCCGTTCGGCAGCCTCGGGCACCGGAGTCGCGTCGGCCGGCGCGAAGGCCGTCGCCGCGATCGTGTTCGTGGTGGTGATGGCGCTCGTGGTCCTGCTGATCGTTCGAGCCCGACCGGCGCCAGAACCGTTCGATCCTCGTTCGGGCCAGCCGAGCGGCGCGCGCGGGCTCGTGCTGACTCTGCAGGCCGCCGGGGGCGACGTGGCCGACACCCGGGACGTCCCGCTGCCCGAGGACAACGCGGGGACCCGCGTGCTCGTGCTGGAGGATCGGCTCGACGATGCGCAGCGTGACGAACTCCTCGACTTCGTCGCAGCAGGAGGTGTTGCGGTGGTCGCCGACCCGGACAGCACACTCCACGGCGGTTCGGGCCTCGACGGCGGCGCCACGCCGATCAGCGGGAACGGCGGTTCGCAACGGCGCGACGTCGACGACGAGGCCAATGTCTTCGCCGGGACCTGCAACGTGGCAGCCCTCGCCGCGCTGCCGCGGTGTGTTCGTCCCGGACGGGGTGCTCTTCCCGGTGGGCCCCGACGAGCCGCAGTGCTTCACGCGTGCCGGGACGTCGTTCGTGATCGTGCGCGAGTTCGGCGACGGACTGATCGTCGGCATCGGCGACAACGAGCCGTTCGTCAACCGGCATCTACGACGTGCGGACAATGCCGGCGTGCTCGTGTCGCTCCTCGTCCCCGAACGCGGGAGCGACGTCACGTTTCTGGTCGGCCGCGGTGCCAGCCCGCGCGTCCAGGACGTCGGGTCCGGCGACGAGACGTTGCGCGACCTCGTGCCGCCGTGGGTCTGGATGTCGCTGGCGCTCGGCGCGGTCGCCTTCGTCGTCTTCGCGATTTCCCGGAGTGCCCGAGTGGGACGGATCGTCGACGAGCCACTGGCCGCGCCGATCGCCGGCAGCGAGCTCGTGTCGGCGACCGGCAACCTGATGCAGCGTGCCGGACATGCGTCGCGCGCCGGCTGGCTGCTGCAGGAGCAGTTGCATCGCGACCTCTGTCGCGCGCACGGCGTCGACTTCGCAGCGCCGCTCGCCGAGCTCGACCGTGCGGTCGCACATCGGTCGGGGACGCCGGTCGGCGAGATCGAGTACCTCCTGCGGCGCACGGTCGGCGACGCCGCAGGGCTCGCCGACCTGACCGCGAGCATCGACCGAGTCCGTCGGCAGGTGTTCGCCGACACGAATCCGAACCTCCGCGACGAAAGGGTGACCACGTCATGAGCCAGCCCGGCGATCCGAATTCCATCCCCCCGCCGGCACCGCCGTCGGAGTCTGCAGCTCGGCGTGCAGTGATGGACGTCCGCGACGAGGTGGGCAAGGTGATCGTCGGACAGCAGGGTGTGCTCAGTGGCGTGATCACGGCACTGCTGGTCAACGGCCACGTGCTGCTCGAAGGCGTCCCGGGCACCGCCAAGACGCTGCTGGCCAAGACCCTCGCCGCGGCCTTCGACATGGAGTTCGGGCGCGTGCAGTTCACACCTGACCTCATGCCGTCCGATGTGGTCGGGTTGTCCGTCCTCGACCAGGTCCCCGGTCAGGCGCCCCAGTTCCGATTCCGCGAGGGTCCCGTGTTCACCAACCTGCTGCTCGCCGACGAGATCAACCGGACGCCGCCCAAGACCCAGGCTGCGCTCCTGGAGGCGATGGAGGAGCGGCAGGTGTCGATCGAGGGGACGACGCACCCGCTGCCGACCCCGTTCCTCGTGATCGCCACGCAGAATCCGATCGAGTACGAGGGGACCTTCCCGCTCCCGGAGGCGCAGCTCGACCGGTTCCTGTTCAAGCTCGTGGTCGGATATCCGACCGAGGAGCAGGAGCACGACATGCTCGCCCGACACCACGCAGGTATGAACCCGCACGCCACTGCGGACCTCATCACGGCCGTCGCGACGCCCGCCGATCTCGCCGCCGCCCGCCGAGAGATCGACCGCATCACCGTCGAGCCGGCCGTGCTGCGCTACATCGTGCAGCTCGGCCGGGCGACCCGCGAGTCACCTTCGCTCCAACTCGGCGTGTCGCCGCGCGGGATGACCTGGCTGTTGCACGCATCGAAGGCGTGGGCGTGGTTGTCGGGGCGGGCGTTCGTGACGCCCGACGAGGTCAAGGCGATCGCCAAACCGTGTCTGCGGCACCGAGTGCTGGTGCGCCCCGAGCTCGAGCTCGAGGGCACGGCGGCGGACACCGTGATCGACGGGCTGCTCGCCACGGTGCCGACGCCGCGCTGACGCTCGATGGCCCGGACCGGACGCCCGCGACGCACGCACAGCGTGCCGATCCCCACGGGATGGGCCGCGCTCGTCATCGTGTCGGTGGTGGTCCCGTTGGCGATCATCCGCCCGACCAACTGGTCGGTCGTGCCGATCGCGCTCGGCGCGGTGCTCGTGGTCATGGTCGCCGACTTCTTCGTCGCACCGGGGCCGTCCGACATCGACGTGATCCGCGAGTTTCCCGCCTCGTTGACGCTCGGCGAACGCGGTGAACTCCGGTGGTTGGTGCAGAACCGATCGGGACGTTCGGCTCGCGTGTCGGTCGCCGATGCACTCTGGCCGAGCCTCGGGGCCTCGCGCCGGTCCTCGCGGTTCACGGTCGGGGCGAACAAGCAGCATCGATTCAGTGCGTCGATCGAACCGCAACGCCGAGGTCGATTCCCCTTCGGAGCGGTGACCATCCGGACGACGGGTCCGCTCCGGCTCGTGAACCGCCAACAGACGCGTGACGTGCCGGGCACGCTCGCCGTGCTCCCGGCCTATCCCTCGCGCGAGTTGATGCGGACCCGCATGCGGATTCCGCTGGAAACCGGCATCCGCAGCGTCCGCACGCGCGGCACCGGAACCGACTTCGATCAGCTCCGCGAGTACCGTCCCGGTGACGACATCCGTCGCGTCGACTGGGCAGCGACCGCACGCCAACCGAAGGCGATCGTGCGGGACTACCGCGCCGAGCGCAATCAGCACGTCGTGGCGCTCCTCGACAACGGTCGGGTGATGGCCGGCACGGTCGGCGACGCCCCGCGTGTCGAGCACGCCATGGACGCCGTGCTCGGGTTGACGCAGGTCGCGTCGCGCATCGGCGACAACGTCGGGCTCGTGACCTTCGACAACCAGGTGCGCGGGATCGTGCCCGTGTCGAACAGCAAGGCGCAGTTCGCACGGGTGACCGAGGCGATGTATCTCCTCGACACCCAATACGACGAGAGCGCGTATCGGACTGCGTTCACCACGGCGGCGTCGCGCTTTCGTCGACGGTCGCTGTTCGTGGTGTTCACCGACCTCGTCGAGTCCGTCGTCGCCGACTCGCTGCTCCCGGCGCTTCCGGCACTGACGAATACGCACCTCGTGATGATCGCCGCAGTGCGCGACCCCGACGTCGCCGAGTGGGCGCGTGCGACGAGTCACGGCGCTGTCGACGAGGCCTTCCGCTCGGCGTCGGCGGTGGCCTCCCTCAACGCCCGTGACCGAGCGATCGCCCGGTTGACGGCGGCGGGGGCGATCGTCGTCGACGCCAAGCCCGGCGAACTCGCGATCGACGTCGTCGACCGCTACCTCGAACTGAAGGCGAAGGGTCGTCTCTGACGGTGCAGTGCACCGGTGTCACCCTTGGGTCCGGCAGCAGCCGGCACGCTGTAGCCGGCGACGTCGATCAGCACCTCGGCAACGGTGCCGTTCACGAAGACGTCGATATCACCCGACGCCGGGAGTTGCACCGTGACTGCGTTCGCAGTGTTGGGACCACCCGGGGCCCAGTTGATGCTCGACGTTGCGGGAAAGCCCGACGCGTCGCCGGGCCGGATCGACAAGAACCCCTGCGAGCTCGGTCGCACAACGGTCACGTTGAACACCACCGACGTTGCCGTTGACGGCACGACCGAAGTCTCCTCTGCGCCGAGCGAACTCTTCAGTTGATCTGCGTCTCGTGGTCGGCGATCCGCCATGGGCGTAGACCGGACGAATCAGTCGCGTTTCGTCGCAACGACCTGCGTCGGGGCGATCACGCCGTCGGCGACTGCCGTCCGCAGGTTCGCGAACATCTCAGCGAAGTCGGGTCCCATGAGGGTCGACAAGTTCACCGGCGGCGGTGCGTCGGCCGCGTTCGAGTGCCGTGCGTACGATCGGTCGATGGTCGACCGGCTCTGCCGGTTCGAGGCCGGCCGCACGGAGTGCGCTGAGATAGTGGCCCACCTCGGCGAGGTGCTCGTGATCGTCCGACGACGCCCACGGCATCGGCAGGATCAGATCGCCGGGAGCGATTCGCATGATGTCGTACACCAGCACTCGGCCGCCCGGTTGAAGGACCCGAGCGAGTTCGGTGAAGAGCGTGGGCTTGTCGGCGATGTTCATGCCGACGTGAAAGAGCGTGACGAGATCGAACTGCTCGTCGGGCTGGTCGAGTGCGATCGCGTCGCCGACCTCGAACGACACCCGGTCGGCGAGGCCGACTCGCGCGGTGAGCTCGGTCGCCGCCGCAACGAACGACGGGGTGAGATCGATACCGACGGTCCGAGCGCCGAGTTCGGTCGCGATCGTTCGAGCCGGCCCGCCGATCCCGCACCCGACGTCGAGCACCGACCTCGGCGCGTGGGCACGCACGGAATCGAGCACGGCGAGAGTCGCGAGCCGTCCGCCGAGATGGAACTCGTCGGCACCTGACAGCGCTGTTGGATCGAGTGAGTCGATGTCGTGTCCCGCGGCGGACAGCTCGGCGAGGATGCCCGACACCAGCCCGTCGCGTCGGCCGTAGTGGGCTTCGAGATCGGGCGGATGAGTCGTCGTGACACGATTCTCGTTGGATGCGCCAGGATGCGCCACCGATTTCAGCGCCCGGGATCGTTCGCAGACAGCTTCCATCTCTGCTGAAGGCTCGCGACCGAGGTCCTCACACACGCCTGCGAAGTACCGCTCGTGCACAGCTCGCCAATGTCGCCGCCGACCGGCCGGACGGCCAGCACCACCTCGCCGTACACGAAGGGCACTGCACTCATCCTCACCGACCGCGATCGGCTGTTGCGGAGAGGCTGGAACGTCCAGGAATTGGCGTTGGTCGAGCTTCGATCGCGATCGATCGTTCGGCCGCTCAGGCCTTCTTGGAAGGGGCGTGCTCCATGTTCATGTAGACGCCACCAGCCCGAAGCTCGTCGAGCATCTGCTGGATGCGCTTCTGCCGTGTTGCTGGCCGCCTCGCACGGCCAATCCAACCGAGGTAGTCGTTGCGCTGATAGCGAGGGCGCTGCTTGTAGTCGTCCATCAGACCCTCGCCGACCAAACGCTGCTCGACGTCGGCGGGCATTTGATGAGCTGGTCGGGTCGCCATCGTTTCGATCAAGACACGATCCGGTTCGAAACGCAATGCAGATCGCACCGGCGCGCGTCACGCTGCGTCGCCCGCGACTTCGACCTCGTGACTTGGGTCCCTGGTGCGGAACGGTCGAAGGTGTGATGCTGGCAGCGTGAACGATTCAGCCGTGATTGAAATGTGCCGGGTGCTGGGTGACCCCGTTCGATGGAGCGTGGTGTCCGAACTTCGTCGTGGGACCCGTTGCGCGTGTGAACTCGCGGGGGTGTCGGGTGCGGCACCGAGCCTGCTGTCGCATCACCTCGGTGTGCTTCGCGACGCGGGGTTGGTGACCGCGCAGCGTCGAGGAAGGTGGATCGACTACACGTTGGTGGCCGATCGGATCGAAGAAGTCGCCGCTGCGTTCTTCGACGTCGCCAGGAGTCACGACGCACCGGAGCGCCCGTTCGCAGCGCAGCCGTCCGGGAAGTCCTTGGTGTCCTGATGGGTGTCTTCGAGCGATACCTGACGGTCTGGGTCATCGGTGCGATCGCCGTCGGTGTCGGGGCAGGGCTCGCTGCACCCGGTGTGTTCGAGGCGGTTGCCGACCTCGAGGTCGCCAACGTCAATCTGGTCGTGGCCGTTCTGATCTGGCTGATGATCTACCCGATGATGCTCAAGGTGGAGCCCGGCTGTCTCGCCGACGTGGGGCGCAAACCGAAGGGCCTCGTCCTCACACTGACCGTCAACTGGTTGATCAAACCGTTCACGATGGCTGCGCTCGCCGTGCTGTTCTTCCGGTATGTGTACGGCGACCTGATCCCTGCTGCGGAAGCCGACGAGTACATCGCCGGCATGATCCTGCTCGGCGTCGCCCCGTGCACCGCGATGGTGTTCGTCTGGAGTCAACTCACCAACGGAAACCCGAACTACACGCTCGCCCAGGTCTCGATCAACGACCTCATCCTCGTCTTCGCGTTCGCTCCGATCGCCGGCCTCCTGCTCGGGGTCACCGACCTCGTCGTCCCATGGGGCACGCTCGTCGCCTCGGTCGCCATCTTCGTCGTCATCCCGCTCACCGCAGGGCTCCTCACCCGCTCGGTTCTGCTGCAGCGGGGTGGTCCGGCGAACGTCGAACGCTTCGCAACCAGGTGGAAGCCGACGTCCATCGTCGGGCTCCTGCTCACGGTCGTGCTGCTGTTCGGCTTTCAGGCCGAGACGATCGTCGACGAGCCGGTTCGGGTCGTGATGATCGCCATCCCGCTGCTGATCCAGAGCTTCGGCATCTTCGCCATCGCCTACGGCGCGGCTCGTCTCATTCGGCTCCCGTTCGATGTGGCCGCGCCGGCCGCGATGATCGGCACGTCGAACTTCTTCGAGCTCGCCGTCGCCGTGGCGATCAGCCTGTACGGACTCGGCTCCGGCGCCGCCCTCGCCACCGTGGTCGGCGTCCTCATCGAGGTGCCCGTCATGCTCTCGCTCGTCGCGTTCGCCAACCGGACCCGATCGTGGTTTCCCCGACCGGTCGACGAGGCGTCGCCCGACTCGCTCGCACCATCGTCGACTCCCGCACCGACCGACTCATGAGCTGTCACGGCGATGCACGAGAGATCGCGGTACATGATGTGGACCGCAACGAGTCCATCGACGGAGTGTCTGAACGCCCTGGGAACGGTTCCGACGATCTCGAATCCGAGTGACTTCCACAAGGCAATGGCCCGAACGTTCGTCGCCACCACGGCGTTGAACTGCATGCCGAGGTAGGAAAGTCGTCGCGCCTCCTCGATGACGAACTCGGCGAACCCACGGCCGATTCCTCGCCCGGCGGCCGTGGGCGCGACCATCCACGCCGCGTTGGCGACGTGGTCGCCCAGCCCCGGTTGGTTGGGCTTGAGGCACGCCGTCGCCACGACACCGCCGTCGAGGGCTGCAACGTAGGTGGCGGCCCGGTTCGACCCGTCGAGCATCCATGTCGACCGCGCGACGTGCTCAGCGATGTCCGGCGCGTAGGTGTACGTGTCGCCGGGGTGAACGACCGCCGAGAAGATCGGCCAGATCTCGGCCCAATCACCATCGGTTGCGATCCGGTACTCGATGCCGCACTCGCTCATACCGGGCCAGTCTGTTCGATCGCCCGACGGAATCCCCGATCAGGTCGGCACGACGTCCCGCCAGCCGTGTCGCGGGGCGAACCCGACGAGCTGCTTCGCCTTGTCGTTCGCGTAGAAGGTCTCGTGGCCCACGAACTCACGTCGACGCGGCACCCCCGCGTAGAACTGCGCGATCGACCTCGGCGCTGGTGATGGCGACCGACGTGTCGTCGTTCGCAACGTTGAACACCTCGTACCCGAGACCGTCGGTGCGCAGGCAGCAGTCGACCATGTGGCCGAGGTCGCGCGCGTCGATGTAGGCGAAGATGTTGCGTCGCCGCAGGCCGGGGTCGGCGACGAACGCGGGGAACTTCGTCGCGTACTCGTGCGGCTCGATCACGTTGTTGATCCGCAGTCCGTAGATGTCGATACCGCTGCGCGCCTGGAACGAACGCGCCGTCGCTTCGTTCACGACCTTCGACATGGCATAGCTGTCATGGGGGACCGTCGGGTGGTCCTCGTCGATCGGGACGTACTCCGGCTTGACCTCGCCGTCGGCGAAGCAGATCCCGTAGGTCGTCTCGGAACTCGCGAAGATCACCTTCGAGATGCCCAGCTTCACGGCAGCGTCGATGACGTTGTACGTGCTGAGTGCGTTCACCCGGAACGTTTCGTTGTCGGGAGCGACAAGGATCGCCGGAATCGCGGCGAAGTGCACCACCGCGTCGTAGGCAGGGACGCCGGTGCCGGGCTCGAGCTCGTCGAAGCCCGCGTAGGCCGACAGGGCGTTGAACACCTGCCCGGCATCGGTCAGGTCGATGCGCAGGTCGGCGACGCCGGGGTGGCCGAGTGGGACCAGATCGCCGTTGGTGACCCGGTGGCCCTGTTCGACCAGATGGGCGATCGCATGGCGACCGGCCTTGCCGGAACCGCCGGTGAAGAAGACACGCATGATGTCGA
Source organism: Ilumatobacteraceae bacterium (assembly GCA_963695475.1). GTDB lineage: Bacteria > Actinomycetota > Acidimicrobiia > Acidimicrobiales > Ilumatobacteraceae > Ilumatobacter_A. Next base: position 178,632 of record CAVOHA010000038.1, read on the forward strand.
TCGTACGGAGTTGCGGGCGGCCGACTCACCCGAAAACGACAAACGCCGCCGACCTGATCGGTCGGCGGCGTTTCAGGGAGTCAGAGACTCAGAGTGCTCGGACGTTCTGAGCCTCGTCGCCCTTGCGACCTTGGCCGATGTCGAATTCGACACTCTGACCCTCGTCGAGGGACTTGTAGCCATCACCCGCGATGTTGGAGTGGTGGACGAAAACGTCCTCCCCGCCCTCGCGTGAGATGAAGCCGAAGCCCTTCTCGTTGTTGAAAAATTTGACGGTGCCTTGCATGGTTCTCTTTCGCTTCGGGTCCCCCGTTGTGAGGAACCCACGTGTGCACCCTACGTTGCCGGGGGCAGCGATCCTCGGCGGTGGTCGGATTCGGCCGCGAGCAAGCCGGCGGCGCGGCGGCCGTACACGAGCGTCCAACCCCAGAACGCGAGCGAACGCGAGGACGCCGATGCCGACCCGGATCGAGGTCGGCCACGGGCGGCCGGTGACGAAGCCTTCGATCAGGCCGGCGACCGCGAACGCGATCACGAGACCGACCACGACGTTGCCGAGATCGCGGCCCTGCGCCGACAACGCGGACCAGCGAGTCTGGTCGCCCGGTGCGATGACGGTCCAGCCGATCCGCAGCCCGGCGGCTCCCGCAACGATCACGGCCGAGATCTCGAGCAGCCCGTGCGGAAGGATCAGCCCCCAGAACCGTTCCCATTCACCGACGTGGGTGAACAACCCGCCCGCGATCCCGACGTTGGCGCCGTTGTAGACGAGGATGAACGCCGTGAAGACGCACAGCAGGATGCCGGAGGCGAAGGCGAGGATGGCGACGCGCACGTTGTTCAAGAAGACCTGGCTCGCGAAGTTCTGCGCCGGCTGACTGGAGTAGTAGGCCTCGAAGTCGTTCTCGATGTACGCCTCCGTCACCGCCGGGTCGCCGGTGAGATCGAACGCATCCGGCGAGATCCCGATCCAGACGGTGAACACGATCCAGGGCACGATCGTGAGCAGCCCGGCGACCAGGACGAACCAGCGGATACGCCACACGGCAGCCGGAAACGTCAGCGAGAGGAACCGGACGACCGCAGCGCGCGGGTTCGTTTCGCGCTGGCCGTAGAGCACGCCGTGCGCTTCGCCGACGAGATACGTCAGCCGCCCGACCACGGCCTCGTCGGCGCCGTACTCGATTCGCGCGTGTGCGAGCTGGCTGCCGACCCGCTGATAGAGGCCGACCAGCTCGTCGAGTTCGTCGGGCGTCATCGACTTGAGCTTGCGTGCCCTGGTGGCGAGGTCGCCGAGCCGCGCCCAGGAGTACTGGTGCGTTGCAACGAACGCATCGATGTCCATCCACCGCCTACGGTAGTGGCTGCATGAGCATGGCGCCGGTGCAGTGGGACGGGTCCGTCGATGCCGTCGAACACCAGGGCATCGTCACGCCCGAAGCGGTCGTGCTCGACGTCGAGACCGCCGGTTTCGCCTCGCGCATCCTCGCTGGGCTGCTCGATCTCACGATTCAAGTCGTGGTGATCTTCTTCCTCACGCTGGTGCTCAGCATTGCCTTCGTCGGTGACGAGTCGGGCACGATCACCGCGTTCGCCGTGATCTTCTTTCTGGTCTTCTTCGGCTATCCGATCGCGTTCGAGACACTGCTGCGCGGACGGACCCCCGGCAAGATGGCGCTCGGCATCCGAGCGGTCACGATCGACGGCGCCCCGATCCGCCTGCGGGAGACGACCCTGCGGGCGATGGGTGGTGTCGTCGATCTCCTGCTTCCCCCGGGAGGTGTCACCGGCGCGTTGTTCGTGCTGCTCACGCCCCGGCACCAGCGTGTCGGCGATCTGATCGCGGGCACGATCGTGATTCGCGACCCCGAACGATTCGTCGTCACCCCGGCGCTCTGGTTCAGCGCCCCGTCGGGGCTCGAGACGTACGCGGAGACGATCGACCCCACGTCGATCACCGTGGAGCAGTACACGGTCATCCGCTCGTTCCTCACCCGCGGCAGCGCGCTCGCCCCGAGGGTGCGCGGCACGATCGCCATCGACCTGGCGAACCGGCTCGCAGCCGAGATCCGCCACCTGCCGCCCCAGTGGGTGCCGCCCGAGGCGTTCCTGATCTGTGCGATGGCGCGCTATCAACGGCGCAACGGTCCCGGACGTGCCGCGACGATGCCGGCGCCGCCGTGGACCGACCCGGGGATGCCCGGCCCTCCGGGTGGCTGGGCTCGTGCATAGCCTGGACCGATGACCGACTCGCTCGTCTACCTCGATCATGCGGCCTCCACGCCGATGCGGTCCGAAGCCGTCGAGGCGATGCTGCCGTATCTCGCCGGCGTCTACGCCAACCCGTCCGGATCCCATCGCTTCGCTCGCCAGGCGCGTCGGGCGATCGACGAAGCGCGCGACGACGTGGCCGACGTGCTCGGGGTCCGCCCGAACGAGGTCGTGTTCACCGGTTGCGGAACCGAGAGCGACAACACGGCGATCCTCGGTGCGGTCCGTCGTACCGGCGGCGTCGCGGTGTGCTCGGCGGCCGAGCATCACGCGGTGTTGCACGTGGTCGAGTCGCTCGATGGCGACATCGTGCCGGTCGACCGCTTCGCGCGGATCGATCTGGACGCGTTGGCCGACGTGCTCGATCGGCACGCGGCGGACGGTCGCGACGTCGCCGTCGTCAGCGTGATGGCCGTCAACAACGAGGTCGGCACCGTCACCGATGTCGCCGCCGTCGCCCGGGTCGTACGTCGGCATGCTCCGGGTGCGCTCGTGCACACCGATGCCGTGCAGGCGCCGAGCTGGCTCGACCTGCGCGATCTCACGCCGCACGTCGACCTGCTCGCATTGAGCGCCCACAAGTTCGGTGGGCCCAAGGGCGTCGGGGTGCTCGTCGAGCGCGGCGGGCCGCGCATCGACCCGTTGATCATCGGCGGTGGACAGGAACGCGAGCGACGCAGCGGGACCCACAACGTCGCCGGCATCGTGGCGATGGCAACGGCGCTCCGACTGACCGATGGTGAGCGCCCGAGCGAGATCCCGCGTCTCACGGCTCTGCGGGACCGCCTCGTGGACGCGCTGGTCGACCAACTCGACGACGTGGTCGAGACGATCCCGCGATCCGGCGACGTCGAGAAGGTGGCCGGCTCGGCGCACGTCTGTATCGGCGGCGTCGAATCCGAGGCGCTGCTGTTCCTGCTCGACGAGGCAGACGTGTGCGCCTCGGCCGCGTCAGCGTGCGCAAGCGGAGCGATGGAGCCGTCTCACGTGCTGGCGGCGATGGGCGTCGACCGGGCGGTGGCGCTCGGCGCGCTGCGACTGAGTCTCGGGCACGCCACGACCGACGCCGACGTCGAGAACGGCATCGATGCGATCGTCACGGCGGTGACGCGGCTGCGCGCGCACCGTGCCGGTCACGTTGCGTCGTAGACCTGGCCGAGGCGCATGGCGAGGAACGTGTAGTCGCGCTCGAAGAACGGCGCGTATGTCGCCCGATCGAACGGGAGCTCGCGCTGTTCGGTGTTGACGTTCTCTCGGAACTCGCCCAGTTCGACGCCGAGCAGCGCGCCGAGGCGGGTGAGTTCGCTGCCGAGCTGTTCGCTCCGCCCGACGAAATCGAGCTCGGCAGGATCGCACGCCGACAGGTACGCGGCGTAGATGTTGACGACGACATCGAAGTCGGGGTCGCGCACGAGTCGGTCGAACAGTGTGGGGAGGTCGGCGTCGTCGTGCAGATGACGAGCGGCGAAGCGCTCGTATGCCGCGCCATGGCGATACTTCATCCACTGGCGGAGCAGCGACCAGCAGCGGTCGATCGGGTCGCGCACCCAGATGATCCGCCGTGCGGCGGGGAACTGCGCTGCGTGGTTCGTGTGGGGTCGGAAGTGGCCGTGGACGACACGAATCCGCGCATCGATCGGGAGCGGTTCGCCGTTCGTCAACGTCGCAGAGGCAGCCGGGTCGTAGACCCCGAGGACGTCCTGGGGGCCGTAGGCGGCTTCGAGCGCGTGGAACAGCGAGGTCCCCGCGGTTTTCGGGAGGTGATGCGAGACGAGCTCGACGTTCGGCGCCGGCGACGGGCTCACGGGGCGACCATACCGTGTGCCCGTAGCCTGGTCCGGGTGAAGGTGATGTGTGCGATGAGCGGTGGGGTCGACTCGTCGGTCGCCGCGCTCCTGCTCAAGGAGCAGGGTCACGAGGTCGTCGGCGTCACGATGAAGTTGTGGGGTGGCGACTCCGACACGGGCTGCTGCTCGGTGTCCGACGTCGACGACGCCCGCCGCGTCGCCCAGCAGCTCGACATCGACCATCTCGTGTTCAACTTCGGCGACGACTTCGACGCCCACGTCGTCGAGCCGTACGTGCAGGCGCACGCCATGGGCGTCACCCCGAACCCGTGCATCGAGTGCAACCGTTCGGTCAAGTTCGCCCGGCTCGCCGAGCGGGCGGACCTGCTCGGCTTCGATTTCGTCGCCACCGGCCATCACGCCGCGATCGGCCGGCTCGACGACGGCACATTCACGCTCGAACGCGGGCACGACACGAAGAAGGACCAGAGCTACGTGGTCCACATGCTCGACCAGGCACAACTCGCCCGCACGATGTTCCCCGTCGGTGGGATGGACAAGGCCGACGTTCGCGCTCGGGCCGCCGAGATCGACTTGCGGACCGCCGACAAGCCCGACAGCCAGGACGTCTGTTTCATCACGTCGACCGGCGGGCGGACCGCGTTCCTCGGCGACCGGATCCCGTTCCGTCGAGGTGCGGTCGTCGACACGGCGGGGACCCAGCTCGGCGAGGTCGAGGCGGTCGAGATGGTGACGGTCGGTCAGCGCAAGGGTCTCGGTCTGCCGGGCGGCGGGCCGAAGCGCTACGTGGTCGACGTCGATGTGGCCAACCAGGTCGTCACGGTCGGCGACGACGCCGACCTGCTCCGCCCCGGTCTCGACGTGGTCGCACCGACCTGGGTTGGCGAGCCGGTGTCGGGCGACGTGCGGGTGCAGTGCAGCGCGCACGGCGCGACGCAGCTGGCCAACGTGTCGGTCGACGACGATCGCGTCCGCGTGGCCTGGCACGAGCCGCAGCGTCGGATCGCCCCGGGCCAGAGTGTCGTCTTCTACGACGAAACCGATCGCCGTGTGCTCGGCGGCGGCATCTGCGCCTGATCCGAGCCGCCGACGGGCCCGATCGAAGTCACGAAGCGTGTGACCCTCAGCGAAGGAGGCGGCCGGAGATCATCGTCGGCTCGATCCGGACCCAGATCGGTCGCCATTCCGCCCGGGCCCAGGGGGTCAGCCCGAGGTCCTCGAGCCGGGCTTCTTCGGCCCAGTGCGTGACTTCGTGAGCCACACCCTGCACCACCACGCTCCAACCGGTTCGCGTGTCCGCATCCCACTGGTCGACCTCGAAGCAGACGTGTTGCTGTTCGGCGGCAGCGGCGAGCTTCTGGCCCTCGAGGGTTCGGAACACGACACTGTGCTCGCACCACCTGAAATTGATGGGGAGCACGAGCAACTCGCCATCGGTCGAGAAACCGATGCGGCCGATCGGTGTCGATTCGAGCAGCTCGACACAGGTCGCTTCGTCGAGCACGCCCATCTTCGACGTGACGTCGATGGCCACGTATTCGGGATCTTTCGAACTGTTCATCGGCACCTCCGATGTGCAGGTCATCGCCGTCGGGGCGAGGCGCTGGCTCCGCACATGGGGCCAACGTACCTCCCACCGAGAGTCCTGGCCAGCAAGCTCCGCGCGTTGCGAGCGGAAACGATCGGGCGGAGGGGCCGAGGGATCGGCGGGTCAGACGACGGGGAGGCCGCGGGCGAGGGCGTGGCGGAGGGCCTCGCCGGGGCGGCTCGGGGCGATCAGGAACCCCGTCATGTGGATCGCCCGACCGTTCGGCTCCTTGGGTGTGAACGCGAACACGGTCGACACCGACTCGGTCGTGTCGATCTGCACGGCGTAGCCGCTCGCCGGACCCGTGAGGTCGGCCGCTTCGGTCTCGGCGCGGGCGAGCCCGATCCGGAGGATCTGGCTGGTGCGGACCATCAACGTGTCGGCCAGGACCACCGGATCGTGGACGACGAGGCCGGCAGGCACGAGCACGAGCCAACGGCGCGACATGGCGTGCCATCTCGGCCCGACGAACACGACGCCCGCCGCGGCGACGAGCGTCACGGGTATCCCGACCAGCCAGTTGCCGGCCGCGAGGGCGAGTGGACCGCCCAGGACGGCGGGTGCCCACAGCGCCCACGCGACGATGGCAGCAGCGCCGACGGGCGCCGGGCTGCGCAGGGGGAGACGATCCTCGTCGCCGTATGCCGACGCCTGCACCATCCATCGACCGAACTCGGCGGCTGAAGATCGCTGCCACTGCGACGATCGCCGGGCCGGCCAGCAGCGCCACGTCGACACCGGGGCTCCCGGCGATCGCGCACGCAACCACCGCGGCCAGCGCCAGCGGCGCGCCCGACGCGTGTGACGGTCAGCGAGATGGCGGACGGAATGAGCAGTCCGACCGCGACGACGGCGAAGACCACCCATCCGCCGACACCCACCACCCAGCGGACCGAATCACTTCGACCGTCGACGGCGGACTCCAGCGCGCGACCGCCGACAACCGCCACGAGCACCCAGGCGAGCCGGGCCACCCACGGGATGATCCGTGCCGCGAGAGACCGATCCGTCGACGTGGAGGACGGAGAATCGGCGGTGGTCATGGGAACAGATTTGTTCATCGGGTACCGGTGCGACCAACGTGAACGGATGGCGTCGGTCGCGAGGCACGAGAATCGGGAATGGATTCGACCTGCTGCGGCTCGCTGTCAGAAGATATCGGCGATGCGATCTGGAGCGGTCCGATGACGTCGGCCCGGCGGTCTGGGGTCGAGCGCTTCACCAACGGCCAGTCGATCGGCATCGGCAGCCTGCCCCATCGCGACGCTGCGGCGGCCGCCGCCTTCTCGATCGCCGAGTTCGAGATCGCAACGATTCCCGCCCTGCCGATGCGATCGCCGGCCGAGGGGATGATCGCCCAGGCGATCGCCGGGCTGCCCGGCGTGTCGCTCGGTCAGTACGGCAGCTTCGCGATCGATCCGGTCGGGCTGACCGACGACACACCCATCGAGACCGACCTGACCACCGACGCGTTCGCGGGCCTCCGCTGCGTTCCTCGACCTCGCCCGCAAGGTCGGCGTCGACGGCAGCCCGGTCAAGTGGCAGTTCGTCGGCCCGGTCACGCTCGGCGTCGCGCTGCCAGCGCGCCGGGCTCCGCAATGCCCAGGCCTTCACGATCGCCGCCGATGCCGTGCGGCACCACGTCGCGCAGATCAGCGCGGCCGTCGCCGAGGCGTTGCCGAACAGCCCGCAGCTGATGCTGCTCGACGAGCCGTGGCTCGTCCGAGCTGATGTCGCCCGAGTTCCCGATCCCGCCCGACGTCGCCGTCGACCTCATCTCGACCGGCATGGCTGCCGTTCCCTCCGAGGTGGCGGTCGGGCATTCACTGCTGCGGACCGTGCGACGTCGCCACGATGCTCGAGGCGGGCCCGCAGGTCATCTCGTTGCCCGTGTCGACCGACCTCGTCGACTACGCCGGCTACCTCGGTCGGTTCATCAAATCCGGCGGCGTCGTCGCATGGGGTGTGCTGCCGACGGTCGGCCCGCTGCCGGCGAAACCGGATCGGTACTGGCGGCAGCTGAGCGAGTTGTGGTGCGCGCTCGTCGAGCGCGGCGTCGACGCCGAGCGAACTCCGACGCCAGTCGCTCGTCAGCCCCGAGTGCGGGCTCGCCCAGCACCAGGTCTCGACGGCACGTCGGGTGTCGCGCCTGACGCGCGAGGTCGGCCGCAAGGTCAACGCGCAGGCGATCTCGACGAAGCTCGCGTTCGGGGCCTGAGGCCGTCGGCGCCGCGGGTACGGTGCGGTCCGATGACCGCTGACCCCGCCGGCCGAATCGACGAACTCCGCACTCAGATCGCCCACCACAACGAGCGGTATCACACGCTCGACGATCCCGAGATCAGCGACGCCGACTACGACGACCTCGTGCGCGAGCTCCGCGCCCTCGAGGCCGAGCATCCCGATCTGATCACCGCCGATTCGCCCACGCAGCAGGTCGGCGGTGCCATCGTCACGACGTTCGATTCGGTCGAGCACGACGTTGCGATGATGAGCCTCGACAACGCGATGGACGCGGACGAGCTCCGAGCGTGGGCCGACCGGGTCGTCAAGGGGCTCGACGGCGCGACGCCGACGTTCGTCTGCGAGCTGAAGTTCGACGGGCTCGCGATGAGCCTGCGCTACGAGGACGGCGCGTACGTCCGTGCGGCGACGCGCGGCGACGGTCGGACCGGGTGAGAACGTGACGGCGAACGTCGCGACGATCGCCGACGTGCCCGACTCGATCGGTGACGCCGCACACCCGACTCCGGCGCTGCTCGAGGTCCGCGGCGAGGTCTACATGGCCACCTCGGCGTTCGAGCGGCTCAACGAGCGGGCGCTCGCTGCCGGCGACAAACCGTTCGTCAACCCGCGCAACTCGGCGGCCGGCAGCCTGCGTCAGAAGGACCCGGCCAAGACCGCCGAACGCGAACTGTCGTTCTTCACCTATCAGCTCGGGCAGATCGTCGGCGATCGGTCGCCGACTCGATTCGCCACCAGGCCGAACTGGCCTACCTCGGCGCGCTCGGGTTCCCGATCAACGAACACGTTCGGGCGTTCGACTCGATCGACGAGGTCGCCGCGCACTGCCTCCACTGGCAGGAGCATCGTCACGACCTCGACTACGAGATCGACGGTGTGGTCATCAAGGTCGACGATCTCGGCCAGCGCGACGTGCTCGGCGTCACGTCGCGGGCGCCGCGGTGGGCGATCGCGTACAAGTTCCCGCCCGAGGAACGCACGACCACGCTGCTCGACATCCAGGTGTCGGTCGGGCGAACCGGTCGGGCGACACCGTTCGCCGTGCTCGATCCGGTGTTCGTCGGCGGATCCACGGTGGGGATGGCGACGCTGCACAACCGCGAGCAGGTGCAGGTCAAAGACGTCCGACCCGGTGACACCGTGGTCGTCCGCAAGGCCGGTGACGTGATCCCCGAGGTGGTCGGCCCGGTGCTCAGCGTGCGGCCGCCCGACAGCGAGCCGTGGGTGTTCCCCGACGACTGCCCGGCGTGCGGCAACCCGCTGGTGCAGCCGGAGGGCGAGGCCGACACCCGGTGCGTCGCGCCCGACTGCCCGGCCCAGCGCGATCAGAAGCTGGCCGTACTTCGCGTCGCGCGGGGCGATGGACATCGAGGGGCTCGGCGAGCAGATGGTCGAGAAGCTCACCGCGGCCGGACTCGTCGAGGACGCGGCCGACCTGTACTCGCTGACCGTCGAGCAACTGGTCGAACTCGATCGGATCGGCGAGACCAGCGCCAGCCAATCTCGTCGACGAGATCCAGAAGTCGACGGCCCGGCCGCTCCCGAAGTTCCTGACCGCGCTCGGCGTGCGACATCTCGGACCGGCGGCGTCGGCAGCGCTGACCCAGGCGTTCCACACGCTCGACGAGATCATGACGAAGTCGGTCGACGAACTCGCAGCGGTCGACGGCGTCGGCGGGGTCATCGCCACGACCGTGCGCGACTGGTTCGACCAGGAGGCCAACCGGGCCTACATCGAGAAGTTCCGTGCCGCCGGCGTCGATTTCGGCGATCCCGATGCGGCCGAACGTGCTGCGGCGGCAGCGCGCGTCGATCCCGCAGACGCTCGAGGGTCGCACGGTCGTCGTGACCGGCACGCTGAGCGGATTCAACCGGGAGGAGACCGCCGAGGCGATCGCTCGCGCGGTGGCAAGAGCCCGGGCAGTGTCAGCAAGAAGACGTTCGCGCTCGTCGTCGGCGAGTCGGCCGGCGCCAGCAAGCTGACCAAGGCGGAGTCGCTCGGGGTGCCGGTCATCGACGAAGCCGAGTTCGTGGAGCTGCTCGAGACCGGCGAACTCCCCGAGCGTTACCGCTCGGCGGAGTGAGTGCGAGCGGTCAGACGACTTCGAACGACCAGCGGTAGCTGCGAGCCGAGTCGCGGCCCTCTTCCGTCTTCCAGAAGATGACCTGGGCCTGGTGGCGCCCTTCGTCGAAGCTCTCGATCAGGGCACCCTCCGTCGGTCGGAAGGAGATGATCGAGTTGCCGGGGTCGAACACGGCGGTCGGCGGTGTCGAGATCTGCTGTCCCGCCGTCTCCGGCGTCAGGTCGCCGCTGAACTCGCCGATCCGCTCGGTCGGGAGCTCGATCCCGTCGATCACCAGCACGGCCTCGTAGCCGAACTCGAGGTCGACCACGATCTGTTCCTGCTGGAACACCTGCAGGGCGTTCTCGACGGGTGACAGCTCCTCGATCGCATCGGGCCGGTCGATGCCGTCGTCGCCGGTGATCGCCGATGTCATCCCCCAGGCGATGAGGACGATGCCGCAGGCGATGACGAAGCACGCGATGAGCTCACCACGGTCGAGTCGACGACGTCTCGTCGGGCTCGCCGCCTCTGCGTCGAGGGGCTCGTCGGTGGGCTGGAGTTCGCGCTCGGTGTCGCTCACCCATTCAGTGTGCCTGGCCGCGTCCGAGATCGGGCAGGCGGTAGCGTTCGGACCGGTGGAAAACGTCGATGAACAACTCGGTGCATCGGGCGGTGCCGTGATCGAAGGAACGGTGCTCGCAGGGCGCTATCGAGTCGCGCAGGTCGTCTCGACCGGGGCGAACACGGTCATCATGGACGCGATCGACCAGCAGAACGACGGCCAGGTCACCATCAAGGTCGTCCGCCCCGAACACGCTCAGGATCCCGAGTTCCGCCGCAAGTTCCACCGGCTCGCCGAGATCTCGAACGCCCTGACGCACCCCAACATCGCCTCGGTCCTCGACTGGGGCGAGATCGACCTGCGCGGCGAGTCGACCGTCTACTGGGTCGTCGAGGCGCTCGGCGGCGGCAGCCTGCGCGACCTGCTCGACCGGGGCCGGCTGCTGCAGCCCGGCCAGGCCCTCGTGGTCGGGCTCGAGGCCTGTCGTGCGCTCGACGCAGCGCATCAGAAGGGCCTGTTCCACACGGAGCTGACCCCGTCGAAGATGGTGTTCGGCGCCGACCGTCGCTTGCGCGTGGTCGATTTCGGGATGGCCCGCCTGCTCGCCGAGCCGGCATGGGCCGACGCCTCGGCCGTCCCGACCCACGTCGCTCGCTACGCCTCGCCGGAGCAGGCGCTGGGGCTGCCGATCGACGCGAAGACCGACGTCTACGCGCTCGCGCTGGTCATGATCGAGGCGGTCACCGGCGCGGTGCCCTTCGCCGCGGACTCGACGGTGGCGACGCTGTCCGGTCGCGTCGACAAGCTGATGCCCGTCTCGGCCGATCTCGGTTCGCTGGCGTCGGTGCTCGAGCGAGCGGGACGTCCCGAGTCCGCCGACCGCTTCACCGCTGCCGAATTCGGACGCGCCCTCGTCCAGGCCGCGCCCGGACTTCCCAAGCCCGAGCCGATTCCGATCCTCTCCACGGGGACCTTCGACACGACGGCCATGCGCCGGCCCGACGACCCCACCGGTGGGGTCGAGCGGCCTGCGCCGGTTGCCGGACCTCGCCGGCGTCGACGAGCGCGGGGCCGCGACCGGCGCTGGTGCCGCCGCCGGTGCCGGGGTGGTCGCCGGAGCCGCCGCAGGCGTGGCGGTGGCGGCGGCGACGGACGCAGCTGGTGCCACCGCAGCCCCCGCCGTCCCCGACGTCGCCGAGGTGGTCGACACGCCCGACGCATCAGCGGCACCCCCTGCGCCCGAGGTGGCCGGCGGGTCCGAGGCCGGCGTTGTCGACGAGGAGGTGCTCGAATCGCCTGAGCCCGCACTTCCCGATCCGGTGGTGGCCGAACCCGCTCCCACCGACGATCTGGTGATCGTCGCCGGTGCGGCAGCGGCGCCGGAAGCCACCGAGACCACGCAGGTGACCGGGGCCCCGGAGAGCACCGAGGCCGCCCCCGCTCCGCCACCCGACGCCGCAACGCTCGCTGCGACCACGGCGATGCCGGCCACCGCAACGACGCTGACGACCGAGACCGACCTCGGTGGAGACCTCTACGACGAAGAGGCGCAGCGCCGCCGCCGTGGACCTGTGATCCTGCTGATCGTGTTGCTGCTTGCCGGGCTGGGCGCGCTCGGCTACGCCGGCTCGCTCCTGCTGCAGACCAAGTCGTTCGAGGTGCCGGTCCTCGCCGGGGTCCCCGAGGACGAGGCATTGAACCAGATCGCCGGAAACGGGTGGGAGATCGAGACCCTCCGCGAACGCAGCGACACGTTCCCCGAACTCGACACGGTCATCCGGACGCTGCCCGGCCCCGGTCGAACTCGACGAGGGCGCCTCGTTCACGTTGGTGGTCAGCGACGGCCCGGAGTTCCGCACGTTGCCCGAGTTGGACGGGCTGCCCTTCGACGCGGCGATCGCACAGCTTGCCGGCCTGGGTCTCAACGGGGTCGAGGCCCCCGAGCGGTTGTTCTCCGAGACGGTCGAGGCCGAGTCGGTCATCACCTGGCGGGTGCAGGGCGACGCCGACGCCACCATGCAGGCGGGCGCGCAGATCCTGCCCGGCGAGACGATCGTGATGACCCTGTCGATGGGTCCCGAACCGAGGACCGTCCCGGAGCTCGCCGGACAGACCATCGACGTGGCCGCCGCGACGCTCACCGAGCTCCAACTCGTCCTCGAACGCGGCGACGACGTGTTCAGCGACGACGTGCCGGTGGGCGACATCGTCACGCAGAACCCCTCGGCGGAGACGTCGCTCGACCGTGATGGCACCGTCACCGTGCAGGTCTCGAAGGGGCCCGACAAGGTGCCCTTCCCCGACCTCGAAGGGCTGAGCTTCACCGATGCGCAGCAGTTGTTGATCGACAACGGATTGAGCGTCGGGAGCTCTCGGCACGACCGAGGGGACCTTCGTCGAGGCGACGATCGACGGCGTCGATCTGCAGCCCGGCGACCTGTTCGACACGGTCGGGCCGTCGACGTGA
>CAVOHA010000039.1:0-68701 GCA_963695475.1 Ilumatobacteraceae bacterium
AGGAGCTCGCTCGTCGGTCGGCACGGCTGCGACGACGGTTCCGGTGGGCGATCGGCGAGCGGCGACCGATTCTCAAGCTTCGGTCTGGTCGCGCCGATGAAGAGGTGTGTCCGAAGACGTTCTGACATCTGAATCGCCCTGGCCGGAGTTGGCTGAACTCGACGACTTCTGGGACGCCGACGCCACCCCGCCCCGCGGCGTGCCCCGCCTCGACCTCGACGGGGCCGATGACGATCCCACGCCCGTCAACGCCCCCCGCCCGGCCGTCATCCCGACCCTTCCCCCGCCGTCGACACCCGCCGTCGCCGGTCCGCCGCCCGTTGCCCTCGCCGAACCGCTCAGCCTGCCGACCGGTGCTCCGCTCGCTCCACCGCCACCCGTCGCCGTCGTCGAGAACGGCCGCCGTCGCTGGACACGGCGCATCGGTGCCGTGGCGGTCGTCGTGGCACTCGTCGCTGCCGGCGCGTTCACCTGGCAGTGGAACGAGCGTCGACACGAGGCGGCGTCGGCTGCCAGCATCTTGCCGTCCGAGTCGGTTGTGGCGCCGGACTGGACACTGATCGAGTTCGACGTCGCTCGCACGCTCGATGTGTCGGTGCAGGCGGACCTCGAGACGGGCGCCACGTTGGGCATCGTGTCAGGTGGGGTTTCGATCCTGCACCTCGACGACGCATTCTGGACCCAGGACGCCGGGGTGGAAGAGTGGACCCCTGCATCCGACACGTTCCTGGCCCGCTATGCGGGGGTGGTCGAGCTCATCGAGGGCGCCGGTGTCGTGACGGTCACGGACGTGTTCCCCGAGGCGGTCCACCGCTACCTCGACGTGGTCGACGACCGGTCGGTCGATGTGCCTGCGGTCGTTCCGGTTGGGCCCACCGTGGTCGACGTGCGCAATGACGCCACGATTCGGCAACTGACGTTGCGGGTCGATCGCGACGCGCTGATGGCGACATCGCCATCGCTGGCTCGGCGTCTCGGGTTCGTCGGCGAGGGTCCGGTGGACGTCGTGATCTGGGTCGATCGGGCCGGTGTCATCTGGCGCGTGTCCGCGCCGTCGGACGTCACCGTCATGGGAGGCGAGTATCGACTCGTCGCGGCCACGACCGGCGGCCCCGGCCCGCTCGACGCCATCGACGCTGCGACGTTGGAATCAATCCCGCCCGCAGCCGACTCGGCCACGACCGACGCCGAGGGCACATCGCCCGAGTCCACCGTGTCCCCGACCACCGTGCCGCCGGTCGCCGCCCCGGGTGACGTCTGAGCGTGGTCGACTCTCAAGACTCGGTCATGACGCGCCGATGATGCTCTGTGCCTGAGAATCCGCCGCCAGGGCTCGACGACATCCACGGTTCGTTGACCGCACCGTTGCTGCCCGCGCTCGAAGGAAACGAAGTGCTCGCCGCGCCCGAGCAGACCCCCGTGCGCCCGACGACGCCGACGCTGCCCACGCTGAGCTGGGATCCGACGACGCCCGCAGGAGTCGTGTCGACTCCGCCTGGCCCCGTCGTCGACGCAGCGTCATCCGCCGCGACCGTTGCGCCACCGATTCCCCCCACCGACCCTCGCGCGGCCCCGCCACCGCCTCCTGTGACGGTCGACACGGCGCCGCCGGTGGTGTCCGCCGACACCTCGCCGGTGGTGGCTCTGCCGGTAGATCCGGCCGTGCCGCCACCTCCGCCGGCCACCGCCGCGAACCCGACCGCACCCGTCGAACACCAGCGGGGTGGAGCCGTCGCCGTCTGCGGCAGTCCTCGCGCCGACCTTGCCCGGCACGACCCCTGCCGTCCCCACCGCTTCTCCTGTCCCGAGTGCGGCCGCTCCGGGACTTCCACCCGCGACGGGAGGGGTGAGCGAGTACCAACTCCAAGCGGCGGCCCTTGCGCAGAGCGGAGCGGCGCCCGGCCCGGCTCGCCGCATGCCGCAGTTCTCGCTCGCACAACGAGTCGGTCGCACGATCATCGCCGCGGTGTTGGTGGCCGGACGTCGGTGCCGGTGCCCGCTTCGGGTGGCAGGCCTACCAGGACCGCCAGGAGGCGTCGACCGAGAGCATCGAGTCCGCGTCGTTCCTGCCCCCGCTCGGCGGTCCCCTCCCGACCGCGAAACCGCAGCTCCCCGCCGGTCGCTACGTGGACGTCAGTTTCGAAATTCGATCGCCCGACGGGCAGGGCGTCTCGGCGCGGATGCAGAGCGATCTCACGAGCCGAAATCGAGTCGGCGAAGTGTCGCTGACCGACGTCGGGGCCGGCGAACCCTCCAGCTACGAATTCGACGTCCGCGGTGAGTCGATCAACGTGCGCCTCGATCCCGATGTCGGCTGGGTGAACATCAGCGCTGAGCCGAACGCTTCCGACGTCTACGACGACCACGAGCCGCTCGCCTCCACCATCTGGACGTTCGACGACGTCGTGCCGCCCGAGGCCGTTCCGTTCGTCACGATCGTCAACCAGACCGACGAGACACTGGGGGTCGTCCCGCTCACTCCAGCGGACGACACCGACGTCGATCCGGGCGACGAGTCGACGCAAGCCGGCGACGTGCCGGCAACAGGCGCGCAGCCCGGTGCGGCGACACGGCCACCGGGTCCCACACCGGTTCGTCACTATCGACTCGACGTCGATGTCGACGGCTTCGCCGCTGACGCTCCATTCGCGTATGCCGAATGGCCGGTGCTGCAGATCATGAGCGATACGACCGGTTCGGCGATCGACGTGTGGGTCGACGATCTCGGCCTGGTCCGACGGATCGAGCTGGTCGACGGAGCGTCCACGCTCACCGTGATGCTGCACGATGTGGCCGACGTGCTGCCCGGCTTCCAGGACACGCTGATCTCGGCGCTTCCCCCGCAAGAAGATGGTGGCTGACGTGCATCCGACCCAACTCCCTCACGATCCGCACCCCCCGCTCGGGGGCACCGCGGATCGCGCGCCGCGACCGTTGGCCGCGGCCGGACGAGTGCTCGGTCGCGTGATCTCGCTGGCGGTCATCGCCGCCGCCGGCGTCGCCGGGTGGATGATCGTCGACGAGGTCGCCTTCGCTCCGGTCGCCGGGGCAGTGGATACCACGCAGTCGACGAGTCCGTGGCCCGCGGCATTCCGCCAACCCGCGACGAACTGGGACTCGTTCACCTTGACGTACCGACGAGATGGTGCGCCGACTCATCGGTCGTCGACCGACGCAGCAACGGGCCGCACTCGAATCACCTACTTCGACGAGTCTGGAGCACCCGCCAGCTTTGCCGAGGTCTCGGGTCGTCAGGTCTGGGTGCGAGCGGTCGGCGACGACCAGTGGACCAGGATGGTCGACGGAGCCGAGCGCGTACACCTCCAGCTCGGACTCGCCGCCGTCGAGCCGTCACATCTGTCGTCGATCGTGCCCAGCTGGGTCGAACCGTTCGTGGCGGTCGCCGAGCAGCCGTCGGAGGGTGAGCACACGCAACTCGTCGTGGCAATCGACGCGGCCGCGGCACAAGCATCCGACCCGGTGGCCTTCGCACGGTGGCGCCAGGAGATGTACTTCGACTCGGCGGGCGGCGGTGCCTGGACGTGGACCGTGGACGTTCGAGACGACGGCTACGTCGTCCGGTGGGCCGGCCGCTATCCGTGGATCGAGGCGTGGTCGGAGAACCCGACCGACCTGGTCTTCGAGTCCCCACTCCAGCCCCGACCGACCGCGCCGGCAACGCCGTTGCCAACGTCCCCAGCCGACGACGCCGTCGGCGGCTGACAGACATCCAC
Organism: Ilumatobacteraceae bacterium; assembly: GCA_963695475.1. GTDB lineage: Bacteria > Actinomycetota > Acidimicrobiia > Acidimicrobiales > Ilumatobacteraceae > Ilumatobacter_A. The sequence goes on from CAVOHA010000039.1 coordinate 3,735, forward strand.
CCGGCCGCCGGCCAGTACCCTCGCGCCCGATGAGCGGTCCGATCGGGATGTTCGACTCCGGCTTCGGTGGGCTGACCGTGGCCCGCGCCGTCATCGACCTGCTCCCGCGTGAGGACCTGGTCTACATCGGCGACACCGGTCGCTATCCCTACGGCTCGAAACCGCTCGACGACGTACGCGACTATGCGACCGAACTCGCACGGAGCTTGATCGTCGACTACGGCGCGAAGGCGATCGTCGTTGCGTGCAACACGGCGACGGCAGCGGGCCTCGACGAGCTCCGGGCCGAGGTCGACGTGCCGGTCATCGACGTGATCACGCCGGGCGCGAGATCACTCGTGGCCACCACGACGACGGGACGAGTCGGTGTGATCGGCACGGTCGGCACGATCTCCTCCGGTGCGTACGTGCGCAGCATCGCCGAGACCGGGGTGCCCGTCAGTCTGACCAGCGCCGCCTGTCCCGGTTTCGTGGAGTTCGTCGAACGTGGACAGACCACGGGCGACGAGGTGACCGTGCTCGCCGAGCGACTGTTGGCGCCCGTGGTCGACGCCGACGTCGACGCGTTGCTGTTGGGCTGCACGCACTATCCGTTCCTTGCCCGGACCATCAGCGACGTGATGGGCCCGTCGGTCACGCTCGTCAGCTCTGCCGACGAGACGGCCTTCGCCGTGCGGCGACGGCTCGGCGAGCTCGGGCTCCTGCGGGAAGCCGACGGCCGCGGCGTGCACCGGTTCGCCTCGAGCGGCGACATCGACGTGTTTCGCGATCTCGGGGCGCGTCTGCTGGGGCCCGAACTCGACCACACCGAACCGTGGCCGCCACACCGTTGAGCGGCCCCGGGTCCGTGAGATGGTCCGCCGACGGGCCGGGGATAGGTTCACTGCCATGACGAGACCTGACGGCCGCCGCGCCGACGAACTCCGCCCGATCACCTTCGAACGCGACTTCACGGAGATGGCCGACGGCTCGGTGCTCGTCAGCTTCGGACAGACGCGGGTGTTGTGCACGGCCAGCGTCGACGACGACGTCCCGCGCTGGATGCGCAACTCCGGCAAGGGGTGGGTGACCGCCGAGTACTCGATGTTGCCGGGGGCCTCGCCCGAGCGGATCAGCCGGGAAGCGGCAAAGGGCAAGCAGAGTGGTCGGACCGTCGAGATCCAACGGCTGATCGGACGCTCGCTCCGCGCGGCGTGTGACATGACGGTCCTCGGCGAGCGACAGGTCACCGTCGACTGTGACGTGCTGCAGGCCGATGGCGGCACCCGCACTGCGAGCATCTGCGGCGGGTTCATGGCGCTCCACGACGCGCTCCAACGGATCGTCGACCGAGGCGAGTTGGCCGCCAACCCGCTCCACTCGTTCTGCACCGCGATCAGCGTCGGCATCGTCGACGGCAACCCGTTGCTCGACCTGCCCTACGTCGAGGATTCGGCTGCCGAGGTCGACATGAACGTCGTGATGCTCCAGGCCAACACCGACGGCCGACCGACCGGCGACGCGAAGTTCGTCGAGGTCCAGGGCACCGCGGAGGGGATGGCCTTCTCCCGCTCGGAGCTGGACACGTTGCTCGGCCTGGCCGAAGGTGGCTTGACCACGATCGCTGCGATGCAGGCTGACCTCCTGGCCACGCCGCCGGCCGTTCGTCCTCCCGCTCGATGAGTGCGCTCCCGCGGTTGGTCTGCGCCTCGGCCAATCCCGACAAGGTCGCCGAGATCAGCGACTTGCTCGCGGGAGTCGTCGAATTGCTGCCGCGGCCGGCCGAGGTGCCCGATGTCGTCGAGGATGCGGACACCCTGATCGGCAACGCTCGCCTGAAGGCGGTCGCGATCGTCGAGGCCACCGGTCTCCCCGCGGTCGCCGACGACACCGGACTCGAAGTGGCTGCGCTCGGCGGGGCGCCGGGGGTCTACACGGCCCGGTACGCCGGCGAAGGATGCAGCTACGCCGACAACCGTCGCAAGATGCTCGCCGAACTCGAGGGCGTCACCGATCGTCGAGCAGCGTTCAAGACGGTGGCCCTCGTTCGCTGGCCGGACGGCGGCGAGCTGGCCGTCGAGGGGGTCTGCCGTGGCACGATCGCGACCGCCGAGCGGGGCGACGCAGGGTTCGGCTACGACGCGATCTTCGTTCCCGACGAGGGCGGCGGGGCGACGTTCTCCGAGATGGACGCGTCGGCCAAGCACGCGATTTCACATCGCGGACGTGCGTTCCGCGCGTTGCTCGTTGCGCTCACCGAGCCGCCGGCTTGACGGTCACGACGAACGCCGTGTGATCGCTGCCGGTCAGCCGGAAGTCGTCGACCCCGGTCGAGACGAGACCGTTGCCGGTGAGCGTGTGATCGAGGCGAACGAACGGTGGGATGAACCCGTCGGTCGGCCACGACGTGGACCATCCTGCCCCGTCGGCCATGTGCGCGTCGGTGAACCCTCGCCGCAGGAGATCCCGGAATGCCGGATGCCAGTACGACGCGTTGAAGTCGCCGATCACGAGGGTCGGATCGTCAGCGCGTGCGGCTGTTTCGCCGATGAGCGCAAGGTCGCGTGTCCAGCCGTCGTGGTCGAAGATCGGTGTGGGCGGGTGCACGGCGAAGAGCCGGATCGGTCCGTCGGGTCCATCGAGCTCGGCGTCGACGGTGTAGTTGGTCGTGTCGATCCGTTCGTTCTCGGCGACCGGGTACTTCGACCACACCGCCATCCCCCCGGCGTAGAGCCCGTCTCGATTGACCTGATGGGGATAGCGCGACGCCAGCGGGTGGGCGAGCAGGGTCGTCTGGTGTTCGATCGTGTATTCGCTGAACACGACGACGTCGGCATCGACCTCGGCGAGTTCGTCCGCGAGTTCGTCGACTCGTTCGTTGCTGTACAGCAGGTTGACCGCGACCGCTCGGACCCCACCAGCTCCGGGCTCGGCATCGGGTTGACCCGGAGGAAAGACCAGCGGTGTGGCCAGCAGCAACGCGCCGAGCCCGACCGCCGCCGCCGCTGACGCGAGTGCATCGCGACCGTGCCAGACCGCACCGGCTGCCACCAGCACGACGAGCGGGATGCCGTACGGGGTGAGCGCTTGCAGCGTCGACACGATGCGGGCACCGTCCCACCCGAACGCCTGGGTGATCATCACCGCCCCCACACTCGCCACGACCGTCCACCCGAGCAGCTCGGCGGCCCGCCGACCCAGATGTCCACCAGTCATCGTCGCCGAGGCTAGGACCGCCCGACGTGCCTCCTGCGTTTGTGTGACCGAATGTGACGCCGATCGCGCAATCGGTCACACAAACCCGGGGAGCACGGAGGGACACGGAAGGGACACGGAAGGGACGCGGGAGGGGAGTGTGGGCGGTCGGGCGGAGCAGCAGGACAACGAAGCGGGTGGGGTCGTAGGGTGAGGGACCGTTCGCCGGCGTAGCCCAATCGGCAGAGGCACGGTCTTTAGGTGGCCGTCAGTGTGGGTTCGAGTCCCACCGTCGGCACGATTCGCAAGAATTCGTCTGCTCAAGGTCGCTCGAGGCGCTGCCGATGACGTCGTGCATGCCAGAACAGCGACGACATGGGGGCCTTCCGCTCGCGGTCTACGTCGTCGCGCTGCTCGTCGTCCCATTGACCGCAGTCGGGTGGTTCAGCATCCGCGAGGTCGAACGCAACGACGTTGCCACCGAACGGTCGATCGCGATCGCCGGCGCCGTCGCGGAGCGATCCGCCGCGGCTGCGACGCTCATTCCGCTCGAGGTCGAACAGCTCGCGTCGCTCGGCCTCGTCACTGCCGACGACGAGGCCGAAGCCGAGGTGTTCCGAGCCGTGCTCGCCGATGCGCGGCCCGAGTCCGACCGGGCCCTCGAGATGCTCGGCGTCACGCTGCGCAGGAACGAAGCGGCCAACACGGCGTCGATCGAGGCCCTGCGCCAGACGACCAACATCCTCGGAGACGAGCGGGAACGGATCGACGCCGGCACGTCGACCGCAACCGGCGTCGCGTCGGCGTTCGAGGTCGTCACCGACCAGACGGCCGATGCGCTGGCAGGTTCGGCCGACGTGCTCTCGACGGTCGACTTCGGATCGACGCGAGCCGCCGATCTCGCCGACAACCTGCTGCTCACGACCTCGCTGGTCGAGACCGCCCGCGACGAGTTGCACCTGAAGGGCATCACGACGTTGGGGATCGAGCAGATGAGCGAGATCGAGATGATGGCCGGCCCGGTCCGTCACGAGGACGCGCTGGCGGAGGCGTTCGTCGTCGATCCGACCGCGGTCCAAGAACTCAGCGCCGGCCACGACGAGCTGCTGACGTCGACGACGACATCGCCGACCGACGCACTGTTCCGCCAGGTCGACTACGCCCGTGACGTCGACGACTTCGCCGCAGCGCAACGCGACACGGCGGTCGCCGCGATCGACACGTGGGCACTCGAGGCCCGCAGCCGGAACGAGAACACGCTGCTGCTGTTGATCGCGATCGGCATCGGCTCGCTGCTGTTCGGGTTCGTCGTGCTCCGGTCGTTCGCGAGCCCGCTGACGCGGCTTCGTCTCCAGGCGGAACGCATCAGCCGTGGTGAGCTCAACGCCGAACCACTCCCGGTGGCCGGGCCGAGCGACGTACGCAAGGTGACGGGAGCGATCAACGACATGGCCAGCACCCTGTCGCTGGTCGAGGACCACATGGATGCGCTGGCGCTCGCCGAGCTCAACGAGCTCCCTGAACTCGATGCGCTGCCGGGCCACGTCGGCTCGACGATGAAGGCGTCGATGGAACGAGTCGTTGCACTCACGACTCGCCTGCAGATGAGCGAATCGCGACTGGCCGAAGAGGCGCGAATCGACAATCTCACCGGACTCCCGAACCGGTTCGCGGTCCTCGAGTACCTCGAGCGGATGTTGCGCGCGATCGCCGCGTCGTCGAGCGAGCTCGGTCAGGTCCACACGACCGGCGTGATGTTCCTCGATGTCGACGGCTTCAAGAGCGTCAACGACACGCACGGTCACGCCGTCGGCGACGTCGTCCTCCGGGACATCTCGCAGCGGCTCCGGGGGTCGATCCGCGACGTCGACTTCGTCGCCCGACTCGGTGGCGACGAGTTCCTCGTCATCGTCGCCGACGTCAAGGATCCCGCGCGCCTGGTCGGCTTCGGAGAGCGGATGATCCAGGAGATCGAGCAGCCGTACACGATCGGCGATCAGCTGTTCGCGGTGTCGGCCAGCGTCGGCGCCACCATGGTCGAAATCGGAGACGAACCACTGTCGGTGATCGAGCGTGCCGACGCCGCCGTTTACCAGGCCAAGCGTCGCGGCCGACGCCGAGTCGAGATGTTCGACAAGGAACTGCAACGCTCGATCGAGCATCAGGCCGAACTGGAACTGGCGCTGCGTCAAGCGATTCAGCACGGCGAGTTGCGGATGTACCTCCAGCCGTTGGCCGACCTGAACACCGGGCTCCCCTCGGGGGCAGAGGCGTTGGTCCGCTGGGAGCGGCCCGGCGTGGGGTTGGTCTCGCCGAACGACTTCATTCCGATCGCCGAACGCTCCGGGCTGATCTTCGAACTCGAGCGGTGGATGCTCGAGGCGGCGTGCCGGCGCATCTCGGAGTGGCGTCTCCTGGGGCAGGGCGAGGGCATGCGTCTCGCGGTCAACATCTCCGGCCGACACCTGATCGAGGGCAACCTGATCGCCGATCTCGATGCGGCGATCGCTGCGACCGGAGCAGATCCGAACCTCTTGGAGATCGAACTGACGGAATCGCAGTTGCTCGACGACGTCGGGCGCGCGAGCTCCGTGCTCGCGGGCGTTCGCGACCGCGGGGTCAAGGTGGCGATCGACGACTTCGGCACCGGCTACTCGTCGATGACCTATCTCCAGAAGCTCCCGGTCGACATCGTCAAGATCGACCGCAGCTTCATCTCCAGCGCCACGACGAACGACTTCGACTCCACGATCGTCGACACCGTGGTCACTCTCGCCCGCACCCTCGACCTCGATGTCGTCGCCGAGGGCATCGAGACCGTCGAACAGCTCGCCTACGTGATCAACGCCGGTGTGAGCCTCGGTCAGGGGTACCTGCTGGCACGTCCGGTTCCGGCCCACGAAGCGGAGGCCGTGATCTTCAACGGCCCGCTGTTCGACCGAGATCGCGTGCTGGCGCAAGCTCGCAGCAGCGAACCGTGGACCAGTCAGCCGCCGGTCGGCGCGTCGATCGAGATCGGCTGAGCGCCGTCGGAGGCGGGGTCAGTCGACGGGGATCCAGGTCAGGGACAGCTGCACGACCTTCACGTCGCTCGCCTCGAGCCCGACCTCGATCGTCGTGGAATCCTTGGCCAGCTCCATCCACTTCGCATCGATCTCGAACACCTCGTCGGTGAGTTCGGCTTCGAGCTCCTCGAGGTCGGCGACCAGCCGCCCGAGCTTGTTCTCGGCGGCGTCGACTCGCTCTCCGGCGGCGTTGGTCTGGCCCCGGCGTCGAGCGGCGGTGCCGGCCTTGCCGAGCAATCCACCGAGCATCCCGCCTTTCGACTTGCTCCCGCCGAGCAGCCCGCCCAGGACCGATCCGGCCGTCGACAGCAGCTCGGAGTTGCGCTTGCTCTTGGATTGTTCCTCCAGCAGGTCGATCTTGTCCTCCATCCCGTCGATCTGATCCCGCAGACGCTTCGCCTTCGCCTCGTACTTGTCGCGCAGCTTGGCGATTTCGGCGTCTGCGCGATCGTCGGCGAGCTTCAGGCAACGGGCCTCGAAGGCGTCCGCGTCCTCTCCGGGCCGTCCGTAGAGCTTGAGTTCCTTGTTGCAGTGGATCTCGACGGTCGAGGTCCGTACCAGTTCGCTGCGAATGGCCTTGTCGAGCGATGTCCAGAACGTCTTGTTCGCCACCTTGGCCTGCGTGAGCCGGTACACCGGCGCCTCGGGTGCGGCGGTGCGCAGATCCCGGTCGTCGTAGTCGACCTGCACCATCCGGGAGGCATCGATCTGCTCGTCGAGCGGGAACAGGACACACTCGAACTCGTCGTCGTGGACGAGATCGGCCTTGGTCTCGTCGTAGCGAAGGCTGACCCGTGCGACGGCTGCAGCGGCGAGCTTCTGGCCTCGTGCGTCGCCGCCGACCTCGGCGAGCCATGGCGATGCGACGTCGGCCCATCGCACCGCGGTCCCGTCGGCCACGTCGGGCATGACGGCGCTCTCGTCGTCGGCGAGCACCGGGGCCGACGGGGCCGCTCCCGGGACGGGCGTGGACTGCCCGGGGACTCCGCTGCTGGGTGTCGGTGCCGCGGCGACTTCGGTTTCGACACGCTCCGCATCCATCAGTCGGTCGATCTGGTCGCGGGTCATCGGTCCGCGCAGGTACGACATCGCCCAGCGGGTCGTGAACACCTCCGGCTGGTCCTTTCCGGCTCGGCGCAGCATGAACTCGCGCTTGCCGAGCCCGGAGATCGTGTCGCCGATCGCCCCGACGTCGACGCCGCCGGCGGCCGACGACATCCCGTCGAGCAGCCGGGCCTTGTCCTGGTCGGTCTGCAGCCGACCGATCATCCACGTCCCGGCGTTCGAGATCGCCTTGTAGTCGATGTCGACCGGGTTCTGTGTCGAGAGCACCACGCCCACACCGAAGGCGCGCGCCTGCTTCATCAACAGCATGATCGGCTTCTTCGTCGGCGGGTTCGCGGTGGGCGGGAGGTACCCGGCGACCTCGTCCATGTAGAGCATCGCGCGCAGGTCGGTCGTGCCCGACTGGCGACGCATCCACGTCACGAGCTTCGCGAGCACCAGCGAGGTGACGAACTGGCGCTCCTCGTCGGAGAGATGCGCGGTGGTGACGATCGCGCAACGCGGCGTGCCCTCCGGCGTGAAGAGCATCGAGTCGATGTCGAGCGGTGGGCCGGCCGCCCACGCCGCGAACGACGGGGAGGCGAGCAACCCGTTGAGCTGCATCGCCAGCTTCATCCGGTCGGCCTCGGGGAAGAACTGGTCGAGCTCGAACACTCCGAGCTTGCGGATCGGCGGTGTCGCAACCATGCTCACCAGCGTCATCAGATCCAGCGCGCGCCCCTCGCCCACGAATGGTTGATCAGGTTGGAGAGCAGGATGTGCTCTCGACTCGACAGCGGGTCGGCGTCGACCCCGACGAGGCCGAGCAGACCGGTGACGTACCCCTCGATCTCGTCGCCGACCACTTCGGCGTCGCTCATGTCGACGGGCACCTGGAGCGAACCCACGATGTTGACGGGGACACCCGCCTCCGACCCGGGTGTGTAGATCGTGAAGTCGGTTCGGGCCCGCAGCTCACCGATGTCCGAGCCGCCGAGTCCCCATCCGGCGAGGCCCGTGGTCCACAGCGCCGCCTGATCGGCCGCGAACTGATCGGGGGTCTTGTCGGCGTTCTTTGCCTGAGCCTCGTCGATCCACGGCCGAAAGTCGGCGGCGGCGAGGTCGGGGAACGTGAGGCACAGGTTGGTGAGGTCGCCCTTCGGGTCGATCGCAATGACGGGCAATCCTGACTTCAGCGCCTCTTCGATGACGATCACACCGAGTCCGGTCTTGCCCGAACCGGTCATCCCCACGATCACACCGTGCGTCGTGAGATCGTCGGTGGCGACGGTGACGTGGCTCGATGCGTCGTCGGTGGCGCGTTCGTGGGTGGTGGGGTCGATCGCCCCACCCAGGAAGAGGTCTGCCATGGCGACGCACAGTACCGATCTGTCCCGCAACGTGCCATCTGCGCCGTCATGCGTACCATCGCGCCATGGCGTTCACCGGATTTCCCGTCGAGGCGATCGAGTTCTACGAGCAGCTCGACGCCGACAACTCGAAGGCGTTCTGGCACGAGAACAAGCAGCGTTTCGTCGACAACGTGAAGTCACCGATGCTCGAGTTGACCGATGCGCTCGACGACTACGGCCCGTTTCACGTCTTCCGACCGAACAACGACATGCGGTTCTCGAAGAACAGGCCGCCGTACAAGACCCACCAGGGTGCGTTCGGCGAGTCGGAGGGTGGCGCTGGGCACTACGTCCAGTTCTCTGCGCTCGGCCTCATGGCGGGCGCCGGCTACTACGCGATGGCCCGGGATCAACTCCGCCGGTTTCGTGACGCGGTCGTCGCCGATGCCACCGGTGCCGAGATCGCATCGCTCGTCGCCGACGCTCGCCGCGCCGGGTACGAAGTCGGGTCGATCGGCGAACTGAAGACCGCGCCGCGCGGTTACGACCGAGACCATCCGCGGATCGACCTGATCCGCCGCAAGGGCCTGATGCTGTCCAAGGACTTCGGCGCGCCGAAGTGGATCCACACCAAGCAGGTCGTTGGACGAGTGCGTGAGTGTTGGGAGGGAGCAGCCGACGTCTGTGGGTGGCTCGACGCCCATGTCGGGCCGAGCACCGAACCGCCCGGCGATCGCCCGTTCTGACGCGGTCCATCCGAGTCTGCGGCGGAACACCCTGTCGGTGCGGGGTGTTCCGCCGCAGGGGCTCACTCGTCCGGTTCGATGCGACCCGTGATGGTCCAGGGGTAGTCGCTTCCCTCGGCCACCATCACATAGCGGAGGCCTGCGTAGTCGCCCGTGCCGACGAACGTGGACTCGATCACGTGCACATGATCCGGCTCGCTCAGCGACCACGTCGTCGTTCCGGTCCACGTGCCGTCCCACGTCCCGCCATCGTTCTCGATGGTCAACGTCCCCCAGCAGTCGCCGACGACGGCCTCACCGTCTTCGACGAAGTCGCAGTTGGCCGTCGTCTCCTGCTCCCCGCTGACGCGCGCATCGGACATCACGTGGGTGAAGACGTAGACCGAGCCGCGCTGCGTCGTTGCTTCCCACCCGGTGGTCGGCAGCGCGGGACCGCTCATCGTGCCGTCCTGAACCTGCACACCGGTGGATGTTCCGGTGACCTCCACGATGTCCGTGGCAGCGTCGCCACCGCAGGATGTCAGCATCACGCCCGCCACAGCGAGGATCATCGGCAACCGAGCAAGCCTGTCTCGTCGAGTTGACTGCATGGCAACACCTCCTCGTCTCACCTCCACCGTCCACCTCGCCACGCGATTCGAGCTAGAGGACAAGGACTCCAGCGAGTGTGGTTCGAGGGCGTCGACGCCCCACGCTCGGTCGGGCACGTCCGACGGATGCGCGACAGGTGTGGCCGAACTCGTACGGACTTGACAGACTGTAAAGGTGACCGCTCTCGACACGTCCGTCCCATCTGCCGACGTGAACTCGTCTGCCCTGGAGAACCAGTTCGGCCTCGCCGATCGAATCGTCGACGAGGGGGCACTCGCGAACAGCGTCGAGCGGTTCCGGAGCCGAGGCATCACGCTGCCGCGGTTCGGCCAACTCGCCGATCCGTCGACGTTCGACCACGCCGCCAGGGTCGGTGACGCGGACCCACAGGGCCCCGATGCGCGCAACCTGTGGCGGGTCCACTGGTACAACGACCTCTCGGGCAACCGGGTGCAGATCCCGGACCACGTCGTCCTTCCGCCCGAACTCACCGGCGTGTCGTCGCCGATCATCGTCCTGTTCGGGGACCGCTTCCCGATGATCACCGCGCACAAGGTGCTGGCCGCGTACTCGTGCTTGGCACCGCGGGTCGTGACCGGGCAGTTCGACCCGACGGTGCACCGTGCGGTGTGGCCGTCGACCGGCAACTACGCGCGCGGTGGCATCGCGATCAGCAAGATCATGGCGAGTCGCGGTGTGGCGATCCTGCCCGAAGGCATGAGCCAGGAGCGTTTCGACTGGCTCGATCGCTGGTGCGCCAACCCGGAGGAGGACGTGATCAAGACGTTCGGCACCGAGTCGAACGTGAAGGAGATCTACGACGCCTGCAACGAGTTGGCGAAGGATCCCGGCAACTTCATCCTCAACCAGTTCTCCGAGTTCGGCAATCACCTCGGGCACTTCAACGTGACCGGCCGGGCGCTGGGCCACGTGTTCGAGCAGGTGCGCGCCGACTCGGGACGCGACCTGCGGTTGGCGGCGTTCACCAGTGCAACCGGTTCGGCCGGCACGATCGCTGCCGGCGATCGCCTGAAGGAGGAGTACGGCACGAAGATCGTCGCGGTCGAGGCGCTGGAGTGTCCGACGATGCTCGAGAACGGTTTCGGCGAGCACAACATCCAGGGCATCGGCGACAAGCACATCCCGTTGATCCACAACGTCACGAACACCGACGTCGTCGTTGCGATCTCGGACAAGGCCACCGACGAACTCGATCTGATGTTCAACTCCGAGGCCGGCCGTGCCCACCTCGCCAGGAAGGGCGTGCCCGAGGGGGTCGTCGCCCAATTGGAGCACTTCGGATTCTCGGCGATCTGCAACATGCTCGCCGCGATCAAGACGGCCAAGATGCTCGACCTCGGACCGGATGACGCAATCGTGACCATCGCGACCGACGGCGCTGCGCTGTATCCGAGCGAACGGGCAAAGCTCCTGGCGACGCGCTTCGGGGGCGAGTTCACGCCGGCCGATGCCGCGGAGGCGTTCGGAGAGCACCTCGCGAACGTCGACACCGATCACATGATCGACTGCACCGAGGCCGACCGCCGCCGGATCTTCAACCTCGGCTACTACACGTGGGTGGAACAGCAGGGGACGCCCTTCGAATTGTTCGAAGCTCGCCGCCACCAGGACTTCTGGAGGGGCCTGCGCCGATACGTCGACGTGTGGGACACCATGATCGACGACTTCAACGGCCGCGTCGCCGCCGCGAGCTGACGGGCCGCCGACCGATGCATGACGTCGTCGGGTGGCGCTGTGCGGTCTGCGGCACGCGTGTGGCGCTGTCCGAGCCGCAGCCGTGGCGCTGTCCGAAATCGACGTTGCGCGACCGCCATCACGTGCTCCAGGCGACGTCGGCGTCGCTCGGCAACGGAGCTCCACCCGCGGTCTCTCCGAATCCGTTCGTCCGCCACGACCGTCGTCTGGCCTGGGCGGCCGCTGCGGCAGCGCGCGGGATGACCACCGACGCCCGCGCGGCGTTGGTGGGCGAACTCGACGAGGCCGTGCGCCGCGTCGACGGTGTCGGATTCGTCACCACGCCGTTCGGTCGCTCGGACGTGCTGTCCGACGAACTGGGGTTCACCGGCGACGGAGGAGTCTGGGTCAAGGACGAGACCGGGGGAGTGGGAGGCAGCCAGAAGGCCCGGCATCTCGTCACGATCCTGCTCCACCTCCGTGCGCTCGAACTGCTCGGTGAACTCCCGAACCGGCCCCGGCTCGCGATCGCGTCGTGCGGAAATGCCGCGTTGGCCGCGGCGACCCTCGCCCGCGCCGCCTCATGGCCGATCGACGTGTACGTCCCCACCTGGATGAGTGACGGATTCGGTGACCGGCTCGACGAGTTGCGGGCGAACGTCCACCGCTGCGAGCGGCGCGCCGACGACTCGCCCGGTGATCCCGCGATGCTGCGGTTTCGCGAGGCCGTGGAGGCGGGCGCGGTGCCGTTCACGGTGCAGGGGCCCGAGAACGCGTTGTGTCTGGACGGGGGTCGCACGATCGGGTGGGAAATCGCCGAGCAGCTCGTCGCTCCCGACGGACCGGGATCGCTCGATGCCGTGTTCGTCCAGGTCGGTGGCGGCGCGTTCGCCGCGTGCCTGGGCGCCGGCCTCGTCGAGCTCGGCCATCGCCCGCGGCTGATGGCCGTGCAGGCCGAAGGGTGTGCCCCACTCGACCGGGCGTGGCGGCTCGGTGCCGGTCCAGGTGATGACTGGGGAACCGTGATGACCCCCTGGATCGAACCGGCGTCGTTGGCGGACGGGATCCTCGACGACGAGACCTACGACTGGATCGGTGTCCTGGATGCGGTGCGGGCGACCGACGGGGACACCGTCGTCGCGAGCGAACGCAACATCGAGCGAGCCCACGCATTGGCGCATCGGGCCGGCTACGACGCCAGTGCGACCGGGACGGCGGGGTTGGCCGGACTTCTCGAAACCGTCGACGCAAGTGAGCTCGCAACCACCCAGCGTGTCGGAATCGTCGTGTCTGGCGTCACCCGCTGATCGGTTTCGGCACGTACTTGACGGTCCCTTGACCGGGCCGACGGTCGAGGCCGGCGGCAGGGGAGTAACGTTGTCCACATGTTGACCGGCTGGACTCGGCTGGGGGCTGTCGGCGCGCTTGCGTTGGGTGGCTTCCTCGTTGTCGACGCCTTCGGCGCTGTCCAGCGGCGCGCAGACGGCGCCGCCGGTCACCATCCCGTATCCGGGTCTCGACGCTGCGCCGGATCTTTCCGCCGATGGCAACATCGTCGTGTTCTCCTCGTTGGACTCGACCGGGGTGTCCAGCATCGTCGTACACGACCGGCTCGGCGGAACGACCACGGCGCGATTCCCGGGTTCGAGCGGTGGCGAACAGCCCGCCGTGAGCGGAGACGGCTGCACTGTTGCGTGGTCCGTTGTCGCCCGTGATCGGCAACCAAAAGGTCGATCCGATCCGGACCTCGACTCCGACCCCAACCCCGACACCACCTCGACGACCACCACGGTCGATCTGGGGCCCCAGGCCGACCCGGTTGCAGGTGATTCAGTTGGCGATCCTGCTGCGGGTGATCCTGCGTCAGCGATCCGACGCTTGTCGGCTCGCATCTTGCAACGGCGCGGGCGCCGACCAGGCTGTTCGCGACTCGACCGGTGCACGCGCGCGACGCCGATGGCGATCGAGCTCGTCCCGGCAACGACGTCGAGCGTTCGGGCCGCCGGCGGTGTCGTCGGACGGCGCGGTGATCGTGGTGAGTAGTCGGTCCGCCGTCGTGCGATTCGATCGGGTCGCCGGGCGGGTATTCGCCACGCCAGCTTTCGTGCCGCCATTCGAGAATCCCGCCGAGCGTGGACACGGCCGCTGTTCGTCGACGCCGACGTCGACGTGTCGGGTGACGGGTCGACGGTCGTCTTCGCGGTGGCCTCGATCTCGGCGCCCGGGCGGGCTCTCGGTGTACCGTGTCGATCGCGACGAGGATGCCGAGCCGGGACGAGTCGACTCGGTGTCGGTCGTGGCCGCAGTCGGCACACCAGCCCAGCGTGTCGGGAGCGGGACGATCGTCGCCTATTCGGCAGTGCCCGCGACGGTCGACGCCAACCCAGCGCTCGTCGACGGTCACGATTCGTCGAGACCGAGGGCGAGCCCGGTCCCCTCGGGTCGGGAAGTCGTCCGGCCATCAGCGACGACGGCAACCATGTCGTGTACCAGTTCGACGACGCGCTCCAGCTCACTTCGTGGATCGGCGCAGGACCGGGTGCATTTTCCGGATCGACACGTCGGTCTCGACGGACCGACCTGCCGGTGTCGGCACGGCCATCGACCGATTCGCGAACACCGTCGCGTTCACTCGGCGTCGATCGACGGTGTCGAGACGGACATCGCGTCCGCTCGATCACCGCCGAGTGCCGGGTTCGACTCCGGCACGTACAGCTCGGTACCGGCGACGTAGGCAGCGACGTTGCGCACCACGGTCACGTTCACCAACGACGGGCCGGCCAGTCTCGGGGTGGAGTCGGTCTCGTCGACGGGACGTTCGCGGATTGGCGTCCGAGTCGTGCACCCCGGTCGTACGTCCCGGGTCGACCTGCGGTCTCGATGTCGCGTTCACGGTCGAGTTTCTCGAAGACACGTTCGGCTCGGTGACGCTCACCCCGGTGTCCGGCGACGGCGATACCCGCGCCGTTCACGACCGAACGTGCGCGCCGTCGGCCAGGCGACCACCGTTCCGACGCCCGACACGACGCCCACGACCACGCCTCGGTCGGGTTCCGGCGGAACCACGGGCGGCAGCACGACCGGATTCCGCCGGACCAGCACCACGGGTGGCTCCCGAACGACCTCGACCACGGGTGGCACCCGAACGACCTCGACAAGCGGGCGGCACTCGAACGACGACCACACCACCAGGTGGTGCCGGGATCGGTGGCGTTCGTCCCGCCGAGTTCGAGTTCGCTCCCACGATCGTCGACAGCGGGCCGTCGCACCGAACTCGTCGAGATCGCCAACACGACGCCGAATCCGGTTTCCGTCGTCGGCATCCGAGTCGAGCAGGAAGGTGGTGCAGGTTTCGAGATCGAGGAGACCGACTGCGTCGGTGTATCCCTCCCATCGAACGGTCGTTGCAGCGTGACCGTCGCCTTCGCACCCGTAGCGACGGGACAACAGTCGGCTCAACTGATTGCCTCGCTGGACGGCGGCGAGGAGATCTCGGCGACCATCGATGGCGTGGGCGCCGAGCCGCCGACGCTCACTGTGTTCCCCGCCGTCGCAACCACCGGACAGGTCGTCACGATTCGCGGATCCGGCTTCCCGGCTGGTGCGACAGTCGAGCTGACCTGGAGTGGGAGCACGCAGGACGCCTTGCTGGTCGATGACACGGGTGGATTTGCGATTCCCGTGATCGTGAGCACGCACACGCGTAGCGGGCCGTCCAAGGCGTCGGTGTCCGGTCAGGTCGATCGGTTCGGTGACGTGACGGCGGAGATGCTCGTCACGACGACCGGAAATCGACCGCAGTCGAACGTCCTCGACGGCGTCGGCCCGAACATCAGCCGATGATGCCTTCCGCCGGCGTACGGTGCGCTCGCCCGCGAGCGGAGCCGAACCGCTCGACGCTGCGGCGTGGAATCACGGACCGTCGACGAAGCCGATGATCGTTGCCGCTGCTTCGCACGAATCTGTGCCCGGCCCCGGTGTCTGACACGTGACGCGAAGCGAGATCGTGCTGCGACTGTCGACCTGGAACGGCGCGACGAGATGAAAGTCGAGGGTCGCGGAAGTTCGCCATCTCCTGATCGAGCAGGACCTCGTCGTTGCGGAGCAGTTCGACTCGACCAACGGCTCCCGTCGGGTTCTGGAAGATGACATCGCTGATCGACAGGACCCGCCCGCTGCCACTTTGGTCGAAGTCGAACGCCTCGGTGGCGGTGGTCGAGGCGCCGGCCGACACTGAGAGGCGCAGATCGGTGGGCTCGCCCAGCGGGAGTCGGGCAGCCTCCTCAGCGGCGGCCTCGATGGCGACGACTCGCTCGTCCAGTGCGGCCTGTTGCGCCTCGTCGAGTTCGGTGGCTTCGTCGACGGCGATGTTCTGGACCGCCGGGCGAAGCAGGACGAACCAGGCGAGCGTGCCCGACAACAGGGCGCCGAGCATCCCGGCGAGCGCCGGAACCACCCAGGGTCGCACTCGGGGGCCCTGCTGGTAGACGCCGTCGAGTTCCAACCGTTCGTTGTCGCTTCCGTTGAGTAGCACGGTGAACGGGTGCTCGACGATTGGACCACTCCAGAACCTGGAGAGTGGGGCAACCCGAAGCTCGACTCTTGCGGATTTCCCACCGTCGATGTTCACCACGGGCGCGGCAACTTCGGCGACGACTTCCGGTTCGGTCGTGGTGAGGATCTCGACGGTGATCGGCACGTTTCCCAAATTGTCGACGACGACCTTGTGGCGCCCGGCCGACGGCGAGCCGGATTGTCCGGGTTCGAGCCGAGCGGTCCAGGCCACGTTTGCGTCGATCTCGACGGTGGCAACTGCGCTGGTCGTCTCGTCGTGGTCGACCACCTCGATGACACAGCTGTGGTTGCCGGCCACCAGGCCGGAACCGGCGTCGACGATCACCGGGACCTCAAAATGCTCGTTCGGATCGAGGTAGATCGTCTCGGTCTGCAGCACGGTTTGCGCTGCGAGTCCGCCGCCCGCCCGAAGTGTGACGACGCGTTTCTGCCCCGGTGTTGTTCTGCAGATGCAGCGAAAGCGTCGCCGTCTGGCCCGGGGCAGCGGCGACGCGGTCTGGCTGGAACGAGGCGGTCACCGACATGGCGATGAAACCTAGTCCGAAACAGCGACCGATAGCATGTCGCCATGTCAGAGACGCTTGCAGATCATGGTTCCGACACCCGGCCGACCCCCTACGGATTGGAATCCGGTTTCGATCCCCGATCCGCAGTGTTCGACCGGTTGCTGAAGAATCGGGTGGTCATGCTCGGCTCCGATGTGAACGACGACATCGCCAATCAGATCTGCGCTCAACTCCTCTACCTGGAGGGTGAGGATCCGAACGCCGACATCTGGCTGTACGTCAACAGCCCGGGTGGGTCGGTCACCGCCGGCATGGCGATCTACGACACAATGCAGTTCGTGGGATGCGACGTGGCCACGGTGTGCCTGGGCCTGGCGGCGTCGATGGGCCAGTTCCTGCTCACCGCGGGTGCGGCCGGCAAGCGGTATGTCCTGCCCAACGCTCGGGTGATGATGCACCAGCCGCTCGCCGGTCTGCGCGGTCAGGCATCCGACATCCAGATCCAGGCCGAGCAGCTCCGCTACACCAAGAAGCGCATGGCCGAGCTGATCGCGTTCCACTCCGGCAAGGATCTCGAGGAGATCCAGGCCGACTCCGAGCGTGACCGGTGGTTCACCGCTGAGGAAGCCAAGGACTACGGCCTCTGTGACTCGGTGATCCTGCGCCGCGGCGAGATTCTCTGATCCGAGCCGAGTCAGGTGCCCTGCGCGACGATCGTCGCCACGGGACCGATGTCGAGGGCACAGTTGTCGATGAGCCACTGCTTCACCGCGGCCGCCGATTGTTCGGATTGGTAGGCTTGCGTGATCGCCGCTTGGAGTGAAGCGTCGTCGCCGGGAACCACGGTGCTCGCGCGTCTGGTAGTTGAGAACGAGCTGTGCCCACTCGGCCTCGATGGCGAGCGGAGCGAACTTGCCGAGCTCTCGGTACAACTCGAGGAGCGGCTCGATCTCGGTTTCGCTGGTGAGATCGGGTGAGAACAACACGGCCTGATTCACCTCGATCTCGCCGCAGAAGCGTTCGGCGTCGCCGGCCGGTCCGTCGTCGCTCCCGCATGCCGGCAGCATGACCCCCACGACGATGGCGCACGCAGCGCCGGCAGCCCGGGCACGACGTTGGCGTTGTCGGACACGGATCGACACCGCCAGATCATGCCAGCTCGATTCGGCGGTCCGGCGTCAGGCCCCTCGATCAGCGCACGGCACGCCCGGGTCATGGGCTCGGTCCGAACGCCGGGGCTCGTGACAACTCTGCGGTACCCCCGGAGTAGCGTCACCGGTTGAACACGTCGTGAGGCCGTTGTCGTCTCTCCCTGATCCAACTCATCGATTCGTTGATCTCGGAGGTCTCATGTTCGCGTCCATTCCATCCGCCGTGTTGTTCGGTGCTCGCGGGCACCGCGTGACCGTCGAAGTCCACGTCGCCAAGGGGCTTCCCGGGTTTCACGTCGTCGGCCTGCCCGACGAGTCGATTCGCGAGTCACGTGACCGTGTTCGAGCGGCCGTCATGTCCTCCGGGGTCCCGTGGCCCGATACGAAGGTGACGGTCAACCTTGCCCCGTCTCAACAGCGCAAGGCCGGGTCAGGGCTCGACCTGGCCATCGCCGTCGGGGTGATGGTGGCGTCCGGTCGCGTGCCGGTCGAGGCGATCGGGCGGCTTGCGTTGCTCGGCGAACTCGGGCTCGACGGTTCGATCCGTTCGATCCCCGGTGTGGCGCCGATGGCCGGCGTGTTGGCCGACCTCGACATCGTGGTCCCCGTCGCGAACGCTGCACGAGGCGTGGGTCGTGTCCGATGCCCGGGTGCATCCCGTTGCGCACCTCAGCGAATTGCTGGAGGTGTTCGAGGATCGAGCGCCGTGGCCCGACCACGACATCGACGTCGTCGGGCTCGATCGCCCACCCGACCCTGACCTCGCCGACGTCGTGGGGCAACCGATGGCGCGGCGTGCGCTCGAGATCGCGGCGGCGGGTGGCCACCACTGCCTGTTCGTGGGTTCGCCGGGATCCGGCAAGACCATGTTGGCGGCGCGACTGCCGGGCCTGCTGCCGGCGCTGTCGCGAGACGAAGCGCTCGAAGTCACGATGATCCACTCCGCCGCGGGGATCTCGCTCCCACCCGAGGGTTTGGTCACGCGCCCGCCGTATCGGGCGCCACATCACACCAGCTCCGAAGCATCGATCGTGGGCGGTGGGTCGCACAGCCTGCGACCGGGGGAGATCTCCATCGCGGACTGTGGGGTGCTCTTCCTGGACGAACTCCCGGAGTTCAACCGCAAGGTGATCGACACGATCCGCCAGCCGCTCGAAGACGGCGAAGTTCGGGTCGGACGAGCACTGCAGCACACGACGATCCCGTCGCGTTTCCAACTCGTGGCCGCCATGAATCCCTGTCCGTGCGGCGAAGGTGGCAGGCCCGGCGGGTGCGAGTGCGGCGAGGCGCAAGTCGCGAAGTATTCGGGCCGGGTGTCGGGTCCGCTGCTCGACCGGTTCGATCTGCGGGTCCGGGTCGATCGTCCGGTCGTCGATGACCTGCTGAGCGGGGAGCGGGGCGAATCGAGTGCGGTGGTCGCCGAGCGTGTGGCCACCGCTCGGGCGCGAGCGGTGCTTCGCCAGGGAGTGGTCAACGCCGGGCTCTCGGCGCGGGATCTCGACACGATGGCGCCGTTGTCGCCCGGAGCGCTCGCCACGCTGCGCGACCAGATGGAACGCGGTCGCCTGAGCGGGCGCGGCTATCACCGCATTCGACGCGTCGCACGAACCATCGCCGATCTCTCAGCCGAGCCGACCGACGAGATCGGTGAGGAGGTCATCGCGCTCGCGCTCGAAATGCGGACCGATGTCCGACCGATCGGCGCATCGAGGGCCGCCGCATGATGACCGCAGCCGAACGTGCACACCTCGCCGCGCTGGCTGGGTTTGATCACATGACCACGCCGCGCCTCGTGGCGCTCTGCTCCGGACGGTCGCCCATCGAGGGGTACGCGATGGCGGCGGGCGTGGAGCCGCCGTCGCCGGCGATCGCCGGAGCCTTTCGGCAGTACACCGACCTCGCCAACCGATGGAAGGCGTCGGCGCGCACGATCACACCCGACGCGATCGGCGACCGTTGCGCCGAGCTGGGTGTCGACATCTTGGTGCCGGGTGACGCCGGGTGGCCGGCCCAACTGCTCGACGATCCGCGACGCCCCGCGGTGCTGTTCGCACAGGGTGACCCGGGCGTCCTGACGGGTCGGCGGGTCGGGATCGTCGGGACGCGCAACCCGACGCGCCGGGGTGCGCAGACCGCCGCTCGGTTCGGAGACGAGTTGGCCGCCGCCGGTGTCTGCGTCGTCTCGGGTCTGGCGCTCGGCGTCGACGGCGCGGCTCATCGTGGCGCGCTTGCGGCTGCGTCGGCCGCGCCGGCGGCAGTCGTCGCGAACGGGCACGGCGATCCGTATCCGCGCCGCCATCGAGCGCTGTGGGAGCAGGTGGCCGAGGTCGGGGTCGTGCTGTCCGAGTGGCCACCGGGCACCGCTCCCGATCCGTTCCGGTTTCCGCAGCGCAATCGGATCCTCGCCGCACTCTCCGAGCTCGTCGTCGTGGTCGAGAGTCGAGAGCGCGGCGGGAGCCTGATCACCGCACGCGAAGCGGCCGAGCGCGGCATCGAGGTGTTCGCGGTGCCGGGGCCGGTCGACCAGCGCTCGTGCCTCGGCACCAATGCGCTGCTGGAGGACGGCGCAGCACCGGCCGCGTCGACCGAGACGCTCCTCGCGGCGCTCGGTCTCGAGACCCGGCGTGCCGGTGTGCGACGTTTCGACTCTCGGCAGCGGCCGACAGGCGACGAGGCCACCGCGCTGGTCCGCTGCCGAGATCGCCCGCAGAGTGTCGAATCGATGGCGCTGGGGGAGCGTTGGGGGCTGGCCCGTTCTGCGCTGGCCCTGGCCCGGCTCGAACGCGCCGGGTGGGTCGCCGAGTCGGGAGGATGGTTCGAACCGGTCGACGAATACGCCGATCTGACATGACTTGTCACATCATCCCTCGACGATCACGCGCAGCGTCCTACGATCGCTCCGGTGGAACGGTGGTGCATCGAGGACTTCAGCGACTCGCTGACGGCATTGTCCGCGAACACCGTCGCCGCGTACGGCTCCGATCTGCGCGGCTTCGCAGAGTGGTGCGCCCGAAGCGAACTCGAAGACCCGGACGCCGTCACCCGAGCCACGATCCGGCGATATCTGGCGTTCTTGACCACACGCCGGTTCGCCCGGCGCACCATCGCCCGCAAGACGGCGTCGATCCGTCGCTACTACCGGTGGCGCGTCGCGACGGGGCTCGGGACGGTCGACCCGACCACCGGCGTGTCGGTCCCCGCCGGCGACGGGCGCCTGCCGCGCGTGCTCGATCGATCCGAGTTGCACGGGCTGTTCGCCGACCCCACGACAGCTGCACCCGACGAACCGGACTGGCGTCGACGTCGCGACGACGCCGTGCTCGAAGTGCTCTACGGTTCGGGGCTGCGGGTGAGCGAGCTCTGCACGCTCACCGTTGCTTCACTGTCGCTCGGTCAGCACGCCGCGACCGTGTGGGGCAAGGGCGCGAAGGAGCGCCGGGTTCCGCTCAGCCAGCCGGCAGTCGACGCGTTCGCGCGCGTGGTTGGCGATCCGTTCCGAGGTCATCGTTCCGGGTTCCGACGGACCTGGCGACGTGCTGTTCGGCAACGAGCGCGGCAACCCCCTCACTCCACGCGACGTGCGCCGCATCGTCGATCGACGATCGCCGGTTCCGACCCATCCGCACGCCCTGCGCCACAGCTTCGCCACGCACCTCCTCGATGGCGGCGCCGACCTGCGCGCCGTCCAAGAGTTGTTGGGTCACTCCGATGTGGCGACGACGCAGCGTTACACTCACGTCAGTCGAGAACGACTCTCGGCCGCCTATCGCGAGGCACACCCCAGAGCATGAGCATCGTTCCCGAAGACGCCGACCTCCAGATGCAGTGGAACCGCTGGCTCAAGCGGAAGAACGGTGCCGCGCGCGATCACCTGATCGTCCACTACTCGCCGCTGGTCAAGTTCGTGGCCGGTCGTATCGGCGCCGGGCTCCCGTCGAACGTCGACTCCGGCGATCTCGTCGGCTCCGGTGTGTTCGGCCTGATCGACGCCATCGAACGCTTCGACCCCGAACGCGGTGTGAAGTTCGAGACCTTCGCCGTGCCGCGCATCCGTGGGGCGATCTACGACGGGCTCCGCCAGCTCGACTGGGTGCCGCGTTCGGTGCGGAGCAGGGCTCGTCAGGTCGAGAAGGCGTTCGCCGAGCTCGAGCACCGTGAGGGACGGGCTCCGAACGACGAGGAGTTGGCCGAGCATCTCGGCATCACGGAGAAGGAACTCACGAAGTGGTTGTCGGCGATCGCGAGTACGACGATCGGGCCGCTCGATCGTGCGATCGCCGCCGGCGCGGAGCCGTCCGCGCCCGACACGGCGATGTCCGGGTCTCCGTCGGCCGTCATCGAGGACAAGGAACTGAGCGCCATCATGCGCGCCGAGATCCGCAAGTTGCCCGAACGGGAGAAGCTCGTGCTCTCGCTGTACTACGACGAGGGTCTCACCCTGTCGGAGATCGGTGACGTCATCGGTGTCACCGAGAGCCGGGTGTCGCAGATCCACACCAAGTCGGTTCTGCACCTGCGCTCGCGTTTGAGCGCCGCCGGCGTCACCTGACGCCCCATCGACGCCGCTCGCGTCCCGCCTGCATCTCCGATCGACAGGAGGACCCATGTCTCGACGCGTCTCGTCGCTGATTGCACTCACGTTCGTCGCCGCGCTCTTCGTCCCCGATGCCGCCGCAGCCGCCCCATGTTGGGTTCCGCCGCTCACGGGCGTCGTGACCGACCCGTTTCGCGAACCGAGTTGTCCGTACTGCGCCGGGAACCGGGGTATCGAGTACCGGGTCCGGTCGGGCACCGTCGTCCGGGCAGTGGACTCGGGCGTCGTGTCGTGGGCAGGCACGATCGCCGGGACGACCTACGTCGTCGTGCGGCACCGCAACGGTTGGCGGGTCACATACGGTCGGCTGGCGACCGCGTCGCTGCGCGCGGGCGACACCGTCCTCGCCGGCACCGCAGTGGGTCGAACAAGCGGTTCGTTCTACTTCGGGCTCCGCGTGGGGCAGGATTATGTCGATCCGGCTCCGTTTCTCGGCGAACGACGTGGCCGGCCGCGCCTCGTTCCCGTCGACGGTCGCGCGGCACGCCCGGCGCCTGCGCCGCGTTGGCGGTGTGGTGTCTGAGCCGTCCCGATAGCGTCAATCCTCGGCGTGCCGTCCGGCATGTCGAACGACTCACAGCCTCACCGGTCCAGAGCGGTCGCCCTCGGGCGCCGACCGGTGCGGTCAACCGCAACAAGGAGCACCCCATGGCTGTCATCAGCATGCGTCAGATGTTGGAGGCCGGAGCCCACTTCGGTCACCAGACCCGTCGGTGGAACCCCAAGATGAAGCGATTCATCTTCGGTGAGCGCAACGGCATCTACATCATCGATCTGCAGCAGACGCTGCCCCGAGTGGAGCAGGCGTACGGTTTCGTTCGCGATCTGGTCGCCGGTGGCGGCACGATTCTCTTCGTCGGCACCAAGAAGCAGGCGCAGGACCCCGTCAAGAGCTACGCCGACAAGTGCGGCATGCCCTACGTGAACGAGCGTTGGCTCGGCGGCATGCTCACGAACTTCGAGACGATCTCCAAGCGCGTCTCCAAGATGCTCGAGTACGAGCGCATGGTGGCCTCCGGCGAGACCGAGGTCATGATCAAGAAAGAGGCGCTGCTGCTCAACCGCGAGCTCACCAAGCTGCAGAAGAACCTCGGTGGCCTGCGCGACTTGAAGAAGGCGCCGGACGCGATCTTCGTGCTCGACACGAACAAGGAGCACATCGCCGTCACCGAAGCACGCAAGCTCGGCATCCCGGTGGTCGCCGTCGTCGACACCAACGTGAACCCTGAGGTCGTCGACTACCCCATCCCGGGCAACGACGATGCGATCCGCGCGAACAGCCTGTTCGCTCGCGTGATCGCCGACGCCGTCGCCGAGGGTCGGTTCATCGCCCAGAAGCGCAACCCCGCGCCCGAGCCCGCCGTCGAGAAGTCACCCGAGGAGATCGCCGAGTTCGAGGCCGCCCAGAAGGCCGCTCGTGACGCCGCCGCGCAGGCTCAGGCCGACCGCGATGCCCGTCTCAACGCTGCGAAGGACCAGCCGGTCGTCGAGGCGGCCGCGTCCGATGCCGCCGAGGTCGTGGCCGCCGAAGGTGCCCCCGATGAGGTCGTTGCCGAGGTTGCCGCTGAGACCGCAGCAGAGGTGGCCGAGCAGGTCGCCGACGCACCAGACGCCGCCACAACCGAGATCCAGGAGAGCTGAGTTCCATGTCATTCACCGCACAAGACGTCAAGGCGCTCCGCGACTCGTCGGGCGCCGGCATGATGGACTGCAAGAAGGCGCTCCAGGAGAACGACGGCGACATGGAAGCCGCGAAGACCTGGCTCCGTGAGAAGGGCCTGGCGGCCAGCGCAAAGCGCGAGGACCGCGACGCCACGCAGGGCGTCGTGGCGCTCCACCTCGACGGCAACGTCGGCGCGATCGTCGAGCTCAAGAGCGAAACCGACTTCGTCGCCGGTTCCGACCAGTTCAAGGCCGAGGCTCAGGCACTCGCCGAACTCGTCGCCGCCAAGGGTGTCGATGCGGTGTCCGAGCGCGCCACCGAGCTCGAGGAGCTCAAGGTGACGTTGAAGGAGAACATCGGCCTCGGCGGCGTCAAGCGCATCGAGGCCGCTGCCGGCAACGAACTCGGTCACTACCAGCACAATCAGGGCGGTCGCGGTGTCAACGCCGTGCTCGTCGAGATCGCCGGCGGATCGGCCGAACTGGCCCACGACATCGCCGTGCACATCGCGTTCGCCCGCCCGACCTACCTCGCTCGTGAGGACGTGCCCGACGACGTGGTCGCCGCCGAGCGCGCCACGCTCGAGACGATCACGCGTAACGAGGGCAAGCCCGAGCAGGCGATCGAGAAGATCGTCGACGGCCGGATCCAGGGATTCTTCAAGGACGTCGCACTCCTCGATCAGCCCTACGCGAAGGACGACAAGCAGTCGGTGAGCCAGTTCATCGGCGGCGCATCGATCATCTCCTTCGCCCAAGTCGAAATCGGCTGAGCTGAATCCTTCGGTCAGCAGGTTGCATTTGAACGGCTTCGGGGGAGCTCATGTAGTTTCCACGGGGCTGTTTCGCGCCCCCTGACTTCCGACACGGAGACGACACCGATGACTCACACGCCTCGCCCGAGCTTCAAGCGGATCGTCTTCAAACCGTCGGGCGAGGCACTCGCGGGCGATTCCGGCTCCGGGCTCGATGGGGCGACGCTCGATGCCACGGCCGCCGAGATCATCCATCTCCGCCAGAACCTCGGTGTCGACGTTGCGGTCGTGGTCGGCGGCGGCAACTTCTGGCGGGGCCGGGAAGGCTCGCTCACCGGCATGGACGCGACGCAGTCGGACCACATCGGGATGCTCGGGACGGTGATGAACGCCTTGGCACTGCAAGATGCGCTCGAGCGTCAGGGCCAGGAGACCCGTGTGCAGTCGGCGATCGAGATGCCGCGCATCGCCGAGGCCTACATCCGTCGGCGCGCCGTCCGGCACCTCGAGAAGGGCCGCGTCGTCATCTTCGCCGCGGGTACGGGCAACCCGTTCTTCACGACCGACACCGCTGCGGCGTTGCGAGCGGCCGAAATCGAGGCTGACGCGCTGATCAAGGGCACGCACTCGGGTGTCGACGGCATCTACAGCGCCGATCCGCGGACCGAATCCGATGCGATCAAGTACGACGAGGTCTCGTACATGGAAGTGATGACCAAAGACCTGCGTGTGATGGACACCACGGCGATCGCGTTCTGCCGCGGAAAACGGCATTCCGATCATCGTGTTCGACATGTCGCAGAAGGGCTCGCTGGCCAGCATCGTGCAGGGTGGCCCCGAGGGCACACTCGTACGAGAGTAGAGAGACGCTACTCTGGCCGCCGTGATCGAAGACACGATGCTCGAGACCATGGAGAAGATGGAGAAGGCGGTCGAGCACACGCGCTCCCAGTTCGCCACGGTCCGGACCGGCCGCGCCACGCCGTCGCTCGTCGATCGCATCACGATCGAGTACTACGGTGCCCAGGTGCCGCTCCAGCAGCTCGCATCGATCTCGGTGCCCGAGGCGCGCCAACTGCTGATCAAGCCCCACGATCGCAGTTCGCTCGAATCGATCGAGAAGGCGATTCGCGAGAGCGACCTCGGAGTCAACCCGAACAACGACGGCATCTCGATCCGGATCTCGCTGCCGCAGCTCACCGAGGACCGTCGCAAGGAGTACGTCAAGGTGGCGCGCAGCATGGCCGAGGACGGTCGCATCGCGTTGCGGAACCTGCGACGTGATGCACGCAAGGCGATGGAGGCCGAGCAGAAGGACGGCGAAGTCTCCGAGGACGACCTCGATCGCGCCGAGAAGGAACTCGACAAGCTGACCAGCGAACACGTCGATCTCGTCGACGAAGCCCTGAACCGCAAAGAGCAGGAACTGCTCGAAGTCTGACGGGCATCGACGGAACCGAGAGGAAGCAAACCATGACCGATGACATCTGGCGCAATGACGACGCACCCGACCCGAGCGCCGGTGGCCGTCGGCCTGGCAGGTTCGAAGCGTCGATGGACGAGTTCGACGACGAAGAGTTCGGCGGGCCGCTCTTCGGTGATGATTCGGGCGGGTCTCGACGTGCGCCCGCTGCCGGCGCCACCGGTGAGAACGCCGGGTTGAGTTTCGGCGACGATGCCACGGGCCCACTTCCGCACTGGACCGAGCCGCCGACGGGGGAGATGCCGAAGATCGAAGCGGCGCCCGCGCCCACAGGCGACTCCGACGACCTCGATGTGTGGTCGACCTTCACGTCCGAATCGCCTGTGTGGAAAGAGGGCGACAGCGTCGACGAGCCGTCGGGCACCCTGGCCGGGGCCGGTATCGCGCCGCCGCCGGCAGACGGACCATCCGACCCCACCGGCGAGCTGAGTTGGGAGAACGAACCGCTCGAGGCGGCTGCAGCCCCGGAGGCAGTCGTGGGTGAGGACGGCGCGTTCGCAGCGACGACTGCCACCGATGCCGTGATCGCCGACGTCCCGCCGCGCGACCCGCCACGGATCACCATCGGGACCGACCCGTCCGGGATGCCGCGCCGGCCCGACCCGGCACGGCGGGGCTCGACGCCGCAGCGTCCGCCGTCCGCAGGGGCATCTGTCGGGGTGAGCGACAAGCGCAATCTTCCCGTGGCGATCGCCACCGGTGTCGGCCTCGCCGTCGCCTTCCTGGCCGTGATCAGGTTCATCGGCCCGGTCGGCGCGCTCATCTTCATCACCGTGTTGCTCACCGTTGCCGGCATCGAATACTTCGGCAAGGTCACCGAGAAGGGGTACCGCCCCGCCGTTGCGCCCGGTGTCGCCGCGATCGCCGCCGCCCCGCTCGCTGGCTACTGGGTCGGTGAGCAGGGTGTCCTGCTGGTGCTCGTCTTCGCGTTCCTGGCCGGAGCCCTCGGCTTCATCGGCGCCTCGTCGATCGAATCGGGGCCGATGCCGAACATGGCGATCACGATGCTCGGCGTCGTGTGGATCGGCGTGCTCGGCTCGTATGCCGGCATGCTGCTCGACTACTCGAACATCTCGACGACGCTCTACGCAGACGGCACACCGTGGGGCACCGACACGCTCGTGCTGCTCGCGCTCGCAGTGGTGGCCAACGACGTCGGGGCCTACTTCCTCGGCTCTGCCTTCGGTCGGACGCCGCTGCGCGGCTGGATCAGCCCGGCAAAGTCGGTCGAGGGGTTCCTCGGCGGCACGATCCTCACCATGCTGGTCATGGTGATCGTCTCCATCCAGGGGACGTTCGACACCTGGAGCCAGACCAGCGACCTGCTGTTCTTCGGCCTCGTCGTCTCGCTGCTCGCACCGCTCGGCGATCTCACCGAGTCGATGTTCAAGCGCAACCTCGACGTCAAGGACTTCGGCACGGTGATCAAAGGTCACGGCGGTGTCCTCGATCGTTTCGACGGATTCCTCTTCACGCTGCCCGGCGTCTACTACCTGTTCCTCGTCCTGACGCCGTTCGCCGAATTCGTCCCGGGCTGACGAGCGACATCTCGATGACGGTCCGGGTCGCCATCGCCGGGTCGACCGGGTCGATCGGCACGCAGACGATCGACGTCGTCCGCGCCGAGAACGCCCGTGAGCCCGGCTCCTACGCGGTCACCGCGCTGAGCGCCGGTGGCGCCAGCGTCGAGACGGTGCTGGCCCAGATCGAGGAGTTCCGACCCGAGATCGTCGCGATCGCAGACGGTGCGGCCGCACGCGAGATCATTGCTCGTGCGCCCGGGGTCACGGTCACGACCGACTCGGAAGACATCGTCGAGGTGGCCGATGTCGTGGTCAACGGCGTCGTCGGGTTCGCCGGGTTGACGGTCACGGTGGAGACCCTGCGCGCTGGCAAGCGGCTGGCATTGGCCAACAAGGAGAGCCTGATCGCCGCCGGACCGGTCGTCCAACCCCTGCGGGCGATCCCGGGTGCCGAGATCGTGCCCGTCGACAGCGAACACTGCGCATTGCACCAGTGTCTGCGGTCGTCGCACGCTCCCGACCGCGAGGTCAGCCGACTGCTGCTGACGGCGAGCGGCGGGCCGTTCCGCGGGCGAACGGCTGCGGAGTTGGCGGAGGTGACGGTCGAGTCCGCGCTCGCGCACCCCACCTGGGCGATGGGCCCGAAGATCACGATCGACAGCAGCACCCTGATGAACAAAGGGCTCGAAGTGATCGAGGCACACGAACTCTACGGGACTCCCTACGACGCCATCGACGTGGTGGTGCATCCGCAGTCCGTGGTGCACTCGATGGTCGAGTTCACCGACGGATCCACGATCGCGCAGCTGTCGATGCCCACGATGCACCTTCCGATCGGCTACGCGCTCGGCTATCCGAACCGGATTGCGACGCCGTTCGGCACGATCGACTGGACGACGCTGTCGCGCCTCGATTTCGAACCGCCGGATCGGGAGACGTTCCGCTGTCTCGATCTCGCCTACCAGGCCGGACGCACGGGCGGCACGGCTCCCGCCTGGCTGAGCGCTGCCAACGAGGTCGCCGTTTCCGGATTCTTGTCAGGACAGGTTCGATGGAATGGCATTGCTGACGTCTGTGTTGGAGTATTGGAGCGCCATGATGGTGCAACCCCCACATGCGTCGACGACGTGATCGAAGCAGATCAAGTCGCCCGACGAATTGCCGAAGAGATCGTTGAAGACCAATGACCGACCAACTCGAAGAACTGCCACCACCGGAACTCCCGGCGACGATGTCGCGGACCGAGAAGATCAAGAGCGAGATCGTCGCGGGCGGCTCGGCCGAAGAGATCTCCGACGACGAGCTCGCCGGTGGATGGCGAGGGGCCTTGGCGATGGCCGCAATCGCCGGGTTGTTCGTGTGGCTCTACACGCTCAACGTCTGGTGGTTCATCTTCGTCGTCGGGATCGTCATCTCGATCTTCCTCCACGAGGCCGGGCACTTCATGACCGCCAAGTGGACGGGGATGAAGGTCACCCAGTTCTTCATGTTCATGGGCCCACGACTGTGGAGTTTCCGCAAGGGCGAGACCGAGTACGGCGTGCGCCTCATCCCGGTCGGTGCATTCGTCCGGATCATCGGCATGCACCGCATCGATGCCGATGTGCCGCCCGAAGACGAAGGGCGCACCTACCGCCAGAAGAGCTATCCCCGCCGCATGCTGGTCATCTCGGCCGGCTCGATCATGCACATGATCATCGCGGTCGTGTTGCTGTTCGTGGTGTACGTCGGCCAGGGCGAGCGCACCGACCAACTCGTGCAAGAGGTCGTCGTCGCTGAAGCGGTTGCAGGGTTGCCGGCGGAACAGGCGGGTATCGAGAACGGTGATCAGATCCTGTCGATCGGCGGCATTGCGCTCGCCGACCCGTCCGACCTCGGCCCGGCCGTGCGCGAGTTCCAACCCGGTGAGATCGTCGACTTCGTCGTGGTGCGCGACGGCGTCGAGATCGTCGTGCCGGTGGGGCTCGGTGCTCGCACCGACGTGCCAGCGGACAGCGAGCTGTTCGGCACCGCGTACATCGGAGTGAGCCCGTTCAGCCCGTTCGTGTACGAGGAGCACGGCGTGTTCGCTGCGGCCGGCAACGCCGTGACCGACATCGTCCCCGTCGCGTGGCAGTCGACGCAGGGCGTGTTCAAGGCGCTCAACCCGGTCAACGTGTTCGGTCACCTCAGCGGCGGCAACGAGGACCTCGAGACCCGCCCCGTCACCCTGGTGGGCGTCACCGGACTCTCCGACGACGTGGGCGATTCCGAAGGCATCTTCGGGGTGCTCTGGCTGCTCGCCGTGCTGAACGTGTTCGTCGGGGTGTTCAACATGTTCCCGCTGCTGCCGCTCGACGGCGGGCACGCGGCGGTCGCCACCTACGAACGGATTCGCGAGGCGATGCGCGGGGGCAAACAGCGCTACTTCGCCGACGTCGAACGGCTGATGCCACTCGCGATGGGCGTGATCATCTTCCTGTTCGCCTTCATGTTCGCGGGTCTCTACCTCGACATCACCGATCCCCTCTGAGACCCGCCCACCCGCCCGGGTCGCTCCAGGCCTCGCGGCGCTCGGCGTCGCTCTGGTGCCTGCGGCGCACTCTCTGCTGCCGCTTCACCTACTTTGGCCCCGTCTCTGCTGCTGGTTTTGCTCGGCAGCCCCGTGCCGCTTCTTCAGCTGGTTGACTGGGCTGTATGGAAGTTGTCTCGGCTGCGGTTCGGAAACCGACCAACCAGATCACCGTCGGTGATGTTCCGGTCGGAGGTGACTCACCGATCACGGTGCAGTCGATGACGATCACCAAGACCGCGGACGTCGAGGGGACGCTGCAGCAGATCTATGCCCTTGCCGCTGCCGGCGCCGACATCGTGCGGTGCACGTGCAACGAGATCGAAGCGGCCGAGGGGCTCGCACAGATCGTGCCGCGGTCGCCGGTGCCGATCATCGCCGACATCCACCACCAGTACAAGATGGCGATGGCCGCAATGGAGGCCGGGGTCGACGGGCTGCGGCTCAACCCGGGCAACATTCGCAAGCCCGAGCACATCAAGGCCGTCGCCCGCGAGGCGAAGGACCGCAACCTGCCGATCCGCATCGGGGTGAATGCAGGTTCGCTCGACCCCAAGCTGTACGAGAAGTACGGTGGAGCGACCCCTGAGGCGATGGTCGAGTCCGCGCAGACCGAGATGCAGTACTTCGACGAGGTCGGATTCGACCTGATCAAGATCTCGGTGAAGGCGTCGTCGGTGCCGCTGATGGTCGAGTCGTATCGTGCGCTCAGCGAGGTCACGAAGCACCCGCTGCACCTCGGGGTCACCGAAGCCGGCCCGCCGCCAGCCGGCCTCATCAAGGCGACCGCCGGGATCGCAACGCTGTTGATGGAGGGGATCGGCGACACGATCCGCTACTCGCTCACCGCCGATCCCGTCGAGGAGGCGAAGGCGGGCCGCCAGCTGCTCGAGGCACTCGGCTTGCGTGAGCGCAAGAACATCGATCTGATCGCGTGCCCGTCGTGCGGCCGCGCAGAGGTCGACGTGATCAAGGTCGCCAACGACGCGATGGCGGCCTTCGGTGAGCGGGAGATCCCGTTGCAGGTCGCGGTGATGGGGTGCGTCGTGAACGGCCCGGGTGAGGCACGTGACGCCGACATCGGGATCGCCGCGGGCAACAAGCGAGGCCACCTGTTCATCAAGGGGCAGAACGTCGCCGTGGTCCCCGAGGACGAGATGGTCGGCCAGCTGGTCGAGTGGGCCGAGTTCATCAACGAGCACGGCATCGATGCGGCGCTCGAACGGGCCGACCTCGACAAGGCCCGGCGCGAGGCGGAGAAGGATCGTGCCAAGCTGCTCGAGGAGCAGGGCGACGACGCCAACAACGCGAACGAGAAGATCGTCGAGATCCGCAAGAAGTAGCGCTCAGTCGGTGGGTGTGTCGACGGCGAAACGCTCGATCAACGCATTCCTGGTCTCCAGGTGGCGGAGGAGGAACGTGCGCTCGTCGAGGCGCTTGCGGCGCAACCAGCCGGTGACCTCGTCGTTCGACTTGCTGGCGTTGCACGAAGCGCAGGCCGGCACGATGTTCTCGAGTGTGTAGCGCCCACCTCGGGACAGCGCTTGCACGCAGTCGCGCTGGAGCGGACGATCGACGGCCCCGCAGTACGCGCAGCCTCCCCAGGCGTCTTGCAGCGCACGCCACTGTTCGGCCGTCAGGTCGTGCTCGACGCTGTCCATCCGTCGTTTCCGGCGTCGCGCCGCCCGAGCCCGTCGGGTCTGGTAGCTCGCCACGCCGACGACGTTAGGCGGACGGCGAGGGCAGCGGGGTGACCACGTAGGTGCGACTGTCGGCGTAGATCGGCGTGCCGGGAGAGAGATAGAGCGTGGTGCCGTCCATCGCGACGGCGAGTTCGTGACCGACCGCGGTGTGGCTGTCGCCCGGTTCGAGCCTCACGAGGACGACGCCCGCCTCGGGCAGCGGGTAGCGCCCGTCGTCGACGGCCATGATCGGATCGGGCAGTGGTGTCGGATCGAGCGTTTCGAGCAGCAGATCGACGTCGACGGGCTTCTCGGTGAGACCACCACGCACGACGTTGTCCGACGCGAGCATCAGCTCGATCCCCGAGCCCTGCAGGTAGCCGTGCAGGTTGCCGGCGGTCAGGTGCAACGCCTGGCCCGGTTGGAGGACGACGTGGTTGAGCAGCAACGTGACCGCCACGCTCGCATCGCCGGGATAGCGCTCGGCGAGGCGACACGCCCACGCGGCTTCGGGACCGTCGGCGCCCGCACAGGCGGCTACGACGGGGGCAGGGTCGATGTCACCGCGGTACAGGCCGCGGATGGCGGCGCCGGGGCCGTCCTCCTCGACGCGGCGCGCGAGTTCGGTGGCGCCGAGACGCCCGAGGAGGTCGAGCGTCGCGTCGGTCGGCCGCACGCCGCACAGCGCCTCGAACTCGGTCAGGGCGACGAGCAACTCGGGCTTGGCATGCGGATCGCCGAACACACCGGCGGCGTGGCCGGCTTCGGCCTGCTGCGCGGTCGGGTGCACCTGCAGCGACAGTGGTTCGGCGGCGGAGAGCACCTTGAGCAGGTAGGTGAGCGGTCCGCTCAACGCCTCGAGCGGCGTGCCGTCGTCGAGCATGGTCGGACCGTTCGGGTGGGTGCCCAACCAGAGCTCGGCCCAGGGTTGGCCCTTGCCGGCCACGCCCAACAGCCTCGGGATGAACTCCCGGTCACCCCACGCGTAGTGCTGGACCACCCCGTCGACCACCCGTACCGGCATCACCTCACGCTACGGCCATCCCCACCCCGTACGAACGCCCCTGCGGTGAGATGTGAGGCGTACAGGTCGTCGCAACGCTCGCCGGGTGGACCCGCCAGAGCGTCAGAGGCCGAGTTCGGCGGCGCGGGCCAGCACGCCGTTGCGCTCGGCGCCGATGGTGGTCGTGTCGCCGTGGCCGGTGTGCACCACCGTGTGGTCGGGCAACTCGAGCAGCACGTCACGGATCGAGGCGAGGATCGTCGGCTCGTCCGAGTACGAGCGGCCGGTCGCCCCGGGGCCGCCGCAGAAGAGCGTGTCGCCGCTCATCACCGCACCGGTCGCCACATCATGGAAGCAGCAGCATCCGGGCGAGTGACCTGGCGTGTGGAGGACGCCGAACTCGTGCCCGCCCGCCCGCAACGTGGAGCCCGGTTCGACGGCCCGGTCGGGTGTGTCCTCGGGATACACGACGTCCCAGAGCATGCGGTCCGCATCGTGCAGCAGGATCGGTGCATCGACGGCGTCGCGCAGCGCGACGGCTGCGTTGATGTGGTCGTTGTGTCCGTGCGTCAGCACGATGCCGGCGACCTTGCGCCCGTTGACGGCGTCGACGATCGGCTGATGGTCGTGGGCCGCATCGAAGATCAGTACCTCGCGATCGTCTCCGACGATCCAGATGTTGTTCGTCACCTCCCACTCGCCGCCGTCGAGGGCGAAGATGCCGTCGGTCGTGACCAGTTCGATCGTCACAGCACCACCACGCTGCGGAGCACCTCGCCCTGTTCCATCTTGTGGAAGGCCTGCTCGACGTCGCCGAGCCCGATCGTTTCGGACACGAACCCGCCGAGGTCGAGGCGACCCTGGAGGTAGAGGTCGATGAGCATGGGAAAATCCCGCTCGGGGAGGCAGTCGCCGTACCAGGACGACTTGAGCGCACCGCCGCGCCCGAAGATCTCGATGAACGGCAGTTCGACGGTCATCTCCGGGTTGGGGACGCCGACGAGCACAACGGTGCCGGCCAGATCCCGCGCCTCGAAACACTGCTTGTAGACCTCGGGGTGGCCGATCGCTTCGATGCACACGTCGGCCCCGTTCCCGTCGGTCACGGAGCGGATGAACTCGACCGGGTCGGTCGTGGTCGAGTTGCAGACGTGCGTCGCACCGAACTCCTGGGCCCATTCGAGCTTGCGGTCGTCGATGTCGACGGCGACGATCGTCGTCGCTCCGGCGAGCTTGGAGCCGGCGATCGCTGCATCGCCCACGCCGCCGCAGCCGAACACGGCGACGGACTGCCCGATGCCCACCTCGCCGGTGTTGATCGCCGCCCCGATGCCGGCCATCACGCCGCACCCGAGCAGACCCGCGACCGATGCCGGTGCCGCCGGGTCGACCTTGGTGCACTGCCCCTCGTGGACGAGTGTCTTCTCGCAGAAGGCGCCGATGCCGAGTGCCGGCGACAACTCGGTGCCGTCGGTCAGCGTCATCTTCTGCGATGCGTTGTGGGTGTCGAAGCAGTACTGCGGCTCGCCGCGACGACAGGCCCGACACTCGCCGCACACGGCGCGCCAGTTGAGGACCACGAAGTCGCCGACTGCGACATGGGTGACCCCGTCGCCGATGGTCTCGACGATGCCCGCCGCCTCGTGACCGAGCAGGAACGGGAACTCGTCGTTGATCCCACCCTCGCGGTAGTGCAGGTCGGTGTGGCACACGCCGCACGCCTGAATCCGAACGATGACGTCGCCGGGTCCGGGGTCGGGGATGACGATCGTCTCCGTGGAGACGGGTGCCCCCTTGGAGCGGGCGATGATTCCTCGTACTTCTTGGCTCATGACCGGCACCGTAATCGACCGGCGTCGTTGCGAGCCTCCTGTCTCGCGAGGCAGGGGCCGCCTGGTGGCAGTTCGCCGCGTGCTCAGCGTTGCGGGTAGAAGAAGAGCAGATGGTCGCCGATGAACGACGCCATCGCTGCGGAGCCGTCGGCATTCGGGTGGATGCCGTCGCTCACGTACCAGGGATTCGCGCTCGCGGCGGCGTCCCAGTCGGCGAAGACCACGTTGCTGCTGCCCGCCAGGAGGCTGCGCACGTCGCTGTTCCACGACTCGACGTTCGGGCGGGCCCAGAACCCGCTGCCGGCGACCGACGTCGCACCGAGCCAGATGGTGGGCTGACCCCCGATCGCATCGAGCATGCGGGTGACCCGCGTTGCTGCGTCGGCATTCGATCCCGCAGCGATGTTCGCGGCGTCGTTGGCACCGACCACGACGACCCAGCATCCGACGTAGCCGCTGGCGGCGACTCGTTGTGCGACCTGGACGGCGTTTTCCTGGTTGCCCAGCCGCTCGACCATCGATCGGCCACCGCTGATCTCGAGGCGGACGTCAGTGGCTCCGACACGGCCCAGTGCCCCGGTCACGTCGGCACGTTCGAGCCCGACCGCGGTCGAGTCGCCGATGAGGACCACCGACCGACACGCCGTTTCGGTCACGGGCGGCAGCGTGGTCGTGGTCGTGGTCGTCGTGGTCGTGGTGGTCGTCGTTGTCGTCGTGGTGGTCGTGGTGGTCGTTGTCGAGGTGGTGGTGGTCGTGGACGTCTCGGGGGGCAGGGTCGTGGTCGTCGTCGTTGTTGTCGGCGGCGGGCTGGTGGTCGTCGGGGCCGGTGCCGCGGTGGTCAGCGTCACCGTCGGCGCGCTCGCCGGTGCCGCGTCGTCTCCAGAGCCACACGACGCCGCGATGACCGCCGCCGCCACGCACAGAGCCAGCCGGATCGACATCGAATCAGAACAACTTGAGCTCGTCGGAGCGCATCCCGCGCAGCTCGTCGTAGTCGACCTCGACCCAGGTGAACCCGCGGGACTCGGCCAGTACCTTCGCCTGCGGCTTGATCGACTGGGCCACGTAGACACCGCGCACGTCGCCGAGCGACGAGTCGAGTTGCAGGCGCTCGATGTAGCGGGCCAACTGCTCGACGCCGTCGATCTCGCCACGGCGCTTGACCTCGATGGCCACCACCTGGTCGTCGCCGTCCCGACAGACCAGGTCGATCGGACCGATGGCCGTCGGGTACTCACGGCGCACCAACGTCAGGCCGTCTTCGATCGCCTCGGGGCTCGCCGCCAGCAACTCCTGCAGGTGCGCCTCGACGCCGTCCTTCTGGAGACCGGGATCGTCTCCG
This sequence comes from Ilumatobacteraceae bacterium, assembly GCA_963695475.1. Lineage (GTDB taxonomy): Bacteria > Actinomycetota > Acidimicrobiia > Acidimicrobiales > Ilumatobacteraceae > Ilumatobacter_A. The sequence goes on from CAVOHA010000039.1 coordinate 40,061, forward strand.
AGCTCGGCGGAGACGTCGCTGATCACCTCGTGGAGCGTGATCGTGAGGGTCTCCTTCTTCGGGTTGGTGATGACCCAGTGGTGGCCGCGTTCGTCGTCGTGCTGTTCGACGAGCGTGTTCGGCGCGTTCATCCAGTTGAGCGGCTTGTAGGCGCCGCCGTCAGCGTGGATCGCGACGCATCCGTCGGCCTTGACCATGATCAACCGGTTCGCTTCGGGGAGATGGGCGTCGAGCCGTCCGGCGTAGTCGACCGAGCAGCGGGCAACGACCAGGCGCATCAGTCGCGGCCCTCGACGTGGTCGGCCATCCGTTTCTGGATCAGGGCGCGGCGGGCTTGGAGCTCGCGGTACGTGAGACCGTTCGCGCTCGGCTCGAGCCCGACGCTCGCCTTGATGCCGTCCATGTCGAACTCGACCTGGCTCGGGTCCACACCGAGTTCTCTGCCGAGCCGCTCGCCGTGCTTCATCGCGAACAGCATCGAGATGTTCTGCACCTCGCCGATCAGGTCGAGATCGGGCGCCAGGCGGGCGATGGCGCCGTCGAGGAACACCAGGTTCTTCACGTAGAGCATGAGTTCCTTCGGCAGCTTCGCGCCGTAGCCGAGCATCGCCTTGACCACCCGCTGGACCTCTTGCACCATCTCCTCGCCCGTGAGCTTCGTCGGGTCGAGCACCTCTTCGCGGTCGAGGCCCAAGTCGCGCACGACCGCGTCGATGTCGGTGTCCATCGGGAGTGCCCCGAGGTCGCGCAGGGCCTCGACCTGGCCCTTCGGGTTGTTGGTCGTGGCGCCCAGCATCAGGCGGAGGAAGGCATTGCGCTTCCCCCCGTCGAGGCGACCCACGATGCCGTAGTCGAGCAGTGCGGTGCGGCCGTCATCGAGGACCATCAGGTTGCCGCCGTGCAGATCGCCGTGGAAGATGCCCTCGACGACGGCGCCTTCCATGAACGCGATCATCGCGGTGCGAACCACGTCCTCGGTGTCGATCCCCGCGTCCTGCATGCCCACCACGTCGTCGAAGTTGAAGCCGTGGACCCGCTCCATCACGAGGGCCCGGCGGGTGACCAGCGTCGGGTGCGGGCGAGGGGTGACGTAGCGGTCCTGCTCGAGGTCGTGGAGCATGCCGGCGATGTCGAGCATGTTCGCGGCTTCCATCCGGAAGTCGAGTTCCTCGACGATCGTCTCGGCGAAGAGTTCGACCAGCGCCGGCGGGTTGGCGAGCGCGGCGACCGGAATCCTCCCGACGAGGTACGGAGCGAGCCACGCCATCACCTTGAGGTCTTTGCGCACAAGGGTCGCCACCTGGGGTCGCTGGACCTTGACCACGACATCTTCGCCGGTGCGGAGCCGTGCCACGTGCACCTGTGCGATCGAGGCGGCAGCGAGCGCCGTTTCGTCGAAGAACTCGAACACGTCGTCGAGACGTGCGCCGAGGTCCTGTTCGACGGTGCGCTTGACGACGTCGAAGGGTTCGGCGGGGACCTGGTCCCGGCACTTCTTGAACTCCTCGACGAGTTCGGTCGGGAAGAGCCCTTCGCCTGAGGAGATGATCTGACCGAGTTTGATGTACGTCGGGCCGAGCGCCTCCGCAGCGCGTCGCAACCGCCGTGAGATGTCGGTGCGGCTCTCCTCCGGGCTGGCATGGCGCTTGAGCTTCTTGCGCACCATCCACGGCACCACCGCCGTACCGAGGTGCCCGACCACGGTCAGGACCCGGAATCCCGAGGGGAACCGGCGCGGCGCGGTGAGCGCGGGGACCTCCTGCTGGGCGCGAGTGCGGAGCGTTCGGGCCAGGGGGAGCCAGCGCGCCTCGTCCCGTTCGATGGTCCACGGACCGGATTCGGTGAACGCGGCCCAACTGCGGTCGGTGGCGGGGGCGGCCGTGTCGGTCATGGGTCCCCATGATGTCGTGAGCCGGGCCGGAAACCTGAGCGAAGCGCCGTGAATCGTGACGAAAACCTGAATCAAGCCGTGCTTGCCGAACGACGATGACCAGGTATGTCACTGATGATCACCACCACCGTGCAAGTCGTGGTGCTGGGTGCGATGCTCGGTGGCCTGATCGTCAAGCGGCACCGCATGGAACACCGGTCGGTCCGCCCGCTGCGCGTCCGGTCCTGAACGGTTCACTAACGTCGGCGCATGAGCGCCGATCGTTGGATCACCGACTACGCCGTCTCCGAGCGGTACCCGGTGTACACGCGGGCCAACGCCGGCGAGGTCCTGCCCGACCCGGTCAGCCCACTCACCGCGACGACCACGTGGACCGCCACCAATGCCGGCTGGCGTGACTCGCTGATCAACGTCGGCACGTGTGAGCCCGACGAGGTCGACGCGGCCGAGGTGAGCGCCATCTTCGGGAGCTACCTGTACATCAATGCATCGCTCGCCCGAATGTTCGGTGTTCGCGGGCCCGACATGACCGCAGAGCTGATCGACTTCACCTACTTCGGTGACCACCCCGACGTGCCGCCGTACGTTGCCGAGGACTGGCACGACAGCCCCGAGAACACGGCGAAGATGGGGGCCTGGATGCAGGCGGTGCTCACCGTCGACCTCGATGTGCTCCTCGACGATCAGGCCGAGGCCAACCGAATCCGAGCCGAACGGCCCGATCTCGGCCGACTCACCGACCATCAACTGGTCGAACGGGCACGCGGGCTGCTCCCGGCCATCCGCCGACTCTTCGAACGGCACCTCACCGTCACCGCCGGCGCCTCGATCGGGCCCGGGATCCTGGCGGCGATCGCCGAGGCCCTGGGCGACCCGACGATCGCGCTGACGTTGATCACGGGTGTCGGCGGCGTCGACTCGGCGCTGCCGAGCCGAGAGATGTGGAAGCTGTCGCGCCTCGACCCCGACTCCGACGAGTTCCGTCACGCGTTCGACGCGTTCCTCGCCGAGTACGGCAGTCGCGGACCGAACGAGTGGGATCTGATCAGCGACGTCTGGGAGACCAAGCCCGAGCTCGCGCTCAGCCTGATCGATGTGATGCGCAAGCAGGGGCCGGAGGGCGACCCGGCCGAACGCTCCGCCGGCGGGGTCGCCGAGCGTGAGGCCGTCACGAGCCAGGTCCGCGCAGCGTTGGCGGGTGACCCCGAATCGCTGGCGCAGTTCGAGGCCGGGCTCTCGTCCTCGCACACGTACCTGGCGGGTCGCGAGCGAACGAAGACGAACATCATCAAGGTGATCCACGAGATGCGGATGGCGTTTCGGGAGTTGGCCCGTCGCCATGACGTCGGCGTCACCGAGTTCCACATGCTGCTCGACGACGAACTCGACGCCTTCCTCAACAGCCCGGCCGATTTCCACTCCCGTCTCACCCAGCGAGTGACCGAGTACGACGCGCTGTTCGACCTCGAGCCGCCCTTCATCATCAACGGGTCAGTGCCCCCACTGTCGAAGTGGGAGCGGCGTGGAGGGACCGGGATTGCGGTGAGCGACAGTGGCGACGTGCTGCACGGTGTGCCGGGGTGCCCGGGTGTGGTCACCGGAACCGCCCGGGTGATCCTCGACCCGAGCGATCCGATGGCGCTCGAACCCGGCGACATCCTCGTTGCGCCGCACACGGATCCGGCATGGACGCCGCTGTTCGTCCCGGCAGCCGGCGTGGTCGTCAACGTCGGTGCACAGGTCAGCCATGCGATCATCGTCAGCCGAGAGCTGGGCATCCCGTGCGTGGTCAGCGTGACCGGCGCAACCGAGTCGATTCCCGACGGGGCGACCGTCACTGTCGACGGCAGCGCCGGGACGGTTACCGTCCACTGACATGAGTGACACTTCAGATCAGGTCGATCGTCCGTTCCGCGTGCTCGGCATCCAGCAGGTCGCCATCGGTGGCCTCGACAAGGGTGCGCTCTCCGGGCTCTGGACCGGGCTGCTCGGCGTCGAGAAGGTCGGCGATTACGTGGCCGAATCGGAGAACGTCGACGAGGACATCCTCCGGCTCGGCAACGGCCCACACGCCGTCGAGATCGATCTCATGCAACCGCTCGATCCGGAGGTGGCCCCGAAGGTGCACGTGCCGACGTTGAACCACATCGGTCTGTGGATCGACGATCTGCCGGCCGCCGTCGACTGGCTGGCGGCGCAGGGCATGCGGTTCACGCCCGGCGGGATCCGTCGGGGTGCGTCGGGCCACGACGTGTGCTTCCTCCACCCGAAGGGCAACGAAGCGACGCCGCGCTCGGGCGAAGGCGTGTTGATCGAACTCGTCCAGGCGCCGGCCGACGTGATCGACGCGTTGGGCTGACCCGCGGATGACCGAGCGGGGGGAGTCGACCGACGAGGGCGGCGGGCCACTCGCCGGCGTGCGCGTGATCGAGCTCGGTGTGTGGGTCGCCGGTCCCGCCGCGGGCGGGATCATGGCCGACTGGGGCGCCGACGTGATCAAGGTCGAGCCCCCGGCCGGCGATCCGCAACGCTGGCTGTTCGCCTCGGTCGGGTTGCGTGCCGAGTTGCCCGTTCCGCCCTTCGAGCTCGACAACCGGGGCAAGCGATCGGTCGTGCTCGACCTCCGCGACGAGTCCGAACGCGAGCGTCTGCATCGCTTGCTCGACACGGCCGACGTGTTGATCACCAACATGCGGCCGGCTGCGCTCGAACGGCTCGGACTCGATCACGAGCAGGTGTGTGCTCGTCACCCGTCGCTCGTCTACGGGTCGTTGACCGGCTACGGCCTCGACGGGCCGGATCGTGATCGAGCCGGCTACGACGTCGGCGCCTTCTGGGCCCGGTCTGGTGTCGCCCACACGATCGTGCCGCCCGGCGAGTTGCCGCCCGATCTGCTGTCGGGGTTCGGGGACCACTTCACCGGCCTGACGCTGGTGTCGGGTGTGGTGGCCAAGCTCTTCGAACGCCAGCAGACCGGACGCGGCGGACTCGTCGCCACGAGCCTGCTGCGCACGGGGATGTACGGGGTGTCGTGGGACCTCGGCATCCAGTTGCGCTTCCGCAAACGCACGCCGACGGTGTCGCGCGAGGCGAACGGTGCGCCGCTGGTCAACAGCTACCGGGCGTCGGACGGCGTGGGCTTCTGGCTGATCTGCCTGGAGAGCGACCGGCACTGGCCCAACGTGCTCGCGGCGATCGAGCGTCCCGAGCTCGCCACCGACGAACGGTTCGCATCGGCCACAGCCCGGCTGGCCAACGCCGAGGCGCTGATCGCCGAGTTCGACGCGGCATTCGCAGCCCATCCGATGGAGCATTGGCATGAGCGCCTCGACGAGCACGACGTGTGGTGGGCCCCGGTCCAGTCGCTCGCCGAGGTGATCGATGATCCGCAGGCCGCGCCCGGCATCGTCGACATGGTCGAGCGTCCGGGTGAGCGGGCCTATCGCGCCGTGGCGAGCCCGGTCGACTTCGACGGCCGGCCCCAGCGTCCCGGCCCGGTCCCGGACCTCGGCGAACACACCGACGAGGTCCTCGCCGAGCTCGACGACACCCCCTGACCGCACAACACCGGCTCAGTTCCGTTTGCGTGTGATTTTCCGCCCGCCGGCGGTCGAAAGATCACACGCAAACGCTCCAGACCTGTCAGGAGTCACGCCCGGGCGCGGGTGTCGCCCAGACGGTCGTGATCACGGAACACGTCGAGGTGACGTTGATCTACGCTGAGCCGCTGACTCCAGACACAGCGACGAGGACGGGAACATGAACGCAGCGACAAGCGAGGAGATCGAAGGGTTCATGCACGGACTCGAACGGCGGAACCCGGGCGAGCCCGAGTTCCAGCAGGCGGTTCGAGAGGTGGCCGAGACGTTGGTCCCCTTCACGCTCGATCACCAGCGATATCGCGACGCGCAGATCCTCGAACGGATGACCGAGCCCGATCGGGTGATCATCTTCCGGGTCACGTGGCAGGACGACAGCGGGCAGATCCGTGCCAACCGAGCGTGGCGGGTGCAGTTCAACAATTCGATCGGCCCGTACAAGGGCGGGCTGCGGTTCCATCCCGACGTGACGCTCAGCGTGTTGAAGTTCCTCGGGTTCGAGCAGATCTTCAAGAACAGCCTGACCGGTCTGCCGATGGGGGGAGCGAAGGGTGGCTCGAACTTCAACCCGAAGGGCAAGTCCGACAGCGAGGTGATGCGCTTCTGCCAGTCGTTGATGACCGGGCTCCATCGATACATCGGCGACGACATCGACGTGCCCGCCGGCGACATCGGTGTGGGGGCACGCGAGATCAGCTACCTGTTCGGCCAGTACAAGCGCCTCGAGAACCGGTTCAACGGCATTCTCACCGGCAAGGGGCTCGAGTTCGGCGGCAGCCTCGTTCGCACGGAGGCGACCGGCTACGGCGCGATCTACTTCATGGAGAACATGCTCAACTACGCCGGCGACTCGGTCGACGGCAAGACCGCAGCGGTGTCGGGGTCGGGCAACGTCGCGCTGTACGCGATCGAGAAGCTGAACCACTTCGGTGCGAAGGTCGTCACGGCCTCCGATTCGGGCGGGTTCATCCACGACCCGGACGGCATCGACGACGAGAAGCTCGCCTGGTTGAAGAACCTCAAGGAGACGCGGCGCGGTCGGATCAGCGAGTACGCGGAGCACTTCGGCTGCGACTACCACGAGGGGGCTCGGCCATGGAAGGTCGCGTGCGAACTCGCGGTTCCGTGTGCCACGCAGAACGAACTGTCCGGTGACGATGCTCGCCTGCTGATCGACCAGGGCATCGTCGCGGTGTCCGAGGGCGCCAACATGCCGACCGAACTCGACGGGGTCAACGCGTTCCGTGACGCCGGTGTGCTGTTCGCTCCCGCCAAGGCCGCAAACGCCGGCGGCGTGGCCGTATCGGGGCTCGAGCAGAGCCAGAACGCGCTGCGCATCTCGTGGTCGCGCGACGAGGTCGACGAGCGGCTCCGGACCATCATGAGCGACATCCACGGCACCTGCGTGCAGTACGGCACGGAGTACGGCACGACGACCGACACGGTCGACTACGTCGCCGGGGCGAACATCGGCGGCTTCGTCAAGGTCGCTGACGCCATGCTCGCCTACGGCGCCGTGTAGCGGAGTGGGTCAGACCCACCCCGCAACGCGTAGCGGAGTGGGTCTGACCCACTCCGCAACGGTCAGAAGTCGGGGGCGCGACCTTCGGTGAACGCGGCGATGCCTTCGGCGTATTCGGCGGAGCCCATTGCGGCGTCCATCAGGCGCAGTGACTCCTCGACGCTCTCCTGCGGAGAATTCCGGCAGAGATCGTCGACGAGCTGACGCTTGGTCGTGCTCACTGCCGTCGGGCCCGTGGTCTCGGCGAGATTCCGTGCCCACATCGTGGCGACCGTGATCGGATCGTCGACGACGCCGTTCCAGAGGCCCCAGTCGGCTGTCTCGGTTCCGGTGAAGACACGGCCCGAGAGCAGCAGGTCGGCGGCGCGTGTGATGCCGACGAGGCGCGGCAGGGTCCAGCTCATCCCGTACTCGGCCGGCAGCCCGAGCTTCGGTGCGGCCGTGGTCATCCGGGCTTCGGGGGTGACGAAGCGGAGGTCGCAGAACAGCGCCAGCGCCAGCCCGACACCGGCGCATGCGCCGTTCACCGCAGCGATGATCGGGTGCCGATATCCGAGCTGCCAGGCGAAGTCGGCGTCGAGGCCCTCCCCGCCGCCGGGCCGGGCCGGCGCCGGGGGGAGTCCCGTGTCGTAGCCGCCGCGTTCGACGTGATCGCGCAGTGCCTCGCTGTCGCCGCCCACGCAGAACCGATCGCCCGAGCCCGTCACGATCACTGCGCGGACGTCGTCGCGAGTTTCGAGTTGTTCGAAGATCCAGCGGTATTCGGCGTGCATCCGGCCGGTCCAGGCGTTCGCCCGATGCGGCCGGTCCAACCACACGGTCGCGACACGGTCGGTCACCTCGTAGCGCGTGGCCCGCAGATCCATCGTCAACCCCAGATGGCCTTGAGGACCGGTTCGGCGAGCTCGGGCCGGCACACGATGAAGTCGGGGAGCCAGGGGTCGCGAGCGTTGTAGATCAGCGGCGTGCCATCGAGCCGGCTCGCGTGGAACCCAGCGGCCATGGCCACCGCCGCCGGCGCCGCGGAGTCCCACTGGTACATGCCGCCGTCGTGGACGTAGATGTCGGCATGGCCCATCACGACCGCCATCGCCTTGGCGCCGGCCGACCCCAGGCGGACCGCGTCGGCATCGAGCCCCTCGGCCACGAGGATCGCCGAGTAGGGAGCTCGCGATCGCGACGTGACGAGGCGCGGTCGTTCACGGTCGATCGCGCGGGATCGGCGGCGCGGGATCCGTCGCGAAGACCGCCTTGATCGCCGGCAGGCTCACCGCAGCCGCACCGAACGCGTCGCGGTCCCAGAGCGCAACGTGCACCGCCCAGTCGTCCCGACCCGGTTCGCCGAACTCGCGGGTGCCGTCGAGCGGATCGATGATCCACACGCGGTCGGTGTCGAAGCGCCGATGGTCGGTTCGGCCCTCTTCCTCGGAGAGCACGGCGTCGTCGGGTCGGTGCGTGTGCAGTTCTTCGGCGATGAATGCCTGGGCGGCAGCGTCGCCGGCGTCCTTGACGTCCCAGTGGCTCGCTCCGGCGGCAAACATCTGCTCGCGGAGCGTGACCAGGATCTGGCCGGCCTGGATCGCCAAGCGGGTGGCGAACTCGGCATCGGTCTCCTGGTGGGTCGGTGCCGGCATCGAGCCATCATGCCAGGACGCGACCCGACTAGCGTCGCTGCTCGTGTCGAGCGACCCGATCAGCGATCCCGCCACCGTGCCGCCCGACTTCCGCGGCTCTCGCCGCCTGGTGGGCAAGGAGGAGTGGTTCTGGTATCTCCTTGCGGCCGTCAGCTACATCCTCCTCGGGATCTGGCACAAGTGGCTGCTGAATTGGTTCGTCGGGCCGGCCTGGCTGGTTGCGATCATCGTGATCGGACCGTGGATCACCGATCGCATCGGGATCACCGGTCGTCGACTCGGACGGTGAACGATGAGTTGGGCGGCGCACCAGTTCGAGGTGTACGCCGTGCAGGCGCACCTCCCGCAGAAGATGAAGGGCAAGGTCAGCTTCTGGGCGATCTTCCTCGGCGACTTCACGCCCGATTTCCTGTCGAAGTTCTGGGTCTACGGGTTCACGATCAACGGCACCCGGTACGGGGCCGACGTGCCGCACCAGTGGCACCGCGGGTTCCCGGGGATGGGGTTCACCCACACGCTGTTCTTCGGGGCGATCCTGACGCTGCTGATCTGGTCCTGGAAGAAGAACCGCGCCTTCACGGTCGGATACATCCTCGGCTATGCCGCGCATGCGTTGACCGACATCAACGACTCCGTCGGCGTGATGCTGCTGTTCCCGTTGTTGACCCTGAACTTCACATCGGAGACGTGGGCGTATGCGGCGACGGTCGACGGCGGGAAGTATCTCGACGCGGCGGCGTACTACTCGTCGCTGGGGTTGGCGATGGACCTGTTCTGGCTCGTGGTCGTGCTGTTCTCCTGGCGGGTGTTGACCCGCGACCACTGGCGCCGGGAGATCGTTCCGCCCGATGCGCGGATCTGGGCATGGTTCGGGAGATGGTTGCCCGAGCGGGGCCTGCTCGCGCTGTACCGCGCGACGTTCTTCTACGGGCTCTGCCGGATGATCTCGTGGAGTGCGTGGGCCCGCCTGTTCGCCGAGCCCGAGAAGTACGGCGAGTTCGACGTGACCTCGCGGGGTTTCCCGATGGATCTCTCGTGGACGGGTCCCTACTGGCTCGATGCGCGGTCGCTCAGCCATGCGAACCCGTGGATCGCCTACCCGGCGGCACTCACACTGCTCGGTCTGCTCTACTTCGTGGTGATCCGGCTCTGGGAGCCGATGGGCCGCAAGGAGGCCGAACACCGGGCGAAGCGGGCCGCCGAGCGCGTCGACGCCTGAGCTTCGGGTCGTCGTCGAGCTACGCGATGGCCGAAGCGATGCGCGGCCGTGTGCTGCGGAGCCGATCGCGGAACGGCACCCAGGTGGTGTCGGGAGTCCACGCGGCGGCGGCCGCCACGGCCTCGGCCCCGAGCGCGTCGACCGGGTCCAGGTCGAGCGCCTCGAGAAACGCAACCGTGCGCACGTCGTGGGCGACCGGGTCGGGATCGGGGGCCAGGTCGGCCCGGGCCAGCAGCTTGTGGATCGGTGGCTTGAGGAAGTACGTCGCCGTGATCGCGGCCACCCCTGCGGCTTCAGCGTTGCTCATGCAGTTCACACACATGCCCGCGACCGTAGCGGACGGACACCAGCCGCGAGGCCGAAAGTGGTCTCGTCGTGCCACGGCCCGGATTCCGGGACGAAACGCGACGAGAGTGGAGGGGGTCAGGCGAGTTTCTTGTACTTGATGCGGTGCGGGGTCGCCGCAGCGGCACCGAGTTCCTGCTTGCGGCGTTCCTCGTACTCGCTGAAGTTGCCCTCGAACCAGCGCACCTGGCTGTCGCCTTCGAACGCCAGCACGTGGGTGGCGATGCGGTCGAGGAACCAGCGGTCGTGGGAGATCACCACGGCACAGCCGGGGAACGATTCGAGTCCGGCTTCGAGCGCACGCAGCGTGTCGACGTCGAGGTCGTTGGTCGGCTCGTCGAGCAGCAACACGTTGCCGCCGGACTTGAGCAGCTTCGCCAGGTGGACGCGGTTGCGTTCGCCACCCGAGAGATCGCCGACCCGCTTGCCGTGGTCGGTGCCCTTGAAGTTGAAGCTCGACACGTACGCCCGGCCGTGGATCTCACGGCCGCCGACCTCGAGCACCTCGCCGCCGCCGGTGATCTCGTCGTACACCGTGGCGTCGGGGTCGAGATCGTCGCGGTCCTGGTCGACATAGCTCAGATCGACGGTCTCGCCGATCTTGATGTCGCCGGAGTCGGGTGCCTCACGGCCGGCGAGCATCTTGAACAGCGTCGACTTGCCGGCGCCGTTCGGGCCGATGATGCCGACGATGCCGGCCGGCGGGAGCGAGAACGACAGGTCGTCGATCAACAATCGGTCGCCGAACCCCTTCGAGAGGTGGTCGACCTCGATGACGGTGTCGCCGAGTCGGCGTCCGGCGGGGATCGTGATCTGCAGCTTCGACTCCTGCTGCTCGGCGGCCTTCGCCTCGGCGTGCAGCTTCTCGTAGGCGTTCAGTCGGGCCTTGCCCTTGGCCTGGCGAGCCTTCGTGCCCATCCGCACCCATTCGAGTTCGCGGGCGAGCGTGCGCTTGCGGGCGTCGTTGCCACGCTCCTCGCGTTCGAGGCGTTCCTGCTTCTGCTCGAGCCACGACGAGTAGTTGCCCTCGAACGGCAGGCCCTTGCCCCGTTCGAGTTCGAGGATCCACTGGGCCACGTTGTCCAGGAAGTAGCGGTCGTGGGTGATGGCGACGACGGTGCCGGCGTAGTCGCCGAGGAACCGCTCGAGCCAGTCGACCGACTCGGCGTCGAGGTGGTTGGTCGGCTCGTCGAGCAAGAGGAGGTCGGGTCGCGACAGGAGCAGCCGACACAGTGCGACGCGCCGCCGCTCGCCCCCCGACAGCACCGTGACGTCGGCGTCGTCGGGCGGGCACCGCAACGCGTCCATGGCGATCTCGACGTTGCGTTCGAGCGACCAGGCGTCGGTTGCGGCGATCTTGTCTTCGAGGATCGCCTGCTGCTTGCCGATCTTGTCGTAGTCGGCATCGGGGTCGGCCCACTTGGCCATCACCTCGTTGTATTCGTCGATGATCGACTGCACCTCGGCGACGCCGTCCATCACGTTGCCCTTGACGTCCTTGTCGGGGTCGAGCTGGGGCTCCTGCGCGAGGTAACCGACGGTGAACCCCGCCGTGAGCCGGGCTTCGCCCTGGAACCCGTCGTCGAGTCCGGCCATGATCTTGAGCAGCGACGACTTGCCGGCGCCGTTCGACCCGAGTACGCCGATCTTCGCCCCCGGGTAGAACGAGAGCGAGATGTTCTCGAGCACCGTCTTGTCCGGCGGGTAGACCCGCTTGAGCTTGTAGGCCTGGTAGATGAATTCGTGCGCCATGGTGGCGGTCAGGCTAACGGTCGGTGCCGATCCGGGATGGTCCCGCGCGGTCGACGGTCCGATCTCGGCGATCGGCAGCACGTGTGTCGGCGTGTGCGACGCGTCGTTCGCGGCCATCACCTGCCCGTGATCCGGGACCCGCTCAGTGGCGCTTGACGCCGCCGTACTTCATGCGGGTGTCGTTCATCGACGCCGGGCGCGCCTCGTCGTCGTTGATCGACGCGGCGACGATCTCGCCGACGAACAGGGTGTGGGTGCCGAGGTCGAGGGTGTGGCGCACCTCGCAGTCCATCCAGGCGATCGCCTCGTCGAAGATCGGGGCGCCGGTGGTCGCGGTCGACACCGGTCGATCGTTGAGGGTGGTGCCGTCGTCGGTCGCCGGCTTCGAGAACTTCACGAAGACGCGGGTGTTCTCGGCGTCCCAGAGGTTCACGGTGAATGCACCGCTCGCCGAGATCAACCGATGGGTGACGGCAGTGTTGTCGACGCCGACTGCCGATCAGCACCGGTTCCATCGACAGCTGGGTGATCCAGCTCGTCGTCATCCCGTTGCGCTCTCCGTCGTGCGCGGAGCCCACGAGCGCAAGCGCATTCGGGATCTTCCAGGTGACCCGGTTGATGAGTTCGTCGTCGAGTGCCATTGCTCGATGGTACGGCCGGGACGAGCCACCGTCGCATCGCTCCCCGGTACCGTTGCGGCATGACGCGAGCGATCCGCTTCGGGTACCAACCACACCTCGCTGCGGATGACGACCCCGTGGCGGTGGCCCAGCGCGCCGAGGCCGCCGGCTTCGACGTCTTCCTGCTTCCCGATCATGTCGGCGGGGGCCTGGCGCCGTTGCCGGCGCTCGCCGCTGCGGCAGCTTCGACCTCGACGATTCGGCTCGGGACGTTCGTGCTCAACGCCGACATGCGCAACCCGGTACAGCTCGCCTGGGAGGCCACGACGCTCGACCGGTTGTCCCAGGGTCGGTTCGAGCTCGGTCTCGGCGCCGGCCACACCCCGCACGAGTACGAAGCGACCGGGATCGAACTCAAGGGCCCGCACGAACGCAAGGCCGCGCTCGCCGAGCGCGTCGAGATCATCCGCCGGCTCCTCGACGGTGAGACGGTCACCAGCCCCGGTCTCCATCACCGGTTGTTCCACGCCACCGTGCCCCGGTCGGTGCAGAACCGGCTTCCGATCCTCGTCGGCGGCAACGGTGCCGCGCTGCTGGCCCACGCCGGCGAGCACGCCGACATCATCGGGCTGCAGGGTCTCGGCAAGACCCACCCCGACGGTCACCAGCATTCGGTGAAGTGGGAGGTGGCCCATCTCGACGAGCAGGTGGAGCAGGTGTGTGCCGGCGCCGGCGACCGGCTCGGCGAGATCGAACTGAACGCCCTCGTGCAGTTGGTCGACGTGACCGACGACGCCGAGCGGTCGCTGACTGCGACGGCGAAGGAGATCGGGAACGGGATGACGGTCGAGGAGCTGGCGGCGATCCCGTACGTGCTGATCGGCACCGTCGACGAGATCGCCCAGGAGATCCTGCGCGCGCGTGACCGGTGGGGTCTCACGTACTTCGCGGTCCGCTCGCTCGACGAGTTCGCACCCGTGATCGAGCGCGTGCGCGAGCTCGAGGCATGACCGAGCCGGTGTCGGATCGGCTCGCCGAACACCTGCGGTCGTGGATCGGGGAGTGGCCACCGCCGGTGCCGGGGATCACCGTCGTCGGCGATCCGGCGCGGCTCGAGCCCACCTGGGACGGCGTGGTTCGCCCGCTCCAGGGCGTCGGCGACGGGGAAGGGACCGTCATCGCCGTTCCGCCCGATGCGGTCGACCGCGTGTCGGCCGTGCTGGCCGACTGGCCATCGGATCGCACGGTCGGCAACCGGCTCGGCGAGATCCTCGGCGTGGGACCCGCCGCGTTCGGTGCCGGGGTCTTCCGTTCGGTCGACACGATCGACGCAATCGACCCGGGCATCGCCGATGTCGGCGAGTGGTACGAGCGACAGGTCGACGGGCTGCCCGAGTGGTTGGCGCCGTTCAACGGTCCGCGCCTGGTCGCGCGGGACGGCGACGGCCGACCGATCGCCGGGGTCGGGATCAAGATCCACGATCGCCGGGGCCACGAACTCGCAGTGGTCACCGATGAGGTGGCCCGCGGTCGCGGCCTGGCCCGCGGTCTCGTTGCGACAGCGGCCCGCCGAGTGCTCGAGGAGGGGGCCGTGGCGACGTACCTCCACGAGCCGAACAACACCGCGAGCGCTCGCGTGGCCGAGGCCGTCGGGTTCAGCCGATCGCGGCTGGAGCGTCCACGGGCTGTGGGCGCGTCGTTGATCGACGGCGGCGTCAGCCGAGCGGAACGAGCGGGAACCGAGGGTCGTCGCCGAGTCCGCCACCGACGGTCAGTCCGTCGGGTTCGTACGGAGGCGACACCTGCCACGGACGGGTGGCGAACGTCGCGTCGTCGCCGATCCAGCGGAAGCTGACCGCTCGGCGGCGAGTGGGCAACCGATTGCCCGGCGCATCGTGCAGGGTCCGATAGTGGAACGCGATCACGTCGCCGGGCTCGACGTCGAACGCGACGACTCGATGTCGGCCCGCGTCGATCTCGGCGTCGACGTCGGGAACCAGTTCGAACCCGGCCGGCGGTTCCCCGTAGGGCGTGTGGTCGACGAACTTGCGCGGCACGAACCAGCGGTCCCAGCGATGTGAGCCGGCGACGAACCGCATGCCCGTCTCGGCCGGGACGGGATCGAGCGCGACCCAGAGACTCACGTTCTGATCGCCGTCGATGCAGTAGTACGGCTGGTCGTGGTGCCAGGGCGTCCGTTCGGTCGCACCGGGCTCCTTGACGAGCACGTGCTCGTGGAAGAAGCGAACCGTCTCCGATCGCATCAGGCTCGCCGCGGCACTCGCCATCGGGCTCTCGAACGCGGCCCGACGGTAGGGCTCGACGTCGGGCCACGTGACGTAGTCACTCCAGAACCCGACGGCCTCGTCGGGCTGCGTGTACCAGTGCGACCAGTCGCTCGGATGGGTTCGGTTGTATTCGACGCCTTCCGCCAGCACGGCGAGCCAGTCGGCGTCGAGCAGTCCGCGGATCACGGTTGCACCGTCGTCGGCGAACTCGTTGAGGTTCGTCTCCGAAACGAGAGGCATACGGCCCGGGGTCACCATCGCACCGCTCCACCGGGTTCGAGCGAAACCGGCTCGCGGCCGGCAGCCGCCACATCGACGGCGGCGACGTTGTCGGGGCGTGCGGTGACCACGTTGCCATCATGGCCGACCGTGACGTCGAGGCGTTGCCCCCGCACGATCAGCGAGTACGTCAGCGAGGTCCACGATGCGGGAAGTGCCGGGTCGAGTCGGACGCATCCGTCGTCGATCGACACCCCACCGAAACCGAACACCGCGGTCTGGTAGGCCCCTGCGTTCGCCGCCGTGTGCATACCGCCGATGAACGTTCCGCCCACGGTTGCGTGGTGCGTCGCAGCGAGGTCGAGGGTCGCGGTGTCGACGAAGTAGTCGAGCGCCTGGTCGAGCAGGTCGGGTCGCAGCCGTGCGAGCCGGCAGGCGACGGTGGCGTGGACGGAGTGACTCAGCGATGAGCCGTGGGCGCAGCGCGGTTCGTAGTACTCGTAGTTCGCGAGTTGCACGTCGACTGGCACGCTCGTGTCGACGGCGAACAACTGGACCACGTCCGGCTGTTTCGACACCTGGGTGTGCACGGCCACGCCGTTCGGCCAGCCCCAGTATTCGCCGGGGTCGATGAGGCGCTCCCGCAGCACGTCGGGCCGGGTGTCCTCCAGCGCGAAGAACCCGTCGAACTGCTCGATCAGCCCGGTGTCGGGATCCGGTTCGGGAACGTGGAGCTTGTCGTGTACCTCCTGCCAGCGGGCCCGGCGAGCGGGGCCGGCGTCGAGTTCGGCGAGGCGCGCCGGGTGGTGCTCGCTCATCCACGTGTGCATCCGCAGCGCTGCGGCCAACGCGAGTTCCGACACGCGGTTCGTGTACACGTCGTTGTCGACGTTCTCGTGCCATTCGTCGGGCCCGAGGAGGCGGATCATCTCGTAGCGATCGCGATGGGCGACGAACTTCGCGAACGACGCCAGGAACGTGGCGACCTCGAACACGATCTCGGCGCCGTGCTCGACGATCAGGTCGTCATCACCCGTGGCGGCCCAGTAGCGGTCGACGGTCAGCGCGATGTCGGGGCTGACGTGCATCTGCCAGACGTTGAAGTGGTTGCGGATCGGACGGCCGGTGATCACGTCGTCGAAGAAGAAGTCCGGGCAGAGTTCGTCGCCGGTCGTGCCGCTGATCCATGCGTAGTAGGCCCCCTCGTAGCCGAGCCGGCGCGCCTTGCGGCGGGCGCCGTCGAGTGTCCGCCACCGATACACGACGATGTTGCGGGCGATGTCCGGCGCAGTGTGCAAGAACGCGGGCAGGTTGAACATCTCCTGGTCCCAGAACGCTGCGCCCTGGTAGGCCTGGCAGGACAGCCCGCGTGCGCCGATCGGCAGCCGATCGGTGTGCGCCGGGGTGGCGATGCGGTTGTGCCAGATCGAGAAGCGCAGCGCCGCCTGCGCGGCGAGTGTCGCGTCGTCGCCCTCGATCACGACGTCGGCGGTGTCCCAGAATTCGGCCCACCGGTCGGCGGACAGCTCGAGTGCGGAGCGATAGCCGGCCTCGATCGCCGATTCGGCACTGTCGAACGCCCGCTCGAGCGGACCGAACGGCACGTCGTCGTCGTTCGACGACGCGACGGCCATGGCCGTCGTGATCGTCACGACGTCACCGGCGTGCATCTCGGTCGGGTCCCCGGCGATCCGCCAGGCGGATGCGACGACGATGTCGACTCCCGACTCCGGGGTCGTGCACCGTGCGGTCGCCAACCCGTCCTCTCGGGTGGTGTTGACGGTGCCGAGGTGGTCGCCGTTCAGGCTCCACACGTTCGTGTCGATTCCGGCGTCGACGTCGAGGCACATCGCGTCGTGCGCCACGACGGTGACCTCCTGCATCACGGTGTGCAGGTCGTGCAGGCTCGCGAAGCGTCGGACCGACACCGTCGCGTCGACCACGCCGGTGCTCCACGTCGAGCGATGGGTGTGCTCGCCGGTCTGGAGGGTGAGTTCGACCTCCGCGGCGCGATCGGGAGCGAAGGTCAGTCGCCGGCCGCCGACGGTGAGTGCCACGTGGAGCCCGTTGGGTACGGTGCACAGTTCTCGCCAGACCCCGTCGGCCATGTCATAGGTGTCGGACACGATGCATCCGACGAAGTCGTCGGCTCCCTGATCGGGGCGGGTACCGCGGTAGCCGAGGTACCCGTTGCCGACCATGAAGTTCGATCCGATCGTGATGCTGCGGTCGTCGGTCGGCGCCTCGTCGACCACCTCCCAACCGGTGTCGGTCCGCACGTGTTCGCCGATTCGCATCGGCGCAGTCTGGCATCACCGCATCGGCGGCGCGCTGGCTACCGTCATCGGCGATGTACGCATGGAACGACGAGCAGTTGATGATTCGCGACGCGGTCCGCGAGTTCATCGAAGCCGAGATCGCCCCGATGCGCGAGGAGCTCGAGTTCGGCGACACTCCGCCGTACGACCTGCTGCGCAAGCTCTTCGCCACGTTCGGCATGGACCAGATGGCCCGCGATCGATTCGAGAAGACGATTGCGTTCGAGAAGTCGGTCGAGGCAGCGCTCGCCGCCGGGGAACCCGCACCCGAACGAGAAGCCAAGGGTGATGGTCACGATCCGTCGCTGTCGATGATCCCGATCATCGAGCTGTGTCGGTACTCACCGGGAATGGTCACCGCCATGGGTGTGTCGATGGGGCTCACGTCGGCGGCGATCATGAGCAAGGGGACGATCGCCCAGAAGGAGCGGTGGGCGCTCGATCTGCTCACGCTCGACAAGATCGGGGCGTGGGCGATCACCGAACCGAACTCCGGGTCCGACGCCTTCGGTTCGATGAAGGCCACCGCTCGTCGAGACGGCGACGAATACGTCCTCAACGGGTCGAAGACGTTCATCACGAACGGCCCGTACGCCGAGACGATCGTGTTCATCTGCAAGCTCGACGAAGGCAACCCGCCGGAGGACCGCAAGGTGCTGTCCTTCGTGCTCGACACCGGGATGCCGGGCCTCGAGCAGTCGAAGCCGTTGCGCAAGATGGGGATGCATTCGTCGCCGACCGGCGAGTTGTTCCTCGACGACGTTCGAGTCGGCATCGACCGACTCATCGGCGAGACCGAGGACTCACCGTCCGGCGGGCGTGACGGCGCCAAGGCGACGTTCTCGATGGAGCGTTCGGGTGTCGCGGCGATGGCGCTCGGGATGATCGACAAGGCCCTGGAGCTCAGCGTGGAGTACGCGAAGGAACGGGTGCAGTTCGGCAAGCCGATCGGCGAGTTCCAGTTGATCCAGGACAAGTTGGCTCGGATGGAGGTTGCGCGGCTGAACGTCGAGAACCTGGTGTTCCGCTACATCGAGACGAGCCGTGACGGCGTGCCGCTGACGCTCGCCGAGGCGTCGGCGATGAAGCTCTACTCCGCTCGCGCCGCCATGGAAGTTGCGCTCGAAGCCGTCCAGATCTTCGGTGGCAACGGCTACATGAGTGAATTCCAGGTCGAGCAGATCGCTCGCGACGCCAAGGTGCTGCAGATCTATGCCGGCACCGACGAGCTGCAGATCACCCACATCGCGAAGGACCTCCTGCGTCGCTGAGCGGGCCGACCAGGCCTTCGGACGTCGTTGCGACACGACACCCGGCCACCGTCGGTTCGCCCGGTCGGACGAGACGTGGAATGCTGCGACCATGCTTCCGCACGCAACGTTCGGCCGCACCGGCCACGAATCGACCCGAGTGATCTTCGGCGCTGCCGCGCTGGGTGGGATGAGTCAGGAACGCGCCGACGCGACGCTCGCGTCGGTCGCCGACTGGGGCATCAACCACATCGACACCGCCGCGTCGTACGGCGCGGCGGAGGACCGACTGCAGCCGTGGCTGGCGTCGCACCGCGCTGACGTGTTCCTGGCCACCAAGACGGGCGAGCGAACCGGCGCTGCGGCCCGAGCCGAACTCGAGCGGTCGTTGGAACGGATGGGTGTCGACTCGGTCGATCTGATCCAGCTGCACAATCTCGTCGACCCCGACGAGTGGGAGACGGCGTTCGCTCCCGGGGGAGCCGTCGCCGCGCTGGCTCGAGCCCGCGATGAAGGCCTGGCTCGAGCCGTGGGCGTGACCGGGCACGGAGTGCCGATCGCACGCATGCACCTGCGCAGTCTCGAACGCTTCGACTTCGCGTCGGTCCTGTTGCCGATCAACTTCGCGATGATGGCCAACCCGACCTATCGCAGCGACGTCGACCGGCTGCTCGACGTGTGCGCGGCGCGCTCGGTCGCCGTGCAGACGATCAAGTCGATCGCGCGTGGTGCCTGGGCCGACGGGAACACGAGCCGGTTCAGCTGGTACGACCCGCTGACCGACCCCGAGCCCATCGGCCGCGCAGTGCGCTACGTGCTGTCGCACCCGCAGATGTTCTTGAACACGACGAGTGACGCTCGGCTGCTGCCGATGATCATCGAGGCGGCAGCGGGGGATCTGTCCGCGCCGACCGTCGACGAGATGCGCGCCGACGTCGAATCGGAGGGGATCACCCCGCTGTTCGTCGACGGCGAGCCCACACCGGTCTGAGGCGCGGTCCGGGCGCCGCACCGCACGGGTACTGTCTCGTCCCTGTCGTCGAGTCCCGTTCACAGCGATCGAACCACATGACCGATCTTCCTCCACCGGCCGGGCGGCCGGTGAGCATGTTCCCGCGACCCGACCCGTGGATCGAGCAGGCGCGGCGAGAAGAAGCGCACCGGGCCCGTCGACGCCGACGCCGCCTCCGCTGGCTGATCCCACTGTTGGTGATCGCAATCGGGGGAGCCGTGGTCGGTGCGATCGTCGTGTTCGCGCCCGACTTCGGTCCCGAACGCGCCAACGACGTCGTCGTGCCGGCGACCGTCACGACCGTGGTGGACACAACCGTCGCGCCGCCTCCGACGGTTGCGCCGGGGGATCTGGTCGCGGTCGACGAGGTGTGGCTCGTCGACCGCGGTGACGGCGTCTTCGACTGGGGTGTGGCGGTGCGGACCCAACCCGACGCGCCGCCGCGTCGAGACGTCGAGGTCACCGTCCGGCTGCTGTCCGCCGCCGGCGAGGTCGTCTCGTCGGTCACCGACACGCTCGGTGTCATCGACGCGGACGCACCGGCCGCGGTCGCGGGGCGAATGACCGAGCCCGCCGACGAGCCGGTGCGCATCGAGTTCGACATCTCGGTGGGGGAGGAGACCCAGGATGTCGCACTCGCGGATCTCCTCGACATCCGGGCGCTGGAGCGCGACGGCGAGGAGTTGACCGGTCGGATCCGCTCGGCTGCTTCCACGGAGATCGAAGACCTGCAGGTGCTGTTCGTGTGGCACGATGAGGCCGGGGCCGTGATCGGCACCGCACCGCTCGAGATCGAGGTGTTGCGCCCGGGCGTCGATGCTCGCTTCGCGCTCGATCTGGCCGAGGAGATCCTCCCCGACGGGCGGCCCGATGCGGTCTTCTGGATTCGCTGACGAAGGGTCGGCCGAGCGCTGTTGCACTCCGCGTCGAAACAGAGGGTGTGGATCAGCGCACTCGCTGGCAGAATGTCGCCCCTCGCTCCACATATCGGGCGGGACATGGTGGTCATAGCTCAACAGGTAGAGCACCAGGTTGTGATCCTGGCGGTTGGGGGTTCAAGTCCCCTTGGCCACCCTGCGCAGCGATGCGTGAAAAGTCGTCGGTGGGGTTAACCTGCGGCGCTGTTTGCTTCTCTAGCTCAATTGGCAGAGCAGTGGACTCTTAATCCATTGGTTCTGGGTTCGAGTCCCAGGGGAAGCACGAAACAACGGCCACTCGCGTGGCTCTTCATCCATGTGGGCCCTGGGCGTGAGTCCCAGGGGAAGCACGAAACAACGGCCACTCGTGTGGCTCTTCATCCATGTGGGCGCTGGGCGTGAGTCCCTGGGGAAGCACGAAACAAGCGGCCACTCTGTCGCGCCGGGCGGCCATTGCGACTGCGCACGTGGGCAGGCTCCGTGGGACATCGGAATGAGTCCCTGGCGGAACACGCACGAAACCAACACCCGGACTTCGGTCGACCCGTCTCCGTCGTGCTAGCTCGACCAGCGCTGCTGCTCGCGGTAGCGAGTCGCAGCGAGGGGTGTGGAGCGCTGCCGACGCTGGCGGCGGTTCCCGGTGAACAGGACGGCGGCTGCGCCGATCCCGATGAACACCACGGCGGCCACGAACGTCAGCGTGCGACGATGTGTCGCAAGGCTCGGGAACACCCCGACCCAGATGTCGTCGGAGATCGCCGGGAACAGGAATGCCGGGACGAGGTAGCCGAACACGACGAGGAGCACACCGGTCGTGGCACAGCCGACTCCGAGCGCGAACGAGAACTCACCGCGTTCGGGACGGGTGATCAGCCCGAACAGCAGCGTCAGCGCGGCCAGCGCGAACGTGATCATCCACGTCCAGGTGGTGATCGACGCCAGCACATCGAACGTGCCGACCCGCTCGACGGGCAGCGTGATCGGTGGCAGCACGGCGGCGCGCTCGGTGCGGGTGATCTGCACCTGTTCGGCCGGTGTGATGACGACCGAGTCGTCCGAATCGCCGATGAGCCGTTCGTGCGCGGCGGCGGTGAACACGCGCATTTCGGTGGCGCCGTCGCGGATGCGAGCGATCTGGGTGACCAGCACGCGCAGGTCGGCGGGGGACACGCCGAGTTCGGCGGCGTCGGCGCCGGCGATGACCGACGCGATCTGCAGGCGGATGTCCTCGTCGCCCAGGATGGCGTACGCGGCGTCGGTGTCGACCTCGGGGGTGAACGCCACCCGGTCGAGCCAGAACGTGCTGATGGCGATCGCAAAGAGCACGCCCGAAACGAGCAGGATCAGACCACCGAGCGAACGACGCACCGGGAGAGTCTGCCAAATCCGGGTCCCGGCTCGCGAACGTGCGGTCCGCACGTCGTGATCGGCGTTCGGTCGAAGAATGCTTGAACGAACGACTGTTCGTCTTGTACGCTGTCGAATCACAGCGGTGAAGTTCGCCGGAACACCGATGGGGGAGCCTTCGAGGAACTCTGAGGTACCCCTTCGTCATGATGGTGAGCAATCCCCTCCACATCCGCAAGTGAACGCAACGAAAGAGAGACACGACATGGCAAAAGACGATCGCTCCAAGGCCCTCGACATCGCCCTGCAACAGATCGACAAGCAGTTCGGGACGGGCGCCATCATGAAGATGGGGGACCGGACGAACATGGACATCCGGGTGGTGCCCACGGGTGCGCTCGCACTCGACCTGGCCCTCGGTGTCGGCGGTCTGCCTCGCGGTCGTGTGACCGAGATCTACGGGCCGGAGTCGTCGGGCAAGTCGACGCTCGCCATGCACGTGGTCGCAGAGGCGCAGCGCAACGGTGGCGTGTGCGCCTACATCGACGCCGAGCACGCGATGGATCCGGTGTACGCAGCGGCCATCGGAGTCGACGTCGATCAGCTGCTGATCTCCCAGCCCGACACCGGTGAGCAGGCGCTCGAGATCTGCGACATGCTCACCCGCTCCGGAGCGATCGATGTGGTCGTCGTCGACTCGGTGGCGGCGCTCACGCCTCGCGCCGAGATCGAAGGCGAGATGGGCGACACCCACGTCGGTCTCCAGGCCCGGCTCATGAGCCAGGCGCTGCGCAAGCTCACCGGCAACCTCAACAAGACCGACACGATCTGCATCTTCATCAACCAGCTGCGCGAGAAGATCGGCGTGATGTTCGGTTCGCCCGAGACCACCCCCGGTGGCCGTGCGCTGAAGTTCTACTCGTCGGTCCGCCTCGACATCCGTCGCATCGAGACGTTGAAGGACGGGGCCGACGCCGTCGGCAACCGCACCCGCGTCAAGGTCGTGAAGAACAAGGTGTCGCCTCCGTTCAAGCAGGCCGAGTTCGACATCATGTACGGCAAGGGCATCAGCCGCGAGGGGTCGTTGATCGACCTGTCGGTCGACCTCGGCATCGTCAAGAAGTCGGGGGCATGGTTCACCTACGAGGGCGAACAGCTCGGCCAGGGCCGCGAGAAGGCCAAGGAGTACCTCCGTACCAATCCCGAGGTGATGATGGAGATCAGCGACAAGGTGCTGATCCAGTCCGGCCTCAAAGAGGATCCGAATGCGCCGACCGATGAGGTCGACGCCGAGGGCGACGTGTTCACCGAGGCTGACGAGCAGCCGATCGCACTCGACTGATCAGCGTCTCCACCGACGGCTGACGGCCCGGATGCTCGCCCAGCTGGGCGAGCATCCGGGCCGCTCCGCGTTCGCGCCGACCCACCTCTCGTGTTTGTGTGACCGAACGCGACACTCGACGTCGGATTCGGTCACACAAACCGCAGGAGGGTCGGTGTGGCGGGTGTGGCGGGGCGGGCGTCAGACGTTGATGACGTAGGTGCCGTCGACGAACGGCTTGAAGATCATCAGCCAGAGGCTGACGACGAACACGAGGTGGGTGATGCCGATGCCCATCGACATCTTCTTCACGGCATCGTCGGACTCGTCGGAGATCGCCGGGCCGGATGAGGAACCAGCTGACGCCGAGCGCCACGACCCACAGCGCGATCGTGATCGTGATCCAGTGCATGCTGCCGAGCGAGAACTTGCCGACTCCGGCCATGCCCATCCCTGCGACCCACAACAGCACGAGCGCCGGGAAGACCAGCTTCATGTGGAGCGCCGCGATCGCCGACACCTCGCCGGCTCGCTTCATCCGCGGATACAAGAACAGCGGCCCGAAGGCGGCCACGATCGCGATGATGTGGACCATGTACAGGATTTCGTACAGGGTCTGGTTGTCGGCTCCGTCCCAGATGGCAATCACGCAGCCGACGCTATCCACTGGGCATCGCTGCGGGGCAGTACCGTTGACGTGGTGAACGCCGGACCCCCACCGCCCCCGCAACCGGCAGCGACACCGCCTCCCGGCTGGTACCACGACGGCGTGGCGATGCGGTGGTGGGACGGCCGACAGTGGGGACCCGTCGCACCGCCGTCCGGGCCGAACTCCGACGATCGGACCCTGTCCATCCTCAGCCACGGCGGGGTGCTCGTGGGTGGGTTCGTCGTCCCGCTGGTCCTCTACTTGATCGCCAACGACGAGGAGCGTCCCGAAACACGCTGGCACGCACGCGAAGCGCTCAATTTCCAGCTGACCTTCGTGGTCGCCTATCTCGGGGCGTTCATCCTGTTCTTCGTCGGTCTCGCGGCCAGCGGCGGATTCGGCGCATCGGGGAGCGATGCCGGCGCCGGGATCGGCGTGGGCCTCTCCTTCATCGTCTTCTTCGTCGTGGTCATCGGCGCCGTCATCTTGAACTTCGTGTTCAGCATCATCGGCGCGTTGCGTGCGAACGCCGGAATCCGCTGGCGCTATCCGATTCGCATCGCGTTCGTTCGTTCCTGACGCGCTGACGCCGTCGTGTGCGGCAGGGCTTCCCGACTCTCACCGTGGTGCCGTGACGGTGTATGCCAGAGTGATGGAATCGACCGCGCTCGAAGTGAACCGCTCCTCGATCACCGAGACCCGAGTGGTCGTCGACGACCTCGGCGACCTCGCGCCGGACTCGGTTCGCCTGAGGATCGAGCGCTTCTCGATCACCGCCAACACCGTCACCTATGCGGAGTTCGGCGACATGCTCGACTACTGGGGCTTCTATCCGACCGGTGACCCGACGTGGGGCCGTGTCCCGGCGATGGGATGGGCCGAGGTCGTCGAATCGACCCATCCGGGTGTCGAGGTCGGCACTCGCTACTACGGCTGGTTCCCGATGGCCGAGTACATCGACCTGACCGTCGGCGTCACCGCAACGGGACTCCGCGACGACGGCGCACACCGCGTCGCGCACGCGCCGGTGTATCGGACCGTCGAGCGCACGGACCTCGACCCGCTCCACCCGTCGCAGGCGACCACGCCGCCGGCCGATGTCGCCGACGCCGAAGACCGTCATGCGCTCGTGCGCGGGCTGTTCCTCACCGGCTATCTCGCCGACGGCTTCCTCGACGCGAACGAATGGTTCGGGGCCAGCCACGTCGTCGTGCTCTCGGCGTCGTCCAAGACGGCGATCGGGTTCGCCGATTGCGCCGCCCGACACGACGGGCTCACCGTCGTCGGGGTCACGTCTCCTGCCAACGTCGAGTTCGTGCAGGACCTCGGGATCTACGACTCGGTGGTCACCTACGACGATGTCGCAACCAGCGTTCCCGATGACGTGGCCGGCGTCGTGGTCGTCGACATGGCCGGCAACGGCACGGCGCTCAATGCGCTGCACGAGACCCTGGGCGACCGCATCACGTATTCGATGGGCATCGGCCGAACGCACCACGATGCACCGCCCGCCGCCCCGACATCGGGACCCGCGCCCCAGATGTTCTTCGCCCCGACCGCACTGGCCGACATGGGCAGCACGGGCTTCGACGTCGCAGCGTTCCAGGCCGGCATGAGCGATGCGCTCCACGACTTCGTCGCTCGAACGAACGATTGGCTGAGCGTCGAGCGGCGCAACGGCCCCGATGCCGCTGTCGCCGCGTGGAGCGACGTGCACGACGGTCGGCTCGCCGCGTCGACCGGCTGCATCGTGTCACTCCACGACTGAGCGGCCGGCTGGAGGCCGCGTCAGAGGGTGAGCACGAGCAATCCGACGAGGGCCACGATCAAGATGGCGGCGATGACGACCAACATGGTCGACGAGCCGAACTCCACCTTCCGGTGGGTCTCGTGCTCCCACTCCTGATTCGCCGGTGATCCCACCTTCGGCAGATGCTTCGGGTTCTTGTGTCCCTTGCGCGGCTTGCTGCTGCTGCTTCCCACCGGCGAGACGTTACCGGCGATCACGAGCATGCCTTCGGTATCCTGCCTCCCATGTCGGAACCGGGTCAGCGGCGCTACGTGGTGCACACGTACGGGTGCCAGATGAACGAGCACGATTCCGAGCGCATCGCCGGCCTGCTCGAAGCCGACGGGCTGGTGCGTGCCGATTCCGATGCCGACGCCGATGTCGTCGTGCTGAACACGTGCTGCATCCGGGAGAACGCCGACAACAAGCTGTACGGCAATCTCGGACACCTCAAGACCTGGAAGGCCAAGAAGGATGGGCGCCAGATCGTCGTGTCGGGCTGTCTGGCGCAGAAGGACCAGGATCTCGTCGCGCAGAAGGCGAAGCACGTCGACGTCGTCATGGGCACACACAACGTCCACCGCGCGGCCGAGCTGCTCGAGGCGGCCAAGTCCTCGGACGCACCGATCACCGAGATCCTCGAGGCCGCCGTGGTCGACGATCACGCGATGTTCCCGTCGGCGCTGCCGGTGCGTCGGGAGAAGAGCTACAACAGTTGGGTCACGATCCAGATCGGGTGCGACAACAACTGTGCGTTCTGCATCGTGCCGGCGGTCCGCGGCGAGGAGATGAGCCGGCCGTACGCCGACATCGTGGCCGAGGTCGAACAGCTCGCTGCCGACGGTGTCTCCGAGGTCACCCTGCTCGGGCAGAACGTCAACAGCTACGGCCGTGATCTGCAGCTGGCGGCCCGCCAGGCGGGCGACGAGCGCGCCAGGCTCCGTCCGCTGTTCGCCGACCTGCTGCGCGACGTCGGGAGCGTGGACGGGATCGAGCGAGTGCGCTACACGAGCCCGCACCCGAAGGACATGCGCCCCGAGACCTTCGCAGCGATGGCTGAGACACCCGAGGTGTGCGAACACCTGCACTACCCGTTGCAGTCGGGGAGCGACCGCGTGTTGGCGCTGATGCACCGCGGCTACACCGCCGAGCGCTACCTCGAGCGGCTGGCCGAGGCGCGCCGGACGATCCCCGACCTGGCCGTGTCGACCGACATCATCGTCGGATTCCCGGGTGAGACCGACGACGACTTCGAGCGCACGCTCGAGGTGGCCGCAGCGGCCGAATACGACTACGCCTACACGTTCATCTTCTCACCGCGCCCCGGGACCGAAGCCGCCGAGATGGAAGACGGCTTCGTCGATCCCGCCGTTGCGAGCGAGCGGTTCGAGCGACTGCGCGTGGTGGTCGAACGGTCGGCGATCGCGAAGCACGAGGCGCGGGTGGGCCGAGTCGAAGAGGTGCTCGTCGAAGGGCCCTCGAAGAAGGACCCGGGGGTCACGTCGGGTCGCACCCGCCAGAACAAGCTGGTGCACTTCGTCGCCCCGCATCCGCTCCGGGCCGGAAGCTACGCAACCGTCGAGGTCACTCGCGCTGCGCCGCACCATCTCATCGGCGACTTCGTCGACCACGTGGCCGACGCCCGCCACACGGTGCGGATTCCCGTAGCATCGCTGTGAGCATGGCCGAACAGCAGCACGACGACCGGCTGGCCGAATATCGGGCGAGCATCGACAACATCGACGCTGCGCTCGTTCACCTGCTCGCCGAGCGGTTCAAGATCACGAAGGCGGTCGGGCGGTACAAGAAGGAGGCCCAGCTGGCCCCCGCCGACCCCGGTCGGGAAGAGATCCAACTGGCACGGCTGCGCACGCTGGCCGAGGAGTCGGGCCTCGACCCGGTGTTCACGGAGAAGTTCCTCCGGTTCATCGTCGCCGAGGTCATCCACCACCACCAGCGCATCGCCGAGGGTGAGCATTTCTGACCCGCGCCCGGCTCGGGTCGCCATCGTCGGATCGACGGCGTCCGGCAAGTCGGATGTGGCGCTCGCCGTCGCCCGAGAACTCGGTGACGTCGAGTTGGTGTCGGTCGACAGCATGCAGGTGTATCGCGGGATGGACATCGGCACCGCCAAACCGACGCCCGCCGAGCAGGCCGAGGTCCGTCACCACTGCATCGATTTGGTCGAGCCGACCGCCGAGTTCACGGTCGGCGACTTCCAACCGGCCTATCGCCGAGCCGTCGAGTCGATCGGCGATCGTGGTCGTCGTGCGCTTCTCGTGGGCGGTACGGGCCTGTACCACCGCGTCGTCATCGACGACTTCGATCTGCCAGGGGAGTTCCCCGACGTTCGGGCCGGTCTCGAAGCAGACGACGACACGTGGGGTCTCCATGCGCGCCTCGCCGAGCTGGACCCGCCGGCCGCCGCGAAGATGGAGCCGGCCAATCGCCGCCGTGTCGTCCGGGCGCTCGAGGTGACCCTCGGGTCCGGGCGACCGTTCAGCAGCTTCGGTCCCGGGGTCGACAGCTACCCGCCGACGCCGGTGGTGCAGGTCGGACTTCGTCGTCCCCGAGCCGTGCTCGCGGAGCGCATCGAGCGGCGGGTCCACTCGATGATCGCCGCAGGACTGATCGACGAGGTCGAGGGGCTGATGGCGGCCGGATTCTCTCGATCCGCTGGTCAGGCGCTGGGGTACAAGGAAATCGTCGAGCACCTGGAGGGGCGTATCGGCAAGGATGAGGCGATCGAGATGATCATCACCCGCACCCGCCAGTTCGCCGTTCGCCAGGAGCGATGGTTCCGCCGCGATCCACGCGTACAGTGGATCGATGTCGAACATGATCCCGTCACCGAGGTCGCCCCGACCGTGATCGACGCGCTGCACGCATGACCCGCCGATCGCTCACCAAGCACCACGGCCTCGGCAACGACTTCTTGGTCCTGTTCGA
>CAVOHA010000040.1:0-15700 GCA_963695475.1 Ilumatobacteraceae bacterium
CCGTAGCCGTGGCTCACTCGGTTCTCGTCGTCGAGCGGTGCTGCCTCGACGACCGTTTCAACGACCGCCTCGGCCGCGGCCGATGTCGCTGCGGGATCCTCTTCCTGCGATGCCTGCTCGGCCGGCTGGACGCCGTCGGCGTCCATGTTTCCGGGCGTATCGGCCCACGCAGTGTCGCGACAGACTCGCTGAACCTGGGCAACGGTCAGAAACGCGGTGCGAGGGAGGCCAGTTGTGTGTCTCCCATGCCGGAACCTTGCGAACGATCGGCATGAGCTGGTCGAGCGACAACTCGCCGCGCCGCACCAACTCGATGGATGCGGGTAACTCCGACGCTCGCTCAGCCGCCTCGACGATGCTGCGTGCCGTCGAGGCAGACACGCCACAGCGCCAGGCCAGGAACTGCGCTGCGGTCCAGACGCCGTCGCCCTGCCACTCGAACGGATTGGCGAGCAACCATGCGGTGAGATCGATCAACCGGCCGTGCTGGGCATTGAGGTGCCCCGCGACGTCGTCGAGCAATGCTTCGACGTTTTCCGAGCTGATGGTTTCCCCAACCATGCCGATATCGTACACGTGTTCGCATACAAGTGCAACCGGACGGCTATTCCGATCGGAGATGAACACGTCGCCGACCATCGCCCCGACCGATCGAGCTGCCCATACGCTGCCCCTCGTGCGTCGTGTCGCGGTGGTCGGATCGTCGGGAGCCGGCAAGTCGACACTCGCCGAAGCACTCGGCGCCCACCTCGACGTCCCCGTGATCGAACTCGATGCGTTGATGCACGGCCCGGACTGGACACCGACGCCGACCCCCGAGTTCCGCGCCGCGGTGATGCGTGCGATCGCCGAGGCCGACGACTCCTCCGACGGCTGGGTGATCCCCGGCAACTACCGCAACGTGGCCGACATCACGCAGCGCCGCGCCGATGCCATCGTCTGGCTGGACCTCCCCCGCCGCGTGTCCATGTGGCGCCTGTTCAGGCGGTCGGTTCGACGGTCGATCGCGCGCGAGCAGGTGTGGGGTGGCAACCGCGAGCGACTCCGCAATCTCGTCAGCCGCGACCCGAATCGCAACGTGCTCCTGTGGGCGTGGCGGAACCATCCGCAGTACCAGCAGGTCTACGAGGAGTACGCGACGGGCGAGTTCTGGGTCAGGCCGCCGTGCATCGGCTCCGCGCCCGAGCCGACGTCGAGAGGTTCCTCGACAGCCTCAGCGGGTGAGATCGACCACGAGCTCGGCCAGCTCGGGTGACGGGTAGAACTCCACACCCGAGAGCGTGCCGTCGAAGAACGTGGGGATCCACTCCAGCGCGCCACCGCGCCACCAGTACAGGTGCGGGCTCACCGAACCCGGACCTTGCTTGAAGAGCTGCCGAGTGATCGGGATCATCCCGGCGATCGCCGTGCGGATGGTCGCATCGTCGATCGGGTGGATCAACACACTGTGGCGGAGCGGCAACGAGACGACCGCCCCGTGCTCGCCGATGTGGGCGTACTCACCGATCAGGTCGTCGATGACGCCCACCATGCTCGCCATGAACGGCCGCTCGGCAAACGCGTGGATCATGTCGGCGCCGCCGATGTCGATGACGTGGATCTCGTCGGGCGATTCGAGCAGCTCGGTCTGCACGAGGGCGCTCGCCCAGGCTTCGTCGACGTCCCACCCGTTCGCCGCGATCTCGCCGGTCGGGACGCATCGGACCGCACCTTCCACATCGACCGCCAACACCTGCACGATGCCGTCGGCAAAGGGTCGTGCGCCGAGGTGCCGAAGCGTGCCGGAGTCGGCCGGCGCGTCGGGGACGAGCCGGATGCGCAGATCGAACATGGAGTACGGCTCGGCGATCCGCTCGAGGTGGGTGGTCATCGTCCGGAGGTGATCGGCGATGAGGTCGGCCCAGGCGTCACGCGGACGAGTATGGCAGTGCTGGGCCAACTGCAGCAGTGCAAGCGAGTGACCGTCGCGCAGCCGAACGACCCCGGGGTCGATGCGGGCGACGTCGAGGCCCGCTTCGGCAACGGCGTCGTACACCTCGCAGTGGAACGCCAGCCAGTCGTCCTGCGCCATGAAGTCGAAGTCGACGGGACGGCCGAACGCTGCGGCGTGGGCGCTGGGATCGTGGTGCGACATGACGACTCCTGAGAAGCGGAGAGAAGAAGTGGCGAAGATGCTCTCCTCCACCCATCGGCAGTTCTTGACGGCTTCTTGAGGAGTCCACGTGTCGAGCGCGATACGGCTCCGAATCAGGTGCGGGCGGTGGTCATCACCGGCTCCGACCGGCGGAGCGCCGCCGACGACCGCGCGATCACCTCACGGACCCCGGCGCTGCGGTCCGGCTTCGGCAGATTGCCGAGCCGACGCCGCGCTCCGTCGATCGCTTGCATCTCGAAACCCGCCCGAGTGCGGCGCTGCACCTGACGAACTCCCTCTGTCTGAGCCAGGAGGTCCTGTGCGAGGTCTGATGCACCAGCTTCGGCCAGCAGCCACGCGACCGACTCACACCAGTGGATGGTGCAGAAGGTCTGGTCGATTGCGTCGAACACCTCGAACGCCTCGGCAAGGTGGTGCTGCGCCGAACCGAGATCGCCGATGGCGATCGCTGCGAGCCCCTGGAGTTCCCGGGCGTGGGCAACACAGGCGTCGGCGTGTCCGACCGAACCTCGTGCGAGCTCTGCTGCCACCTCCGGGGCACGCTCCGGCTGGTTGGCGACCGTCCACGCGGCGAGCAGGTGCATCGCCGTGAGCGTCTCGTCGTCGAGCGCCAGGTGACGGAGCCGGTCGCCGAGCCCGGCGTCGGAGTCGTCGAAATTCGCTTCGATGAGCCGGATCTCGAGCCGGGCACGGTCACCGGGGTCGTCCACGCCGGCGAGGAGTTCGTACGCCAGGGTCACGAGTTCGGCGATTTCCCCGTCGGTCGAGCCGGAGATGCGGCTCAACGACGCCGTCACCGCGATCGCATCGACACGATCGAGCGGCGACAGTTCGGCCGACTCGAGCAGTTCCATCGTGCGGACGACCGCTTCCCCACCGGTGCTGCGTCCCCGCCACCAGGTGTGGCCGCGCAGGCAGATGCGTACGCCGAGCGCCGAGTCACCGCCGGGCGAGGCCGCATGATCCAGCGCTGCGCGAATCTCGTGTCGCTCGGCATCCAGGTGGGCGAGCGGGTCGCCGAGGCGCTGGCCGGTGCCCCGATCTCCGACGACGACAGCGGTGTACTCGTCGACCCATGCGAGATGTGCGTCTCGACACGAGGACAGGACACCGGTTTCCTCGGCGTTTTCGAGCGCGAAGAAGCGAATCGTGTCGAGCAGTTCCAATCGCGTGGCGCAGTGTGGCTGCCGGGCGACGTTCAACAGGGACTTGCCCGACAATCGCTCCGCCATCTCGACCATCGCCCATCGGTCGAGACCGAGAACATGCGTTGCAGCGTCAACCGTCGCTCCCGACGGGAAGACGCTGAGGTGATGCAAGGTGCGCCGCTCCTCAGCGCTGAGCAGATCCCAGCTCCACTCGATGGCACCGCGCAGGCTCGTCCGCTGGTCTGTGTCGTCGCCACTCGACAGCATCGTGAATCGATCGCCGAGCCCCTCCTGGATCTCGGTGGGGCTGAGTACCGCGGCGCGACCCGCCGCGAGTTCGATACACAGCGGGAGCCCGTCGAGCGAGGCACAGAGCTCCGCGACACTGGACCGCCACTCGTCGGTATCGAGCACGACACCCGTGCGGCGGGCGCGATCGAAGAAGAGCTCCACGGCGTCCCCGTCGCTTCCGGTGTCCAATGGTTCGATCACCACCACCCGCTCCGGCTCGATGCCGAGGCGCTCGCGGCTCGTGACGAGTATCCGCAGGTCGGGGCAGCGCTCCACCAGGCGACTCACCACCTCGGCGACCGCCTCGACAACCTGTTCGCAGTTGTCGAGCACCAGGAGGTCGGCCGCGTCGCGGAGCGAAGCGACCAGGGCATCGAGCGGCTCGACACCGAGCGGCACGTTGACACCCAGCGCTGCGGTCAACACCATCGGAATCCGGCCGGTTTCGCGCACCGGCGAGAGGTCGATGAACGCACTGTTCCGATCGGGGCACTGACGAGCCACGGCGGTCGCGACTCGAGTCTTCCCGACGCCGGCTGGGCCGAACACGGTCACCAACCCGTGCTCGGCGAGCAGCCCGCCGACGTGCTCGATGACGGGTCCTCGTCCGATCAACGGTGTCGACTCGCGGGGCAACTCGGAGAGCCCCGCCGACTCCGGGCTGTCCGACCCCGCGAGAAGGCGATGTTCCAGCTCCGACGCCGCTGCCCCCAGATCGAGGCCGGCCTCCGCCATGGCGATGCGCGCCCGACGCAGGGTGCGCAACGCATCGACCCGGTCGCCGACGTGCGCGTGCGCACTCGCCAACGCCATCCATGCGGGCTCGTCGAGTGGTCGGTGAGCGACGCTCGCTTCGAGCTGCGGAATGGCCTCGGACGAGCGGCCGAGCGTTGCCAACGCGATCGCCCGAACCCGTCGGGCGTCGTCGGCCAACTCCTCGAGCCGGGTGCGATCCACCAGCACCTCGTCGGGCGCTTCGATTGCTCCCCACGGATCACCGCGCCGGCGTTGCTGCGCACGTTCGACGAACGCAAGCGCCGCTTCCGGGTCGCTCCCCAGAACAGCATCGGCCTCGACGATTTCGGCTTCGAACCGCTGTCGATCGGACACCACGTGCGCACCCAGTCGGTACGCAGCGCCGTCGGTCTCGATGAAGTCGTCGCCGTGATGTGCTCGGAGCCGGGCGATCATGTTCGCCAGCGACTGTCTCGCGGTCGCCGGTCGCGCGCAGGACGGCCAGACCCGATCGATCAGCGCCTCGGTGGAGAGCGATCGGTGGCGATGCAGCGACAACGCCGCGAGCAGCATCTGCGTTCGTTCGCCGCGCGCCGGTACCCAGCGATCGCCCGTCCGGACCCCGATCGTGCCGAGCTCGCACAGTTCGACCGGTTCGCCGCCCCCCTGCATGGATTCCGAACCCACCGATGCGACGCTACCTCAAAGGCCTCAACCGTGAATCCGACGTTATCGACGACGCCAAGAATGACCGAGCATGAACAGAATGCAGCAGTCCCCAGGCATCATCGCGGCGGTGCTCGTGTTCGGGCTGGCAACCGCCTGCGCCGGCAGTAGCGCCGGCGATGGTGACCCCGCCTCGACGCCCCCGGCAACCGAACCCCAGCCAGCCGAACCATCGCCGACCGAACCAGCGCCCACTCAGCCACCTGCCACCGATCCCCCATCCACCGAACCACCCCCGACTGAGCCACCACTCACCGATCCACCACCCACCGAACCACCACCCACCGAACCGCCACCCACCGAACCACCGCCGGAGCCGTCGGCGATCGCATGGCGAACGGTGGAGGTGGTCGATCCGACACGCCCCACCGACGAAGTCGTGCGCGAAGGGGCCGTGGTGCTCGAGGCGTCCGACATCCGCACCATCCCGGTGGAAGTCGTCTATCCCGGCGCCGGCGAGGGTGGCGAAGGGGCCCCACCGGCCGAAGCCGCCGCTCGACCGCTGGTGATCTGGATCAACGGCCTCGGTGGACTCGCTGCGCCGGGAGATCCGCTGTTGCTCGCGCTCTACGACGCCGGCTTCATCGTCGCCGCTCCGAACTCTCCGGAGGTCTCGGCACCGGCGGGCCAGTTCGCCGACGTCCCCGAACTCCCGGCTGACGTCACCGCGGTGATCGACGCCCTCCTCGATCCTGACGACGGGGTGGCCGACGACCTGAGCGCGAGCATCGACGCCGACCGCATCGGTGTGGCCGGCCACAGCGTCGGCGCCGGCGCCTCGCTCGCCCTCGGGTATCACGACTGCTGTCGGGACGAGCGAATCGATGCCGTTGCGGCCTACGGCGCGGCGCGGCTCGACATGAACGGCTTCGCCGAACTCAACGTCGTCGGTGCCCCGGTCCTGCTCGTGGGCGGTTCGGCCGACGAGATCGCACCGACGTCCGAGAGTCAGGCGGTCTTCGACCTGGCGCAGGATCCGGACGAGAGTCAGGCGTACCTGTTGGAGATCGCCGGGGCCGACCACTTCCAACCGATCTACGACGGCCCGGACACACCCGTGGGGGCCACCTCGACCGACGCGCTCGTCACGTTCTTCGGCGTGCACCTCGCCGGCGACGTCGACTCGACAACACTGGAGCAGTTCGGCGCCAACCTCGACAACGGCACCTGGCAGGAGTCCTAGCTCGACGAACTCGCTCGACGTGCTGGCTCGAGGGCCGAACACCAGGGCGGACCTCCAGCCTGCACGACCATTTCGAAAAGGGGGTCGGCTGAGGCCTGCTCGGCCACCGGGCACCGGGTACCGGGGATGACGGCGGCCGACATCGACTACTCGTTCTTCGGTGACGCTCCCGGCGTGCCGCCGTTCGAACCCACCGAAGGCGACGATCGCCCGGACCTCACCGCGAAGATCGGCGAGACGTTCCAGTGGATCTTCACCGCCACCGATCTCCCCGACGTGCGCGCCCACGAGGAGCTCGTCAACGCCTACGCGCGGAGCGACCCGACCTGAGCACGATGTCCGACCGAGAGATCGTCGACCGGTCGCTCGACATCTTCGACACCTACTTCGAAGATCTGTTCGCGGAACACTTCTTCATCAGTGCGTGTTCGACCGTACCGATC
Organism: Ilumatobacteraceae bacterium; assembly: GCA_963695475.1. GTDB lineage: Bacteria > Actinomycetota > Acidimicrobiia > Acidimicrobiales > Ilumatobacteraceae > Ilumatobacter_A. Next base: position 6,682 of record CAVOHA010000040.1, read on the forward strand.
GTGACGATCTCGGGGGTCTGCGAGGCGGTGGGCCACCCCGAGGACACGCTCAAGCTGATCGCCGGGCTCGGTGACGTCGAGTCGGCGGCGCCGTCACGCCGCGCGCCCTCGGCGGACGCGGGTGGAGCGACGGCTACGCGAGTAGATCGACGAAGGACTCGAGCTGACGGAGATTCCGACACTCGAAGACGCCGTCGGTGTAGGTGCCGTACTCCCCCACGATCGAGTCGCCGGTGTTCCAGTAGCTCTTCGGCTCGGGGTTGAGCCAGTACACGTGGCGCGCCTTCTGTTGGATCTCCTTGACCACCCAGCTCTGGCTCGCGTGGTAGTTGTTCCGGGCGTCGCCGAGGAGCAGCACGGTCGACTTGGGGCCGACGTCCTTGCCGTACTTGTTCCACCACACCTCGAAGGCGTGGCCGTAGTCGGAGTGACCGTCGACCCAGACGACGTCCGCCTCGGTGTTCACGCGGTGGATCGCCTCCTGGATGTCCTCGGTCGCCTTGAAGTAGTCGGTCACCTCGTCGATGCCGTCGATGAACACGAAGGAGCGGACCTTCGAGAACTGGTTCTGGATGGCGTAGACGAGCATCAGCGTGAACCGGGCGAACGCCGCAACAGATCCGGAGATGTCGGCGATCACGATCAGCTCCGGCTTGGCCGGCCGCGGGTACTTGAACTTCGGCTCGGCCGGCACCCCGCCGTAGCTCAGCGAATGGCGCACCGTGTTGCGGAAGTCGAGCGGACCCTTGCGACCGTGGCGACGCTTGCGGGCAAGGCGTGCAGCGAGCTTGCGCGTGAGCGGGTACAGCGACTTCTTCAGCGCCACCATCTCGTCACGTGACGCGTGCATGAACTCGACGTCTTCGGGCAACGGCTTACGCAGCGTCTTGGCCATCGCCTCGGCGCCCCGGTCGGCCACGAGGCGCCGCCGGATCTCGGCTTCGATCTCGCCCTTGAACTTCTCGATCCGGTCCTCGTACTCCTCCTTCTCCAACCGCTCTTCGAGTGAAGTGAGGTCGCCCGACGCTTCCTGGCGTGAGGCCTCCATCATCTTCTCGAGCATGTTGTCGAGGTCGAGGTTCCGCAGTGTGCGGTACAGGTAGTACGTGCCGCCGACCGGGCGGCCCGGCTCCATGCCCGCAAACCGCTGCACGGCCTGCTTGGCCATCGCACGCATCATGCCCTGGTCGCCGTTCATCAGCGCCTGCATCAGCATCTGGGCGATCTCTTCGGGCGTCATGGAGTCCATGCCGCCCTGGCCCTTGCCCTCACCCTGCTGCTGCGCCTCTTGCATTTCGCGCCACAGTTCGTCGAGATCGGTGTCGCCGTCGCCCTCGGCGATCCTGTACTCCGGGCCGCGCAGGCTGAAGTACACCTCGAACACCGTTTCGAAACTGCGCCAGTGCGCGTGGTTCTTGATCAGTGTCGCGCCCAGCGCGTACTTGAACGCGTCGCGGTCCTCGATCGGGATGTGCTGCACCGCCTCCATCGCGTCGAGGTTCTCCGTCAACGACACGGGCAGCCCGGCGTTGCGGAGTTCGACGACGAAACCGTTGAGCAGGTCGAGCATGCCGCCCGGCTGCTTCTCGTGCGAACCGGGTGTGGCGACGTCGGTCATCGTTGCGACCGATCAGTCATCGACCGACAGTTCCTTGGCGGCCTTGGCGATGTCGGTCTGGTACTTCAGCAGGATGTTCAGCGTGTCCTTCGCCGTCTGTTCGTCGATCGTCTCGATGTTCAAGAGCATCAGCGTGCGCGCCCAGTCGAGCGTCTCGGAGACGCTCGGGCTCTTCTTCAGGTCGAGCTGACGGATCGAGCGCACGATGCGGGCGACCTGATCGGCGAGGTTGTCGGTGATCCCCGGGGTCTTTGCGAGGACGATCTCCTTCTCGCGCTCGAGCTGCGGGTAGTCGACGTGCAGATAGAGGCAGCGACGCTTGAGCGCCTCGGAGAGCTCACGGGTGTTGTTCGACGTGAGGAACACGAGTGGGATCTGCTTGGCCACGATCGTGCCGAGCTCGGGGATCGACACCTGGTAGTCGGACAGGATCTCGAGCAGCAGCGCCTCGGTTTCGACCTCGACGCGGTCCACCTCGTCGATCAGCAGCACGACCGGTTCGTCGGCCGTGATCGCTTCGAGGAGCGGGCGGGTCAGCAGGAACTCGTCGGAGAAGATGTCGTCTTTGATCTCGGTCCAGTCCTCGGTCTCGTCACCGCGTTCGGTCTGGATGCGGAGCAGCTGCTTCTTGTAGTTCCACTCGTAGAGGGCCTTGCTCTCGTCCAGCCCCTCGTAGCACTGCAGGCGGATCAGCTTGGCCCCGGTCATCTCGGCGACCGACTTGGCGAGCTGGGTCTTGCCGGTGCCGGCGGGTCCTTCGACCAGAATCGGCTTGTTGAGACGATCGGCGAGGTAGACGATGCCCGAGATGCCGTCGTCGGCGAGGTAGTTCGAGTCGCGCAGGGCCTCGCGCACCTCCTGCACGCTTTCGAATCGCGGCTCGGCGTCGAACGGCGTGGTCGGGGTGGCGTCGGTTGTCGTCATACCGGCCTGAAGCTACCGGCCGGTAGTGGCTCTGCTGGAATCGGAATCGTGTCGGGTGACCTAACGTCGGTCACATGAGCCAGAACCTGCAGACCTTCACTCGCGCCGCCCACACCCTCCGCAACGTGGCCGTGCGGGTCCCGTCGGACGCCTGGGACAATCCCTCGTGCTGCGAAGGGTGGACCGCCCGCGAGGTCGCCGGACACGCATCGTGGGTGCTGCAGAACATCGCAGCCGGGACCGGCCACACCGATCGACCGGAGAAGCAGAGCGAAGCGGAGGTCGCCGGCGATGATCCGGCGGCCACCGTGTGCGCATCGGTCGACGCCTGTCTCGCCGCGCTCGATCAGCCGGGTTCCCTGCACACGGTCGCCACCACCCCGTTCGGCGAAATGCCGGTCGACGACTTCATCGGCACGATCTGGGTCGACCCACTCACCCACGCGTGGGACCTCGCCGACGCCGCCGGGATCGAGTCCGGCATCGACGCCGCAACTGCCGCGGCTGCGCAGGCTCAGCTCGAACCGATCGCCGACATGATGCGCGGTGCGGGTGCGTTCGGGCCCGAGACCGACGCCGCCGGCGACGACGCGGTCGCCCGTTTCGTCGCGTTCGCCGGTCGGCGCAGCGTTCGTGGCTGACCGCCTCGACCGATTGACCAACGCAACCGCGATCAGGGGCCGACGGTCACCGTGCCTGCGACCGGGTCGACCTCGACCGTCGCACCATCGGCGATGTCGAGTGCTCCCGACACGCCCACGACGGCAGCGATCCCGAGCTCCCGGGCGATCACCGCGGTGTGGCAGAGCAGGCCGCCCTGCTCGGTCACGACCGCGCCGGCGAGCGCGAGCACCGAGTTGAACGTCGGCACGGTGAAGCGGGTGATGATCACATCGCCGGGCTCACAGCGTTCGAGTGCCTCGTCCGCGTCGGCCACCACGATCGCCCGTCCCGTGTAGGCCGCCGTACCGATACCGGTTCCGCTCAGCGCGCCGTGATCGGGCTCCGCTTCGAGCAGGGCGAGCGCGTTCACCGACATCCGCATCATGCGCCCCATCGCATCCGGGAGACCGCTCAGGTCGGGCTCGACCGGTGCGGGACCCAAGTGCGCCGGCCCCTCGCGGTCCCCACGAGCAAGACGCCGCGTGTGGCGCGTCGCCACCGCGTCGGCTCGCGGTCCGGGCTCGCCCCGGAGTGCGCCGCTGATTTCGACGGACGACAGGTCGAACACGTGGTCGACGGTGTGGAGCCGACCGGCTGCGACGAGGCGCCGACCCACTTCGAGCAGGATGAGTCGCATGATGCCACCCGGCCACTCCGCAGTGATCGGACCGTTCTCGTCGCGCAGGCCGTAGAGACGCCGAGCGTCGTTCACCAGTTCGTCGAAGCGCTCGCGGTGTTCGGCGGGCACGGTCGCGCGCACCTCGGCCATCGCCAGCTCGCCACGTTCGATGGCCAACTCCTCCGCAGTGAGATCGTCGAGGAGCCGCGGGTCGGCCAACGTCGACAGGATCAGCTCCGGCAGTTCCGCCAAGGTGAGATCGGTGACGTCGTACCCGGTGGTGAGACGGGTCCCGAACTCCAGCAGATAGTCGTCGAGATGGCGCGCTGCAGCATCGCCGATCGCTCGGATTTCGTCGAGCGACGTCGGGCGCACCCCCGCCGCAGCGATCTCGCGCGCAACGGGGCGAAGCGCGCCCTGCGGCGCATTCGTCGCCGGTGAGGCACCGGCGAGCACCGGCATCACATCGCTGTCGGCGACACCCCAGTCGGACGTGTGGTCGAGCAGCAGTGCAATCGGGCCGAGGTCCGAGATGTGCAACCGGAAGTGGAGCACCATCGCACGGCGGGCGTGCTCGAGCGTCTCGTCGAAATGGGCCGCGAGATCCTCGTCGTCCAGCGCGGCCAGGTCGACGGCGGCGAGGCGCCGATTCGTGGCCAGGATCTCGGGTTTCCACGTCGATTCCCACCGGTCGGCTTCGCCCGACCAGGACCGGTCGGCCAGCGTGCGCTCGGCGGTACGCGCTCGCTTTCGCAGCCGAGGGTGGACCGAGAAGACCGTGCGCATCAACCAGGCCGGTGGTGGAGTACTCGGCCCGCGACCGCTCCCGCCGATGATCGGAACCAGCCGCCGGTACATCTGCCCCGCGACGAACCGGACGTCCATCGTCTCCAGCGGAGCGCCGATCACGTCGAAGCCCTCACGGATACCCGCCGGCGCGGCGTACTCGATCACCTCGACCATCAGCGGCGTCACCGCGGTGTCGAAATGCGATGCATCGCGCTCCCACGTTCCCGGCCCCGGCGCTTCCCACGTTTCCTGCTCCACGCCCGCCATCTTCCCAGACGGCACGCGCGACCCTCGACTGCGTAGTGTCTCGGCGATGGGCCAGGCTTTCGAAGACACCGCCGACGACTTCATCCACGCGATGTCCGATGCCCTCGACGCCCTGTCCGGAGGTGCCGACCACCGGTCCGAGTGCGTGATCGAAGCGTCCAACCTCGTGGCGGCCTTCATCGATGCCGATGGACGCCACAGCGCCGCCGAACTCGATGGGTGGGTCGCCGCGCTGGGCACGAAGCTCACGCCGCCGATGATCGTCACCACGCAGAAGCTGCGCGACGACGACACGCTCGGCGGGCGCGCCGAGTGGCTCGACCAGCCGAGCACGATGTTCGACCTGCTCGTGAAAGCCGACGCCCAGGATCGCGGCCGTCGCTCGAACGACTACTACCGGCGGGCGATGGACCTCGCCCATGCGACTGCGGCGATCGACCTCGTCCCGTCCCCCGCCGAAGTCGCCGCCATCGACCGTTTCCGCACCGTGCTGCTCCAGACGATGGACAGTCACGGCGTCCCGCGGCCGGGCCGGCCCGACCATCGCGCCCCCGCCGCCGAGGCGGGAGCGACGGTCGGCAGTCAGGCCGCGCCGGAGCCCGAGATCGAGCTCCCACCCGAACGCCCGATCGAGGAGTTGCTCGCCGAGCTCGACGCCCTCGTCGGCCTCGACCACGTGAAGGCTGAGGTGCGCCGACTCACGTCGCTCCTGCGGATCCAGGAGATGCGCGCGGCGCGCGATCTCCCCACGATCGAAACCTCCAAGCACCTCGTGTTCAGCGGCAACCCCGGCACCGGCAAGACCACCGTCGCCCGCTTGCTGTCGCAGATCTTCCGGTCGCTCGGCGTCGTCACGAAGGGACACCTCGTCGAGACCGATCGTTCGGGCCTCGTCGCCGGGTTCGTCGGCCAGACGGCGACCCAGACCCGCGCCGTCTTGGATTCCGCCCTCGGCGGGACGCTCTTGATCGACGAGGCGTACGCGCTCGCCCGCGGCGGCGAGAACGACTTCGGTCTGGAGGCGGTCGACACGATCGTCAAGTTCATGGAGGACCACCGAGACGACCTGTCGGTCGTGGCCGCCGGGTACCCCACCGAGATGCAGGAGCTGATCGACTCGAACCCGGGTCTGAAGAGCCGCTTCACCCGCACGATCCACTTCCCGGACTACGACACCGACGAGCTGGTCGCCATCTTCGAGCTGATTTCCGGCAAGAACGAGTACCACCTCGACGAGGGCGGGACGACTCGTCTGGCCGAGGTGATCGAGGCCGAGCCCCGTGGGCGGGGGTTCGGCAACGGCCGCTTCGTGCGCAACGTGTTCGAGGCGGCGGTCGGCCACCACGCCCTCCGCCTCGCCGAGACCGACGAGCTCAGCGACGAACAGCTCACCACGCTGACCGCCGACGACATCCATCCGGTCGACTGACCCGGGCCACTAGCGTCGGATCACCATGAGCCGCGATCAAGATCCTCAGGTGCGGTCGCGGACGATGTTCATCGGAACGGTCGTTGCGGCCATTGCGCTGCTCCTGCTCGGGGTGCCGTGGCCGATCGCTCTGCTGGCAGGGATCGGCGGATTCTTCGTCAGCCGTTTCACCGGCCGGAAGATCGTTGCTGCGATCGATCCGTTCGCCGTGGGCGAACCCTGGCGTCAGTTCGTCCAGGGCGCCCAACGCGCCGGGCAGCGGCTGCACGACACGGTCGGTGCCGCGGACGACGGCCCGCTCAAGGATCGGATGCTGACGATCGTCGACCGCCTCGACGACGGGCTGGTGGAGGTGTGGACCATCGCCCGCCGCGGCCATCAGATCGACGAGACCGTCCGCCGCCTCGACCCGACCGCACTCCGCTCGAAGGAAGCGACGCTCGAGGCCCGCATGGACGAGACGCCAAGCGCCGATCTCGAGTCTGCGTTGACGTCCGTGCGGAGCCAGCTCGAGTCGATCGAGCGACTGAAGGTCGAGTCGACCAAGACGGCCGACCGGCTCCGACTCACACAGACCCGCCTCGAGGAGTTGACCACCCGGGCTGCCGAGGTGGCGATCGGTGCGGGCGACACCGATGCCTACGAGCACGACGTGGACGACCTCGTCATCGAGCTCGAGGCGCTTCGCCAAGCGGTCGAAGAGATCAACCGGCCGTGACCGGGCCGTGTTCGGGGCGCTGACACCGTGAGCGGGCTCTTCAGAAGCAACCTGGTCGTCGCCGCGGGCACGGCGCTGTCCCGATTGACCGGGCTGATCCGGTTCGGCGTGCTCGCCGCAGTGCTCGGCGGCACCGCGCTGAGCGATGCGTACCTGCTCGCCAACGAAACGCCGAACATCGTCTACGAGCTGCTCGTCGGCGGCGTGCTCTCGGCGACGCTGGTCCCGCTGTTCACGTCGTTCGACGCCCGCAACGACGACGAGTCGCGCAACGTGGTGATCTCGACCGCACTCGTCATCATCGCCGCCACCACCGTGGTCGCCGTCGCCGCTGCGCCGGTCATCTTCCACCGCGTTCTCGGCTCGCGTCGACGCCGATGTCGACCCCGACGTCTTTCGTTCGGTGGGCACGACCCTGGCGAGGATCTTCCTGATCCAGATCCTGTTCTACGGGCTCACCGGGATGGCCAACGCCTTCCTCAACAGCCGACGTCGCTTCTTCGCGGCGGCGTGGAGCCCGATCCTGCCCAACCTGGTCATCGTCGCGACGTTGCTGTCGCTCCCCGCCGCCGGTCCGGACGGGTACTCGCTCGAGTCGGTGATCGACGACACGCGAATCCGGTTGACGCTCGGTCTCGGCGCCACGGTCGGCATCGCGTCGATGGCGATCGTGCTCGTCCCGGCGGCGTATCGGGCCGGGTTGCGCTGGAAGTTCGTCTGGAATCCGCGTCATCCCGCCGTCAAGAAGCTGCTGTCGCTCTCGTTCTGGACATTGGGGTTCGTCGCGGCGAACATCGTGGCGCTCACCGTCGTGCGCAACTTGACCGAGCCGGGATCGTCGGACGCAACGGCCTATTTCCTGGCCTTCACGTTCTTCATCCTCCCGCACGGTCTGCTCGGCGTGTCGATCGCCACCACCTTCCAGCCCGAGATGGCCCGCGCCGTGGCCCAGCGTTCGAAGCCCGACTTCACGGCCGCGGCATCGTTGGGCATCAGGATGACCGCGCTGCTCACCATCCCCGCCGGCGTCGGGCTGTTCGTCCTGCGCCGGCCGTTGGTGGGGGTGGCGCTCGAGTACCGGAACTTCACCGCCGACGATGCACTGCAGGCATCGCGCGCCCTCGCCGGGCTGGCGCTGGGGCTGGGCGCGTTCTCGGTCTACCTCTTCGTGTTGCGGGCGTTCTATGCGCATCAGGACACCAAGACGGCGTTCAAGGTGAACGTCGTCGAGAACACGATCAACATCGTGCTGGCGTTCGCTCTCGTCGGCTCGTTCGGGGTGCTGGGTCTCGGTGCCTCCTTCGCGATCGCCTACATCGTCAGCGCGCTGTGGGTCCTGCAGATCCTCGCCTACAAGGTCCCCGGCTTCGAGTTGCGGGTGGTGCTGGCCAGCCTCGCCCGCATGGTGGTCGCTGCCGCGCTGATGGGCGAGGCCGTGTGGGTCGTGGCACGCCTGCTCGGGAGCAACACCGGCGTCGGCGCCGGCGTGCGTCTCGCTGCGGGAACGGTGGTCGGCGTGTTGGTGTATGCGGGGGTCCTGGCGTTGATCCGCGCCCCCGAGCTGGAGGCCCTGCGCCGGCGATTGCCGGGGCGGACCCGCCCGGCCGCCGACTAACATGTCGCGATGTTCAAGTACCTGAAGAGGCAGTGGAAGTACTTCGTCGCGAAGATCAGCGGCCGGGCCGAGGCCAATGCCGACCCGAAGGTGCAGCTCGAGCAGGCCATCGGCGAGGCGCACAACCAGCACAAGCGCTTGAAGGAACAGGCCGCCAACGTCATCGCGAACCAGAAGCAGGCCGAGATCCGTCTCAACAAGAAGATGGAGGAGCTCGGCAAGCTCAACGCCAACGCCCGCCAGGCGCTGATCATGGCGAGCGACGCAGACAAGGCCGGCAACGCCGACAAGGCCGCCGAGTACACGCGGGCCGCCGAGACCATCGCCGACAAGCTGATTGCGATCGAGTCCGAGGTCGAGAACCTCAAGTCGATGGT
>CAVOHA010000041.1:0-30125 GCA_963695475.1 Ilumatobacteraceae bacterium
GTTCATCAAGTCGATGCGCGGCTCGGACCCCGACGCCGCCGTCTACTGGCTCGCCCGGATGCTCGAGGCCGGCGAGGATGCCCGGTTCATCGCACGGCGGATGGTGATCTTCGCGAGCGAGGACGTCGGGCTCGCCGATTCGCGCAGTCTCGAGATCGCCGTGGCAGCAGCGCACGCCGTCGAACACGTCGGGCTTCCCGAGGCGCAACTCAACCTCTCGCAGGCGGCGATCCATCTCGCAACGGCGCCGAAGAGCAACCGCGCCGCGCTCGGCGATCTGGAACGCTCGCGTGGCCGTACGCGACGGTGCGACCGGCGAGGTGCCCGCGCATCTGCGAGATGGCCACTATCAGGGCGCTGCTGCGCTCGGCCACGGTGACGGCTACCAGTATCCTCACGATCATGACACCGGCTGGGTCGCACAGCAGTACCTCCCTGACTCGCTCGTGGGTCGGCGCTGGTACGAGCCGTCGGCGCACGGTGAGGAGCGCCGGGTGGGCGAACTGATGGCCGACCGCACGGACGGGGCGTCGACATGACCGCATCGGAACTGGTGGTGGTGCTCGCCGCGCTGTTGCTCAGCATCGGGTTCGCTGCGCTCATCGTGGTGCTGCTGCGGGTGCTCGACACGATGCGCGACTTGCGCTCCGAGGTGAACGATCTGCGCGACGAGACCCGGATGCTCATCGACGACCTGCGGATTTCAGCCGACGACGCCCGCGAAACGGTCGACGAGGCGCGCCAGGACCTCGAGCGCTTCGATCGCGTGCTCGGCTCTGCCGAGGCGATCGGCGATGCCGTCGGGGCGACGGTCGCTCGCGGCGCGTTCTCGTCGCCGTCGATCAAAGCGGCCGGATTGGCGCGGGGTGCCTCCAGAACCGTCGCTCGATTGCGGCGCAAGGGTCCGCCCCAGCCGAACATCATCGACGTCAGCCGTCAGGGCGGCGAACTGTCAACGGAGTCGAGGAGGAAACGAGCATGATCAAGCGACTGACGTGGTTTGCAGGGGGAGTGGCTGCAGGGGCCGCGGGCGCGGGTTACGCGAAGAAGAAGGTGAAGGAGAAGGCGGCGCAGGTGTCGCCCACAGGCGTCGCACGCTCAGCGGCGCAACGCGCGAGGCAAACCGCCACGCACGGTCGTCGACGCCGTCCGCGAGGGTCGCGAAGCGATGAACCAGCACGAGGACGAGCTCAAGGCCAAGCGCGACGGTCGGCTCGTGACGCTCTCGGAGCACGTGGCACCGGGCGACCAGGTGTTCGTCGACGGTGTCGAGGTCGAATCCGGCCGCGTCATCGTGATGCGCCCGAAGTGATCCGGACTCGATGAACGACGACGTCGTCGGCGCGCTCCGGGAACGGATCGACCCGGCGCGAGTTCGATCCGGTGCGACCGAGACGCGGCTCTACCGGCGCGACGCATCGAACATGACCGGTCGAGCGGGCGTCGTGGTGTTCGCCGAGTCGACCGCTGACGTCCAGGCCGCCGTCACCGTTGCCTCCCGCTTCGGTGTGCCCTTCCTCGCCCGTGGATCGGGCACGGGTCTTGCCGGCGGGGCGGTTCCACCCGACGGCGCGATCGTGATCTCGACGTCGAAGATGGATCGCATCATCTCCGTCGACGCCGAGAACCGCCAGGCGTGGGTCGAGCCCGGCGTGCTGAACCTCGACCTGTCGAAGCAGATCGCGCATCTCGGCGTACATTTCGCACCGGACCCGAGCAGCCAGCAGACGTGTTCGATCGGTGGCAACGTGGCGAACAACTCCGGCGGCCCCCACTGCCTGGCCGACGGGGTGACCAGCGCCCACATCCTTGCCCTGGAGGTCGTGCTGCCCGACGGATCGGTGGCCATCCTCGGTGGCGAGGACCCCGAACCGCTCGGGTTGGATCTGCGCGGCGTGTTCGTCGGGTCGGAGGGGATGTTCGGCGTCGCCACCAAGGTCTGTGTGCGCCTCATGCAGAACCACCCCGACGTCGCGACGATGCTGATGGAGTTCGACTCGGTCGCCGACGGCGCACAGCTCGTCAGCGACATCATCGCCGCGGGCATCGTGCCGGCGGCCGTGGAGATGATGGACCAACTGTGCCTGCAGGCGGTCGAGGCGTGGCTGCACGCCGGGCTGCCGACGCACGCCGCGGCGGCGTTGCTCATCGAGTGTGTGGGGCCGCCAGGCCAGGTTGCCGCCGAGGTCGACCGGATCCGGACCCTCGCGTCCGCTCGCGGCGTCGCCAACGTCCGAGTCGCCGCCGACGACATCGAGCGGGCCGAGTTGTGGAAGGCCCGCAAGGGTGCGTTCGGCGCCGTTGCGAACGTGAAGCCGAACTACTACCTCCACGACACCGTCGTGCCCCGCGCCCGCCTGGCCGAGGTGATCGAGAAGGTGTACGAGATCACCGCGCGGTACGGCATCGACGTCATCAACGTGTTCCACGCCGGCGACGGCAACCTCCACCCGTTGCTCGTGTACGACGCCCGGGAGCCGGGAATGGTCGACAAGGTCCACGAGGCGGGGCGGGAGATCGTCGCGTTCTCCGTGGCGGTCGGCGGCGTGCTGTCCGGCGAGCACGGCATCGGGCTGGAGAAGCGTGACCTGATGCCGCTGATGTTCTCCGAGATCGACCTGTCGGCGCAGGAAGCGTTGCGGGTGGCGTTCGACCCGCAACTGATCGCGAACCCCAACAAGGTGCTGCCGAATCCCGCCACCTGCGGCGACATACACGCCGTCCCCGACGGTGCGTGGATCTGATGGACCGCACGCTCGACGAGTTCGCGGCTGCCGTCGGCACGGTCGACCCGGTGAGCATCGAAGGAACGGGTAGTCGAGGCGGAGGCGTCGAGGCGGTATCGGTCGTGCGTGCGCCGGCGGGGATCATCCGCGTCGACGCGGCAGAAATGGTGCTCGAGTGCGGCGCCGGCACGACGATGGACGAAGTCCACGCCGCGCTCGCCGAGGTCGGCCAGACCGTGTCGATCCCCCGCGGCGGCACGATCGGCGGCGCGCTGGCTTGTGGCGTGAGCGACATCACCCGCCTGGCGCACGGTCCGATGCGTGACGTCCTGCTGCAGACCCATTTCGTCGCGGCGTCGGGCAAACTCACCAAGGCCGGCGGTCCCACGGTGAAGAACGTGAGCGGCTTCGATCTCTGCCGGTTGCTGGTCGGATCGTGGGGGACGCTCGGGTTCCTCGGTGACGTGCTCGTGCGTACCCGCCCACTGCCTCCATCGAGCCGCTGGTTCTCGACGGAGGGTGATCCGTTCGAATTGCTCGCGACGCTGTATCGCCCCGTGGCGATCCTGTGGGACGGCGCCACGACATGGGTCCGCCTCGACGGTGACCCCCACGACATCGAGATCACGGCGACCGGTGCGCGGTTGCAGGCAGCCGAGGGTCCGCCGTCGCTCCCGGGTCCGTACCGCTGGTCGATGCCCCCGGCCGAGCTCGGCGCGCTGCGGTCCGAGAGCCCGGGCAGCTTCGTGGCGCAGCTGGGGGTGGGGGTCGTGCATCGCGACGTGCCACCGCCCGCTCGGGCGACGCCCCCCGAGATCCGGGCGCTGCACGACCGGATCAAGCAGCAGTTCGACCCGTCGGGGAGGCTGAATCCCGGGCTCGACCCGCTGTCGGCGGGCACCGGCCGGTGACCCGGGCCTACGTCGATCGACGCGTCACCGATCTCGCCGGGGCCGAACACGCGGCGCAGCAGGTGGCGACGCAGTGGCATCTTGCTGCCCCCGTGCTGGTGCGTCAGGGGATGAACGCCATCTTCCGGTGTGGCGACACGGTGTTGCGAGTGGCGACGCCCAACGCTCCGGCGCAGGCCTCGGTCGATCTCGCCGGCATGCTCGCGGACGAGGGCATCGACGTGGTGCGCAGCACCCGCGACGAAGCGATCGAGATCGACGGGTTCGCCGTGACCGCCTGGCCGTTCGTCGAGTCGACCGGTGCGTCGATCGACTGGTTCGAGGTGGGCGCGACCGTCCGCCGGGTACACGCCGTGGCGTCGTCGTCGCTGCCCGACACGCTGCCGCAGCCGTCGCCGACCGACTTTCCGTGGTGGGATCATGAAGCGCTCCTGGCCGACGTCGGCGAACACCTCGACGACGCCGCCACGGCGGGAATCCGCGCGGCGGTCGAGCGACATCGTGGGTGGGACGACTTCGTCGGGTCCGACGGGCTCGTCGTCAGCCACGGCGACGTGCATCCGGGCAACGTGATCATGAGCGTCGACGGCCCCGTCCTCATCGATTGGGATCTCCTGTGTCGAGCGCCGCGGGGCTGGACCACGCGGCGCTGATGACCTGGGGCGAACGGTGGGGCGGATCCGCCGACGTCTACGAGCACTTCGCCGCGGGCTACGGGTGGTCCGCACGCGGCGACCGCAAGGCCGAGGCGTTCGCCGAACTCCGCCTCGTCGCAGCGACGCTCATGCGGTGGAAGGTCGCACTCGTCGACCCGTCCGCTCGGCCCGAAGCCGAACGGCGGCTCGCGTACTGGCGCGGTGATGCCGACGCACCCGTCTGGCGGGCACAGTGAGGTGATTGACTGGGCGATCGTGCCAGCAGGACTCGAGGTCAGGATCTCACCCACCGGCGCCGGTCGCGGGGTGTTCGCGACGCGCGAGCTTCACGCACGGCGAAGAGATCGAACGCTGCCCGATGCTGATCGCCGAGCCCGATCGCGGTGACGACCTCGAATCGGGGGCGGAAGGGTACGTGTTCGGCTGGGGCGAGGGGCGAACGGCGCTCGCGCTCGGGTACGGCTCGCTGTACAACCATTCGTACGACCCGAACGCCACGACGGTCGAGACGGGCGACGAACTCGTCATCAAGGCGACCCGGAAGATCAAGGTCGGCGACGAGATCTACATCAACTACATGGGCACCGCGCAGGACGGCGTCTGGTTCGACGTTCTCTGAGGCGGTGTCGATCCGGACGGGGTCAGCGTGGCTGGCAGGTCGGGCAGTGGTAGCTGGTGCGGTTGGCGATGTCGAGGCGTTGGATCTCGGTCCCGCACCGCAGGCAGGCGTCGCGTTTGTACGCGTACGTCGCTTCGCTGCGCGGGATCCGCTTGCCGCGTGGGACGCCTGACTCCTCGCGGGGCACCGTGAGGATGCGACCGTCCTTGACCCCCTGGCGCAGCATTCCGGTGATCGTGTTCCAGAGCGCGTCGAGCTCGGCGGGGTCGCACTGCTTGCCGGGGCGCAGCGGATGGATGCCGCACACGAACAGCGCCTCGGCGCGGTAGACGTTGCCGACGCCGGCGACGACCGACTGGTCCATGAGGAGGTCGCCGATGCCGCGGGACGACTTGGCGATCTTGTCGTACATCCGCTGCGGGTCCTGGCGCGGCTTGATCGGGTCGGGGCCGAGTCTGGCGAGGATGTCGCGTCGAACCGACGGGTCGTCGATCGTGCACGCGGTCGGTCCCGCCAGGTCGATCGTGGCAGCGTCGGACTCGAGGCGCATCCTGACCGCACCGCGAGGTTCGGGTCGTTCGTCGCCGGTGTGGACCTTGAACTTGCCGAACAGACCGAGGTGGACGTGGCCGATCTCGCCGGTCGACCAGTGGTAGAAGAGGTGCTTGCCGTGCGGTTCGATGCGTTCGAGAACGGCACCGTCGACTCGCTCGGCGTCGGTCGAGAACCGCCCCTGCGGGCTCGACACGGCGACTGGTCGTTTCGTCAGCAACTTTCCGTGGTCGCGTGGCGATCTTGTGGATGGTGTGACCCTCGGGCATCTCCAGCGAGTCTGCCTGCGTTCGGTGTCGGACGCTCAGTCGTGCGCGATCGGTGCGCCGCCAACCCGAACGGCTGCGCGGTGTGCCACGATCGCGGCATGAGCGCGCTCTTCGGTCCGGTCATCCAACAGGGGTACGTGGTCCCCGATGTTCACGCAGCGATGCGTCACTGGATCGCACGGGGGGTCGGGCCCTTCTTCATCGAGGAACACATCCGTCCGAAGGGGGAGTACGACGGCGAAGCGATCCGACCCGATCTCTCGGCTGCATTCGCGTATTCGGGTGATCAGCAGATCGAAGTCATCGAACAACACGACGACGACCCGACGATCTATCGGGACTTCCTCGGGGATCACCCGAACGGCGGACTGCAGCACCTCGCAGTGTGGGTCGACGACATCGCCGAGACCGTCGCCGATCTCCAGGCCGGGGGACGCAGCTACACCGTCCGGCAGCGCTACGGGGACGGCCATGCCTACCTCGACTCCGACGATCAGCCGGGCGTGATGGTGCAGCTGATGGCCCGCAGCGACCACCTCGTCGAGCTGATGGAAACCATCCGGGCGGCGTCGATCGGGTGGGACGGCGTGACGGCTCCGATCCGGAGAATCGACTGGAGTACCGGAAAGCCCGTCCCCGAGGTCGTCGACGGCTGAGTTCGACACCGAAGCGGCTGAGCTCGCCGCTGCAACCAGCCGATGGGTGTCGGGCCCTCGGGCTCGTGCACGCTGCCTCGCCGGTGGAGCGAAGACCGTCATACGGTTGACGAATGAGGTTCGGCGTCAGCACATCACCGCAGCGCTGCACATGGGACTGGTTGCTCGAGGTGTGGCAACGGTGCGACGACATCGAGCTGTACGAATCCGGGTGGACGTTCGACCACTTCTATCCCCTGTTCGGTGACTCGAGCGACGACTGCTTCGAAGGCTGGATCGCACTCACGGCGCTGCTCCAGGCGACCACCCGGCTGCGTGGCGGCGTGCTCGTCACCGGGATGCTCTATCGGCATCCGGCGGTCCTCGCGAACATGGCGTCGACACTCGACGTCACGTCGCGGGGACGCCTGGAGCTCGGTGTCGGTGCCGGTTGGAACGAGGAGGAGTGCGCCGCGTACGGGATCGACCTCGGGTCGATGACCGACCGGTTCGACCGCTTCGAGGAGGGCCTGGAAGTGCTGCGGCTGTTGCTGACCCAGGACCGATCCGACTTCGACGGACGTTGGTATCGACTCGACGATGCGATGAACAACCCGAAGGGCCCACAGGACCCGTTGCCGATCTGCATCGGCGGGTCCGGGCTCCATCGGACGATTCCGGCCGCCGCGAAGTTCGCGCATCATTGGAACTACGGCTCACCGACGATGAACGTCGATGATTTCCTCATGCGTCACGCCGTGTACCTCGATGCACTCGAGGCCGAAGGGCGGGACCGTGACGACGTCACGGTCTCGACGATCATCCGCTACGCCGGCGACCTCGATGCGACCGTCCGCGACGTCGAGCAATTCGCCGAGGCCGGCGTCGATCTTGCGATCATCTCGATCCCGAAGTCCGACGATCCGTCGATCGTCGAGCCGATCGCACACGCGCTCGCCGCCTTGACCTGACGTTCTGACTGTCAGGACCTTTGGCTCTGCGTTCGAGCCGACCGATCTGCGATGGTCGAAGCAGTGGACGATCAGAACGGCAGCCAGAACAGGGGTACTCGTCGGCTCCCGATCATCGCCGCTCTCGTCATCGGTGTCGGCCTGATGCTCGCTCCGGTGGCATTTCAGATGTTCTCCCGCGCGCCGCTCGGTGGCGACATGATCGACGACTTCGACCCGTACATGACCGCCGAGCAGGTGGAGCTGTTCCGCGGCTACCTCGTGACGGTGGATGACGCGAACTCCGAGGCGATCGCGTTGCAGGCCGACCTGGTTGCGGCCGGCGTGATCACGCCCGACGACGACACCGCGCTCGTTGCCGTGCGCCAACTGAACGATGCGTGGGCCGGGATCAACACCGACATGACCGATCTGATCGATCGGATGGAGAACAACATCGACAACTACGAGGCGGTCGCGGCGCTGCCCTCGTTCGATCTGTTCCCGTGGTTCTTCCTGCTGCCCGGTCTGATCATCGCAGTGCTCTCGGCGAGCATCCTCTGGACACAACGATCCGGTGATCAACCGCGCCGTCGACTCTGGGCACTGCTGGCGGTCGGGGTTGCGGTACTGCTGGCTCCTGCGATGTTCCAGATGTTCACACGAGCGCCGCAGGGCCGGGACATGATCGATGACTTCCGCCCGATGATGACGCGCGAGCGCGTACAGAACGTGCAGGGGTACTTCATCACCATGGGCGCGGCCGAGGGGCAACTGCGCACTCAGGCCATGCAGCTGGCCGACGAAGCCGGCATCGAGGCCGAGGACCTGCCGGCACTTGCCGACTTCTCATCCCAGTGGCCCACGATCGTGGTCGACTTCAACCCGATGGTCGCGACGATGAGCGACAACGTCGACAACTTCGCAGCTGTCGACGCGTTGCCCCCCTTCAATCTCTTTCCCTGGTTCTTCGTCGTGCCCGGCGTGCTGGTGGCAGGTCTCGCAGGATTCGCGCTTCGGCGTCGCCCAGACGAGCAGGACGTGGATCACACCGATCGCGCAATGACCGATACGCAAGGAGCAACATCATGACCACCCACAACCGATTCACGCGATTCTCCATCGCGACGATCGCCACCCTCTCGCTCGCCGGACTCGCCTGCGGCAGCGACGATGACGGATCGGCGACGACGGACGCGCCGACCACCGAGGCTCCGGCAGAGACGGAGGCTCCGGCAGAGACGGAGGCTCCGGCAGAGACGGAGGCTCCGGCAGAGACGGAGGCTCCGGCTGCCACGGAGGCTCCAGCGGAGACGGAGGCGCCCGCGCCGTCCATCGAGGGCGATCTGGTCGGCCTGTTCTCGGTCGACGAGGCGGTCTGCGCTGACGGTCCGGTCACGAGCGGCTCCTACTTCAGGATGTTGCAGCTCGATGGGACCCTCGACGCCGGCCCGTTCATCCCGAACGGCGACTCGTCCTGCGGCGACCCCACCTTCTCGGGTCTCGCCCCCGGAACCGACGGCGGCTTGCTGACCGGATCGCATCAGGCGGCACCTGATCCTGCGTTCGACGAAGCGGGCAACGGGTTGGCCGACGGGATCTTCCAGCCGGTCACGTTCTTCGCGGTGTCGTTTGCAGGTGCCACGGACTCCGCTGAGGCCGTGCCGACGCTCACGGCGACCGATGGCGTGCTGTCCGGGGACCTCTCGGCGTTCACCGCCTACTACGGGGCGGGCCAGTTCAATCAGGGCGCCCCGAAGCCGGACGGCTCAGGAGACGGCCCCGTCGGGACCATCGATGCCGAGACCGGCGCATACGTGCTGGATTGGACGAGTGTGATCTCGGGTGGATCCTTCGACGGCTTCACCGGTGTCTGGCACTTCGAAGGGACGTTCACGCCGGCCTGACGAGGAGCGGCCGCGGTGGTTGCTCGGGGCCGTTCACGGCGATGCATCCTGGTCGTGACTGATCGGTATCGGCTGTTTCGACCGTCGAGCGGCGATTGAATCCGGCGATCCGACCGGAGGGTGCCAGACTTGCACCATGGCCGATGACCTGCGCCAGCACGCGCTCGAGATCCTCGAACACGACCGGATCATGGCGGTGCTCCGCCAGATCCCCGAGGAGTACCTGGTCCCGCTGGCCGATCTCCTCGTGGAAGAAGGTGTGCGTTCGCTCGAGATCACCCACGACTACCCGCGCACGACCGACGACGTGACCCTGCTGAGCCGGCGATACGGCTCGGATGCATCGGTCGGCGTCGGTACGACCTGGTCGGTGGAGCAGGCCGAATCTGCCGCCGCGGCCGGCGCCGAGTTCTGCGTGCTCCCGGGCGTCGACCCGGCCACGTCCCGACGCAGCGCAGAGCTCGGCATGTTGACGTTGCCGGGGGTGCAGACGCCCGCCGAGATCCAGATCGCCTTGCGCGCCGGGGCCGACGTGCTCAAGTTCTTCCCGGCCGATCCGCCGGGGGCGTCGTGGTTGGCGCAGGTCGTCCCGGCCTACTCGCAGCGTCCGTTCATGGCCACGGGCGGCGTGACGGTCGACAACATGGCGGACTTCTACGCAGCCGGAGCGATCGCCGTCGGCATGGCGAACACGTTGTTCGGCGACTTCCGTGACCTGCAGGCTGCGCGGTCGCTCGTCCGAGCTGCCGTTGCGGTTGCTCGCGACCGCTGACCGACCGCGGCGCGACGGCTCGATTCTCGGTCGTCAGAAGACCACGGGTACGCGGCGCGGACCGCGCACCTGCCCGCCGGCCCAGGTGACTTCGGCTTGGTCGGCGAGGGCGAACGACGGAATGCGGCGGAGCCACTCCTCGACGGCCACGCGCAGTTCCATGCGGGCGAGGTTCGAGCCGGCACATCGATGGATGCCGACACCGAACGCCACGTGGCGGTTGTCGGCGCGGTCGAGCACGACCTCGTCGGCCCGCTCGAACGCCTCCGGGTCGCGGTTCGCTCCCGGGAAATTCATGAGCACCTTGTCGCCGGCTTTCATGGGACAGCCACCGACCTCGATGTCGTCGACGGCGATCCGGGCCATCGTGACGGGGGAGTAGGCGCGGAGCAGCTCCTCGATGGCAGTCGGCATCAGCTCGGGTTCGTCGATCAACCGTTGGGCATCTTCGGGGTGCGTGGCGAGGTGGAGCATGGCCGATCCGATGGCCGACCAGGTGGTGTCCACGCCGGCGATCAACGTCAGCGCGGCGATGCCCATCACCTGCAGGTCGGGGACCGGCTCGCCCTCCACCTCTGTGTGGAGGAGCGCGCTGATGAGATCGTCTCCCGGGTTCGAGCGGCGCTCCTCCAGCTGACCCAGGAGGTACTCGACGATGTTGTCGCGACCGGCGGCGCTGCGCACCTCGTCGTGTGCGAACTCCAACACGTCGCGCACCCAACCGGTGAACGTGTCCGACATCTCGGCCGGCACGCCGAGTGTGAGTGCGATCACGCGGACCGGGATCTGCTGCGCATAGTCCTGCGCTGCGTCGGCGGATCCGTTGTCGATGAACTCGTCGATCAGCCGGTTGCACAGGTCTCGGGTGAACGGTTCGTATCCGTCGACTCGAGCGTGTGAGAACCACGGCAACAACAGCCGTCGGGTCCACGTGTGGACCGGCGGGTCGGCATCGATCGGCGGGAGCGGGATGTCGATCGGCGGCGGTGGCCGCTCCTCTTCGGTGAACGTGAGGACCGCGACGTCCCGCGAGCTGAAGTGCTCCACGTCGTGGGCGATGGCGGCCACGTCTGCGTATCGGGTCGGCAGCCACGAACCACCCCAGCGGTCCGAGTGAGCGATCGGGCACTGCTCGCGCAAGTCAGCCCAGACCGGATACGGATCGGCGACGTAGTCGTCGTCGAGGATGTCGTAGTCCGTGGTCCAGTCGTCGACGGGATTCGCAGCGGTCATGCCAGAACGGTAGGTCATCCGAGCGCGGCGGTCGCGCCCCGGCGCACGGTGATCGTGCGTGCGGCGCGCCGTCCGCTTCTCTGCGTAGAGTTCGCTGCGTGCTCGATCTCGACGCCGAGAAGTTGTCCGCATGCGTGTCGTGCGGGCTGTGCCTGCCGCACTGTCCGACGTTTCGGGTGACGGGCGAGGAGGCGTACTCGCCGCGTGGGCGGATCGATGCGATGCGCGGCGTGCAGAACGACGCGGTGGCCATCGACGCCGAGTTCGTCGACTTCATGGAGACGTGCGTCCAGTGCCGGGGATGCGAACCGGCATGTCCGAGCAACGTCGAGTTCGGTGCGTTGATGGAACAGACTCGCACCGCGCTCGCCGCCGACGGACGCATCACACCGTGGTGGCAGCGGCTCGGTCTCCGGGCGTTGGGGCATCACCGGTTGGTGCTCGCCGGCTCGTCGGTGCTGGCGGTGGCGCAACGGCTCCGGCTCGTCCCCGCCCGTCTGGGCCTCACGCGGCTGCCGCTGCGTCGCCCGCCGGCGATCACCGCGACCGGCGACGATGTCTGGCTGTTCACGGGATGCGTGATGGACGCGTGGCAGCGCTCGACGCACCGCAACACCGCAGAGCTGATCGCTGCCACCGGTACGACCTACCGGGTACCCGGCTCCGGCGGGGCGTGCTGCGGTGCGCTGCACGTGCACGCCGGCCTGCACGACGACGCGGTTGCCCTCGCCGAGCGGGTGATGGCATCGATGCCCGGTGGCGAACCCATCGTGGTCAACTCGGCCGGGTGCGGTGCCGCGCTCAAGGACTACGGCTCGATCGTCGGGACCGACGCCGCCGTGCGATTCGCCGAGCGCGTCGTCGATGCCAACGAATGGCTCGCCGAACGGGTCGAGCTCCTCCCGCAGCCGTCGGGGACGGTCCTGCGGGTGATCGTGCAGGACCCATGCCATCTGCGCCACGTCCAGCGGATCGATCGCCCGGTGCGCACGCTGCTGGGACACGTCGCCGACGTCGTCGAGCTGGACGATGACGGCCTGTGCTGCGGGGCGGGTGGCGCCTATTCGGCGCTGCAGCCCGAGCTGGCTTCAGACATCCGCGACCGGAAGGTTGCCTCGATCGATCGCGTCATGGCTCGCGGGGGAGCCGACGTGGTGGCCAGCGCGAACCCCGGCTGTTCGATGCACCTCGCCGGGGTGCTCGACGAACGAGGCGTACGCGTGGCCCACCCCGTCGACATCGTGGCCGAGGCGCTTCGGGGCTGAGTGGTTCGAATGCCCGACTACGAACACCTGGCCGAGCGCCTCGATCAGATCGCCGAAGACCTCGACGAGATGGCGTTCGACCAGCTGCGTGAGGCGGTCGCCGACGGTGAGGTCGAACGGCCTCGCAGCGACAAGACGTTGATGCAAGCGCGCCGCTCCGTCGCCAAAGCGGCCCACCTGCTGCGGTCGATCAGGGATTGAACGACGCGGTGGTGCCGCCGAACTCGAAGTAGTTGACTGCGAACAACGTCGAGGAGTCGTCATCGAGGAACCATGTGATGCGTTCGTCTTCGACTTCCTCGTCGCGGATCGGCAGTCCGACCGCATCCTGGAGCATCGTGGCCGTCTCGCGGACGGTGTTGTCCTCGGAGACGTACCACTCGACGGTTGCGAACACCGACGTGCCACCCGAGAACGTGTTGGCCAGCTCGCTCCAGCGGTAACCGGTCACGGTCCAGCCCAAACCGGTACCGATGTCGGCGGTCGGCTGGAGAGCATCTTGCGCGGCGGGAGGAATGGGAGGCAACGGGCCCGGGCGGTCGACGCTCTGGCCCACCTCGATGAGGGTGGTGCCGGGTGCGTCGTCGCTCTGTGTGACCGTGATGTCCCATCGCGGGATTCCGGCCTCGAAGCTCGGCGAGACGGCCTCGAGGCCGACCGTGGTCGTGCCGTCGGTGCTGGAGGTCGACTCGGTGTATTCGTACTCGAAGCCGAGGTTCTCGATGGCCGTGCGGTATGCAGCGCGGACTTCCTCGAGCGTCAATGGCGTCGTTGCCGACATGGTGATCGAGTCGAAAGCGCTCCATTGGAGGTCGTCGCTGAACGTGTTCTCGGTCCGGCTCACCCGGAGTTCGGCGATGTTGGTGTTCGGCGAGTAGAGGATGCCGCCGTATCCGAACTCGGCGAGGACCGCTTCGGTCGGACGGTCGAGCCCCAGGGCCGGCCCGGGGCCCGTCGATCCGACGTCGACCGGAATGCTCCCGCTGTCGGCGCCGGGTGGGGTCTCGACCGTGTCCTCCGGTGTCACGGTCGGGTCGGGCGATGCCTCGGTCGTCGGCGTCGTCGGTGCGGGTTCGGTCGACGGGATCGTGTCGGCGGTCGGCTCGGTCGGCGGAATCTCTGTTGTCGCGGTCTCGGTGGTCGAGACGGTGTCGGCGGGCTCGGTGTCGACGGGGGCCTCGACCTCGGGGGTCTCGAGGTCGCAGTCGATCGCTTGGAACTCGGCAATCAGATCGTCGACGGCGTTCTCGTCGAGCCCCTCGGCCAGTTCGTCGAGCTCGTCGACGTCGAGCCCGGCGTCGGCCAGGCCCTCGAGATCGGCCAGTCGCTCGATCTGGTTGATGACGCCGTCACGGTCGCCGGCGGCCACCTCGTCGACCAGTCGTTGGCCGATGCGGCACGCTCGATCGTTGTCGAATCCGTCGCTGGCCGAGTCGCCGCTCGCCGCCGCACGCTGCGATCGCCAGCGCGCTCGCCATGAGGAGGGAAAGTGTCTTGGTGTTCACATGCACGCCTTCTGTTCGTCCCTCGACCATCGTGGCAGAACGGTCGGAGCACCGCCGAGAATTCGTGGCGTCGGTCCGCGGTCAGGACCAGGCGTTGATCTGTCCGATCAGGTCCACGAGGTCGCCGTAGCCGCGCGTGTCGAAGTCGAGTGCGATCCGATCGAGATCGAGGTGGTCGCCGTCGCGGCGTTCGGCCCGGGTCGGCTCGATGCGTTCGATCGAACCCGACGCCAACAGATGCGCGGCACGCTCGTTGAGCGCGGCGAGTTGCTCGTCGTTCGGCCCCCGATGCACGCGGATCACCAATCGCTTCCCGACGAATCGGATCGAGTGGTAGTTGGAGTAGAAGTGCTCGATGACCTTGCAGGCTTCATCGCACGAGTTGGTGATCGTGTACAAGCCGGTGTCGTCGGGCGACACGAGCCCGCGGGCGATCAGCTGATCTCGGACGAATTCGTCGACCTGCTCCCAGTAGGGATCGCCGTCGGCATCGAGCAGGACGATCGGCACGGGCAGGCTCTTGCCCGTCTGCACCAGCGTGAGGAGTTCGAAGGTTTCGTCGAGCGTGCCGAATCCTCCGGGGAGACAGACGAACGCCTGTGATTCCTTGATCAGCATCAGCTTGCGGGTGAAGAAGTACTTCATCGAGACGTGTTTGTCGTCGCCTGCGATGATGTCGTTTGCCCCACTCTCGAACGGCAAACGAATCGACACGCCGATCGACCGCTCGCGCCCGGCACCCTCCATCCCCGCCTGCATGATCCCCGGCCCCGCACCGGTGACGGTCATCCAGCCGCGTGCTGCCAGCAGCGCCGCGAGGTCCCGGGCCTGGGCGTACAACGGGTCGTCGGGCCTGGTCCGCGCGGATCCGAAGATGGACACCTTGCGTTCGTGCCGGTAGGGGGCGAAGACTCGATACGCGGCACGCATTTCGGTCAAGGCGGCGGTGGCGATCTTCAGATCGAGCGTGTCGGGATGATCGCCGATCAGCCCCATCGCTTCGGAAACAAGCGATTCCGCCAGCCGAACATTCTCCGAAACTCCCAGCTCGGACACCACCGATCGCGCACGCGGGTCGATCGGATCGGGTACACCTTGTTCCATGCAGACCGGACCCTACGACGCCGATGAGGCGGTCGGCCAGCCTGGCGTGGGTGACCGCTGGCGCCGCGCGTTCGGCACCGACGCATCGACGCCGTCGTTGTGGCGCGGTCTCGGTCTCGGTCTGCTCGCAACGGCCGCCGGGTTGGGCGTGGCCGAACTCGTCGTCGGGCTCGTCGAAGGGTCGTCGTCACCGGTGGTGCCGGTCGGCCAGGAGTTCATCGACTACACCCCGGCGTGGCTGAAGAACTGGGCGATCGAACAGTTCGGCACGAACGACAAGGCCGTGCTCGTCGCCGGGGCGCTGATCGTCATCTTGATCC
This sequence comes from Ilumatobacteraceae bacterium, assembly GCA_963695475.1. Lineage (GTDB taxonomy): Bacteria > Actinomycetota > Acidimicrobiia > Acidimicrobiales > Ilumatobacteraceae > Ilumatobacter_A. The sequence goes on from CAVOHA010000041.1 coordinate 15,425, forward strand.
TCGGCGGGATCATCGGTGTCCTCGCGGTGCGGGGAGCCAAGGGGATGGCATACGGCCTCACGGTTGCCGTCGGCATCATCGGTGGGTGGGCCGTGGTGATCCGTCCCGAGCCGACCCTCGCGAAGCTGTTGCCGACGCTCGTCGGTACGGGTGTCTCACTCGGGGTGCTGTGGTGGCTGGCGCCGCGCAAGGGCCCGCCCGACGAGGCCGGTCGACCGACGATGATCGGACCCGACCGCCGCCAGTTCCTCCAGGGCGCCGTCGGGATCGGATCGATCGCGGCGATCACCGGCGGCATCGGATGGACGATTCGTCGTCGCTTCGAGATCGACAAGGAGCGCTCCGAACTCGTGCTGCCCGTCGTGGCACCCGACCAGGCGGCGCCGGCCGCGGCCGGTGAGTTCTCGCTCGGCGTCGACGGGATCGAGTCGTTCGTCGTCCCCAACGATCGCTTCTACCGCATCGACACGGCGCTCGTCGTGCCCCAGGTGGCGGTCGACTCGTGGAAGCTCAAGCATCGACGGGCTCGTCGACAACCCGATGGAGTTGACGTTCCAGGACCTGCTCGACCGCCCGCAGATCGAGCGACAGATCACACTGTCGTGCGTGTCGAATCCGGTCGGCGGCGACCTCGTCGGCAACGCGCTGTGGCAGGGCGTCCGGCTCGCCGACATCCTCGACGAGGCCGGGCTCCAGGAGGGCGCCGAACAGGTGGTGTCACGATCGATCGACGGCTGGACCTGTGGCTCGCCGATCGAGGCGATCATGGACGGCCGCGACGCCATGCTCGCGATCGCGATGAACGGTGAGCCGCTGCCCGGCCGACCACGGCTACCCGGTGCGGATCGTGGTGCCGGGCCTGTTCGGCTACGTATCTGCCACCAAGTGGGTGACCGACATCCGCCTCACCCGCTGGGAGGACTTCGACGCCTACTGGGTGCCACGCGGGTGGTCGAAGCGCGGCCCGGTGAAGACGATGGCGCGCATCGACACACCACGCTCGGGTGCCAAGCGGGACGGCGTCGTGCCGATCGGTGGCGTCGCCTGGGCGGTGCACCGCGGCGTGTCGGCAGTCGAAGTACGCATCGACGAGGGAGAGTGGCAGCCGGCCGAACTCGGATCGGTCCCGTCGGCCGACACCTGGGTTCAGTGGGTGTATCGCTGGGACACGAACGACGTCGAGCCCGGCGGCCACGCCATCGAGGTCCGAGCGATCGACGGCGACGGCGAGGTCCAGCCCGAAGAACCCAAGGCCGTCGCCCCGGACGGCGCCCAGGGTTATCACCGCATCTCCCTCGACATCTCCTGATTCGGGCCGGATCAGCGAGCTGAGTTCTTGTCCCTGCGTAGCTCGGTCTCGGACGGGCTGATTCAGTGGCTGGTACGCGCCGTGATCGACGGCGTCAGCTCCGGAGGCTGGCGGCCTTCTCTTCGAGCGCGGCGATGAGCTCGTCGAACGCTGTGGCGAAGCTGGCCACGCCCTCGCGCTCGAGTTGGTCGGCGACGTCGTCCATGTCGACGCCGACCTCGGGCAGCTTCGCCCACACGGCCTCGGCGTCGGCGACGTCGACATCGACACGCCGTGCCACCGTGCCGTGGTCGACGAAGGCGTCGAGCGTGGCGTCGGGCAGGGTGTTGACCGTGTCGGGGCCGATCAGCTCGTCGACGTAGAGCGTGTCGGAGTAGTCGGGATTCTTCGCGCCGGTCGAGGCCCACAGCGGCCGCTGCACGCGTGCGCCACGTGCGGCCAGTGCGTCCCAGCGTTCGCCGGAGAACTGCTCCCGGAACAGCTGGTAGGCGAGCTTGCCCTGGGCGACGGCGGCCTTGCCGCGCAGCGCCAGTGCCTCGTCGGAGCCGTTGGCCTCGAGCCGCTTGTCGACCTCGACGTCGACGCGGCTGATGAAGAAGCTGGCCACGCTCGCGACCTGCGACAGGTCCGCGTCGGGATCCTGCGCGAGTTGCTCGAGCCCGGCGATGTACGCCTCGATCACCTTTTCGTAGCGAGGCAGCGAGAAGATCAGCGTCACGTTGATGCTGCGACCTTCGGCGATCATCTGCTGGATCGGGGCGAGTCCCGCTTCGGTGCCCGGGATCTTGACCATCAGGTTGCGCCGGTTGATCCGCTCGTGCAGCTCGCGTGCCGCCGATTCGGTGCCCGCACCGTCGTGGGCGAGGTCGGGTGCGACTTCGACGCTGACGTACCCGTCGACCCCATTCGAGTGGTCGTAGACCTTTGAGAAGACATCGCAGGCACCGTGGATGTCCTGGATCACGAGCGACCAGTAGTCGTCGACGATCGAGCCGCCGTCGGCGATCAGCTGGGCGAACTGCTCGTCGTAGTCGGACGAGCCCTGGATCGCCTTCTGAAAGATCGACGGGTTCGAGGTGAGCCCGCGAGCGCCGCCGTCGCGGATGTCGACGAGCTTGCCCGACGTGATGTAGTCACGCCGCAGGTTGTCCAGCCAGGCGCTCTGGCCCTGCTGCTCGTACAGCTCGTGCAGTCGTTCAGTCATGTTCCTGTTCCGTTCCGGTGATGGTCAGTTGGCGAGGAAGCGCGCCGTTTCGGCGACGTGCTCGGCATTGATGCCGAGCATCTCCAGGACGAGACTTCCCGGTGCGCTCGCGCCGAAACGGTCGATGCCGATCGATGCGTCGGCGTGGGCGGCCCAGCCGAACGTGACGCCGGCCTCGACCGACAGTACCGGCACGCCGTGGGGCAGGATCGAGGAGCAGAACTCCTCGCTCTGGGCCTCGAAGCGGTCGACGGACGGCATCGAGACCACCCGCGCGGCGATGCCCTCGGCAGCCAGGGTTTCCGCGGCCTCGACGCACACGGCGACCTCGCTGCCGGTGCCGAGCAGCACGACCTGCGGATCGCCGTCCGAGTCGCGCACGATGCCCGCCCCGCGTTCGACGGCGGACCCGTCGGTCGTGACGGTGATGTTCTGCCGGCTGAGAATGAGCGCCGAGGGACCGTCGTGGCGGACGATGTCGGCCCACGCCTGGATGGTCTCGTTGCCGTCGGCGGGACGCACCACGTGGAGGTTCGGAATCACGCGAAGGCTGGCGAGCTGCTCGACCGGCTGGTGGGTCGGGCCGTCCTCGCCGACGCCGACCGAGTCGTGCGTGAAGACGAAACAGACCTTCGCGCCCGACAGCGCGGCGAGCCGGATCGACGGCCGCATGTAGTCGGCGAACACGAAGAACGTCGCGGTGACCGGGAGCACGCCGCCGTGCAGCGCCAGACCCACACCGATCGCGCCCATGGCGTGTTCGCGGACGCCGTAGTGCAGGTAGCGGCCGTCGGGTGCTTCCTTCGAGAACGGGTGCGATGCCCCGAGGGCCACACCGTTGCTGCCCTTGAGGTCGGCCGAGCCGGCCATCAGGCCGGGAAGATTCCGATCCGTGGCGTCGAGCGCCTTCTGGATCGCCTTGCGGGTGGCGAGCGACTCGCCGAGTTCGTAGCTGGGGAGATCGGCGTCCCACCCGTCGAGCCCGGTTGCGTTCTGCGCGGCGATCCATTCCGGCGACGTCGGCTCGGTCCAGCCGGCCCGGGCGGTCGCGGCACGCTCGGCCACGTGGCCGCGATACGCCGCCACGAGGTCGTCGGGCGCCCAGAACGGCTCGTCGGGGATGCCCATCACGGCTTTGGTCTCGGCGACGTCCTCGGCGCTGAACGGATTGCCGTGCGCGTTGTGGTCGTCCTCCCATTTCGGCGAGGGGCGCGCGACGTGCGTGCGCAGCATCAGGAACGACGGCTGGTCGGTCTCCTTGGCTGCCAGCAGAGCCGCCTCGATCGCATCGAGGTCGTCGCCGATGTCGCCGAGGTCGACGACGTCCCAGCCGTACGCCCGGAACCGGGCGGCCATGTCGACGTTCGTCGTCAAGTCGGTCTCGCCGTCGATCGTGATCTTGTTGTCGTCGAAGATGCAGATCAGATGGCCGAGGCCGAGGTGCCCGGCGAGGTCGGCGGCCTCGTGGCTGATGCCCTCCATCATGCACCCGTCGCCGGCGATGACGAAGGTGTGGTGGTCGACGGCATCGGCGCCGAAGCGAGCTCGCTGGTTGGCCTCGGCGATCGCCATACCGACGGCATTGGCGAAGCCCTGGCCGAGCGGACCGGTCGTGACCTCGACACCGGCGGTGTGGCCGACCTCGGGATGGCCCGGCGTGGCCGAACCCCACTGACGGAAATCGCTTCAGGTCGTCGAGTTCGAGCCCGTACCCCGACAGGAACAGCATGGCGTACTGCATGATCGAGACGTGGCCGTTCGACAGCACGAACCGATCGCGGTCGCTCCAGTGCGGGTCGGACGGGTCGTGCTTCATCACCCGGCTGTAGAGCACGTGGGCGAGTGGTGCGAGCGCCATGCCCGTGCCCTGATGGCCGCTGTTCGCGGCGAGCGGCCCGTCCATCGAGATCCCGCGGATGAGCGAGACGGCCTGAGAATCCTGCTGTTCAGTCAACGACACGCGGGTGACGTTAGTGGAGCGGGCCCGGTCGCCACCCAGAGCGCCGGCAGAACTCACTCGGCCGTGGCATCAGTCGGTCGCAGGTGGGAGCAGTGTGAACGGCACGATGTGCCAGGGTCCCTTGTCGACGCGGCAGTGCGCGTACACCGGGCCGTACTCGGTGAAGTCCAGCTCGCCCTTGACCAGGCGGTACGTGAACTTGCCGGGTTCGACGGTGAACGGGCTCACGTTGCGCGCCACCTGCTCGCTCTCCTCGTCGACCCCGCGGCGGAACACGACCTCGAACACGCCGCTGCCCGACTCGGTCTCGGGGCAGAAGATGAGGGCCACCAGGTGCGGGCTCAACGTGACGGGAACGGGGGTGGGGCTCGCCTGGGAGAACATCACGCCGGTCATGTCGATCCGCGTGGAGGGTCCCGGTGCCTGGCGCATCTCGAAGTTCTCGACGAAGAGGGCGGAGACGATCTGCATGGCGCTCGATCGTACCGATCCCGTTTGCGACGCCTACTGGCTCCACTGGAACAGGCGCGAAACGATCTCACCGTGCTGGCCGGCGATCACCGACATCCCCAGTACCGCGGTGAGCCCGCACCCGATCCAGCCGAGCCGGGTGGCCGTGGTCGGCCCCGGGGGCCATGCGGCATAGACGAGGCCGATGGCGACCAATGGCAGGGAGACGCCCAGCATGAAGCCCACCGTCGGCAGCAGCTGCGACCATGGCCGGTCCGGGGCGTTGGTGAGAATGCTGCCGAGCTCCTCCCCGACGCACGGACGCCACCACTGGGTGACCAGGACCGCGACACCACCGGCGATGCCGGCGATCGCGATCGGAGAACGCACGATCTCGTCGCGTCCGAACAGACGCGGCGCGCCGAGCGCGACGACCGCGGCGATCAAGAGGAGCGCGGAGAACCGGAGGACGACATCGGAGAACGTGATCCATCCTGCGGCGAACACCCACCCACCGAACACCACACCCGCCACGGCACCGGCGACGGCCTCCCAGCGACCGCGGGCGGCCACGATGGTCAGCGCCACCGGAGCGAGAATCACCAGGTGGCAGACCTGGACGATCGAGCGAACGCCCTCGACGAACGCGTCGATCACCGGGGCATCACCGGCCTTCGGCGATGAGCGCGCCGACGGCAGCGTCGATGTCGTCGTAGGCGCCTTCGCCGATGTGGTCGAAGCGGATGTCACCTGTCCGGTCGATGAGGAAGATCCGCGGCCAGAACCGGCGGTCCTGCCAGGATCGGAAATTGCGCTTCTCGTTGTCGACGGCGATGGGCCACACGAGGCCGTTCTCCTCGGCCGCCGTTGCGATCGCGTCGACGTCGCGCTCGAAGTCGAACTCGGGCGCGTGCACGCCGACGATCTCGAAGTCGTCGCCTCCGTACTTGGCGTAGAGGTCGCGCAGGTGCGGCCACGTCGCCTGGCAGTTGCGGCAGCCGAAGGTCCAGAACTGGACCGCCACGACCTTGCCGTCGAAGTCGTCGAACGACGTCGCATCGGTCTGGAGCCATTCCTGCACCTCGAGGAACTCCGGATGGGGTCCCAGATTCGGGCAAGACGGCCGCCTCGTTCTCGGGCTCCGTGGCGGTCGGCGCCGGCTCGGTCGCCGCGGGCTCCGTTGCGGGCTCCGGGGCTGGGTCGGCCACGACATCGGCAACCGTTTCGGCAGGCTCGACGGCCGTTTGCTCTGCTGAGTCGGCTCCGGTCACGGGCCTCGCGCCGTCGTTCCGATCGCTCGATGTGGCGATCAACCCGACGACCACGGCGCCGACCATGCCGAGCGAAACGAGGGCGGTGGCCCGGCGTGCGTCCATGAGGTCGAGTCTCGCAGTGCCCGTCGGACCACGTGAGCAACGCCCACGAACCGTTCCCGAAACCAGCCCGACCCGAATCGCCGATCTCGCGTGCCCGAACTCGCGAATTGTGGCGGATCATGACGCCAGCCGTCACGATCCGCCACAATTCGCGGGGGTGCGGGGCTGCGGGGCTGCGGGGCTGCGGGCTGCGGGGCTGCGTTGAGGGGGTGGCGTGGTCAGTCGGCGAGGCGGAAGCGGACGCGGCGGTTGTGCTTCCCCTTGTTCTCGATCTTGCCGATCTCGAACGGGCGGGACTGCGCGGTGTTGGTCAGGTGGGTGCCGCCGCAGGCCTGACGATCGAGCCCGTCGACGTCGATCAGGCGGAGCCGTCCGTCGGGCGTCGGCGGGGGAGCGACCGACATCGACCGCACCAACCCGGGGGTCGATGCGGCCTCGTCGCTCGACACGTAGACGGCGCGCACGTCGAGTCCACGGGCGATCACGTCGTTGACCGGCCCCGCAAGCGCCCGCAGCCGATCGTTGTCGATCGCCGAGAGGTCGAAGTCCATGCGGCCGGTGCCGTCGCCGTTGATCTGGGCGCCGGTGACGAGCGACCCCTCGAACTCGTCGAACACGAACGCGTTCAGCACGTGGCTCATCGTGTGGAGCGACGCGACGCGGGCCCGGTGATCGGCGTCGATCGACACGGCGACGTCGCCGCTGACCTCGGCGGTCGGGTCCGCGAGCACGTGCCACCACGTGTCACCGTCCACTTCCACGTGGGTGACATCGAACGACCCCGACGACGACTCGATCGCCCCGATGTCGCTGACCTGTCCGCCCCCGCCCGGGTGGAACGCCGAACGGGAGAGCGCGACCGCACCGGGTCGCGCGTCGATCACGATCGCGTCGTGTTCGTAGAGGTCGGGCTGCTCGTGACAGAGGTAGACGGCCATGGCGCCGAGAGTAGGGCCGGCGCCTCCGGCCTCGTCACATCCAGCGGCGCGGGACCCTGATGATCACGCGGTAGGAGCCGGCCACCGGAACCGGACCGAAGCGGCGAGAGTCGACGGCGCCCACGTCGGCGTTGTCGGAGGCGATCCGCATCGTCCCGTCGTCGCCGACCGACTCCACGCGTTTGACCAACCAGAAGCCCGGTCGGTCGGGATGCTCGACGCAGCGCAGTTCGTCGGGGCGAACTCGGTTCCATCGGAACCCGATCAGCCCCTGGCCGGCGACGAGCGTCGGTTCCATCGACCGATCAGCGACCACGAAACGGCGCAGGGGCCATCTTCGAGCCGGCGGACCGCCGATCAGGTGGGCGTCGGGTCACGCGGGGAGTGTAGGTTTCGATCTGAACCCATCGGGAACGCTGTGTGCTGTTCCCGTCCGCGAATGCCCCCAAGGAGAACCACATGTTCGGCAAGCTCTTCGCTTCAGCCACCGTTGCCCACGCCCACTGCGATCTCTACTGCGGGGTCTACGACCCCGCACAGGCCAAGATCGAGGCGCTGTCGGTTGTCAAGACCGCCAAGAAGTACGCAGAGTCCGACGACGAGGTGTTCCGCGCCCGCTGCATCTCGATCAAGGAGGAGCGTGCCGAGGAGACCAAGCATCACCTGATGGTGCTGTGGGCCGACTTCTTCGCCCCGGCGCACTTCGAGGAGTTCCCGCAGTTGCACGAGCTGTTCTGGAAGGCGATCCATCAGGCCGGCGAGGCCAAGAAGTCGATGGACCCCGCCGTGGGCGAGCAGCTCGTCGAGCTACATCGACGAGATCGCCGAGATCTTCTGGAAGACCGAGAAGGCCCAGGGCATGGGCGTGTACCCACCGTCCTGATTCGATTCGTTCGACTCGACGAACCCGCTGCGGTCCATTTCGGCCGCGGCGGGTTCGGTCGTTTTCGGGGGCGATAGCGTCCGTGTTCCTATGTCGGACGACGGTGTTGCGGAGGGGCGGTCCACGCGCCAGCAGATCCTCGATGCCGCGCGCGACTGTTTTGCCTACACGGGGTACAGCGCAACGTCGTTGAACGACATCGCGGCCGAGGTCGGGATTCGCCGTCCGAGCCTGCTCCACCACTTCTCGTCGAAAGAGGCGCTGTACGAGGAGGTGTTCGAGCAACTGCTGGCCGACTGGTTCTCGCGGCTGGCCGACTCGATCACCGCGCCGTCGAAGGGGCTGGAGAAGGTCGAGCAGGTGCTCGATGCCGGCTTCGGGTTCTTCGCCGACAACCCGGCCTACGTGACGCTGATGCGGCGAGAGGCGATCGACGGAGGCAGCCACCTCGCGATCGACCTCGCAGCGACGCTGCGGCCGATGTTCGACGAGGCGGTGGCGTACTTCCAGCGGGAGATGGCGGCGGGCGTGTTCCGAGACCAGGACGCCGCCCAACTGTTGCTCACCGGCTACGGCGCGCTGCTGAGCTACTTCTCCGATGCACCGTTCCTGGAGGGCCTCCTCGACGAGAGCCCGCTCACCGATGCCGCGCTCGCGCGTCGCCGTACCCACATCATCGAGTTCTTCCGATCAGCACTGGACCCCACATGACCTTCGTATCGACCCGCGCGGATCGCTTCGAACGCCTCGACGACGAGACGACCGAGCGGTGGATGCGCTTCGGCAAGAGCGGCACGACGACGTATCCGATGTTGCTCGGCCTGGTGGTCGAGGACATCCGTCGCGACTACTGCCGGATGCGTCTGCCGTTTCGCGACGAGCTCCTGCAAGCCGCCGGTTTCATGCACGGTGGTGCGTTCGCGTCGCTGCTGGACCACGTGATGGTGCCCGCCGTCGGGGCGGTGCTCGAGCAGGGTGCGGGCTACTCGACCGTCGACATGCACGTGCAGTACATCCGCAGCATCGCGGGCGGTGACCGAGCCGAGGACGCCATCGCGGAAGGCTGGGTCGTCCGGCGCGGTCGACGCACGGTGTTCTGCGAATCCGAGGCGTACGGGGCCACCAGCGGCCACCTGCTCGCCAAGAGCGTCCTCACCTACTCGGTGTCCGAACCCACGCGCTGATCGGTCCGCCGGGCGCGCCTCGAGATGGCGGGTGCGGGGTGGGGAATGCCGCATTGCCGGTGTCTGTGGCTCGGGCGAAAGTACGGTGAGGGGTGATGGCTGGCTCCACGACCTTGTCCGAACGCGCCTCGAAGGCCCTGCTTGCAGCCCATGGCGTGCCGATCGCTCCCGAGCGTTTCGTCGACGCTCCGGCGGCGGCTGGTGATGCCGCCGACGAGATCGGGTATCCGGTCGTGGCGAAGCTCAACGGCGATGCGATCGCCCACAAGACCGAGCGGGGGCTGGTCAAGCTGCGCCTCGGTGACCGAGCGGCCGTCGAAGCGGCAGCGACCGAACTGTTGGGTGCGGCGACGCCCGCCGACGGCGACGTCGACGTGTTGATCGCGCCGATGGTGTCGGGCAATCGTGAGCTGATCGCCGGCGTCGTCCACGACGCCCAGTTCGGCGCGATGGTCATGTTCGGCGTCGGTGGCATCCTCGCCGAAGCGGTCGCCGACGTGGTGTTTCGCCCCGCACCGCTCGACGAGCCGACCGCACTCGACATGATCGACGGGCTTGCGACGCAGAAGCTGCTCGGCGAGTTCCGCGGTGAGGCAGCGGTCAACCGCGAGCAACTGGTCGAGCTGCTGATGGGCCTGGGGCAGCTCGCGAGCGAACGGCTCGACGTGCGCAGCGTCGACATCAACCCGCTCATCGTCGAACCGACCGGCGATCTGGTTGCCGTCGACGGTCTGGTGGAGATCGGCGAGGCGGAAACGGGCCAGCCATCGTTGCGGCCGCGCCCGACCGACGAGCAGTTCCGGGCCCTGTTCGAACCGCGGGGCGTGCTGGTCACCGGTGCGTCCACCCACCCCGGCAAGTTCGGCTTCGTGTCGCTCCACAATCTGCTCTCCAACGGCTACCGCGGCAAGGTCTTCGGGACGAACCTCAAGGGCGAGAACGTGCTCGGCATCGACACGGTGGCCGACATCGAGTCGCTCCCCGAGGGTGAGATCGACCTCGTCTTCGTCTGCACCCCGGCGGCGGCCAACCCCGAATCTGCTGCGCGCCTGCGCAGCGAAGGGTGTCAAGGCCGCCTTCCTCACCTCGGCCGGGTACGGCGAAGCGGGCGAGGACGGCGTGCAGGCGCAGGCCGACCTCGTCGCGCTCGCCGACGAACTCGGCATCCTGCTCGCCGGGCCGAACGGCCAGGGCGTCGTCAGTACCCCGGTCGACATGTGTTTGCAGATCGTCGCGCCGTATCCGCCGAAGGGGTCGATCGGCGTTGCGAGCCAGTCGGGCAACTTCGTCTCGAGCTTCCTGAACCATTCCCGCTCGACGGGCGTCGGCATCAGCCGCGCCGTCTCGGCGGGCAACGCTGCTGCGGTCGGTGTCGCCGACTACCTCGACTTCTATGCCGACGACCCGGCCACCGCCGTCGGGCTCGCGTACATCGAGGGCATCACCGACGGCAAGGGGTTGATGGATCGCCTCGCAGGAGCTGCGGCGCGCAAGCCCCTCGTCATCGTGAAGGGTGGTTCGACCGAGGGCGGCGCACTGGCCGCCGCCAGCCACACCGGAGCCCTCGCCGCCGACGACAAGGTCTTCGACGGTGCGTGCCGTGCTGCCGGGCTCACGCAGGGCCGACAGCATCGAGTCCGCCTTCGAAGCTGCGGCTTCGTTCGCCACCCAACCGCTCCCGGTCGGGCCGAACACCGTGGTGCTGACCACGGTCGGCGGTTGGGGCGTCGTCACCGCCGATGCGATCACCCGGGACCCCGATCTCGTGTTGCTCGACCTCCCCGACGACTTGCTCGCGGCGATCGATCGGAAGCTCCCGCCGCGCTGGAGCCGGAACAATCCGATCGACTGCGCCGGTGGTGAGACCCGCGACACGATCCCTGAAGTGATGGAACTCGTGGCCACCCACCCCGACGTCCACTCGATCATCTATCTCGGCCTCGGGATCCAGTCGAACCAGGCGCAGATGATGCGACACGGCACGTTCTACCCCGACCACGGTCTCGAACGAATCGTCGAGTACCACGAGCGCCAGGACACTCGATTCGCCGAAGCCGCACACGAGCTCAGCGTGCAGACCGGCAAGCCGATCCTGACCTCGACCGAGCTCGCAGTCGCAGACCCGACCAACGCCGGCCCGGTCGCGGTGCGCGCATCGGGGCGGCTCTGCTACCCGAGCGGCGAGCGTGCGGTCACCGCACTCGGCCACATGCTGCGGCGCGTGATGTACCAGGAGGCTCGCTCCTCGTGAACGGCCCGGCGATGGAGCGTCTCGCGGCGCACCGTCCACCACCTCGACGCCGGGGGCCCGGCCCGCTCATCGTGCTCGGTCTCTTCGCGTTGATTCCGGCGTTGGCGTTCTATGCCGTGTTCGTCTGGGCCGACGGTCGCGTCGACGACAACGTCGCCGCGCCGCCACCGCCGTCGACGATCGTCGACCCGCCGCTGCCGGACGAGCCGCTGCGCAATGGCGTGCTCAGCTTCCGGCGGTTGCCCGCCATCGTCTCGCGCGATCTCAACGTCGACGAGTTCACGACGGTCGTCGCCGATTTCGTGCCGACGATCAACGACCGGAGTTGCACCGCGGTGAGCGTCGACGGCAACGACGTCGGCGAACGCAACGCGGACGTGCCCGTCATCCCGGCGAGCACGCAGAAGATCGTGGTCGCGGCCGCCGCCCTCGACGTGCTCGGCGACGACTTCCGCTACGCAACCGAGGTCGTGACTGCCCGGGAGCCGACCGACGGCGTCGTCGAGGGGGATCTGGTGCTCGTCGGCGGGGGAGACCCGCTGCTGTCGTCGGACTGGTACGCGACGTCGAACCTCGAACGGCGTCCCGTCTTCAACGCGACGTCGCTCGACTCGCTCGCCGACGCGGTCCAGGCCGCCGGGGTGACCTCGGTCGAGGGGTCGGTGCTCGGCGATGGCAGCCGGTACGACGACGAGTTCTTCGCCCCGGGGTGGGGCAACGGCGTGGCCGGTCTCGAAGCGGGGCCGTATGACGCGCTGATCGTCAATGACGCCCGCGTCCTGGGCGAGGATCGACGTGCCGACGATCCCAACAGTGCGGCGGCCCGGGAGTTCACCCGGTTGCTGCGTGACCGTGGCATCGTCGTCGCCGGCGAGGGCGCGTCCGGCGCGCTCGAGCCGGGCAGCACCCCGTTCGAGGTGGCCTCCATCGAGTCGGCGCCGCTCCCGGAGATCGTCGAGGAGATGCTGACCAACAGCGACAACAACACCGCCGAACTGCTCGTCAAGGAACTCGCCGTCGCGGCGGCGCCGACGGTACCGGGCACCCGCGAAGCGGGCCTGTCGGTGGCGGGCGATCGCATGGCCGAGTGGGGTATCGACATGACCGGGATCGTGCTGAGCGACGGTTCGGGTCTCAGCCTCGACAATCGGTTGACCTGTTCCGCGCTGCTCGCCGTGCTCCAGCGTTCCGGACCCGATGACACCATCGGTGCCGCGCTCCCGGTGGCCGGGGAGTCGGGCACACTCTCTGACGTGTTCACCGAACATCCTGTTGCCGGTCGGCTGCTCGGCAAGACCGGCACACTCAACAACCCACCGTTCAACGCGGACCCCCCGGCGGTGAAGGCGCTTGCCGGATATCTGCCGGTCGAGGGCGGCGGCGCCGTCGAGTACGTGCTGGTGCTGAACGGGCCGACGATTTCGGATCAGAGCGAGTACCGCCCGGTCTGGGATGACTTGGTCGACACGCTCGACACCTATCCGTCCGGACCGACGCCGGCCGAGCTGGGGCCGATTCGATGAGGGCGGCGGTGATCTGATGTCCTTCGACGTCGACGAAGAACGCGATCCGCGCATCGAGATCGTCGCAGAGCCGCTGCGCTATCCCCGGTCACCGCTGGTGGCCCTCCTGCTGATCGCCGTGCTGCCGGCCATCGGTCTGCTGGTCCTCGCGCGCTGGGCGGACAGCGAGGCCGATGCATACGAGGCCAGCCGCACGGCGAACGACCTGCTCGAGAAGCCGCTCGACGCCGCCATCGCGGTCGACGGGGTGGTCGTCGACGAGCCGGTCGTCACGGTCGATCCGATCGACGGACCCCAGATCGCGCCGGCGCTCTCGACCAGCATCTTCGACTATCGCCGGGCGCCCGTGACCGTTGCGTCAGCGGCGAGCGGCGCGCAACTGCGCGTGGCCGTCGATCCGGTGCTGTCGTTCATCGGCGATCGATCGTGCGCGGCGGTCGCCGTCGACGGGGTCATGGTGACCTCGCTCAATGCCGACCTGCCGGTGATCCCGGCCAGCAACCAGAAGCTGCTCGTCGCGCTCGCCGCGCTCGACGTCCTCGGTCCCGACTACACGTTCACGACCTCGGTCGCGGTGCCGCCCGTCAACGACGGGGTCGTCGACGGCGACATCTATCTGATCGGCGGCGGTGATCCGCTGTTGACCAGCACCGACTATCCGATCGAGGACGATGCGTTGCCGGTGATCAGCCCGACGCCGTTCGACGTCCTGGCCGATGGCCTCGTCGATGCGGGGGTCACCCGGATCCGGGGCACCGTGATCGGCGACGGCAGCCGTTACGACGACGAGTTCGTGATCGAGGACTGGGGCGAGGGGGTGGCGTTCAACGACGCCGGCCCGTACGACGCGTTGCTGGCCAACGACGCCCGCGTCCGTTTTCGCTCCGGTCGTGCAGACGATCCGAACGAGGGTGCCGCTCGCGAGTTCGTCCGACTGCTCAACGACCGCGGCATCCGTGTCGACAACGGGTGGGGGAGCGGCGTCGCATCGACGCTCGTGCCGGTCACGGTCTCGGTCCAGTCCGCTCCGCTGTCCGACGTGATCGTCGAGATGCTGATGACGAGCGACAACAACACCGCCGAGATGCTCCTCAAGGAGATGGGCGTGGTGGCCTCGGGGACCGGCACCCGTGCTGCGGGCCTCGAGGCGATGTTCCGCAGCCTCGAAGCGCAGGGCGTGCCGATGGAGGGTGTCGAACTGCGCGACGGCTCCGGGCTCAGCACCACGAACCGTGTCACGTGCAACGCCGTGCTGCGGGTGCTGCAGCTCGGCCGGGGCGGGCCGCTCGATGCCGGGCTCCCGATCGCCGCATTCAGCGGCACGCTGGCCGGCGAGTTCCTCGACGGGCCGATGGTCGGGCGGTTGCGGGCCAAGACGGGCACCCTGAACAACCCGCCGATGGAGATCGACCCACCTGCGGTCAAGGCGCTGGGTGGATACGTCGATCCCGCGACGGTGCCGGGGCGGGGCACGATCGAGTTCGTCCTCATTGCGAACACCCCCGACGTCACCGACGACGGGATCTATCGTCCACTCTGGAGTGCGCTCGGCGAACGGTTCGCCACGTATCCGAGCGGGCCACCACCCGAATCACTCGAGCCGCGCTGAGCATCCGCCGCGGT
>CAVOHA010000042.1:0-19445 GCA_963695475.1 Ilumatobacteraceae bacterium
CGATCCAAACTAGTGCGTTTGTGATCGTCTGTCGAGGGGTCCGACGCTCGCCCCGACGGCCGCCGCGGACGGCCGAGCGGAGGTCGCCGCTGCGTGTGCTCCCGGTCGAGTGCGGCAACATGGGCGCCATGTTGGATCTGATTCAGGACTCGCTGCTCCGTCGACTTCGCACGATGCACATCCTCTACTACCGCGCGGTCGACACGATGGAGATCGAGCACGTCAACCACTTCGAGCGCGAGGGCGTCCTGCCGATCGCCAACTCGCTGTTCCACTACACCAACATGCACGACGCGGCATTCATGGCGTTGTCCGGGCAGCTGCCGATCTGGAACGACGACTGGCAGGCCAGAGTGCAGATGGCGATCAACGACCACGGCAAGGAACGGCCGGTGTCCGACATGATCCACCAGCGCATGGGCGACTACGAGGCGTTCAAGGAGTACCAGCGCGCGGTGTTCGAGCGCACCGAAGCCCACGTCGAGGCGATGGATCCGGCCGACCTGGAACGAGTCGTCGTCCCGCGTCCCTTCCCCGACCAGATCGCGAGCACGTTCAGCGTGATCTGTGCCGGCGAGCCCGGCATCACCGTGCTCGACGGGTTCGAGTGCTGGATCTATCAGCACGGGTTGCGTCACATGGGCGAGATCGAGATCCTGCGCGGCCTCGTCGGCCTCGAGGGCATGACGTCGTGACGTCGTGACGGCGTGATCCTTCCAGGGTCGACCTCGTGCACTCGAGCGATGTCACCGGCCCGAACCGACGCTGCAATCCGGCTGCGTCGGCCCACACGAACGCCCGCTCGTTCGGATGAAAGGCTCCGTCATGCAACCAACATCGATCGCAACGTGGAGCGAGCTCCCGAACCGCGAACCGCAACACGCACTCGTCGGCAACGTCGACCTCGTGATCGTTCGCTACGAGGATGACCACTCGGTGCTCTACGGACGTTGCCTGCACCGTGGCGCGATGATGGCCGACGGCAGCGTGGTCGGCGACGACCTGATCTGTGGTCTGCACGGTTGGGACTACGGCATCGAGACCGGCATCAGCGCCTACAACAACGCCGAGGTGTTGCAGAAGTTCGCCAGCTGGGTCGAGGACGATCAGCTGTTGGTCGACGCCGACGAGATCGCGGAGTGGGAGCGGTCGCACCCGCAGCCGTACGACCGCGACGCGTATCAGGGCGCGTTCCAGGACGTGCACGGCGCACCCGAGGAGCCGCACGTCGGCCTCATCCGTCGGTTGGCCAAGGAGGGCCTCGAGGTGTTGGGCCACCACGGCACGGTCACGTCGATGGGGGTGCCGCGGGATCAGCTCCCGGCGTGGGACGACATCCAGTTCGTCACCGCACAGGTTGCACGCCGGCCGCTGCTCGACGACGAGCCGGTGACGGCGACGACCGTGATCGGTGCCAACGCCACACGTCCGCTCCAACTCGACCGTCCGGTCTTCGTGTCCGACATGAGTTTCGGCGCGCTGTCGGAGGAGGCGAAGGTGGCGTTGGCGATGGGAGCCGATCAGGCCGGCACCGGAATCTGTAGCGGCGAGGGCGGCATGTTGCCCGAGGAGCAGGAGGCCAACCGTCGCTACTTCTACGAGCTGGCGTCCGGGCGCTTCGGGTGGGAGATCGAGAAGGTGAAGCGGGTCCAGGCGTTCCACTTCAAGTTCGGCCAGGGCGCCAAGACCGGGACGGGCGGGCACTTGCCGGGCGTCAAGGTCAAGGGCAAGATCGCCGAAGTGCGCGGTCTGGAGCCGGGCGAGGACGCGATCAGCCCGGCGACGTTCCCCGATCTGCGCACCGTCGACGACTATCGAGCGCTCGCGGAGGAAGTACGCGAGGCGTCGGGTGGTATTCCGATCGGCGCCAAGCTCAGCGCGCAGCACATCGAGGCCGACATCGACGCGGCGGTCGCCATCGGCGTCGACTACATCATCCTCGACGGCCGCGGTGGTGGCACCGGTGCGGCGCCGGTGATCTTCCGCGACAACATCAGCGTGCCGACCATCCCGGCGCTCGCCCGGGCGCGGCGACATCTCGACGTGATCGGTCGCCGCGACATCACGCTCGTGATCACCGGCGGGCTCCGCACACCATGGGACTTCGCCAAGGCGCTCGCCCTCGGCGCCGACGCGGTCGCCGTGTCGAACGCGGCGATGCAGGCGATCGGGTGCCTCGGCATGCGGGCGTGCAACTCCAACAACTGTCCGGTCGGCATCGCGACGCAGAAGCCGGAGCTGCGCGCCCGGCTGCCGGTGCAGGACGCCGCCGATCGCCTCGAACGGTTCTTTCGAGCATCGACCGAACTGATGGAGGTGCTCGCCCGCGCGTGCGGGCACAGCTCGCTCGATCAGTTCAGCATCGACGACCTCACGACGTTCGACCGCGAGATGCATCACCTCACCGGTGTTGCGTACGGCGGCGTCAACCCGTAGCTGTCAACCCGACGTCCCGGTCGCTGTGGTCGGGGCACGCTTCGTCGGTGCACTCGTCGTCCCCGTCCCTCACCACGTGGTCGACGTTGTGGTGGACGTGGTGGTGGACGTGGTGGTGGACGTCGTCGTGGAGGTCGTGGTGCTCGTCGTCGGCGGGAACGCGGCGAACCACCAGAGGGCGAGGACGCCGGAGGAGAGCACGTGCCAGAGGCCGTGGAACTGGAAGATCGCGTCCGGGTCGCACGCGGGGCCGTCGCTGCGCCCGAGCAGAAACGTCACCGCCGCCACGGCGGCGAGCACGAGGATGGTCCAGGCTCGGCGGGCGGCTCGGCGGTCGTTCGCGGCACGGCGTCGTCGGCGGGCGAGCACGACCTCGAGGATCACGATCACGGCCACGCCGACACCTGTCAACGCGGTGGCAACGGCCGGGGCCGCGGCGGTCAGGACCGTGGCGGCCGCGACTCCGGCGGCGAACGTCGGCCACGGGCGGACACGGCCGGGTCGGACAACGTCGAGATCGTGGACGAGGACGAAGAGGACGGTCACGATGATCGGGAGGTCGTGGAGCACGCGAGAACCCGCAGGCTGGGGTCCGTGGAAGAGAACGCTCCCGACGCCGATGGCCATCAGGCACGATCCGAAGATCGCCGCCGGGACGAGCGGACGATGCCGGCGTCGGGCCGTTGCGATGACGACCGCACCGGTCACCACGTAGGCCAGGCTGGTGAGCGCATTGACCGGTTGGGCGAGCGCCTCGTCTCGCAGGAGCTCGCAATCCGATGCGCCGATCCCGTCGCCCGTCGCAGCAGCGATCACCGCAGCCAACATGCACCGACCCTATCGAGCAGTGGCCGCGCGGTGTCCGGCCGAGGCCGGGTCCGAGCGTCCACGCTGGGACCCGCCGACCGCGCGCCGTAGCCTCCCGACATGATCGATCGGGCGCGACAGGCGACGGCCAGGGCCGTTCGATCGACGGTCGGATTCGCGGCCGAGAAGATCGCGTCGAGCGACCGACTGATGGGCGTCGTCTACGACCTCATGAACGAGACCAACTTCGCGGGGCTCGCCGAGCACGAGGAGATGCTGTCCGACTCGGTGCGTGTCGACGCGTACCACCGCGGCATCCACCGCAACGTCGAGCCCGGCGACGTGGTCCTCGACCTCGGCACCGGCACCGGTCTCCTCGCGTTCATGGCGAGCCGAGCCGGGGCGAAGCGGGTGTACGCCGTCGAGCACTCCGACTTCATCGAGGTCGCCCGCGAGATCGCACGCCACAACGGGTTCACCAACATCGAGTTCGTCCACGCCAACAGTCGCGAGTACACACCGCCCGAACCGATCGACGTCGTCGTGCACGAACAGATGGGCGACGAGCTGTTCAACGAGAACATGCTCCAGAACCTGCTCGACCTCCGCGATCGTGTGCTGCGACCCGGCGGACGCATCCTCCCCGCCAGGTTCCGGCTGTTCGTCGAACCGGTCACCATGCACGACTCGATGCGGGTCCGCCGGTTCTGGAACATCGACCTGCCCGACGACATCGACCTGAGCGCGATCCGCGGTTCGTTGACGGCGGCGCGATTCGACACCGGCCGCAACGAGCAGTTCTGGGCCCGTCCCGGCTCGGTGGCCGCCGCCGTCGGCGAGGTCGAGCCGGTGCTGGAGTTCGACCTCGACACGCTCGTATCGCTCGACTCGCTGTCGACCGAGCACGTCATCGAGCGCACGGCGAGCGCGGATGTCATCGTCGACGGCTGCTGCGTCTGGTTCGAGGCGGACTTCGACGACTCGACGACGCTGTCGACCTCACCCCTGGCGCCGCTGACGAGCTGGGGCAACCGGATGTTCCGCCTCGACCGCGAGGTGAGCCGGGGCGACCGCCTGCAGATCCGGCTGCGAATGGACCAACTCGTCGAACCCTCCACCTGGCACATCGACGTCAGCTGACCCGGACGGACCTGCCGGCATCCGAGCGGGAGCCAGATCTCGAGCAGCTCTGAGACGACCCGTGATCGGTTTGTCGCTACGTTGACGAGGTGATCGACGGGCACAACGATCTGCCCTGGGCGATGCGCCGGCTGTTCGACGGCGACCTCGATGCAGCGGACCTCAGCCGCGTCGTGCCGGCGGTCCACACCGACATCCCTCGACTGCGCAGCGGCGGGGTGTCCGGGCAGTTCTGGTCCGTCTACGTGCCCTCGACGCTGCGCGGGCCCGATCGCCGTGTCCGACACGCTCGAGCAGATCGACTTCGTCCACCGGATGATCCAGCGCTATCCGGACGACTTCGCACTCGCCTTGGACGTCGACGACGTCGAGTACGGCTGCCGGCACGGGTCGGATCGCGTCGATGCTCGGCATGGAGGGTGGACAGTCGATCAACGAGTCGCTGTCGGTGTTGCGCATGATGTTCGACCTCGGCGTGCGCTACATGACGTTGACGCACAACCACAACGTGTCGTGGGCGGACTCGGCGACCGACGTTCGAGTGCTCGGCGGGATGAACGACTTCGGGCGCGAGGTGGTGCGCGAGATGAACCGCATCGGCATGATCGTCGATCTCTCCCACGTCTCGACGGACGTGATGCACCAGGCGCTTGGCGACGAGCTCGTTGCCCGTGATGTTCAGCCACTCGTCGGCGCGGGCGCTCTGTGACGTCGCAGCGCAACGTGCCCGACGACGTCCTGGGCGACTTGGCGACGAACGGTGGCATCTGCATGGTCGCCTTCGTCCCCGACTTCGTCTCGCCGACGTTCGCCCGATGGTTCGACGAGTGCCAGGAGATGGTCGAGGCCGAGGGTGGCGATCCGCGGCTGTCGGCCGACGTCGACCGCATCATCGAGCGGCGCACGCGTACCGACCCGCCGCCCGAGGTGAGCGTCCACGAGATCGCCGATCACATCGAGCACGTCCGTGACGTGGCAGGCATCGACCACGTGGGGATCGGTGGCGACTACGGCGGGTCGACGCTGATGCCGAAGGAGCTCCACGACGTGTCGACCTACCCGCGGCTGTTCGAGGTACTGGTCGGTCGAGGCTGGTCGGTCGGTGACCTGGACCGGCTCCGCCGCACCAACGTGTTACGCGTGATGGGCGACAACAAGCCGACGTGACCCTCACCGGTCGGCGGCGGTTGTCCCCGCCGGGCCGGGGTGTTTCGCCGCCGCAGCTCGAATGTGCGGGGGTCGGGCGGGTCAGCGACCGGTGGCGAGCGACAGCGGGGTCTCCGCTCGGCGGAATCGGAGGTTGAGCTTGAGGGTGCCGAGCATGATGCCGGGCTGATGGAGCCAGTCGTTGTCGTCGCCGTACTCGATCGACTCGAGTCGGTCGAGCAGCACGCCCCAGGCGACCTGCTGCTCGACGCGCGACAGCGTCGCCCCCGGGCACACGCGTGGGCCCGCCGAGAACGTCACGTGCCGGGTGACGGCCTCGCGGTCGAGGTCGAGGTCGAACGGACGCTCGAACTCGTCCTCGTCGACGTTCGCTGCTCCGAAGCGGAGATGGAGCAGCGAGCCGGCGGGCACCTCGACCCCCTGGAACACCTCGTCGTGTGCGGTGATCCGGGTCGACAGCCCGTGGGTGGGTGAACGCATCCGCATCGCCTCTTCGATGAACGCGCGCAGCTTCGAGCGGTCGGTCCGCAGGGACTCGAACGTGCCGGGGTGTTCGCACAGCAGCTGGGCTTCTTCCTCCAGCGCGTACTGCGTCGTCTCGAGGCCGCCGAGGATCATCGCGTGCACGATGCCCGCGATCTCGAGGTCGGTCAGCTTGCGGTCGAGTGCCTCGTAGTGCGCGTCGCAGAGAAAGCTGACCATGTCGTCCTGTGGGTCGCGACGCTTCGCGGTGACGTGCTCGTAGATGTACTCCTGGAAACCGTCGAGGCGGGCCAGCATGTCCTCGGTCTGCTCGGGCGTGATCTCGTGGCGGAGACCGTGCCCGTGCACGAACGGTGTCACGGCGGCGTCACCCCATGCTGCGAGCCGCGGGATGTCGGCCTGCGGGAAGCCGAGAATGCTCGCCATCACGCGCTGGGGGAGCGGGCGGGCGAACTCGCCGACGAACTCGACGGTGCCGCTCGGTCCTCCGTCCGCTCCGGGGCTGTCGTCCCGGTCGATCCACTCGTCGAGCAACGCGTTGGCGTGCTCGGTGATCATGTCGCGGTGCCGGAGTGCGCCGGGTCCGACCCATGGATCGGTCAGCTCCTTGCGATGTCGGAAGTAGAGCTCCTGGGTCGGGCGCAGCGACAGCATCGAGGCTTGCATCAGGCTGTGGTTGGTGGCGAAGGCCTCCTCCGGCGACAGGCCCTTCGCCGCGAGCTGGCCGAGTCGTTTGGTGGTGAGGCTGGGAAACCGGTCGGGGTCGCGGACCACGAGGCTGACGTCGGCGTGCTTGGTGAGCACGAACGCATCCGTGCCCGGCGCGAGGCCGCCGCCTTCGATGCGGTACACCGGCGCGTCGCGGTGGAGGATCTCGTACGCCTCGTACCAGTGCTCCGGTGCCCCCTCGCCGAACAGGTCGACGTCGTCCAGCCCGGCGGGACACGTCATCGGACTGAGCTCGTGGTTCACGTGCTTGGGGTACGACGCCATGTGCTCGGGCTCCTCGGGGATGGTTCGGCGCAAGTCATGCCGGACACCAACGCGTATCAGATCGGCGGCGCCCGCCCGGAGACGGAGAGACAGCGAGCAGCAGAGCAGCGAGCAGCGGGCAGCGACGTACCGGTGTATCGACGTGTGGCAGGACATGCGTGACGAGGCCTGAGATCGGCGAGCCTGGTGGCAACCGACTGGCACCGGGCCCCGATCCGTGGCGCCGCCGCCCCGTCAGGCGGCGGCGCGGCGGGTGGGTGGGCCGGTGGTCATCACCTGGCCGTCGGGCAACCGCAACGTGAGCTCCCGGTTCGGGCCGAGTTCGACGACCCAGTTGTCGTGGTGGATCTTGCCGTGGTGCTTCGAGCACACCGGCAACAAGTTGTCGAGATCGGTCCGCCCGCCGTGGCGCCACCAGAGGACGTGGTGGAGCTTGCAGCGGTCGTACGGCACGGTGCACCCCGGGATCGCACAGCCGCGATACAACCCGCGCAGCGCCCGGCGCTGTGATCGGTTCGCCAAGCGCGTCGATCGGCCGAGATTCAGTTCGCCGGGCGCGTGGAGCACCACTCCGTTGCGGACGACGACACCGACGACGTCGGCGGTTCCGGCCAACTCCGCGAGCACGCGGGCGGGAAGCTCGATCGGCAGCGGCCACTGCACGAGCGGCCCGTCACCGCCGGGCGCCGCAACATCGGCGTCGATCACTGCGACGAACTCGGCCTTCCCCGGCCGAGCCGCCCCGACGGTCGCACCATCCGTGCGACCGCCCGTCTGGCCGGCCGGGCCGTCGGCGCGGCCGCCACCCGACAGCGCCACGAGAGCGTGGGCGTTCAGGAACTTCTGCTTCTCGACGGGGTCGGACGGACACAGCTCGGGGGCCGATTGCGCGAACAGTGTCTCGGCCGCATTCGAGATCTTCGTTGCCAGCGCGAGCCCGGACTCGGGATCGAACTGGCCACGCAGGTTGACCATCCCGTCGCCGCCGGTCCAGATCGACAACCGCGTCGCACGACGCTGGCGCTCGAGACGGCTCTCGGCGGACTCGGTACGCATCTTCTCGACTTCGCGAGTCAACCGGTCGGAGAACTCCCGCACCGACGCAACGGATGCAATGTCGGCCAACGAATCGGCGCATGCCAACACATCGTCGCGCTGATCCGGATCGACCTGCTTCGCGGCGCGGGTGACGGCGTCGACGTGGCCCGCGGTGACCTGGCCGGCTTCCATCGCGGCCGCCAGACTCGGCGTGTCGGAGAGCGTCTCCGAGCGCCCTCTGGTCGTGTTCGCGGCACTCAGCGACCCGCGCGACGCCTCCGCGATCGTCGCTTCGGGAAACGACTCGACCGCCGACAGCTGCGCGACCAGGCCCGCCTCCTGCGCGGCGAGCCATGCGGCAACCTCGCGTGTGGCCACCAACCCGGCCCTGATCGCATCCCGGCCGGCAGCGGTGTCGGCGCGCACCGAAGCGATGCGTTCCACCCGCTCAGCGACTGCCCCCGGAGTCATGTCTTCCATTGAAGCATGGGGGTACCTCAGAGTTGGAAGAGGCTCTTGAGCAGGGGAAACGCAGCGAATGTGCACGTTCGGGTCGTGGAGACGCCGAGCGGCATCGGCGGTGTCCGACGTGCGCCCGGCGGCGTCGACCGCTCACTCGAGACCTCAACCCTCGAGACCTCAACCCTCGAGACCTCAACCCTCGAGACCTCGACCCTCGAGACCTCGACCCTCGAGATCGGTCGCCGTCGGCGCCAGCGGCTCGCAGCTCGAACGGTGCTCCGTCCCCAGGAGTGGGTCGCGTCGGACCAGGACGAGGGCAGCCACGATCACCATCGCCGTGACCAGCGCGCCGATGGCCTGCTCGGCGGCGTCGGTGGCTGCAGTCCAGTTGTAGGTCCCGTGCCAGAGCGCCACCGCCAGCACGCTCGACGTGTGGTTGTACAGCCATGCGAGCACGACCGCGCCGGCGGTCAGGCCGATCAGCCAGACCGGGATCATGACCAGCGGCATCTTGCCGAGTCCGTCGTCGAGCAGGAACAGCGGCGTGTGCCACACCGCCCAGATCGCGGTCACCGTGAGCGTCGCCCGCTTGACCGACACGTCGTGCTGCAGGGTCGGTTGCAGGAAACCTCGCCACCCTGCCTCCTCACCGATGCCGTTCACCACGACGAGCACCACGAGGACCCCCATCGGGCCGATGGTTGACGGCAGCCCATCGAAACGACCGAAATCGGACCACGGGACACCGCCGGTCACGGGCAGTGTCGCCACGACGATGACGGCGAGGAGCAGCAGCGGGCTGATTGCCACGACCAACCACCGCATGGACGGCACCCGCACACATGACCGGATGAGTGCCTTCAGCCCAGCGCGACCGTCGATCGTGCTCGTCACGACCACAGCCGCCAGCATCGGCCCGATCAAGCCCGGAACGTGACTCGACCACGGAACCGCACTCACGCCGTGCGCGGCCAACACCATCGGGAGCCAGTACGCCCACGAGAAGCCGTAGGCGAACGCGACGAAGACGACAACCGGATGGTCCCGGGTCCACCGTCGCCACCGCTTCGGCTGACGCTCGGCCCCTGCTCCACTGCCGGCGGACGACCGGGATCTCGGCGGGTCAGGAGTGGTGTCCGTGCCGATGACTGCCGCGTCCTTCGAACGGATCGGCAACTTCGTCATGTTCTCGAACTGAACGGCCACGTGGCCGGACAGCCAGGGAAGAAGGTCCCTTCCCCGGTGGCGGCATCCGAGTACAGGACGACCTCGTCGCCGCCTGCGCCCCGTAGCGATCGATATTCCGAGCGACGGCATCTCGCGACCTCGTACGTTCGCAGCGCGGGCATCCGAACGGAGGATCACCAATGTCAACGCTCTCCAGACGCCGCTTGATCGCGGCGACATCAGCAACCGGACTCGCCGGCGCGGCGATTGCCGCCGGCCCCGCGCCGGTTTCGGCCGCCACGGCCGGCACGATCGAGTTCATCACGCCGTTTCGACTGCAGGACAGTCGCACGATGGAACCCGACAAGTACGACACGACCGCACGCGACACGCTGTTCGTCGACGGCCTCGCCGGGAAGAGCGGCGTGATCCTGAACGCCACGGTGGTCCAAACCGAGGGATCGGGATTCTTTCGCTTCGCCGACGACTTCGAAGACGATCCGACCACGTCGAACATCAATTGGTTTGCGGACGGCCAGAAGGTCGCCAACATGGCGATCGTGCAGGTCACGCCGCCGGCGACCGGGATCACCGTGCAGGGTGGCGGCGCCGGACGTGCCCACCTGATCATCGACGTCATCGGGTTCGTCGCCTGACATCGTCACCACCCAACACGACCATCCAGCACGACCACCCAACACGACCACCCAACACGGCCACCCAACACGGCCACCCAGCCGGGCGACACTCCGGCGTCGTAGGGTCGCGACATGGATCCGCTGACGTATCGGACGATTCGAGTGAACGACGTCGACCTGCAGGTGTCGGTCACGAACGAGGGTGGCGAGCGTGGGTTGGCCCTGCTGTTGCACGGGTTCCCCGAGCTCGCCTTCTCCTGGCGGTATCAGATTTCGGTGCTGGCACAGGCGGGCTACGAAGTGTGGGCACCGAACCTGCGCGGGTACGGCGAGTCGTCGAAGCCGCGCCCGGTGTCGGCGTACTCCATCGATGTGCTGTTGGACGACATCGCTGCGACTCATCGACGCATCCGGCCGAGACGACGTGACGTTGGTGGGTCATGACTGGGGTGCGGTGCAGGCGTGGATGTTCGCGATTCGGCGGGTGCGGCCGCTGCAGCGACTCGTGATCATGAACGTGCCGCACCCGGCCTGCATGCGGCGCGAACTGCGCACGTTTCGTCAGCTCCGCAAGTCCTGGTACGTCTTCTTCTTCCAGATCCCGTGGCTCCCCGAACGGCTGCTCCGGGCCCGCCGAGCCAAGGCCGTCGGCGATGCGTTCGAGAAGATGGCGGTCGATGCCACACGGTTCCCCGCCGTGGTCACCGACGTCTACCGAGCAGCGGCGCTCCGTCCCGACGCGATGCGGTCGATGATCAACTACTACCGAGCCGCGCTGCGGAACCGGCGTGCGTTGTCTCGTGAGGAGCTGCCGGAGATCGAGACACCGACGCTGATGATCTGGGGCCTCGAGGACACCGCGTTGTCGAAGGAGACGACCGACGGCACCGATGAGCACGTCGCCGACCTCACCATGCGTTTCCTGCCGGGTGTGTCGCACTGGGTGCAGCAGGAAGCCCCCGAGATCGTCAACGCCCAGCTGTTGGCGTGGCTCGATGGCGACCCCGTTCCCGAGGCGGCCGACGTCGTGTTCGAACGGCTCCCCGAACCGGCTGCCTCGGGCACCTAGTCCGGAGCCGGCCGGGCTCGTCAGGGGGTCGGCCCGAGCACGCCGGCGGAGCGCAATCGGGCGATGCGGTCGGCCTCGTAGCCGAGCGACGAGAGGACCGCGTCGGTGTCGGCGCCGAGCGCCGGCGCGGCCGGAGGCACCACCCGCTCGTCGCCGCCGAAGCTGACCGGTGGTCGCGCTTCGACACGTGGTCCGATGGGGCCGTCGTCGAGGTGGACGAGCGAGCCGTTGTGGACGACCTGCGCATCGCCGGCGACCTCGTCGCGACGAACCACACGGGCGCCGGGCAGGTCGTTGTCGACCATCCGTTGCATCGCCTCGGCGGTCGTCAGCGATCCGACGGCCCGGTCGAAGATCGCAGCGAGTTCTGCGCCGTTGAGCTCGCGGTCGCGCATCGTCGCGAAGCGCGGGTCGTCGAGCAGTTCGGGCGCGAAGGCGCGGCACAGACTGGGCCACGTCCGGTTCCCGCTGGCGACGAACGCGACGGCACCGTCGCCGCGTCGGCCGGATCGCATACATGTCGGCGAAGTGCGGCGATTCGACGATGTCGCCGCCTTCCAGTGAACGATCCATCATCCCGTCGGGCCAGAAGTACCACAGCCCGATGTCGAGCATCGAGAGCTCGACGTGCTGCCCGCCGTGCCCGCGCTCGCGGGCGAACAGCGCGGCGGTGATCGCTTGGCTCACGGTGATCGCCGTGGTCTTGTCCACGACGAACTGGCGCACCAACTGTGGCGCACCCGTGTCGCCTGTTTGCAGGTCGGCCATCCCCGTCATCGCCTGGATGACATAGTCGTACACCCGCTGCTCGGCCTTCGGGCCGGTGCTGCCGAACCCGGACACCGACACGTAGACGATGTCCGGGTTGATCGCCCGGAGTTGCGCCTCGCCGACCCCCATTCGTTCGGCGGCGCCCGGGCGGAAGTTCTGCAGGAACACGTCGGCGGTGGCGCAGAGGTCGAACAGCGCCTGCAGACCGTCGGGATGTTTCGTGTCGATCGTGACCGACCGCTTGCCGCGATTGATGCCGTTGAACAGCGCGCTCATCGAGTTCCGCTGCGTTCCGAGCTGGCGCATGCGGTCGCCGACGCCGTCGGCCAACTCCACCTTGATCACCTCGGCCCCCTGCTCGGCCATGATCATCCCGGCCATCGGAGCCGAGATCATCTGTCCGGCTTCGATGACTCTCACTCCCGCGAGCGGCTGCATCCGGTGATCCTAGATTTTGCGTGGAGGCGGCCCGAGCGGGCACGGAAAACGACCGAACCCGGCCCGGACCACCGAGGTGACCCGGACCGGGTTCGGCAGGAGTCGATCAGATCGCTCTGATCAGGTGGTCGTGATCAACGCAGGTCGAAACGATCGTTGTCCATGACCTTCGCGAACGCCGCTGCGAAGTCGTTGGCGAACTTCTCGCCGGCGTCGTCGGCCGCGTAGACATCGGCGAGGGCCCGCAGGATCGAGTTCGAGCCGAACACGAGGTCGTTGCGGGTGCCGGTCCACTTGAGCTCGCCGCTTGCACGGTCGCGCCCTTCGAAGACGTCCTCGGCGCCCGATGCTGCGGACCACACGGTGTCCTGGTCCATCAGGTTGACGAAGAAGTCGTTGGTGAGCACGCCGACCTGGTCGGTGAGCACGCCGTAGTTGTCGTTGGTGACTCCGAGGACACGGAGGCCGCCGACGAGGACGGTCATGTCCGGTGCGCCGAGGTCGAGCAGTTGTGCCCGGTCGACGAGCAGGTGCTCGGCGACGTGGCTGCTGCCCTTGCCGATGACGTTGCGGAAGCCGTCGTTGACCGGCTCGAGCCATGCGAACGACTCGACGTCGGTCTGCTCCTGGCTGGCGTCGCCACGTCCGGTGCTCACGTCGACGCTGACGTCGTGACCGCCGGCCTTGGCGGCGGCCTCGACCGCTGCCGCACCGCCGAGCACGACGAGGTCGGCCATCGACACGGTGAAGCCGACGCTCGACTGGACACCTTCGAGTGCGGCCAGCACTCGACGGAGCTGTGCCGGCTTGTTCGCTTCCCACTCGTTCTGCGGAGCGAGCCGGATCCGGCCGCCGTTGGCACCGCCGCGCATGTCGGTCTGACGGTACGTGGACGCGGAGGCCCACGCCGTCTCGACGAGCTCGGTGACGCTGAGGCCGGTCGCCATGATGGCTTCCTTGACCGTGGCGACCTGCTCGTCGGTCAGCGGCGTGCCCTCGGGGATCGGGTCCATCCAGAGGAGCTCTTCGTCGGGAACCTCGGGGCCGAGGAACCGGACCTTGGGGCCCATGTCGCGATGGCACAGCTTGTACCACGCCTTGGCGAAGGCCTCGTCGAGCAGCTCGGGGTTGTCGCGGAAGCGCTGCGAGATCGGCCCGTAGATCGGGTCCATCTTCATGGCCATGTCGGCCGTGCTCATCACCGGTGCGTGGAACACGTCGGGGCGCTGGGCGTCGGGCACCGTGCCGGCGAGGGCCGGGCAGGTCCACTGCTTGTGACCGGCCGGGCTCTCGGTGAGCTCCCAGTCGTTGTCCATCAGCGTCTCGAGGTAGTTGTTGTCCCACTTCGTCGGCGTGGAGTTCCAGGCGCCTTCGAAGCCGGAGGTGGTGGTGTGGATGCCCACACCGGACTCGAAGCTGTTCTTCCAGCCGAGGAGCTGCTGCTCCATCGGCGCACCCTCGGGCTCGGCGCCCATGGCGCTCTCCGGGCCGGCGCCGTGCATCTTGCCGAAGGCGTGACCGCCCACGACCAGTGCCACGGTCTCTTCGTCGTTCATCGCCATGCGGCCGAACGTCTCGCGGATGTCGGCGCCCGAGGCGACCGGGTCGGGGTTGCCGTTCGGGCCTTCGGGGTTGACGTAGATGAGGCCCATCTGGACCGCGCCGAGCGGCTCCTGGAGCTGGCGGTCGCCGCTGTAGCGCTCGTCGTCGAGCCACACGTTCTCGGGGCCCCAGTAGACGTCTTCCTCGGGTGCCCACACGTCTTCGCGTCCGCCGGCGAAGCCGTAGGTCTCGAAGCCCATCGACTCGAGCGCGACGTTGCCGGTGAGGATCATCAGGTCGGCCCAGGAGATCTTGCGGCCGTACTTCTTCTTGATCGGCTCGAGCAGCGCGCGGGCCTTGTCGAGGTTGCCGTTGTCGGGCCAGCTGTTGAGCGGGGCGAAGCGCTGCTGACCGGTGCCGCCACCGCCGCGTCCGTCATGCGTGCGGTAGGTGCCGGCCGAGTGCCAGGCCATGCGGATGAAGAACGGGCCGTAGTGCCCGTAGTCGGCCGGCCACCACTCCTTGGAGTCGGTCATCAACTCGGTGAGGTCGGCCTTCACGGCGGCGAGATCGAGGGTGGCGAACTCAGCGGCGTAGTCGAAGTCGTCGCCCATCGGGTTCGACTTCGCCGAGTGCTGGTGCAAGATGTTGAGGTTCAGTTGGTTCGGCCACCAGTGCTGGTTGGCCTGGCTGCCACGAGCGGAGTGGTCGTGCTGGAGGACGGGGCACTTTGCCTCGGTTGCGTCGGTCATGATGATCCTTGTTCTTCCTTCGGGTTGTGCTGTCGGTGGGATGGTTGGGGAGACGGGAAAAGCTGGTTGTCGAGCGGGGTCAAGTGTCCGCGATGTCGGGCGCAGCGGCTCGACAGGTCGGGCAGCGGCCCCAGTAGATGACTTCGGCTTCGTCGACCTCGAAGCCGTGGTCGTTGATGGCGGTCAGGCAGGGCACCTCGCCGACGGCGCAGTCGACATCGAACATCGCGCGACAGCTCCGGCAGATGAGGTGATGATGATTGTCGCCGACCCGGTTCTCGTAGCGCGCCGCCGAGCCGGCCGGCTGAATGCGCCGGATCAGGTTCTTCTCGACGAGCACGCCGAGCGAGTCGTAGACCGCCTGGCGGGAGATCGCGCCGAGCTGCGCCCGCACTTCGTCGCCCAACTCGTCCGCGGTCGAGTGCGGATGCTCGGACACCACGCGCATGATCGCAAGTCGCTGGGCGGTCACCTGCACGCCGTGGCGGCGGAGGAGTTCCGTGGCGGCTTCCGACATGGAGACCATTGGACCACGAATTCTGGACAATGTCAATTATTGTGAGATGAACGTTCGTTGAACCATGTGGGCGTCGACGGTGCGCTCGGCCGAATTGCCGGACCGAGACCTTTGGATGAGCCGAGTCGCGACCTTCGGCCGATTTGCCGGGACCCGAGATCAGCGACGATTTCCTCAGCGACTCACACGGGGTCGCACGACAGAGGAGACACCAATGGACACCACCATCCCCACCACCATCCCCACCACCATGCCCACCGACGATCCCCACAACGATCCCGACGAGAACGGCTCCCGCAGCGCCAACGCGGGCGGCCGACGTGCCGAGCCCGAAGCGGGCGAGGTTGGCCGTGATGATGGGCTGCCTCCAGGCGCTCGTGCTCGCCAACCTGGTGCAGGTCGCCGCCGGGTTCGCCGGCGCCGACCCGAGCCCACCGTCCGACGTCGTGCCGGGCATCGCGGCGACCGCGGTGCTGGGGCTTGCGGCGATTCCGTTGGTTCGGGCGTCGGATCGGCTCGGCTACCAACTCGGCATCGCCTTCTGCCTCGCCTCGATGGTCGGGATGGGGCCGCACAAGCTGTTGCTCGACAACGGTGCCGTGATCGCCCCGCTGGCCTTGATCGGATTCGCGTTCGAGATCCTCTTCATCGTGCACGCGGTGCGAGCGCTGCGGGCCCGGGGGTCGATCGGCGAGACTGCATCCCTGTGACATTCATTCTTCGCCGCGGCGAAACACCGACTCCCACCAAGGGTGACCTTGCCCTTGGTGGGAGTCTGCTCGTGGTCGCCGTGCTCTCCGGGTTGTTCATCGATGCGGCCCGCCCGGACACCGTCGAACCGTCGGCGCCGTGGCAGTGGCTGCTCATCTGCACGCCGCCGGTGCTGGTGGCGATGCGACGAGTCGACCCGGTCGTGGTGACGGTGGTTGCCACCGTTGTCCAGGCCGCGATCTGGATCTCGGATCTGCCCGAGGTGCTGTTGTCGATGATCGTGATCCTGTACTCGGCGGCGTCCGAGGCCGGTGCGCGGGGCCTTCGGGTGTCGGTGGGCGCGAGCGTCGTCCTCACTGCGGTCACCGCCGCCGGAGTCGGTGTGGCCGACGACGTCACGCTGTATCAGGTGCCGCTCATCGTGTTGACCTGCGGCACGGCGATCGCGCTCGGCGTCCACGCGGCTCGACAGCGAGCGATGACCGGCGAGCTGGCCACCGAAGTCGCCGAGATCCGACTGCGCGGCGAGTACGAGCGTGCCGCAGCGATCGCCGATGAACGCGCGCACATCGCCCGTGAGCTCCACGACATCATCGGCCATTCCCTGTCGACGATCGCCGTGCGCGCCGAGGCCGCCGATCGCGTCGCCGAGACGCGTCCCGAGGCAGCCGGCGATGCCGTCGCCGCCATCGCCGTCGCCGCTCGCTCGTCACTCGTCGAGACCCGTCGGGTGCTGGCCGGACTCCGAGAATCGGGCGACGCCGAGCTTGCGCCGCCGCCGGATGTGGATGCGATCCGTCGGATGGTTGCCGACCTCGCCGCTGCCGACGTGGACGTGATGCTCACGACGGAGCGATGCGATGTGGAGCCGCCACCCGCCGTCGTCGCCGGCGGTGCCTATCGCATCGTGCAGGAGTCGTTGACCAACGCGGTGCGCCATGCCGGCCCGGACGCGACGATCGTCGTCACCCTCGCGTGCGGCAACGGAGCACTCGACCTGTCGGTCGTCGACGACGGCCCGGGCAGACAGGCCGACGTCGATGTCACGGGGTCCGGTCTGACCGGTATGGCCGAACGGGCCGCTGTCCTGGGTGGCACGTTCGAGGCCGGCAACCGTCCCCTCGGAGGCTTCGCCGTTCATGCCGTTCTCCCGACCGACACGCCGTCGACAGCGGTTCCGAACCGGGACGTGACGCCATGACCGGCGACACCACGATCAGAGTCGCGATCGCCGACGACTTGGAGATGATTCGGGCCGGGTTCGAGCTGATCATCGACAACGAACCCGACATGACCGTCGTCGCGTCGGTGGCAGACGGTCTCGAGATCGTCGATGCGTGCAGAACTCGTCACGTCGACGTCGTCCTGATGGACATCCGGATGCCCAACCTGGACGGCCTCGCCGCGACGCAGCGGATCATGTCCGAGCCCGAACCGCCGAGCATCGTGATCCTCACCACGTTCGGACTCGACGAGTACGTCTCGGCAGCGGTGCTCGCCGGCGCCTCCGGCTTCTTGCTGAAGGACGCATCCGCCGGCGATCTCGTCGACGCGGTCAGAGCGGTTGCCGCCGGTGACGCGGCGCTCTCGCCGTCGGTCGTCAAGGCGGTCCTCGAACAGGCCCGTACGTCGTTGCAGGTCAGAACGGTGCCCGGCATCGACGACCTCACCGAACGCGAGCGCAACGTGCTGGAGCTGCTCTCGACCGGGCGGTCCAACGCCGAGATCGCCGAGCAGCTCTTCCTGAGCGAGGCAACCGTGAAGACCCACCTGAGTCACGTGTTGGCCAAGCTCGGGGTGAGAGACCGGGTGCAGGCCGTGATCGCCGCGTTCACCGCCGGCATCGCTCGACCCGACCTCGACCAGCTTCCACCAGACGCACGCCGGCGCGCCAGCGTGACGAGCCCGAGCGCTGACATGCCGGGCTGCGCCGACCACTCGATCGATCGGGCTGATGCCGGGTCACACCACGAAGGAGCCGAGAAATGAACGATGAAGCTGACCGGAACGGAAGCGGACCGATGCCGAATTCTGCTGTCAAGCAACCGAGCGAGTGTTCGAACATGCACGAGATACGCGGCGAGATCGACCGGATCGATCGGCTGATCGTCGGACTCCTGGGCGAACGGCTCGGCTACGTCCACGAGGCGGCGAAGTTCAAGACCTCGGAGACGTCGGTCCGCGCCCTGGACCGTGTGGCGAGCATGCTCGGGGACCGAGAGCAATGGGCGGCCGAGGCGGGGATTGCGCCGTCGGTGGTCCGAGAGCTCTATCAGCACCTCATCGACTACTTCACCGAGCACGAACTCCAGGAATGGTCGCAACGGTCCTGAGGTCGGCGCCGAACGGGGTTCGACCGGACTCGTCGATTGCCTGCCGGGGTCTGTGCCGCGTCAGGGATCGCGCCGCATTCGGGCGGCCGGCATCCAGCGGGGTCCGGCGGTGGCGTCGATGCGCTCGAGGAACGCGGTGTGATGTGGCTCGATGGCATCGCAGAAGGCCCGGGTCGCGGTTTCGCCGATCGCCTGCCAGGCCGGCGCGGTGAGCTCGTCGGTGCGCCGTTCGAGGTCGAGGCGGAAGCGTCGGCCGGCGTCGTTGATGGCCGAGTCGGTCGCCAGACCCTTGGCTTCGAGACGCGACCAGCCCTTGGCGATGGCGTCGTCGTCGTTGCCGCGGCTGCGGGCGATCCACTCCTCGTCGCCGTACTCGTCCAGGTCGACCATCGCCGAGTGCAGTAGCCCCACTTCGACCGCGTCCAGGTCAGCGCCGGCGCACAACACCCAGTGGTTGTCGCCACGGAGCTCGCGGAGGCAGTTCGCAGCCAACCAGGCCGACAGGGCCGCCTGGTCTGCGCCGGGACGGTTCTGCGCACGAAGGGCGGCGAACATCGGCCGGGCGCCGAAGTGGACCGCATCGACGCCGCGCCACAGATCGCCGGCCAGGGGTGCCAGCTCGTCGGCGAGTCCCGGGGCGATCGCCTCGATGCCCGAGATCGCCGACTCGTCGCGTACTGCGCAGATGGCGTCGACGTCGGTGACGCCACGGTGGAGATTCAGGATGAACTCGATGACGTTCGGATCGATCGAGTACGCGGCGGCCGCTGCCACCGCCGGCGCGACGTCGCCGAGCGGTGCGAGCCGCCACGCCACGATCCAGCCCGCGCCGTTCGGCACGCCGAGGGCCTCGTAGCGGGCGATCGTGTCGGCGTCCCACATCATCCATCCGACGAGGTCGTGCCCGGAGCGACCGGCCCGAGCCGTGAGTTCTGTCCAGTCGGTCATACGGTCTCCTTCGTCACTGTTGGCTGACATCAC
>CAVOHA010000043.1:0-8785 GCA_963695475.1 Ilumatobacteraceae bacterium
GCTGACGTATCGGACGATTCGAGTGAACGACGTCGACCTGCAGGTGTCGGTCACGAACGAGGGTGGCGAGCGTGGGTTGGCCCTGCTGTTGCACGGGTTCCCCGAGCTCGCCTTCTCCTGGCGGTATCAGATTTCGGTGCTGGCACAGGCGGGCTACGAAGTGTGGGCACCGAACCTGCGCGGGTACGGCGAGTCGTCGAAGCCGCGCCCGGTGTCGGCGTACTCCATCGATGTGCTGTTGGACGACATCGCTGCGATCATCGACGCATCCGGCCGAGACGACGTGACGTTGGTGGGTCATGACTGGGGTGCGGTGCAGGCGTGGATGTTCGCGATTCGGCGGGTGCGGCCGCTGCAGCGACTCGTGATCATGAACGTGCCGCACCCGGCCTGCATGCTGCGCGAACTGCGCACGTTTCGTCAGCTCCGCAAGTCCTGGTACGTCTTCTTCTTCCAGATCCCGTGGCTCCCCGAACGGCTGCTCCGGGCCCGCCGAGCCAAGGCCGTCGGCGATGCGTTCGAGAAGATGGCGGTCGATGCCACACGGTTCCCCGCCGTGGTCACCGACGTCTACCGAGCAGCGGCGCTCCGTCCCGACGCGATGCGGTCGATGATCAACTACTACCGAGCAGCGCTGCGGAACCGGCGTGCGTTGTCTCGTGAGGAGCTGCCGGAGATCGAGACACCGACGTTGATGATCTGGGGCCTCGAGGACACCGCGTTGTCGAAGGAGACGACCGACGGCACCGATGAGCACGTCGCCGACCTCACCATGCGTTTCCTGCCGGGTGTGTCGCACTGGGTGCAGCAGGAAGCCCCCGAGATCGTCAACGCCCAGCTGTTGGCGTGGCTCGATGGCGACCCCGTTCCCGAGGCGGCCGACGTCGTGTTCGAACGGCTCCCCGAACCGGCTGCCTCGGGCACCTAGTCCGGAGCCGGCCGGGCTCGTCAGGGGGTCGGCCCGAGCACGCCGGCGGAGCGCAATCGGGCGATGCGGTCGGCCTCGTAGCCGAGCGACGAGAGGACCGCGTCGGTGTCGGCGCCGAGCGCCGGCGCGGCCGGAGGCACCACCCGCTCGTCGCCGCCGAAGCTGACCGGTGGTCGCGCTTCGACACGTGGTCCGATGGGGCCGTCGTCGAGGTGGACGAGCGAGCCGTTGTGGACGACCTGCGCATCCCCGGCGACCTCGTCGCGACGAACCACACGGGCGCCGGGCAGGTCGTTGTCGACCATCCGTTGCATCGCCTCGGCGGTCGTCAGCGATCCGACGGCCCGGTCGAAGATCGCAGCGAGTTCTGCGCCGTTGAGCTCGCGGTCGCGCATCGTCGCGAAGCGTGGGTCGTCGAGCAGTTCGGGCGCGAAGGCGCGGCACAGACTGGGCCACGTCCGGTTCCCGCTGGCGACGAACGCGACGGCACCGTCGCGCGTCGGCCGGATCGCATACATGTCGGCGAAGTGCGGCGATTCGACGATGTCGCCGCCTTCCAGTGAACGATCCATCATCCCGTCGGGCCAGAAGTACCACAGCCCGATGTCCAGCATCGAGAGCTCGACGTGCTGCCCGCCGTGCCCGCGGTCGTGGGCGAACAGCGCGGCGGTGATCGCTTGGCTCACGGTGATCGCCGTGGTCTTGTCCACGACGAACTGGCGCACCAACTGTGGCGCACCCGTGTCGCCTGTTTGCAGGTCGGCCATCCCCGTCATCGCCTGGATGACATAGTCGTACACCCGCTGCTCGGCCTTCGGGCCGGTGCTGCCGAACCCGGACACCGACACGTAGACGATGTCCGGGTTGATCGCCCGGAGTTGCGCCTCGCCGACCCCCATTCGTTCGGCGGCGCCCGGGCGGAAGTTCTGCAGGAACACGTCGGCGGTGGCGCAGAGGTCGAACAGCGCCTGCAGACCGTCGGGATGTTTCGTGTCGATCGTGACCGACCGCTTGCCGCGATTGATGCCGTTGAACAGCGCGCTCATCGAGTTCCGCTGCGTTCCGAGCTGGCGCATGCGGTCGCCGACGCCGTCGGCCAACTCCACCTTGATCACCTCGGCCCCCTGCTCGGCCATGATCATCCCGGCCATCGGAGCCGAGATCATCTGTCCGGCTTCGATGACTCTCACTCCCGCGAGCGGCTGCATCCGGTGATCCTAGATTTTGCGTGGAGGCGGCCCGAGCGGGCACGAAAACGACCGAACCCGGCCCGGACCACCGTGGTGGCCCGGGCCGGGTTCGGCAGGAGTCGATCAGATCGCTCTGATCAGTTGGTGGTGATCAACGCAGGTCGAAACGATCGTTGTCCATCACCTTCGCGAACGCCGCTGCGAAGTCGTTGGCGAACTTCTCGCCGGCGTCGTCGGCCGCGTAGACATCGGCGAGGGCCCGCAGGATCGAGTTCGAGCCGAACACGAGGTCGTTGCGGGTGCCGGTCCACTTGAGCTCGCCGCTTGCACGGTCGCGCCCTTCGAAGACGTCCTCGGCGCCCGATGCTGCGGACCACACGGTGTCCTGGTCCATCAGGTTGACGAAGAAGTCGTTGGTGAGCACGCCGACCTGGTCGGTGAGCACGCCGTAGTTGTCGTTGGTGACTCCGAGGACACGGAGGCCGCCGACGAGGACGGTCATGTCCGGTGCGCCGAGGTCGAGCAGTTGTGCCCGGTCGACGAGCAGGTGCTCGGCGACGTGGCTGCTGCCCTTGCCGATGACGTTGCGGAAGCCATCGTTGACCGGCTCGAGCCATGCGAACGACTCGACGTCGGTCTGCTCCTGGCTGGCGTCGCCACGTCCGGTGCTCACGTCGACGCTGACATCGTGACCGCCGGCCTTGGCGGCGGCCTCGACCGCTGCCGCACCGCCGAGCACGACGAGGTCGGCCATCGACACGGTGAATCCGACGCTCGACTGGACACCTTCGAGTGCGGCCAGCACTCGACGGAGCTGCGCCGGCTTGTTCGCTTCCCACTCGTTCTGCGGAGCGAGCCGGATCCGGCCGCCGTTGGCACCGCCGCGCATGTCGGTCTGACGGTACGTGGACGCGGAGGCCCACGCCGTCTCGACGAGCTCGGTGACGCTGAGGCCGGTCGCCATGATGGCTTCCTTGACCGTGGTGACCTGCTCGTCGGTCAGCGGCGTGCCCTCGGGGATCGGGTCCATCCAGAGGAGCTCTTCGTCGGGAACCTCGGGGCCGAGGAACCGGACCTTGGGGCCCATGTCGCGATGGCACAGCTTGTACCACGCCTTGGCGAAGGCCTCGTCGAGCAGCTCGGGGTTGTCGCGGAAGCGCTGCGAGATCGGCCCGTAGATCGGGTCCATCTTCATGGCCATGTCGGCCGTGCTCATCACCGGTGCGTGGAACACGTCGGGGCGCTGGGCGTCGGGCACCGTGCCGGCCAGAGCCGGGCAGGTCCACTGCTTGTGACCGGCCGGGCTCTCGGTGAGCTCCCAGTCGTTGTCCATCAGCGTCTCGAGGTAGTTGTTGTCCCACTTCGTCGGCGTGGAGTTCCAGGCGCCTTCGAAGCCGGAGGTGGTGGTGTGGATGCCCACACCGGACTCGAAGCTGTTCTTCCAGCCGAGGAGCTGCTGCTCCATCGGCGCACCCTCGGGCTCGGCGCCCATGGCGCTCTCCGGGCCGGCGCCGTGCATCTTGCCGAAGGCGTGACCACCCACGACCAGTGCCACGGTCTCTTCGTCGTTCATCGCCATGCGGCCGAACGTCTCGCGGATGTCGGCGCCCGAGGCGACCGGGTCGGGGTTGCCGTTCGGGCCTTCGGGGTTGACGTAGATGAGGCCCATCTGGACCGCGCCGAGCGGCTCCTGGAGCTGGCGGTCGCCGCTGTAGCGCTCGTCGTCGAGCCACACGTTCTCGGGGCCCCAATAGACGTCTTCCTCGGGTGCCCACACGTCTTCGCGTCCGCCGGCGAAGCCGTAGGTCTCGAAGCCCATCGACTCGAGCGCCACGTTGCCGGTGAGGATCATCAGGTCGGCCCAGGAGATCTTGCGGCCGTACTTCTTCTTGATCGGCTCGAGCAGCGCGCGGGCCTTGTCGAGGTTGCCGTTGTCGGGCCAGCTGTTGAGCGGGGCGAAGCGCTGCTGACCGGTGCCGCCACCGCCGCGTCCGTCATGCGTGCGGTAGGTGCCGGCCGAGTGCCAGGCCATGCGGATGAAGAACGGGCCGTAGTGCCCGTAGTCGGCCGGCCACCACTCCTTGGAGTCGGTCATCAACTCGGTGAGGTCGGCCTTCACGGCGGCAAGATCGAGGGTGGCGAACTCAGCGGCGTAGTCGAAGTCGTCGCCCATCGGGTTCGACTTCGCCGAGTGCTGGTGCAAGATGTTGAGGTTCAGTTGGTTCGGCCACCAGTGCTGGTTGGCCTGGCTGCCACGAGCGGAGTGGTCGTGCTGGAGGACGGGGCACTTTGCCTCGGTTGCGTCGGTCATGATGATCCTTGTTCTTCCTTCGGGTTGTGCTGTCGGTGGGATGGTTGGGGAGACGGGAAAAGCTGGTTGTCGAGCGGGGTCAAGTGTCCGTGATGTCGGGCGCAGCGGTTCGACAGGTCGGGCAGCGACCCCAGTAGATGACTTCGGCTTCGTCGACCTCGAAGCCATGGTCGTTGATGGCGGTCAGGCAGGGCACCTCGCCGACGGCGCAGTCGACATCGAACATGGCGCGGCAGCTCCGACAGATGAGGTGATGATGATTGTCGCCGACCCGGTTCTCGTAGCGCGCCGCCGAGCCGGCCGGCTGAATGCGCCGGATGAGGTTCTTCTCGACGAGCACGCCGAGCGAGTCGTAGACCGCCTGACGGGAAATCGCGCCGAGCTGCGCCCGCACTTCGTCGCCCAACTCGTCCGCGGTCGAGTGCGGGTGCTCGGACACCACGCGCGATGATCGCAAGTCGCTGGGCGGTCACCTGCACGCCGTGGCGGCGGAGGAGTTCCGTAGCAGCTTCCGACATGGAGACCATTGGACCACGAATTCTGGACAATGTCAATTATTGTGAGATGAACGTTCGTTGAAGCGTGCGGGCGTCGACGGTGCGCTCGGCCGAATCGCCGGACCGAGACCTTTGGATGAGCCGGGTCGCGACATCGATGCGGCCCGCCAGGACACCGTCGAACCGTCGGCGCCGTGGCAGTGGCTGCTCATCTGCACGCCGCCGGTGCTGGTGGCGATGCGACGAGTCGACCCGGTCGTGGTGACGGTGGTTGCCACGGTTGTCCAGGCCGCGATCTGGATCTCGGATCTGCCCGAGGTGCTGTTGTCGATGATCGTGATCCTGTACTCGGCGGCGTCCGAGGCCGGTGCGCGGGGCCTTCGGGTGGCGGTGGGCGCGAGCGTCGTCCGCACTGCGGTCACCGCTGCCGGAGTCGGTGTGGCCGACGACGTCACGCTGTATCAGGTGCCGGTCATCGTGTTGACCTGCGGCACGGCGATCGCGCTCGGCCTCCACGCGGCTCGTCAGCGAGCGATGACCGGCGAGCTGGCCACCGACGTCGCCGAGATCCGACTGCGCGGCGAGTACGAGCGTGCCGCAGCGATCGCCGATGAACGTGCGCACATCGCGCGTGAGCTCCACGACATCATCGGCCATTCCCTGTCTCGTCGACGCGGTCAGAGCGGTTGCCGCCGGCGACGCGGCGCTCTCGCCGTCGGTCGTCAAGGCGGTCCTCGACCAGCTTCCACCCGACGCGCCGGCGCGCCAGCGTGACGAGCTCGAGCGATGACATGCCGGGCTGCGCCGACCACTCGATCGATCGGGCTGATGCCGGGTCACACCACGAAGGAGCCGAGAAATGAACGCTGACCGGAACGGAAGCGGACCGATGCCGACTTCTGCTGTCGAGCAACCGAGCGAGTGTTCGAACATGCACGAGATACGCGGCGAGATCGACCGGATCGATCGGCTGATCGTCGGACTCCTGGGCGAACGGCTCGGCTACGTGCACGAGGCGGCGAAGTTCAAGACCTCGGAGACGTCGGTCCGCGCCCTGGACCGTGTGGCGAGCATGCTCGGGGACCGAGAGCAATGGGCGGCCGAGGCGGGGATTGCGCCATCGGTGGTCCGAGAGCTCCATCAGCACCTCATCGACTACTTCACCGAGCACGAACTCCAGGAATGGTCGCAACGGTCCTGAGATCGGCGCCGATCGGGGTTCGACCGGACTCGTCGATTGCCTGCCCGGGTCTGTGCCGCGTCAGGGATCGCGCCGCATTCGGGCGGCCGGCATCCAGCGGGGTCCGGCGGTGGCATCGATGCGCTCCAGGAACGCAGTGTGATGTGGCTCGATGGCATCGCAGAAGGCCCGGGTCGCGGTTTCGCCGATCGCCTGCCAGGCCGGCGCGGTGAGCTCGTCGGTGCGCCGTTCGAGGTCGAGGCGGAAGCGTCGGCCCGCGTCGTTGATGGCCGAGTCGGTGGCCAGACCCTTGGCTTCGAGACGCGACCAGCCCTTGGCGATGGCGTCGTCGTCGTTGCCGCGGCTACGGGCGATCCACTCCTCGTCGCCGTACTCGTCCAGGTCGACCATCGCCGAGTGCAGTAGCCCCACTTCGACCGCGTCCAGGTCAGCGCCGGCGCACAACACCCAGTGGTTGTCGCCACGGAGCTCGCGGAGGCAGTTCGCAGCCAACCAGGCCGACAGGGCCGCCTGGTCTGCGCCGGGACGGTTCTGCGCGCGGAGGGCGGCGAACATCGGCCGGGCACCGAAGTGGACCGCATCGACGCCGCGCCACAGATCGCCGGCCAGGGGTGCGAGCTCGTCGGCGAGTCCCGGGGCGATCGCCTCGATGCCCGAGATCGCCGACTCGTCGCGTACTGCGCAGATGGCGTCGACGTCGGTGACGCCACGGTGGAGATTCAGGATGAACTCGATGACGTTCGGATCGATCGAGTACGCGGCGGCCGCTGCCACCGCCGGCGCGACGTCGCCGAGCGGTGCGAGCCGCCACGCCACGATCCAGCCCGCGCCGTTCGGCACGCCGAGGGCCTCGTAGCGGGCGATCGTGTCGGCGTCCCACATCATCCATCCGACGAGGTCGTGCCCGGAGCGACCGGCCCGAGCCGTGAGTTCTGTCCAGTCGGTCACACCGTCTCCTTCGTCAGTTGTCGGTCGGCAGGACGACGGTAGCGGGGGTGCCCGTTCGCGCTCGGCACGGCTCGCGCCCACGACTCGCTCAGCTGGACTGTCGACCGTAGGCGGACACCCAGACGCCGGGCCAGCTCACGTTGATGTGCGACAACCGCGGCGGCGGCGTGACGTCGGGTTCGAGTGGGCTCAGCCGGATCGGCGCTTCGCCCCGTTTGTCGAGGACCGTGTCGAGTTCCCACGCGACCCAGCTGGAATCGCGTGCGTTGTGGGACCAGAACAAGACGTACAGGTCGCGGTCGAGCAATTCGCGGAGGATGCGGCTCTTGAACTCCTCGCCGGCATGGATGTCGAGGCAGTCGGTGAACACATCGACGCCGATCGACTCGAGCGCGCCGATGCCATCGAGCACTCGGAGGCGGTCCTTGGACGAGTACGAGGCGAACGCGGATGTCGGGGCGTCGGACTCGGCGACCCGGACGCCTCCCGTCGACGTGCGCGCTGCGACGCGGTCGAGGAGTCGCTGCACCGGGCTGCCGACGTCGAGCTCGAGGTGAGGGTGAGCGAGTGGGACTCCGTTCACGATCACCTCGAATCGCAGCACGACGCACCGGAGTTCGGTCGTCGGTTTCAACCGGACACCAAAGGCGAACTCCAGGGGTTCGCCGTGCCAGGTGAGGAGCACGCTCGGACGGGCGACGAGCAGGTCGTCGCCGCTGAGGCGCACTTCGACCGTGGCTCCACGAGGCCATCGTGAGCGAGCGACGTCGAGCCGAGCGCTCGCGCGTCGTCGCGGGCCCCGCAGGAGCCTTCTCGCCCGGGCGTCCTGTCGATCACCGTACGCAACGAGGCGTGCCGTGAACTCCTGGTCCAGACCGACGTGTTTCGGTGCGGACACGCCGAGCCGAACCGGGTCGAGCGACGGCGGGGCGCCTGCGGCCGGCGGGGCCGCGGGCCGTGGGTCGGGAACGTCAGCGGCGGCCACGGTGTCGCTCGCCGGTCGAACCGGGTCGGGACCTGCGCCCCAGGCCGTTCCACCCACACTCCCGGGCGCGCGAAGAGCCGTGTTCCGCTCATCCACCAGCGCCTCGGCACGCGACCAGAGTTCGTCCGCGGCGAGGCGACGCTGTTCCCGTTCGGCATCGTCGACCCGAACCAGTTCGGGCACCGACGGTGCGTCGCAGTCGGAGTCGGGTTCCGACGGCAGCGACATCAGCCAGGAGTGCAGATCCTCGATCAGTTCATCGATCGACGTCAACACGCCCGAGCCGGCCTCGATACGACGAAACCGGGCATGGAGGAGGCAGCGCAATTCCTCGGGCAACCGACTCGGATCGGGCTGACTCGTGTCATTGATCAGGACCGACACGATGGGGACCCCGCACGCGAGCGCCTCCGTGAGGGCGAGCCGTTCGAGGTTGTCGGGCGCGCCCAGCAGTTCGGCCCACGATGGCCGCACGAGCGCGATGACCACGTCGGCGGAGCGGACCGAGTCCCTGACCGCTCGCAGTTCGTCCGCACCGAATGCGACGCCGCTCGCACTCGACACGTTGGCTTCGCCGAACGAGCGCGCGAGTCGGGTCTCGACCAGGTTCGGCACCGACCCCTCCGTCGACTGGACGAACAAGCGACTCGCCATGGCGTCAGTATGGCCCGGTCAGCAGTATGGCTCGGTCAGCAATGCGGCTCGGTGGGCGGGCGGGCGCTCAC
>CAVOHA010000044.1:0-24913 GCA_963695475.1 Ilumatobacteraceae bacterium
GGGCCTGGAGTCCGTCTCGACGGCTCGCAGCATCGTGTCGCGCACCACGTGTGTGCGCTTCCTCGATCGGAATCATCCCGATCGCAACGGCACCGGCGGCGGTCGTCAGCGTCACGGTGCCGAGGCCCGCGGCGCCGCTCGAACATCGACTGCGACGACACGAACGCTGTTCGCCTTGTGCCAGCAGCGCCTGCTCGGTCGCCGAGGAGATCACTCGGCTGGAGCTGGCGAGTTCGTCGTGGAGGCCCCACCGGAAGTTGGCAACCGCGATTCGCTTGGTCACCCAGACCCAGGGAATCACGCCGAGCACCAGCAGCGACCACCAGCCGACGAGCGCGGACAGCCCGGCGGTGACGACGACGCAGACCAGCGTGGTGTTGCGCACGGCGAGGAAGACCGCAGCCGGATGAACTCGTCGGTCGAGCGCGAGTTGGTCGATCGGCGTCAGTGCGGCCAGGCTCGCCACCGTTGCGAACTGGGCGTCGTCACAGCCCGACAGCGAGAGATCGCCCTGGCCGACCGTGGTGAGCTCGACACTGCGAAGGCCGGCCCGCCGCTGCGCCGGGTTCTGGGCACTGGTGAGCACCTGGATGCGCTCGACGCTGCTCGCAGTGTTCGTCCGTGAGAGCAGTCCCGACGTGCGGCGAAGCCCGCTGGCGCTCGACCGCAGCGTGAGGCGCCAGTCCCTGAGGAACACCCGCACGATGTTGAGCCCCACACTGAAGATGACGAACGCGGCGACACCGACGGGAATCCACCACCATCGAAA
Organism: Ilumatobacteraceae bacterium; assembly: GCA_963695475.1. Taxonomy (GTDB): domain Bacteria; phylum Actinomycetota; class Acidimicrobiia; order Acidimicrobiales; family Ilumatobacteraceae; genus Ilumatobacter_A. The sequence goes on from CAVOHA010000044.1 coordinate 770, forward strand.
CGTCGTATCGCTCGGCACGGCATCGGGCACCCGGTCGAAGACGTCGCCGCCCAACGCAAGGATCGGACCGAGGACGAGCAGACCGGCGAGCGGCGACATAGTCAGCGATATCAGCAGGAGCCGGCGTCCGTCGTGCGTGAGGATCACCCGGTCGTCGGCATCCGCCGGCGGCGGGTTCCCGTCGACCGGCGTGGGAACCGGGACCGAGGTCACGGCGCGACGTTGCAGCTCCTCCGCCACCGGCCGAGGAATCGCATCGATCGAGAACTCCACGTCGCTGCTGCCGGCGGTGTCGACGTTGACCCGGACCAAGTCGGTCAACCGATGGAGCACGCTCTGCTCGATTGCGATGCTCTGGACTCGTTCGACCGGCACGTTCAGCCGCACGACGCGTATGACCCCCTTGGTGACCACCAACTCACCGTCGACGAGTCGAAAGGTGTAGCGCCACCAGGCGAGCACCGAGAAACACCCGAAGGCGAACGCGATCACCAACGGCACCACGCTCAGCGCCCCGCCGAACGGTGCCCGCACGATGAAGAGCACGAGGATCACGAGTTGGGCCAGGCCCAGCGACCGAATGATGCGCAGTCCGAGGAACACGATCGCGAGCGGCGACTGCCGCCGCGGCACGGCGAGGTCGATCATCGCGGTGGCGGTGGCGGTGAGGGAGGCGGAAGCGGTGGTGGCGCTCCCCCGTCCTCGTCGACCACGTCGGCACGTTCGGTGACGAGCAGCTCGATTCGCTCGGCGTCGGAGCGAGTGAGTCCCGGAATGCTGATGTCCGGGCCTGCCGTGCTGACGTGCAGCGTGGCGAGCCCCAGCGATCGCTCGATCGGACCGCGGTGGACGTTGACGTGCTGGACACGGCTGAACGGCAGCGACTCGACTCGGTGGGTGATCACGCCGCTGCGCAGCGACAGATCGTGCTCGCGAAGCTGATAGGCCAGCCGTCGCGCTTCAGCACTCGGCCGACGGCGACCACCATCAGGAGGAGGGGGACACCACCGCCGATCAGCAGCGGCAGGACCCGTTGATCGATCTGCATCGCCAGAACGATGGTGCCGACGACAACGACGACGGCTGTCAGGGCGATGCCGGTCAGGCTGACGCGGCAGGTAGCGAGGGTCGACGGGCACGAACGCGTCGTCGCTGAGTCGAGGGAGGTGATCGGTCGGGATCGGTTCGTTGCTGAACGGATCGGCCATGCCTGTGTTCTAGCAACCGCCAGGCGGATCCGGTCGCGGCGGACACGCGGCGGGTACGAAGAGCTCGACCTGTGCGATGTCGCCGGAGTGATCGAAGATCTTGCGTGATGTCGCCCGATCGACGGACCATCCCGCGGCTTCACGCGCGGGTCCCGTCGCGGTGGGTGATCGTGATCACGGACTCGGTCTCCGTCTCGACGGAATGCACGATGACCGGAACTCGGCAGAGGGTGGCGCTGCGGCTGCACGTGGCACCTCGATTTCACGTGGCCTCCCGTCGACGTCGAGACAGGCCAGGCTGCCCGGTTCGTTCCGGAACTCGGCGTCGCTGAGCAGCAGCGGCGAGAACCGAATCGAGCCCCGCGACACGGTGACTCCGAGTTCGGCCCACCGGGTCAACAGCTCCTCTTTCACCTGCCCGGTCATGCCCGGCTGCCGCGCGCCGCCCCGGGCGGGCGTGTGCGAATAGGGATCGGTCGGGAATGCGCCGTACTCCTCGGCGTCCTTCTCGAAGCCCAGCCCGCGGCGCACGCGGTAGTATCCGCCGGTGAGCAGCCGCCGTCCGCGCCGCTCGTCGCTCCGCGCGCCACCAGGTGCTCCTGCACCGCGAGCAGCAGCTTGGCCACCATGTGCCAGTAGATGCTGCCGATGCCCTCGTAGCCGTACATCGTCCCGAGCGCCCGGTGAACGCGTGATGGTGGAAGACGTGTTCGAACAGATCCAGCGTCTCGGCGCCGTGACGTGACACCAGCGGCTCGATTCAGTCCCGGTCAACGACTCCAGCGCGGCCCAGAGGTCGGCGGCATTCTTGAAGTCGGCGTTGAAGTGGTGGGCTCCGTCGATGTCGCAGGTGATGATGTCGTCGTTGCGAGCGGCGACGAGTGCAGCCAGCAGCGGGCTGGACTCGATTGCCTCGATCGGCACCTGGTTGCGTTCGAGGAACGGCGGCCGACGGCGAGCCGGGTACAGGACGAAGCTGTCGACGTCGTCGCGGTACAGGTCGGACTCGTACATCGTCTCGACGAGGGCGCTCACGCGATCGACGTCGAGCAGGCCCGAGCTGATCGCCGCGACCTGGCCCTCCAGCATCGGTGCGAGGCGGCTCACGCTCGCCCGCGGTCTCGTCCCGACGTCCGAGAACGCGACCAGGTTGTAGGCGTCGTACAGACCGTCGGGCCGATGTGCGGCCCGCAACGAGTCGTCGAGATGCCGCATCGACGTCGCGGAGCCGGCGCAGGGTGGCCGGGGCGAACGGTGTCGGTGCCGCCGGTCCGGCCGTGTACAGCTCGCTCCGGTAGTCGTCGAACGCCTCGCCGAGACCTCGTACCACCTGGAATCGGTCCGCATCGTCGATCGTCGGCGTACCGATCTGGTACTCGTGCGACTCGAGGATCGAGACGAGTTGCTCGATCCAGGTGACGACGCCGGCCGAAACCAGGTGTTCGTCGGTCAGGTCGCTCGTCACCTCGTCGATCAGCTGGAGATAGCGACGAAGGTGGGCCAGCGTGACCATCGACAGCCCGTATCCGACCAGGGCGTTGTTGGCGTCGTTCCATTCGGGACGCTGGGTGTTCATCCAGATCCCGCCCCGCGGCACGAAGTTCGAGATCTTGGCGAGGGCCGGGATGAGGAGCTTCTCGAGCAACGTCACGTGGAGGACGTCGCCAGCGCCGTCGGGAATCAGCCGCCCGTCGGCACCGAGCCGGTCGACCCGCTCCACCACGGATGCCTCCGCAGCCGCGTCGTACTCGATCGTGGATTTCGGATCGCGGCAGCAACTGCTCGAACGGTGCGATTCGGTACGGCACGTCAGCGAACGAGTACGCGTGTCCACCGAGCCCGCCGGCGAGCCACGCTGGGTCGTGCGCACGCTGGGTACTCAGCAACCGATACAGGTAGACGATCTGGTGATCACCCCAGTAGCCGATCCCGCTCCAGGGGTTCTCGGGTTCGGGAACCTCCCAGTCGATCCCGTCGCTGGTGATCCGATACGGGTTGAATCCGTCGGCGGTCGACGCGTTGACGAACTTGGCGACGACGGACGGCAGATAGCCGGGGAAGCTGCGACACAACGCTTCCCAGTTCTGGAAGATGTCGCGCCAGTTGCCCTGATAGCTCAGCAGCGGCGCGCCGTCGTCATCTCGGACTCGGATCGCGAACAGGTTCCACGGGCGGCTCGGGTCACCATGGCGCCGCGAGAACGAGAGCGGCAGGTATTCGTGCGCCAACCGGGTCAGGTTCTGATCGCCGGACTGGGCGGCGCGGGTGCGGAGATCGGTCACGTCGATGGAGTCGGGCAGGCCGCCGAGCCAGTCGGCGTGGTGGTCGGCGACGTCGGCGTTGCGCTCGGCCACGAACGCGCGGAACCGCTCGGACTCGACCGTGTAGCCGTTGGCGAAGGTGCCGCCGCGGATGACGTTGAACAGGGTGTTCGCGAGGTGATGTGCGTCGACCTTGGGTGACGCCGTCGTCTGAATTCCGTCGGCGCCGGCGACGATCGCGCAGAGCTCGGCCGAGCATCGATCGATGTCGTCGTCGATCGCTCGCGACAGGTCCTGGCTCGATTCGAGTTCGTGGTCGAGGCGAGCGATGTCGGCGTGGGTCTGGGCCACGTCGGCCACCACGTGCCAGCGGTGTGTCTCGCCCGGCTCGAGGTCGACGGTGGCGTTGACCAGGAATGATCCGGGGCGACCGGTTCGCAGGGACGACTCGGGGAACGAGGTGCCGTGACGAGCTGCGGTGATCGCGTTCGGGTCGAGGCTTCGCAGCGGCGCACTCAACCCTGTCGACCACACCGTGGTCGCGCGGAAGGCTTCCGCCGGCTCGGGCAGATCGACGATCAACGCCTCGAGGGTGAAGACGCCGATCCCGGACTCGGTGATCTCGCTCCGTCGGTAGGCGTTGGCGAGATTGCTCATCTGCTGTTGGAATGCCACGCCCACACCCCACGGCATCACGTCGAGCAGGCCATCGACGACGTCGACCGTCATCGAGTTGTCGTCGTCCTCACTGATCAACGACACGGTTCGGACCCAGCCGAACCGATCCGATGGCGCCCAGCGGTATCGGATCGTGAGTTCGAGCTCGAGATGCTGCTCTTCGAAGATCACCATGTTGCCGAGCAGGCTCTTGCGAAGGCAGCGGCGGGTGCCGGGCTGGTCTCCGGTGAACGGTTCCCAGCGGGTGGTGCGGCCGGCTCGGCTCACCTGCAGCACGGTCGCGGGTCCCACTCGGCCGCCGACGTGATGGAGGCGATCATCGGTCTCGTACGGAAAGATGCACTGCTCGGGCGCAACTCGTCCGGCGGTCAGTCCGCCGGTGCTCGAGACGAACATCCACAGGTCGGAGTTGCTCACGACCGTCATGAGGAACGGTTCGAGCGGGCCGATCCGGTACATCTCGACCCCGTCCACGAACTCGAGGGCCTCGGTCACCGGCATCGCACGTCTCTCCTTCTCCTCCAGTCGGGCGACGACCGCCGCGGTGCTCGTCGAGAGCGCTCTCAGAGTACGCGCCACGCGGCGGAGCCGATCAACTCTGACTTGGAGAACAACCCGATCGGGCTGATGCCGATGGTCCCGATGCTCGTGTCGCGAGCAGACCGGTGATCGTCGGTTCGGCCTGAGTTCGCTCAGGTGAAGTAGGCGGTGACATCCGCCAGGAGGTCGACGTCGCCCCGGTTGTTGTAGATCGTGACGCTGCCGTCACTGCCCACCTTGGCGATGACCAGGTTGGCCGAGACGGCGCCGGGGTCGGGGTTGAGAGCCGATGCCTCCGGTCGGCTCTCTCCACTCGGATACACGGTCAGGAAGGTCTGCGTCGTCGGACGCACCGCCGACACGTTGAGCGCCACGGCCTGCGCACCCGACGGAACTCCGGCGACCCCGGCGACCCGAACGGTCACCTCGCCTCCGGCGGGCACACGACGCTTCGGCGCGCCGATGCCGCTGCGGGTGTCGAGGAGTCGACGTGGCGCCACGGGAGACAGCTGTGCGCCGGTCTCGGAGAAACACCCGACGACGTCGGCCACCAGGTCGACGCGACCGGCATTGGCCTCGACATTGATCTTGCCGTCGGCGCCGACCTTGCACATCGTCAGGTTCGGGATGTTGCGCCCCACCCGATAGGAGAGGTTGGCGGTGTTCGGTCGATCCTCGTCGGTCGGCCATGCGGTGACATACCCGTTGGAGTTCGGTCGCACCGACAGCAGGTTCAACACCACGGCATCGACGCCCGATTCCGGGACCCCGCCTTGGCCGAGGACCTGCAGCGCGAAGGGCTCGCCACCGCGGACGCGCGCCTTCGGTGCGCCGACACCGGTGCGGGTGTCGAGGATTCGGGCGGGGGTGAGCGGCAGCATCTTGCCGAGGCTCGGCACCGACGACGAACCACTCGACGGCTGGAAGTAGCCCATGACGTCGACGGTGAGGTGCAGCTTGGAGGTGTTGTTGTAGACCGAGATCGTGCCGTCGTTGCCGACGCCCACGATGGTCATGTTCGGCACGACGGAGCCGGCCCGGGGGTTCAGCGTCGAGGAGTCGGGGCGACTCTGGCCGGTCGGGAATGCGGTGAGGTAGGTCTTGGTCCCTGGCCGGATCGAGGTGAGGTTGACCGCCACCGCCGTGACCCCGCTGGCGGGGATCGAGCCGGCGCCCGCAATCCTGATCGACACGGTCTCGCCGGGGCCGATCGCCCTGGTTCGACCGCCGATACCGGAACGACTGTCGTAGAGCCGTTCGGGCGCCATCGCGACGAACTCACCGAGCTGGCTCGTCGGGGGGAACACCGGGTTCGAGTTGGGACCGTTGCGGAACAGCCCGAGGTTCGTCCGGTTGCCGGGCAACACGTCGGAGGCGCCGCCGCCGAGCCAACCGTCGATCACCGAGCCGTAGTAGTCACGCATGTCGACGTGCGTCGGCATGCGATCCCATCGGCGCAGCCCGGACAGCGAGGGGCGCTGCCCGTAGAACCCGCCCTTGACGCCGGAACCGAAGACGAAGTGCGGCGCCGACGAGCCGTGGTCGGTCCCCTGCCCGCCGTTGGCGAACGGGGTTCGGCCGAACTCCGAGAAGGTCATCACCGTGACGCGCCCGACCCACGCCGGGTGGAGTGTGGCGAAGAAGCGCTGGATCGCCGAGTTGAATTCCTGCATCCGCAGCGGGTGTTGACTGGGCTGGCCGGCGTGGCTGTCGAAATCGCCCCAACCCGCCGACAACACCCGGAACCCGAGGTTCGCGTTGATCAGCCGTGCGGCCACTTCCAACTGCGCGACGATCTCGGTGTCGGGCAACTGATCCTCGGCGGGGATCACCGTGCTGAGCGTCGATGCCAGCTCGAGCTGATCGATCTGGGACTGCCCGACTCGACCGAGCCAGGTGTCGGGAGCGCCCGCGCCGGCGAGGTCACGGACGGCACCGAACAACGCAAGGTCTCCTTCGGTGCGCCACTCGCGAGGCACCCCGAAACTCGGTCGCCCGGTCGGCACGGTCGTGGCGATCGAACGCTCTCCGATCATGTGCAGCGGAACGGAGTGACCGACTTCGGCAGCGGCGAACAGATCCTTGCTGCCGTTCAGATATCCGTCGAGCCATCGGCCGATCCAACCGCTGCTGGTGAGACCCGTCGGTCGACCCGACATCCATTTCGCCATCGAGTTGAAGTGGCTGAACTCCTGCTGCATGTGCCCGATGCCTTCGACGATCGCCAGCTGATCGGCGTCCCAGAAGCGCTTCAGTTCGCCGAGGTCCGGGTGCAGGCCGCTGTTCGCGTCGAGCGGCAGGGTCTGATTCGCCGGGACCGCGAGCGAGCCGTGCTGGTCGTAGTACAGGCCGTCGTTGATCGGAACGACGGTGTTCAGCCCGTCGTTGCCGCCGTACATGCCGATGATGACGAGGACGCCATCGGTCGGGCCGATCGGGCCGAGCGCCCAGGCGGACGGATCGTGGCCGGGAAGTGCAGCATCGAGCAGCGACGTGCCGGGCCCCGCGACGAGGCCGGCGCCGAGGCCGAGGCCGACCGCTTGGAGGAAGCGGCGGCGGTCGATCGAGAACGGGTCGTCGTTGGCGACGGCTCGGGAGAGATGCCGGAGGGCGTCGGCGGTGGAGATGTCGGGATCGAGCATGGGGTCCTCAGGCGATGTGCATCTCGGGAGCGGACAGGAGCAGGAGCAGCGCGTCCATGCGCATCCACACGGGAATGTCCGGATGAGCGAGGTGAGCGAGCACACGGGCGCGCGTCGCCGGCGAGGGGTTCAGCCCCGTGTACTCGATCAGTCGGTCGACGAACTCGTCGTCGGGGATCGGTTCGGTGCCGTCCTGCCAGCGGCCACGGATCTCGAGCCGCGTCAGACGCTTCGCCGGGTCGTTGCCGAACTGGATGTAGCCATCGTCGCCGTCCCAGGTGTCGCGGGTCAGGGCCCACTCACAACCCTGCACGAACCGCTGACGGGCGCCCATCGCGCTCGCATTGACCCAATAGCCGTTGGGTTTCCAACCGCTGACGTTCGGCGGGTAGAGCGGACGCTGTCCGGCCTGATCGAGCAGCCAGAGTTGAGCGGCGTTCTCGGCGGTGAGACCGAGTGCGATCATGTTCGCAACGGCGAACTCGACCGGTTGACGCACGAGGCCGGTCTTCGTCGCGTTGGCATAGAAGTCGTCGTGGGTGAGCATCGCGCGCACCCACGGTCGGATCGCGAAGGCGTTGTCGGTCAATGCCGACCGCATCGCTCCGGCCACGCCGGCCGGCACGGTGCGGCTCGCCGCCTCGCCGAACTCCTGCCACAGCTTGTAACTGAGGAAGTCGGCGGCGACGACGTTCGACGGTGCTCCTTGGTTCTTCTCGGCGCCCGCTGGGATCGTTCCGACGCCGGGGCCGTCAGGGCCGCCGAGTCCCAGGATCACGTCGATCGTGTCGTTGCCGCCATCGGCAGGGGCGCCGGTGTTGATCTGGCGCCCGAGGAACGTCTGCGGATTGTTGTCGTGTCGGTCGGGATCGAAGATGTACTCGTCGATGTCCCAGCGCGGCCGGGTGTGCCCGGTCCAGGCCGCGGTGGCCGCTTCGACGTCGGCTTCGGTGTAGTTGCCGACGCCGAGCAAGAAGAGCTCCATCAGTTCGCGCGCGAAGTTCTGGTTCGGTGACGTCGCGAAGTTCTGATCGTTGTCGAGGTAGCGCAGCATGGCCACCTGGACCGACATCGTCTTGACGAGTTCCTCCACGCTGCTGCCGTCACCGACGGGTCCGAGGCCACGCCGCCGGAACAGGTCGATCTGCTCGCGCATCGCATCGGCCGAGCTGACCTTGCCCAGCTCGGAGCAGATGTGGCCGTGCCAGAAGAACGCCATGCGTTCACCGAAGGAGCGCTCGACGGTCGCCATCTGGTCCATCCAGTGCTCGGCCAGACGCTCACCCTTCTGCCAGTTGGAATCCGCGGGCACGCCGCTGAACGATGCACTCGGCGGGTTGGCCGGCACGTTCATCACATCATCGACGGCGGCGTCGAGGTCGGCGAGCGAGAGCAGATGCGCGACCCGGCCGGGACGGTCGACGAACTCGGTGCGCCGCAGCAGATGGCGCACGTTCGATTCGTTCAGTTCGGGCACTCGATCCTCCGGATGGTCGCCAGCGTTCTGGTGATCATCGGACCCCGTACGGAGTCCAACGAGACGTCTATCGGTCAACCACGCTCAGAGGTTGAGCAACCCCTGCCGGAAATCATCGTAACACAAACGCAATGTTGGGTGAGGATGGGTCACGTCATCCGATCCGACGGGCCCTGACGACGACGTCGTCGACGTGGTGGGTGGAGGCCGAACCGGCAGGACGTGCGCGCCGCTCGTGGGTCTCGACGTTCCAGTTCGAGCGAGCCTCCAGCTCGGCGGCGAGATCGCCCACACCGATGTATGCGTCGGGGTCGAACGCACGGCTCTGGTTGTCGACGTCGATCGGGGCCCGCATCGGCTCAGGGTCGTGGCCGACCACGAGGAGCGTCCCACCGGGCGCGACGGCGGCGAGGATGTTGTCGATCACCCTCCCGTCGGGCGTGCGATGGATCGAGGCGTAGTGCGCCGTCACGAGGTCGAACGCGGCGGGCTCGAACGGGTCGAGATCGGATGCGTCGGCGTGGAGTCCGACGATGTCGAGGGCTCGCCCGGGTTCGAGCGATGATCGGGCTGGACGTACTCGTCCCCGTTGCGCGCTCACTCCATGTCGATCTCGACTCGCTGCTCGACGTGAGCGACGACGACGACGTCATCATCCGGCCCACGCCCGACGTCTCGCCGGGGTCGACGACGTGGATGCTCAGTCGACCCACCGGCAACACCGTGGCGATGAAGATGCGGTTCGAACCGGCCGACCGCATGCCCGCCACCCAGGTGCACCCCGGACATGACTGGTTCTTCGTCCTGAGCGGCCGGATCCGCCTCCGCCTCGGCGAGCGTGATCGCGTGTCGAGGCCGGCGAGGCCGCGGAGTTCGCCACGATGACACCGCACGCCATCGCCGCCATCGAGCACCCCGCCGAGGTGATCATGATCTTCGATCGCGACGGCCACCGCGCCCACACCCAGCGCGACCAGACCCACCGCGCCGACGATGCCAGTCCGGGTCCGACTCCCCGGATTGACGGCCGATTCACGGGCACCGTGGAGGATGCCCCGCATGATGCGCCTCCGTCGTCGGAACCTCCTGCTGTCCGCCCTCGCCATCGCCCTGGCGGCGGGATGCGGCAGCGACCCGGACGCAGGCGATGACGGGGCGACGTCGGGCAACGACGAGTCCGCTGCGACCGCAGAGACCGCGCCGCGGGACGCTGCGGTCGACGTCCCAGCGACGGCCACCGACGAGCCCGTGGAGACGACACCAATCGCCGACCCTGGCGACCCGGTGTCGATCGTCGGACTCGAGTCGTTCGAGGCCGACGTCCCGGTCTCGTACGAGTTGTCTCCGGACGGTCGCCATGTCGCGATGGAGGTCGATGACGCCCTGTGCCTGTTCGCGGTCGACCGCATCGTGGAGGAGGCGACCAGCGAGACGGCGAGCGCGTGCGTCGACGATGTACCACCGCTCGTCAGGGTGCGTTGGTCACCAGATTCCACGAAGGTGGTGTTCGGTGCCGACTCGTTCCGGATCCTCGAGTCGGCATCGTTGCAGGTGCTCGGAGTCGACGGCAGCGTGTCGACCATCGCCGAACCGACACCGGCTACAGGCGACGTCACCTCGCTCGACGGCGCTCCGATCCACCCGGTGTTCGTCGATGCCGAGACGGTGGCGTTCGGCCGCATCGTCGGCAGACCGGCAACGTTCGACGTGTTCGCCGTCGACGTCACCTCGGGTGATGAACGGCTGGTCGGGACGATCCCGCGGACCGACGTCGACGTCGACGAGGCGTGGCTCCCGCGCTGGTCGTGGGAACCGTCGGCCGGCGAGCTGTTGGTGTCGATGGGCGGCTTCGAGACACCGGTTTCGCTGTGGACGCTCGACCTCGACTCGGGCGAGGCGACGCAGGTCGACGTCCCTCCCACCCGCCCGGATGCGGACCGTGAGCCGGGCTGGATGCTCCACGAACGAACCGGACGGCTCGGGCTCGTCGTCGACCTCACCACGATGAGTTCGTTCGGTGGGCGGAGCGACTCGCCGGCGTGGTGGTTGTACGACTTCGAGGAGGGCGCCTCCGGTTCAGTCGGTGTCGACGTCGACCCGACGAGCGACGCCGAGTACGTGCGTTTCGCAACGGTCTCCCCCGACGAGGCGACGGTCGCCGTGGTGGTCGTGACCCGAGTCGACGGCGGGGAATCGGTGGCGCTCTTGGCTGCGCCGACCAGCGACGTGCTCGGCGGCACCGCCGACTGGACCGGCATCGACCTCCCCGAGGGCGCATTCGGCGGTGCCGACCTGACCGACTCGGTCCGGTCGCTCGCCTGGAACGAGGACCTCGTGTACAAGAGCCGCGGGACAGTCCACATCGTCGCCACCGGATAGCGCCGGCCGGCAAGCGACGCCGACGATCGTCTGGCGGAGAAGAGACCGTTGCCGTGGCGTCGAACCGTGCCGATCACGTTCGAGCGAGTGCAGCTGCCTGAGGACCGAGACCGTCTCGTCCGTCTCCTGACCGCCGACGAATGGCCGTTCCACGGCCGACGCGTCATGGATGTGGACGCGGTCGATTCGATCGAGTTCTCCAGCTCCGACGTCGCCAGCTACTGGATCGTCGACGACGATGACACCGTCGGACTGCTGCGCCTCTTCGACCTCGACGACATCGGCCATGGTGCGCCACTCCGCGCTGCACCGGATCGAAGCCAACACCCGAGGCGACAACACCGCGATGCAGCGGGCGCTGACCACTGCCGGTTTCGTCCACGAAGGGCGCCTCTACGGTCGAGTTGGCCCGCACAGGATGGCAGCTGGTTCGACACGATGGTCTACGGGATCCTCCGTACCGACCTCGGCGTCTGACGTCACTCGCCGTGCACCGACGCGCCCTGCCGGCGCGCACTCGCGGGCGTTCCGGCGAGGGGAGCAGCCGCAGTCGTACGCATCACAACGTGACGTCCCAGCATTCCGGCCAGCCGCCTGGAGGCAGCCACCGGTCGACGCGGTCACGCGAGTACGGCACGAAGTCCCCGTCGTCGAACGGGGCGCCGAGAAGCCGCTCGATCGCCGAGCGGGGCACCCGGTTCCAGGCGAGGTAGTCCCACTCCCGCAGCTCGAAGGGGTCGAAGACGAGATAGCTCGTGCCGCCTTGGCTCAGTCGGACGACTTCGCGTGTCCAGGTCGAGCCGGGTGGTGCGAAATCGAGGTTCGTCACGCGTCCGTCGTCGTCGAAGTGGATGGTGAATCCACGGCCCGACGGCCCGACCATGCGGGTCTCGAAGTCGCACATCGCATCGCGAAGTCGGAACTCGAAAGGAAACCGAGCGGTGACTCGCGGCATGCCGTGATCGTAGGCACGCCGTCGTGCCCCGCAACGAGCGATGCCGCCCCGAAGGGCGGCATCGTCAGATCGTGTGGGGTCCGGCCGAAGCCGGTGAGGATCAGTCGTCGAGGTTCGTCGGCTTGCCCTCGCGGCGCCCGTAGCGCTTGTTGAAGCGCTCGACGCGCCCGCCGGAGTCGACCAGCTTCTGCTTGCCGGTGAAGAACGGATGACACTCGTTGCACAGTTCGACGGTGAGATCACCCTCGACCGTGGACTTCGTGGTGAAGGTGTTGCCGCACGAGCACTTGACGGTCGTGTCGGTGTAGGTGGGGTGAATGTCGGTCTTCATCGTGGCTCCTCTTTCGATCCTGTTGTGACGGCTGAACGCTCGACCCCACGGGATTGTGGTGCCGTCGATCGTCGTCGAGATCAGCGCCAATCGACGCTATCTGTGTGCAACCGCCAACCGGTCGAGATCTTCCCGTGTGTCACATTCCGGGCTGTTTCGCGATTTCGTTGAGGAACTCGCTGTTCGACTTGAACGTCTTGAGGCGATCCATCAACAGCTCCAGGCCGGGGGCGGCGTTGCCATCGGCAGCGAGACCGCTGAGCACGCGGCGCAGCTTCCAGACCATCTGGAGTTCCTTGCGGTCGAACAACAGCTCCTCGTGGCGGGTCGACGAGGCGTCGACGTCGATCGCCGGGTAGATCCGCCGCTCGGCGACCTTGCGGTCGAGGCGCAGCTCCATGTTGCCGGTGCCCTTGAACTCCTCGAAGATCGCCTCGTCCATCCGGCTGTTCGTGTCGACCAGTGCCGTGGCGAGGATCGTGAGGGAGCCACCCTCCTCGACGTTGCGGGCCGCACCGAAGAACTTCTTCGGGGGGTACAACGCACCGGCATCGATACCACCCGACAGGATGCGGCCACTCGCCGGCGCGGCGAGGTTGTACGCACGGCTCAGGCGGGTGATGCCGTCGAGCATGATCACGACGTCCTTGCCGTCCTCGACCATCCGCTTCGCCTTGGCGATCGTCATCTCCGCAACCGCGGTGTGCTCCTCGCTCGGGCGGTCGAACGTCGACGAGATGACCTCCCCCTTGACCGTGCGCCGGATGTCGGTGACCTCTTCGGGCCGCTCGTCGATCAGCAGCATGATCAGCTCGACTTCGGGGTTGTTCTTCTCGATCATCTTCGCGATCGTCTTCATGATCGTCGTCTTGCCGGCCTTGGGCGGCGACACGAGGATGCCGCGCTGGCCCTTGCCGATCGGAGAGATCAGGTCGATGATGCGCGCCGTCATGTTCGTCGGATCGGCGGGGTCCTCGAGCGTGAGCCGCTCGTCGGGGAACAGCGCCGTCAGGTTCTCGAACCGCGGGCGCTTCTTGGCGGCTTCGGGGTCGCCGCCGTTGACGGTGTACACCTCGAGCAGTGCCGGGTTCTTCTCGTTGCGCTGCGCGGGTCGCATCTTGCCGGTGATCTGGTCGCCCTTGCGCAGCCCGTGCTGGCGGGCGAGCTTCACGCCGATGTAGGCGTCCTGCTTGCTCGGGAGGTACCCGTTGATCCGCAAGAAGCCGTAGCCCTCGTCACGCATGTCGAGGTAACCGGAGACGTCCACCGGCTCGTTCGACTGGGGCTGGCCGTCGTCGTCGAGCAGCTCGAGGTCTTCGCCCTGCGGGCCTTCCTGCCCGCGGCCGCCGCCCTTGCGACGCCGACGCCGGCGCTTGTTGCCACCACCGTCTTGATCGTTGTTGCCGCCCTGATTGCCGCCTTGATTGCCGCCTTGATTTCCGCCCTGATTTCCGCCCTGGTTGCGGTTCCCGCCTTCGTTGCGGTTGCCGCCCTGCCCGCGGTTGCGGTTGCGGCCCTCTCCGTCGGCGCGGGGCGCGTCGCCCTTCGACTCGTCACCGCCCTGACCGTTGCGTTGGCGATCGTTGTTGCGCTGGCCGTCGCGGTTGCGGCGGCCGTTCTCGTCACGGCCGGCGGGCGAACGGTCGCCGCCGTCGCGGGCCGCGGTGCGATCCGTGTCGGTCGCTGCGTCGGTCGTGTCGGTCGAAACACCCTGTGCGGCGAGCTCGATCTCCCAGTCGGCGAGCGGTTCGCCATCGGGACCCAAGACGACGGCGGCGTCGTCGGTGGTCGCCTCGGCGAGGGACGCATCCTTCGAGTCGGAGGTGGCCGGCTCAGGCTTGGCGCCGTTGGACGACGCTGCCGGCTCGGACTTCGCCTCGGCGGCAGGCGCTTCGGCCGCGACGGGCTTCGCCTCGGGCTCGGGCTCGGGCTGGGCGCCGCCGGTCGCGTCGATGATCGCGCCGATCAGGTCCGCCTTCTTGAGCTTGGAGATGCCCTTGACGCCGAGCGCCTTGGCGATCTGGAGGAGTTGGTCCTTGTCCTTGCCTTCCAGCGCGGACTGTTCGAGTGCCTGTGCGGCCATCGGATGCCTCTCTTTCGCCGACGGTGGAGAGCGACGGCGAGGTTCTGGTTCAGGAGATGGGGTCGAGACGCACCACGATGAGTGTGACGCGCCGGCGTCAGTTCCCCTGAGAGATTCGCACGCTTCGAGAGAACGAGGTGCGGTCCGGTGAGAACCGAACGACACTGACGTTAGTTGGTCGTGGCACTCGATTGCAACGTCGGCCCGATTCAGTGGTCAGCGGGTCAACGACTCGACGAGCGCCTGCACCGCGCCCAGGTCGTTTGCGACCGTCTGCGTCCGCTCGGCTCGATCGAACAGGTCGGCCAGGTGCGCCGGGAGTGCGGGTCGGATCCCGGTGGCGCGTTCGACCGCATCGGGGAACTTGGCCGGATGTGCGGTGGCCAGCGTGACCATCGGCCCGACCGGCCCCGACGGCCCGCCGAACAGTCGGGCCGCCGCTGTCCCCGTGGCCGTGTGGGGGTCGACGAGCATGCCGGTCTCGTCGTGCAGCCTGGCGATCTCTTGCAGCGTTGCGTCGTCGTCGAACGCCGCCGCACGGAACGTGGCGTCGATGAACGCGCGTCGCTGGTCTGGTTCGATGTCGAGGCGCCCGACCTCACGGAAGCGGTCGAGCTGCTCGGCGGTCATCCCACCGTCGCGTCCGTTCATCTCGAACAACAACCGCTCGAAGTTCGACGACACCTGGATGTCCATCGACGGGCTCAACGTCGGCACCACGGCACGCGCGGTCATGTCACCCTCGTTCACGAATCGGGTGAGGATGTCGTTCGTGTTGGAGGCGAGCACGAAGTCCGTGATCGGCGCGCCCATCTCGCGTGCGATCCAGCCCGCGAGCACGTTGCCGAAGTTGCCGGTCGGAACCACGAACGTCGCCGGCGCTGCGAATGTTTCCGCTGCCACGACGTAGTACACGGTCTGCGCCATGACGCGCGCCCAGTTGATCGAGTTCACCGCCGACAGGTTGTTGCGTTGCCGGAACTCGGCATCGTTGAACATCGCCTTGACGAGGTCCTGGCAGTCGTCGAAGGTCCCCTCGACGGCGATCGCATGCGCGTTCGGCGCCTCGACCGTGGTCATCTGGCGGCGTTGCACCTCGCTGGTGCGCCCGAGCGGATACAGGATCACGATGTCGACGTTGGCGCAGCCGGACACACCGTCGATCGCCGCCGATCCGGTGTCGCCGCTGGTCGCGCCGACGATCGTGACACGCTCCCCGCGCTGCGCGAGCACGTGGTCGAACATCCTGCCGACGAGCTGCAGAGCGACGTCCTTGAAGGCCAGCGTCGGCCCGTGGAACAACTCCTGCACCCACTGGTTGGCACCCGTCTGGACGAGCGGCACCACGGCAGGATGCCGGAACGTGCCGTAGGCCTCCGCACACAGGTGGGTGAGCGTCACCTCGTCGATGTCCGGCGACACGAACGGAAGCATCACCTCGACCGAGCGTTCGACGTAGCCGCCGTGACCCGCGCTCGGCGACAGCGTGGGCCAGGACTCGGGGACGTAGAGCCCGCCGTCGTTTGCGAGTCCGGCGAGCAGGACGTCGGCGAAGCCCAACTCGGGAGCGCGACCGCGTGTGGAGACGTAGCGCATCGTCGTCGACCTCAGCTCCCGATGACGCGGATCAGGCCGCCGACCTTCAACACGACATCGAGCCCGTTCAGCTCGCGCACGGTCGCCTGGACGTCCTTCTCGCGGGCTTCGTGGGTGATGAACACGAGGCGGGCGTCGGGACCGTTGCCCTCCTGTTCGGCCACCCGGATGCTGACGCCGTGCTCGGCGAACACGCCGGTCACCGCGTGGAGGACGCCGGGCTGATCGGCCACGTCGAGCCCGAGGAGGTATTCCGCCGACGTCTCGTCAATCGGTTTGATCACGGCCTTGCCGAGCGTGCCGACCGAGCCGTGCGTGCCGGCGCGCAGGTTGATCGCGGCGTCGATCACGTCGCCGAAGACGGCGCTGCCGGTCGGCGCACCGCCGGCACCACGACCGTAGAAGAGCGCCGAGTCGACGTAGTCCCCTTCGACGAACACGGCGTTGAAGCTGTCGCGCACGGTCGCGAGCGGGTGGTGGTCGGGGACCATCGTCGGGTGGACCCGCACGCTGATCTCGTCGCTTGCCGCGTCGCGCTCGACGATGCCGAGCAGCTTGACGACGTAGCCGAGGCGACGGGCGATCGCAATCTCGGAGGCGGTGATCTCGCTGATGCCCTGGTGGTAGACGTCGCCGGCGACGACCTTCTTGCCGAACGCGACGGTCGCGATGATCGCGGCCTTCGCACCGGCGTCGTAGCCCTCGACGTCGGCCGTCGGATCACGCTCGGCGTACCCGAGGCTCTGTGCGTCCTTCAACGCAGCGCCGTAATCGGCGTCGCCGCCCGCATCGACGGCATCGGTCATCTTGGTGAGGATGTAGTTCGTCGTTCCGTTGATGATCCCGAGGATGCGGGTGATCGGCTCGCCGTACAGGCTCTCGCGCAGCACCCGAATGAAGGGGATCCCCGCTGCGACCGCCGCCTCGAACAGCAAGTCGCGTCCCGCGGCGTCGGCGGCGGCGTACAGCTCGGCACCGACGTTCGCGAGGAGTTCCTTGTTGGCGGTGACGACCGGCTTGCCGTTGGCGAGCGCGGTGAGGATGAGTTCGCGGGCCGGCTCGATGCCACCGATCGACTCGACGACGAGATCGATGGTCGGGTCGGTGACGACGCTCATCGCGTCGCGGGTCAAGATGTCGTCGCCGACCTCGACGTCGCGCGGTGCCGAGATGTTGCGGACCGCGACTCTCGCGATCTCGAGGCGGATCCCGGTGCGCTGTTCGACGGCATCGGCGCGGGTGCGCACGATGTCGACCAGTGCGGCACCCACGTTGCCGCAGCCCAGCACACCGATTCGCACGGTCGAGGATCGGTCGTGATCGAGATCGTTGGTCACGACGTCAGGCTACGGGATCGACGCCGGGCGCCGATCGACGGTTCCGAGATCGTCACGACGGCCACGCCGCTTCGATCAGCGCAGCGCCGGCCTCAGCCGTCAGGTCGCCGTTCACCATGTCGGTTCCGATGTCCCAGAACGTGCCGGCTCCCACTTCGCTCGGCATCTGATCCGAGGCGTCGAATCGGAAGCTGTCGGCGGCGAAGGCGATGTCGGCGATCCGCCGATCGAGGGGGTCCATGAGGTCGAGATCCTGGCCGGCGGCGAGCGACAGGAAGCTCGGTGCACCGGGTTCGTCGCCCAGGGCGCGCTGCATGTCGTCGGCGAACGCCGCGGATGACAGGTGCTCGAGCAGTGCCGTGACGCCGGCGCTGTCGTCGAACGCGGCCGCCGACGTCGACCAGATCACCTCCGAACGACCCGTCTCGTACGGCAGACCGAAGACGTCGATCGCCTCAGGGCTTCCATCGGCGCGCCCGGTGCCGTCGGGAAGGTAGGTCTCGAAGAACGGCGCCTGCCGGTGCATCAGGCAGTTGCCGGCGAGGAGCGGCTCGGCGTTCTCGTCGAAGCCGGTTTCGGCGATCGTGCCCCCTGCCGCGAACACCCGGTTCCCACTCCACAGGTCGAGCACGCGCTGCATCGACTCGACGATGCGCGGGTCGTCGAACGGAATCTCGTTGGCGACCCACTGGTCGTAGATCTCGGTGCCGTGTTCGCGCAGGACGAAGTCCTCGACCCAGTCGGTGAACACCCAGCCGGTCGCCGCACCCGACTCGATCCCGACACACAGCGGTGCGATGCTCTCAGCGGCTGAACGGTCGACCAACGACTCGAACTCGGCCAACGTCTCGGGGATCGGTTCGCCGGCGACGTCGAACACGTCCGGCAGGTACCACACGAGCGACCTCAGTTCGATCTCGATCGGCACGCCGTACTGCACCCCGTCGTCGCCGACGGACAGAGCCACGATGTCCGCCGGCCATGCGGCGCGGGTCGCCGATGCGACCTCCGGGGTCACCGGCGCGATCGCCCCCTCACGGGCCAGGTCGAGCAATTCGAGGGGCTGCGCGAAGAAGGCGATGTCTGGCGCGTCACCCGTCGCGACTCGCTCACCGATCTCGAAGCTGGTGTCGAAGCTGCCCACGTAGGTGATCTCGACGCCGGCCGACTCCTCGTACACGTCCAGTGCGGCGTTGAGCGCGGCAACGGTCCCCGCGCTGGCATCGAAGCCGACAATCTCGATCTCGTCGGGGTTCGAGGTGGTCTCGGTGCTCGGCGGGTCGATCGGGTCCGATCGGGGGATCGTGTCGACGAAGTCGGTGACGGCTGCGGTGTCCGGCGGAGCCACCGGAACCACCTCCACCGCGGCCGACGGCAACGTGTTGCGCGGCGTCGCCGCATCGTCGGATCCGCCGGCGCAACCGGACGCGACGAGCAGACCGGCAACCACCGTCATGGCCGAGACGGAGTGCTTCCGACGAGCCATGGCTGCCACACTAGGTCCGGACGAGATCGTGATACCGCGCTGCGTTGCCCACGACGTCGTCGAAGCGGCTGCGGTCCAGCACGGCCCCCTCCCGGCGCACGTCGCCGTCGTCGATCAGCAGCAGACGGTCGACCTTCGCCCAACTGTCGCGCCGCTTCGGGTCCCACGTGCCGGTGCCGACCGGCACGTGATCGGCGCGACCCTTGTTCCTGGACGTGAGCGCGACGCCGGCCAACCGCGCTCCCCCGGTCGTGTTCGCTCGGCCGATGATCACGACGGGTCGGTCCTTGCCCCGGTTGGGATCCTCCTCGTACGGCACCCAGGCCCACACGACCTCACCCGGATCGGCATCGCCGTCCATCTCCGGCGTGTACTCCACGCGCACACCCCGCTCGACGGGACGGGTCGGCGGTTCGGCCCGGCGCGTGGTCTTGCCCGCAATCGGGTCGCGCTCCTGCTGTGCCGCTTGGACCTGCCTGATGAGATCCAGGAGCGTGTTGACCCACTTCGACATGCTGCGGATCGTACGTTCTCGAAGATGCCGGTCAGAAGACGTCGGTGATGAGGAGGTCGTCGAGTGTCTCGCGTCGAACGACGAGACGCGCGTCGCCGTCGGCGCAGAACACGACCGGCGGACGGGTGATCTTGTTGTAGTTCGAGCCCATCGATTGGCCGTATGCACCCGTGACCGGCATGGCCAAGAGGTCACCGACGCGGGTGTCGACCGGCAATTGGGCGGAGAACGAGAGCACGTCACCCGACTCGCAGTGCTTGCCGACCAGGCGAGCGGTGAGCTCACGCGGATCGTCGACCGCGCGCGGCAGGAACGACTCGTAGCCGGAGCCGTAGAGCACCGGCCGCGGGTTGTCGCTCATCCCGCCGTCGACCGACACGTAGGTCCGCACGTCGGGGATGTGCTTGATCGTGCCCACCGTGTACACGGTCATCGCCGCCGCAGCGACGATCGCACGACCGGGTTCGACGCTCACGCGCGACTTCACACCGAGCGACTCGCAGGCGTCGAGCAGCACGTTGCCCCACTGCGTGATCGAGGGCGCCTCCTCACCTTCGACGTAGGCGACGCCGAGCCCGCCACCGAGGACCAACTCCGGCAGGCCGAGCGGCAGCGCGAAATCGGCCATCACCTCAGCCGCCTTGGCGAACGACGACGCCTCGAACACATTGGACCCGATGTGGCAGTGCACGCCGACGAGGTTGACCGACGAGGCGCGGCGGGCCCGGTCGACCGCACGATGGGCATCGCCGTTCTCCAGGTTGAAGCCGAATTTCGAGTCGTTCTGTCCCGTCGAGATGAACTCGTGCGTGTGGGCGCTGACGCCGGGGGTGATCCGGAGCACGACGTCGGGAGTGGGGCCGATGCCGGCGGCCGCGAGTGCATCGATTCGGTCGAACTCGTCGAACGAGTCGACGATGATGTGCCGCACGCCGGCCTCGATCGCTTGGCGCAACTCCTCCGACGACTTGTTGTTGCCGTGCAGCGTGCACGCCGAGGCCGGCACCCCGGCGGCCAGCGCAACGTGGAGTTCGCCACCCGAGGCGACGTCGAGCAGCATGCCCTCGTCGTAGGCGAGGCGCGCCATGGCGCGACACAGGAACGCCTTCGTGGCGTAGATCACTCGATCCCGACCGAACGCGGCAACCGCTTCTCGACAGCGGTCGCGCAGGTGTTGCTCGTCGTAGACGAACACGGGCGTGCCGAACTGCTCGGCCAGCTCCGCGATGGAGCACCCGCCGACGGTGAGCATCCCGTCGGGGCCGACCTCGGTGTTGTCCGAGAGCAGGCGGCGGTCGAGTTTCGTCACGTCCGGACCGTCACATCTGGTCCGGTGCGTCGATCCCGAGCAGGCCCAGCGCCCGTTCGAGCACGCGCGCCGTGACGTCGGCGAGTGCGAGCCGGCTCGAATAGATCGGCTCGGGTGAGCCCTTGATCCGGCAGTGCTCGTAGAACGCACTGAACGCGGTGGCCAGGTCGAACACGTAGGTGCAGAGTTTGTGCGGCTGGTAGTTCTCCAGCACGGCGTCGATCGCCGTCGGGAAGGCGAGCACCTGCAGGGCCAGGGCTCGTTCCTGGGGTTCGACCAGCTGGATCGGCACCGCGCGGACCGATGCCCGATCGACGCCCTCGCGGCGAAAGATCGAACAGATGCGGGCGTGCGCGTACTGCAGGTACGGCCCCGTGTTGCCTTCGAAGGCGAGCATCCGATCGAAGTCGAAGACGTAGTCCTTCACCCGGTCGGTCGACAGGTCGGCGTACTTGATGGCCCCGATGCCCACCATGTTCGCCACCTCGTCGCGCACGTCCGGGTCCAGGTCCGGGTTGGCGTCGCGGATCTTGGCGGCGGCACGCTCGACGGCCTCGTCGAGCAGGTCGACGAGCTTGACCGATTCGCCGGCGCGGCTGCGCAGCATCTTGCGATCGTCGCCGAGCACGCTGCCGAAGCCGACGTGGACCGCCTGCCTCGGCGGCTGGAGCCACCCGGCCATCTCGCACACCGCGTACACCATCTGCAGGTGCTGGGCCTGTGGACTCCCGATCACGTAGAGCATCAGGTCGGCGTCGAGTCGTTCGACGCGGTCGACCACGCACGCCAGGTCGCTGGTCGCATACATGAACGCACCGGTCCGCGACTTGGCGATGAGCGGCAGCGGGTCGCCGTCACGATTCGTGAACCCCGCGACGTCGACGACCATCGCCCCGTCGTCTTCGCGCAGCAGGCCCGCAGCGTCCAGACGGGCGTAGATCCCCTCCATCAGCGGCTGGTAGCGGCTCTCGCCGGCGAGGTCGTCGTCGGTGAGCAACACGCCGAGCTTCGCGTAGACGCGATTGAAGTAGGCGGCCGACATGTCGACGAGCCTGCGCCACAGGACGAGCGTCTCTTCGTCACCACCCTGCAGCAGCACCACCCGAGCGCGAGACCGATCGGCGAAGGCTTCGTCCTCGGTGAACTTGGCGTTCGCCTGCTTGTAGAACCCGTCGAGGTCGCCCTGGCTGAGCCCCTCGGCGGCGACGTCCTCGCCGAGATCGAGCAGGTGCTCGATGAGCATGCCGAACGGGCGACCCCAGTCGCCGATGTGGTTCTCGCGGATCACGTCGTGGCCGAGGAAATCCATGATCCGCACCAGGCAGTCGCCGATGACGGTCGAACGCAGGTGCCCGACGTGCATCTCCTTCGCCACGTTGGGTGCCGAGTAGTCGACGACGACGTTCATCGTCTCCGGTGCCACCGCCGACCCCCTGGCGATCGTCGGCGGCGACCTCGGCCAACCGAGCGCTCAGGAACGCAGGGGAGAACGTGACGTTGACGAAGCCCGGACCCGCGACTTCGACCGATGACGCGACGTCGTCGAGCACGCCGGTGTCGACGATGCGCTGCGCCAACTCTCGCGGGTTCGTCCCGAGTCGCTTGGCGAGCGGGAGCGCACCGTTGATCTGCGCGTCGGCACGGTCCGACGGCCGAACCGTCGGATCCGGGTGTCCGCCGGCGTCCGTGAGGTCGGCCCCCGCGATCTCGTCGAAGACGGGCCTCAGCAGATCGGTGAGTGCGACAATCGGATCAGACATGCGTCGGCAAGTCTGCCCGATCGCGTCGAACGCCGCACCGACAGATAGGTTGTCGTCGCCTTGCCTTCGTAGCTCAGGGGATAGAGCACTGGTTTCCGGAACCAGGTGTCGCAGGTTCGAATCCTGCCGAGGGCGCTCCTCGATGTCGGTCGATGCGACGCTGTTCAGCGTCGCGCTGCCGCAAGTGCATGCTGCAGGATCTCGTGGCGGGTCAGGGTCGCCCCGCGAGCAAACTCCGCTCGCGATTTGCGGTGACCTTCGATCACGCGGTCGGCCGCGGCGCGGCGCAGCGTCGACGACGCAAGCCGCCGCGGATCGGCCGCGAGGTGGCCCAGCACGAGTGCCCCGTCTGCCATGCGTCCCTGCTCGACCAGGTTGATCGCCACCGCTTCGAGCACCACGAACTCGTTGCCGACGTCGCGGTGCACCTGCCAGTAGTCGAGCGCCTCCGCAGCGGCGGCCAACCCGCCCGGGCCGGGGTCGTACACCTGGGCGGTCAGCGCACACCCGATGAGGTTCGGCACGCCGTGGAGGCGACCCAACTCCATCGCACGCGCAAAGGCTTCACGGGCCGTGACATCGCGTTGGTCGGCCACGGCGACGATCCCGCGGTTGTACGCGACGTGGCCACGCTGCGACCGGATTGCCGGTGGCCGCCGCCCACCGCTCGGCCCGTTCGATCTCGATCATCGCGCTGCCCGGGTCGAACGCCCCGGCGAACAGCTTGAACACGGCGTGCGCAGCCAACTGCATCGCCTTCTCGACCTGACGTGGTGGCGGCTCCTCGAGCATCTCGTCGGCCATCGCTGCGGCTTCGTCGGTGCGCCCGAGGTGGAGCAACTCGATGGCGGCGTAGTGACGCGCCCACGCCCGGTCGGACGGGGTCCCGAGGCTCTCGATCGCGGTCAGGTTCGCCCGCAACGCGGCCTCGTGATCGCCGATGCCGAAGTGTCCGAACGCCGCGAGCAGGTGAGCCGGCGCGCCGAGGGTCATCCCCGTCGCCGCAGCTCGTTCGATGGCGCGGTCGGCCCAGCGTGCCGGCTCACCTTCGAGCGTCCACCGGGCCATGAACATCACGTCGCGTAGGATCCGGTCGACGTCTCCGGAACGCTGCGTTCCGATCGCCCAGTCGACCGCAGCGCGCAGGTTGTCCCATTCGATCCGGAACCGGCGAACGCCCTCGGCCCACTGCTCACCTCGACAGACCGCACCGGCGAGCGACGCCACCGACATCATGTGTTCGAGGTGGGCATTCCTCGCCGTCGACCGTTCCCCCCGTTCGGCCAACTGGCGATCACCGAACTCGCGAATCGTCTCGAGCATCGTCCAGCGCAGTGCGCCGATCCCGTCCGCGCGGACGATCATCGACTTGGCCGCGATCGCACCGATCAGTTCGTCCACCTGCGCAGTCGGCGTGGGCCTGGTCGCCCCGATCACGGCGACGGCCCCGCTGAGATCGAAGCCCCCACGAAAAACGGAGAGGCGGTCGAACAGGCGCCGCTCGCGTGCGTCGAGCAGGTCGTATGCCCACTGCACGGTGGCGGCGAGCGTCGCATGGCGCGGGTCACGGCCCTCGCCCCGCAGGAGC
>CAVOHA010000045.1:0-77795 GCA_963695475.1 Ilumatobacteraceae bacterium
ATTCGCCGCTCGAATCGGCAGCATCGGTCGACTCCGTGGAATCATCGTCACTCCCGCATGACGCAAGCACGAGAGCACAACCCACCGCCGCGCCCGCAAACCGCCGAAGGCGGCGGCTCGACGCGGGGGCGCCGACAACCTCATCAATGCGGCCGGCGCTCGACCGGCGTCCTTGCTTCGTTCCTTCTGATGATCTCACCTCACACGACGTTAGTTGCGAGCTGGACGCAATTGCACCTCGTGCTCCCGATTTTGTTTCAGTTGCTCGATTCGCCCATCCGGTTGCCCCCATCCCCCGGACCACGGCGCCACCAGCCGATACCCTCGCCCCCACTCGACGATTCACAGACTGAGATCTCATGAGCATCGACCACGCCACCAACACCCCTCCGTTCCCAACATCGAGCGCAGACGGACGCGCCACCGCGCCGACGGCGACGCCCGATGCGGACGTTCGAGTGGCGATCGGACGTCTCGACGCCGAGACCGTCGCCGCCCTCGAGGCACACGCCCGCCAGGGCGGCAACGTGCTCCTCGTGCCCACACCGGGCGACGAACTCGCCGAGGCCCTGTCCGGCGCACGCATCAGTCCCCCACTCCCGCACACCGAGTGGTTCGTCACCTTGGCCGCGCGGCCCGAAACGGTCCGTCTCGACGATGAAGTGGCCGTCACGACCTCGCTCGTCACGTTCGAGCCGTTCGACCCGAACGTCGACGTCGCGGCGACCACCAGCGTTCGGTTCGAACACCGGCCGACGATGCTCGTTCGCCGCGTCGGCGCCGGGCGCATCGTCACCATCGGCATGACCAGCTCCGGTGCGGTCGAGGCCCACTCGACACTCGGGCCGTATCTGCACCGGCTGCTTCGCACCGACTTCCCAGCGGCGCCGGTCGCCGACCTCGGGGTGGCGGTCGTCGGCTACGGACCCTTCGGCGGGATGGGGTACCTCCACGGGCTCGCCGCCACCGAGACCACCGGACTGACACTGGTGGCAGCCGCCGACAGCTCGCCGGAACGCCTCGATGCCGCCAAGCTGGACTTCCCCGACCTCCACGCCCACGATTCGGGCACGTCGCTCGCCGGCGACGACGCCGTCGACATCGCGATCATCGCAACGCCGCCGGTCCACCACGCCGAACTCGCACTCGAGTTGCTCCGCGCCGGGAAGCACGTCGTCGTCGAGAAGCCGATGTGCCTGACGACGGCCGACGCCGACGAGTTGATCCGCACCGCACGCGAGCACGAGCGGGTCATCTCGGTCCACCAGAGCCGCCGGTGGGACACCGACTGGCTGGCGATCCGCCGCCTCGTCGACCGAGGAGACCTCGGCGACGTGTTCAACATCGAGACGTTCGTCGGCGGGTTCGAACACCCGTGCCGGGCGTGGCACTCCGAGGACTCGATCTCGGGCGGCGCGGTGTACGACTGGGGCTCGCACCACATCGACTGGATCATCCAGCACTACGGCACGGCCCCGAAGAAGGTCCTGTGCTCCGCGCACACGCGGGTCTGGCACGACACGACCAACGTCGATCAACTGTCGGTCTGGATGCAGTGGGCCGACGGGCGCGAGGCCACGTTCCGCCAGAGCGACGTGTGCGCGATCCGACGGCCGAAGTTCCACGTCGAGGGCACCCTCGGCACCCTCGAAGGCCACTACGAGCCGGTGCGCCAGGACGCCGTCGTGGCCGGGCGCGGCTTCCAGGCCGACGTGTCACACCACGCCGAGCGACCGGTCGACCTCACCTTCGCCCGCTACGACGGTGACCACGGCCTGATCGAATCCCGGGTGACGCCCGCTCCGCACCCCGGCTGGGGTTTCCACCGCAATCTCGCCGACCACCTGCTGATCGGCGAACCGCTCGCCGTGCGCCCCGAACAGTCGCGCGACGTCGTCTCCGTCCTCGAAGCCGCGCACCGCTCCGGCGCCAACGGCGGCGAACTCATCGAACTCCCGTGACCCCGCATCGGACGGTCACGTGACCGGACCGGTCGGGTTCGGCGTGATCGGCGCGAACTCGTTCGTCGCGAACGCGGCGGTGATGCCGGCGATCGACGCCGCTCACAACGCGTCGCTCGTCGCAGCGGCCTCCCGGAGCGGCGACATCGATCCGCGCTGGGAGTCGACGCGCCTCGACAGCTACGACGCCGTACTGGAGCACCCCGACGTCGACGTGGTCTACATCCCGCTCCCCAACGGTATGCACCGTGAGTGGACCGAACGGTCCGCCGCGGCGGGCAAGCACGTCCTGTGCGAGAAGCCGCTCGCGGCCGACCCCGACACTGCTCGGGCGATGGCCGACGCCTGCGCCACCGCCGGCGTGATCCTCGCCGAGGCGTGGATGACCCCGTTCGACCGTCGCTGGTCGACGGCGTTGGAGCTCGTTCGGACCGGAGCGATCGGCGACGTCGATGCGCAGTACCACCGCTTCACGTTCACGATCGGCGCCGAGGCTGCGAGCAACTACCGCTGGGACCCCACGCAAGGGGGCGGGGCGCTCCTCGACGTCGGGATCTACACGGTGGGCACCGCGGTGGAACTCTGGGGTGCAGGCTGCGAGATCGACTCCGTGCAGCGCACCATGGCGCCCAGCGGTGTCGACGCGACCACGGTTGCGAATCTCACGTGGCCCGACAGCCGAGGTGCGCAGATCCGCTGCTCGTTCATCGAGGACGAGCACCAGCAGGCGTCGTTCCACAGCGTCGACGCGATGCTGCTCCTCGAACGCGCGGCATTCACCAGCGGCGACGAGCTCGACCACGTGATCGTTCGCAGCGGGCCGCCCACCTCCCTGGCGCCACTCACCCTCGACCGGCACCTGCCAGCGTCCGAAATCGAACCGCCGGGTGATGACCCCGACACCGAACCGCGAGTCGTCGAGCAGTTCAGCGTCGCCCCCGGGAACCCGTATCAGGCCATGATCGAAGCGTTCGCCGACGCAGTGCGCGGCACGGCGGAATGGCCACGGCCTGTCGAGCGTTCCATCGAGTTGCTCGAGCTGCTCGACCGCATCGCTCGATTCGGAGACGCCACCCATGACTGACGAGATCGCCCCCCGCCACGAGATGCACCCGATCCCCTCGGGCGTCGAACTCCACGTGTTGCGTTGGGAGCCACCGGGTGACGTGGGCGACATCGAGCGCACTTGGGTCCTGACGCACGGACTCGCGTCGAACGCACGCCTCTGGGACGGCGTCGCCCGTCGCCTCGCCCAGGCCGGCCACCGCGTGGTCGCCGTCGACCAGCGCGGCCACGGTCGGTCGTCGAAACCCGATGACGGCTACGGCGTCGCGAACTGCGCCGACGACCTCGCACTGCTGATCGGTGTGCTCGACCTCGATCGACCGGCCGTCGCCGGACAGTCGTGGGGTGGCAACGTCGTGCTGGAACTCGGCCACCGCCACCCCGAACTCGTCCACCAGGTTGCATGTGTCGACGGCGGCTTCATCGATCTCCGCGCCAAGTTCCCCGTCTGGGAGGACTGCGCCGAGGCGCTCGCCCCACCGCGTCTCGCCGGTACCCCGCTCGAGACGATGCGCGGCTGGCTCGACCGTTCCGCCGCGGACTGGCCCGAGGAGGGCCGGGCGGGCACCATGGCCAACTTCGAAGTCCGCAACGACGGGACGATCGCCCCGTGGCTCACGTTCGAGCGACACCTCGACGTGCTGCGTGGCCTGTGGGAACACACGCCGTCCGAGGTCTATCCACGAATGCGGGTGCCGACGCTGCTCATCGGCGCAGACACGGGCGACGTCGCCTGGAGCACCTCCAAGCACGACGCAGTCGATCACGCGATCGACACGCTGCAGCGCGGTCGGGCGCACTGGTTCAGCCCGGCGCACCACGACGTCCACGCCCAGCAGCCCGACGCGGTCGCGGAGCTCCTCCATCGATCAACGACCGATCCCGCCTTCTTCCAGGGCCCGACCACAACGGAGACATCCGCATGACCCTCCCCCGCCTGCTCGTGATCATGGGATCCGGCGAGACCGCACCGACGATGAAGGCGCCGCACCGCCGCGTCTTCGAACGGATCGCAGCGAGCGGCGAAACACCGACGCCCGTCATGCTCGACACCCCGTTCGGCTTCCAGGAGAACGCCCCGATCCTCGCCGCCTCGACCACGAAGTACTTCAGCGACTCGGTGAGCCAGGACGTCGTCGTCGCCGGCCTCGCCCGCACCGACACCGGCGACTCCGCCGCGATCGAGTCGGCGATCGCCAGGGTCCGCGACGCGAACTGGGTGTTCGCCGGACCGGGCAGCCCGACGTTCGCGCTCCGCCAGTGGCAACGCACCGGGCTGCGCGACGTGCTCGCCGAGAAGCTCGCTGCGACCGATGACGGAGGGGGCGGCGCCCTCGTGTTCTCGTCGGCCGCAGCGTTGACGCTCGGCGTCGTCACGGTGCCCGTCTACGAGATCTACAAGGTCGGCATGGATCCCTGGTGGGAACCCGGACTCGATCTGCTGTCGGCGATCGGGATCAACGCCGCCGTCATCCCGCACTACGACAACCAGGAGGGCGGCAACCACGACACGCGCTTCTGCTACCTCGGGGAGCGACGACTGGCGATGCTGGAGCCCGAACTGCCGGAGGGAGCGTTCGTGCTCGGGCTCGACGAGCACACCGGTGTGATCATGGATCTCGACGCCGACACCGCTGAGATCGTCGGCAAGGGCGGGCTCACGTTGCGTCGCGACGGCGTGTCCGTGCGCCACGAGGCCGGAACGACCGTGGCCCTCGACGTGATCCGCGCCGGCGGCGACGGCGCACCGGCCGATTCGGGCTCGACACCGAGATCGACGGGAACGGACGACGACACCGACGACACGACCACGAGCGCAACCGACGCGGCGGCGCCGTCACTCGCCGCCACGGCCCGACGCCTGGAGGCAGCGTTCAACGACGCGATCGACACCGGCGACGCATCCGCCGCGGTCGCCGCCGTGCTCGATCTCGATGCGGCCATTCTCGAGTGGTCGGCCGACACGCTGCAGTCCGACGAGATGGACCAGGCCCGACGCGCCCTGCGTTCGATGATCGTCAAACTCGGCGCGGCGGCGACCGGCGGGCTCCGCGATCCGCGCGCCGTGCTCGGCCCGGTCGTCGAGGCGGCACTCGACGCGCGCCGCGTCGCCCGCGAAGAGAAGGCCTACGCCGTGTCCGATGCGGTACGCGACGGTCTCGACGCCGCCGGTATCGAGGTGCGCGACACCGCCGACGGGGTCGAGTGGGTCATCCGTTCCTGACGCGAGCCGCGGGGCCCCACGGCGTTCAGTCGGCGGTGCCGGCCGGCGCAGATGGCGTGAGCTCCACCGGCGTCGTCAGCTGTTCGATGGTGAGGTGACACTTGATGCTGTGGCCCGGTGAGAGCTCACGCATGTCGGGTTCGGTCACTTCGCACAGACCCTCCACCACGCGGTGACAGCGAGTGTGGAAGACGCAGCCCGATGGCGGGTCGGCCGGTGACGGGATCTCCCCTGCGAGGGGGATCCGGTTCTCCGCTGCTCCGTCGACGCTGGGCACCGCCGACAGCAGCGCCTCGGTGTACGGGTGGTTCGGGCCCTCGAATATCTGCTCGGTCGAGCCGAGCTCCATGATCCGGCCCACGTACATGACCGCGATCCTGTCGGCGAGATAGCGCACGACGCTGATGTCGTGGCTGATGAACAGGTAGCTCGTGCGCTCGTCGCGCTGGAGCGTCGCCAACAGGTTGAGAATCGCGGCCTGCACCGACACGTCGAGCGCCGAGGTCGGCTCGTCGCAGACCACGACGTTCGGATCGCCCGCGAACGCGCGGGCGATCGCCACGCGCTGCTTCAGGCCACCCGAGAGCTGTCGAGGCCGCATGTCGAGGTGGCGCGGCGACAGGCGCATCGCCTCGGCGACCTCCATCGCCCGCTCGTCTGCCTCTTTCCCCTTGAGGCCTGTCAAGCGGGTGATGGAGCGGGTGAGGATGCGCCGCACCGTCCAGGAGCGGTTGAGCGCCGAATCCGGGTTCTGGAACACCATCTGGATGGAGCGGATCGACTCCTCGACCCGCTTGGTCGCCTTGCCGGCCATGGGACGTCCGCGCAGCGTGATCTGGCCGCCCTCGTCGGCTTCGTGCACGCCGAGCATCGTCTTCGCGAGCGTCGACTTGCCCGAACCGGACTCGCCCACGAGACCGAGCGTCTCGCCTTCGGCGAAGCCGAGATCGACGCTGACCAGAGCCGGGACATCGTGGCCGCGCTGGCGGAACGTCTTCGACACACCGTGGACGCCGATGACCTCTTCGTCGCCGACGGCGACGAAGTCGGAAATGTGCTCCGGCTCGGGAATGTCGGCGATCCGCTCGGGGAAGTGACAGCGGGTCCAGTGGCCGTCTCCGCGGTCGACGATCGGCGGCACCTCGGTGCGACACGTGTCGGTGGCGATCGGACAGCGCTCGACGTACACGCACGTCGGCAGCGGCTCGCCGATCTGCGGGAGGTTGCCGGGAATCGTGAACAGCTCGCGATCGGTCTTGCGCAATCCCTGGCGGGGAATCGAATTGAGCAGGCCGACGGTGTAGGGGTGGCTCGGGTTGTCGAAGACCTCCTCGACCGTGCCTTCCTCCACGATGCGCCCCGCGTACATCACGCCGACCCGGTCGCACATCGTGCGGATCACGCCGAGGTTGTGGGCGATCAACAGGATCGCGGAGTTGAGTTCCGAACGCAGATCGCGCACCAGGTCGAGCACTTCGGCTTCGACGGTCGCGTCGAGACCGGTGGTCGGCTCGTCGAGCACCAGCAGCTTGGGGTCACATGCGAGGCCCATCGCGATCACCACGCGCTGCAGCATGCCGCCCGACAGTTGGTACGGATAGCGATCCATCACGCTCTCGGGCGATGCGATGCGCACCCGTCGAAGCGCCTCGAGTGCAGACGCCCGGGCCTCGCTCTTCGACTGGCCCATGACCTCGAACGACTCGGCGACCTGCCGACCGATCTTCAGCACCGGGTTGACGGCCTGGACCGGATCCTGGAAGACCATCGACGCCTGTCGGGCGCGGAACTCGCGGAGTTCACGGGCACTCATCGCCGTCAGTTCCTGGCCGCTCGACGTGACCCGGCCACCGTCGATCTGGCCGTTGGCGGGCAGATAGCGCAGGGCGGCGTAGGCGGTCGTCGACTTGCCGCAGCCCGACTCGCCGACGAGGCCGTACGCCTCACCGGGGCGCACCTCGAAGGTGACGCCACGCAGCACGGCGCGCGGGGTGCCACGTACCACGTAGGACAACCGCAGGTCCTCCACGGCGAGCGCCGCGGTGTCGGGGTGGACGACGAGGTCGTCGTCGGGGGTGTGATCAATGGTGGTCATGACTTGAGCGCCTTGTCGATCGAGTCGGTGATGAGGTTGACCCCGATCACCAGGCTGGCAATGGCCAGTGCCGGGAAGATCGACGGCCACCACACGTCGCGGACGATCTGCTCGTAGTTACCGGAGACGTCGATGCCCCAGTCGGCATCGGTGAGGTTGCCCGGGACGAACCCGAGGAATGCCAACGTGGCATAGGTGAACACCGCATAGCCCAACCGGACGGTGAGCTCGACCACGACCAAGCCCGTCACGTTCGGGAGGATCTCTCGCGACACGATGAACACGCCGGACTCACCACGCATCTTGGCCGAGGTCACGTAGTCGAGTTCGGACTCCGAGATCGCCGCCGAGCGGATCGTTCGCGTGATCGCCGGCACGAAGAGAATCGCGATCGTGAGGATGATCACCGGCATCGAGCGTCCGAACGTGAACACCACCAGGATCGCCATCAGGATCACCGGGATCGACAGGACCGCCTCGATGATGCGGCTGAACACCTCGTCGACCCAGCCGCGGTAGTACCCCATCACGAGGCCGAGCATGGTGCCCACCACGATCGCGATCCCTGTCGCCAACGGCGCCACGATCAGGATCGGCCGTGCGCCGTAGATGATTCGGGCGTACACGTCTCGACCGACACCGTCGGTTCCGAGCCACGCACCATCGCCCGGCCTGGCCCGTGGACCGGCCTCGACGAAGTCGGCCGGGCCGACCCCGGTGAGCAGGCTCGGCCAGATCGCGGCGAGCACCCAGAATCCGACGATGATCAGCCCGGCGATGAACCCGACGCTCTTGAACAACACCATCCGCTGTTCCTTGCGGACCTGGCTGCGGGTGGCCGCCTGCGGGCCGTCGTGCTTGTGCGCAGCACTGGTGTGGGTCGCATCGAACTCGACGGTTCCGGGGATCTCGTCCGGAGTGTGGCCGATGTGGCGAGAATCGACCTGGATCTGATCGGGGTCGTCGATGTGGCTCATCAGCTGTCTCCCATCGCGACGCGGGCTCGCGGATTCATCCAGGCGATCAGCAGATCGGCGGCCAGGGTCGCGATCATGTAGATGATCGCCACCGCGAGGACGCCGGCTCGAAGCACCGGATAGTCGGCACGATCGACGGCACGGATGATCAGGTTGCCCATCCCCGAATAGCCGAACACGATTTCGAGCGCCACCATGCCCCCGAAGAGGTAGCCGAGCTGCGTACCGAGCACCGCCACCGTCGGCTGCAGCGCGTTGCGTGCGACGTGCTTGCGGAACACGTCTCGGGTCGAGAGGCCGCGCATGAAGGCGGTTCGGGTGTAGTCGGCGTCGAGCGCCACGATGGTTCCGGCGCGGGTGATGCGTGCGATGTAGCCGAAGTACACCATCAGCACCGCGATCGCAGGTAACAACAGGTGCTGGATCTGCGTGAAGAACCCGGCACCGGCGGGTGGATTGGCCTGCACCTTGAAGAAGTCGAACGGCACGGCGAGGAACGCGAGCAGGAACACGCCCGCCACGAAGTCCGGGATCGCCGAGAACGCGAGACCGGTGTTGACGATCGTGCGGTCCATCCACGAGTCCTTCTTGTAGGCGGAGACCAGACCGCCGAGCACGGCGAAGGGCACCATGATGATCAGCGACAACAGGACCAGCTTCGCCGAGTTCCAGAGTGCGGTGTACACGAGGCTCATCACGGGTTCACCCGACGCAACGGAGAACGACTCACCGAAGTCGAGTGTGAAGACCGACGTGGCGAGGTTGCCGAGTTGCGTGGCGACCGAGTCACGGAGCCCGAGCGATTCGGTCACCTCGATCAAACGCTCCGGCGACGCGGTGCCGCCGGCGATCTTGCGCGCCGGGTCACCCGGCGCAATGTTCGGTATCAGCGTCACGATCACGAGCAGGATCGCCAGCGTGATGAGCGCGAGCAGCAGACGCCGCGCAATGAACTTCAACATTCGAATCCCCCGGATTCATGGTGGCACGCGATGCCACGTGGGGTCCGAGCACCGCTCGGACCCCACGCGTCATCACATCGTCATTGCCGAGCGAGGCGCTCAGCTCTTCGTCGTGTTCTGGAACTGCATGTGCCCGAGCGCCGTGACAGCGACGTTGGACACCGAGGAGTTGTGCCCCGACAGGTAGTCGAAGAAGAACGGGTACACCGCAGGGGTGTCCTCGTGCAGCAGCCGCTGGATCTGGCCCACCGCTTCCTTCTGACCTTCCACGTCGACCGAGCCCTGGTACTGCGTGAACAACGCATCGAACTCCGGCGACGCGTAGTTCGACGAGTTCCAGTCACCGTCGGTCTGCAGCGCACGACCGAAGAAGATGTCGGGCGTCGGGCGGTGGCCGTAGTCGACGATGCCGATCGGTGCCGAGGCACCACACGGGATGCCGGGGCCGCTCGACTCGGGCTGCGTGCCGTAGCTGGCACCGGTGCACCAGTACTCACCGTAGAAGTCCGAGTTCGGCGTGACGCCCACCGGCGTGGTGAACCCGGCCTCGGCGAGGTTCTGCTCGATGATCGCCGCCACTCGGGGGATCTCCTGGAGGTCGCCGACCTGGAGCGTGTCCGAGACACCGTCGGCATACCCGGCGTCGGACAGCAACTGCCGAGCCATCTCCGGGTCGTACGGCCGCTGCTCCTGTGTGTCGTCGAAGAACGGATACAGCGGGTACACCGGGTGGTCGTTGCCCAGGATCGCCTGACCCTCGTAGATCGTGTCGACGAGCTGCTGGCGATTGACGGCGAACGCGGCCGCCTGACGAACCCGCGGGTCGTTGAACGGGCCACCCGCCGGCAGCTGCGTGTTGAACCACATCTGCCGGTGGTTGGCAGACGGCGGCTTGAGCAACGTGAACGTCGAGTCGTCGATCAGGTTTGCACCGTCGGACACCGAGAACTGCTGGATGGCGTCGATCTCGCCGGCAGCCATGGCTGCCACCTGCGTTCCGCCACTGTCGAATCCCTGCATGGTGACGCTGTCGAGGTTGACCGTGCCACCCCACCAGTTCGGATTGGGGACGAACCGCGCGCGGAACGACGACGGATCGAAGTCGTCGAGGATCCAGGGACCCGTTCCGTCAGGCCGCTCGTCGAGCGTCGTGCCGCTGGTGTAGTCGACCGGCGTGATCAACGACTGCGGGTTGTAGATCGAGATCAGCGTCGGCAGGTTGCCGTTCGGCGAGTCGAGGTTGATCACCGCGGTGAGATCGTCCGGCGTCTCCACGGCGCCTTCACTGACGACGCCGGAGAGCCCGGCACCGGCGACGACCATCCGGTCGATCGTGGCGGCTACGTCGGCCGAGGTGAGCGGGCTTCCGTCCTGCCAGGTCACGCCTTCGCGCAGCTTGAAGGTCCAGACGCTGCCGTCGTCGTTCGGGTTCCACTCGGTCGCCAGCGCGGTCGGGCCGATGCCGCCGTCTTCGGCGAGCCCGACGAGGTACTCGAAGCTCTGGGAGACCACTGAGTAGGTGCCGAGGTCGAGCATGTTGATCGGGTCGAGGCCCGAGTTGGCGTCACCGGTCTGGATGCCGGCGATCAGATCGCCGCCGGGGGTACCGGAGCCGCCTCCTGCACCGTCGGTGCCCGGGGCGGCCGTGCCGTCCGAGCCCGAATCGCTCGAGTCGCTCGAGTCGTCATCGCTGCCACCGCAGGCCGCGATGATGCTGCCCATCAGCGGCACCGACAGGCCGATCATCGTGCCGCGCTTCACGAAATCGCGTCGCTTGATCTTGCCTTTGGCGTATGCCTCGATGAGATCGACCTCGATGGGTCCACCTGCAGAGCGTCGTGCCCTGTCCAATCGCTTCCAATCCATATGTGCTCCCCCTTAGGAGTATCGTGAGGCGGCGCCTTCGTTGTCATGACGCAACCTGAACCATCCCGCGTGGAGCGAGCGCGAATCCACAGTGAACGTGAATCCGCGCAAGTCATGCAACGGGTACTTCGAAGGTAACAGTGTTCCACGATGCGGAACAGCGCCGGCGAACGGGGCCCCGACCGCTGATCGTGTCAGCGCAAGACGCCGGAGCGAGCGAGCGCCTCGCTGCGCATCGGCTCGACGAGCATCGACGCGAGGATCAGTTCGAGCCCCAGCGTGGACGACGAGCGATAGACGTCCCAGTCGATCGCCGCATGTGCCCACTTCTCGAGCCGATTCATCCGCGTCGTGAACACGTGGCGGGCGAGGGCCTCGACGTCGCAGTCGACGACGAACAACCCGTCGGCCGATGCCTTCGCGAGGTCGGCTTCGATGTAGGCCACGACGCGATCGCCGACCGCGCCCATGCCGTGCGCCCCCATCCCCGACTTGATCGACGCGAAGATCGGCCGCCACACCTCGGGTTCGGCGGCGAAGTTCTCGTCGAGCGCGTCGAACAACGCCCGCGTGGTTTCGATGGGGCCGGCATCGGGTTGCGCGTCGAGTTCGATCTCGAGTTGGTCGAGCCCGGCACTGACGAAGGCCACGAGCACGCCGTCACGGTCGCCGAACTGGTTGTAGAGCGTGGCGACCGCGACGCCGGCGCGCTCGGCGAGCTTGCGCATCGTGAGGCCATCGACGCCGGCTTCGGCGATGAGCGCACCGGTCGCGTCGAGCACATCGCGCCGCGTCCGTTCCTGTCGTCGCTCCCAGCCGTCACTCATCGTGGCGCGAGCATAGGATGTCCGCCTCGCCGCGGATTCACTTGACACTTGATTGGAACAGTGTTCCAATCAAGTCATGACCCGCCTTGGCTATCAGATCCCGAACTTCACCTATCCCGGCGTCGGCCCGGGCGACCTGTACGACGCCGTCGCCCGGCAAGCCCGCGAGGCCGATCGCTCCGGATTCGACACGGTCCTCGTGATGGACCACTTCTACCAACTGCCGATGATCGGCGACCCGGACAACTTCATGCTCGAGTGCTACAGCCTGCTGTCCGCACTCGCCCGGGACACCGACCGCGTCAAGCTCTCGGCGCTCGTCACGGGCAACACGTACCGCAACCCGGCGGTGCTCGCGAAGACGGTCACGACGCTCGACATCGTCTCGAACGGCCGGGCGATGCTCGGCATCGGCGCCGGCTGGTTCGAGCTGGAACACGACGCG
This sequence comes from Ilumatobacteraceae bacterium, assembly GCA_963695475.1. Classification (GTDB taxonomy): domain Bacteria; phylum Actinomycetota; class Acidimicrobiia; order Acidimicrobiales; family Ilumatobacteraceae; genus Ilumatobacter_A. The sequence continues at coordinate 12,423 of CAVOHA010000045.1, forward strand.
TTCGGCATCGAGTTCGGGACCTTCACCGACCGGTTCGAGAAGCTCGAGGAGGCCCTGCAGATCATCGGCCCGATGCTGCGCGGCGAGAAGGCGACGCTCGACGGCACGTGGTACACGGCGAACGAGGCGATGAACGAGCCGAACCCGGTCGGCTCGGTGCCGATCATGATCGGCGGCAGCGGGGAGAAGAAGACGCTGCGGATGGTCGCCCAGTACGCCGACGAATCGAACCTGATCTGTGGCGACGACGAGATCGCCCGCAAGCTCGAGGCGCTCGACGCCCACTGCCAGGCACTCGGCCGCGACCGGTCGGAGATCACCGTGTCGAAACAGTCGAACTGTTGCATCGCGCCGACCCACGACGAGGCACGCGCCGACATGCTCGCATTCCTCGATCGCCGCGGTTTCGACACGGCATCGATGTCCGCCGACGATCTCGCACCGTGGCTCGAGCTGGTCACGTGGGGCGATCCGGACGAGATCGGCGAGCACTTCGCGTCGCTGCTGGCAGCCCACGACGGCCTCGACGGCTTCACGATCAACATGATCCCGAACGGGTTCGTCGAGGGCCGCGTCGAACTCCTCGGCAACACCCTCGCTCCCCTCTTCACCTGACCCGACCGCCCCCCCACCCCTCGTTTGTGTGTGATTTTCCGCCCGCATGCGGGCGGAAAATCACACGCAAACGAACAGGTTGAGAGGAGGGGAGAACAGCGATCAGGATTCGGTGAGCAATGCGTCGCTGCAGGTCGGCGGTGCGGTGACCGGGTTGCACCGGGCGACCGCACCGCCGGGCAGCGTGACGACGTACGGGCTGTCGAACAGCGTCGACGGCTCGTAGTAGTCGGTGCTCAGGAAATGGGCGCCGCCGGCGAGCGCCGCGTCACGGGCGGTGGTGTCGTTCTCGCGAGCGTCGACGGTCGGCGAGTCGGTCCGGGTCCGGACGAGATAGCCGGCCTCGGCCGCCGCATCGAGCTCGGGGTCGAGGGGGTCGTCGAAGCGCACGAACGCTGCGTCGGGAGCGCCGGGGATCGAACTCGTGAACATCGGGCGGCCTTCGAGGACCGGCGTCTCGGCGACGTACAGGTCCCGCTGCGTTCCGGCGTCGTTGAGCGCGACGATCACCTGACCGCGAGCGTCGTCGAGCGCCGGCCACCCCGTCGTGCGCACGGCCTCGTCGAGCGTCGCCGGCTCGTCCGCGCAGGTCGTCGGGCTCGAACAGGCGATCGGCAGTCGAACACCGATCGGACCTCGGCATCGAGCGCGCCGAGCACCTCGGTCGTGGTCTCGACCGGCGCCGCCCAGGGAAGATCGATCGTCAGCTCGAGGCCCTCTTCGGCCGCCGCCTCGGGAACCGACAGGTCCTTCAGCTCGACCAGGATCATGATCGGGAGGTGGTCGGGGTTCGCGTCAGACCACTCGGCGATCTCGCTCAGGCAGGCGACGAATGTGAGGCACGTCGTCTCGTAGTCGAAGTCCTGCGTGTGCAACACCTTGAAGCCGGGCTCGTCCAGCGCCGGCTCGCCCGACTCGGGCGGCAACCCGACCACGACGTTCGCAGCGCGGTTCGCGTAGAGCCCGCCGTCGGGATCGGCGAACACGTCGAGTTCGAACTGACGAACGCCGAAGTCCTCCAACTGCTCGGTCAGGGTCCGATGCGAGTACTCGATGTCGCGTGCGAGTTCGGCGGACACCGCTTCGATCCCGGCGAACAGCGTCGGCTCGGGCGGCAGGTGGTAGCTGTTGTGCGACCCGATCATCTGCACATGGTTGAGTCTGATGTCGACGGGGCCCGACCATGGTCGTGCTGGTCGTGCTCGTCGTCGTCGATGGTGGCGGCGACCGACGGTCGTGGACCGGGTCGGTCGACGAGCCGGTGCGGTCGGCGTACCGGCGCTCACGGGCGGGTCGGCGGCGTCGCTGTCGGAGCCGGCGCACGCGGAGATCGTGAGCGCGCCGACGGCGGCCAACAGGACCAGGCGACACCGAGGTGTCGGCGTCATTCGACGAGCTGCAGTTCCTCGTTGAGGTATTCGTCGCGACACTTGGCGCGCTGCAGCTTTCCGCTGCTGGTCTTGGGCAGCGTGCCCGGCTGCACGAGCATCACGTCGCGCGGCGGGAGCCCACACACGTCGAGCGTGCGTTCGTGGATGTGCGCCCGCACGTCGCCGAGGTCGCCGGAGGTCTCGGTCAGGCGCACTTCGGCCACGACCACCACCGACTCCTTGCCCTTGTATCCCTCGACGCCCAGTGCGATCACGTTGCCGGCGCGCACGCCGTCGAGCACCCCGACGGCGCGTTCGATGTCCTCGGGGAACACGTTGCGACCCCCGACGATGATCACGTCCTTGATCCGGCCGCACATCACGAGTTCGCCGTCGAGCAGGTACGCGAGGTCGCCGGTGCACAGCCACCCGTCGGCGAACAGCGCGGCCGTGGCATCGGGGCGCTTGTAGTACCCCGGCGTCACCGATGTGCCGCGCAGCAGGAGCTCGCCGACGTGGCGCTCGGGCACCTCCTCGCGTGTGTCGGGATCGACCACCTTCATCTCGAGCCCCGGCACCGCCTTGCCGAGCAACGGGAGCCGCCGCGCCCGCAGTGCGAGGTCGTCGGGATCCTCGATCTCGATCGGCTTTGCGACCCGCTGCGTTTCGAGCACCTGGCGATCGACGATGTCGGTGACCAGTCCGCGCCCACGAACAGGGAAGGCCCCGGCGATCGCCACCTCGGCCATTCCGAAGGCGGGGAACACCCCGCCCGCGGTGAAGCCGAACCGCTCGGCCTCCGCGACGAACGCCTCGACGGCCTTGGGGTCGACCGGCTCGGCACCGGACAGTGCAAGGGTCAGCGACGACAGGTCGAGGTCGGTCTTGCGCTTGAGCGCGCGCGTTGCGAGCACCCACGAGAAGTTCGGGCCGGCAGTGGCCGTTCCGCGGTGGTCGGAGATCCAGTCCATCCAGTTGCCCGGGTGTGCGAGGAAGTCCTGTGGGGCTGCCTGGACGAGATCGATTCCCTTGGTCATCGGGAGTGCGAGAAAGCCGACGAGCCCCATGTCGTGATACAGCGGCAGCCAGGACACCATCACTTCGTCGGAGCCCACCACCGCGGCTTCGCACGTGGCGTCGAGGTTGGCCGACAACACCCGGTCCGGGATCATCACGCCCTTCGGCTCGCTCGTCGATCCGCTCGTGTACTGGAGGATGACGAGGCGTTCGGGGTCGTGCGGCGGCAGCTCGAGGGCGTCGCCGCTCGGCACGTTCGCAGCGCCCGGCATGACCGCCCGCATCGGTTCGATCGGCGGATCGCCCTCCACGGCGGTGTAGAAGTCGGCGAGCTGGTCGTCGATCAGGACGAGCTTCGCGTCGCCGTGGCGGATCCGCGCTCGGGTCGATTCGATGAACACGTCGAGCGATCCCATCCGCATCGGCAACGGCAACACCATCGACGCGATTCCGGCCATCCAGCAGCCGCGCACGATCGTGATCAGTTCGCGGCTGGTCGGGCCGAGCACCGCGACGTGGTCGCCCGGCACCAAGCCCTTGGCCTGGAGCGCCGCGCCGACCGCTCGCGCCTCGTCGTGGATCTGGTCCCACCCGACGTAGACGGGCACGCCGTCGGGCATCACCGAATGGCCGACGAAGCGGACGCCCGTGCCGGAATCGGCGGCCGTTTCGAGTCGTGCGATGGTCGAGTCGAGCATGGGGTTTCACGTTAGTCGTGCCGCCCGACCCGGCTCGTGGACGGGCGAACGCCAGTGGGTCGGCGCGAAATCCCAAGCACGCGTCCGGCAACTCGCCTACGTTGCCAACCATGTTCAGTCGCAGCCCCGCCATCGCCATCGCGCTCGTCGCATCGCTCGGACTCGCCGCCTGCGGTGGATCGGATGACAGCTCATCCGACGACCCGGCCGCACCCGAGGCGTCCGCCCCCGAAGAGGCGGAGGAGCCAACCGGCGACGACGGCGCGTCGACCGACGACAGCCAGTCCGAATCCGAGTCCGGTGACACCGAGTCGAATCCGGATGATGGGTCGGGCTCGACGCCGCTGTCGGTGACCGCGACGATTCCGGTGGGTGGCGGGATCGGCGAGACGCATCGCCCTCTCCCCCGACGGCTCGCGGCTCGCCCATTTCGAGGGCGGCATCCAAACCCCGATCACGGTCTACGACACGGCGACCGGCGACGTGATCGCAACCGGCAACACCTCCGGTCAGGGCCTGGGGCTGCTGTACACCGCCGACGACACGCTCGTCACCTGGGACCCGGGTCCGTTGAGCGATGCCAGCCCTGCTGTCTTCGTCCTCGACGCAACGACGCTCGAGGAGCAGCCCTCCGTCACGCCGACCTATCCGACCGGCCTGGCGGAGTGCGGTGCGTTCTTCGGTTTCGCGTTCGACGCCGCGCGGAACCTCGCCTTTGCGATCGAGGGCGCCGACGACGGGACCGACGGTCTGCCGACTCGACCTGTCGACGAACGAGGTCCTCACCACGATCGTGCCGACCAGCGGGGCGCTCCCCGGACTGCTGCTCTCGCCCGACGCCAGCCAGGTGTTCGTCAACGACGGCGGATCGCTCGTCACGGAGCCGGCCACCGCCTTCGTACTCGACTCGACCACGCTCGAGCAGATCGACACCGTCGACCTGCCGGGTTCCGCCCGCGCCGCGAGCGGCCGAGCGGACTGGTCGTACCGATCGATCGCTTCTCGGACCAGTTCCTCGACACGGGCGCTCCACTGCCCGCACAGGTCGTCGGGACCGCCGGCCCCTATCTCCTCGGCAACCTCGACGGGGAGATCGTCGTGATGAACCGAGACCGACGGCACGGTCGTCGGTTCGGCCGGAGCCGGATTCCCGATCGAGGCCAGCGCGACGGCCGACGGCAGCGTGCTCGCCATCCGCACGTCGGATGCGATCTCGCTCATCCAGCTCTGACGCACCGGGAGCCCGGTCGAGGTTCGGCTACTGGCTGCCACCGAGGCGGTCCGGGAGGTGGTGGGTCTTCCCACCGCGCACCTTGACCTCGGGTGGGTCACACGCCCAGCAGCCGTACTCGACGTGAATCCCCTGCACCGACATCTGCGTGCCGCGTGACTTCTCGAGGATCACCTGCGGCACGTGGTACAGATCGTCGCCACCGCACTTCGGGCACGTCGGGCGCGGGTCACGCGTCCAGCTGACGGTGCACGCGTCGCACGTGAGCTCGATGCGCCCGTCGTCGAGCGGGCGGCCGCGCAGCGACTCGTCCGATTCGCACCGCGGGCAGATGATCTCCAGTGCCACGCCAGCCACACTACGGCTGCCACGATGGCCGGATGCCTGAGTACCGCACCGTCGCCGACGCCCACCTCGGTTCGAACGACTTCTGGGTGAAGCCGCTCGACGAACGCAACGAGGCGTTCGCCGCCATGCGCCATGAAACGAAGCACGGCGACGGCATGTGCTTCCACGAGGAGATCTCGGTGATCGAGGGCGGCATACGGGGCCCCGGCTTCTGGTCTGCGGTGACCTACGACGACATCAAGGAGGTCAACCGCAAGGCGGAGTTGTTCTCCTCCGCCGCGGGGATCACGCTCGGCGAACAACCACCGGAAACGCTGGAGTTCTTCGGGTCGATGATCGTGATGGACAACCCGCGCCACGCGAAGTTCCGGATGCTCGTCCAGAAGGGCTTCACCCCCAAGACCGTCGCGGCCATCGAGGAATCGGTGCGGGTGCGGGCGAAGCGGTTGGTGGCGGCCGCGAAGGACAAGAAGGCGGCCGGCGAGGACATCGACTTCGTCGAGTCGTTCGCCGCTCCCCTGCCGCTCCAGATCATCTGCGACATGCTCGGCGTGCCCGAAGCGGACGAGCAGCAGATCTTCGACTGGACGAACATCATCCTCGGCGCAGGCGATCCCGACTTCGCCCTCGACCTCGACGGCCTCATCATGGGCGCCGCCGGCATGTTCGACTACGCACAGCAGCTCGGCGAGAGCCGGCTGTCGACGCCGACCGACGACATCGCGTCGATCCTGATGCACGCCGAGGTCGACGGACAGCGACTCACCCCGGCGGAGTTCGGATCGTTCTTCATCCTGCTTGCGGTCGCCGGCAACGAGACGACCCGCAACGCGATCAGCTGGGGCATGCATCAGTTGACCGCGCATCCCGATCAGCGCGAGCTGCTGCGGAACAACTTCGACGAGATGTCGCTGACCGCTGCGGACGAGATCGTCCGATGGGCGTCGCCGGTGATCCACATGCGACGCACGGCGAACGAGGACGTCGAGGTCGGCAACACCAGGATCGCCGCCGGCGAGAAGGTCGTCATGTGGTACTGGTCGGGCAACCGCGACGAGGACTACTACCCCGACGGCCACGCGTTCGACATCACCCGCCCGAACACCAAGGACATGGAGGGCTACGGGGCGGGCGGTCCCCACTTCTGCCTCGGGGCCAACCTCGCTCGCCGGGAGATCCAGGTGATGTACGACGAGATCTTCCGTCAGCTCCCCGACCTCGAGATCACGGGTGAGCCCGACCGCCTCGTGTCCGGGTTCATCAACGGGATCAAGCGGATGCCGTGCGACTTCAGCGTCTGATCACAGGCAGGCGCGCACGGCGTCGTTGAGACGGATCGTGCGCGGATCGCCGGCGATGCCGCCGAGCATCTGGTTCATCACGTAGCCGTAGCCGACGCCGGTGTCCGGGTCGGCCTGGCCGAGCGACCCGCCGGCGCCGGCGTGACCGAAGGCGTTCGGGCCGAGCAGCGGGACCAGTTCGTTGTCGAGCATGAACCCCATGCCGAACCGGGTGTCGGCGACGAGCGCGGCATCGGGGCCCGACACCGCCTCGGCGGACGCGGCCGCCATCACCTCGGGCGACACGAGACGGATGCCGTCGACCTCGCCGACCGTCGCGGCATACATCTTCGCCAGGCTCGCCGCATTCGTGATCCCGTTGGCGGCGGGCATCTCGGTGGCGTGCACCGCTCGGGTGTTGAACGGGTTCTCGCCGGCGCCCAGCGCCATCAGCGAGCCGTTCATGGTCAGTGCCTTGAAGCCCATCGTGCCGGGCCCCATGATCTGCATCATCATGGCGAAGTCGGCCGGGTCGGTCGGTGCGGGCGCCGCCTCGAGGCGACTCACGCGCGGCTCCTCCGACTCGGGCAGCCCGATCCAGAAGTCGAGTCCGAGCGGACCGGCGACCTCGTCGGCGAAGTACGTGCCGATCGAGCGTCCGTCGACGCGGCGCACCAGCTCACCGGCGAGCCAGCCGTAGGTCACTGCGTGGTAGCCGTGCGTCCGTGCCCGGCTCCCACACCGGCCCTGCTCGGCCAACGCCTCGACGACGGGTCCGACGGCGAGCATCTCGTCGAGTGACAGCTGCTCGATCGACGTACGGCAGACCCGCCTGGTGGCTCATCATCTGCGCGACCGTGATCGACTCCTTGCCGTTCGCCGCGAACTCCGGCCAGTGCGACGCAACGGTGTCGTCATAGGAGAGCTTCCCGGCATCGACGAGACGGGCCACACAGATCGCGGCTGCGCCCTTGGTCGTCGAGAACACGAGTTGCAGCGTCGTGTCGTCCCACGCCCGACCGGTGGTCTTGTCGGCGACCCCTCCCCACAGGTCGACCTGCAGTTCACCGTCGGCGTACAGCGCGAACCCTGCGCCGAGCTCCGGGAATTCCTCGAAGTTGCCACGAAACGCGTCTGCCACCCGCTCGAACCCCTGTGCGACCGTTCCGTTGATCTCGACCATCCGGAGAACGTAGCGAACCCCGTCGAATCGAGGCTCGTCGGGGGTGGGGGCGGGTCATAGGCTGGGCGGCTGCTATGAGCGACGACGCATCGACCACCGAGAGCCCATCGGACACGCCCCCGCACCGGTACACCTCCGAGCTCGCGCAGCAGATCGAGGTCGGGTGGCAGGACCGCTGGGACGCACACGGCGTGTTCGAGACGCCGAACCCGGCCGGACCGCTGGCCGATCCCGATCTGGTCGCCGAACGGGGCGAGAAGCTGTTCGTCCAGGACATGTTCCCGTACCCGTCCGGTGTCGGCCTGCACGTCGGCCACCCGCTCGGCTACATCGGCACCGACGTGTTCTCCCGCTACAAGCGGATGACCGGCCACAACGTGCTCTACACGATGGGGTTCGACGCGTTCGGCCTGCCCGCCGAGCAGTACGCCGTGCAGACCGGCACCCATCCGGCCGTCACGACCGATGCGAACATCGCCAACATGCGGCGCCAGCTGCGACGCCTCGGGCTGAGCCACGACATCCGGCGATCGATCTCCACGACCGATCCGCAGTACTACCGCTGGACCCAGTGGATCTTCAGCCAGATCTTCAACGCGTGGTACGACGTCGAGCAGGAGAAGGCCCGCCCGATCGACGAGCTGATCGCCGAGTTCGAGTCGGGGTCCCGTCTCACCGACGACGGCCGAGCCTGGTCGGAGCTCGACGCCGAGGAGCGCGATGCGGTCGTCGACGGCCACCGCCTCGCCTACGTCAGTGAGGCGCCGGTCAACTGGTGCCCCGGGCTCGGCACCGTCGTCGCCAACGAGGAGGTCACCGCGGACGGCCGGTCCGACCGCGGCAACTTCCCGGTGTTCAAGCGCAACATGCGCCAGTGGATGATGCGGATCACGGCGTACGCCGACCGCCTGATCGACGACCTCGACCTGCTCGACTGGACCGACGCGATCAAGGCGATGCAGCGCAACTGGATCGGGCGCAGCCACGGCGCCATGGTCGACTTCGCATCCGATGCCGGCCCGATCACGGTCTTCACGACGCGACCCGACACGCTGTTCGGTGCGTCGTTCATGGTGCTCTCCCCCGAGCATCCCTTCGTCGACCAGCTCGCCGATCCGGCGAAGGCGGACGAGATCGCCGCGTACCGCGAGCAGGCGGCCGGCAAGAAGGACTTCGAGCTCCAGGACGACACCCGCGAGAAGACGGGCGTGTTCACCGGGGCGTACGCCACCAACCCGATCAACGGCGAGCGAGCTGCCGATCTGGATCGCCGACTACGTCCTCATGGGGTACGGCACCGGCGCGATCATGGCCGTGCCGTGCGGCGACGAACGCGACTTCGAGTTCGCCCGCAAGTTCGGGTTGCCGATCCCTGCGATCCAGCAGCCGCCCGACAGCTGGTTCGCCGAACACGGCATCGAGCCGTCCCTCGACACCTCCACGTGGCCAACGGCGTACGTCGGCGACGCGCCCTACGTCCAGTCGTCGGGCACCCCCGACGGCACCGAGCCGCTCGACCTCAACGGTGTCGACAACAAGGTCGACGGCATCGCCATGACGAACGCGTGGCTCGAAGCACACGACGCGGGCGAGGCGACGATCAACTACAAGCTGCGCGACTGGCTGTTCAGCCGCCAGCGCTACTGGGGCGAACCGTTCCCGATCGTCTACGACGCCGACGGGCGCCCCCACACCGTGCCCGATTCGATGCTGCCGGTCGAGCTCCCCGAAACCGACCAGTTCGCGCCGCGCACGTTCGACGCCGACGACGAGTTCTCGAACCCGGAGAGCCCGCTCGACCGGCTCCAGGACTGGGTGAACGTCGACCTCGACCTCGGCGACGGACGTGGCGTCCAGACCTACCGCCGCGACACCAACGTCATGCCGCAGTGGGCCGGCTCCTGCTGGTACCAGCTGCGCTACATCGACCCCACCTACGACGAAGCGTTCGTGCACCCCGACAACGAGCACTACTGGATGGGTCCACGCCACGACATCCGCCCCGACCACCCCGGTGGCATCGACCTCTACGTCGGCGGTGTCGAGCATGCCGTGCTGCACCTCCTGTACGCCCGCTTCTGGCACAAGGTGCTCTACGACCTGGGCCATCTGACGTCGATCGAGCCATACGCGCGCCTCTACAACCAGGGCTACATCCAGGCCGCTGCATTCAAGGACGAGCGCGAGATCTACGTCGAGGCGGCCGAGGTCGAAGGCGACGAGGCCTCCGGCTTCACGTTCCACGGCGAGCCCGTGACCCGTGAGTGGGGCAAGATGGGCAAGAGCCTGAAGAACGCGGTGTCGCCCGACGAGATGTACGAGCAGTACGGCGCCGACACGCTGCGGCTGTACGAGATGGCGATGGGCCCCCTCGACGCGTCTCGCCCATGGGCGACCCGCGACGTCGTCGGTCAGTACCGGTTCCTCCAGCGGCTCTGGCGGAACATGGTCGACGAGGACACCGGTGCGTGCACCGTCGTCGACACGCCGGCCGACGACGAGACCCGTCGGTTGCTCCACAAGACGATCGACACGGTGCGCACCGAGATGGACGCGCTGCGGTTCAACACCGCGATCGCCAAGCTGATCGAGCTGAACAACCACGTCACGAAACTCGACGCGATGCCGCGCGAGATCGCCGAGCCGATGGTCGTGATGCTCGCACCGCTGGTCCCCCACGTCGCGGAGGAACTGTGGACGAAGCTCGGCCGCTCGGACGAAACGGGTGGGACGATCACCTACGTCGAGTTTCCGACGGCCGATCCCGCACTCCTGGTCGACGACACGGTCGAGGTCCCCATCCAGGTCAACGGGAAGGTGCGCAGCCGCGTGACGGTTGCCGCCGATGCGAGCAAGGACGATCTCGAAGCCGCCGCCCTGGCCGACGACAAGGTCGTGGCGGCACTCGACGGCGGCGCACCGAAGAAGGTCATCGTCGTGCCCGGCCGGATGGTCAACGTCGTCGTCTGACCCGCGCCGCTACGCCGAGGGAGTGGGTGTGTCGCTGCCGACGACCGACACTCAGAGGTCGTCGTCGACGCTCCATCGCCAATCGGGCTCGTCGGCGCCGAGCGACTCGACGGTCGGCTCGTCAGCGATCACTGCTCGGTCGGCGCCGGCGATCGCCACCCCTGCCCCGACGACGAGCGCGATCAGCCCGATCACTCCGGTTCGCAGCGCGAGCGTCGAATCGATCTCGACGTCGCCGTCGTCGAGCGTCGCGATGACCACCGCGACGGCCTGCGCCGCGCAGGCCCCGGCGGCGACGAGGTTCGACGAGACCGAGCACACCGCTGCCGCGGCGAGCACCACCAGCGGAGCGAGCAGCAGACACGCAGTCGACACGACGAACGATGCCGACCACGTCGGATCGTCGGCCAACGCTGCGATCACCACATTCGCCGTCAACACCAGCCCGGTGATCAGCAGACCTCGGCGGAGCAAGTCGGTGGGCCGCGGTTCGACCCCGGGAACCGGGGGCGTCGCGTAGACGAACCATCGAATCACCATGACGATCCCCAGCAACGCTGCCGCGACGGCCAGCGGTACCCCGGCGTCGGTGAACGGCGACGCCGCGTCGAGGAACAAGGCGGCTCCGAGCGACCCGCACAGCGCCACCGCCGGCACGAGCATTCCGGTCGCAACAGCGGCGAGTGGAACCGAACGGCGGATGATCGCGGCAACCGCGAGAACCGCAGCCACGGCCGGCACCACGAGGACGTACACCCGCAGCGGCGCATCCTGTGTCCGCAGGTACTGGTTCGGGAGGTCGATCAGCGCGAAGAAAGATGACACGACGACAACGACGGCAACGAGCAACACCCAGATCGAGTCGAGCACCGCTGCCGATCGGATCCGTCGGGTCCCCGCCGGCGCGGCAGCACCAGCGATCAGCGCGTCCTCGGCCATGGACCGCCATTGAACCACGCCGGAGCGGCGACGAACGGTCGCTTCGCCGCCGACATCGTGAAGTCGGGGTTCAGGACTGGTTGCGGACCTTGCCGACCGGAGCGTTCTCCCGGCGCCCCGGCGGGACGCCGATGCGGTCACCTTCGTCGGATGCGTCGCCGTTCGGCCCGGACCGTCGCGACGGGATCGACGGGCGTTGCGATGGCGGCCGGATCAGCGGCGGGCCGTCGGCGACGGGCACGTTCGGGTGCACTGCCGGCGCTCCGACGGGACGCTTCGGCGCCGATGAGCCGACGACACTCGGCCGGCGCGGTGTGACCGACTGGTGCTCGTCGGCTGCGGCGGGCGCCGACGGTGCGCTCGTGTCGGCGGGCTTGTCGTCCTTGCCGGCGTACGTGTCGACGTACTGCTGGCCCGACAGCTGGGCGATCTCGAACATCACGGCATCGGTGAAGCGGCGCAGGGTACGCGGGTCGTCGGGGTCGCCGTACTCGTGGGCCCACATCGGTGCCCCGAAGCGCACCACGACCTGCTTGCGCGGCTTCATCAAGAACGTGTCCGGCGGCTGCACCTCGACGGTGCCCTCGTGGCCCGTCGGGATGATCGGCGCGTTGCAGCGCAGCGCCAGACGCGCGGCACCCGTGCGGCCCTTGTGCAGGTTCCCGCTCCTCGACCGCGTGCCCTCCGGGTAGATCATGAACAGGCGTCCCTGCTCGAGCACTTCGGCCGCCGCGTCGAGGGCCGCCTGGGCCGCGTCGCCTCCGGAGCGATCGACGGGAATCATGCCCATCGCGGGGAACAGGTGCTTGGTCTTCCAGCTGTCCATGTACTCGCCCTTGCCGATCGCCCAGACCCGCCGCGGGAGCGCGGCGGGGACGAACACGGAGTCGCAGAACGACAGGTGATTCGGCGTGATGATGCCCGGTCCGTCGGTCGGCACGTATTCGCGTCCTTCGACGACGAAGTCCCACAGACGGGGCGCGAGCGACCGGATGCCCCCGAACAGGTATTTGCTCAGTCGATCCGCCCCGGGGAGATCGGGAGCCGGCTCGAACGTGAAGTCGCCCGGCGCCGCCATCAGCGCAGCGCCCGTCGGATGGCTTTGCCGTTCGCGGCGATCGGCAACTCGTCGAGGAAGTGATACTCGGTCGGCCGTTTGTAGCGACTGAGTTGGTCGTCGCAATGGCGTTCCAGTTCTTCGCGGGTCGCCGTGCCGGCGATGTGCGCGACAACGGTTTCTCCGGTGACTTCGTCGGGCGTCCCCGTGACGATCGCTCCGCTCACGCCCGGGTGTTGCATCAGGACGTTCTCGACCTCGGCGGGATACACGTTGAAACCGGAGACGATCACGATGTCCTTGATTCGGTCGACGAGGTACAGGTAGCCGTCGTCGTCGAAGATGCCGACGTCGCCCGTCCACAGCCAGCCGTCTTCGGACAGCACCGAGTCGGTCGCCTCCTGATCGTCGAGGTAGCCGAGGAAGACGCCGGGGCTCCGCACGACGATCTCGCCTTCGTCACCCACGTCGACCGGCGTGCCCGAATCGTCGACGAGTGCGACGTCGACACCCGGCAGAACCCGACCGACCGACGTCGGACGAACCGGCACGCCGCGGCCGAGCGTGACGACCGGCGACGTCTCGGTCAGCCCGTACCCCTGTGCGATCTCGACCCCGAACCGCTCCTTCACGCCTTCGAACAACCCGAGCGGCAGCGCCGCCGCACCCGAAGCTGCCGACTCCACCGTGGCCATCGAGTCGTCGGGCACGTCGGCATCGAGCCACCGCTGCCACATCGGCGGTGCGCCGGTCAGCATCGTCACGCCGTGTTCGCGCACGAGCCGGAGGCTCTCCTCGGCGTCGAAGCGCTGTTGGAGCACGATGGCAGCGCCGGCTTCGAGCGAGGCCAGCAGCACGACGTTGAGCCCGAAGATGTGGGTGAACGGCAGCACGCCGAGCGTGACGTTGTCGGGCGTGAGCGGCGGCTCGACACGGTGGAGCGCCTCGTGGATCCATCCGAGATTGTGATGGCTGAGCACGGCGACCTTCGCCGCGCCGGACACGCCGCTCGTCGCCATGTAGAACGCCGGTGCGTCATCGGGACGGTCCACGATGATCGGGGCATCCGGCGCGTCGCCGGCGGCGTGGGTGGACGCTGCGTTGGCGGCCATCTCGATCAGGTCGACGGTCGGTGTGCCCACGGCCGGATCACCCAGGTGGAGGCGCCCGGCGTGGCCCACGAGCAGCATCGACGGGTCCGCCACCGCGAGCTTGCGAGCGAGTTCGCTCGTCGGGCTGCTGGGGTTGAGCGGCATGACGATGCCGCCGAGGCCGAGCACCGCGAGGGTGGAGACGACGAACGCGACGTCGTTGCCGGTGGCCAACGCGACCGTCGAGTCGACACCCACGCCGCGCTCGGCGAGATCATTCTGCATCGCAGCGACGCGACCGCGCAGCGTTCCGAAATCGACCCGATCGTCGCCGTCGATGAGCGCCAACCGATCGTCGGCGTGCGCACCGATCACCCCTGCGAGATTCATGTGTCCCCTCGATTCTGCCGGGTCGCCCCTCGACCCGATCGGAACAGTATGACACGACCCCGTGCCGTCGCCTCGTGGAGGGTCGATACCATGCGGCTTCCGGTCATCGAAGGAGCATCCGTGACAACTGCAGCCATCTTCGATCTCGATCGCACGCTGATCGCGGCGTCGACCACGCCGATCTTCATGCGCCACCTCGCCGAGGTCGGGATCTCCACAGATTCGTCGCTGCCATTCGTCGATCCGCTCATCGGCGCGGCGAGCAGAGCGCTCAAGACGGTGTTCGACGTGGTCGGCGAGTCGCGTCTGCTGATGCAGCCGGCCAAGCTCGCGGTGCGCGCATCCGCCGGGTGGTCACTCCTCGACGTCGAGGCTGCGTCCACCGCCGCTGCCGAGGAGATCGCCGAGTCGATCCTGCCGTTCGCGAAGACGCTGATCGCTGAGCACCGCGAGGCCGGCGACCTGCTGGTGCTCGCATCGACCTCGCCGCTGGCATTCACCGCTCCGCTCGCCGAGCGGCTCGGTTTCGACGGCGTCATCGGAACTGCCTGGCAAGACGATGGCGACGCCTACACCGGCGAGATCGACGGCGTGTTCGTGTGGGGCCCCGACAAGGCGCACGCCGTCGAGGAGTGGGCGACCGAGCACGGCGTGCGCCTCGACCGGAGCACGGCGTACAGCGACAGCTACTACGACGCGCCGCTGCTCGACCTCGTCGGGCACCCGGTCGCGGTCAACCCCGACGTGCGGCTCGCAGCACTGGCCACGATCAAGGGCTGGCCGATCCGCCACCTCGACAAGAGCGAAGGCGTGATCAAGGTCGCCGGACGCGAGATCCAGGAGTGGTCGCGCCCGCTGATGCGTCCGGAGTTGGTCGCGCCGTACGCCGACATCGTGTTCATCGACGACCACAAGATCCCGGCCGAGGGCCCCGCGCTCGTGGTGTTCAACCACCGTTCGTACTTCGACCCGACCGTGATGGGGCTGCTGCTCGCACGCGCCGGCCGCAACATCCGCGGTCTCGGCAAGAAGGAGGTGTTCGACGTGCCGATCGTCGGGCGCCTGCTCCAAGGTCTCGGCGGCGTCCGCGTCGAGCGGGCGTCGGGGTCCGACGAACCGCTCGTCGCCGCCGCTCGGGCCCTCGAAGGCGGTGAACTGGTGATGCTGGCGCCCGAGGGGACGATCCCCCGCGGCCCGGCCTTCTTCGAGCCCGAACTGAAGGGTCGCTGGGGCGCTGCGAAACTCGCTGCGGAGACTCGCGTCCCGGTCATCCCGGTGGGCCTGTGGGGCACCGAGGACGTCTGGCCGCGAAACCAGCGACTGCCGAACCTCAACCCGCTGACCCGTCCGGTCGTGACCGCGGTGGTGGGCGACCCCGTCGACCTCAAGTACCGGAGCCCCGACGCGGACACGAAGCGGATCATGGCGGCCATCTCGGCGTTGCTCCCCGACGAGGCGCGGATCAAACGGACCCCGACCGACGAGGAGCTGATGCGGACCTTCCCACCGGGATACACCGGTGACCCGCGGGCCGAAACGACCCGCCGGCCCGGAACCGACACCTGATCGGCGTGCACGACGTGCTCAGCCGCCCCGACCAGACCCACACCCAACATCGACGCGACGACCGCTGACGGAGACACCCATGGCCGGACCACGCACCAACGACAACGCCGCTCGGATGAGCGAGCACGAAGCGCTCATGTGGAACGTCGAGAAGGACCCGTGGCTGAACCCCAGCGGTGCCTCGGTGGTCCTGCTCGACCGCCCGCTCGACATGGATCGATTCCGCCAGACCCTGCGGGCCGGCATCGCCCGGACGCCGCGCCTCTACCAGCGCGTCGTCCCGGGCTTCGCTCGACTGTCGACGCCGGCGTGGGTCCCGGATCCCGAGTTCGACCTCGATGCGCACGTGCGCGAGATCATGCTGCCGGCGCCGGGCTCGATGCGTCAGCTGCTCGATCTGGCGGCGCAGCTGTATGCCGAACCGCTCGATCGGACTCGGCCGCTCTGGCGCTTCGTGGTGATCGGCGGGCTCGAGGATGACCGGGCTGCGATCTGGACGATCATCCACCACTCGGTGAGCGACGGGATCGGCCAGCTGCGCATGGCCGAGCTGTACCAGCAGATCAGCCGCGACGATCCGCCACCCGAAGATGTCGACCTCGACGCCGTCATCGCCGAAGCGGTTGCGACGTCGAACGCGAAGGAGGTCGGTGGCGACCTCGCGACGAACGCGGTGTCGAGCATCCGCGCCTCTGCGTCGCATCTCGCGCGCCGCCAGTTCGGCATCGGACGTCGCCTGCTCGGCGAGGTGGCGATGTGGCCGGCAGATCCCAGCCGGATCGGCGACACCGTCGGGACGGCGATCGACACCGTGCGCGGCGCCGCGACACAGCTGCGCCCGAGCGAGGAGGAGTCGTCGTCGGGGTCGCCGCTCTGGTCCGGCCGCTCCCGACACCGCCACTTCGAGTGGGTGCGACTCTCCGTCGACGACCTGAAACGAATCGGCAGACTCGGCGGCGGGACGGTCAACGATGCGTTCCTCGCCGGTCTGGCCGAGGCGGGCCACCGCTACCACTTGGAGCGCGGCATCCACCTCTCGACATTGAACTCGAGCTTCGTACTGAGCACCCGCACCGATCGCAAGGCGGGTGGCAACGCGTTCACGCCGGTCCCGGTGAAACTGCCGGCGGGCCCGATGGAGCCCGCCGAGCGGGTGGTTGCGGTCACGGCGGCCGTCGAGGCGGCCAAGGAGGAAGCCCAGCGCACCGGCGGCATGACCGGGCTGTCCGGCATCGCGAACCTGCTGCCGACGTCGGTCGTGACGTCGACGGCGCGTTCCGCGGCGAGCCGGATCGACTTCGCCACGTCGAACCTGCGCGGCGCCCCGTTCCCGATCTACGTGTCGGGCTCCGAGGTGCTCGCCACCATCCCGATGGGTCCGGTCGCCGGGACGGGCGCGAACATCACGGCGTTGTCGATGAACGGCCAGTTCGACATCGGGATCTTCGTCGACCCCGCAGCGATCACCGACCCGGGGTCGTTCCGCGACGACGTCGAGGCGGCATTCGCCGACCTGCTCGCCGCCTGCGACTGAGCGGCGGCGCTACACCCGGTTCGGCGAGTCGTCGCCCGCGACGACCGTGAGCACGTTGTCGATCGTCGTCTCGGCGATCGCCGCGAGCGCCTCGCGCGTGAGGAACGCCTGGTGGGCGGTGATCAGCACGTTCGGAAACGTCAAGAGCCGGGCGAACACGTCGTCGTCGATGATCTCGTCGCTGCGGTCCTCGAAGAACAGTTCACCCTCCTCCTCGTACACGTCGAGGGCGAGCGATCCGATGCGCCCCGACTTCAGCCCGTCGAGCACCGCTGCGGTGTCGACCAGCGCGCCACGACCGGTGTTGACCAGCATCGCGCCCTCACGCATCCGATCGACCGCCGCGGCGTCGATCAGATGGTGGGTCTCGTCGGTGAGCGGGCAGTTGAGCGTGACGATGTGGGCCGCGGCCAGCGCCTCGTCGAGGTCGACGTAGCGGACGCCGAGTTCGACCAGGTGCTCGTCGTGGTACGGATCGACCGCGATCACATCGCAGCGCAGGTGCCACAGCAACCGGGCGACGATCACGCCGATCTTGCCGGTGCCGATCACCGCCGCCGTCTTGCCGGCCATGTCGAATCCGACCAGCCCGTCGAGCGAGAAGTTTCCGTCGCGCACTCGGTTGTGGGCGCGGTGGATGTGGCGATTCAGCGCGAGCATGAGCGCGATCGTGTGCTCGGCGACGGCGTTCGGCGAATAGGACGGCACTCGCACGACGGTGATCCCGAGCCGGTGGGCGGCGTCGAGGTCGACGTTGTTGAAGCCGGCACAGCGCAGCGCCACGATGCGCGTTCCACCGTCCACGAGGGCCTCGAGCACCGGTTCGGAGAGGTCGTCGTTGACGAAGGCGCACACCGCTGTCGCGCCGGCGGCGAGGCTCACCGTGAGCGCATCGAGCCGTGTCTCGAGATACTCGACGTCGACCGCTCGCTCCGCCCGCGCCGCCTCGAACCCTCGGCGGTCGTACGGCTTGGAGGAGAACATCACGAGTCGCGTCATCCGTCGATCGTCCCCCATCGTCGGTGCCGGGTGCAACCGGCCGACGCCATCCGCTGCGAAATCGGGACGTTCGGCACTTGCGGTCTGCGGCCGAACCGACTCTGATGGGACCATGACGAACGAATACGGCATGGACATCCTGACCGACGATGAGTGCTGGGAGCTGCTGCGCAACTGCCACGGTCGGACGCCTTGCGGTCGACGTCGGGGGCCGCCCCGACATCTATCCGATCAACTACGTGATCGACGAGGGGTCGATCGTGTTCCGCACCGGCGCGGGCACGAAACTCGCGGCGGCGGCACTCATGCACCACGTGGCGTTCGAGATCGACGGCTACCACCCGACCGATCGGACCGCCTGGAGCGTCGTCATCAAGGGATGGGCCGACCAGGTCGAGCGGATGCAGGAGGTGTTCGACGCCGAGGAGCTCCCGCTGTTCCCGTGGGCGGCGCACCCGAAGCCCAACTACGTGAAGATCACCCCGCACGAGGTGACCGGTCGCCGGTTCCATGTCGTCGATGACGTCGCCCCCGACTCGTCGATCGGATGGGACCCCGTCGAGGCGGCACCCGACGCTGCCGCACCCAAGCCCGGTGAGGAGTTCCACCCGGGCGAGCCGTACATGCGACCCGGCTGACGAGCCTCGGTCAGCCTCGGTCAGCTCGGGACGACCGCGACCGGGCACGGGCACTCGTGCAGCATCCAGGTCGTCACCGACCCGAGCACCGCCCGACCGACTCCTCCGAGGCCGCGCGGTCCGAGCACCACGAGGTCGGCGTCGGCCATCGCCTCGGCAAGTGCCTGCCGCGGACCGTGCAGCACGACCGTGCGTTCCGCCCGCCCGGCCGGATCGGCCTCGTCGGCGGCGGCGCGGATGCGCTCCTCGGCCGACTCGACGTACTCGGGATGCCGCTCGACGACCAGCTCCGGCTTCAGCCAGGGGATCACGTCGATGGCGATCAGCGCCGTGACGGTGGCCGAGGCCGGCGCGTGCGCGACCGCCCAGGCAAGCGCCGCCTGAGCGTGCTCACTGCCGTCGAAGCCGACCACGATGCGGCGACACGGCCGCTGCTCCCAGCTGTCGGGCACGATGACGATCGGGCCGGCAGCATGCGTTGCGAGGTCGCGACTGACCGACCCGAGCACGCGGTGACGGAACTCGCTGATGCCCCGGCGCCCGACGACCACCACCTGGCCGGGACCGGTGAGTTCGAGCAGGGCATCAGAGGGATGGCCCTCGACGACGAGCAGCTCGCCGACCGCGTCACCGCCACCGACCAGGTCGATCGTCTCCGCTGCTGCCACCTCCGCCGTGGCCTGCAGACCCATCCGATCGACGTCGGCCACCCGGCGGCCCGCCAGCGCGAAGATCGGGAGCGGGACGTACCAGGCGCAGACCGGGACCACCTCGCCGGCCCCGTCTTGCGCGATCGAGAGGGCCCAGCGCAACGCCGCGGCCGCATCGTGGGAGCCGTCGACGCCGACGAGCCACCGTGTCTGCACCGCATCCTCGACCGCATCCTCCACCACATCCTCCACCACATGGTCGGCTCCGTCGTCCATGCCTCGCAACGTACTCATCCGCAGCGGCCACGCATACCGTCGAAGGTCCCGTCGCGGGGACGCAGTCGGCCGGTGGCGAACCCGACGGGATGACTTTCGGCCCTACTCGTTGCCGACCGTGTCACGTGAACTAGCAGCATGAGCGACGTGAACTCGGATTCGAGACCGGCGGGCAGCGCCGTGGCGGAACATCCGACGAACGTCTGGGTCCTCGGTTCCGACGGTTCCGACTGCGCACAGCGCGCCCTCGCGTGGGCCGTGCAGCACGCGCCGGGACGCGCCGACACGGTTCGAGTCGCCACGGCGTGGAGCATCCCGACCGTGCCGTCGCTGGCGCCGATGGGTCCATCGGCCCCCTCGTGGGACGTCCGCTCGGTCGAACGCGCTGCGACTGCGGAGGCCGAGGCGAGCGCCCGTCGCATTCGCGCAGGGTTGGGCTTGGACGGCGGCGACACCGACGCGATCACCGTCGAGATCGACGTCCGAGAGGGTCCCACCTCGTCGGTCCTGATCGACGCGGCGCACGATGCGTCGCTCCTGGTGCTCGGGTCGCGAGGGCTCGGCGGGTTCAGCCGACTGGTCCTCGGCTCCACGAGCACCCAGTGCGCCACCCACGCTCCGGTTCCGACCGCAATCGTGCCCCTCGAAGCTCCGCTCGGCCTCGCGAAGCGC
Source organism: Ilumatobacteraceae bacterium (assembly GCA_963695475.1). Taxonomy (GTDB): domain Bacteria; phylum Actinomycetota; class Acidimicrobiia; order Acidimicrobiales; family Ilumatobacteraceae; genus Ilumatobacter_A. Next base: position 32,947 of record CAVOHA010000045.1, read on the forward strand.
ATCGTCGTCGCCTTCGACGGATCCGACAATTCGATGACCGCGCTGGCGTGGGCGCTCGGATTCGCCGACAGCGATGCTGTGGTCGACTGCGTGATGGTCTGGGACGTGACCCCGATCGTGGTGGGTGCCGACCAGTTCTTCTTCCCTGAGGCGAGCGACCTCGCGCGTGACCGGTTCGACCACCTCGTCGATCGGGTGGTCGCCGACGTCACCGCCGATGACCCGAGCCTCGCCCTTCCCACGATCGAACGCCACTTCGTCGAGGGGCGGCCGCGCACCGAGCTCGCTCGCGAGGCCGACGCCGCCGACCTGCTGATCATGGGGGCACGCGGTCACGGCGCCATCGGAGCGGCGATTCTCGGCTCGGTGTCGACCTGGCTCCTGCACCAGGTGCAGCGCCCGATGGTGGTCGTCCCGCACCCCATTGTCGACGAAAGCGTGCGCGAAGCCTCCTGACACGCAACACTGTCGGGATGATCCGTGTGTTCCTGCTCGACGACCATGAAGTCGTGCGCGGTGGTGTCCGAGCGGCATTGGACGCGCAGGACGACATGACCGTCGTCGGCGAGGCCGGTGCCGCAAGCGAGGCGATCGACGTGGTCCGCGAGTGCGAGCCCGACGTGGCCGTGCTCGATGTTCGACTCGGCGACGGCAACGGGATCGACGTCTGTCGTGAAATCCGGTCGGAGTTCGACAACGTGCAGTGCCTCATCCTGACGTCGTTCGAGAGCGACCGGGCGCTGGTCGACGCCGGGCTCGCCGGTGCGGCCGGGTTCGTCCTGAAGCAGATCCGCAGCAACGACCTGATCGAGGCGATCCGCCACGTGCACGAGGGTCGACGTCTGCTCGACGACGCCGCCGTCAGAATCGCGATGCGTCGACTCCGCAACAGCGAAGAGGGTCGCCTCGACGACCTCACGCCGCAGGAACTGCGGATCTTCGACTACATCGGCGAGGGCCTCACGAACCGCCAGATCGCCACCGAGATGTACCTCGCCGAGAAGACCGTGAAGAACTACGTCTCGAATCTGCTCGCGAAGCTGGGCATGTCACGGCGCACCGAGGCCGCAGCCCTCGCCGCTCGGCTCGAGGAACGAAGCCTCCACGACGACTGACCCGTCGCCGTGCTCAGCGCTTCGATACCGGGGTGAGCGGAACCTCCCACACCACGCGGGTGCCCGACGGAACGTTGGCTTCGATCGCACACGACCCGCCGAGTTCGGCCGCTCGCCACATCATGTTCGAGAGTCCGCCCTTGGTCTTGGGACGACGGGCGAGGCCCACGCCGTTGTCCTCGACGATGAGCGACACCTGCCCGTCGGAGCACTCGATGGTCGCCCGCGCCTCGGTTGCATCGGCGTGGCGGGCGACGTTCGAGAGGGACTCGGTCAGCGTCGCGATCAGCTGATCCGCGACGAATTCGGGCAGATCGTCGAGGTGGCCGCTCACGCGCAGCTCGGGTGTGAAGCCGAGGTGTTTCGCCCGTTCGTCGACGATCGAGGCGATCTGGCTCGACAGGCTCTGGCCTTCGTCGGCCTGGCCGATCTCGAAGATGGCCTGGCGCAGCTGACGGATCGTCTCGTCGAGCCCGTCGGTGACGTCGTTGAGACGATCTCGAAGCTCCGGTGACGCGACCGATCCGACCACCGCCTGAATCGACATCCCCGCAGCGAAGATCCGTTGGATCACCATGTCGTGGATGTCGCGGCCGATCCGTTCGCGATCGCGCAACAGCGCGAGTCGCTCCATCGTCTCCTGACGGTCGGACACGTCACGCACGGCGGCGATGGTCATCACCGTGCCGGACAGGTCGACGGGACTCAAGCTGATCTCGACGGGGAACAGCGTCCCGTCTCGCCGCTGACCGTGGAGCTGCAGGCCCGTCCCCATCGGTCGACGTGACGGCTCGGCGACGTACCGCTCCCGGACCGCGATGTGGTCGGGTCGAGCCTCGTTGGGGACCAGCCGGTCGACGAGGGTCCCGGCGAGCGGTTCTTCGGCAGCTGCGAACATGACGGTCGCAGCATCGTTGGCGAGACGGATCATCCCGTCAGCGTCGACGACCATCATCGCATCGGGGGCTGCCGACAGCAGCAACCCGGCGAGCTCGACATCCATCAGGCGGTGCATGGCGATCCGACACTACGCCCGACCTCGCCCGGATGCGAAACCCCCCGCCACCCCGTCACCGGAAGCCCGCAGGGGAACGACTACCTTGAAACTCGGTGGGCCAACAGCACGACGACCTCGGGATCGACGGCATCGGACCAGGCACGCGCATCGGCGAAGGCGGCAGCGCGGTCGTCTACCGGGCCCGCCAGGACAGTTTGGATCGCGAGGTGGCGATCAAGGTGCTCGGGTTCGCCACGAACGACGACACGCGGCGGCGATTCGATCGCGAGCGGCGACTCATGGGTCGCCTGTCGCAGCACGAGGGCATGGTCACGGTCTACGAAACCGGGCTCACCGCGCGGGACGAGCCCTACATCATGATGCCCCTGCTCGGCGCCTCGCTCGCCGACGAGATCCGGGTCGAGCCGATGCCGTGGGAACGCGCGGCGGCGATCATCGCCGACGTCTGCCGCACGGTCGGCTTCGCACACGAACAGGGGATCGTCCACCGGGACCTGAAGCCCGGCAACATCATGCTGTCCAGTGGCGGACGCCCGCTCGTCGCCGATTTCGGAATCGCCCGCATCGTCGACACCAACACGGCCCTCGAGGCCACCTCGCTCGCGTTGACGCCGGCGTACAGCCCGCCCGAAGCGTTCGACACGACGGTGGCGCAACCGACGGGCGACGTGTACTCGCTCGGCGCCACGCTGTATGCGCTGATCATGGGTCATCCGCCCTACTCCGAGCCGGGGAGCGAACCCACGCTCATGACGCTCATGAACAGCATCGTCAACGAGCCGGTTCCGAGCTTGGGCACGCACGCGCCGCCGCAACTCCAGGCGATTCTCGAACGCTCGATGGCCAAGGACCCCGACGACCGATATCAGTCGGTCTTCGAGATGGCCGACGCCCTCGAGGCGGCCGTCGCAGCGGCGGCGTCGGCCGCCGCTGCTCCCACCGTGATCGCGCCGCGGCCGCCCGCAGCGCCGGAGCCACCTTCTCGCCGGACCCCCGCGCTCATCGCGGCCGCGGTGCTCATCGCTGTGTTGGTCGCGGTGGTGGCCGTGATCGCAACGGGCGGCGACAACGACGAGACCGCCGACCCCCAGACCAGCACGATTCCCGCTGAGGCCGAAGTTCCGAACGAGACGGTGCAGGACACGGCGACGGCGTCCACCTCAGCGCCCCCTGCGACCTCAGCGACCTCAGCGACCTCAGCGACGACCGTGCCCGTGGTCGTCGTCGCCGGAGGCGAGGTCTTCCTCCTCCCCTTCGACGAGCCGGGCGTCAACGCGTTCACGCCCTCGATCGCGACGTCTCCTGACGAGGTGTTGATGGCCTTCGTCCAGGCCGGCGGCGTGCCGGTGTCGGGCGACGCCGCTGCGGACACCGAATCGGACGCGGGTGCACCATCGGTGGTCGGGGTCTCCGGAACCGACGACGGAGTGTTCGCCGGCTCCGAAGGCGTCGCTCCGTGCCTGCCCGACGAGCTGATCGCTGCGCTGACGCCCGACGCTCCCGACACCGAGGCATGGGCGGACGTCCAGCAGATCCCGGTCGACGACGTCGAGGCGTTCGTGGGCGGGCTGACCTCGACCGTGTTGGCGTCCGACACCCGCGTCACCGATCACGTGCTGGTCGACGGCGCGGCCGAGCCCCGCCAGGCCGTACTGCAGGTCGGCACCGCCGTGATGGTGGACGAGTTCGGTGCACCGCGGGTCCGGTGTGCGAGCGGCAGTCCACTCGCCCCGCCCGAACCCGTCGAGGACAGCACTGCGTACGTCGGCGCAGCGTGGGACACGTTCCAGACGAGCACCACCGCAGCGGTGCTCCCCGCTCCAACGCCTGTCGAGGAGTTCGTGCTCACCGATGTCGGCGGGGGTCCGGACTTCATCCGGCCGGTCGGGTCATCCGGAACGACCGACCGACCGCTCCTGCCCGGCGAGGTCCTCGCGACCGGAACGTTCACGTCGTTCACCGGCCTCGATCAGGCGTCCCTGACCTCGAACTCGGTCGAGATCATCTTCCGACCGGAGGGCGGCGATGTCTCGGGATCCTTCGCCTACACGATCGACGTGCAGGGCATCACGTTCGAGAGCTTCGGCGAACTCACCGGCAGCTACGACGCGACGACGGGAGCGATCACCGGCACGGGTTTCGGCACGACCCAAGGCGGCGGTGTCAGCGGAGGCGGTGCAGGCAGCTGGACTGCGACGGTCGATCCGGCCGCCGGCACGATCGCCGGTGTCGGGGGCGACAACGAAGTGACCTTCGATCTCACGTTCCCCCCCTACGCCACCTGACCGGAAGGTCGCTATGCGTCGCTGATGCCGGCTCGTATCGCGGAGACGACCTCGTCGGGCACTTCCGCCATCCCGTGCGCGGACGCCGCGTGCGCTGCCGCAGCGGCGAGCACGTCGTCGTCGGTTTCCCCGGTCACGATGCCGTCACAACCCGGCACGACGTCTCCACATGCAAACTTCTTCATGGTGTTCTCCTCACCGTTCGGGCCCCGTTCGGACAGGACCGGTTGATGCGGAGATCAGTTCGGCGACACCATCGAACGCGCCTGCTCATCGCTGAGCTCCATGTCGTGGACGGACTTGGCGTGTGACTGCGCTTCGGCGACCACCTCGTCTTCGTCCGCACCGCGTAGCACGGTCCCGCATGGGCATTCGATGCTGTGTCCGCTCATTGTCTGACCTCCGCGTGGCAACCTAGAGATTGGGAGTTGGTGGATCGTTGGAGAAACCTTGGCACGTCTGTATCTGACCGGTGGACTCCGGATGGAAGGCCCCACGGGGTCTTTCGTGGGCGCCGACCTTCCAGGCGGCCAGGGACGCATCGCGTTCGTCGCGCTGGCGATCGAGCGGCGCCCCGTGTCCCACGACCATCTCGCCGACGTCGTCTGGGACGGGCGTCCGCCTCCCCAGTGGAAGAGTGCGTTGGCTGCCGTGATCTCCAAGACCCGATCGCTGATCGCCCAGATCGGGTTGGATGCGGCAGCGGTGCTCACGTCATCGGGCGGCACCTACGCGTTCGTCCCGCCCGCCGACACGTGGGTCGATCTCGAACAGGCGCACCGCCGTCTCGATCGGGCCGAAGGATCGTTGCGCCACGGCGACGCTGAGGCGGCCAGCCGCGAGGCAACCGTCGCCTCGGCGATCCTGCGCCGACGGCTGCTGCCGGGCGAATCCGGACTCTGGCTGGAATCAGAACGATCGCGACAGCGCGATGCCCTGTACCGCTCCTTTGCCACGCTCGCTCAGGCGTGGCACGCGCTCGGCGATCACCAACTCGCGTCGATCACCGCAACGTCCGCCATCGACATCGACCCGTACCGCGAGCGGGGACATCGGCTCTTGATCGAGATCGAACTCACCCGCGGCGACAGCGGTGCGGCGATGCAGGCACTCCGCCGTTGCGAGCGGGTGTTCAACGACGAACTGGGCGTCAACCTGTCGCCGGAGACGCTGCAGCTCGCCGAGCTCATTCGGCGTCGCGGCGCGTGACGGCGCTGTCACAAGGAAGCCGGCGCAGGCGCGCTCGGTGCTGACGTACTGTGAGGCGATGGTCACTGACCGAGGACCTCACGGACTCCTCGTGCCGGTGCTCGTCGACGGCGCATGGATGCCCACGGCGTCGAATCTGCCGGGCACGCTGCTCGCCCTCGAACGGATCAACGCGGTGAGCGTCGACGCGTCACGGTTCGAGACCGATCTCGCCCGGCTCGAACGGGCGATTCTGAGCGGTCGCTGACACAGCGGCCACCTCGCCCGGATACGGGAACCAGCGCAGGCGTTCGAAGTCGTCGGTCGTGGTCGGGGCGACGCACTCCCCCGCGACCTGCCCTGCCGCATCGGTGCAGCGCCGACGGGCGTCGGCCAGGTGCGCCGCGAAGTCGCTCGCACCGCGCACCCGGCGGTTCTCGTAGCGCATCTCGCCATCCGCATACGAGATCTCGAGCAGCGACATCGCCGGATCGGAGCGAGCGTCGCGGTGATGCCACAGTCCCGTATCGGGTTCGAACCGGTACTCGGGCAGCAGGGAGGCCCCGTGCTCGGCGACGAGGTGGACGGCGTCGACGATGTATCGGAACGTGGCCTCGTCGATGAAGTAGTTGAAGTTCACTCGCACCCAGCCCGGCTTGATCCCTTCGCACCCGCGGTTGATCTCCCGCTGGAACGCGTGTGAGCGGTCGAGGTCGATGCCGAGCAGCCGATGGCCGTACGGACCCGCGCACGAGCAACCACCTCGCGACTGGATGCCGAACAGATCGTTGAGCAGCGCCACGACGAAGTTGTGGTGCAGGAACCGACCGTCGTCGCCGTGACGGATCACGAACGAGACGATCGACAGCCGCTCCGCGTCGTGGTTGCCGAGGACCATGATGTTCGGGTCGGCGTCCCAGGAGTCGATGGCTCGGCTGACGAAGTCGTGCTCGCGCCGGGTGATCGCGTCGACGCCGACCGCCTGCTTCAGCTGGAACACGAGTCCGGCACGGATCGACTCGACGATGGCGGGCGTGCCGGCTTCCTCCCGATGTTCGATCGCCGGGTGGTAGTCGTGCTCGTTCGTGTTCACGTAGGTGACCGAACCACCACCCGGAACATCGGGGACCCGATTGGTGAACAGCTCGCGGCGGGCGACGAGTACACCCGGCGTTCCCGGCCCGCCGATCATCTTGTGCGGCGAGATGAACACCGCATCCTTGTACGCGAGGTTCCCCGTGGCGCCGGGCTCGCTCATCTCGATCCCGACGTACGGAGCCGCGGCGGCGAAGTCCCAGAACGCCAGTGCCCCGTGACCGTGCAGCAACGTCGACACCGCATCGGCGTCGGTGATGATCCCGGTGACGTTCGAGGCCGCCGAGAACGACCCGATCTTCACCGGGCGATCCGCGTGCGCGACGAGCTCCCGTTCGAGGTGCTCGAGGCACACGTGACCGTCGGCGTCCTCGTCGATGATCACGACGTCGGCGATCGACTCGCGCCACGGCAACTCGTTGGAGTGGTGCTCGTAGGGCCCGATGAACACGACCGGCCGGTCCTCGGGCGCGATGGCGGCGCTCACGCCGTAGCGATCGTCGAGGGTGGACGGGACACGCAGGCCGAGGACGCCGATCAGCTTGTCGATGGCGCCGGTGGCCCCACTCCCGCAGAACAGCACCGCGTGCTCCCCCGTCGCGCCGACACACGAAGCGATGATCGACCGCGCTTCTTCGCGGAACCGCGTCGTCTGGAGGCCGGTTCCCGATGCCTCGGTGTGCGTGTTCGCGTACAGCGGCAGCACGACGTCGCGGAGATAGTCCTCGATGAACGTGAGTGATCGACCCGACGCCGTGTAGTCGGCGTAGACGACCGGACGCGGACCGAACGGCCCGTCGATGATCTCGTCACGACCGATGATCGAGTCGCGGATCGTCGACACCAACCGAACCGTCGCCTGCAACGCGCGCTCCTCGGTCTCGTGGGCGCGGTGCGTCTCCATCCTCCGATCTTCACACCGAACTGGTACTCGACGCCAGCAGCAACGTGATATCGATCCCGGATCGATGTCATGTTGCTGGCGTGGAAATCGACGTGAAGCGCCGGCTCGATTTCCTCCGGCGCTCGACGTGTAGGTTTCGGCTCACCATCATGCGCACTCCGACACTGCCCAAACGGCGCCCGAAGCCGGAGCGACCGCACATCCCGCAGCGCTCCGAGGAGCTGACGGCGGAGTGGTTCACGGGCGCGGTCGATCTGGGTGCGACCGTCACGGCCGTGCGGTGCGAGGACATCGGTACCGACGTCGGATTCATGGGCGAAGTCCACCGCTGCCACCTCACGTGGGACGACGCGGCCGGCGCCTCCGACCTTCCCGGCTCGGTGATCGTCAAGGTGCCGACACAGGTCGACGAGAACTTCGCCGTGGGCGACGGGCTCCAGGCCTACGAGCGCGAGATCGTCGTGTACCAGACGCTTCGCTCGTCGTTGGGGTTGCCGTTGCCCGAGTACCTGCACGGCGAGATGGACCCCGACCCTGCGCCGTGGATCGCCCGTCCGCTGCTCTTCATGTTCGACCACCTCCCGCTGCGTGGCGTCAACTGGGTGATCGGCCAGTTCCTGAAGGTGTCCGGCAAGAGCAAGCGGCGCTACGTCCTCGTGTTGGAAGACATCGCCGACGCTCGTCCGCCGTCGCAACTCACGGGCGGCTCGCTCGACGAGGCGCGCCAGGCGCTCGCCGTGCTCGCCCGGTTCCACGCCCACAACTGGATGCGCAGCGAGGTGCTCGAGGCCAACGACAAGATCTATCCCGTCAACCGCGCCGCGCGCGTCTTCCAGGCCAGCTATCTCCGCAACCGCGAGGCCTTCGTCGAGCGCTTCGGCGCGCTGATCGGCGATCACACGCTGACACGGCTCGACGAGATCCAGGAGCGAGCACCGGCCATCAGCGACTCGCTCGCTCGCGCGCCATGGACCCTGCTGCACGGCGACTACCGACTCGACAACGTGCTGTTCCGACCCGACGACGAGATCGTCGTGCTCGACCTCCAGGGCGTCGGTGCCGGGCGTCCGGCGGTCGACGTCGCCTACTTCATCACGACCGCACTCACCGCTGAGCATCGCGCCGAAGAAGAGCAGCTCTTGCGGACGTACCACGATGCCCTCGTCGCCGCCGGAATCTCGACCTACTCGTTCGAGCAGCTCGTCGAGGACTCGCACCTCTCGAAAGAGATCCTTGCGCACCGCATCGTCGGGTCCGCCGATGTGCTCGACACCTCGGTCTCCGGCGACAGCGACGCCTTGCTCGACGTGATGCAACTGCGTGTCCTCGACTGGCTCGCCTGACCCCCTCGGCGGCGACTCGGACTCGATCGGATCGAATCGCCAGTTGTAGCGTTCCGCGCTCACGCCCACCATGCCGGAGGAATCCCCGATGAAGCTCAATCTCAGCGTCGATGAGGTGCTCAGCACCACCAGGGCGGTCCGCAAGCGACTCGACTTCGACAAGCCGGTCGAGCCCGAGGTACTCCAGGAGTGCCTCGAGCTGGCTGTCCAATCGCCGACCGGGTCGAACATGCAGGCCTGGCAGTGGTTGGTGGTCACCGATCCGGACAAGCGCAAGGCGCTCGGCGACATCTACCGCAAGGGCTGGGAGATCTACACCACCATGGAGGGCAACGTCGCGACCGCCTACAAGGGTGAAGACGCCGAGCGGATCGCGCAGCAGGATCGGGTGCTCGGCTCGGCGGAGTATCTCGCCGAGAACTTCGAGAAGGCTCCTGCGATGTTGATCCCCTGCCTCCCCGGCCGCCTCGACGGGCTCCCCGCCCTGGCGTCGGCGTCGCTGTTCGGTTCGATCCTCCCGGGCGTGTGGAGCTTCATGCTCGCTGCCCGCGAACGTGGGCTCGGCACCTCGTGGACGACGCTCCACCTGATGCACGAACAGGAGGCCGCCGACGTGTTGGGGATCCCGTTCGACGAGGTGACCCAATGCGCGCTGATCACCATCGGATACACCAAAGGCACCGACTTCAAGCCGGCGAAGCGGCCCCCGATGGACTCCGTGACCCACTGGAACGGCTGGGGCGTCCGCCACCCGTAGCCGGACGAGCCCGCAGCAACGCCACCGATTCAACCGGTGCGTCATCGCCGCGGATGAGCGCTCGACCTTCGATCCACGGCGTGTCGAAAGGGCCCTGCGGGGCAGCAGCTAACATCTTCCGATGGGACGCGACGAGCCGATCGACTTGCGGATCGCCGGCCTCGGACCCGCTGAACTGATCGGTGAGGGTGGCAACGCACTCGTATACCGCAGCCGCCAGGAGACGCTCGACCGCGACGTCGCAGTGAAGGTGCTGAAGCGAGCGTCGGACGAAGGAACGAGACGTCGGTTCGCTCGCGAGCAACGCGGAATGGGCAGGATGTCCCAGCACGACGGCATGGTGACGGTCTACGACAGCGGGATCAACGACGCAGGCGAACCATACCTGGTGATGCCGTTGCTGCCGGGATCGCTGCAGGACGACATCGAGTCCCGAGGTCGTTTGCCGTGGGCTGAGGCGGCCGAGGTGATTTCCGACGTCGCCACGACCGTGCACTTCGCTCACCAGGACGGGCTGGTCCACAGAGATCTCAAACCGGCCAATCTCATGCGGAGCCCGACCGGTCGCCCACTCGTTGCGGACTTCGGCATCTCGCGTATCGTCGATGCCGGCGTATCGATGCAGTCGACGGTGCTCACGCTGACGCCGGCCTTCAGCCCACCGGAGGCACTGACCGGCGAGGAGGCTGCTCCCACGACCGACGTGTATGCGCTCGGCGCCACCCTGTACGCACTGATCGAGGGGCATCCGCCGTTCGTGGATGCGGTCACGTCGAGCAATCTGATGGCGCTGATGAGACGGATCAACGACGATCCAGTCCCTGCGCTCACGGGTGATGCGCCCGAGTGGGTCAACGCCGTGATCGCGTCGGCGATGGCGAAAGATCCGACCGAGCGGATTTCGAGCGCGGCGGAGCTGGCACAGCTTCTCCGATCCGGCGGTGTCGACCCTGCGATCGGCATCACCAGGCCGAACGCGGCCGGTGCGGCTTCGACGATCATCTCCGGGGATCGAACCTCCTGCGACGGCGTGCCTTCGCTGCCGGAGGCGGCCAAGGAACACCCGATCGACTCGCCGACCGAACGCCGGACGTTGCTGAAGCTCGGTGCTGCGGCCGGCGGACTCGCCATCGTCGCGGCCGGCGCAGTCATCATCTCGGGAGGTGGCGGAACGCGGTGCCCAGTTCTCCAGATTCCGATCCCATCGAAGTGGTCGACACCCCGGCCCCCGGCGAGACGGCACCGGCAAGCCTCGCAGTCGTGACCACCAGCCCCGAGCCGGCCTTCCAGACCATCGTGTTGCAGGCCGAGGACCAAGTCCTCACGCCACCTATGGTCGCAGGGACCGATCTCGACGCCGAGGGCTCAGCGTTCGTCTCGACGAGCCAAACCAACGCCGGCGTTGTTCGCTTCGATTTCGACGTGGCGCAGTCTGATCGGTACGTCATCTGGGCGAGGGTCTCGAGCGCCGAGCCACAGGACAGCAGCGACTCGATCGCCGTCAGGCTCGACGACGAGGAAGTCGACGTCTGGGACTTCTTCGAAGACGACGACGAGACCCGGCTGGGGTGGCACTGGGACTTGATCAGCACGCGATGCGGCGGCAGTTTCGAAACGCACCTCTGCGACCCGCTTCGGCCGAACCTCGATGCCGGCCGAACCCACACGCTCGCGCTGTCCGGGCGCGAGCCGAACAGCGGCGTGGACGTGATCGTGGTGACCAACGATCCGGACTACGACCCTGCGCTCAGGTGATCCGCGTCGTCGACAGGCCCGACGCGAAGGGTCGTCGGGCCAGGTCGCCAGGTCAGTCGATCAGTCCGCTGCGGGCTGCGAGCAGCAGGGCCTCGGTACGACCCTGGACCGCCATCCTGGTGTAGAGGTGGCGGAGTCGTCGATACATCTCGCGCTCCGAATACCCGAAGTTCCGTGCGATCTGAGCGACCTTTTCGCCGCCTGCGAGTGCGCGCAGGCACGAAACATCGCGCTCGTCCAACTGATCGACCCTGAATTCGTAGGACAGCTTCTCAACCAGCGACCGAGCGACGCACGCGGGCAGGAGGACCCGTCCGCTGACGGCCGCCTCGATGGCAGTGACGACGTCGTCGGGCGACTCGTCGAGCCCAACCGCCCCGATTGCGCCGACCCGCAACGAGGCGAGCGCCGCATCGGCGGTGAGCGGGTCGAGCACGGTGAGGATGTGCACCTGCGGTGAACAGCCGGCGACCTGACCGACTGCGGCAAAGTGGCTCGGTTCGCGCACCAGCCAGAGCAACGTCTCGTTCGGATAGGCCGCCGTCCAGGCCGCCGGATCCTGGACCGTTTCGATGGTGAACCGCGTGCTTTCCAGGGCATCGCTCAGTCCGATCGCGTACAGCGGCGGGGCGTTGACCACACCAACCTGTCCGCTCACGTCGATTTCCCCCGATTGTTCAGGGCCCGCGCGGAAAACCTACACCACATACAGTGGTCACACCACCCCTTTCCATGCTGGGGCCGCAACCGGACTCCTGCATCGACTCTCGCGGGCCGAAAATGCGTCGTCGAGTCGCGAGTGCGGTCGCCTGCCAGGTTCTGGCGGTGGACTGACGCTGCTCGTCGTTGTCCTGGAGCCCGGCGTGCTCGATCATCGGAAGCAGGCGGCGGCGAAGTTGCACACGCCCGAGAAAGGAATGAATCCAATGGCAAGTGTCGAAGAAATCCGACCGACAGCCAAGGGAGCCAAGCTCGGCTCCACCGGAGTGAACGTCGAGCGACTCCAGAACTACCTCTGCCGCTTCGGCTACTTCGACAGCGGGGTCCACGCCGAGTTCGGCATGCGACCCGTCGATGTCGAACCGACGCCGGCCCAGATCGGCCAGTTCGACGAACCGACAGAGCGAGCATTGTGCGAACTCCAGCGGTTTGCTGGAATCTCCGTTTCAGGCGAGATCGACGAGCCGACACTTGCGCTGCTCCAGATGGACCGGTGTGGCATGCCTGACCACGGGGAGTTCGTCGCCCAGGGCAACAAGTGGCCGGCCAACAACTTGAAGTACGGCTTCCACAACTTCACAGGAGATCTGTCCCAGGCAGAGATACGGGCTGCGGTCAGCACCGCCCTGGGCTATTGGGCCGCAGTGACACCACTGACGTTCACCGAAGCCGCGGTGGGCACGAATCCGGAGATCCGGATCGGGTTTCACACCGACAATCACGGCGACGGAAGCCCATTCGACGGCCCCAGCGGCGTCTTGGCGCACGCCTTCTACCCACCTCCGAACGGTGGCGACATCGCCGGCGACAGCCACTTCGACGACGCCGAGACGTGGTCGGTCGACCTTCCACCGGCTGGCATCGATCTATACACCGTCGCAGCGCACGAGTTCGGCCACGCGCTCGGCCTTGCCCACTCGACGGTCAACGATGCACTGATGTACCCGTTCTACGGCGGGCCGCACCGATTCCTCCATGCAGACGACATCGCTGGCATCCAATCCATCTACGGGGTCGAACAGTGGCAGACGAACAAGCAGGTGCTCCGGGTCTTCGCCACGTACCACTCGAAGAACGCGTGGGGGTTCGTCCAGGACGTCGGCTGGCGAAAAGTGAAGCCGACCACCCCGGACGGCGTGACCAACGTGCTCGGTGCGCTGTGCGAGAGCCGGGCGAATGCAAAGCCGGTCACGGTCCTGGCAACCGCGACCGAGATCGAACAGCTCTACCTCTAGAAAGGAAGCCTCCCATGGCCACTCACAACAACAAGTCCATCTCCCGGATCTTCACCACGCACCACTCACAGAATTGCTGGGTATACCTGGCCGGATTGGGGTGGAAGAAGGTACAGACCGGTAACGCGGACGGATGCAGCAACGTGCATCTCGTCTTGACCTCCGCCCGCGGCAACGGCAAAGTCGTCACCGTGATCACCGATGCCGGCGACGCCCGGGTCGAACAGGTCTACATGTGATCGGAGACGATGATGACGAGCGATGCAGGATTTGACGGATTCACCGACGCGCCGGCGCCACTTGCGCTCGCCGACCTCGAGACGTCGGCACAATCTGGCGATGAAGCGCCGGCACCGAGCGGCGTCGATGGGCTCGGCTCGGTGATGGGCGATGCGCCGGCCCCGGCGCCGCTCGATTCACTCGGCGCCGGAGCATCGGACATTTCGGGGGCTCCGGCTCCTGTTGATGTCGGGCTCGATTCGTTGGCAGGGCTCGACGACGCGCCGACGCCACACGGTGGCCCCGGCGACGTCGACAACGGAGCAACGAATGCGGGCGACGACCCGCTGGCGGCAGCGACGCCCGGACCGATGGACATATCGTCACTCGAGGCACTCGAAGCCGGGTGAGCTCAGCCGGGGACTCGACGACAGGAGACACACGGTGGTTGACGACCGGACACTCGGTGTCCTCCAGGATCTCCTGCTCGAATGCGTCTTGACGTCCGTCGCACTCCCGGGCCAGCCGCTTCCGCTCTCGTTTCCCGACCTGGCCTACGTCGTACGGTCCGACGAGCACTGGCTCCTCGGCGACGGATACCGCGGCGCGTCAACGCGCGTGACGGTCGTCGACTCGATCCCGGATCGCGTCTGCCGATGCACAGACCGGGTTCCTCCACTTCGAGCCGCCGCAGGAAGACAACGGGAAGGTCACGCTGCGGCTGAGGGTCTTTCTCGCCTTCCCGGACGTCGAACCGCTCCCGCTTGGTGAGCTGATTGCGACCTTTGCGCGCAGAGAGACCGGCTGGACCACCGTCGCACCGACCCACGCGCTCGCGGTCTAGACAGACCCGAGGACGCCGGCCGCTCCGGTGCGGTCCCGAACTCATCCCGCTCAATCGAACCTGAGCGACGAAAAGAGCCCCAGGCCAGTGACCTGGGGCTTCTTCGTGGAGCTAAGGAGAATTGAACTCCTGACCTCTTCCATGCCATGGAAGCGCTCTACCAACTGAGCTATAGCCCCGAAATGTGCGAGAGCGGATGATATCGGCGTCAGTTCCACTTCAAACGAGGAACGTCGCCGTAGAGGCGTTCGATCTCGTAGAAGTCCCGCATCTCCTTGTGGAACACGTGCACGACGACGTCGCCGTAGTCGAGCAACACCCACTGCTTCTCGCGGTGCCCCTCGGTGCGGACCGGGCTGCGCCCGAGTTCGGCCTTGGCAGCGATCTCGACGTCGTTCGGCCAGCGACTCGACCAGGCGGCTGTTCGACGCGCTCACGATCACGAAGTATCCGGCGATCGCCAGCACGTCGCCGACGTCGAGCACGACGATGTCGTCGCCCTTCTTCTCGTCGGCGGTTCGAGCGATCACGAGCGCCAGCGATTCGCCGTCGTCGTCGATCGGCTCGTCGTGAGCGCCCGGGGTCTGCGTGTCAGCCATCGGCGACGACGGTATCGGTGGATGTGTCCGGAACCGGGGTGTCGGTCGACTCCGCGTCGTCCGCGGGCACGTCGTCGCCCTCCGAAGCGTCATCGTCGTCGGCCGGCTGGTCGTCCACACCGGACACGTCGAAGTCGGCCTCGCCGTCGTTGTCGGGCGCCTCGGCCTCCTCGGCTGCCGCGCGCTCGATCTCCAACAGCTCGGCTCGCTGGTCCAGGAAGTTCTGTCCCAGCACCACCAGCACGTCGACGCCGTCGATGAGCCGCTCGGACACGATGACCTCGGCATCGGCGAAGAACCGTTCCGAGGTGGCACGCACCTCGGCCTCGATCTCCTCGCTCGACACGAACAGCTGCGTCGTCTCGGGAACCGCACCCGGTGTCTCGGTGAGATCGACGGCGACGATGTTGGCCTGCTTGAAGATCAGCTCGCCGATGAATCGCCGCGTCATCGACGCCTTGGTGATCGGCGTGCCGTCAGCCGTCTCGCCGAGCGCCGCGACGTCGTCTTCGGTGAACCCGACGACGAGCATCATCGAGACGCTCTCGTTCGGGGTCGACACGAGGCCGGGCGAGATCGACCCGAACACGAGCAGCGCATCGGGTCGTGAGGCGATCACGAAGTCGGCGTCGGTCTCGTTCTCCGCGAACGGCGTGCCGAAGTCGTCGATGGCGAGATCACGAACGGCAACCTCACCGGCGAACAGCCGCTCCCACAACTCGTCGAACGACTCCGGGGCGATCGGTCGGTCGAACTCGTCCAGCGGTGCATCGGCCGCAGTCGCTGGCGCAGCGTCGGCGAGCGCCGTCCACAGGGCCACGTCGGTCGGGTGATGCTCGTAGGAGTCGCCGGTCGCGTCGATCGCCGTGAACGCGGCCGTCGCCGTCTCGACGTCGAGCGTGCTCTCGCCCGACCGCACGACGAAGCCCGATCCTGCGGTGTCGGAGTCGATGACCCGCTCCGGAAGGTCGACCTCGAGTTCGCCGAAGGGAGCGAGCAGCTCGGCGAGGCCGTCGGGGCCAACGACGGCACTGCGTTCGATGGTCAAGGTGAGCAGCGGTTCGAGCTCCGAGATCGAGCTCCGCCTGCTGCTCGACGTCGCCGGGCACGTACGGCTGCCGGCTCACCGGCAGCCGAATCGGTCCGAAGCCGTTCGTCTGGTCGACGTTGACCGGCACGACCACGATGCTGCCACCGACCCCGGACGGGTCGAGCGTGAGCACTGCGAGCGACGTGAGCCGATCGAAATCGTCGACGACGCCGATCACGGCGTTGGGAGTCTCGGGGAACGACACCACCTCACGTTGCTCGGTCTCGGGCGCCCGCCCCTCCTGCGACGTCCGCAGGGTGGCGACCGCGACGGCGGACACGCCGATGACGGCGATCACCCCCACGAGACCGAGGATCGCTCCGATCACCGAGACGCGCCGACGTCGCTGCGCATTGGCCGTCATGCGCAGGTCCGTTCGGTCGACGCGTACAGGGAGCGACGCTCGATCACCTCGAGCACGGCATCGGTCAACAGGTAGTCCAGCGGTCGACCATCGCAGAATCGGGCGCGCAGATCGGTGCTCGAGACCTCCAGGCGAGGCACCTCGACGTGGATCCAGTCGACGGTGTCGTCCAGTTCGACCGGCGCTCCCGGACGATCGACCACCACCAACTGCGAACGCTCGATCACCTCATCGCTGCGCTCCCAGGTGTGCAGCTTCGCCGCGGCATCGTCACCCACGATCGTGAACAGCTCGGCCCCTGGATACTCCTCGGCGACCACGCGCAACGTGTCGGCGGTGTAGCTGTTGCCACCGAGGTCGATCTCCTGACGCCCCGGAATCAGCCCCGGCACCGCATCGACAGCGGCGGCGACCATCGCCAGACGGTCCTCGGCTGCGGTGATCTCCCGCGTGCCGTCCTTCTGCCAGGGAACGTTGGCCACCATCATGATGACGAGATCCAGGTCGAGTGCGTGATGCACGTTGATGGCCGTGACCAGGTGACCCACGTGCGGAGGGTCGAATGTCCCGCCGAACACGCCGACCCGGGACGGCGCACCATCGTTGAGCTGCGGAGTCGCGGTGGCGGACACGAGCGACAACCCTACGAGACGACGGCCCGAAGCGGCGATCACCGTCGCCAACCATGAATTTTCGATTCCCGCGAGAGAGGGGCTTGACACGTCTGTTACTGTCAACTGTCCCCCAAACCACCCCCCTTACCGGTTTCAACCGGGTTTCCCTCGGGAAGCCCTCCGCCATCAGCGCGCGTCGCTCAGATCGCTCACCATGCCGCCCACACAGCGGCGAGTCCACGATCAAGCCGCGCGTCGGCAGTGTGCCAGACGGCACAGCCGGAAACCGGAATCCACAACACCACGAATGGTTGTACGAAGCATCATGAATGACTCCATTGGCCTGTACCTCAACGATATCGGCAAAGTTCCGCTCCTGACGGCGGAAGACGAGCGTGAGCTCTCCCGCGTCATCGAGGCCGGCCGCGAAGCCCAAGAACAGCTCGACGCCGGAAAGCGCGGCGTGGCCCTCAAGCGCCAGGTCCGCGAAGCCGCCAAGGCGAAGGATCGGTTCATCCGCTCCAACCTCCGCCTCGTCGTCTCGATCGCCCGCCGCTACCCGCTCCCCCAGGGCATGGACCTGCTCGACCTGATCCAGGAGGGCAACCTCGGCCTCGAGCACGCGGTCGACAAGTTCGACTGGCGCCGTGGGTTCAAGTTCTCGACCTACGCCACGTTCTGGATCCGCCAGGCCATCGGCCGTGCGCTCGACCAGAAGGCGAGCCTCATCCGTATCCCGGGCGACCGCTCCGCCAGCCTCCGTGCGGCGCTGCGCCAGGCCAGCGGTGACGGCGAGACCCTCGACCAGGCCAACGCCGAACTGCACCGCCTGACCACCCCGGTCAGCCTCGACAAGACCGTCGGCGACGACGGCGACGCGACACTCGGCGACCTGATGGCCAACGGCGACACCACGCCCGAGGACGCCGTCATGGCACTCGTCGAGAGCGATCTGCTCGACGAACTGCTCGGCACGCTCGACGCTCGTGCCCGTTTCGCGGTCGAGGCCCGCTTCGGCCTCGTCGACGGCGAGCGCAAGAGCTTCCGCGAAGTCGGCGAGCAGCTCGGCGTCACCGCCGAAGCCGCCCGCCGCCTCGTCAGCCGGGCCGTTGCCGGACTCCGCGACGACGCCGAGCGCATTCTCGCGGTCTGAGCATTCGTCAGGAACCGAACGAGAGCGGCCCGGAATCGGGCCGCTCTTGTCGTTTTCGAGCCAGATAGCGTGTCGGCATGCCAGCGCAGTGGTCACCGTCGTCGTGGAAAGAGCATCGGGTCGGCCAGCAACCGCAGTGGCCCGACCCCGGCGCCCTCGAGCAGTCACTGAAGACCGTCTCGTCGCTCCCCCCGCTGATCTTCGCCGAGGAAGCCCGTTCACTCCAGGCCCACCTCGGCCAGGTCGCCGCCGGCAACGCGTTCCTGCTCCAGGCCGGCGACTGCGCCGAGAGCTTCGAGGAGTTCTCCGCCGACAACATCCGAGAGAAGCTGCGCGTCATCCTGCAGATGGCGATCATCCTCACCTACTCGGTCGGGGTGCCGACCGTGAAGGTCGGCAGGATGGCCGGCCAGTTCGCCAAGCCGCGCTCGTCGGACTTCGAAACGGTCGGCGACGTCGAGCTCCCGTCGTTTCGCGGTCACATCGTCAACGACCCGACGACGACCGAAGCGGCACGCATGCCGAACCCCGAGCGGCTCGTCCAGGCCTACAACCAGTCGGCCTCCACGCTCAACCTGCTCCGGGCGTTCACCAAGGGCGGCTTCGCCGATCTGTCACGAGTCCATGCCTGGACCCAGGAGTTCGTCGCCGCCAGCCCCGCCGGGCAGCGCTACGAGCAACTCGCATCGGAGATCGACCGGGCGCTGTCGTTCATGCGTGCCTGCGGCATCGAAACCGAACAGAACTCCAGCCTCTCCGAAGTCGACGTCTACACGTCGCACGAAGCGCTGATCCTCGGCTACGAGGAGGCGCTGACCCGCAAGGACTCCCTCACCGACGCCTGGTACGACTGCTCGGCGCACATGCTGTGGATCGGCGAACGCACCCGCGATCTCGACGGGGCCCACGTCGAGTTCCTCCGTGGCGTCGGCAACCCGATCGGCTGCAAGGTCGGCCCGACCACCACCGCCGACTACCTGATCGAGCTGTGCGAGGTCCTCAACCCGTCGCGGATCGCCGGGCGACTCACGCTGATCACCCGCATGGGAGCCGACAAGATCGAAGACGGTCTCCGTCCGCTGTTGCGCGCGGTCAGCGACGCCGGCCACCCCGTCGTGTGGGCGTGCGACCCGATGCACGGCAACACCTTCACCTCCGAGAGCGGCCGCAAGACGCGCGCCTTCGACGACATCGTGGCGGAGATCGGTGGCTTCGTCCGCGCCCACCGCGCCGAGAACACGTGGCCGGGCGGCATCCACGTCGAGTTGACCGGCGACGACGTCACCGAGTGCCTCGGTGGCGCCGAGGAGCTGCGCGACAACCAACTCGACGACCGCTACCAGACGGTCTGCGACCCACGGCTCAACGGACGCCAGAGCGTCGACCTCGCCTTCCGGGTCGCCGAACTCCTCCGCGACTTCACCTGAGCTGCGGCAACTGTGGCACGGGCACTCGACCTCCTCGGTGAGTTCCCGGTGCCGACCGTTGCCGGCGCCGTCCTGCTCGACGGCGTCGTCGTCGATCGTGAAGGTCCTGGCGACCACCGGTTCCGGCTCGCGTCCATCGCCAAGACGATCACCGTCTGGGCGATCCTGATCGCCGTCGAGGAGGGCACCGTCTCGCTCGACGACGAGGTCGGGCCGCCTCCGAACACCGGCACTCGCACGCTGCGCCACGTGCTCGCGCACGCCGGTGGTTACGGATTCGACGGACCCGAGCCGATCGTCGGCCCGGAGCGCAACCGGATCTATTCGAACACCGGGATCGAAGTCGCTGCCGCACACGTGGCGACTGCCGCGGACATGTCCTTCGAGGAGTATCTCCGACTCGGGCTGCTCGAGCCCCTGGGGATGACTGCGACCGAGCTGCGGGGGTCCCCTGCGCACGCGATGTGGTCGACGCTCGACGACGTGATCCGCTTCATGCAGGAGGTCACGAATCCGGTCCTCCTGTCGGCTGCGAGCGCACAGGACGCGGTTCGTCCCCACTTCCCTGCGCTGGGAGGTATCGTTCCGGGCGTGGGACGTTTCGACACGTGCCCGTGGGGAATGGGGTTCGAGATCCGTGGGGACAAGTCTCCGCATTGGACAGGAACGCTGAACTCTGCGGCGACATATGGCCACTTCGGTGGCGCCGGCACGATGATGTGGCTCGACCCGGCGGTCAGCCCAGGTCACACGCTCGGACTGGTCGCGCTGACGGATCGCCCCTTCGACGACTGGGCGTCGGACGCCCTGCGGTTGTGGCCTGCGGTGTCGGACGCAGCGATCGAGGAGTTCGCCGGGGCCCGCTGATGACCGACACCCACCGCTTCCGCCATGGTGATCGCATCCGGTACACCACGACCGACGACGACGGCTTCCCCCTCGTGCGGTACGGGTTCGTCGGTGGCGTGACCGACCACGACGGACCGGTGGTGGTGATGCTCGACGGAGAGCTCGGTGGCGACGTGGTCGAACCCGGACTCGATCGAACCCGTCAGCATCTGCAACGTGACCCTCAAGTTGGAGGGTGGCGATCTGCTCGACGATCCGTCGCTCCGACCCGGGCTCGTCAACCTGTGGCACGCCGAGGCAGAAGACGCCGGGCTGCAGATCGCAGCGATCCATCCGGTGCACAACGGCGTCGGCGTACGCGACAGCAGCGAGGGCTACGCGCTCGCCGAGTTGACCGCCGCGGGCGACCAATACATGCTGCGCGCCACCCGCTGCACGACCGAGGACGCCATCCTCCTGCAAGCCGGTCGCCCCAACCGCTGGATCTTCTGACGTTCCCGACAACGACGGTTCACACGAGAACCGCTCGGCGCCCCGTCTCGGGCGGAATCAGCGTCGTCAGATCGACGGCGGCGCAAACGGCGCGGAGGCCGGCGGGTTCATCGGCGACGGTGGCGCGAGGTCCGGCTGCACGACGGCGGACGGCGCCGGCTGCGGTGCCGGTGCCGGCGGTGCGGCTGGTGCCGTCGCAGCGGACGCGGCATTTGCCACCACGCGTCGTTCGGCGAAGACCTGGTTGCAGCCCGTCGCGGCCCCCGACGTCAGCGCCTCGTCTGCGCGTTGGATGGTCGAGGCGAGATCGGTGCCCGCTCCGGTCGCCACGCCGACCGACACGGTCACGCGCGACTCGGCGAGCAACGGCATCCGCTCCACATTGGAACGAATCCGGCTCGCGACGGCGAGGGCATCGGCGTCACTGGTGGCCGGGAGGAGCACACAGAACGAATCGCGCGCATGCCGATAGACCACATCGGTGGTACGCACCGTCGCCATGATCACCCACGACACCCGCTCGAGCACCTGATCGCCCGAGGCCACACCCTTCTTGCCGGTGTAGGCAGGGAAGTCGTCGACGCTGATGAGCAGCGTGGCAGTGGGCTGATCGGAAGTGTCCACACCGGCCGCGATGTCCGCGTCGAGCTGACGTCGGTTGAACGCACCGGTGACCCGATCGACCACCATGTCGTCCTGCTTGTTGGAACGTCGAAAGAGTGCCATGTCTGGGTATCGACAAGTTTTCCCGGTCCTTGAGGCTTTCGTCCGGCGTCGTCGGCACCGGCCCGTCGGCTACCGGGTGTCGACCACGCGGAAGGCTTCGGCACTCGAACCCTCCGGCAGACCGTGTTCAGCTGCGATCCCTTGCCACCAGGTCCGGACCCGCTCCTCCATCGCCACGGGGTCCCGGTGCTGACTGCGGTGGCACATCAACGCCTCGATCTTGCGGTCGAGTTGCGCGGTGATGTCGACCACGCCCGTCCCTTCGGTCCCGAACGGAATCCACACCTCGTCGACGGCCCAATCGTCCAGATCGACGATCGGACGACCCGGGAACGCGAACGGGTTGCGGGCGTCCGGGTAGACGGCGGCCATCGTCGCCTCACCGGTCGCGATGTGATCCGGGTGCGAGCCGTAGGTCGAGTCCAGGTTGCGCATCGGCAGCTGCGTGATGACGACCTGCGGACGCACCTGTCGGATGACCACGCTGATGTCGTGGCGAAGATCGAGGTCGGCAACCACCGAGCCGTCCATGTGCCCGAGGAACCGCAGGTCGGTGACCCCCACCTTGGCGGCGGCCTCGGTCTGTTCGCGACGCCGGATGCGCGCCATCTCGTTGCGCGGGATCGTGTGATCGAATCCTCCCGCCTGGCCGTCGGTGACGAGACAGTAGACGACCTCCACACCGGCATCGGTGAGGTTGGCGACGGTGCCGGCGGCCCCGAAGTCGACGTCGTCGGGGTGGGCCATCACCGCAAGGGCCCGCTCGATCTCGTGAGGTTGCAGCATCGGCTCAGTCTGCCGCCGCGATGACCCGTTCGAGGTCACCCAGCTGCATCTCGTCGCCGATCCGCAGCAACTTGGCGTAGAACCGCAGTCCGGGCCCGGTGCCGACGACGCGCACCGGGATTCGTTCGCCGAGGTCGGTGCCGAACTCGGTCGGGATGTCGACCGACACCACCCCGTGCTCGAACAGGTCCTGTTCGGTCGCGGCGAGCTCCGCACCGGACATCATGTACGGCTCGGCATCGACGAAGAACGTGAATTCAGCCATCGAGCGTCGAAGGTATCTACAGTGCGTTGGATGACGACGAACCGTGCGGGCATCTCGACCGACGACATCGTGCTCGACGACGTCGAACTCTCCGAGATGGATTTCTGGGCCGGCCCGCGCGACGTGCGCGAGGCGACCTTCGCGAAGCTGCGCGACACCCCGGGCCTGCGCCACTTCACCGAGCGCGAGATCCCGCAATCCCCGTTTCCGGTCGGGCCGGGCTACTACGCCCTTGCTCGACACGAGGACATCTGGCACGTCAGCCGCAACCCGACGCTCTTCTGCTCCGGACAGGGGTCGAACATCGGCGACCTTCCACAGGAGATGAACGAGTTCTTCGGCTCGATGATCAACATGGACGACCCGAAGCACTTCCGACTCCGCTCGATCGTCTCGAAGGGCTTCACGCCCAAAGAGGTCAACCGCGTCGAGGACCTCGTCGTCGACAAGGCCAAGGTGATCATCGACCGGCTGCACGAGCAGTTCCCCGACAAGACATGTGACTTCGTCGAGCACGTCGCAGCGGCGCTGCCGCTCGAGATCATCTGCGACATGATGGGCATCCCGGCCGACGACTACTCGAAGATCCTCCAGTGGACGAACACCATCCTCGGCGTCGGCGACCCGGACTTCGTCACGAGCTACGACGACCTGATGACGCACTCGCTCGAGATGTTCACCTACGCCCAGGCGCTCGGCGAGGACCGGCGTGCGGATCCGCAGGACGACATCACGTCGGTGATGATGGCCGCCGAAGTCGACGGCGAGCAGCTCACCGCGCAGGAGTTCGGCTCGTTCTTCATCCTCCTCGTGGTCGCCGGCAACGAGACGACCCGGAACGCGATCAGCCACGGCATGAAGGCGCTCACCGACCATCCCGACCAGCGCGACCTGCTCTACGGCGACTACGAGACCCACTCGCGGACGGCGATGGAGGAGATCGTGCGGTGGGCGACGCCGGTGATCCACTTCCGTCGAACGGCGACCGAGGACACCGACATCAACGGCTTCCCCGTCGCGCAGGGCGACAAGGTCGTGATGTTCTACAACTCGGGGAACCGTGACGAGCGGGTCTACGCCAACCCCTTCATGTTCGACGTCACCCGCGAGCTGCAGCCCGCACAGGTCGGATTCGGTGCGGGCGGGCCACACTTCTGCCTCGGCGCGAACCTCGCACGCCGCGAGATGACGGTGATGTTCGACGAGCTCCGTCGCCGGCTTCCCTCGCTGCGGATCACCGGCGAACCCGCCTACCTCCAGTCGAACTTCATCAACGGGATCAAGCGTCTCGAATGCAGCTGGGACTGATCGGTTGAGCGACTCGACCGGGCAGCCCAGGCAACAGAACACCGGCGAACTCATCCGTGCGTTGACCGTCGTCGGCATGCTGACCTACGGCGGCTGGCTGCTGTGGTTCTTCCAGGTCGTGCAGCGCGCCAGCCGCGTCGGTGCGTCGCGCTTCGCGTCGGCGTGGGAACAGAAGATCGAAGCGCTCAGCTTCATCAGCTTTCCGCCGAACGTCCCGGTCCTGGCGGTCGCTGCGGCCGCAGCAGCGTCGGCAACCTGGCTCGCCGGGCCGACACAGGACCTCGCCCTTGCGATCCTCCTGCGGGTGATCCGCTGGTCGGCCAACGTGGTGACCGTGATCGCGGTCCTCTCGGTGGTTTCGGTCGTCCTCGGTGAAGCGGAGGGCCCCGACGGCGCAGGAACGATCGCGTTCCGCCTCGGTGGGGCCTTGTGTGCGGCAGCGGTGTCGTACCTGTGCCTCGTCGTCGGACGCACCGCTCCGGGCGGCTGACTCCCGGTCCGCAGTGACGCCGGGTCAGGCGCCGAGGTCGCCGGCACGGAAGTGGTTCCGGCAGAGCAGCTCGTAGCGCACGGAGTCGCCGAACAGCGGCTGGTCGTGGTCGTCGGTGTCGCCGACGACCACCGTCTCACCCTCGTACACCACGCCACCGTTGACCACGCGGGCGTTGTGGGTTGCCCTGGCGCCGCACCAGCATCGCGCCTCGACCTGCAGCGGATTGTGTTCGTCGGCCAGCTCGAGCATGCGCTTCGTCCCGTCGAACAGCTCGCCGCGGAAATCGGTGAGCAGGCCGAACGCGAACACGTCGACTTCCAGGTCGTCGACCACCTGTGCGAGCTGCTCGCACTGCGCCGGCGTGTAGAACTGCACCTCGTCGCACACGATGTAGTGCAACGGCCAGTTGTCGGCGGCGAGCTTGAAGAGATCGACGTCGGGGCTGACCTCGATCGCAGGGGCAGCGACACCGAGTCGGCTCGTCACCTGACGCCCTTCGCGGTCCAGCGTCGTGAGCAGCAACCCGAAGAGCTGTCGATTCGCCAGGTTGTGGTGGATCTGCAGCGCGAAGGTGCTCTTCCCAGAGCCCATCGTCCCGAAGTTGAATCGCAGCGTCGCCATGCCCGGTCGGAACCTATCCGCAGTCAGCCATCGAGCTGACCATCGCCGTCTTCGTCGACGACCGCCGGCCCGTCGATTCGAGTGATCTCGTCGGACGGCTGGTCGCCACCGGAACATGCAGCTGCGCCACTCACGAGCAGCACCACGACACCGACACGGATCGCGAGATGTCGCATCGGTCGCATGCGCGCGAACCTACTGGTCGCGCGCCGGGTGATCGCGGCACGTCCGTGTGGCGGCTGCAACGCCGACGACGGCCGCCGTCACGATCACCGCAACAGCGTCCGCACGGCGTCGATCGTGTCCGCCTGGGCCGCCGACTTGTCGTCTCGATAGCGCTTGACGCGGGCGAAGCGCAACGCGACTCCGCCGGGATAGGTGGTGGATCGCTGGACACCGTCGACGGCGATCTCGACGACCTGCTCGGGTGCCAGGTGGACGGCGTGCCGTCCACCGATGGGCCCCTCACCGATCGTGAGGTCGGTGAAGCGTTTCGTCTGCCACGCCAGCATCTCGTCCGTCATGCCCTTGAACGTCTTGCCGACCATGACGAATCCGCCGCGGTCGGGATCCCTCGCGCCGAGGTGGATGTTCGAGAGCATGCCGGTGCGACGACCGGAGCCCCACTCGACAGCAAGCACCACCAGGTCGAACGTATGGACCGGCTTCACCTTCCGCCAGCCCTTGCCGCGGCGACCCGCCTCGTAGGGCTGGGCCAGGTCCTTCACCATCACGCCTTCGTGACCGGCGGCGATCGCCTGCTCGAGAAACCGTTCGGCCTCGACCACGTCGGCGGTGACGATCGAAGGAAGCCGAGCCGATTCGGGCACCGTGGCGGCGAGCACGTCGCGTCGCACCGCCAGTGGCTCGTCGTGCACCGGCGCACCGTCCGCCAGCAGGACATCGAAGAAGAACGCGTCCAGCGGCGTGGCAACCCGCATCGAGTCCTGGAAGGCCCTCGGTGAGCCGTCGTCCATGATCCCCATCGCCTCACCGTCGAGGACGAGGTCACCACCCGGCATCGAGTGCACCGCGGCGGCCACCCCCGACAGCCGCGCGGTGACGTCGTTGAGGTTGCGCGTGAACAGCCGCACCTCACCGCCGAGGCGGTGGGCCTGCACCCGCGCCCCGTCGAGCTTCCAGTCGACCTGAGCCGCCGCGCCGCCCACTCCGGCTGCAATCGCCGACATCGCGTCGCCCACGTCGGTCGCCGGGCTCGCGAGCATCGGCTGGACCGGACGCAACGGCTCGAGGTCGATCGCATCGAGCGCCGAACGCCCACCGGTGAGCGCCGCCACCGCGGCTGTGCCGAGGTCGCCGGACATCATCGAGCCTCGACGTACCGCAGCCAGCCGGGACGTCGGCCGCCTTGGCAACCGCCGTCGTGAGGACCCCCGCCAGTGCTCCCTGACGCAGCTCGCCCGACAGGATGCCCCGCACCAGCCGTTGCTCGTCGTCGGTTGCGGCGCCGAGCAGCCGGGCGAGCTCGGCCCGACGCGCGGTGACGACCCCCTCCCCGTGCATGGCCTCGATCGCTCGCAACGACCGGTCCACGTCGAGCACGGACAGCGTGGCCACCTCGGCCGGCGAGCAGCGAACGCTCGACAGCGTCGCCCATCCGACGCCGATCCTGCCCATCGGCGTGGTCCCGACGAGAAAGGCAACCGCCGGCTCGACCTCGTCGGGCGACAGCCGACGCAGTACGTCAGCGAGGAGGGCCACCTTCTCGTTGCGCTTCGACGTTGCGGCGACCGCGATGGAGATCCGAGCGAGTTCGTCGAACAGCACGAAGCAGAGTCTCGCAGCTGTGACTTCCGCGGCGCGACCGCGCTCTGCCTGGTTCTCGACCCGGCGAGTGACTACGGTGGCCGGTATCGCCGTTGGGGAAATGGCGAACCAACATCAGCTATCTGATTTCTCTGGGGGAATCACACATGACCGACACGATCGACCGGTCGGACACGGCGGACGACGACCGGGTTCTCGATCACCTCGTGGTCCGCTTCGCCGGGGACTCCGGCGACGGGATGCAACTGACGGGCGACCGCTTCACCTCGGTGAGCGCCTCGTTCGGCAACGACCTCTCGACACTGCCCGACTTCCCCGCCGAGATCCGCGCACCCGCCGGCACCGTCAACGGTGTCTCCGCGTTCCAGGTGAACATCGCCGACCACGAGATCACCACGCCGGGCGACGAGCCCAACGTGCTCGTCGCGATGAACGCCGCCGCGCTCAAGGCCGACCTGCACCGGTTGCAGCCGGGCGGCACGCTGATCATCAACGAGGATTCGTTCGGCGAACGCGACCTCGAAAAGGCCGGGTACATCGACGATGCCGGCGAGATCGTGCATCCGCTCGAGGACGATTCGCTCAACGGCTACCGAGTCCTCAAGGTCCCGATGACCAGCCTGACCAAACAGGTCTGCGAGCCGCTCGGCGTCAAACCGCGCGATGCCGAGCGGTCCAAGAACTTCTTCGCGCTCGGCCTCGTCTCGTGGATGTACACCCGACCGGTCGAACCGACCGAGGAGTGGATCGACGAGAAGTTCGCCAAGAGCGAGCAGGTCGCCGCGGCCAACAAGGCCGCATTCCGCGCCGGGTTCAACTTCGGCGAGACGACCGAAGCCGTCGGCCACCGCTACGAGGTCCGCCCGGCAACACTGCCGGCCGGCACCTACACGTCGATCACCGGCAACACCGCGCTCTCCTGGGGGCTCGTGGCGGCCGGACAGCTGTCGAAGCTGCCGATCACGCTCGGGTCGTACCCGATCACACCGGCGAGCGACATCCTCCACGAGCTGTCGAAGCACAAGCACTTCGGCATCCGAACCGTCCAGGCCGAAGACGAGATCGCTGCGGTCGGCGTCGCTCTCGGCGCCTCGTTCGCCGGGCACCTCGGCATCACCACCACCAGCGGCCCGGGCGTCGCGCTCAAGAGCGAGACGATCTCGTTGGCGGTGGCGATCGAACTGCCGATGCTGATCATCGACATCCAACGCGGCGGTCCGTCCACCGGCCTGCCCACGAAGACCGAGGCGAGCGATCTCAACCTCGCGCTGTACGGACGCCACGGCGAGTCACCGCTTCCCGTGGTTGCGTCGTACAGCCCGGCTCACTGCTTCCACGCCGCGATCGAGGCGGTCCGGATCGCCCTCAAGTACCGCACGCCGGTCATCCTGCTCAGCGACGGCTACCTCGCCAACGGCTCCGAACCGTGGAAGCTTCCCGATGTCGCATCCCTGCCGGACATCTCGGTGCCGTTCACCACCGAGCCGAACCACGTCGCGCCCGACGGCACCGAGGAGTTCTGGCCGTACCTGCGCGACCCCGAGACGTTGGCTCGCCCGTGGGCGATCCCCGGCACGCCGGGCCTGATGCACCGGGTCGGCGGCCTGGAGAAGGCCGACGGCACCGGCAACATCGACTACACCCCCGAGAACCACGAGCACATGACCGAGCTCCGTGCCGCGAAGGTCGCCGCGGTCGCCGCCGACATCCCGCCGACCGAGGTCGGGGGCGATGTCGACGCCGACGTGCTGGTGCTCGGATGGGGCTCCACGTGGGCGGCGATCGACGCTGCAGTGCAACGGCGGCGCCGTGCCGGCGTGAAGGTGGCCAAGGCCCACATCACCCACCTCAGCCCGCTCCCGCCCGACCTCGGCGACCTGCTGCGGTCGCTACGAGCGGGTGATCCTGCCCGAACTCAACCGCGGTCAGCTCGCCCACCACCTGCGTGGGACCTATCCTCAACGACATCACGTCGGTGTCGAAGGTGCAGGGCCTGCCGTTCAAGTCACGAGAGATCGAAGATGCCATCGACGCTGCCGTTGCGAGTCTCGAGCGGCGAGCAGAAGGGAGCCGACGACGTGAGCACCGCACAGGTCGCCGTCACCACGAAGAAGGACTGGACCAGCGATCAGGAGGTCCGGTGGTGCCCCGGCTGCGGCGACTACGGCATCCTCCTCGCCGTGCAGCAGTTGATGCCCGAATTGGGCGTTGCGCCGGAGAACACGGTGTTCGTGTCGGGCATCGGCTGTTCGAGCCGGTTCCCGTACTACATGAACACCTACGGGATGCACTCGATCCACGGCCGCGCGCCGGCGATCGCGACCGGTGTGGCTGTTGCCCGCCCCGACCTCGACGTGTGGGTCATCACCGGCGACGGCGACGGCTTGTCGATCGGCGGCAACCATCTGATCCACGCCCTGCGCCGCAACGTGAACCTGAACATCTTGCTGTTCAACAACCGCATCTACGGGCTGACCAAGGGTCAGTACTCCCCCACCTCCGAGGTCGGCAAGGTGACCAAGTCGACACCGATGGGTTCGGTCGATGCTCCGTTCAATCCGTTGTCGGTGGCGCTCGGCGCCGAGGCCAGCTTCGTGGCCCGGACGCACGACCTCGACCGCAAGCACATGCAGGAGACGTTCCGGGCCGCTCACGCGCACCGCGGCGCGTCGTTCGTCGAGATCTACCAGAACTGCAACGTCTTCAACGACGGTCAGTTCGACGGTGTCACCAAGAAGACGAACCGCGACGAGATGATGATCGACCTCGTCCACGGCGAGCCGATCCTCTTCGGCGCCGACAACCATCGCGGCGTGATGCAGGGAACCGACGGCTTCTTGCACATCGTCGAGGTGGCCGATGTCGGCTTCGACCGAATCCTCGTCCACGACGAGAAGAACGAGCACCCGTCGCTGGCCTTCGCGCTCGCCCGGTTGAACACCGACGATCGGTCACCGACCCCGTTCGGGGTGTTCCGCAACGTCCAACGCGCCGAGTACGCCCAATCGGTCGGCGACCAGGTGCTCGCCGCGAGCGAAGCACGCGGCCCCGGAGATCTCGGCGCCCTGCTCGCATCGAACGGGACCTGGACGGTCGACTGACCGTCGAGGTCGGTTCGCTCAGGCGATACGACGGCCGTCGTCGGCATCGAAGACGACGGCACGAACGACACGAAGACGGATCGACTGCCCCACCTCGGCGGCGGCAGCCCTACCGGTCGCCGTCGCCATGCGGCCGCCCCATGTGCACAGCAACGCGGCATCGGAGCCGGGGATGATGCGCTGCAGCACCGCCGTTGCCTCCCCGCGGTCGTCGCGCACGAGGTCGGCGGTGCGCACACCGAGCGTCACGGTGCCGCCGACCCGGTGGCGCAGCGACGGCTCCCAACTCCGCACCCGGACCGCGCCGGAGTGGACCAACCAGAACCCGTCGCCGTCCGCCACGACCCGCACCGGCACGGTCCACATCGAGCCCGTCGCCGACGCCACGTCGAGCGTCGCCGGCTCGTCGTGGAGGTCGCTCGGCGTCCCGTACTGGATCGACGCGGCCCGGTGAACCGTCGAGGACGATGATCAGCGAGGCGAGCGACATCGCGTCGGTCGGGTCGTTCGTCGCCATCAGCGTCGTGACGCCGTAGCCGCGTTGGAGCATCCGGATCTCGGATCGCATTCGGCTCCGGAGGTGCTCGTCCAGCGGAGCGAACGGCTCGTCGAGGAGCAGGACGCGCGGCGTGCGGACCATCGTGCGTGCGATCTGCACCAGTTGC
The DNA here is from genome assembly GCA_963695475.1 of Ilumatobacteraceae bacterium. Lineage (GTDB taxonomy): Bacteria > Actinomycetota > Acidimicrobiia > Acidimicrobiales > Ilumatobacteraceae > Ilumatobacter_A. Next base: position 63,766 of record CAVOHA010000045.1, read on the forward strand.
TGCTCGCCACGAGACAGCTTCGCGGGGTCACTCCGCAGGAGGTGTTCGATCCGCAGCGCCCGCGCCTCGGCCGTCACCCGGTCACGAATCGCATCGGCGGTCGCTCGGCGGATCTCGAGCGGGAACTGGACGTTGCGATGCACGTTGCGGTTCGGGAGCAGCGCCGGCGACTGGAACACCATGCCGACGTCGCGATCGGCCGGCGCTCGTCGGGTCACGTCGACGCCGTCGAACGCGATGAAACCGGCGGCCGGTTGCACCAACCCGGCGATCACCCGGAGCAACGTCGACTTGCCCGCTCCGGACGGGCCGAGGACGGCCGCGAAGGTGCCGTCGTCGATGTCGAGCGTGATGCGGTCGAGAATCGACCGCCGCTCGAGTTCGACCGACAGGTCGGTGAGCGACACGGAGGCCATGCGAGCCGCCAGTCTCTCACGCGCCCAGGACCCACCCCTCCTCGTCCCGAACGTTTCGCAACGCGTCACCGGTCTGCTGCGTCCCGATGGCGAAATCGACGCCACGAGCGAGGTGGCGGGCCGTCTCGACGACCTGCACCTGGTCGCGAACACGATCCCCGAGGGCCGGGAGCGAGTGGAGCGACGGCCAGACCTCGGCGATCACCACGTCGGGAGTCGCGGTCCCACCGTCCCACCCGCCGAACGGCCAGACCTCGACGTGTCGACCGACCGCACGCCATGCCCGCTCCAGCCGTGCGAGCCGCGGGATGCCGACGAGGCTCTGGCTGCCCACGCTCCCGGCCCCGAGCAGCTGCCACGCAGAGAACGGCCGGTGGCCGTCGTCGCGCAGCGCGTGCTCGACGGTTCGCCATTCCGCGAGCGGGCCCGAGTCGACCTTCCTCGACGTGAGCGTGGCGCTGCGTCGGCGCGGCGGACATCCCCAGAACGGGCCGGGGCCCGGCCCGATGCGGGCGTTGAGTTCGGCGGCCACCTCGAAGCGGTTGTTCGCGTTGTCGTCGGCGTCGACCACCATGTCGGACAGGAGATCCCACATCGCCCGCCACGGTGTCCCACTGAGCCCGAGCGCTTCGGCGGTTCCGGCCGGGTAGCCGAGTGAGAAGTCCACCCCGAGCAGCGTTGCACCGGGACCCCGGCACAACTCGTCGAGTTCGGCGCAGGCGATCGCGCGCGTCGCCGGGTTCGACGTCGCCGACTCACCGGACGCAAGCTCCACGGCTGCGATCCAGATCGAGTCCCGACCGGTCCGCGGTCGAGCACTGGCACTCCAGTCGACGACGACCACACGGTCGAACATCAATCGAGGGCGGAGATCAACTCGACGAACGCATCGCCGTACTTGTCGAGCTTGGCCGGCCCGACACCGGAGATTCGCGACAGTTCGTGTTTCGATGTCGGCGCGACGCGAGCGATTGCGGCGAGCGTCTTGTTGTCGAAGACGACATACGCGGGCTTCCCGGCCGCGAGTTCGGTTCGCAACGCCTTCAGCCGATCGAACCGGGCAGCCGCAGCGGCATCGAGATCGGCGGTCGGATCGGTCTTCTTCGGCGCGGTCGTGCGGGCCACCACCGGCTCGGGGCGATGCGACGACACCACCCGACGAGCGGACGGCTCAGTGGTCAACTCCTCGACGAACGGACTCGGGTCGGGCCCGGTGACGACCGTGGCATGCTCGCTGGCCCGTGTGATCGCCACGTGGAACAGGCGCCGCTCCTCCTCGACGTCTTCGGCGAGGCGGTGCGGATACTGCTCGGCGTCGACGTGGTGGACCACCACGTGCGGCCACTCCTGACCCTTCACCCGGTGGACCGTCGACAAGACCACACCGTCCGACGAGCGGGTGGTCGCCAGTCGGTCACGCAGCCAGGAGTCGAACGTGGCGACGTCGTCGTGGAGCGCCGCGAGATGCCGGATCGCAGTGAGGTCGTCGCCTTGCGCCGAGCGGTTCATCCCGCGCCGCGTCACGTCGAGGCCCGACACGGATCCGGCAAGCCCGATTTCGTCGATCAGCGTGAGCACGACGTCCGATGTCGGCGCCCCGGACTGCACCACCTTCTGCATGGTCTGGATGTCCGCGGCGAACTCCATCAGTCGGTCGGCGTCTCGCTCGTTGTTGAGCCGTCCGGCGAGCTTGAACAGGTCGACCATCGTGCCCTGCTCGGCGATCCAGGAGTTGATCCGTGGATGGAACGAGCGCGACGGCCGGCGCAGCGCCTCGCCGAGGTCCGCGGGAAGGAAGCGGCCCCGCTCGTCGGTCGAAGCGAGCCGCAACCACGACAGCACGCTGCGCACCGCAGTGCGCTCGACGAACTCGAGGCCGACGCCTCCCGAGATCGGAATCCCTTCGCCGACGAGGGCGACCTGCACGGGGGCCAGGACGGCGTTGACCCGGGCCAGGACGGCCACGTCTCGCGGCGCAGCACCGGTTGCCAGCGCAGTCCGAACCGCAGCCGTCGTCGCCGCGACCGGATCGACTGCGGTGTCGATGCTCCATCCGCCCGGGTCGGTCGAGTGCGCACGGATGGTCTTGGGGACCCGTCGCTGGTTGTGGCGCAACAGGCGGTCTGCGACGTCGACGATGCCTGCAGGGCACCGGTAGTTGACTTCGAGCGGGTGGGCACCGGCGCTCGGAAACAGTGCTCCGAAGTCGATCAGCCAGCCCGGGTCGGCGCCGTTGTATCCGTAGATCGTCTGGTCGTCGTCGCCCACGCCGAACACCGCACCACCCGGCGCCGCCAGCAGCCGGATCAGCAGCAGGTGCGCCGGCGTGAGGTCTTGGAACTCGTCGACCAGCATCGTGCGACAGGCGCGTTGCGCAGCTCTCCGTGCGATCGGGTCGGACAGCAGGATCATCAGCGCGCGATAGATCTGGTCGTCGAAGTCGACGAGGTGCTTGCGTTCGAGCAGGTCCCGATAGGTCGGCCAGAAGGCTGCGAAGCCCTCGACGTCGCCGTCGTAGCGTGCCTCGACCTCGTCGGGAGCGACGAGGCCGAGGCGGACCAGGCTGAGCGCCTCGATCCACGGTGCGACCGGATCGCTGTTGCGGCGTTTGGGGAACGACACCAGGTCGCCGATGATCCGGCGGACATCGACCTCGTTGATCGTGCGCCACGAACTCGGTTGCGGTGCGAACGGCGCCGTGCCGTTGACGATCGCCAGGGCGATCGCGTTGAGCGTGCGGACATGCAGGCCCGCCAGGTCGGGTGTGCGCTCGCGCATCTCCTCCTGGGCACGCTTGTTGAACGCCACCAGGCTGACCGCGCTCGACGGCAACCGCCAGTTGATCAACAGGTGGCGCGCCCGCTCGGTGAGCACGCGGGTCTTGCCGGACCCGGCCGGTGCGATGATCCGCGCGGCGCCGCCGGGGTGCGTGACCGCTTCGAGTTGATCGGGCGCGAGTTCGGCCGTCGACCGGTTGGTGACGGGGACCGCAGGACTGCCGTGCTCGACCGTCACGGCGTGCACCACGGGCACGCCGTCGATCGGTTCGACGAAGCGCAGCGGGCCGGCATCGAGCCAGACCGCCGTGCCATCGGGCAGGCGAACGTCGCCCGCCTCCCCGTCCCCGGTGGGCGTGAGTCCTGCCGCGACCGCGCGATCGAGCGCATCCCACGTGGCAGACCCGTGCCGGAAGTCGATCGTGTTGGACCACAGCAGATGATGGAGTTCGTCGCCGGAGAACTCGAAGTGGGCACCGACCTCGTACGGCGCGGCCTCGGTCATGAGCAGCGGTGTCCGTGCCACACCGAAACGCCGGTCGAGATCGTCGGCGAGGGCCGCGTCGACTTCGATCACCAGCCGGGTCCCCGATGCCGCAGCAGCCCGGAGTCGACTCAATGCCTCGCCGGGAGACGCGAGCATGTCGGTTGTCAAGGCCAGCCGTTCGGCGCCAGACCACGGCTCCGGGAGCGCATCACCGCTGACGATCAGCCCATGACGGCCGAGGCGGTCGGGACCCGGGTCGGCGCGGGCGACGTCGCGTTCGAAATCGACCGGGTTCGGCGCAGTCCGTACGGCAGCGGGCCGCGACGCGCTCGACCGCGTCGGGTCATCGTGCAGCTCCGATGAGACGCGAGGCGCATCTCGCGACGGTGCTTCCGCGGGCGGGGGGACCTCGTCGTCGGTGGCGATGTCCTGCTCGCCGTGTTTCGTCCAGCAGTCACGCACCTCCGCCGGCCGGTCGTGTTCACCCCCGCAGTACGCGCACGCAATCGCCATGCCGACAACGTAGCCAAACCGATCGCTGATCGCACACCTGTTCGATCGTCGCCGACCCGATCACCAGAGCGAGACGACGCGGTCACCGACCTCGGGAATACCGTAGGTGACGCACAACCCGACGCCGTTGACGATCACCAACGCGGCGACGATCCCCCCGACGATCCATGCCCGACGACGTCGGTGCGGGCCGCCGCTCGACATCGGCGCAGGCATGTACCAACTGGGGAGCAGTGAGGCGCCGACGGCCTCGACGCCGAACGGCACGGCGTCGTCGTCGATGTGCGGGTCCGGGTCGGCGGCCAACGCGAGTTCGGCCAACTCCTCGTCGGTGAACCGCGAGTCGGTCCGTGCGTCCATCCTCCGAGCGTAGGCCCCGGGAACGTACAGTGCCGACCGCGGCGGGCATCGCAGGTCCAGGGCGGTTCCCCGAGGGGCACCCCAAGCATCCGCGTGCACGCCGCAGGTCGGCAACGAGAGAACAAACTAGAGGTGAACAGCTGTGGGGAGGAAGGGGGACAACCCTGTGAATTTCGGTGTGGATTGCCCGATTCCGGCTGTGGATCTCCGCCGGTCTCTGTGGATGCCTGTGGACGCCGAACGCCGGCCGGCGCAACGGGCCAGGTCAGGCGGGTTGGAGCTCCACGGGGATGCCGTTGAGCACCGATGTGCCCGAGAGCGGGTCGAGCGCTCGGTCGTCGGCGAGGACGTTCGAGTTCACGCCGGCGTGCTCGGCCGCCACGCGCAGTTTCGCACCGGGCAGGTCGTGCCCCCAGCCGTGGGGGAGGCTCACGACGCCAGGGCGAATGGCGTCGGTCACCTCGACCGGCGCCACGACTTCTCCGACGCGTGACGTCACCCGGACCGCCCCACCGTCGGTCAGCCCGATCGAGTCGGCATCGTCGGGATGCACCTGCAACGTGCAGCGCGACCGACCCTTCACCAGCACGTTGATGTTGTGCATCCAGGAGTTGTTGCTGCGCAGGTGCCGTCGACCGACGAGTACGAAATCGCGCTCCGTCAGGGCCGGGATCGCATCGGCGAGCCGATCGAGATCCTGCACGAACACGTCGGGAGCGAGCTCGACACGACCGCTGGGCGTGCGCAGGATCTCGGGAATGCGCGGCACCAGCGCACCGAAGTCGCGCCCGTGCGGATGCTCGATGAGGTCGTCGAGGGACGTACCGGACGGGTCGGCGCCGAACCCATCGCCGAACGGACCGGTGCGGAGCATGAAGTCGATCATCCGCTCCGGGCCGCGGCGGCCCGATGCGTCCAGCTCTCCACGAAGATCGCTCGCCTCGCGTCCGAACACGTTCGAGTATTCGTCCTTGACGGCGCTGGCGATCATGCCGTCGATCGCCAGGTCGTCGATGATCGACGGATCGGCGTCGGGGCCCATCCCCTGCGCGATCAACGCGAGCTTCGAGATCACTTCCCATTCGTCGGGTTGCCCGTCGGCGAGCGGCAGCACCGGTTCGGAGTAGTTCGCCACGTTGCGCACGGCGAACTGCAGCAGCAGGAGGTCGTAGTGCCCGCGTTCGAGCTGCGACGGCACCGGCAGGATCACGTCGGCATGCCGCGTCGTCTCGTTGAGGTAGAGGTCGATCGACACCATGAATTCCAGATCGTCGAATGCGTCGGCGAGCTGGTTGCTGTTCGGTGTCGACAGCACCGGGTTGCCTGCGAGCGTGATCAGCGCCCGCAGCTGCCCCTCTCCGGGCGTCGTGATCTCCTCGGCCAGCGCGCCGACCGGGTACTCCCCCATGACTTCCGGATGACCACTGACGCGCGACGTCCCGCGCCCGACTCTGAACCCCTTGCCGGTGCCCGGTCGTCCCCGAGTCGTCGCTCCTCCGGCGACGGGCGTGGCGAACATCGACCCACCCGGTCGATCGAGGTTCCCCGACAGCGTGTTGACGACGTCGACGAGCCACGACGCCGTGGAGCCGAACTCGGTCGTCGTCGTGCCGATGCGTCCGTACACCGCTGCCGTCGGTGCCGCGGCGAGCTCGCGGGCCATCGTTCGGATCTGCTCGGCGTCGACACCGGTTGCCCCGGCCACCGCATCAGGGGTGAAGGGCGCCAGCGCCACGCCGAGTTGCTCGACGCCCACGACGTGGTCACGGACATGGTCCCCCACGTTCGCGAGGCCCTCGTCGATCAGCACCTGGGCGATCGCGGCGAGCAGCAGTGCATCGGTACCGGGGCGGATGCTCACCCACTCGTCGGCCTGTTCGGCCGTACGCGAACGCCGGGGATCGACCACCACGAGCTTGCCGCCCCGCGCCTGGAGCGCCTCGAGACGACCCGGGAAGTCGGGCGCCGTGCACACCGACCCGTTCGAGGCGTAGGGGTTCGCACCGAGGATCACCAGGTGGTCGGTGCGATCGAGGTCCGGGACCGGAATCGCGACCGGCGATCCGAACACGTGGCCGGCGGCCACGTGGCGCGGCATCTGGTCGACCGTGGACGCGCTGAAGCGTGCCCGCGTTCCCAGGCCGGTCAGGAGCGCGCGGGAGAAGGTCATCGCCGACAAGCTGTGCGCGGTCGGGTTGCCCACGTAGACCCCGAGCGACTCCCGGCCGTGACGGTCGATCACGCCGGGAAGCCGATCCGCGATCTCGTCCCAGGCCTCCTCCCAGGACACTTCGACGTGTTCGCCGTTGCGCTTGACCAGGGGCATCCGGAGCCGATCCGGATCGTCGTGGAGTTGCTTGAGCGTCGAGCCCTTCGGGCAGATGAAGCCGTGGGAGAACACGTCGTCCATGTCGCCACGTATGCGCTGGACCCGTTCCGACCCGTCGTCGTCGCGAGCCACCGTGATCTCCAGGCCGCACCCGGCCTCGCAGAGCGGACACGTACGCGTTGCGGTTCTGGTGGTCGATGTCGGCTCGGTCATGGTCCGATCGTTGCAGATCTGCAACGATCGACTGCGATGCAGGTCCCACTTCACCGCGTGGTTCCCGTTGCGGACGGACCGATCACCGTCGCAGACGCCTACGCCGCACCGCTGGGACGACATGACGAACGTCCGTGGATCGGGCTGTGCATGGTCGCCTCGATCGATGGTTCGACCGTGGTCGACGGGGTGTCGGCCGGGCTGTCGAGCGACAACGATTCCGCGGTCCTGCTGCAGCTCCGGTCGGTCGCTCAGGTGATCATCGTCGGTGCCGGTACGGTCCGCGGCGAGGGGTACGGCACGCCGAAGAAGGACGGACAACGCATCGGCGTCGTCACCCGCAGCGGTTCGGTCGACACGAGCACCGAACTGTTCCGCTCGGGCGCGGGATTCATCATCACCACCCAGCGCGCCACGATCGACCACGATGTGGACGTGCTACGCGCCGGCGTCGATGACGTCGATCTGCGCGCTGCGGTCGCCCGGATCCCCGAGCTGTGTCCGGGCGTGACGTTCATTCAGGCCGAAGGGGGCGCAACACTCAATGCGGCGCTCGGCGATGCCGATCTCTTCGACGAACTCAACGTGACGACATCGCCCGCAACCGTCGGCGGCGACGGCCCTCGGCTGTTCAGCGGGGGTGGCGACCAGTCACATCGCTACGAGCTGGCCCAACTCGTCGTCGACGACGAGTCGTTCGTGTTCAGCCGTTGGCGCCGGCGCTCGGCGCCGTCTTCTCCATGAGCTCGAGCTCGCGGTGGAAGTCGGCAGCCGCGTCGAAATGCTTGTACACGCTGGCGAATCGCAGGTAGCTCACGTCGTCGACGAGGCGGAGTTCGTCGAGCACCGTGAGGCCGACGACGGCGGTCGACACCTCGCTCCCGCTGAGCCGCACGACGTCTTCGACTCGCGTCGCCATCTGTTCGAGTACCGCGTCGGACACGTCGCGACCCTTCGTCGCGGCAGCGAGGCCGGCGACGACCTTCGAGCGCTCGAACGGCACGACCTCCCCGGACGACTTGACCACGGTGAGCGGTGCGTGGTCGACCCGCTCGAAGGTGGTGAAGCGGTGTGCGCAGGTGAGGCACTGGCGGCGGCGCCTGATGGCCGCGCCATTGTCGGCGACACGCGAATCGACGACCTTGCTGTCGTCTTCGCGGCACGATGGGCACTGCACGTGGACAGTGTAACGCCCGATGTGGCGGGGTCAGGGCAGATGCACGGCCTGGCCGACCACGATCGAGGTCGACCCGTTCAGGTCGATCAATGCGTCGACGTAGCGGTCCCGATCGACGGACCCGCGATACCGATCAGCGATGGACCAGAGCGAGTCGCCGGCGCCGGCCACGTGCACCCCTGGGACGAGCGCATCGTCGGCCACCGCACCGGCGGCGGCGGTGGTGGCGGCGGTGGCGGCGGCTTCGGCGGCAGAGGCAGGGCTGCCGCCGAAGCCCACCAGCAGGCTGTTGAGCAGCCCCGCCATGACCACCACCGAGCCGACCGCCACGATCGCGGCGCCCAGTCGCCGAGCCGCATAGTTCGGCCGGCCGGGGCGAGCGACGCCGACCACCGGGCGATCGACGCGTCGGTAGCGGCTGGCAGGCCCGCCCCACTGCGTCGTCGAGGTCCGGTGGTCGAACGTCCGCGAGCTGATGATCGTGGTGCCCGGTGCGGTCGTGGTCGTGGTCATGCGTCTCCCCAACAGAGTCTTCAGCGTGTTCGTTGCCCGTTCGATGTGTTCGCTTCGGTGCAACGTGTGTTCGATATTCAACACCCGATCGAACACGCGCGTCAACCCCGACGACCAACTATTTCGAACACCTGTTGCCAGTACAGGTGTTTGACTCCGTGCCGCGTTCGCCCTATCGTGTTCGTATGGCTCCAAAGATCAGCAAGCGCCAGCGTGCGATTCTCGACTTCATCGAAGCGCAGATGCGCGATCGCGGCTTCCCGCCGTCAGTCCGCGAGATCGGGGACGCGGTCGGGCTCACCTCGCCGTCCACCGTGCACAGCCACCTCAACACCCTGCAGCGGCTCGGCTACCTCCGCCGCGACCCCGACAAGCCGCGTGCGATCGAGGTGCGTTTCGACCCCAACAGCGGCGCGGTCATGGACCGCCGGCCGGTCCGCTACGTCCCGCTCGTGGGCGACGTGGCCGCAGGCACCGATGTGCTCGCGGAGGAGAACGTCGAAGAACTGCTCCCCGTGCCCATCGACTTCGCCGGCGAGGGCGAGCTGTTCATGCTCCGTGTGCGCGGCGAATCGATGATCGACGCCGGCATCCTGCACGGCGACTACGTCGTGGCCACGCAGGTCGACCATCCGAACAACGGCGACATCGTGGTGGCCGGGATCCCCGGCGGCGAGGCGACGGTCAAGACCTACGAGCGGACGGGGGCGACGGTCACGCTGATCCCGGCGAACCCGGCGATGGGGCCGATGGAGTTCCGGGCGGATGAAGTGGAGCTGTACGGCAAGGTCGTCACGGTGATGCGCCGCTACTGAGCGCGTCTGACTCCCGGGTACGCAACGGCCCTCGAGGCCGTCACTGCGCTCAGCTCGGCGGTGGAGGCGGTGGCCGATCCTCGGTCCGCGCGGGGTCCGGATCGGGCTCCTGACGCGCGGGCGTGTCCTCCGCGGGGCGTGCGCCACCCGGCGCAGGCGCGTCGGGCCGCTGAGGCGCCCACTCGACCGGTTGCGCACTGTCCGCCGGGTGCGGTGGCACCATCGGCGCGGCGGGGGTCGGTGCCTCGCTCCCCCATCCCGGTTGGCCGGGAATCGTCGGTTGCCCGGCAGGAGCGGGAGGCGCGGGCGGGGCGGGTCGGCCGTATTGCGGCGCAGCACCCTGGCCCTGCGGCGCGGCCGGCTGGCCATACTGCGGTGGCGCGGCGGGAGGCGGCGACGGAGGTTGGGGCGCCTGACCGTATTGCGGCGGCGACCCCTGTGGTGCCTGTCCGTACTGCGGCGCTCCGAACGGAGGAGCCTGCCCGTACCGGCCCGGCTGCGGTGGCTGCCCGTACTGACCGGGCTGCTGGGCGTACTGAGGTGGCCCGGCCTGCTGGCCGTACACGGGCGGCCCCTGCGGCACCTGACCCGGCGCGAACGGCGCCGGCGTCGCAACGGGCCCCGGAGCCCACTGCGGCGCCTCGGCCTTCGGCCGCGCCTTGCCGCAGCGCCGAGCGCGATCAGGCCGACGCCGACGAGCAGCCCGACCAGCCCGAGTGCCAGGGCGCCGAGGCGGAGCGCGGCAACGCCGTCGCCGGGATCACGACCGATCGCCACGACGAACACCTCTTCGTCTGGTGACTCGACGCGCACCACGTGATCGTCCGTCTCGGCGATGTCGATCGTGAAGGCGGCCGACCCGACGAAGCCACCTTCGTTGTAGTCGAGCGTGGTCACGGCGCGATCCAGATCGACCGGCGCGCCGTCGGGATCGACGATCGTGATCTCGACATCGGGTGTGCCCGATCCCACGTCGTAGGACCCCTCGATGTCGCAGTCGCCCCGGATCTCGTCGAGTTGCCCCGCACTCTCGATGAACACGAAGTACTCACCGGTCTCGACGAAGTCGAGCGTCGTGTCGCAGCCGACCGGCGCCCGCGCGAAACCCTCGACCGCATCGGTGCGCCGGTTGGCGCCGACGATCCACATCGCCACCGCGGCGACGAGGCCGGCCACGATCATCAGCGCACCGAGCGCGGTCAGCACGACCGCGTCGTGAAGATGATTGAGCCATGTCAGGACCTCGCACTTCGTTGCAGGCGATCGACGACGACGTCGATGCGATCGTCAGGTTGTACCACGGCAACCCGCACGAACCCCGCGCCCGCCGGACCGTAGAACTCGCCCGGGCTGACGAGGGCGCCACCGTCGTGGGCCAGACGCCGCGTGAACTCCCATCCGTCAGCGGCGGGGATCCAGAGGTAGAACGCGCCGTCGGGCATCGCCACATCGGTTCCCGACCATTCACTCAGCACGGCCGCCATGCGCTCCAGCCGGCTGCGATACCGGCGTCGCTGGACCTCGACGTGCTCGTCGTCGTCGAGCGCAGCAACCGTTGCGGCCTGGACCGGCCCCGGCACCATCAGTCCCGCGTGCTTGCGCACTTCGCGGAGGTAGTCGACGAGTTCGGGGTCACCGACGTAGAAGCCCGCTCTCGCGCCGGCGAAGTTCGACCGCTTCGACAACGAGTGCACCGCGACGACACCGTCGTGACCGTGCTCCAGAATCGTTCGCGACGGGCCCGACCAGGTGAATTCGATGTAGCACTCGTCAGAGAACACCGGCACACCGTGCGAACGCCCCCACGCCGCCGCCGCCGCGAGGTCGTCGAGGTGCCCGGTCGGGATTGCCGGGGCTGTTCACCCACAGCAGGAGGGCCCGACCGGCGTCATCGGCGGCGATCGAGTCGAGGTCGAGCCGGCCGTCGGCGGCCATCGCAACCGGCACGGCGCGCAGACCGGCAAGCGTCGCGCCCATCGCGTAACTCGGATACGAGATCTCCGGGTACAGCACCGTGTCGCGATCGGGTGCACGCAGACCCATGAACTGCGGGAGCAACGCAACGAACTCCTTGGACCCGACGGTTGCACCGATCTGGCCCGGCTCGGCGCTGACGCCGAAGCGACGGGCCAACCATCGTTGGACGGCCGCATGCAATGCCGGGGTCCCGACGCTCGGCGGATAGGAGCGTTCGGCGCCGCTCGTCGACAACGCCGCAACGACGGCCGGTGGTGGCGGATCGAACGGGGTACCGATCGACAGGTCGACCACCGAGTCGTGACGCTCGAGTATCTCCGACTTCAGCTCGTTCAGCCGGTCGTACGGATACGGCGGCGGCACGAACGGCTGCACCGTCATGCGGGAACCTCCGCGCTCCCATCGGTGATGAACTCGGCGAGACGTCCGGCCGAGGGGTCCGACAGCCGCGCCCGCACCGTCCACTCGGTCTCGCCATCGGTGGTCGACACGACCTCGCCTTCACGGTGCACCGACAGCGAGCACGTCACCACGGTCGTAGGGGATGACGAGTTCGTAGACGACCGCCAGCGAACGCAGCCGATCGCCGATCACGCGGAGGAACCCGTCGATGCCCTCGCCGGTGACCGCGCTGATCGCCACGGCGCCAGGGTGGTCTGCGAGCAGTTCCTTGGCCGTTCCGGGTGCCAGGTCGGCCTTGTTGATCACGAGCAGTTCGGGGACGTCGGCCGCGGCGATCTCGCGGAGCACCTCGTGGACGGCCGCGATCTGGCCGTCGGGGTCGGGTGCGCTCGCATCGACCACGTGGACCAGATAGTCGGCTTGCGCCGCGACTTCCAGGGTGCCTTTGAACGATTCGACGAGCCCGTGGGGCAGCCGGCTGATGAATCCGACAGTGTCGGTCGAACAGGACCGGTTCGCCGCCGGGCAGGGCGAGACGACGAGTGGTCGGATCCAGTGTGGCGAAGAGCCGATCCTCGCTGAGCACTCCGGAATCGGTCAGCCGGTTGAGCAGTGTCGACTTGCCGGCGTTCGTGTAGCCGACGATCGCGACCGATGCGAGTCCGCTGCGCTGGCGACCCTGGCGTTGCAGCGCGCGGGTCTCTGCCAACGAGTCGAGTTCCCGTTCGAGCTTCGTGATCCGCCGCATGATCCGGCGCCGATCGGTCTCGATCTTCGTCTCACCCGAGCCGAAGCGTCCGCCGACGCCGCCACGCTGCTGCGACAACTTGGCCTTGGCGCCACGCCGCAGACCGCGGCAGTCGGTACCGGAGCAGCGCGAGTTCGACCTGGGCCTTGCCCTCCATCGTGTCCGCGTTCTGTCCGAAGATGTCGAGGATCACGGCGGTCCGGTCGATCGCTGTGCGGCCGAGCAACTTCTCCAGGTTGAACTGCTGAGCCGGCGCGAGTTCGTTGTCGAAGACCACGGTGTCGGCGTCGACGGCGAGACACAGCTCCTTGAGCTCTTCGGCCTTTCCCTTGCCGAGATACCACGTGTGGTCGGGAGCGTCACGCCGTTGTACGAGACCGCGACTTCGTCGGCGCCCGCGGTGTCGACGAGCAACGCCAGCTCGTCGAGGCTCGCATCGACGGCCTCGTCGTCGTCACCGGGAAGCGCAACGGCAACGAGCACGATTCGCTCGCGGATGCTGCGGTCGATGAGCGTCCCGGCGAGCGCTTCGTTGTACGGGTTGTTCGGTTCGCTCACGGGACCTCGATCTCGATGGTGGCGACGAACGCCGCGGGGCCGGTCAGGATCGCGCGGGCCGGTTCGTCGTCGGTCAGCGCGACGGTTGCGGTCCCGCCGTCCATGTGCACGATCACTGCCGGCTCGATCGGCGGCACGAGTCCCCATGACCGCGCCGCGTATGCCGCAGCACAGGCACCGGTTCCACAGGCTGACGTGATGCCGGCACCACGCTCGTGGACGCGCATCGTGACGGCGTTGGCCTCCGGTCCGGGCTCGATGATCTCGAGGTTGACGTGCGGGACCTTGCCCCCGAGTTCGACGAGGTCGACCACCGCCACTTCGTCGACGCCGACGACCGAATGGGGGTTCCCCATCGAGAGATGGGCGACGGGACGATCGGGGTGGCAGCCGAGGGTCGACCACCCGGCCGGCTCGGGCAGACCGGTCACCTCCCCCATCTCCACTTGCGCCATGATCACGGCGGGATCATCGGTCGCCGTGAGCGTGACGAGGCGATCACCCGCATCGGTCGAGATGCGCTGGGGCTGCAAGTCGCCGCGTCGGGCAGCGATCGCCTGAGCGAAGCAGCGGATGCCGTTGCCGCTCATCTCGGCGATCGAGCCATCGGCGTTGAAGAGGGTCATCTTGGCGTCGTACCCCGCGGCCTGTGTCGCCACGAGGAGTCCGTCGGCGCCCACGCCGGTCCGGCGATCGCAGACGGCGATGGCGAGCGCCGCGAGGTCGGCTGCCGGAGTCGCATCGT
>CAVOHA010000046.1:0-20704 GCA_963695475.1 Ilumatobacteraceae bacterium
ACCGGCCTCGAGACCACCGAGAACCAGGCTCGCCGCATGCTCGACGACATCCGTTCCTTCGGCCACAAGCTCCACCTCGAACGCCAGGCACGGTCGACGCCGGGCAGCCGACGGGCTACGGCGCCGGGACACGGACGCTGCCCGAGAACGTGGTGGCCGTGCGCTGGCTCGACGATCGATTCGAGCCGCTCATCGCACGGATCCCGCCCGAGCTGTTCGCCAAGCTCGAAGCCGCGGAGATCTACCACCAGTTGCTCGAACACCGCTGGTTCCTGTCCGAGAACGCCACCGTCGACGTCTCGCTGGAGGACGCACTGGACTCCTACATCGACAACGTGCTGGCGTCGGCGCCCGACGAGGTCACGATCGCGCGGCAGAGCTCGGATTCTTCCGCGGATGAATCGGATACGTTCCTCGGGTATGAGTGAGATCATCGGCATCACCGGACGCGAGAATTCTCGACAGCCGCGGCAATCCGACGGTGGAGGTCGACGTCCTGCTCGATTCCGGGGCGGAAGGCCGAGCGGCCGTTCCCTCCGGCGCCTCGACCGGCGAACACGAGGCGGTCGAGCTGCGCGACGGCGGGGAGCGCTACGGCGGCAAAGGCGTCCTGTCCGCGGTCGGCTTCGTCAACGACGAGATCTCCGACGAGCTGATCGGCTACGACGCGCTCGACCAGCGGCTGATCGACCGCGTCATGATCGACCTCGACGGCACCGACAACAAGGCCCGGCTCGGGGCGAACGCGGTGCTCGGCACGAGCCTGGCGGTCGCGAAGGCCGCGGCGATCGAACTCGACATGCCGCTCTACCAGTACGTCGGCGGGCCGAATGCCCACGTGCTCCCGGTTCCGATGATGAACGTCATCAACGGCGGCGTGCACGCCGACAACTCGATCGACTTCCAGGAGTTCATGATCATGCCCGTCGGGGCGCCGAGCTTCTCCGAGGCACTGCGGTGGGGTACCGAGACCTACCACGTCCTCAAGTCGGTGATCGCGGCCCGCGGCCTGTCGACGGCGGTCGGCGACGAAGGTGGCTTCGCTCCGAACCTCGATTCGAACGAAGAGGCGATCACGGTGCTGATCGAGGCGATCGAGCAGGCCGGGTTCACGCCCGGTGACGACATCGCGATCGCGCTGGATCCCGCCGTCTCGGAGATCTTCGAGGACGGGGCGTACCAACTGAAGGGCGAGGGCAAGGTGCTGAGCCCGGCCGAGATGTCGGCGTACTGGACCCGTCTGGTCGACACGTACCCGATCGTGTCGATCGAGGACGCGATGGACGAGAACGACTGGGACGGCTGGGCCACGCTGACCGCGGCGGTCGGTGACCGTGTGCAGTTGGTCGGCGACGACCTGTTCGTGACCAACTCGACGCGCCTCCAGACCGGCATCGACACGTCGGTGGCGAACTCGATCCTGATCAAGGTCAACCAGATCGGCTCGCTCACCGAGACCCTCGACACGGTGGGGCTCGCCACCCGCCACGCCTACACCTCGGTGATGAGCCACCGCTCGGGTGAGACCGAGGACTCGACCATCGCCGACCTCGCGGTGGCGACCAACTGCGGCCAGATCAAGACCGGCGCCCCGGCCCGCTCCGATCGCGTCGCCAAGTACAACCAACTGCTGCGGATCGAGTCGATGCTCGGCGACGCCGCCGAGTACCGCGGCCGCGCCGCCCTCGCCCCCCTCCGCTGACACCCCGACCCGGAACGGGTGTCCGACACACGCAACAGCTCGACCTCGACCAGAGGTCGAAAGTCTCGGAGATGACCGTCGAACGGGTCCCGACGCTGCCAGAATGTCGCCGTGCCCCGTTCGAAGACGACCTCGATCCCGCGCCCCGCGGACGTCAAGGCCGCCGACAGCGGCCGGTCGCGCCTCGGCGACTTCACCCGCCCGATCCCGATCGAGAAGCGGATCTCCCGACGCCCACGAGTGGCGATGTTCACCGGGCTGTTCGCACTCGGCATCGTCGCCGCGATCGCCTTCGCCGTGTTCGTGCTCCCGATCGGCACCTGGCGCGCGCAGGACATCGACCTCGAACAGCGCCAGGCGCAACTCGAAGAACTCCAGCGGGTGAACAACGAACTCCAGGCCGAAACCATGCGGCTCGACACCGCGGACGGCATCCGTGAAGCTGCGCGGGAGGATTACGGCTACGTGGATCTCGGCGAAGAACGAGCGACCGTGCTGCCGCTGCCGCCACTGCCGACCGACCTCCCCGACGGGTGGCCGTACAACGTCGTCACCGAGATCATCGACGCCCGGACCGCCGGGCCCTGAGCGTCCACCGGCCGCGCCACCGGAGTCGGACCTCGGCTCACGGCTCACCGGGCCGCTGCCGGCGGGGTTAAGGTCGCCCGCGTGACGCCGAGCGATGTCAGCACCGCCCTCTCCGCCCAGGGCTACCTTCCCGACGACGGCATCTCGACGTCGGTCTTCCTCGCGATGACCCTCGAGCGTCCGCTCCTGCTCGAAGGCGAGGCCGGGGTCGGCAAGACCGAACTGGCCAAAGCCCTCAGCGCCGCCACCGGCGGCGAACTGATCCGCCTCCAGTGCTACGAGGGCATCGACGTCGCCCAAGCCGTGTACGACTGGGACTACTCGCGCCAACTCCTGCACCTGCGCGCCGCAGAGGCCACCGGCGAGACGTCGTCGATGACCGCCGATGCGCTCGAAGCCGAGCTCTACGGCGAACGGTTCATGATCAAACGCGCCCTCCTGCGTGCGATCGAGGCCGTCGAGGGCCCACCGCCGGTGCTGCTCATCGACGAGGTCGACCGCGCCGACGACGAATTCGAGGCCTACCTCCTCGAGATCCTCTCCGATTTCCAGGTCACGGTTCCCGAGGTCGGCGTCTTCCGAGCCGAACGACCCCCGCTGGTCGTGCTCACCTCGAACCGCACCCGCGACGTCCACGACGCCCTCAAGCGCCGGTGTCTCTACCACTGGGTCGAGCACCCGGGCTTCGAGCGCGAAGTCGCGATCGTCAAGCTCCGCGTCCCCGCGGTCGACGACGGGCTGGCCCGCCAGGTGGCGGCGGCGGTCGAGGCCCTCCGCGAGCTCAACCTGTACAAGCCACCCGGGGTCGCCGAGACGATCGACTGGGCCAACGCGCTCGGGCGCCTCGGTGCAACGCAGCTCGACGAGGAGCTCGTCACCAACACCCTCGGGACGGTCCTCAAGTACCGCGAGGATCACCAGCGCGTCGATCAGCACGGGGTCGCCGCCGTCGTCAAGCAGGCCTTCGAGAAGGGGCTGCTGCACGGGTGAGCTGGGCCCCGCCGTCGACCGACGACCGGGCCCTGCCCCAGCGCAGCGACCCGGCCGAGATCGCCGTCGCCTTCACGCGCGTGCTGCGCGGCGCCGGGCTGCGCGTGCCCGTCGAGCTCGACACACACGTTCGCCGAAGCGTTGTGTGCGGTCGGCCTCGAGGAGCGCGCCGGCGTGTACTGGTCCGGTCGGGCCACACTCGCGAGACGTCCCGAGGACATCGAGGTGTACGACCGAGCGTTCGCCGTGTTCTTCGACGCGCGGCGCTCGACCGCCGAGCCCGAGGAGGACGAACCGCTCTCGATCACGATCGCCGTCGACAGCGACGACGAGGCCGACGACGACGGTGGCGAGTCCGGCGAGGCCAACGACGACCCCACCATCGAGCTGCGGTTCTCGACGACCGAAGTGCTGCGCCACAAGGACTTCGCGCAGTACAGCCCCGACGAACTCGTGCACGCGCACGACCTGATGGCCAGCCTGCGCCTGGTCGGGTCCCCCCGATCCTCGCTGCGACTCGGCCCCGCCCGGCGCTCGACCATCCGGCCCGACATCCGCCGCACGATGCAGGCTGCGATCCGCTCCGGCGGCGAACCCATCGAACGCCACTTCCGCCAACCCCGCACCCGCCTTCGACGGCTCGTGCTCCTGCTCGACGTGAGCGGCTCGATGGAGCCGTACGCCCGGGCGCTGCTGCGCTTCGTGCACGCCGCCGTCGCCGGCCGCCAGAAGGTCGAGGCCTTCGCCCTCGGCACCCGGCTGACGCGCATCACCCGCGAGCTGAACAGCCGCGACCCCGACGTGGCGCTCGCCGCGGCGTCCGAGCGGGTCATCGACTGGAGCGGCGGAACCCGTCTCGGCGACGGGCTCCGTCAGTTCAACGACGAGTGGGGCATCCGTGGGCTCGCGCGCAACTCGATCGTGGTCGTGCTGTCCGACGGGTGGGACCGGGGCGACCCGGACACGCTCGCCGATCAGATGGAACGCCTCCACCGGGTCACCCACCGCCTCGTGTGGGTGAACCCGCTGAAGGTGACCCCCGGATACGCACCCCTCGCCCGCGGGATGGCCGCTGCGCTCCCGCACGTCGACGCGTTCGTCGAGGGGCATTCGGTCGCGGCGATGGAAGAATTGACCCGAGTGATCAGCGCATGAGGAGCACATCGACATGAAGGACCTGCTCGCAGACATCGACCGCTGGCGGCGTGCCGGCGAACGGATCGCCGTCGCCCGCGTGGTCGACATCGAGGGGTCCGGCCCTCGACTGCCCGGGGCGGCCATGGCGGTCACCGAGTCGGGCGAGGTCGCCGGGAGCGTGAGTGGCGGATGCGTCGAGGGCGCGGTCGTCGGCGAGGCGCTGTCGATCCTCGAGGGCACGACCGAACCCCGAGTGGTCACCTTCGGCTACTCCGACGACGAAGCGTTCGCCGTCGGCCTCACCTGCGGTGGCACGATTCACCTCTACATCGAGGAGCTGGCCTGGTGACCGAGATGCCGATCTTCGAGCGGTACGCGGCGCTGCTCGCCGCAGAGGAGCCCGTCGCGCTGGTCACGGTCATCGAGGGAGCCCACGTCGGCGCGAAGTTGCTCGTGACCACCGATGGTGCCGACCCACTCGGCACGCTCGGCCATCCCGAGCTCGACCGAGTCGCCGCTCGCGATGCGCTCGCCGAGCTCGAAGCCGCTCGATCCGGCGTTCGCAGTTACGGCCCCGAGGGCCAGACCACCCCCGAGGACCTCATCGACCAGCCGACGATCCGCGTGTTCGTCGAGTCGCACGCTCCCCCACCGCAGATGTGGATCTTCGGCGCGGTCGACTTCACCGCGGCGCTCGCACGCGTGGCGAAGGTCCTCGGATATCGCGTCACGGTCTGCGACGCACGCGAGGTGTTCGCAACGCGACGTCGGTTCCCGATGGCCGATGCCGTGCGCGTCACCTGGCCGACCCCGATCTTCGAAGAGCTCGGCGCCGAACTCGGGCCCCGCGACGCGGTGTGCATCCTCACCCACGACCCCAAGTTCGACGTCCCGGCGGTCCAGGGTGCGCTGGCGACGCGAGTCGGCTACATCGGCGTGATGGGGAGCCGCAAGACGCACGCCAAGCGGATGGAACGGTTGGCCGACGTGGGCGTCGACGAGGCCGGGATGGAGCGCCTGATGTCGCCGATCGGGCTCGACCTCGGCGCCCGCACGCCCGAGGAGACCGCGGTCAGTATCTGCGCGGAGATCATCGCCCGCCGGACGGGCAAGGGTGTGCCGAGCCTGCGCGACTCGCAGGGGCCGATTCACTCCTAGTCGATGCGCTGCGTGCCGCGCTCGCAGCGCGACACCGCTCAGTCGGACAGGGTGGGGTCGCCGAAGCGCACGCTGCCGCGACGGATCGTGTCGATCTCGACGGTTCGCCCGGTCTGGACCGAGTGCACGATCGCATCGTCGACGCCGAGGTAGAGCATCACGTGACCCGGGTAGTAGACGAGGTCGCCGGCCTTGGCCGCCTCACGGTCGAGCGCTTTCGCCTCGGAGATCTGCGATCCCGACTGGCGGTAGAGCTCGACGCCTGCGCCGGCCCAGGCATAGGTGGTGAGCCCCGAGCAGTCGAAGCCCTCGTTCTCGATGCTGGTGTGGCTGCGGTACGGGACACCGACCTGGGTCAGGGCGCCGAGGACGGCTCGCTGATGGGCGATCGTCGTCGAGCTCCACGCATCGACCATCGCGAGCTCGTCGTAGCCGAGCTGCTGCGCGGTGTAACGAGCCGTGATGGCGCGGTGCCAGGCGAGCGTCTGTTCGGCCTCGACCGAGCCGGTCGCGACGTAGGCGTCGAGCGCGGCGACGGCGGACCGTGCAGCGGTCGTGATCTCGGGGGCGAGCTCGTTGACCGGCAACTCGAGCGACTGGGCAGCGGCGGTGTCGGCATCGATGCCGGCAACCGTCACGACCGCGCCGAGCGACGCGGCCACGACGGCGGCGTTGCGGATGGCTCGGCGGGTACGCGAGATGAGAGCGGGGGTGGTGTGGGTCATGTGTCCGAAGGGAGTCGAGTCGCAGCCGGTGGCCGGGGACGTCGCCATGTCGTTGTGTGACGAACAAGGAACATATCGTCATCAATCCGAAACACTTGAAGCCAAGCGTCCAAGTTTCGACATCTGAACGACATCTTGAGAGACGAATCGTCATGCAGACTGCTCCCATGGTCCGTCGAGCCGACTGGCGAACAGCCCCGTGAGCTGGGGTGGAAGCCGCGCCGCTGACCACACCGTCACCGCGATCGTGCTCGCCGCCGGCGCCGGCTCGCGATTCAGTGACGTCGGTCACAAGTTGACCGCGCGGCTTCCCGCGGCCGGCGAACGTGACGCAGAAACCGTGATCTCGCGCTCCGTCGCCACCGCCAGTCCAGGCCGACATCGGCCCCGTCGTGGTCGTCACCGGGCGTCTCACCGCTCACGAACTCGGCCTCGACCGACTCGACGACGATCTGGTCGACACGACCCACAACGCCGAGTGGGGCTCGGGCCAGATGAGCTCGGTGCACGCTGGGCTCGCGGTCGCTCGCCGAGCGGGCAGCTCGATCGCGGTCGTCGGGCTCGGCGACCAGCCCGGCATCGAGGCCTCGGCGTGGCGCGCCGTCGCCGCGGCCGCGAGCCGCACGACGCCGATCGTGGTCGCGACCTACGACGGCCGTCGCGGCAATCCGGTCGCACTCCATCGCTCGATCTGGGATCGCTTGCCGACCCAAGGCGACGAGGGTGCCCGTAGCCTGATGCGGCTTCACCCCGAACTCGTGGGTGAAGTACCGTGCTCGGGTTCACCCGACGACATCGACACCGCAGAGGACCTTCGACGATGGCAGAACAACTGATCAACGAATTCACGGTCAATCGACCGATCGAAGAGGCCTGGCCGATCATCACGAACGTGGAGAAGATCGCCCCGTGCCTACCGGGCGCCGAACTCCAGGAAATCGCACACGATGACGAGTGGGGCGAGGTCTACCGCGGGGTGGTGAAGGTCAAGCTCGGCGCGATCTCGACGCAGTTCAAGGGCGATGCCCACTTCGTGGAGAAAGACGACGAGAACTACACCACCGAACTCAAGGGCAAGGGCCGCGACACCGGCGGCCGCGGCAACGCGTCCGCGGACATCAAGGCCCACGCCGAGCGCCTCTCCCCCACGAGCACCCGGGTGATCGTCACGACCGATCTGCACATCACCGGCAAGGTCGCACAGTTCGGGCGCGGGATCCTCGGCGACGTGAGCAGCAAGCTCATCGATCAGTTCGCCGACAACCTCAACACGATGATCGACGAAGACGGCATCGATGCCGCTCCGAGCGACGAGTCGCCCGACGCGGCCGGCGAGGACACCGCCGAGATCGAGCGCCCCGGAACCGAGACCGACGCCGACACCAAGAACGAGACCGCCGACGCACCCAAGGTCCGCAAGATCAACGGGCCCGCCGCCGAACCGATCGACCTCATGGACGTCAGCGGGAGCTCGATCCTCAAGCGGGCCGCCCCCGCAATCGTCGCGCTGCTGATCATCCTGTTCTTCCTCCGCCGCCGGAGCTGATGGACGATCGGGCGCGAGTCGCCGAGCTGCTGGGCCGAGACCCGCGGGGCGACTTCGACGTCGTGGTTCGTGATGCGACCGGCGATCCGGTCGTCGTGCGAAATGCGCCCTTTCTCGACGATGGCACGCCGATGCCGACGCTCTACTATCTCGTCGGCGTGGAACTGGTCAAAGCGGTGAGCCGCATCGAAGCCGACGGAGCGGTCGACGAGGTCGAGGCCGAACTCGACGCCGACGAGATCGCCGCGATCCACCGCCGCTACGAACGCGAACGCGATGCCGAGATCGACCCGGATCACGCGGGCCCGCGTCCCTCGGGCGGCGTCGGGGGGACCCGAGTCGGCGTGAAGTGCCTACACGCGCACGTCGCGCACGAGCTCGCCACCGGAGACGATGCGATCGGACGCTGGACCCTCGCCCGCGTTCCCCCCGGCACCGCCGGTGCTCCCGCCACGCCGGATGCGCCGGACGAGGATCACCCGTGAGCCCGGGTTCGCTGATCGTCGACATCGCGGACCGCGAGCTCACCATCACCCAGCTCGGCGGCGGTGTGTGGACCCTGCCCGTCGGGCCGGCTCGGCTCGTCGAACGCGAACTCGAACGCGCCGATCGACCCGCGCCCGAACAACTCACCAACGCGCTCGGCATCGTCACCGACCACCTCGACGACGTCGTGCGCGAGTCGGCGATGGTGCTCGACGCCCCCACGATCGCGTTCACCGGCCGCCACGCGATCGGGCTCGGCCGCGTCGAACTCGGCGTCGACACGCTCCCCGCGGACTATGCGCTCGCTCGCACCGACGCCGACGAAGTGTTCCGCACGATCGTCGCCGAGCCGATCGCGGATCGGCTGCACAATCCCGGGCTCGATCCCGACGACGTCGAGACCGTGATCGGCACGTGCTGCGTCGTGCTCGCCGTCATGCGTCGTCTCGATCGATCCGAAGCCCTGATCATCGAGGCCCTGACCGACGAGAGCGACGGGACCAGCTGACATGGCCCTGCGTCACCCGTCACGAGCACCCGCTCCCGTGCACCTCTACGGCCGCCGCATCATGATGCGCCCACTCGCGGTCAACGACTTCCGGGCGTGGAGTGAGGTCCGCCAGCGCAACGAGGAGTGGCTCACGGTCTGGGAGCCGAGCCGGTTCCCGCACCAGCCCGACCCGACCACCGACAAGTCCGCGTTCGCCTCGCGATGCCTGCAGCGCGACCGTGATCGCGCCACCGGCACCGCGTACCAGTTCGGCTTGTTCGTCGACCAGCGCATCGCCGGCGAGGTGAACTTGAACAACGTGATCCGTGGTGCGATGCAGTCGTGCACCGTGGGGTACTGGATCGACCAGGCCCACGCCGGGCACGGCTACACCGTCGAAGGCGTTGCGCTCGTCATGCAGTTCGCGTTCGAACAACTCGGGCTGCACCGGGTCGAGATCTGCATCGTTCCGCGCAACACCCGCAGCCGCCGCATCATGGAGAAGCTCGCCATCCGTGAAGAGGGCATCGCCCAGCGCTATCTCGAGATCAACGGTGTCTGGGAAGACCACGTGCGGTACGCGATCACGAGTGAGGAGTGGCAGCTCCGGCGTGCCGAGATCGCCCAGTCCTGGCTGACCCGCTGACCAAGGCCCTCACCCCCTCGACGGCGTCTTGAACCCCGCCACCGCTCATGAGAGAGTGAACCGGGCGGCCCGATGACGGGAACCACGAACGAGGAACGGCCAGTGACACGCACATCGTCGAAGGTGACGAGCGACTATCAGCTCTCCGACCGATACGGCGACGGCGCGGGCACCGTGTTCATGACCGGCATCCACGCGCTGGCGAGGCTGCCGATCGAGCAGTTGCGTGCCGACCGTGCGATGGGGCTGAACACCGCAGCGTTCGCTTCGGGCTACCAGGGCTCACCGCTCAGCGGGCTCGACCAGGAGTTCGTCCGAGCGGCGCGCACCGCCCCACAGCTCACGTTCGTGGTCCAGCCCAACGTCAACGAGGAGCTCGGTGCGACGGCCGTCATGGGGAGCCAACTCGCACCGGGTCAACCCGACGCCACCTACGACGGCGTCCTGGGCATCTGGTACGGCAAGGCCCCCGGTCTCGACCGCGCCGGCGACGCCATCCGCCACGGGGTCTACGCCGGCGCGGCGCGTCACGGCGGTGCGATCGTCATCGTCGGCGATGACCCCGGCGCCAAGAGCTCCACCGTCCCGTCGAGCTCGGATCTGGCGCTGATGGACCTCCATCTGCCCGTCTTCTATCCGGCCGACGTGCAAGAGGCGCTCGACCTCGGACGCCACGCGATCGCGATGAGCCGGCTGACCGGGTTGTGGACCTCGATGAAGATCGTCGCCGCCGTCGCCGACGGCTCCGGCACGGTCGACATCAGTCCCGAGCGCCTGCAGATCGTCGTGCCGGACATGCACATCGACGGGGTGCCCGCGTTCCACGAACCCGATGCGCGCCTGCTGCCGCCGAACAACATGGAGATCGAGCGCGACATCCGCACGACGCGCTTCGAGCGAGCTCGCCGGTACGCCGCTGCGAACCGGTTGAACCGGGTGACGGTCGACCCCGCGGACGCGTGGATCGGCATCGCCGCCACAGGCGTCACCTACGGCGAGGTTCGCGAGGCGTTGCGCCGCCTCGGTCTGTCGGACGACGAGAAGATCGCCGCCGCGGGGATCCGACTGTTGCAGCTCCGGCTGCCGTCGCCCTTCGACGTCGACGTCGCCCGGGCGTTCGGTCGAGGGCTCGACGAGGTCATCGTCGTCGAGGAGAAGGACCCAACGCTCGAACTGTTGATGAAGGACGCGCTGTACGGCACGCCGGACGCGCCTCGCGTGCTCGGCAAACGCGACGACCACGGCAACGAGCTCCTGGTCGGCTACGGCGTGCTCGTGGCCGACATGATCACGCCGGCCCTCCGCTCGCGCCTCGAGAGGCGCCTCGGCGGGCGGCTCAACCCCGAACCACCGCCCCGACGCGAGCGCACGCTGATCCCGCTGAGCGTCGAGCGATCGCCGTACTTCTGCTCCGGATGCCCGCACAACTGGGGGTCCAAGGTTCCCGACGACGTGCTCGTCGGCGCCGGCATCGGCTGCCACACGATGACGCTGCTCATGGACGACGAGCAGGTGGGCACCTCGGCGGGATTGACCCAGATGGGCGGTGAGGGCGCGCAGTGGATCGGGATGGCCCCCTTCGTCGATCGCGAGCACTTCATCCAGAACCTGGGCGACGGCACGTTCTTCCACTCGGGCCAGCTCGCCGTCCAGGCGGCGATCGCCGCCGGCGTCGACATCACCTACAAGCTGTTGCACAACGGCACGGTCGCCATGACCGGTGGGCAGGACCCGGTCGGTCAGCTGAGCGTCCCGGACATCGCCGGGATCCTGATCGGTCACGGCGTGCGGCGCGTGATCGTGACCACCGATGACGTCGAGCGCTATCGCGGCGTGGCGATGCCCGCCGACGACGCCGGCACCGTTCGGGTCTGGGACCGGTCGCGGATCGTCGAGGCGCAGGAGTTGCTCGCCGAGGTCGGCGGGGTCACGGTGCTCATCCACGACCAGGCCTGCGCCGCGCAGAATCGGCGGCTCCGCAAGCGGGGCACGCTGCCGACGCCGACACAGCGGGTCGTCATCAACCATCGGATCTGCGAGGCGTGCGGCGACTGCGGCGTCGTGAGCAACTGTCTCTCCGTGCAGTCGATCGACACGCCGCTGGGGGTGAAGACCACGATCGACCAGACCACGTGCAATCTCGACTTCTCCTGCCTCGGCGGCGACTGCCCGAGCTTCATGACCGTCGAGCCGGCCGACGACATCGAGCCGGCCGACGTGCCGGAGCCGCCGACCGACCTGCCGGATCCGGTGGTGCGGGTCGACCCGACACACGTCGACGTCCGTATCGCCGGTATCGGCGGGACCGGCGTCGTGACCGCCGCGCAGATCCTCGCGACGGCCGCGATGCTCGACGGGTACGACAGCCGCGGGTTGGATCAGACGGGGCTGTCGCAGAAGGCCGGACCGGTCGTCAGCGACCTCCGGCTCTCGACGGACCACGCACCCGATTCGAACCTGCTGGGCGACGGCACCGCCGACGTGCTGCTGGCGTTCGATCTGGTGACGGCGGCGACTCGGCGGACCCTGCTCGCCTGTGGCGCGGAGCACACCGTCGTCGTCGGGTCGACGAGCCCGACCCCGACCGGTTCGATGATCGGCCACCCGGAACGACGCGTTCCTCCGCTCGACGAGCTGCGCGCCCAACTCGATCGGCGAACCGACGCCGCAGCGACCCGCCTGGTCGATGCCGGCGCCATCACCGAGTCGCTGCTCGGGAATGCCACCGCTGCGAACATCTTCGTGATCGGCGCCGCGATGCAACACGGCGTGCTCCCGATCTCCGCAGGCGCCGTGGAGCAGGCGATCCGCCTCAACGGCGTCCAGGTCGATTCGAACCTCGCCGCGCTTCGCTGGGGGCGGGCATGGATTCACGACGCGACGATCGTCGAGGCCGCAGCCGCAGCGCGGCCGAGCGCCGTCCCGACGGTCGAGGTCGACCCGCTCCCGACGGTGTTGCAGCGTCGCATCGAGCGCCTCGACCTCGGCAACGAATTGGCCGCGACGATCACGATGCTCACCGCCGACCTGGTCGGCTACCAGCATCGGGAGTACGCGACGACGTTCCTGGATCGGATCGAACGGGTCCACCGCCGAGACGCACGCCTGACCGAGACGGTCGCACGCTCGTTGCACAAGCTGATGGCCTACAAGGACGAATACGAAGTCGCCCGGCTGCTCCTTGCAGACGAGTCGCGTGCCGCCGCGGAGCGTGTCGGTGGACGAGGGGCGAAAATCACCTGGCGGTTGCACCCGCCGATGCTCAAGGCGCTCGGCCGGGGGTCGAAGCTCGGCGTGAGCGAGCAGGTCGGGCGGCCGATGATGGTCGCGCTCGCGAAGGCGAAGCGCGTCCGGGGGACTCGGTTCGACCCGTTCGGCCGAACCGAGATGCGCCGCACCGAACGCGCCCTGATCGAGGAGTACGGGCGCCAGATCGACGACGAGCTGGAGCGACTGGACGCCGACCCCGACGACATCGACGGCGTCCTCGCCGCGCTCGCACTGCCGATGCAGATCCGCGGGTACGAAGACCTCAAGCTGCGCCGCGTCGCGGAGTACCGCGCCGCCGTCGCCACCCGCACGTCACCGGGACGCGAAACGGGGCCCCGGTTGCCCGGGGCCCCGTGACGGGTACGTCGTTCGACGGTTGATCAATAGGTTGCGATGCCGTGCTCCCGGGTCGTCTGCAACATCTCGATCTTCGCTTCACGCAGCTGCGTGCGTCGCTTCCACATCTTCGTCTTCCAATGGCGCTTCGCTCGATTCCGCTTGGCGAGCTTGCTCTTGGCGACCTCGGCATCGTGATGATGCATCGGCTTCCACGCACTGCCCGGCTCGTGCAGATCCTCGGGGGCTACACCCGCTGACACTCCTTGAGCAACCGATTGCAGCTCGACGTGGATTCGGTGGCGCTCGCTGTGGGCGTGCGCTCGCCGTTCCTGTCTCGGCAGCATCGGCGTATCGGTGTCGCGATGTCGCTGGCTCATTGGTGACCTCCTACTTTGCGGCACAGGTTGATAACGCCGCGGTGGATTCGGTTCCTGTGCGCCCAACAGTACGTCATGCGATGTTTCCGCCCAATGGGAGTTGTGTAACAGTTCTGCGCGCGTTTTTGTGTCGATGGTCACATCACACAGCGCGAGAAGACCGCCACCCGCCGTCCAACTTTGCTGCGGAACGGGCAGGAAACACGGCGGCCGACGATCAAGCCGGCCCGACCAACCGCCGATGCACCACAGGTGAAGCTTCCGTCGCCTCCCAGTGCCCCACCACCGCCGCCGGCGGATCTGCGCGTCACAACCGACACGTTGTCCGCCGTCGAGCTCGACGCTCGCCAGCTCGCCACGCAGCTGGTCGCCGCGATCGACGCAGTCGTCGCCGGCCACCATGATGCCGCCGGTGTCGCGATCGCCGCGCTGCTCGCCGGTGGCAACCTCTTGATCGAGGACATTCCCGGCGTCGGCAAGACGCTGCTCGCACAGGTGATCGCCCGCGCCGCCGGTGGCTCGTTCGGGCGGATCCAGGGCACGCCGGACCTCCTGCCCGGCGATGTGACCGGGTCGATGATGCCGGTCCAGCGCGATGACGGTCAGACTCGCCTCGAGTTCCGTCGCGGGCCGATCTTCGCCAACGTCGTGGTGTTC
This sequence comes from Ilumatobacteraceae bacterium, assembly GCA_963695475.1. Classification (GTDB taxonomy): domain Bacteria; phylum Actinomycetota; class Acidimicrobiia; order Acidimicrobiales; family Ilumatobacteraceae; genus Ilumatobacter_A. The sequence goes on from CAVOHA010000046.1 coordinate 14,112, forward strand.
GACGAGCTCAACCGAGCCACTCCCCGGACCCAGTCCGCACTGCTCGAGGCCGCCGAGGAGTCGACGGTCAGCGTCGACGGCACGAGCCACGCGCTTCCCGCACCGTTCATGCTGATCGCGACGCAGAACCCCATCGAGATGGCGGGGACCTACGGCCTCGGTGAAGGCGCACTCGATCGTTTCTCGGCGGTGATCACGCCGGGGCGGGCGGCACCGGAGCTGGAGGTCGACGTCTTGACCGGGCGTCGCGGCCGATCGATGCTCGGCGCCATCGAAGCCGTCGCGACGCCCACACAGATCGTCGCTGCGCAGGCTGCGGTCCGAGCCGTGCACGTGTCGGACGCCCTCGGACGCTACGTCGTCGACCTCCTCGAGGCGACCCGCTCCCACCCCGGCGTCCGATTGGGTGCGTCCACCCGGGCCGGTGTCTCGCTGATCGCACTCGCCCGGGCGCGAGCGGCGATGGACGGGCGGTCGTACGTCGTGCCCGACGACGTTGCCGCGCTCGCGGTGGCCTCGCTCGGCCACCGCGTGCTCGTCACCGAGAGCGATGGATCGACCACCGCCGGCCGATCGATCGTGGCCGAGTGCGTCGCGTCCGTCGCGGCCCCGTCGGTCTGAGCGACACCGGGACACGGTGATGTCAATGTCCACCACTCGGGGCCGGCTCCGGCCGGTCGGCCGATCGCCGGGCATCTTCGCGTTCCCGGGGGCGTGGCTCGTCGGTCTGGCGATCGCACGACTCACCGGCGCCGCAGCAGTGGTCCTCCTGCTCGTCGCCACGCTCGTCGGATTCGTGGGCATCTTCATCGCCGGATGGCGTCGGACCCGCACCGTCGAGCTGACCGGCGTGGTCGCAGCGAGGGTGGCCACCGTCGCCGAGCCGTTCCAGATCGTCGTCGACCACGTGGATCGCTCGTCGTCTCGGGCGCCGGTCTGGATCGAGATCTGCGGCGAACGCCGCGCGCTCGACCCGATGTCGCCCACCACGCTGGCGGTGACGTGGCCGACGGCGGGGATCATCCGGTCCCTCGACGTCGCCACGACGTCAGCAGGCTCACCGGGGCTCGTGTGGTGGCGCCGACGCCACAGCATCGACGTCGAGCCGATTCACGTCGCTCCACGAGCATCTGGTCCACTGCTGCCCGTCGACCGAATCGCGTCGCCGACACTCGGCGAATCGGTCCCGGGTCACGGCGCCAAGACCGGCGACGTGGACGGGTCACGACCGTGGCGACCAGGCGAGAGCGAGCAGGCGATCCACTGGCCGTCGACGCTGCGTGCCGGCGAGGTGATCGCGCACGATCGCACCACCCAATCGGAGACCCGATGGCACGTCGACCTCGACGACGAGCCCGCCCGCCTGCGCTACACGATCGAGGAGGGACTGCGGCTCGGCCATCGCGTCACGCTGACGAGCGACATCCCCGCCACAGCGAACGATGACGTCGAGTTGACCACCGTCGACGACGCACGCCACTGGTCAGCGGTCGCCGCCGACCGCATGGCCGGCCCGATCCCCGCGGCGGGAACGACGGTTCCGCTCTGGAAGCGGCAGGTGTCGTTCGGGGCCCGACTCGAGACGACCTCGACGGTGAATCGGACCTCGCGCCTGACGACCGTGGCCGCCACCACCATCTCACTCTGGATGCTCCTCGGCGCCCTCGCCGCCGGGCCGCTGTTGCGAGTCGGCGTACTCGCGGGCATCGCCGCGGCCACGGCGATCTCCCTGCGCTTCGCCTCCGGCCACCGCCCGATGTGGGCGCGGGTCGGTACCGCCGGCGCGGCGATCGCCGCGCTCGTGTGGATCGCAGTGCAGAACTCCGGCGTGAGTGGCCTGATCGAGGCGTTGCGCGGACCGATGCCCGACCTGCTGATCCTGCTCGTCGTCGTCCACGGCGCCGAGATCGCGGATCGCCGTTCGAACCGAGTCCACCTCGCCGTCACCGGTGTCGTCACGGCCTACGCCGCCGGCCTGCGGATCGACGGTGCAGTCGGCTGGTGGATGCTGGCGTGGGCGATCGCCGCAGTGGCGGCGGTGTGCACCACCGAGCGCACCGGGCGGACCTCCGTCGACCGCGCCCGCGTACAGCGGGGCGCGTGGTCGCGTGGGCGATGGCCGGCCTCGTCGCCACGTTGGCCCTCGCCTCGATGGTCCCGATCCCCGACGGGCCGGCCAGCCTCGGGCTCCCGGCGCGAGCGGTCGGCGACGAACTCACCGAGGCACCGGGCGCCCTGGTCGGGCCCGACGGCTCGCCCAGCCAACCGACGACCGGCGCACCGACCCGCGGCGCGCTCGGACAGGCCGGCGGCTACCCCGGCTTCTCCGACACACTCGACACCGCGGTTCGCGGCGACCTCGGCGACGACATCGTGATGCGTGTGCGCGCACCCGAGCCGGCGTTCTGGCGTGGTCAGACCTTCTCCGAGTTCGACGGGCGAGTGTGGACGGTGTCAGCCGACACGCTCGGTCGGACGGTGGAGGGCCCGCGGATCGACCTCGTGCCGACGATCGGAGATGCACCGTCGCGGCGGGCGCCGGTCGAGGAGTTCGTGCAGACCTACTACGTCGAGACCGACCTCCCGAACATCGTGTTTGCCGCGACTCGTGCCGAGACCGTCATCTTGGACGGAATCATCACGAACCGGTCCGACGGCGCGCTGCGCGCGAATCGCACGCTGGGCGAGGGCACGATCTACTCGGTGGTGTCGCAGCGCGTCGACGTGACCGTGGAGATGCTCCGGGCCCAGGGCGACCTCGGCGAACGTTTCGGACCGTTCGCCGATCGCCCCGAAGTCGAACCGTTCCTCGCGGTGCCCGCGTCGACTTCCGATCGAACGATCGAGCTCGCCGAGCGGCTGCGGGTCGACGGCTCGACCTACGACACGATCCTCGCCTACGAGCGCTGGATCGCCGAGAACACGCGCTACGACCTCGATGCGCCGATCCCGGGTGGCGACGCCGTCGACGACTTCCTGTTCGAGTCACAGCTCGGGTTCTGCGAGCAGATCGCGTCGTCGCTCGTCGTGATGCTGCGGACCCAGGGCGTCCCGGCCCGCCTCGCCACCGGCTACATCCCCGGCGAGCGGGACCGGATCTCCGGAGTGTTCACGGTCCGCGCCGGCGATGCCCACGCCTGGGTCGAGGTGTGGTTCCCCGAAACCGGCTGGCAAGCCTTCGACCCGACCGCCGATGTACCGCTCGCCGGCGAGGCCGAACGTTCGACCGTCGGCGGCGACGCCGCGGCAGCGGTGATCGATGCCCTCGTCGCCCGACCGATCGAGGTGGCCGCACTGGTCGCCGCCGGCCTCGCGCTGCTGGCTGCAGGACGCGGCCTCGCCGAGCTCCGTCGCCGGCGCGCCCGGGGCCCGTGGGGACTGCTGCACGATCGATTCATGTCGCTGGCCCCGGATGCGACCAACGCTCCCCAGGTCGCCCGTCGCTTGACCGAGGAGTTCGGCGCCGACGCCGACGCCGCCCACGACGTGGCCCGCGTGCTCGACCGCCTCGTGTTCGACCTCGATCACCACCCGACCGACGCCGAACGCGCCGACGTCACCCGCGCCCTGGACCACCTCCAGTCACTCCGAGGTCGGACACCGGTTGCGGCGGGTCGTCGGGCTACTTCGACGTGATCTTGGCCTGGAGGGCCGCGAGGCGCTCGGCGAACCACGGTTGCTGGGTGCTCCACAGCTGAGGTTCGAGCTCACGGGCGACGGCTTCAGGATGGTTGTCGATGTCGGCCATCGCCTGAATCGTCGCCTTCGTGGTGATCGCCAACTCACGCGGCACGGACGCCGCTCCCGCGGCGAACTCCTGGGCCACATCGGCCAGATCGGCGCGGGGAACCGACCGATAGGCGAGGCCCACCCGCTCACACTCCTTGCCGCCGAGCACCTGCCCGAACACGATCGCCGCCATGGCCGCTTGCGGACCGGCGATCCGGCGGAACATCCAGGTGTGGCCGCCGCCCGGATGAATCCCGAGATTCAGGAATCGGGTGTCGATCCGGGCCTCGTCCGCGATGATCCGGACGTCGCAACCCAGCGCCAGGTTCGCACCGGCGCCCACGGCAGCACCGTTGACGGCCGCCAGTGTCGGCAACGGGCTCCGAGCGATCCGCAAGAACCCCTCGTAGATCTTCCCGAGGCTCTCTCCCGTCGCCTCGGCGAGGTTGCCGAGGTTCGCCCCGGCACAGAACGCAGGCGCCGTGCCGGTCACCACGAGCGCGCCGACCCCGGTGTCGCTCTCGAAGGCGTCCATCGCCGCGGTGATCTCCTCGACCATCGGTGCGGTGAGCGTGTTGCGCTCGTCGGGATTGTTGAGCGTGAGGGTGGCGACGCCGTCGCGGACATCGGTGAGTACCAGTGACATCTCTCGATCATGCCATCCGTGGTGCGGATCCGGGAGTCCCTGGAACCGAGGACCGACGCCGGCTCGGTAGATTCAAGGCGAATGCTCGACCACGTCTTCACCGATGCGATCAGTGCGCTCCGCGGAGCGTTCGAGTCCGCGTATCTCGAGCGGCAGCCGTTCGAGGAGCACTTCCAGTCCGACGTGCTGGTCGGCGACCTGACGTGGGAGACGAGCTACGGCCTGCCCGGCGAAGGGGAACCCCCGCGGATCGTCGCCCACATGACGATGAACTGGCCGGCGTGGAGCCAAGCGGCGTACCGCCGCTGGTACGTGGACGACGAACTCGAGGTACGCCCGGCGATCGAGATCGAGATCGTCTTGCGGATGCAGCAACTCAGCGAACCGGTCGAGGCCGAGCGCGTCTACGCGAGCGTGCCCGACTTCAGCCCGTCGATCGGCGAGGACCGCCTCGAACGAGCCGGCCTGACGACCGAGATCGCCCACCCCGACCCGGACGATCCGCTCGACCTCACCTCGGAATACGCCGTCGAGATCACCTACGAGGGTCTGTACGAGCTGGCCGAGGAAACGGTCGCCGACGGGCGCAGCACGCTGCTCGACGAGCACTTCGGGGCGCTGGGCGGCTGGATCGCCGCCACCCTCGTCAGACTCGGTGACCTCGGGTTGAGTTTCCTCCCCGCCGAGTGACTCGGCATGATGGGGGCATGGCCACACCGACGTCCGAAACCCCCGCGTTCTCCGGCGATGACGTCGTGCTCCTCGACATCTCGGATCGGATCGCAACGATCACCCTCAATCGGCCCGCCGCGCGCAACGCCCTCTCGAGCGAAGTGTTGCGCAAGATGCCCGAGGCGATGCGCATCGCCGAAGCCAGCGACGACGTCGACGTCTTGATCCTCACCGGGACCGATCCGGCGTTCACGGCGGGGCTCGACCTGAAAGAACTCGGCTCCACCGGCGGCAACCTCAGTGCGGGGAGCGGCGCCGACGGCAGCCTCAACACCGACGAGGTGCGCGGCCCGTTTCCCCGCCTGTCCAAGCCGCTGATCGGCGCGATCAACGGCGTCGCGGTCACGGGCGGATTCGAACTCGCGCTCAACTGTGACTTCCTGGTGGCGAGCGATCGCGCGAAGTTCGGTGACACCCACACCCGCGTCGGGGTGATGCCCGGCTGGGGGTTGACCGTGCTGCTCCCGCAGGCGATCGGCATCCGCCGCGCCCGCGAGATGAGCTTCACCGGCAACTTCATGGACGCTGCGGAGGCGTTGCAGTTCGGGCTGGTGAACCATGTCGTTCCGCATGACGAGCTCATCGGATTCACGCGCCGACTGGCCACCGACATCGTCGGCAACGAACAGGACGGAGTCCGCCAGATCCGGTCGACGTACGCGGCGATCGCCTACGACGACCACGCGTGGGAGACCGAGTCGCGAGACGGCCGGGCTTGGCGTCGGACGCAGTTCAGCCCCGAGCAGGTGGCCGAACGGCGCGGACGCATTCAGTCCCGCGGCAAGAATCAGTGATGTGAGCCCGTTCGACCCGCCGACCGTTCGCCCGTTGAAGCCCGGCGTGGCGGGCTACTGGATCGGTGGTGGGTTGATCCTGATCGGCATCGTCGGCGCAATCGTGTGGCTGGTGTTGGGGCTGTTGCGCATTTCGAGCGCGATCGACGAGTTCGAACGGGTGCCGGCCGACGGTGGCGGGACGATCACGCTCGACGACGACCGCCCGTACGTGGTCTACATCGAGGACGGATCGACGAGCCGGTTCGCGACCGACGTCCGACTCGCCGTGGTCGATCCTTCCGGAGACGAGGTCGATCTGCGCCGGTACGCGACCGACTTCAACTACGACTTCGGCGGTCGCTCCGGAGCAGCGTTCTTCACGTTCCGCTCCGGCGAGGCAGGTGACTACACCGTGGTGTCGGAGAGCAGCTCGCCGCGTGCGACCGTCGCCGTCGGGCGGTCGCTCGCCCCCAGCCTCGTGTGGACGATCGCCACGCCGTTCGTGATCGGCGGTGTCGGGCTCCTGTTCGGCATCATCCTCGTGGTGGTGACGCTGGTCCGGCGCAGCGCCGACCGGCGACGGCGCGGCCCATCCGGTCCTCCCGGCCGGCCCGGCGGTGTCGTGCGGATCTGAGCTGATCGTGCCGTCCCCGGGCTCGAGCTGCGTTTCCCCGTTCAGGATCTCACGACCCCATGAGTCGCCATGAGCA
>CAVOHA010000047.1:0-4873 GCA_963695475.1 Ilumatobacteraceae bacterium
GACAACGAGATCACCGGAAGGGGTGGCGTCACCTCGCGGTAGGCGACTTCGGAGGTGTCACCGAACTCGTTCGGGAGGTCGGCGGACGGGGTGGTCACGCTGCCGTCGGGGTCGAGGAACGTCACCCCGGTCACCGTGCTGCCGCCTTCTGCGGCGTCGGTGAGGCCGTCGCCGTCACTGTCCAGGTCGAGGTAGTCCGGCGTGGTGTCCGTGTCGTTGTTCGGGAGGAGCGGGAACAGGCCACCGACGACTTGGGTCGTTGCGTCGTTCGGGTCGAACAGGTCGATCACGCCGTCGCCGTCCGCGTCGTTGTCGCGCACGTCGAGATCGTTCACCGCATACGAACCGGTCGGTCGGCCTTCGATCGTGTCGGGGATCCCGTCGCCGTCGCTGTCGAGGTCGCGCCAGTTCTCGACGCCGTCGGCGTCGGGGCCGTTCGCCGGAGTGGTGCCGGTGGCCAGGCCGTCGGCGTCGGTGCCGGTCGTGGCGACGTCGGCCAGGCCGTCACCGTTGGTGTCGGTGGCTTGTGCACCGTCGATCACACCGTTTCCGTCGGGGTCGAGCGCAGCGGCGTCGGCGCCGCTCTCGACGATGTCGGAGATGCCGTCGTTGTCGGTGTCGATGTCCTGGTAGTCCGGGATCGAGTCGCCGTCCGTGTCGGTCGGCTCGCAGAAGTTGAACGCGTAGTACCCGAGCGTGACGGCGCCGGTCGAGCCGTCGGCCTTGCCGGTGACGATCGTGATCTCGGACACGGGGCCGTCGATGTTGAGTTGGAAGAGGTTGCTGTCGACGTCGACGCCGCCGGCGCCGCTCGTGCCGACGATGGTGTCGATGACACCGTCGCTGCCCGCGGCGCCGCCGCTGCCGAGCAGGTCACGCAGCACCATGCCGGCGACCACGGGCGCCACGTCCGAGCCCACCGGGCTGAGGTTGGTGAAGTTGGCGCCGGTGATGGGGATCGGTCCGCTTGGCCCCGTGGCCGTGACCGTGTTGCCATCGGCGTTGTTGAGGCCGCCGCCGCGCAGCGACACCGTCGCGACGGGTGTCGGGAACGTGAAGGTGTAGGTGGCGTGGTTGCCGGTGGTGCCCGTCGGGTCGTAGTTCGGGAGCTGGCGGGGCTGGACGAACACCGTGGGGCCAACGGACAGGTTCTGGACCTGGACGCCCCCTTGCCACACGGCAGTGCCTCCCAGGTCCGCGTCGAAGAGCAATGCGCCGCCGAAGAAGCTGAGTGGCGTGAGGTTTTGGATCGCGGTGTTCGGTTGGTACGGCGGGTTACCCGGCGCTCCTCCCGTGTACGGGTTGAAGCTGCTGTCGGCCGAGATCGTGCAGTCACTCTCGACGGTGTCGAGGATGCCGTCGTTGTCGTCGTCGACGTCGACGTCGTTCGGAATCCCGTCGCCGTCGATGTCGTCGGTGTTGACAGCGGCCAACACCGACTGCGACAGGCCGAACGTCACGACGGAGGCGGCAACGAGTGCCGTGGCAACGAGCGCGCTCGTCCCCCGGCTCCGACTGGAGCCGGATCCGAGGCGACGGTTGGCGACCGACTTCCCCGACGATGGTGTGGTGGACTCGCGGCGAAATCGATGCATTGCTTTTCCAACCTGTGCTCGGCGGACAGACAGACGGTAGTGCAGGCTTTTTGCCTGTTCCGGGATGGACGTCTGTTTCGATGGGATCGACATTCAGAGTCGAAGTAACTCCGACGAAGTGGATTTGGGAGCGTTAGGCGCCGACCAGCTCCACATTCATGTCAGGGTGTCGGCCAATTTGCGCGACAACTTGAGCGAATTCGCCCCCGGGACCAGCCCGGCGACTGGGGTCACGCACCAGCCGTCGACGAAACGCCCGACCCGCCAACCCCGCCGGCCGTCTCGGCTCAGGGGTTTGTCGGACGCGGTTCGTGCGGGAGGCCGAGGAGTTGCTCGCCGATGATGTTGCGTTGGATCTCGCTGGTGCCACCGCCGATCGTGAGCGCTCGGCTGAACAGGTACGACCAGTGCCACACGTCGAGCTCTTCGGCGTCGGCGTTCTGAATGCCGATCATGCCGTCGGGGCCGGCGAGATCCTTCACGAGCGACACGAGTTGCTGCGCGTTGACGTCGGCCTTCGCCTTGCGAATCGACGCAACGGGGCCCGGATCGCGACCGTTCACTTGCGCGTCGACGATCTTGTCGCCCAATCGGTCGATGATGAAGCTCTCGGTGAACACCCGGGCAGCGCGCTGGCGCATGATCGGATCGCTCCCGGCACCGCGTCGACGGATCTCGTCGAGGCACTCCTCGGCGGTCGGACCCATGCCCCACAGCACGCCGCCTTCGCTCAGCGAGACGCGCTCGTTGCCGAGCGTGACGTTGGCGAGCCGCCACCCGTCGCCCTCGTCGCCGATGCGACACTCGACGGGGATCCGCACGTTGTCGAAGAACACTTCGTTGAAGTGGTTGCCACCGGTCATCTCGGTGATCGGACGGATCTCGATGCCCGGCGTCGCCATGTCGAGCACGAAGTACGAGATGCCCTTGTGCTTCGGCGCGTCCAGGTCGGTGCGGGCGAGGAGGATGCCCCACTGGGAATGGTTGGCCCACGTCGACCAGATCTTCTGGCCGTTGACGACGTATTCGTCGCCGTCGAGCACCGCCTGCGTGCGCAGGGAGGCGAGGTCACTGCCGGCGTCGGGTTCGGAGAAGAGCTGCGTCCACTCCTCGGAGCCGTCGAGGATGCTGGGGAGCCACCGCTGCTGTTGCTCGGCCGTGCCGCCGGCGACGATCGTCGGGCCGGCCCAGCCGATCGCGATCGCATTGTCGGGCGGGGTGATGCCCGCTCGGTCGAGTTCCTCCGCGACGGCGAGTTGGAGTGCGGCATCGGCCGCGAGGCCCCAGGGCTCGGGCCAGTGCGGCGCGACGAGGCCGGCTTCGGCGAGTTGGCGCGGTGTCGGGTCGGGGTGCTCCTCGAGCCACGCCCGGATCTCGACGCGCCGCGTCTCCGGGTCGCCATGCTGTGTCGTCGTCATCGGGCAGGCTGCTCTCCCATCCGACCACTGTTGCACGACGCCGCTGCGTGGGAGGAGTGCGAACGGAACCGATTCGTCGACGCGTCGCGAACGGGACCTTCGCCCCTGACTCACGCATCCGGTGCGCGCCCATACTCCGACCGAGGCATCGAGGATCGACCTGGGGCCAGGAGAACTGTCGAGCCCATCAGCGCCGGGCGAACCGAGCGCACCCGACATGCAGGAGCCACACGTGCCAGAACCACATCGGTCCGCAGCGACGCCGGGAGAATCGGTGATGGCGGTGGTGAGCAACCTCACACGCACCGGCGGCTTCATGGGAACCAAGCAGAAGCGCTACACGCTGGTGGTCACCGACCGACGTCTCATCTTCGCCGAGCTGACCAACGCGAAGGCTCGTGAGCTGTCCGACGAGGCGCGCCGGCGCACCAAGGCCGAGGGAGGCAACGTGTTCGCGCAGGTGGGAGCCCAGATGAGCATCGTCCAAGACCAGGCGAAGGCCTACTGGTCGATGCCGCCCGAGGCCGTTTTGGCCGAGACCCCGGGCAACCTGGCCGTCGACCGGTCGGACATCCGGAAGGTGAAGTTCAAGTACGGCTCCACCGAGCACGCCCCGGATCTGCTCATCTTGAAGACCGCCTCGGACACCTACAAGCTCCAAGCGACCGGATCCCTCAAGGCGATCAAGAAGACCCTGGCCGCGGCCGGCATCACCTGATCAACAGCCCAGCCGGGGGACCGCCGGCTCGCCGCTGCTCGACGTCAGCCGGCCTGCATGGGGGCGATGACCTGTTCGGCGAAGCGCAGGGCGGGTTCGACGTGCAGCGGGTGACCGAAGTCCATGATGAAGTGTTCGACGCCGAGACTGCGCAGGTGCGCCAGCCGCTCGATCCACGCCTCGGAGGCGTCGTCGGAGTCGGGCAGGTCGCCGGCGACGGTGAGGGTGCATTCGATGTCGGCGGGATCGCGGCCGGCATCGCTGGCCGCAGCGTGGACGATGTCGCGCATGCGGAGCCACGCCTCGTCGCTGCGATGGAAGCCGTTCCACATGTCCGCCTGACGCCCGACGATCGGCAGCCCGATCTGCTCGCCCGAGCTGCCGATGCACACCTTCGGAACCACGTCTGGTCGAGGCGTCGCCGCCGCGTCGTCGATCTGGAAGTGAGCACCGTGGAAGGTCGGGTGCGCCTCGGTCCACATCAGTCGGCAGATCTGGACGACCTCTTCCAGCTGGCGGAGGCGTGTGGCGGCCGACGGGAAGTCGTAGCCGTACGAGTCGTATTCGTCCTCGCGCCAGCCGGCGCCGATCCCGAGGACGAACCGGTTGCCCGAGAGCACCTGGAGCGTCGACGCCATCTTCGCCGTGAGCGCGGGATTGCGGTAGCCGTGGCCGAGGACGTGGTGACACAGCATGATGTCGGGAAACCGGGCGGCGAGCCAGGTGAGGGTGACCCACGCCTCGAGAAAGCCCTCCTGCTTCTCGGCGTCGAAGCCGTAGAAGTGGTCGGCGATCCACAACGAATCGAAGTGGGGCAAGGCATCCGGGAAGATGTGCTCCTCCTGGTACATCACGATCGGCTGGAAGTCACTCCCAGCGTGCCCGGCGACCGGCGACAACCATCCGAATTTCGTCATGTCGACAGGTTGCCAGGTGGATTCGGTGAACGAACCATCCAGACCGGTGCGGGCCAGGACGTTGGGCCCTGGCGGGCTGCAATGCGGGTTCCTAGCGTGAGGCTCGAGACCGCGGCCGCAGAAGTGCGGGCGAGGAGGTGTGGTGATGGACGTGGTGACACATGCGCAACCGTTCGAGATTCCCGACGGTGACCGCGTGAGCATCGTGGCCGGGTCGCCGCACCA
>CAVOHA010000048.1:0-46801 GCA_963695475.1 Ilumatobacteraceae bacterium
AGGGAATAGAGCACGCGGCCCGGAGTGGTCACCTGATCGCGGTTCACACCGCGAGAACAGTCGGATGGCATTGTTCGACTGTTGTTCGCCGACGGGCCACCTCCGAGTCACACCGATGTCGTTTTCCGCACAGCAGGCTGATGTCGCCAGCCCCGACGACAAAACAGCACGAGGTGTCATTGTGGTAGCGTTCCTTGCCCGAGTTCTCGCGCACGTGGTCATCCTGCTGCTCGACCGTGCCCACGTCTGGGTGCTGTCGAGTGCGTAGCCGACGGCTGAGCGCCGCTCGAATCATCCCGATCGGCGGAGGTGCCGGTGGGGGACTCGATCTAGATTCTCTCGTATGTCAACTGACAATCTTGTTCTGTTCGTGGGTGCGTATGGCGATGCGACGTCGGCGAAGGAGGACTTCGAAGTCCTGCGGAGCCTGGAGGGCGCCGATCTCGAAGTCGCAGTCGCCGTCGTGATGAGCCGCGGCGCGGACGGGAGCGTCGACGTCCTGTCGAAGGGTGACGGCATCACCGGCGGCACCGCCGTGCTCGGCGGCGGACTCGGCTTCGCGATCGGGTTGTTCGCGCCGCCACTGCTCGCAGCAACCGCCATCGGCGCCGGCATCGGTGGGGTGCTCGGCCACCTCGTGAAGCGTCACGAGGAGAAGGAGTTGGGCGTCGAACTCGAGGAGTACTTCCCGCCGAACTCGTCGGCGGTCGTCGTCGTGCTCGACGACAAGTACCTCGACCGCGTCGAGAAGGCGTTGACCAAGGCGGACAAGCGGATCAGCAAGGCAATCGATTCCGACGACGCCGAGAAGCTGGAGAAGGCACTCGAGAAGTCCGCCGACGACATCGGCGACGCCATCGACAGCTGAGCGAATACCCTCCATTGGAGCGATGATGGAGGATCCCCCACCCGCGGACGAGTCACAACTCGGGCACCGTCTGGCGACGCCGCGCGCCGCCGCGATCGCCGGCGTCGTGTTTGCAGTCCTGTTCGGGACGGCGACCGTGCTCTTCCGGCTCTCGGTGCCGGCCGATCCCGGCGATCCAGGGGAGTGGCTCGAGACGAACTCGGGTCGAGTCAAGGTCGCGCTCTGGCTCGTCCCCTTCGGGGGCATCGCGTTCTTGTGGTTCATCGGGGTGGTTCGGGATCGTCTGGGCGACCGCGAGGATCGGTTCCTGTCGAGCGTGATGTTCGGGAGCGGGCTGCTCTACCTGGCGATGACCTTCACCGCGGCGGCCCTGGTCGGCGCGCTGATCGCCACCTACGAGGCAGCGCCAGAGCGAACCATCACGTCGGGGATCTACGCGTTCGACCGCCAGGCGATCTTCCACGTCTCGAACAGCTTCGGTGTTCGAATGGCGGGCGTGTTCATGTTCTCCACCGGCTCGATCTGGCTGCGCTCGGGCGCCATGCCTCGCTGGATCATCGGACTCACGTACCTGCTGGCGCTCGTGCAGTTGGTGGGGGTCGGCATCAGCCTGTGGTCGACACTGGTGTTCCCGGCCTGGGTGTTGATCGTCAGCGTCCACTTCCTCGTGCGCGGGACCGCCCACGACGACGAGGATGTCCCACCGGTCGAGCGATGACCAGCCACGCGATCGTCTGCGACAACAGGATCACCAACCAGAAACGGAATGCGCAGTGAGCACCACCGACACGATCGACCCGTCCGCCCCGACCCCGCAGCCACCAGAGCGTCCGACGTCGGTCGAGGAACGTCTCGACCACGGCCGAGCGATCAGAATGCAGGTTCCGAGATCATCGGCGGGTTCGTGGGAACCCGCACCCGACCGTGCCGATCCGGTCGACCTGCTCGAACGGCAGGCGGCGACCCGGGACCCGTCACTGGTGCCGCTGCGTCACGGCAGGATGCTGGCGTCGCCGTTCGCGTTCTACCGCGGGGGTGCGCTCCTGATGGCGGCGGACCTCGCCGTGCTCCCCAGGACCGGACTGACCGTTCAGCTGTGCGGTGATGCCCACCTGGCGAACTTCGGGGTCTTCGCGGCGCCCGATCGGCGGCTCGTCTTCAGCCTGAACGACTTCGACGAGACCCTGCCCGGACCGTTCGAATGGGACGTCGAGCGCCTGGTTGCGAGCTTCCAGATCGCCGCCCGGCACCGCGGGTTCGATCCTTCGACGCGCGACCGCATCGTGTCGACGGTCGCCAAGTCGTACCGCACGGCGATGCACGACTTCGCAGCGATGCCGACGCTCGACCTGTGGTACGACCGGTTGAACGTCGACGAGATCAGCGATCGCTTCGGCGTGGACACCACTCCCGAAACGCGCAAACGGTTCGACAGGACGATCCGCAAGGCCGAGACGAAGAACAGTCTGCGAGCGCTCGCGAAGCTCACCGAAGTGGTCGACGGCGATCGGCGGTTCCGACGCGATCCTCCGACGCTGGTCCCGATCGACGACCTCGTTCCCGAGCAGGACCTCGATCGCGTGGGGGACGCGGTCGCCGCGTTCATCGAGTCCTATCGTTCGTCGTTGAGCCCCGACCGCCGACGGCTGATCGACAAGTTCCGGTACGTCCACCTGGCGCGCAAAGTGGTCGGCGTCGGCAGCGTGGGGACCCGGGCCTGGGTGCTGCTGCTCGTTGGGCGCGACGACGACGACCCGCTCCTCCTGCAGTTCAAGGAGGCCCAACCGTCGGTGCTGGAAGAGTTCCTGGGGTCCAGCGAGTTCCCGACACACGGCCAGCGCATCGTTGCCGGCCAGCACCTGATGCAAGCGGCGAGTGACATCCTGCTCGGCTGGCATCGCGGCATCGGCATCGACGGTGTCGAACGGGACTTCTTCGTCCGCCAGTTGTGGGACGCCAAGGGATCGGTCGACCTGGAGACCATCGGCGCCGGTGGGATGAAGATCTACGCATCGGTGTGCGGCTGGACGCTCGCCCGCGCCCATGCGCGATCCGGCGACCCGGCGGCGATCGCCGGCTACCTCGGCGACAAGCGTTCGTTCGACCGCGCCATGGTGGACTTCGCGAACCGCTACGCCGATCAGAACGAGCGCGATTACGCCACCGTGCAGCGGGCGGTCGCCGACGGTCGCCTGGCCGCCACCGAGGGGTGATTCCGACGGCCGGCCCACGCGGTGGCCTGGCGCGGGCGACGCCGGCCGCCGCTGGCGGAACCCGCTGCCGGCAGGGACGTTCGGCTCTGTCGGAACTGTCGGACGATCGCCGAACATGAAGACATGAGACGCAACACCAAGGTGGGACGGCGATGACGAAGTTCCTCGGGTTGATCAGACTGTCGGCGCCAGAAGCCGCTCGGACGCTCCGTGACGGGCCCGGTGCCCGACGCGACTTCATCGAGTTGATCGTGCGCGAAGGCGGCGGAACCGTCGAGCACCTGTGGCTCACCAACGTGGGTGACTGGGACCTCGTGTGTGTCGTCGACATGGCGGACGAAACGGCCGCTGCGGGTGCAGCGGCCACCCTGGCGCGACGAGCCGCTGGACTGACGGGCGACGAACGCTGGATCGAGTTGGTCGAGGTGGATGACGTCGCCGTTGCGCTCGAGCGGCTGTCCGGGTCCCGAGCTGCTCCCGGTTGATGCTGAACAACCGGAGCGAGACGATCGGTTGAGAGAGGTCGAAATGGTCAGCGAACACGAACTCGACGGTCCGACATGGGTGGTGGGCGTCGACGGCTCCGAGAACTCGCAGCTGGCGCTCCGGTGGGCCGCGCATCATGCACCGGGTCGGGCTGCGAACCTGCGGGTCGTGCGGGCTTGGAGCGTTCCGATCGCCGGGGGCCTCGCAGTGCCCCAGGCGAATGTGGACGACTTCCGGCCGGAGACCGCCGACGAGTCGTTGGTACGACTCACCGCGGAGTTGGCGCCTCGCGGTGTGGCGGTGGACGACGCAATCGTGTACGGCACGCCGGTGACGGTGCTGCTCGATGCGTGCGAGGGCGCCGATCTCCTGGTGTTGGGCACCCGCGGGCTCGGCGGCTTCTCACGCCTGCTCCTCGGGTCGACCAGCCAGCAGTGTGCAACGCACGCACGGGTTCCGGTGGTGGTCGTGCCCGGGGGAACGAGCGGTGACTCGGACATCGAAGAGATCGCCGTCGGAATGGACGGATCCGCGGGGGCCCGGGCTGCGTTGGCATGGGCCCTGGGATTCGCCGCCCCGGACGTCGTGGTCCGGGTGGTCAGTGCCTGGACCAGCCCGATCGGCACCGACCTCGACGACCGTCCCGTCGAGACACAGGAGGCCATCGCCGAGATCCACGCCGCCGTCGACGAAGTGGAGCAGGACCGAGCGATGCCGGGGCGCAGCGTGCGGACACTCGTCGAAGGTCATGCGGCCGCGGTCCTGCTCGGCGCGATGTCGACGGCGGACCTTCTGGTGGTCGGCGAGCGCGGCCGACGGGGGCTTGCGGCGGCGCTCCTCGGCTCGATCACCACCGAGGTACTCCATCGTGCCGACCGGCCCGTCGTCGTCGTGCCGACCGGCCACTGACCGCTTCGGGATTCGAAGCGGGAACGGCGCCGGCGCCCGAGACGGTCCCGGTCACGGCAGCGGTCCTTTGGCCCTGGTCCACGGGCGAAATCCGAGCTAGAGAAGGGGGATGCCGCCGAACACCGTCACGACCGTCGTCAACGTCACCTTCCAGGGCGACGAGTGGGACTACGACGAGCGGGTCACCCTCGCCGGGCACCGGTTCCGTCTCGTTCGAATCGGGGCCAGCGGAGATCCCGAACTCGCCGAGGACCAAATCCGGGACTGGTCCGAGACCGCCGACGCGATTGCGGTGAGCGGCATTCGCGAGGCCCGCGCGGCAGGACACTTCACCGGCAGCACCGACGACCTGCGGCGGATCGAGAAACGGGCACCGCAGGTGCGCGTCCGCTGGGATGCGCTCGTCAGCGACATCTTCCAGGAGTGGGCGATCCGGCGCGTCGAGGCCGAGATGCCGGGCTACTTCGCCAATGCCCGCGTCGTCGTCGTGGGCGGGACGACCCGCGAACGCACGGTCGCCGTGCTCCGCGAGTTCACCGACAACGTCATCTTCGACGAGACCGGGCACGATTTCGCGCTCCCCGGTCAGATGAAGAGCAATCCGGTGACCTCGGCGGCTGCGGGCGTGGGGGAGTTCGCCTGGCGACACGTCCCCGATGTCGTCAAGCAGCAGGTGGACGGCCCGGTCGGATGGTTCACCGACAAGGTGGCGCACGCCGCTGCCAAGGACGCCGACGTGATCATCGGCTCGTTCTCCGAGCTGATGCGGTTCGGCCTTCCCGACCTCGCCGGCAAGGCGGTCATCACGAGCACCGTCACCGACGACCGCCTCGCTGCGCTCGCTGAACTCGGTGTCGATCTGGTCGTCGACGTCACCCCGCAACCGCTCGACTTCGTCGTCGTCCCGGCGATGTACGAGGCGATGGTCGCCGCGACGCTGCCGCCCGATGCGGAGTTGACGACCGATGACCTCGCCCAGTTCATCCAGCAGGGCGACCTGGAACCGCGGCTGCTGTGGCCGAACGGCCGGCGTCGCAAGAGCCGGTTTTCCTTCGTCATCCATCCGCTGTCGACCGAGTACTTCAAGAACGTCGAGCCGCTCGGCCTGCTCACGAACGTTCCGGGCATGACCCAAGTGGTCGAGAAGGCGGTGGCCTACGTGCCGCCCTTCGTCTACAGCCACGTGACCGGCATCGTCTCCGACACCGGCGATTCGGCCGAGGGCTGGCTGATCACCGTCGGTGGCACCCCGAAGGAGATGTTGGCGCATCCACCCGAGTTCACCTACTCGCGTCTGCTCGAAGCGGCCGACCTGTCGCGGCGGCTCGGCGCGCAGATCATGGGGCTCGGCGCATTCACCAAGGTCGTCGGTGACGCGGGTGTGACCGTCGCCAAGCGGGCGCCGCTTCCCGTGACCACGGGGAACAGCTACAGCGCGTCCGGCGCCCTGTGGGCGGCCGGCGAGGCCCTGCGGCGGCTCGGCATCGCCGAGGTCGACGACGACGGCGCCATGCGCGGCAAGGCGATGGTCGTCGGCGCATCGGGTGCGATCGGTGCGGCGTGCGCGCGCCTCCTCGCGCTCGCATCGGACGAGTTGTGGCTCGTGTCTCCCGAGACCGCCAAGTTGCTCCAGATCAAGGAGGAGATCGAAGCCGACCATCCGCGTGCCGTGATCCATGTGGCGACCAACCCGTCCGAGGCGCTCCCCGAGGTCGACCTGATCGTGACGGCGACGTCCGCAGCCGGCCACAAGGTGCTCGACATCATGCGGGTCAAGCCGGGGTGTGTCATCACCGACGTGGCCCGTCCGTTGGACATGTCCGCGGAGGACGTCGCCAAGCGCCCTGATGTGCTGGTCATCGAGTCCGGTGAGGTCGAGCTCCCCGGAGCGGTCCGGATGAAGGACATCGGCCTGCCCGACCGCACCGTCTACGCCTGTCTCGCCGAGACCATCGTCCTGGCCCTCGACGGCCGCTACGAGAATTTCACCGTCGGGCGCAGTCTCAGCTGGCCGAAGGTCAAGGAGATCTATCAACTGGGGCTCAAACACGGCATGAAGCTCGCCACGATCTCGGGGATCAACGGGCCGTACACGGACGAGGACTTCGATCGGGTCCGCGACGCCGCACTCGCCGCCCGGGCCGAGTCGGGAGCGACGTCATGAAAACGGTGGCCGGAAAGAACGTGCTGATCACCGGTGCCGCGAAGGGGATGGGCCGGTTGTTCGCCGAACGCGCCGTTGCCGAGCAGGCGTCGGCGGTCGTGCTGTGGGACCTCGACGAGTCGGCGCTGGACGACGTGCTCGACGAGCTCGCCGGTGGGTCCTGTGCGGTCAGCGGCTACATCGTCGACGTCAGCGACGCCGACGCGGTGGCCGACACCGCGGCGGCCGTCCTCGACGATCTCGGGCGGATCGACGTCCTGGTCAACAACGCCGGCGTCGTACGCGGCAACCAGTACTTCTGGGAAACCGACCTCGAACGCGACGCAAAGTTCATGATCGACGTGAACACGCTGGCGCCGATGTACGTGGCGCACGCGTTCCTCCCGGCGATGATCGCCGCGACCGGGGAGTGCCGGATCCTCAACCTGGCTTCTGCTGCGGGGTTCACGCCCAACCCGCGCATGGCGGTGTACGCCGCATCGAAATGGGCGGTGATCGGGTGGTCGGATTCGTTGCGCCTGGAGCTGAAGCAGGCCAAGCACGACCACGTGAAGGTGACGACCGTGTGCCCCTACTACGTCAACACCGGGATGTTCGACGGCGCCAAGTCGGCGCCGCTGCTCCCGATCCTCGACCCCGCCGACGTCGTCGACGAAGCCTGGTCGGGCACCCTTGCCGGCCATCCCTTCGTCGTGATGCCCAAGACCGTCCAGCTGAGCGAGATCCTGAAGGGCGTCGTTCCGATCGGTGTGCGTGACTTCATCGCCGACCACGTCGTCGGGGTGTACCACACGATGGAGGACTTCACCGGCCGAGACCCCGACACCTGAGTCGGGTCCGAGCCGGTCGGTGGCGCCGCGATGACCGCCGCGGGCCGCTGGTCGGCCTACCGTGCAGCCGATGGCTCCGGTTCACGTGCTCGGCAACCCGACCGCTCGGGGCGGGACGGCACAACTCGACGATGTCGTTGCGGCCCTCGAGCGGCGCGGCGCAGAGGCGATCGTCCTCGACGCAACGACACCAGCTGATGCCCGGGAGGCAGCGCGGCGAGCGGTCGCCGGCGGGGCGAGCCGACTCATCGCGGTCGGCGGCGACGGCGTGGTGCACCTCGCCGTGAACGCTGTTGCCGAATCGGAGACCGTCCTCGGAGTCGTCCCGCTCGGGACGGGGAACGACTTCGCTCGAGCGCTCGGGCTGCTCGACGGCGACGTCGATCGACAGGTGGGGCGAGCGCTCGCCGATCCGGTGCCCATCGACGCGATTCGATCGAATCACGGGTGGGTCGCCACGGTGGCAACACTCGGCTTCAGCGGCGACGTGACGGCTCGCGCCAACCGGTTGCGCTGGCCCCGAGGCCAACTCCGCTACACCCTCGCCACCGTGCTCCAGCTGCCCCGCCTGCGCACGCTGCCGGTCGCCGTCGAGGTCGACGGGCGAGCCGTCGGGGGAGCGACCACGCTGCTCGCCGTCGGCAACACCGCCTTCTTCGGGGGCGGTATGCGGATCTGTCCCGACGCTCGGCCCGACGATGGCCGGCTCCAGGTGGTGAGCATCGGCGACGTGCCGCGCCACACGTTCCTGCGCGTGTTCCCGACCGTCTTCTCCGGTCGCCACATCGATCGGCCGGAAGTCGCAGCCGCCATCGGAACCGTTGCGACGATCCACGGTTCCGACGTCGACGTATGGGCCGACGGTGAGCCGCTGGGGCCGCTCCCGATCCGCCTCGATGTCGTCCCCGCAGCGCTCCGCATCGCCGGTGTGCCTGCTGCAGCCGGCAGCGCGTCGAGCTGACCCGGCGTCGGCAGCGGGGTTATGGTGCTCGCATGGCCTGCGGGACCGCGGAGAACGACTGGATCACCGTGCACGCCGACAGCCGCCGGTGGCGGTCGGTGCCGCTGCGGCCTGACGACATCGTCATCTCGACGCCACCGAAGTCGGGCACCACGTTGATGCAGGGGATCGTGCACTCCTTGTTGTGGCCCGACGGTGACGCCCCCGGCGACTTCTTTGCGTTGTCACCGTGGGTCGACTTTCGGCTCCGGCCGATCGAGGACGTGGCCGCTGCGGTCGAGGCGCAAACGCATCGTCGTTTCCTGAAGACCCACACACCGGCCGACTGCCTGTCGATCGACGACGACGTCGCATACCTGGTCGTGTACCGAGATGGTCGCGACGCGATCGTGTCGTGGGCGCACCACCGCGAGAAGTACCGAGCCGACGCGGTCGAGGCGCTCAACGAGCGTGCCGCGGTCGATGGGGTGCCGCCACTCGATGCACACTGGGCCGGCGACGACATGGACGCGCTCCTGGACGAGTGGCTCCTGGAGTGCTCGTCGGTGCGCCATCTCGCCGCGTGGTGGCCACTGCGCGACCGAACCAACGTGTGCTTCGTCCACTACGCCGACCTGCTGGCCGACCTGGACGGTGAGATGCGCCGGATCGCGGCGTTTCTGGGAATCGACGTCACCGACGCCCGTTGGCCGGGGGTGGTCGAGCGGTGCCGGATCGACGAGATGCGCAGTGCGGCGGCGGCCTCGGCGTCGCCGGGCGCGCTGGTCACGCGATTCGAAGGAGGCGCGGATGCCTTCTTCAACAAGGGAACCAACGGTCGCTGGGTGGGCGTGCTCACCGACGCGCAGCTCGACCGATACCACGAACACGTCACCGCCGGTCTGACACCGGAGATGGCCCACTGGCTCGAACACGGCTCCGGACGGGCGCGGTGACCGCGTCCGCCGCGGGACCCACGAAGCCGACATGGCCCAGGAACCGACATGACGTACGAACCCGTCGTGCCGTACGAAACCACAGGAGCTGCGAACCGACATGACTCGCGAATCGACGATCAACACCGAGCGGATCGACGACGTGCTGATCGTCACGATCGAGCGCCCGCACGTGCGCAACGCGGTCGACGGACCCACGGCGCAGGCGCTGTACGACGCGTTCACGGCATTCGATCACGACGATGCACTCTCGGTTGCGGTGCTGACGGGCGCCGGTGGAGCATTCTGCTCCGGCGCCGACCTCGGCGCCGTGGCGAGCGGACGAGGCAACCGCGTGGGGGACGAGCCGACGGCGGAGATCGTCGGATCGCTCGGCCCGATGGGGCCGACCCGGTTGCAACTCACCAAACCCGTGATCGCTGCCGTCGAGGGCCACGCGGTCGCAGGCGGGCTCGAGCTCGCCTGCTGGGCCGATCTGCGCGTCGCAGCCCAGGACGCAGTCTTCGGGGTCTACTGCCGACGTTGGGGCGTGCCGCTCATCGATGGGGGCACGATCCGTCTCCCGCGTCTCATCGGTGAATCGCACGCGAGCGACATGATCCTCACCGGGCGTGGGGTCCCCGCTCCCGAAGCAGCGGCGATGGGGCTCGTCAACCGACTCGCAGCGCCTGGCGCGGCACTCGACGACGCGCTCGCGCTCGCCCGAGACATCGCAGCCTTCCCCCAGCAGTGCCTGCGTGGGGATCGCACGTCGATGCTCGACCAGCGCGCGAGCTCGCTCGCCGAGGCGCTGCATCGTGAGGTGGCGCTCGGGATGGCGACGATCCGCTCTGGTGAGACGCAGGCCGGGGCGGAGCGCTTCGCGTCCGGCGCCGGCCGTCACGGCACGTTCGAGTGAGCGGACGAGCGCGCGGGCATGGGGACCGGAGGCGGTCAATCAGGGTCCAAAGCCTCGGGAGGAGCGGCCACTGATTCCGTACGATTCATGACACAACCGGTGCCGCGACAAGTGTGGCGCCACGCACATCACCGATGAGGGGACGTCATGATCGAATTGAAGATCGACGGCAAGGGCTACACGCTCGACGATGAGCTGAGGGACGAGATCCACGCCAAGATCGGTGGGCTCGACGAGCACATGGAGGCCCTCGACACGGGCCATGTCATCGTCTCGTGGGAAGGTGGTACCGACGAGCTCACCAAGGTGCACGCCCAGCTGTGGGGGAAGGGATACCGGTTCGAGGCCTCGGACACGGACCGCAACCCGCTCGCGTCGATCGACAAGGCCGGTGACAAGCTCGCAACGCAGATTCGCCGCACGCACCGCAAGGACGTTGCCAAGCACCGCCACGGCTGACGCCGGGCACCCCGACGTCAGAGCTCGTCGACGATCTGGCGGCGCTTGAGCTCGAACTCTTCGTCCGATACGAGACCCTGTCGGTGCAGGTTCTCGAGTTCGTTGAGACGTGACTGCGCCGTGGGTCCTGCGGGAGCGGCGAGCGGCTGGCCCTGCAGCGCATCGCGGATCGCCGCGGCATCGCGATGGGAGTCGGCCTGTTCGTCGGCTTGCATCTGAGCGAAGATGACCGTCCGCACGTGCTCGGGATCCGGGATGTTCTCGAACACCGAGTCGCCGGTCTCGCCGGCCGACTCGATGGTCACGACGCCGTTGTTGAGCATCCGCGCGATCAGCGACTGCTCGAAGTTCACGTTGTTGATCCGGTTCAACGGGATCGACACGCCTGCTCGCCGGATGATCCCGCTCTGGTACGCGACGCGCTGGTCGGTGACGGCGAAGCGAGTCGTGCGCCACTGCACGAACTGGTAGATCGTGTTGACCAGCCACACGACGAACGCAAAGAGTGCGATCCAGCCGATCGCCGTCGAGACCCAGTCGGCCTCGACGGTCCAGAGCAGGAACAGCAGGGCAAGGACACCGATGCCGGCCGCGACCTGCTTCCAGAAATACCACCAGTGCGGGTTGCCGGAGAGCACCATGTGCTCACCCGGCATCAGTTCGAGTTGCGAAGCAGCCATACGCAGAATCGTACCCGACGCGGGATCGCCCAGGATGGTCCCCGAGCTGCGCCGTTCAGCGTGGATCGCCGCTCAGGCGGTCCCGGACGATCTGCTTCTGGTCGGCGCTCAGCGCGCGGTTGCTGCGGACCGTCACGGTCGTCACGCCGGTCGGGTGCTCTTGTGCTGCGAGATCTGGCAGGAAGATCACCCCGGTGAGGCCGACGTCGTTCGACGCCGTGGTGAGGCGGCGCGACGCGTCGTCTTCGACGTCGGACCACGCATCGGTGGGAATCGCGATTTCGGAGCTCGCCGCGAGTTGTGAGTAGTTGGTGACGCTGTCGATCGCCGCGTGCCCGGCATGCCACGTGGCGCCCGCTTCGGTGCGGAGCCGGATCGAGGCGGGACCCATCAGGTCGATCGTCCCGCGCACCTCGTTGCTCCCCAGCGTGATCGACACCTGGTCGCCGACCGCGTAGCGGTCTTCGAGGATCGCAGTCGTGCCGGCCAGCAGGTTCTTGATGAGGTCCTGTCCCGACAGGGCGAGCGCCAGACCGACGAAGCCCGCGCTGGAGATCGCGTACACCGGATCGACGCCGACGATGTTGAGTCCGATGAGCACCGCACCGACCAGGATCATCGCGGTCACGAAGTGGCCGAGCATCCGGGCGGCGGCGTCGGCGCGCTGGCGGCGTCGCACCTCGATCTCGCTGTCCAGGTCGTTCAGGCGGCGGAGGCGGCCGCGCCACGTACCCGGCCGTTCTTGGGCGCGACGAACGGCGCGGCGCGTCAGCGCGCGGATGACCCGCCGCGGCGGACCACGCGAGGAACAGTGCGCTGGGCACCAGGAGGCCCAACTCGATCAGGGTGGTCAGGTTGCGCATGGGGCGTTCTTGGGGTCGATCGTCGAAATCACGCTGTGAAACTACGGCGACGAGCGCGTGGTGTGGCCGCGGCTGGGTGAGACGGTTGGCTCACCCACATCGAGGTCGGGCGCACACCGTCCGGGCACTTCGGCCCTACACATGTCGTCGCCGCACCACGATCGTGGAGCAATGGTCGACCAGTCGAGCACTCCGAGCACACGAGCCACCCCAGCTTCGTCCGGCTCGAACGGCATCGCTCCATGGGATCCGCCCGCGGCGGCCGACGATGACGCCGGCTCGGCCGATGGCGACGGTGACGACGCATCGACGCCCGAGCGGTCGATGCCGGTGGAGAAGTCCGCCAAACAGCTCCGTGAGCGATACCGCCGCGAACTCGAACTGGAGGCGTACCAGGTCGAACTGCTCAAGCTCCAGAAGCACCTGGAGACCACCGGGCTCAAGATGATCGTCATCTTCGAGGGTCGCGACGCCGCCGGCAAGGGCGGCACCATCCGTCGCGTCACCCGGTACATGAACGAGAAGCACTACCGGGTCGTCGCACTGGGCAAACCGACCGACGAGCAGCGCGGCCAGTGGTTCCTCCAGAAGTACGTCACGCAGTTCCCGCGGGCGGGGGAGATGGTGCTGTTCGACCGGAGCTGGTACAACCGAGCGATGGTCGAGCCGGTGTTCGGCTTCTGTACCGAGAAGGAGCACGAAGACTTCCTCCGCGGTGTCGTCGGCTTCGAGAAGGACCTGACCCGTCAGGGCACCATCCTGGTCAAGCTCTACTTCTCGGTCAGCAAGGGCGAGCAGCAGCGTCGGTTCGATCGCCGCCGTGACGACCCGCTGCGACAGTGGAAGCTCAGCGAGGTCGATGTCCAGGCCCAGGAGCTCTGGGACGAGTTCACCGAGCGGAAGTACGAGATGCTGCGGCGCACCCACACCAACGCAACCCCGTGGACCGTCATCCGTTCCAAGAACAAGCACCGCGCCCGTCTCAACGCCATCCGGGTGATCCTCGACGCCGTCGACTACGCCGACCGCAACCCTGTCCTCGACTTCGTTCCGGATCCCGAGATCGTCGTGTCAGGTGCCCACGAGGTGGAGTTGATGGAAGCCGAACGCATTCGCGGCGGCAAGTTCCGCCGCTGACGACCTCGCGCCCGCGATTCGTGGACCCGTCACTTGACGTTCGGTACCTCGGCGGGTCCGCGCCTCAGATGGTCGGCGGGGTCGTCCAGGTGGTCGGGACGTCGGCGCCGCCCTCGGCGGTCAGCCGGGTGCCGACCTGGGCGACGAAGGGGAGCGGTGCGAGCGGGCCGGCGAAGAGTGCTTGGCCGAGCCCGAACGACAGCGCTTCACGCAGGAGCTCGGGGGGCACGTGCGAGAACGCTGACTCGAGGTCGCGGATGTCGCCGGCACCGTTCATTCGCATCAGGATCAGGTTGTCGCACTGCGACAGCACGTTCGGGTGCAACTTGGCGGGGCGCTGCGAGGCGATGAAGAGGTGCATGCCGAACTTGCGTCCTTCGCCGGCGATCAGCGAACCGATCTCGACCGCCGATCGAAGGAGCGGATCGTCGGCGGCGGCGGGCAGCACGTTGTGCGCCTCGTCGATCGCCAGCAGGATCGGCCGGCGCTCGCGTCGCACGCGCCACCGATTGCCGAGGATGGCGAGTGCGAGCACCGTGCGCTCGGTCGGGGTGGCGAGACTGCCCGTGTCGACCACGATGAAATGCCGATCTCGGAGCCCCGACGTCGCAGCCGATGCTTCGCCGTCGCGCCGCCACAGACCCCAGTGCGCCAGCTCGAGGTTCTCGATGCGGCGGGCGATCGGCGCCGTTCGAGGATCGGCGGCGGCCGCGTCGGCGACGTCCGTGATCGAGAAGGTTTCGGCCAGACCATCGGTGATCTCGGTCAGTGCGGCGAACAGATCGAGGTCGGCAATCGGATCGAGCCGGAGCAGTGCCGCACGGACATGGGGATCCAGGTCACTGAAGTCGATGCACAAGGTGGCGGAGCCGCCGTAGCCGCGGGCGCGCACCGTGGCGACCTCGCCGGCGACCGCCCGGTAGCGCTCGGCTTCGAGGCGATGGTCGTCGGGGTCGGCCAGCGCGTCGAGATGGACGTGGTCGCTGTTCGGATCGAGCACGAGCACGGGCAGCGTCGACCCGGCGAGCAGTCGTTCGAACAGTACGCCGGTCGTGTAGGTCTTACCCGAGCCCGATTGGCCGCACATGAACGTGTGCCGCGAGAAGCCCTTCGAGCGGACCCGAGCAGGGATTTCCGGGAACTCGCGGAGGTGACCGATTTCGATCGTCGGTGCGGTGCCGTCGAGTGCGTCGATGACCGTGGCGACTTCGCCGGGGCTCGCCGGGCGGACCCGTTCCTCGCCGAAGGGCGTGACCGACGTCGTTGGTTCCAGCGTCGTTGCCGTGAGTCGACCCAGGACCACTGCGTCGCAGCGCACGCCGCGCAGTCGCAGGTCGATACTGGTCCCCGGCAACCCGATGCCCGTCTCGTTCGATGCGTCGTCGAAGTCGATGCGCGGACCGATCCGCTCATCGACGCGCATCGACTGCACGAGCACCACGACCCGCTCGTCGGGGCACTCGACCACTGCGAATCCTCCGATGCTCACGCCGAGCGTCACCGGACCGGTCACCTCGACGTTGCGCCCGTCGGCGGAGAAGGCGACCGGGGGAACGGCGAAACGACGCTCCACGTCTTGTCGGAAGGCGACGAGATCGTGGAGGTGTGCAGGGGTGTCGAGGTGTGCAGGGGTGTCGAGGTGTGCAGGGGTGTCGTTGCCGCTCATGCGGCAACCGTATTCGCCTGTCGGCGCCACCGGGCCAACGGCGAGCGACCGTTCAGGCGACGACGCCGGGGACCGAGCGGCCCGGTCACGCCAGGTCAGGCCATCTTCAGGCCGTGGCGACCTTGCGCAGGGCGAATGCGCTGGCACAGATGAACAGGCCGAAGATCACCAGGTAGAGGCCGGCGATCCAGGCGATCACCGTGACCGTCGGCGCCGGCCAGGCGACGACCACCGCGCCGGCGACCACGGACACGAGCCCGGCGAGCGCGAGCCAGCCGCGACCGTCGACGTACTTGTTCGACATGGCGTCGATGATCTCGATCAACCCGCCGACGATCCACACGGCGCCGAGGATCGCCGCGAGCACCGCCGCCGTTTCGAAGGGATTGCGCAGCACGATGACTCCGGCGACGATCCCCAGGATGCCGACGAACCCCACCAAACCAGGGGCGGCGACGTCCGTTGCGAAGGCTCCGACCAACCGGAACAGGCCGAAGACGAGCAACTGGAGCCCGAGCAGGACCGATACCACGGTCAGCGTCTCACTCGGCCAGACCATGACCGCGACGCCCAGTCCGAGGGTGAGGAGTCCGACGACCATGATCGCCGGCCACTCGCGAGCCAGCAGGAGAGCGGTGGGACCCGGCTGGACATCCATTTCCTGCGTCATGCTCGAAACGCTACCGCGCCGCGGGCGCCTGATCAGGGATCACATACCGCCGGCGACTTTGATGGTCTGCCCGGTCACCCAGCTGCCGGCGTCGCTGGCGAGGTAGACCGCGGTCGACCCCATGTCGTCGGGTGTGCCGAGCCGCTTGAGGGGGATCCGCTTCTGGGCCATGTTCTCGAGTTGGGCCTCGTCGGTGTCGAGGGCGGTCATCATCACCTCTGTGGGGACGTAGCCGGGGGCGATGCCGTTCACGCGGACCGACGGCGCGAACTCCAGCGACATCGTCTTGGTCAGCGAGTTCACGCCGGCCTTCGCTGCGCCGTAGTGGCCGCTTCCCGGCACGCCGATCTCGCCGGCAGGTGAGGTGATGTTGATGATCGAACCCGACTCCATGCGCTTGAACGCAATGATCGAACCCTTCCAGAGGGCGGTGAGGTTCAACCGGAGACACGCCTCCCACTCGTCGTCGCCGATGTCGGCGAGCGAGGAGCGCACGGGCGAGCCGCCGGCGTTGTTCACCCACACGTGGAGGCCGCCGAACTCGGCGACGGCGGCATCGGCCAGCGCCTCGACTGCGGCGGTGTCGGTCACGTCGGTCGCCATCGCGAGGGCGGTGCCGCCGGCGGCGTTGATCTCGTTGGCGACGCGTTCGATGCGATCGACGTGACGGGCTGCGACGATGACGGACGCACCCGCCGCGGCGAGATTCTTCGCGATGCCCTCACCGATGCCCTGGCCGCCGCCGGTCACGACTGCGGACTTGCCGCTCAGGTCGAAGCTGTTCATGGAAGTCTCCTTGTTCGGTGATTCATGTGGCGTGCATCGTGTGGTGTGGTTCGTGTGGTCGTGGCCCTCGGAGGACCGCGTGTCGCAGTGGACGTGCTCAGTCGGCGGTGGCGATCACATCGTCGCCGAATGCTGCGAGTCGGTCGAGCCCGCCCGGTCCGGCGAAGAAGAACGCGGGGACCATGATCCGGCCGACGCCTGCCTCGCGCAGTTGCTCGACGCCGGCCACCGGATCGGTCATCTGCGCGCCGAACATCGCGTTGACCTCGATTTCGGCGGGATCGCGTCCGGCCTTCTCGGAGGCGACACGGAGCCGCTCGATGAGTGCGGTCAGTCGATCGATGTCGCCTTCGCCGGGGAAGTAGCCATCGGCGAGGCGCACGGCCCGGTTGATCGCCGCCTCGGAATCGCCGCCGACCAGCACGGGGATCCGCTCCTGGATGGGCCGCGGGCTGCACGTCACCGGCGGGAAGTCGACGAAGTCGCCGTGGAACTCGGCGTGTGGCCCGGCCCACAGGGCGCGCATCGCTTCGATGTACTCGTCGTTACGGGCACCTCGGCGCTCCCATGGCACGCCGAGGGCATCGAACTCCTCTTTCATCCAGCCGACGCCGAGGCCGAGCTCGACGCGCCCGCCGGACAGGCGGTCCAGTGTGGCCAACTCCTTCGCGAGGATCAGCGGGTTGCGCTGGGGGACGATCAGGATGCAGGTGCCGAGGCGCAGACCCGGTGCTGCAGCCGCAGCGAACGCCAGCCAGATCAGTGGGTCGGGGATCGGAGTCTCGGGCTCGGCGGGGATCTTGCCGTCGGGTGTGTAGGGATACGCCGATTCGATCGAGGTCGGCATGATGACGTGCTCACCGCCCCACAACGACTCGAACCCGGCCGCCGCACCGACGCGACAGACCTCGAGGGAGTCCTCGTGTTCCTGGGCAATGCTGCTTGCGAACGCCAATCCGAATTTCATGTGGTTCCCCGATCGTCCCCGTGCCGACGGCCAACCCGTCTGACGCACGCGATCGTAAGCGGGCGGTTCGCGACGATCAGAGTCGGAGCCAGGAGCGTGGTCGGGCCCGTGAGCTGTCGTTCCCGTTGCTGGGAAGGGCTTGAATCAGTCGACCGAGGCACGAGGCTCCGGCGCTGGATCCCTGGTTGACGTCTCACGGGCCCAACACGATGTTCGCACCCGGGCCGCCGCGACGCAAGGGGTCCTAAGTCCCGAATCGGCATCTGGCCCTTGCGCTCGCGGCGGCGACCCGTCTATGACTGGGCCAGTGAGCGGCGCGACGTGGGTTCGCGCTCGGAGGAGGGGCGATGTCGGCAGGTGTCGATTTCACGGCCGTCGGCGAATTCATCTCGGCGCGAGGACGACGGTCGACGGTGCGCGCCGGCGCGCCGCTCTTCTTCGAGGGCGATCGGTCGACGAGCGTCTACTGCTGTCTCACGGGTCGGGTGCGGTTGTTCGTCAGCGCCGACTCGGGTCGCGAGATCTTGATCGGGTTCAAGCTCCCCGGCGAGCAGTTCGGCGAACTGTCCGCCATCACCCGCCGACCCCGTGTCGCGTCCGCGGTTGCGGCGGAGGACTGCGAAGTCGCGCACATGCCGGGCGACCGGTTCCTCGACGAGCTCGCCCAGGAGGCCGACGTGGCGTTCGCCGTGCTGGTCGGCCTCGCCCAACAGCTCCAGGCCACCAACGTTCGCCTCCTCGCCCGCAGCTCGCAGAGCGCGAGCGCACGCACCGCACACAAGCTGGCCGAGCTGGCGGCGCTCCGCCGCCGCCACGACCACGATGCGGCCGACATCGTGCTCGACATCACACAGAGCGACCTCGCCGGCTGGGTGGGGGCATCGCGCGAGTCGGTGTGTCGGGCGCTCGGCGAGTTCCGGCGGAGCGGCGCGATCGAAACCGGGCGCGGCCACATCGTCGTGCGCGACATCGATCAGCTGGTCGACGACGCCGACGGTGACTGAGCCGACCGAGTCGGATCAGCCGAAAACGTTCATGTGGGTGTCGTCGGGGACCACCCGATTGCGCGTGAACGTGCCCATGTCGATGTCGAGCCCGGTGTGGGTGCCGGCGACCACGACCGGGTCGGCGTCGTGGTCGTGGCCCGCCTCGACGGCGGTGATCAGCTCGGCCATCGCGTGGCCGGCGACCGCGGCGTTCTTGAACTGGTTGCCGCTCGTTCCGCATGCCAGGTAGAAGCCGTCGAGGTCGCTGCGGTCGTAGATCGGCGTCCAATCGGGGGTGGCGTCGTACATCGAGACGAGCCCGGACTTGTGGAGCGGGATCGGTGTTCCCGTGATGCGTCGTGCGGTGCGGAGCGCGTGGAGCTCGAAGCCGTCCTCGCTGAGCACGTCGTCGAGCGAATCGGGATCGTCGACCCACTCGAGCTCGTCGCATTCGGGCTCGGCGTTGCCGATCAGGATGTTGTTGCCGCGCTCGCCGCGGAAGTACACGCCGGTGTCGCCGTCGCCCATGCTGAACCCGGTGCGGTCGAAGTCCGACCCCGGCGGCGCCGGGACGATGTACACCTCGCGTCGCAGGGCTCGCGAGGTCCGTCCCATGGTGTCGAGGACGCCGGCCATCTCGTTGACGATCCGGGCGTGCGGACCGGCGACGTTGACGACGACCGGCGCCGTGACCACCTGCCCGGCCGCGGTCGTGATGCCGGCCACGCGCCCGTCCGACCGCTCGATCGACACGACCTCGGTGTTGAAGTCGAATCGGGCACCGGAAGCAACGGCGGCCGCCGCGAGATTCTGTGCGGACAGCTGCGGATCGGAGATGTAGCCCGCGTCGGGCATGACGATCACGCCGTCGTGCATCGCATCGGGCTCGCCCCAGAACGGATGATCGACGTCATCCAGCCGCGCCGGTGGACCGAAGATCCGCATGTCGACGAGCGGGAAACGGGCAGCGGTCTGCTCGGCATCGAGGTCCTCGTAGGGAACGCCCAACTCGTCGAAGAGGGGGAGCACCTTCTCGTGGTGTCCGCCGGGTGTCTTCGGCAGGAGCATCGGTTGGTTCACGTATTCGGCCAACGGCTGGTCGCCGATGTCACCGATGTGCTCGCGCCATGCCAACCAGTAGTGCAGTCCCTCGTAGGCCATGGCGACGCCGGCCCTGGTCGAGTAGCTGAACCGGATGATCGCGCTGGACGCACTGGTCGACCCGTAGCCCGCCGTCGGCAGCGTGTCGACGCACAGGACGCGCCAGTCGCGGCGGGCCAGTTCGAGGGTGACCGCGCTGCCGATCACGCCGGCGCCGATGACGACGGCGTCGAAATCCCGGGCGGAGCGGTCGTCGCGTGCGAAGGAGTCGGCGGTCACTCGGGCACCTCCATCGTCATCATCGGGGAGTGTAGAACCCGAGCTGCGTCAGGCCGAGTGGTCGTCGGGAGGTGCGAGGCCGAGGGTTTCGAGGCGGCCGCGCAGGAACACCGGGATCGGCATCGGCGCGCCGGCCATCCGATCGGCCACGGCCTGACCGTTCTCGTCCCAGATGTGGCAGGTGTTGACGATCGCCTTCCACATCCCGTCGTCGCTCTGTTGGCGGTCGAACATGCTCTGGGGTTCGCCCGACAGCTTGGCCTCGGCGGCGCGCATCGACCAGAAGCACTGCATCGCCACGGGCGCCATGGCGTTGATCAGTGCCGTCACGTGGGTGCAGCCGCGTGGGCCGCCGAACAGCTCGGCGACGTGCTTGGTGAACCCGCGCCCGATCGACAGCCCGACGAGGCCTTCGTAGTGCTGCGTGATCGACGGGCACTGGTCCTGGGGATGTGACTCGAACAGGGCGTTGGCCGACACGATCTCGAGTTGGGGAAAGGCGAGTTCGATCGCCAGCTGCATGTGGTGCACGGTCAACGGGTCCGGGTCCTCGCGCAGGTAGAGCCCCGGCGGCTTCTGATCGCGAACGGCTCCCTGGAGCAGCAGCCGGTCGGCGGCGAGGCGGAACGCTTCGATGCGGTACTCGCGATCGTGGAGGATCTCGACGGCCCCCTCGGGCGGGGGCGGCAGGATCGAGCCGGTGTCGAACAGCGTCATGCCCCCGATGCAAGCAGAGCGGCGCCCGCGCTGCTCAATCGCAGTGACCGCGGAGCGTTGTCGTAACGTCGTCGTCGACATGAGTACCGATACGACCGCCCGAGTCCCCCACGTCGACTACCTCGTGCTCGACGACGGTGATCCCCACCTCGTCGCCCACGAGTGCACCTCGTGCGGGGCGCGCTTCTTCGACCGGCGCAACGCGTGCGCCGCCTGCTTCGCCACCGACTTCCACACCGTCCCGATCGCCACCGAGGGCACGGTGACGGCGTTCACGATCGTGGCGTTCGCTGCGCCGGGGATCCCGGTGCCGTTCGTGGCGGCCGTCGTCGACTGCGACGGCACCAGCGTCAAGGGGAACATCATCAACGTCGAGCCCGACCCGGCCAACATCTCGACCGGGATGGCGGTTCGCCTCGCCACCTACTCGCTCGGCACCGACGACAACGGTGTCGAAGCGATCGGCTACGGCTTCGAACCCGTCGATTGACGCGACACCGACCGACCCGACACCGACGACATCGACCCGACATCGACCCGACACCGACCCGACACCGACCCGAGTTCGACAAGGAGCACACCATGAGCACATCCGACGAGGTCTTCATCCTCGGCATCAACATGACCAAGTTCGGCAAGCACTTCGACAAGGACGTCGTCGACCTCGGCGCGGAGGCGATGATGGCCGCCCTCGCCGACGGGGGAGTGTCGATGGCCGACATGGGCATCCTCGCCGCCGGCAACCTGATGGGCTCGGGCGGGATCGGCCAGCAGCTCCAGAAGCAAGTCGGCCAGACCGGCATCCCGGTCTACAACGTGTCGAACGCGTGCGCCACCGGTGCGACCGCGCTGCGGACCGCGATCATGGCGATCAAGGCGGGGGAGTGCGACATGGGCATCGCCGTCGGCGTCGAGAAGCTCGCCGGTGCCGGGTTGCTCGGTGCGAGCGATGCCAAGCCATCGGACAAGCACGAGTGGGAGCCCTCCGGGCGTCTCGGCGCCGTGACGGGGGTCGACGGGCGGATCGGGAGCGCGACGATGCCGGCGCTGTTCGCACAGATCGGCGTCGAGTACGGGCACAAGTACGGCGGTGTCGACGCCGAGCTGTTCGCCCGGATCTCGGAGAAGAACCACTCGCACTCGACGCTCAACCCGCTCGCCGCCTACACCAAGGCGATGTCGCTCGAACAGATCATGGGCGACATGATGATCGCCTACCCGAACACCCGGCCGATGTGCTCCGCGAACTGCGACGGCGCAGCCGCAGCGGTCGTGGTCAGCGGCTCGAAGCTGCGCACGCTGTCGCTCGAGCAGCAGCGACGGGCGATCAAGGTGTCGGCGTCGGTGCTCACCTCGGACCCCTACGAGGAGGCGTGCCAGGTGCTCCCGAATGTCAACACGCTGACCCGCAACGCCGCCACCCAGGCGTACGAGATCTCGGGCGTCGGCCCGTCCGACCTCGACCTCGTCGAGTTGCACGACTGCTTCGCCACCGCCGAGTTGGTGCACTACGACAACCTGATGCTGTGCGAAGAGGGCGGGGCGGCCGACTTCTTCAACTCCGGCGCTCCGTGGCGCACCGGCTCGACGCCGGTCAACGTGTCGGGCGGTCTGCAGTCCAAGGGTCACCCGATCTCGGCAACCGGGATCGCCAACATCTGGGAGGTCTGCCATCACCTGCGCGGCGAGGCGGGCGACCGCCAGATCGAGGGAGCCAAGGTCGGCCTGGCACACGTGATCGGCCTCGGCTCGGCGTGCGGCGTGCACGTCCTCGAGAAGTCAGCGCTCGGCAGCGCGGCCTGATCCACGGGCCCGTCGCCGGGGTGCCCGGCTGCGTCGTCGGCTACTGGGCGAGCCGATGCGGCGTGGCCAGCGGGCGGGGGTGACGCGAATGATCGTGCTCGTCGACCGGATCCGGATCAGCGTCGTCGGGCACCAGCGGGGCGGTCGCCGCGGCAGCGATGATCGTTGCCAACGACACGAGCTCGACTGCGCAGAACGCAATCAGCGCGGTGGCCCTGAGAC
Organism: Ilumatobacteraceae bacterium; assembly: GCA_963695475.1. GTDB lineage: Bacteria > Actinomycetota > Acidimicrobiia > Acidimicrobiales > Ilumatobacteraceae > Ilumatobacter_A. Next base: position 22,601 of record CAVOHA010000048.1, read on the forward strand.
CTGACGACTGACGCATGTTGGACTTCCTGACTCCGCCCGTTCGGAGTTGAACCTTCGGAACGGATCCTAGGTTGGAACGCATGACGTGTCCAGCATCACACTGTGCGTGATGGCGTCGTCATCACTCGACGAGCGGGAGGATCTCCGGAGCGAGGCGCCGTGCGGTCAGGATCCCGATCGATGTCGCGGCATCGAGTTCCTCGGGGCTGGCAGGTTTCGCGGTGGCGATCGCCGCGAGATCTCGGTCGGTCAGCAACTGCGTCGGGACGACGCGGGCGCGCTTGGCGGACTCGGCGCGCCACGCCGTGAGTCGTTCGAGGGTCGAGTCGATCACGCGAGGACGCCGGAGCGATGCCGGTACCGACACCGCAGTTGGCGCGTCCAGTGTCAAATCGTCGATCAGCGGACTCGCCTGACGCGCGTAGCCGCCGCGCCGAGTTGCTCGGGTGAGCGTGAGTGCGTCGGTCGCGCGTGTGATCGCCACGTACAGCAGCCGCGCCTCTTCGGCTCTGTCGGCCGCCGTCGTCGCCGACTTGTGCGGCATCAGGCCGGCCTCCAGGCCGGTGACGAACACCGTGTGCCACTCGCGCCCCTTCGACCCGTGGAACGTCAACAGCTCCACGCCGTCCGTCGAACGATCGTCGAACGGGTTGGTGGTGGCGATCCACGAACGGAACTCGGCACCGTCGCCACGCGGTTGGTCGCGCAGGAACTCGAGCAGCGCGGTGGCAACGCGCCGTTCGGCCTCGATCAGCCGCAACGAGGATGTCGCCTCGCGCACTTGCCGCGCGTGCGGTCCGCTCGGCCGACTCGACGGTCGGCCCGGTTGGGCACGCGTCTCGGCGAGCTGGTCCAGATCGGACTGGGCAGAACGGAGCGCATCGATGTCGTCGAGGGTGTCGTGGGCCCACGCTCGCAGCCCCGACGCCGACGTGTTCGACGACGCATCACGGATCGCCGCCTCGAGCGGCGAACCGCTCGCTGTCGCCGACCGCCGCACGGGCACCCCGCATTCACCCAACGCGGTCTCGAACGCCGTCAGTTGCGCGTTGGTCCGCGTGAGCACGGCAATGCCCCCCGACCGCACGAGGTTCGGGTCGCCGCGGGCGATCTGCAGCGCGACGAACTCGGCCTCGGCTGTCTCGTCGTCGGTGACGGCGATCGACGGGGTCGGCCCGTCGTCGCGTGCGGAACGGATCTCGGTCGGCTGGCCACCGGCGCGCAACACGTGTGCGCCCGCGCCCACGATCTGTGGCGTGCAGCGATGGTTCACCGGGAGGCGGATCACCTCGACGCCGGGAAACCGGTTCTCGACGTCGACGAGCAGCGACGGATCCGCGCCGTTGAAGCCGTACACCGCCTGGGCGGGGTCGCCGACGAGGAACAGGTCGTCGCGGCCCGCTCGCAACAGATCGACGATGCGGTGCTGCACGGGGTTGAGGTCCTGGGCTTCGTCGACCAGCAGGTGTCGAAACCGCCATCGCAGGACGTCGGCGAAGTCCGCGTCGCGCCCGGCGTCGGCGAGGACGTCGAGCAGGACATCGTCGAAGTCGATGACGCCGCGCATGCGCTTGATGTCGACGTAGTGTTCGTACACCCGTGCCATCGCGTCGACACCGCTCGCAGGCCGACGGCCGCTACGCCGCGCTGCGGCGGCGTACCGCTCGGGGCCGATCCCGCGAGCCAACGCCCAGGAGATCTCCGTGTTCGCCGCGTCCATCACCTGCCAACCGCCGGAGAACCCGAATTCCTTCTGCGCATCACGAAGCAGGCGGCGCCGGTCACCCGACACCGTCTTCGGGCGTCGATCGGTGTCGATCCAACGCTGGCGCAGGACGCGCAACATCACGGCATGGAACGTGCCCGCCTCGACGTGATCGCGCAGACCCAGTCGCAGCAGCCGCCGACGCAGCTCACCGGCGGCCTCGCGGGTGAACGTCAGGGCCAACGTGTGGCGCGGGTCGGCGTCGCCGAGGGCGATCCGGTGGGCGATCCGGCGGGTGAGGACCCGCGTCTTCCCCGAGCCGGCTCCGGCGACGACCGCGACGAGGTGTGACCTCGCGGTGACCGCGGCGCGCTGATCGGGATCGAGGTCGGCGACCAGCGCATCGGCATCCACGGCGGCATCGTAGGTCCGCCATCGCAGCTCGCAGTACCGTGAGACCATGCCGTACCCGCAGAGGCTGCTGAATCGGCAGGAGGAGGTCGCCGTCGACCTGCATCCGCACTGGTCGTCCTACGCGAAACCCGTGCTGGCGTTGGTCGCCGGCATCGTCGCCGGGATCGTGACGCTCGCTTCGACCGATGGCGGCACCACCCCACGGACGGCCATGGCGGCCGCCTCGCTGGTGCTCCTCGTGTGCGCTGCGGTCTGGCTCGTGGTCCGCTACGTGCGCTGGGCCACGACGCACTTCGTGATCACCACCGATCGGGTGATCTTCCGAACCGGCGTCGTGGCGAAACGCGGCGTCGAGATCCCGCTGGAACGCATCAACACGGTCCACTTCCGCCAGCGGATCGTCGACCGAATGCTCGGGACCGGCGAGCTCGTCATCGAGTCCGGCGGAGAGGACGGGCAGCAGCGTTTCACCGCCGTCCGCCGCCCGGCGCAGCGTCCAGAAGGTGATCCACACGCAGATGGAAGCCAATCAGCAGCGACGATTCGCACTCGCCGCAACGATGGGGCCCGGCGACGTGGCGTCGCAGCTCGAGACGTCTCGAAGGGATGCTGCAACGTGGCACCCTCACCGCCGACGAGTTCCAGGCCCACAAGGACCGGTTGCTCGGCCGATGAGTGCAGCTGCGACAGCCGTGATGAGGGTCGTGAGCCTCGTGCCGTCGTCGACCGAGACACTGCTCGCACTCGGTGCCGACGTGGTGGCGTGCTCGAAGTTCTGCGAGCAGCCGCACCTGCGTCACGTCGGAGGCACCAAGAACCCCGACATCGAGGCGATCGTCGAACTCGCGCCCGATCTCGTCGTCCTCGATCGAGAGGAGAACCGCATCGAGGACCACGACGCGCTCGTCGCGGCGGGACTCGACGTGTTCGTCTCCGACGTCACCGACCTGTCGGGCGCGATCGCCGTGGTCCGCGACCTGGCAGCGAGCGTCGAGGTGCCGGTGCCCGAAGCGTTCGACCGACCGCTCGAACCCCACGCGTCGGCGGTGCGGCGAACCGCGTTCGTGCCGATCTGGCGCCGACCGTGGATGACGATCTCGGCTGCGACGTACGGGGCGGACCTGCTCGCTCACCTCGGGATCGACGTGGTGTCCGGCGCCGACACGAGTGCCTATCCGACCGTCGAACTCGACGAGATCGCAGCGGTGCGGCCGGATCTCGTCGTGGTGCCGAGCGAACCGTACGAGTTCGACGCCCGACACCTCGCCGAACTCGCCGATGCGCTGCCCGACGCCGAGCTCGTCGAGGTCGACGGTCAGGACCTGTTCTGGTGGGGCTCTCGGACGCCCGCTGCCGTCACTCGGCTGGCGACAGCACTCGCGCCCCGGCCGATGCCCTGACGACCCAGCCGTCCTGCAGCGTGCCGGGCCGCGCGATCGCAACGAGACATCCGCCGAAGCCGCCGCCGGTCATCCGTGCACCGAACACACCATCGGTCGCATTGAGCTCGTCGACGGCGGCGTCCATCTGCGCCGTCGAGGTGTCGAAGTCGTCGCGGAGGCTGGCATGGCCATCGATCATCAACCGGCCGAGTTCGGGATAGTCGGCTCGTCGGAGCGCATCGGCGAACTGGCGCACTCGCTCGTTCTCGTTGACGACGTGGCGCGCTCGGCGACGGACGGTGTCGTCGGCGATCGTCGCCACCTGATCGAGCGTGGCGGTGCGGAGCGGGCCGATCTCGGCCTCCGCCCGTGCGCACTCGGCGACCCGGTCGGAGTAGGCCGAGCCGAGCAGCGTGCGGTGGGCGATGAAGCGGACGACGATCTCGATGTCGTCGGGAACCGGCACCTGTTCGACGGTCAGGTCGTGGCAATCGATGAGGGTGGCGTGCCCGGCGGTCGCCGCTGCGATGCAGTACTGATCCATGATGCCGGTCGGCACGCCCGTCGCCGAATGCTCGGCTCGTCGTGCGGCCTGGGCCAGTTCGAGTGGCGTCCCGTCGAACCCGAGCGCCCGGCCGATCGCGCATTCCAGTGCCGCGCTCGACGACAGACCGGCGCCGGCCGGAATGCTCGATTCGAGGTGGCCACGAAAGCCCGTCGTCGCGCCGAGTTCCCTCGCCATCCCGGCGATGAACGATCCCCACTGCGGTTCGACCGTCGAGGGGTCGCCGTCGAAGGGCAGGTCGAGAGCGACGCGGCCCGGACCGTCAGCGGAGGTGACCTGGATCGACCCGGGCACGCGGACCGCGGTCAGGGTGATGCCGCGGTCGATCGCCATCGGGAAGGCGAGCCCGCCGGTGTAGTCGGTGTGCTCGCCGATCAGGTTGACGCGCCCCGGCGCATGAACCCGAAGCGGGGCCTCCACGTCGCTCGTCACCGGGCCAAACGTACCGTGACGCCGTGCCCAGGCAGGCCACGTACACCTTGTTGCTTCGGGGGTCACTCCGGGGGTCACTCCGGAGGTGTCACTCCGGGGTCGTCCCGAGGGGCGCAGTGTGCAGCGGCTTCGGGGGAGGCCGAGGGTGTCTGGCATGATCGGCCGATGCCCCGTGCTGCGCTGTCGTCCGGAATCGAACTCGAGTACGAGACGTTCGGGGATCCCGGCGATCCGACGCTGCTGCTCGTGTGTGGCTACACGTCGCAACTCAACGGATGGGACGCGGGGTTGTGCGAACAGTTCGTCGAGCAGGGGCTCCACGTGGTGCGCTACGACAACCGTGACGTCGGGCTGTCGAGTCGGCTCAGCGGGGTGGCCCGGCCCGCGAAGGTGCTGTCGGCGGTGCTCGCCGGCGAACCGCTGCCCGAGGTGCCCTACACGCTGTCCGACATGGCGGCGGACGGCATCGGGCTGCTCGATCATCTCGGTGTCGACCGGGCGCACATCGCCGGCGTGTCGATGGGCGGAATGATCGTGCAGATGATGGCGATCGAGCACCCGCAGCGCATCGCGAGCCTCACGTCGATCATGTCCAGCACCGGCGATCCCCGCTCCGGAGCACCGACGCCCGAGGCGCGCGAGGTGCTCCTCGCGCCGCCGCCGGCCGACCGGGAGGCCTACATCGACGCGTCGACGCGCGCCGAGGTCTGGGCGTCGAAGCGATACGCCGACCACGACCGCATGAGAGCGCGCGCCGCCGCCGACTACGACCGCGCGTTCTACCCCGAGGGCGCCACTCGCCAACTCGCGGCGATCTATGCGACCGGCGACCGCTCCGACCGGCTCCGTACGCTCGACGTGCCGACCCTCGTGATCCACGGTCGCGACGACACGCTGATCACCCCGTCGGGCGGTGAGGACACGGCCCGGCTGATCGCCGGCTCGAAGTACCTGCTGCTCGCCGACATGGGCCATGATCTGCCCGTCGAGCTCTGGCCGGTGTTCGCCGAGGCGATCGGCGGACATGTCCGCGTCGCCGAGTCCACCTGACCGCATCGACCAGCCCACCGTTCACACACCGTTACCGCTCGATTCACACCCAGCCCGATTCACATCACTCAGGAGACCCACCATGGCCGGACCACTCACCGGATACCGCATCATCGAGATCGCCGGGATCGGCCCCGGACCGTTCGCCGCGATGCTGCTCGCCGACCTCGGCGCAGAGGTCGTCCGCGTCGAGCGCGCCGGCGCCGTCCGCGGCCCGGCGCCCGAACAGCCGCACGGAGACATCCTGTTGCGGGGCCGGCAGAACATCGCGATCGACCTGAAGCACCCCGACGGAGTCGCAACGCTGCTCGACCTGGTGGCCGGCGCCGACGCGTTGATCGAAGGGTTCCGGCCCGGCGTCATGGAGCGCCTCGGTGTCGGACCCGACGAGTGTCTCGCCCGCAACCCGAAGCTGGTGTTCGGTCGGATGACCGGGTGGGGTCAGACCGGGCCATACAGCCAGGCCGCCGGTCACGACATCAACTACATCTCGCTCGCAGGTGCGCTCGCCCACTTCGGTCGGCGCGGGGAGGGCCCGACTCCGCCGCTCAACATGGTCGGCGACTTCGGCGGCGGTGGCATGTTCCTCGCGCTCGGCGTGGTCGCTGCGCTGCTCGAATCCCAACGCAGCGGTGAGGGCCAGGTCGTCGACACGGCGATGGTCGACGGGTCGGCCGTGCTGATGTCGATGTTCTGGGCGTTCCGGCGATGGGGATGTTCAACGAGAACGAGCGCGGCACGAACCTGCTCGACACGGGCGCGCACTTCTACGACGTGTACGAGTGCAGCGACGGTGAGTACATCTCGTTCGGTTCGATCGAGCCGCAGTTCTACGCCGAACTGATGCGTCTGACCGGGCTCGACGACGACGAGCAGTTCGCGAAGCAGATGGACCCGACCCAGTGGGAGCCCTTGAAGGAGCGTCTGACCGAGCTGTTCGCAACGAAGTCACGCGACGAGTGGTGCGCGATCATGGAGCACACCGACGTCTGCTTCGCGCCGGTGCTGACGATGTCGGAGGCGGCCGCAGCATCCGCACAACGTCGAGCGCGAGACGTTCATCGAGGTCGGCGGCGTCGTCCAGCCCGCACCCGCGCCTCGATTCAGTCGCACCGAGAACGAGATCGTGTCGACGCCGGCATGGCCCGGTCAACACACTCGCGACGTGCTGGCAGGCCTGGGGCGTGGCACCCGAGCGCGTCGAGGCCTTGATCGAATCCGGGGCGGTGCGACACGCCGAGTGAGCTGCGACACTGCTCGCGATGGGAACCCTGGTCTGTCTCCACGCACATCCCGACGACGAGTGCATCTCGACCGGAGGCACGATGGCACGCGCCGCCGAGGAAGGCCACCGAGTGGTCCTGATCGTGGCGACCAACGGTGAGCACGGCGAGGTCCCCGATGATCTGGCGGACGGCGAGACGCTGGCCGACCGGCGTCGTGTCGAGACCGAGGCCTCCGCCGGCGTGCTCGGCGTGGACCGGATCGTGTGGCTCGGCTACCAGGACTCGGGGATGACCGGTTGGGATGGCAACGACGACACTGCATCGTTCCACCAGGCCGACGTCGACGAGGCAGGGGAGCGGGTCGCCGCCGTACTGCGCGAGGAGCGCGCCGATGTCTTCACGATCTACGACTGGCACGGCACCTACGGTCACCCCGATCACGTCAAGGTCAACGTGGTCGGACGGCGCGCCGCCGAACTCGTCGATCACCCGATGCGGACACTCGAGGCGACGGTGAATCGCGACGCGATGGCAGCGATGATCGCGGCAGCACGGGAGTCCGGTGTCGAGATGGGGTCCGCGGATGCCGATGCCGACGACGACTTCGATCCGGGCGCCCCGGCCGACGACGGCAATCCCTTCGGCGAGCCGGAGTCGGTGATGACGCTGCGTGTCGACGTCACGGACCGCGCGCCGACGAAGCGTGCGTCGATGCGGTGCCACCGCAGCCAGATCACCGACTCGTCGTTCTTCCTCGAGATGCCCGACGAGGTGTTCGCGATGGCCTTCGGTGTCGAGTGGTTCATCGAGCACGATCGCGAGCCGCCGTATCGCGACGGTTGGATCTTCCCGCGCCCGCCGACGCCTGAACTCGGTCCGGAGCGCAGCTCGGAACACGCATCGGCCGCATCGGCGAGGCGTCGAGCGCTCGCGTTCTGGATCGCGTCAAGATCGCCGTGACGTCCGTCGGGTGTCCACGTCCGACCGGGTCGTTTCGTGCAAGATGATCGGATGCGAAACCGATCATTCGTCGCTGCGGTGGCCGGCGTCCTGGCCATGGCCGCGTGTGGCGGTGGGTCCGACGACGCCGATGACTCGATCCCCGAGGTCACGCTGGTCACCACCACGACCACACCTGCGCCGTTCGAGCCGTCGGACAGCGTCCCGACGACCGACGTGGACGACACGACCGGCGACACCACCGAGGAGACGGACGCAGTGGGGACCACGCCGGACGAGGCCGATTCGAGCGAAACCGCGCCGGTCGACACCGTCCCGACGGAGCCGGCCGCGACGGCGGCGCCGGAGACCACGGCCACGACCGTCGCACCGGAGACGACCGCGACGCCACCGGGATCCGACGCCGAGTTCTCCCTGCAGAACGACGGGCTCGGGGCGGTGTCGTTCGGGGCCGACCCCGACGGCGTGATCACGTTCGTGACCAGCTTCCTCGGCGGTGCCACGGCCGACACGGGTTGGGTCGATCCCTTCACGATCGGGGCGTGCGGCGGCACCCAGATCCGCCAGGTGACCTGGGGCGACCTCCAACTCGAGTTCGGCGACGTATCCGATGTCGCCGAGGGGCGCCCGCACTTCTACGCCTACTACTACGGCAAGGAAGGTTCGTCGACGGCCACGCCGAGCGGGTTGGAGACCGACGAGGGGATCACGGTCGGATCCACGGTTGCGCAGTTGCTCCAGGCATACCCCGGCGTGCAGTTGCTCTCGGGCAACGAGTTCATGAACGACAGCTTCTCGGTGAACGACAACCTCAGCGGACGGCTGTCGGGATTGACCGACGTCGATGTCGTCCAGATGGTCATCGGCGGCCTGCCGTGCGAGAGCTGAACGCCCACGTGCGGATCTCGCGATCGTGACCGCCCTGCACGACGCGCACGTCGTCGCAGGTTGGTTTCTCATCATCTCGAACGCCGTGGTCGGGTGTTGGGCACTGGCCGCGCAGTACGTGGTGCAGATCCGTCACCGGGTGCTCTGGTGGGCCACGCTCGTCGCACAGTTGTCGACGATCGTCGTCGCCGTGATCGGGGCGTTGATCGTCAATCAGAACGGGGTGGAGCTCGACTCGTTCCACGCGCTCTACGGGTTCAGCACGATCTTCGCCGTGGCGATTCTCTACAGCTACCGCAACAGCCCGTTCATCGCCGACAAGATCTATCTGCTCTATGGCTGCGGTGGCCTGTTCATCATGGGGCTCGGCATCCGCAACCTGTTCCTGTCGCCGTACGCGACGGGCTGACGAGGCAGGGCCAGGCGTCGACGGGCGTCAGCCGACCGCGGTCGGGAGCCGCGCCGGGTCCCAGTTGAGTTCGACGAGGCCACGTTCGCACGCGAAGCGATCGGTCATCCCTGCGACGTACGCAACGGCGGCCCGAACCGCCTCGGTCGAGCCGGCCTCGACGAGTTCGAGCGGGGCATCGGCGGGGAGCACGGCGCGCGCGGTCGCGTCGGGAATCACGTGTGGTCGATCGGCGTAGTGCTCGACGAGGGCGCGCAGCAGCGAGATGACCGCGTCGGCCTGGTGGCGCGACGCCGGGCGGAGGTAGATGTTCTCGTAGTTGAAGCTGCGGAACGCCGCAAGGGCTTCGGCGGTCTCGGGCACCATGCCGATCCGACCGGTCCGGAGCGTGGCGGTGATCATCGCCCGCACGAACGCACCGAGCTGACTCGACCGGTCGGTGCCGCAGCGCTCGGCGACCGACTCGGGCAGCATGTCGGCGGTGACGATGCCTGCGGCGACCGCGTCCTCGAAGTCGTGGCACACGTACGCGATGCGATCGGCCCACGACACGACCTCGCCCTCCGGGGTCTGCGGCGCGGGGAGGCTCCAGGAGTGGTTGCGGATGCCGTCGAGTGTCTCGGCGCACAGGTTGAGCGGACGCAGCGTCACGTCGGCACCCCACGGGGCGTGATCGAATCCCTCCTCGAGGAACGGTGACGAGCGCGTCCTCGCTGGCGTGGCCGCCCGGACCGTGACCGCAGTCGTGGCCGATCGCCATCGCCTCGACCAGGGGGACGTTGAGGCTCAACGCCGTCGCGATCGAGCGGGCGACCTGGGCGACTTCGAGCGCGTGGGTCATCCGGTTGCGCTGGTGATCGCCGGGGAAGACGAAGACCTGGGTCTTGCCGGCCAGGCGTCGGAACGCGGAATCGTGGAGGATCCGGTCTCGGTCCCGCTCGAAGCAGGTCCGATACGGATCGGGCTCCTCCTCGATCGCCCGGTTGCCCGCTCCCGACGCCTGCGTGGCGTGCGATGCGAGGACCGCGGCGTCGCGGTCCTCGCGGGCCTGGCGGGTCATGATCTCGGCGTCGCCGACGGTGGCCGACGAATCGGCGTGCGCCACGCACGATCCGGTCGTCTGCGTGGCCGGCCATCGTCGACGCCCAGCGGTGGGCCCGTTCCTCGGCATCGTCCACGAAGGGCAGATCGTCCATCGCTTCCTCAGGCTACGGTGCAACGGTGGGGTCGAGTTGCGTGAGCCGGGGTCGGGGACTCGTGGCGCTCGGTGGGCGTCGCCAGCGGTGGTGATGCTCGCTCTCGTTGCCTGCACGGCGGATCCGGAGCCCGAGCTGGGCACGGTCGTGCCCCGAGACCGCGTACCTCGCGATCGTCCGGTGGGAAATCGGGCAGACGCGCACCGGTCGTCGACGACGACGGCAACGTGGAACCGCCCGTGATCTATCTGGCGTCGGGGTCGGGCGAGACCGTCGACGTGCGCGTCCAGGCGAACGTCGTGGCAACAGTCGACGACGCTGCGACGATCAGATTCGCCGACTCGGCGGTCGAGGCCGTCGACGAGGGAGTGGACGGGGAGCCGGTCAAGGACGGCGGCGTGCTCATCGTCGTCGACGAGTTCGACGACGGACAGCCGACCGTCGACGCCCGCGTCTCGCGATATCGATCGGTCGACGACCACAGGACGTGGATCCTCGAACTCACCGCGAGTGAGGAGGGCGCTGACGTCACCGAAGCGGTCGAGGCCGACGACGCGACTCACGTGAGAGGTGATGAGCCGACGGCGGATCAGGATGCGTCCGCGCTGAGTTCGCCGTCGAGGAGCTTGCTTGCGGCATCGATCGCGACCCACGCATCCCGCTCGGAGATGCTACGTGACGGATCGATGGCGTCGCGGCGGAGCTTGTCGAGCAGGAAGCGACGATCCCGATCTGCGCCGACGAACCTGCCGTGCACGGCCTGAGCGAGATCGGCCGCCGCCGAGGCGTCGATGATCGCCATTCGGAACTCCTCGGCCTCCACGGCATGGCGAGCCATCAAGCACCCGTTGACGAGCGCCTGCCAGGGAGTGCGCGGTCGCCCCCTCGAATCGACGGGCCTCGCGCAGTGCCCGGACGAACACGAGGAGCCCGGGGACGTAGATCGCCGTGAGGATCATCATGCTGACCTCGGGCGCGAGGGTGATCGGGGTGGCGACCACCCCGCCGAACACCCAGGCGAGTTGGAAACGGGTCTCGTAGCGTGCGCCGGCGCGGCCGAGCAGCGCCTCGGGCGCGCGGCGCTGCAACAGGCTGTCGAACGCGTTGCGGCCCAGCGTCGTCGACAGCCCGACGAGCCCGGCGATGAGGACGAGGAGCGGAGTCGACACACCGAGTATCCCGACCGTCGTGAACGCAGCGGGTGCGGCGATGGCCAACCCGATCAGCTGCTGCTCGCTGAAGCGCCGGCGGAGCAGGCCGACGAAGCTGTGCCCGGCGAATGCACCGATTCCGTACGCGCCGGCCGCCAAGCCGTAGACGAACGCCGGCTCGCTGTCGCGGCGAAGCGTGAAGGCAAGCGTGAACAGGAAGAAGCCCACCGCGGCACGAATCGCGATCATGCCGAACGATCCGACGAAGACGACGGGGAGGTGGGTTTCGGCGTACTCGACGTCGTCGGTGGCGACCGTGACGTGTCGAGGAGTGCGGATGCGCAGGACGACGACGACGGCGAGTGCGAACAGCACGGCGCCACACCGAAGTGTCCACTCCGACCCGCTCGATCTGCAGGACTCCGATTGCGACGATGGCGCCGACCGCGGCCGTGATGCTCGCGAGACGAGCGAGACGTGCGTTCGTCGCCACCAACTCGTCCGGATCGTCGACCAACGACTGCACCAACGTCTGCTTCACGACGCCGGATGCCTTGCTCGCGATCAGCAGGACGAGTGCCAACGGGTAGAAGGCGAGATCGAGGAGGAAGCTCACGAGTGCGAGACAGCGACACGGCGCGCAGGAGGTAGAAGAGCGACGCGACGAAGCGCTGGGATCGTCGGAATCGGTCGACGGTCGGCCCCACGAGGGGTGCCAGTACGGCGAGCGGGGCGAGCGTGACCACGAGATAGAGCAGCACCTGCTGGCGCGAGGCGTCGGGGCTGACATTGAAGAACAGCGACCCAGCGAGGCTGACCGACACGAAGGCATCGGCGGCGCCCGCGAACCCGTGGGCGACCGCCACGGGGACGATCTGGCGCTCACCCAGCACGAGCTGTCGAACGCGGCCTCGCGACCCCGGTCCGCAAGCCTGTGCTGGCTGCGGTCGAACTCTCAGGTGCGACGGGCATCGCTCCCCATCTTGGTCGCAATTGCGACGCGACGCCGAACGGCCGGCGTCCTGCGATGAGAGATGAGCGTCGCGTTCGCTCTCATCTCTCATCGCACGGCGATCGCGTGGCCGGGCGTAGCCTCTTGACCCCATGTCGCAATTCGTCGACGAGTGCCAACTGAACGTGAAGGGTGGTGACGGCGGCGCGGGCTGCATCAGCTTCCGTCGCGAGGGCCCCGAGTCGATGGGTGGCCCGAACGGCGGCGACGGCGGCAACGGCGGCGACATCTGGCTCGATCGCCGACCACAACGTCGCCTCGCTGCTCGCGTTCAAGGACCACCCGCACCGCAAGGCCGAGCGCGGCGTCCACGGCAAGGGCAAGGACCAGCACGGTCGCCGGGGCGAATCGCTCGAGATCAAGGTCCCGATCGGTACCAAAGCCAGCGATCTCTACACGGGCGAGGTCTATGCCGAGCTGAACAACCAGGGCGACCGGTGGCTGGCGGCGGCCGGCGGCCGGGGCGGGCGCGGCAACGCGAAGTTCCTGTCCAACAAGCGTCGGGCACCGAGTTTCGCCGAGCAGGGAGAACACGGCGAGGAACGCTGGCTCAAGCTCGAACTCCGGCTGATGGCCGATGTTGCGCTCGTCGGGTTCCCCAACGTCGGCAAGTCGACGCTGATCAGCGTCATCTCCGCAGCCAAGCCGAAGATCGCGAACTACCCGTTCACCACGCTGGAGCCGAACCTCGGGGTCGTGCGCCTCGACGACGAGACCGAGTTCGTCGTGGCCGACATCCCCGGGCTCATCGAAGGCGCCAGCGAGGGCAAGGGGCTCGGTCACCAGTTCCTCCGCCACGTCGAGCGGGCGCGGGTGCTGTGCCTGATGGTCGACCTGGCGCCGCTGGACAACGTCTGGCCGAACGAACAGGAGCGGATCCTGCTCGAGGAGCTCGGCGACTACCAGCCCGACCTGCTCGAACGTCCGCGCATCGTCGTCGGGACGAAGGCCGACATGGTGCAGGAGGGCGACCTCGAGATCATGGAGTGGGACGGCGACGTCGTCTCGGCGATCACCGGCGACGGCGTCAGCTCGCTCGTCGGCAAGATGGCATCGCTGGTCCACGACGCTCGCCAGGAGGTGCGTCATGACGACGGCCTCATCGTCATCCGTCCCGAGCCGAGCGGTGCGATCGTCGAGCGCGTCGACGAGGGCGAGTTCCGCCTGGTCGGGCGTGACGTCGAGCGAGTCGTCGCGCTCAACGACGTGACCACCCCCGAAGCGTTGGCGTACATCGACTATCGCCTCGAACGGCTCGGGTGTCCCCAAGATGCTGTCGAAGGCCGGTGCGGTCGAGGGCGACGTGATCTGGATCGGCGAGTTCAGCTTCGACTACCAGCCCGATCGATGATCGGACCGGCGGAAGGAACCGGCTGATGCGGATCGTCGCGAAGATCGGCACGGCGTCGATCACGACCGATGACGGCGTGATCGACCGCGACGCGATCGCACGCCTGGTCGACGAGACCGCCGCGCTGCGCGACGCCGGCCACGAGGTGATCATCGTGTCGTCCGGCGCCGTCGCCGCCGGTGTCGCGGCGCTCGGGCTGGATCGGCGACCCGCCGACATGCGGACCGTGCAGGCGGTGTCGGCAATCGGGCAGAGCCGCTTCGTCGAGGCGTACAACGTCGAGTTCGCACGCCACGGCATCGTCGGGGCACAGCTGCTCGTCGACCCCTACGACTTCGTCGAGCGGCGGCAGTACCTGCACCTGCGCAGCACCACCCAGCGGTTGCTGGAGTTGGGCGTCGTGCCGGTCGTCAACGAGAACGACGCCATCGCGAACGACGAGCTGCGCTACGGCGACAACGACCGCATCGCCGCGCTCATCGCGAACAGCGTCGGTGCCGACGTCCTGGTCCTGCTGACCGACATGGACGGGGTGTTCACCGCCGACCCGCGACGTGACTCGTCGGCGACGCTGATCCCCTTCGTCAAGTCCGACGATCCGCTGCTCGCGATCTCCGCCGAGTCCGGCGGGAGCGGTCGGGGGAGTGGTGGGATGGCCAGCAAGCTGATCGCCGCCCGGATGGCGTCGTGGTCCGGGATCCGCAGCGTGATCGCCCGGGCCTCGCGACGCGGCGTGCTCGCAGGCTCGGCCTCCGACGAACTCGTCGGCACGACGTTCGCACCGCACGACCGGGCACTGTCGGCGCGCAAGCTGTGGATCGCATTCGCCGCCGAGGTGGCCGGATCGGTCCACGTCGATGCGGGGGCGGAACGGGCGCTCAGCGATCGGCCGAACAGTCTGCTGCCGGCCGGCGTGACCGGATCGAGGGGACGTTCGAACCGGGTCAGGTCGTCGACGTCGCCGGCCCCGACGGGACGGTGTTCGCCCGGGGGATCGCCTCGACGGGAGCGGCGGCGCTCTCCTCGGTGCTCGGCCGCCACACGAGCGCGCTGCCCGACGGTATGGCCAACACGGTCGTCCACCGCGACGACCTCGTCATCCTCCACGCGTAGCGGAGTGGGTCAGACCCACCCCGCTACGGTCCCGGGTCGGGTGAGAGGTGTCAGCCTTCGGAGGGCTGGGCCCGGGCCTCGCCGGTTTCGACGGCGGCGGGCTGCGCTGCGGCGTCGAGGCCGAGTTCGGCACGCAACTCGGAGAGTCGGCTCTGCGCCTCGACGTTGGCCGTGGCCTGCTCGATCTCGAGCACGCGGTTCTCGACCGTGACCTCTTGGAGCTCGGCCGAGGCCTTCGCCTTGGCGTAGCGGGCCTCGATCTTCTCCTGGACCTCGTTGAACGTCGGTACGTCGTCGCCCACGGTCTCGGTGAGCGACGCCATCGCGGAGTTCATCTCCTCCTGCATCTGCGCCTGGTCGAGCTGGCTCATCAGCTTCGACTTCTCGGCGATCTTCTCCTGGAGGAGGCGTGAGTTCTGCTGGACGGCGGACTTCGCTTGATCCGCCGCCGCGGTCGATTCGAGCACCATCAACTTGAGGTTCTCGACCTCGGACTCGATCGCAATCAGCTTGTCGGCGATGGTCTCGGCGGCCCGCGTGTACTCGGCGGCCTTGTCGGCGTTGCCGGCCTTGTCTGCGTCGCTCGCCATGATCAGCGCCTGGCGGGCGTTGGCGTTGAGCTTGCCGAGCTCCTCCATCTTCTTGTTGAGACGGATCTCGGCCTGCTTCTGGTTCGCGATGACGTTCGCGGCCTGTTCCTTCAGGCGCTTGTGCTGGTTGTGCGCCTCGCCGATGGCCTGCTCGAGCTGCACCTTCGGGTCGGCATTGGCCTCGGCCCGGCCGCTGATCTTCGCGACGAAGTACTTCCACTGCCTCTTCAGGTACTTGAACATCGCGACATGTTAGTCGGCGGCCGGGCGGGTCCGACCCGGCAATCGCCGGCGCAGGGCCTCCAGCTCGGGGGCGCGCATCAACGCCAGGACGCCCGCGTACACCAACACGCCGACCACCGTTCCCGCAGCGAGACGCACGCCGGCGCCGACGCCGGTGTTGCTGCCCAGCACGCGTGCCACGACCCACACGGCCTCGCCCATCAGCGCGGCAGCGACCACCATGCGGGCGAGGCTGGCCAGCACCACCCGCAACTCGAAGCCGGGGACCTTGTAGGCGAGGATCTGCAGGACCCACAGCGCACTGACGATGTAGGCGATCGCGAAGGAGGCGCCGAGACCCAGCACCCCGAACGAGCCGACGAGGGCGAACGCCAGCACGATGTTGATCGTGTTCTCGACGACGTTCACCTTGAACGCCGTCTTGGTGTCCTGATGCGCGTAGAACGCCCGCAACACGAAGAGATACACCGAGAACGCGCCCAGCCCCAGCGCCAGCCCGGCGAGGGCGCGCGATGCCTGCAGTGCGTCGTCGGCGGTGAAGTTCCGGTACTCGAGCGCCACCCCCACCAACGGTCGGCGCAGGACGAACAGCCCGACGCCGGCGGGGATGGTGAGCAGCGCGGTCATCCTGATGCCCAACGATGCCGCGGCCGTGAAGTCGGGCTTCGAACGCTGGGCCACGGCGCGGGCCATCTCGGGCTGGAAGGTGGTGGCGATCGACACGCCGAGCAGACCGTGCGGGAGGATGAAGAACGTGAAGGCCAGGAAATAGGCCGTCGCGTCCGACGATCCCGGCTCGGTCAGGTTGCGCACGACGGTGAGCGCCACGATGTTCGCCGCCACGAACCCCAATGTCCAGAACGAGAGCGACAGCAGCTTCTTGACGGCGGGATGACGCGGATTCCAGACGAACTTCCAGCGCAACCCGGCCCGATACGCCGCGGGGACGAGCACGATCGCCATCGACGCGATGCCGACCGTGGCGCCGAGGCCGAGCGTCAGCCGGATCCGCGTGTCGTCGATCACCGACTCGAGCGAGTAGCCGTCCGGACCGGCGGCGGGGAGCGACAGCAACGTCGCGACGATGATCAGGTTCGGCAGGATCGGGCTCCACGCCGCCGCGAAGAAGCGGCGTCGGCTGTTGAGGAAGGCGTTCGCCATCCCGGTGAGCCCGTAGAACAGGATCTGGATCAGGAAGATCCTCGCCAGGGTCGTGCCCACCGAACGAAAGACGTCGGGGTCGACATCGGCGTCGACGCGAGCCGAGAACGCCCGGAAGATGAGCGGCGCAGCGGCGACGGCGACCACGGTGGTGGCGGCGATGATGACGAGTGCGGTCGAGATCACCACGTTGCGCGACTCGTCGTCGTTGCGGGCGTCGAACGACGTGAACAGCGGGACGAGGGTCGCCGAGAGCACGCCGCCGACGAGCAGCTCGTAGACGATGTTCGGCGTTTCGTTGGCGAGTAGGTACGCGTCGCTCAGCGCGGTGCCGCCGAGCACTGCGGCGAGCACGCCGAATCGGATCAGCCCGGTCAGTCGGGACAGCGCCGTGCCGGCGGCGACGACCAGGTTGCTCCTGAGGAGCCCGCTCACGTCGCCAGCTCCACTGCCTCGGGTTCGAGCGCGATCTCGACCGCGATCTCGATCTCGATCGCGACTGGGGGCGCCTCACGGGCGATTGATCTCTTCGACCGCTTGGCGGAGCGCCTCGAGCTCGATCACGAGGTCGTCGACGTCGTGTTCGTAGGCATCGGTGTCGCCGGCACCGATCGCCACCTCGGCGGCCCGGGTGACCAGCTCGTCGAGGCGGGTCTGCGTGAGCCGCAGCCGGTCGGCGGTCTTGGCCGACTCGGCCTGCAGGCGCTCGGTCGACTCGAGCTGGCTGCGGACCGACGCCAGCGCCGACTCGACGTCGTCGCTCGGCGCAGCCGTGAGGCGAGCGGTCGAGCGATGGCCTCCTTCGAGCGGAGTGCGGTCGGATCGAGGCGGCGGATGGTCTTGTCGATCTGGTCGCCGCGACGTGCGATCGACCACGTCTCGGCCAGCCCGTCGTCGAGCCGGCCGACGATGGTCGGACATCCGGTCCTTGAGCGGGCCGTCGTCGGCTGCGTCGACGGTCGTCGTGCAGCCGCTGGCCGGCACGTTGTGCGCCCTGCACGAACTGGCGCCACGGCTCGCCGACGGCGAACGGATCGATCGCGGGGTGCGCGGGGCAGCGCCGGCGCACCGCGAACACGGCGACGCCCACGAGCACCCCGATGCCGATCGCGTACCAGATCACGCGGCTGACGCTAGTGGGCTCGGTCAGTCGACCGGATGGATGTCGTCGGCGGTCAGCGTGGTGAGCTGTTCGTCGCTGAGCTCGTCGATGTCGGCGAGGCGGAGCGCGTGGTGGCCGACCGCCGCTTCGAACACGTTGCGCACGAAGCGGCCGTTGCCGAAGCCGCGCCCACGCGGCTCGGCCTCGATCACCTCGGCCAGACGAGCCGTCCCGCTCTCGTCGAGGTGGTACTCCTTGCTTGCCGGAGATCAGCTCGAAGATGGCGACCAGTTCGTCGGTGTCGTAGTCCGGGAAGTGGATCGTGCGGGTGAACCGGCTCTTCAGGCCGGGGTTCGAGTCGATCAGCTCCTGCATCTCGGTCGGGTACCCGGCGGCCACGACCGACAGGTCGTCGCGGTGGTCCTCCATGAACTTGACGATCGTGTCGACCGCCTCGAGACCGAAGTCGTTCTCGCCGCCGCGGGCGAGCGCGTACGCCTCGTCGATCAGCAGCGTGCCGCCGATGGCGGAGTCCAGGACCTTCCGGGTCTGGGTCGCGGTCTGGCCGACGAACCCGGCGACGAGGCCCGACCGGTCGGTCTCGACGAGGTGTCCCTTGGTGACGACGCCGAGCGACCGGAAGATCTGCGAGAGCAGGCGGGCGACGGTCGTCTTGCCGGTGCCGGGGTTGCCGCTGAACACGAGGTGCTTCGAGGTTTCGATCGTCGGCAGGTCCGCGCCGGCGCGCATCTCCTGGATGCGCAGCAGCGACGTGAGGCGGCGCACCTCCTCCTTCACGTGGTCGAGCCCGACGAGGGCGTCGAGTTCGGCGAGCAGCTCCTCGATCGGGCGTTCGGGCGGGAGCTCGATCTCGGGCTCCGGTGCGGCGCTGGCTGCCGACCGTCGCTCCGGCCTCGGCGGCCGGGGCGCGATGGTCGGGCTGGCCCGGGCCGCGGGACGCCGTGGGCATCCATCGTCTGGAGCAGCACGGTGCGGAACCGATCGATCGCGGCGACTTCGGCGGGGGACGGGACGAGATCGATCGCCGCCGTCGCGTGGGCGAGGTCCATCGCGAGCCGGTAGTAGTCGTTCGATCGGCGGCCGCGATCCTGGGCGTCGGCCTTCACGAGGAGGTCGAACATCGTGCTCGGCTGATCGAGCCACTCGGCGCGCCCGCCGAACGTGTCGTCGTCGCGCAGCGTCTGCGTGGTGACGATCATCGGCGGCGTCAGCTTGGTGCCCGAGCGCGGCGATCCACCCGTCGAGTTCGGCGGCGCTGTGGCGCCCGTCGGCGTCGATGAACGCCGACACGAGGTTGGATGCCTCGATCACGCACTCGGATCGGTGGTCGGCACCACCCGACAGGGCGTCGAGGGCGTCGGACATCGCGTGGATGAAGTCGTCGGCGGTGTCCTCGAAAGCCTGGCCCATCGCCGACGACACTACGCAGTCGAGGGTCGCCCGTGCCGTCTGGGAGGATGTCGGGCGTGGAGCAGGAGACGTGGCAGGCGCCGGGCCCGGGAACGTGGGAGCGCGATGCATCGCACTTCGACACGACGGTGACCCCGCTGATGGTCGAGCTGATCGAGTACGCCGCTCCGGCGGGTATCCGCGAGGGCTTCGACCTGATCGGCGCTCCGCTCGACACGATGGACGTCCGGTTCGTCGACGGGCAGATGTATCGACGCCTGGTTCCGATCATCGGCGGGAGCGGTCGCGGGCCGAGTACTCCGCCGCCGGCCTGGTTGATGCGCACGGTGTTCTCGGTGCACCCCCGGCTGCGAAAGCGCGCGCGGACCGCCGAGCGTGCGCTGGCCGACCGGTCGTGGTCGGGCGAAGCCGACCGGTGGGAATCGACGTGGAAGCCGGAGATCCTGGCCACGAACCGGCGCCTCGCCGCCGTCGACCTCGCCGCGTTGTCCGACGAGGATCTCGCCGACCACTTCGACGCGACGCTCGACCACGCCCGACGCGCGATGGTGCTCCACTTCCGGCTGCACATCTCGGATCTCGGCCCGATTGCGCTGCTGCTCGACCACACGTCCGAGTGGGGCATCGACGACAGCGATGTGATGTCGGTGCTCGCCGGTGCCTCACCGGCGACGAGCGCGCCGCAGGACGCGCTGCGCCCCGTTGCGCGCGAGATCGCTGCGCCGGCGTGCGCCCGACGTCGCTCGACGAGGTCCGAGCGGTCGGCGATGCCGCAGCGCGCCATCTCGATGACTATCTGCTCGAGTTCGGCACCCGGCTCACGACCGGCTACGACGTCACCGATCTCACGCTGGCCGAACTGCCGGACGTGATCCTGTCGACGCTGGACGATCCGCGGCTGCTCGACGATCGCACTGCGGCCGAGTTGGCCAGCGAGCGTGGCGAGCGGGCGATGGCCGAGGTGCGCGCGACCGTCCCGGCAGACGACCGCGAGCAGTTCGACCAACTCGTCGCCGACGCCCGGCGGCTGTACGGGCTGCGCGACGAGAACGGACCGATCACCGCCGAATGGCCGGGCGGCATCTTGCGACTGATCCTGCTGGAGGTCGGTCGGCGGCTCGTCGCGGCCGGTCGGCTCCACACCGTCGACCACGTCTTCGATCTGTCGGCCGTCGAACTCGGCGGGGCGCTTCGCGGCGAGCCGGGTCCGCGGGCGGAGGCGGTGGCGACTCGCCACACGCGGCGTCTGCCGTGGACCGACCGCGAGGGTCCGGCGCACCTCGGTCCCGCACCGGTCGAGCCCGACCTGACGGTCTCCCCGAGGCCATGGGGCGCATGATGCGGATGTCGGTGAACGTGCTCGCCTGCTCGAAGCGGAGCCCGACCACGGCGCGTTGCGCGGGACCGGCGTCGGTACGGCGGCGTACACGGGCCGGCCCGCGTGGTGGTCGACGCCGATGATGCACTCGAGCGTTGCGAGCCCGGCGATGTGATCATCGCCCGCTACACCGTGCCGACCTTCAACTCGGTGCTCGCGTTGGCGGGCGCCGTCGTGACCGAGCAGGGAGGGCTGCTGTGCCACACCGCAGTCATCGCTCGCGAACTCGGGATCGCAGCGGTCGTGGGAGCGTCGGGGGCGCTCGAGATCGCCGACGGCGCAACGGTCGAGGTCGACCCGGTCGCCGGCACCGTCACCGTCGGCCCTGACGCGAGCGTTGGTCGACCGGTCAGCGGTCAGCCCTGCACGCTGCTGCGACCGGCGAACGCCACGAAGCGGGCGACCGCGTCGTCGCCGGCGGCGTCGGCCTCGGGCCCGAAGGCCCCGGCGCCGCGCATCATCTCCGCGATCGGTTCGAGGTTGGCCTGGGCTGCCGCGGCGGTCGCCTCGTCGATGCCTGATTCGATTCCGGCGGCGTCGGCGATGTCCCACGCGTGGGTGAGCGGGTCGACCCAGATCGTGCCGATGAAGTTGTCGACCGGCATCTCGCCGAACGGGGTCTGGGCCACCGTCTGCAGCGAGCCCGGCTGATCGAGCGCGGCCAGACACGCATCGACCGAGGCGCAGACGGTGGCCGCCGGGTCGTCGCCGGCGACCTCGGCTTCGGGCTGCTTCTCCGGTCGGTCGGTGTGGCCGGTGCCGGCGGCGATGTTCTGCAGCACCCAGGAGGCGTGTCCGGCGACCTCGCGGGCGGTCCAGCCGTCGCAGCACGAGGGGTTGTCCCAGGCGTCCGCCGGGACTCGGACGGCCACGTTGCGGAGGGTGTGGGCGGCGCGGGTGAAGGTCTGCAGGTTCTCGCTCATGTGACCGACGTTAGGTCACTCGACGACGATTCCGATTCCAGCGGAGCGAGTACCGGCCGGTAGCTTCGGGCCGGTATGACGACAACCGACGCCACCCCGACCACGCCGTTCGACGCCGAGCCGCGCTTCGAAAGCGTGCAGGAGGTGCGCGACGCCCTGCGCGACTCGAACTACCTCGCCGACGACGGCATCTCGGGCATCGTGTACCTCGCCGATCGCCTCAACAAGCCGATTCTCGTCGAGGGTCCGGCCGGCACCGGCAAGACCCAGCTGGCCAAGTCGGTCGCCGAGATGACCGGCGCCAAGCTGATCCGTCTGCAGTGCTACGAGGGCCTCGACGAGAGCAAGGCGCTCTACGAGTGGAACTACAAGAAGCAGTTGCTGCGCATCCAGACCGAACGCGGCGGCGACGAGGGCAACGAGGACTGGACCGACGTCAAGGACGACATCTTCTCCGACGAGTTCCTGCTGACCCGGCCGCTGCTCGAAGCGATCACGGCCGACGAACCGGTCGTGCTGCTGATCGACGAGGTCGACCGCGTCGAGGTCGAGACCGAGGCGCTGCTGCTCGAGATCCTCTCCGACTACCAGGTGTCGATCCCCGAGCTCGGCACGATCGTGGCCAAGCAGATCCCGCTCGTGTTCCTCACGTCGAACAACACCCGTGAGCTGTCCGAGGCGCTCAAGCGTCGCTGCCTCTACCTGCACGTCGACTACCCGCAGCTCGAACGCGAGAAGGAGATCGTGCTCGCGAAGACCCCGGGCATCACCGACAACCTCGCCGACCAGGTCGCCCGCATCGTGCGGTCGATCCGCCAGCTCGACCTCAAGAAGAGCCCGAGCGTCTCCGAGACGCTCGACTGGGCGCGCACGCTGATGCTGCTCAACATCGAGACGATCGACGAGCAGATCGCCAAGGACACCTTGAACATCCTGCTCAAGTACCAGACCGACATCGCCAAGGCCGCCAAGGAGCTGTCGGTCGACGACTGACGCGCTCGCACGATGACCGACGTCGCCACCCCCGGGTCGCCGGCGCCGCCAACGGCGGCATGCTCGACCTGCTCAACGGCTTCGTCGTCGAGCTCCGCAACGCCGGCCTGCCGGTGTCGCTGACGGAGAACCTCGACGCGATGGAGGCGGTGCAGCACATCCCGATCGAGGACCGCGACGCGTTCAAGTACGCGCTCGGTGCCACGTTGATCAAGAACCACGCGCACTGGCGCAGCTTCGAGACGGTGTTCGAGGTCTACTTCAGCCTGCGCGGGCCGGAGTACAAGATCGCCGACGGCGACGGCGACACCGATCTCGACGAGCTGTGGCGCGAGATGCAGGAGGCTCAGCAGCAGGGTGAGGGCAAGGGCCAGGGCGGCATGGACTCCATGACGCCCGAAGAGATCGCCCAGATGCTGATGCAGGCGCTGATGAACGGCGACCAGGGCATGATGCGGGCGATGGCCAAGCAGGCCGTGCAGCGCTTCGCCGGCATGGAGCCGGGCCGACCGGTCGGCGGCACCTACTACCTGTACCGCACGCTGCGGAACCTCGACCTCGACAACATGCTCGAGAAGATGATGGAGGCCTCACGCCAGGAGAGCGCCGGGCGAGCTCACCTCGCTCGAGGAGCGCCTGGAGAAAGAGGAGTACGAGGATCGCATCGAGAAGTTCAAGGGCGAGATCGAGGCCGAGATCCGGCGTCGGCTCGTGGCCGACCGTGGGCGCCGAGGCGATGGCCAAGACGCTGCGCAAGCCGCTGCCCGAAGACGTCGAGTTCATGCACGCGTCACGTGACGAGATGGTGGCGCTGAAGAAGTCGCTGTACCCGCTCACCCGCAAGCTGGCCGCACGGCTCGCCCGCAAGCGCCGGCACGGTCGCAAGGGTCCGCTCGACTTCCGCAACACCGTGCGCCACTCGCTGAGCTACGGCGGCGTCCCGGCCGAGCCGAAGTTCAAGTACCCGCGTCCGTCCAAGCCGGAACTGATCGTGATCGCCGACATCTCCGGCTCGGTCGCCGCGTTCGCACGGTTCACGCTGATGCTCGTGTACGCCATCCAGAACCAGTTCTCGAAGGTCCGCTCGTTCGTGTTCATCGACGGCATCGACGAGGTGACCGACTACTTCAAGGCCACCGAGGACATCCAGGAGGCGATCCACCGGGTGAACACCGAGGCCGACGTGGTCTGGGTCGACGGACACTCGGACTACGGCCACGCCTTCGAGGTGTGGTGGAACAAGTACGGCAAGGACGTCGGACCGAAGTCGACCGTGCTGCTGCTCGGCGACGCCCGGAACAACTACCACGCGAGCCAGAGCTGGGTCGTCAAGGAGATCCAGCAGAAGGCGCGCCACGTGTACTGGCTGAACCCGGAGCCGAAGAGCTACTGGAACACCGGCGACTCGATCGTGGGGGAGTACGGCACCTACACCGACGGCGTGTTCGAGTGCCGCAACCTGCGCCAGCTCGAGTCCTTCGTCGACCTGCTCGCGTAGCCGTTGATTCGACCTGTGCCCGCTGAGG
>CAVOHA010000049.1:0-157281 GCA_963695475.1 Ilumatobacteraceae bacterium
CGTCAGCGATGCCGCACCCTGGCACGACGAACTCGGCGCACCTCACCTGACCGTGCCCGTCGAGCACCTGCCCCGACCGATCGCCGCTGCAGCCCGAGCGAGCGGCTTCGAGGTTGCGTGTATCGCGATCGGTCATCTCGACGGGCGCCGGGAACTCGGCCTCGTCTCGTTCGGTGGCCACTCGTCTGCGTTCGACGGCAACCTCCACGTCATCATGACCGAGTCGGTCAAGACCCTCGACATGTCGCTGCGTCGCGAGGGCGCCGACAACGAGCTTCGCCGCATCGCCGAGGAGGATGCGTTGACCGGTCTCTCGAACCGCCGGACGTTCGCCCAGGCGCTCGATGCGCGTCGCACGACGACCTCGGCCGTCCTCTACATCGACCTCGACCGATTCAAGGAAATCAACGACTCCTATGGTCATGGCGTCGGCGACGAGGTCCTCGTCGAGATCGGCCGACGGATCCGCTCGATGTGTCGACCCGGCGACGTCATCGCTCGACTCGGCGGCGACGAGTTCGCCGTGTTGCTGGCCGACGTGGATCAGACGTACGCCGAACGAATTTCGCATCGTGTGCTCGCGCGAATCTGCGACCCGCTTCCGGATGGCCTGGGCCCGGCACGAATCGGTGCGAGCGGGGGCTTGGCCCTCGGTCTGCTGGAGGACGATGCGGTCGAACGTGCCGATCTCGCAATGCTGGCCAGCAAGCGGGCCGGTCGCGGACAACTCATCGTGGCCTGACCCCGGACAACCGGGACCCGGTACGTTCGCAGCATGACCCCTCGCCTCGACATGCTCGGCATCGTCGCCCGCGATCTGCCCGCTTCGCTCGCCTTCTACCGGCTGCTCGGATTCGACATCCCCGCCGAAGCCGACAACGCACCCCACGTCGAGATCACACTGCCGAACGGCCTGCGCATGGCCTGGGATTCGGTGTCGACCATCACGAAGTTCGACGACTCGTGGACAGCCCCGACCGGGTCGCCGCGGATGGCGCTTGCGTTCCTGTGCGACTCGCCAGCCGATGTGGACGCCACCCACGACCGCCTCGTTACCGCCGGGCACCACAGCCACCTCGCACCATGGGACGCGTTCTGGGGGCAGCGCTACGCGACCGTCCACGACCCCGACGGCAACGGGGTCGACCTGTTCGCCCCGCTCGACGGCTGAGCCTCAGTCGCTGTGCACGGCAGCGAGCAGCTCGTCGAGCAGCGGCTGCGAGGTGGCGGTCACCGGTCGACGGCGTGCGGTGTGATCGAGCGTGACCAGGTCTCGGCCCAGCGCGTCCGCCGCCACGCCGCCGGCCTCGGTCAGAATCGTGACGGAGGCCAGGTAGTCCCACACGCCGATCCGGTCGTCGTCGAAGTCGACCGACCCGTCGAAGCCACGCCCGTCGGCGACCGACGCGATGTCGAGCGCTGTCGCACCCATCGATCGGTACTGCGCCGGCCGGAACGAGGCCGGCGGCCGAGCGTTGACGGCAATGACCGCATCGGCGAGATCCGGCGTGGTCCCGACCCGCAGCGGCCGTCCGTCTCGGTGTGCGCCGCCACCTCGGACCGCGGTGTAACGGGTCCCGGTCCGCAGATTGGCCACGGTGGCAATCGTCGGGACTCCGCCACTGACCAAGCACAGAGCGGTCGCACACCATGGCAACCCGAGCGCCGCATTCGTCGATCCGTCGAGCGGGTCGACGACGACCACATGCCCGCCGCCCGACCCGCCGGTCGGGCCGCTCTCTTCGGACAGCACGGCCAGTCCGGCAGCGTGCAGCATGTCGAGGCACGCGGCGTCGATGGCGACATCGACCGCGTACTGACCGTCGCGCTCCCCCGACGCCGACCAGTCGTCGGTCGCCTCGAGAAGTGCAGTGGTGCGATCGCAGATCGCGGAGAACAACGCCAGGACGGCAGCACTGTCGGAGGGATCGACCCGTGCCGCATCCTGACGAGTCGGCGCGTCGTTGGGTCGGTCCACGCCTCGGGACGGTAGTGTCCGCATCGATGGCTGTCATCGACGTAGCGGGATTTGTCGCCGACGTGAAGAGTCAGGCGATCGACCACGGATTTCACGTCCACGACGAACGACACTTCGTCGAGACCTACTCCCTCCGTCAGCTGTGGGAAGTCGACCTGCACCCCGAGGAGGCCTGTTCGGGGCCGATCGACCTCCACCTCTCGCTCGATGTGGACCCGCGGGCGATGCTCGGCTTCGAAGACGAGGTCATCCGCCTCGAAGAGATCGACGACGGTCCGCCCACAGGCTTCACCTTCACGATCCTGTTCACGTGGACCCTTCCGCCGCTGCCCGAGCCGCCCGATCTTCTCGTGCTGGCGACCGACCTCGCCGGCATCGGCGGCATCGATCTGCCGGTCGAGGTGTCGGCGATCGACTCGTTCCCGAGCGTCACCGATGCGCCCGAACGCAGCCTGTCGATCGTCGCCAAGATGACCGTCGATCTCGCCGATGTCTACCTCACCAACGACGACGCCATCGGCCTCGCACTCGAACGTTGCAAGCACGTCAGCCTGTACCTCCTCGACCGGGCACCGGCCTGGCTCGACGACCTGTGATCGCCCCGCTCGACCCATCACCTCTGGAGACCCCGCCATGCGAGTGCACGAACTGATCGACATCCTGAACGACCAGCCCCCGGACGCCGAGGTCGAACTGGCGATCATCGCTCCGGTCGACGGCGAGAGCGACGACATCACCGTCGACCGCTACTTCGTCGACGGCGTGCTGCCGTGGCAGGACTCCGAAGACGACGACGGCGCCGAGATCGAAGACGGCGAGTTGTCGATCTGGTTGGTCGGCGGTGAAGAGGGCGACGTCAATGCCTTCCTCGACGCGATCGAACAATCCGACGCCTGAACGGTTTGTTGCGCCGGTCTGCGCCTCGGGGTGGTAGCTCAGTTGGTTAGAGCAGGCGACTCATAATCGCTCGGTCGTGGGTTCAAGTCCCGCCCGCCCCACCAGCCGAAAACGACGAAGACCCACCGCGTGGACGGTGGGTCTTCGAGCTCCGGGAGCAGGGCTCGAACCTGCGACCCATTGATTAACAGTCAATTGCTCTGCCAGCTGAGCTATCCCGGAATGGCGAAGACGAATGCTACCGCCGCCACGTCCGCCGACAACCGCTCGTTTGCTCCCGCCGTGCGGCACCCCGCACCACCCCGCCCCCAACACAGGCGACCCCACCCGCACCACCGCCGCAACGGACCCGCAACGGATTTGTGTGACCGAAACCGACACTCAGCGACACGTTCGGTCACACGAACGCCAGTCCTCGGTGTTTGCGTGACGGAAACCGACAGTCGGCGGCACTTTCGGTCACACAAACCGGCGGGGCGGGCGGGCGGGCGAGGCGGGTCGGGACGGGCGGGGTGGGGTCAGAGGGCGGCGATGAAGGCGTTGCTGGGGATGACGTTGGCGCCGAGCGCTCGCACGTCGTCGACAATCTCGCGGTCGTTGGTGACGACGACGACCGGGCGCTCGACCGGGAGGTGAGCCACCTCGGCGCGAATGACGTCGTCGGCGGTGACCCCGTCGGGCGAGAACACGACACGCACGTTGCGGCGGCGCGGCGCATGGGCGCCCACCACCGACGCGCCGTCGAACACGACGGTGATCTCGGCACCGTGACGTCGCGCGAGATTCTCGACGCGATCGATCAACGCCGTGCGCTGGTCCTCGAGTCCGCGGTCGGGCCACGCGAGCTTCGCCACGTTGTAACCATCGACGAAGATCGGCGCGCCGGCCGCGACGAGATGACGTGCCGCCGCCGCCGACGTCGAGATCACGCCACCCGGGAGCGGCAAGGCGGCCCGCCCGGCGCGTCGAGTGTCGGACGCCGACGGCGTGGTTTCCTCCTCGACGAGCAACGACTCGAGGTGTTCGACGAACTCACGCGATGCAGCGACCGCTTCGCTGAGTCGGCGCCGGGCCTCAGCGGCAGTGCGACGGTCGGCCTCGGTGTCGCCGTCGGGTGAGCGGCGCTCGACCTCCGCGGTCGACTCCGGCGACGTCACCGACGCCGAGACCGACTCGGCACGCGCCAAGGCGGCCGCCTCCCGATCGCGAGCGTGGCGGATCTCGTTGCGGGTGTCGATCAGCTCGGCACGCATCTCGTCGAGCTCGTCCCGCACCTTGGACGCCTCGGCGCGCAACTCGTCGACCTCGGCCGCCTGCTCGGCGATCGTTGCGTCACGATGCAGCAGCTCCACTTGGATCCGAGCGGCGGCCTGCTCGGCCGCGACCCGCCGCTTCTCGGCGCGTTTGAGATCACGACGCAGGTCGGTCGACTCGGCCTCGGCGTCACGCTGCGCGATCAGCTCGGCGGCCTCCCGCTCCCATCCCTCGGCGCCGACCAGCCAGAGTCGACCGACCTCGTCGACCAACTCGGGAAGTGCCCCCGCGGCAATCGCCGCACGAAACGCCGGATCGCCCTCGACGGCCCGACGCACCCGACCCAGCGCCGTGCCGGGAAGACGCTGTCCCGACAGGAACGGCTTCAGGTCTTTCGGAAACGACAGCGGTGGGCGGCGCTTCTGCCCTTCGGCGGCGATCAGCACCGCGAACTCGAGAGCGGACCGCAGCTGGCGGTGCTCGATCGTGCCCATGACCCGAACCTATCCGGCCCACACCCGTCAGGATCGATGCATCATCTCGCTTGACAGGCGTACACGTGTTCGTGTTCACTCGGACGAATGCGAGTTGGGGCCGCCTCCGGGATCGAGATGCAACGTTCGTTCGACGAATTGGGAACACCGCTCAGCGACGTGACCTTCTGCATCCTCGACCTGGAGACCACCGGCGGCAACCGCAACGACGACATGATCACCGAGGTCGGCGTGGTCAAAGTGCGCGGTGGCGAGTGCCTCGGCACGTTTCAGACGCTCGTCAACCCCGGCAAGGCGATCCCGCCCCAGATCACCGTGCTCACCGGGCTCACCGATGCCCTCGTCGCCCCGGCGCCGCGTATCGAGGCGGTGCTCCCGTCCCTGCTCAGCTTTCTCGGCGATTCGGTCCTCGTCGCCCACAACGCCAGCTTCGACGTCGGCTTCATCCGTGCGGCGCTCGCCCGAGCCGACCGACCGAGCTGGAACGGCACCGTCGTCGACACCGTCCACCTCGCTCGCCGCCTCGTACGCGACGAGGTACCGAACTGCAAGCTGTCGACGCTCTCGTCACGTCTGCGTCTCGACCACCAGCCGAGCCACCGTGCGCTCGACGATGCGCTTGCCACCACCGACCTCTTGCACTTCTTGATCGAGCGAGCGGCCGGCCTCGGCGTGCTCGGCCTGGACGACCTGGTGTCGCTCGCCAAGATCGGTGGGCATCCGATGGCACCCAAGCTCAAGCTCACCGCGTCGCTCCCCCGCAGCCCCGGCGTCTACATGTTCCGCGGGCACGGCGACTCGGTGCTCTACGTCGGGAAGGCCACCAACCTCCGCCAGCGCGTGCGCAGCTACTTCGGCAGCGACGACCGCCGCAAGATCGGCCCCATGCTCCGTGAGACGCAGGCGATCACCCACGTCGAGCTTCCCGATCCGCTGACGGCCGAGATCGTCGAAACCCGCCTCATCGGCCGCCTCCTCCCCCGCTACAACCGACGAGGCACTCGAGCCGCGAAGTACTGCTACGTCAAGCTCGACACCGACACACCGTGGCCGCGCCTGTCGATCGTGAAGAACCCGGCCAAGCACGGCGTCCACCTCGGCCCGTTGCCGTCGCGAACGATGGCCACCCTCGTCGTGGAGGCATTGCAGACCGCGCTGCCACTTCGGCGTTGCACGCAACGGCTGGGCCGCAACTACGTCGCACCCGACGATGCCCCGATCTGCAGCGCGGCCCAGCTCGGCGTGGCGCACTGCCCGTGCTCGGGCACCGCCGACCCCGCCGACTATGCGGCATCGGTGGCACTCGCTGTCCGAGCGATGGAGGGCGATCCGGCGTTCGTCGTCGACCGGTTGCGCGACCGAATGACCAAGCTCGCGGGCCAACAGCGTTTCGAGGAAGCAGCGATGAGCCGTGACCGCCTCTCGGCACTGCTCGGCGCGATCCGTCGCACCCAGCTCTTCGCCACGCTCGCGCACCTCGGCCGCGCCGAGATCACGCACGGCGACACAACCTGGATCATCGCTGACGGCGCGCTGGTCGACACCCGCACCGCAACGACGCTGACCGCAGCACTCCCCACCGGACCCCTCGACAAGATCGAACTCGGCCGGCCCGTCCCACGGGAGCACGCCGACGAAGCACTGTGCCTGGCGAAGTTCTTCGACAAACATGCCAACCGCCTCACGGTCACCTGCGACGGCCACTGGCGGTTCCCGATCGCTCAGACCGAAACGATTCCGCCGCTCGAGCGGGCGGCGTAGACCACTGGTTCCAGACGGTCCTCCCCGGCGCAATGCCACCGGAGCCGTGGGCGTGCGCTCCGTGGGACGACGATCCCGACTGGGAGATGACCACAGCCGCAGCGCGAAGCCACCGACGGACGGACCGGCGACTGACGACGCCAGCCGGGTCCGACGCCGAGTCAGAGCCGACGAGCGCCTGACGTGTCGATCCCGAGGATCTTCGTGTGACCGTTCGGCGGGAGCGCTGCGGCGACCCGGTCGGCAATCGCCCCGTCACACAGCATCCCGACCGTCGGTCCACTTCCACTGAGCCATGCACACCACGCGCCCGCTGCGACCCCGGCCCCGATCGCTTCCGACGCGCCCGACACCGCGGACAGCCGCTGCGCTTGATGCAGACGGTCGTCGGTCGCACCGAGCAGCAACGCCGGGTCGTCGTGGGCGAATGCCAGGATGAACTGCGCCGCTCGGGCGATGTTGTGGACGGCGTCCGCTCGCGTCACGGCATCGGGCAACGTACGCCGCGATGCGTTGGTCGAGGTGGTCACCTCGGGAACCCAGGCCACGAAGGCCGCCGAGGACAGCACCGGACCGAGGGCAAATGGGATCGCACGGCCGCCGACGAACGCGACGAGGCCACCGTGCAGCGACGCCGCGACATTGTCGCCGTGACCCTCGAGCTCGGTTGCCACTTCCAGGATCTCCCCCGCCGCGGTGCCGATCGAATCCTCGCGCTGTGCGACCGCCAGCGCGGC
Source organism: Ilumatobacteraceae bacterium (assembly GCA_963695475.1). Lineage (GTDB taxonomy): Bacteria > Actinomycetota > Acidimicrobiia > Acidimicrobiales > Ilumatobacteraceae > Ilumatobacter_A. The sequence goes on from CAVOHA010000049.1 coordinate 7,122, forward strand.
CGCGCCGACGCGTACGGCGCCGCTGAACCCGAGGCCACGCGCCATCGGGATGTTGCACCGCATCCACATCGGACCGGTCCCGCCGAGGCGCTCGAACGCCGCACGGCCGGGATGTGCATCGTCGAGCTGCTGCGCGCCAGCGGGGGCGTCACCGAGGCCCACGTCGGCGTACAGATCGACCGCCATGCCGAACACGTCGAAGCCGGCACCCAGATTCGCCGACGAAGCCGGTGTGCGAACGACCGGAACGGTCACCCGGCGACCTGTGCCACGGAGACCCGGACGAAGTCGGCGAGCGTCTGGACCGCACGTCCGCTGTCGATCGCCTCGGCTGCGGATTCGAGCCCGGCAGCGAGATCGTCGGCCCGGCCGGCCACGACGAGCGCTGCCGCCGCATTGAGCAGGACGACGTCGCGGTGCGCGCCGAGTTCGCCGGCGAGGACTCGCCGCACGGCGTCGGCGTTGTCCGCCGGCTCACCACCGCGCAGATCGTCGGCGGTGGCCGGTGCGAGGCCGAGCGATGCCGGGTCGACGGTGAACTCGGCGATCGCACCGTCGGTGAGCGCCCACACGTTCGACACCCCGGTGGTGGTCAACTCGTCGAGACCCGCCCCGTGGACGACCCACGCGCGGGTGACCCCCTGACGCTCGAGCGCGCCGAGCATCGGCGCGGCGTAGGCCGGGTCGGCCACGCCGATCACTTGATTGCGGATGCGGCCCGGGTTGGCCATCGGGCCCAGCAGGTTGAAGGCGGTGGGCACGCCCATTTCGCGTCGGGGCGCGCCGGCGTAACGGAAGGCGGGATGGAACGCCGGTGCGAAGCAGAAGCCGATCCCCGCCTCCCGGACGCATGCCGCAACACCGTCGGGCGTCTGCTCGATCGCCACGCCGAGGATCTCGAGAACATCGGCCGCCCCGGTCTTGGACGAGGCCGATCGATTGCCGTGCTTGCACACGGGCGCCCCGGCGGCTGCCGTGACGATCGCCGCCATCGTGGAGACGTTCACCGAGTCGGAACCGTCGCCGCCGGTACCGACGATGTCGACCGAGCGAGCCCGCTCGTCGTCGGTGAGCGGGACGATCTTCGCCTCGGCCATCGCTGCGGTGAGCAGCCCGTCGAGTTCGTCGACCGACTCCCCCTTGGCGCGCAGCGCAACGACGAAGCCGGCGATCTGTGCCGGCGTGGCATCGCCGAGCAGGATCTCGGACAGCGCGGCACCAGCGGCATCCGCCGAGAGGTCGGTCCCCGAGATGAGGGTGTTGATGACTCCGGACCATCCGCCGTAGGGCGCAAGCGCTGACATGAGTGGCGAGGCTAGGCGGGCCGCCGCCCGACGGCGTGGTCGATACCCCGGCCGCGGGTGGGCCGCAGCCAAGTGTGGGACGGCGCGTCAGTCCTTGCGGCGGCGCTGCCGGATGATCCGCCGACGGTCGCGCTCGGTCGCGCCACCCCAGACTCCCGCCTTCTCCCGGAAGCTGAGTGCGTGATCCAGGCATGCCTGCCTGACTGCGCAACTGGCGCACACGCTCTTGGCCGCCTGCGCCTCGGCCTCGTCGTCTGGGTAGAAGATCGCCGCATCGAGGCCGCGGCACGCGCCGAGATCCCACCACTTGGACGGATCTGGACTGATCTGATGTATGGACACGATTGCGACCCCCTGGCCCTGTCACTCGATGGACGACAACCCCCGCCGTCCACACGGCTGAATCTAGAGCGCCGGCGACGAATGCGCCAGAGGAAATGTTCGAACGACACACAACCGGCCACCGCGGTCCTCGCACACCGCAAACGGCCCGCCCACCGCCGCGAGCCGCATCGAGCTGCTCGACCGGCGACGTCAGTGCTCTTCGGGGATGCCGTACGCTCGCGCCAGGACCTGCAGCGGGTGTCGCGCGATCCGGCCCGTCTGCTCCGTGATCGCCGTGTTGGCCGAGTGACAGTCACCGGCCACCACGTTGCCGCCCGACCGCTCGATCTGTTCGCCGAGCCGCTCGGCGAGGGGCACGGAGATGTCCTCGTTGCCGTCGCGCAGGCCCCACATCCCGCCGCTGCCCGAACACTGCTGCACGACCCGGACCGATGCGCCGGTCAGCTTCAGCAGATCACGACTCTCGAAGCCGATGTCCTGCGCACGCAGGTGACACGGCGCGTGGTAGGTGATCTGCGCCGGGGTGACGCCGGAGAAGTCGGTGTCGAGCACGGTGTGGTCGGCGCGATGGACCTGCATCAAGAACTCGGCTGCGTCGTAGGTGTGCTCGGCCACCAGCGCCGCATCGGAACCCCCGACGTAGTCCAGGTAGTCGTGCTTGATCACGTAGCTGCAGGTGGGCTGCGGCACGACCACGTCGGTGCCCTTGCGCACTTCGCCGGCGAGGATCTTGACGTTCTTCTCGGCGATCTTCGTGAACCGCTTGACGTCACCGGAGTGGAGCCACGGGGCACCGCAGCAGCCCGCACCGGAGTTGTTGCACTCGATGCCGTTGCGCTCGTACACCTTGACCAGGTCCTTGCCGATGTCGGTTTCCTGGTACTCGACGAGACACGTCGGGAACACTGTCACCGATCCCTGCTTCCTCTGGAGCTTCACCCGCGGGCGCTTCTCGAACCAGGTGGTGAAGCGCTCCTTCGCGAACGGCGGGAGCAACCGCACGGCGGAGACACCGGTGACCTTGGCGTTGACCCTGCGGATGATCGAGCCCGATTCGGATTCGACGACGCGGTTGACGAGCGGCGCAGCAGTGGTTGCCAGCTTGCCGACGAGGTCGGTCCGGCCCATCACCTTCGTCGTCGCCTTCGAGCGGGCCGACGTGTGCCCGTTTTCGAACATCATCGCATCGGCGCGGAGCATCAACCGGGGAAAGTCCACGTTCCACTCGTGGAGTTCGGGGGTGTAGGGACAGCTGACCGCGCAGAGCTTGCAGTGGAAGCACTCGTCGACCACTTGGTCCTGTTGCGCCGGGGTCATCCTCCCGGTGTCGTGGTCATCGAACCGATCGATCATCTCGAACAGCGTGGGGAACGAGGAGCAGAGTTCGACGCACTGCTGGCAGCCGTAGCAGATGTCGTAGACCCGCGACAGTTCCTCACGGACGTCGGCCTCGTCCGTGTACAGCGGATGCTTCGGATCAGAGGTGGTGGTCATCGAGGTCTCCAGTTGCGCAGTGGTGCCGAGTGTCGCCCGACGTCATCGACCGAACAGATCTGCATCCGCCGGGCAGGGCAGAGGCTGCAGCGTCCGGGTTTCGAGGCGACTCAGAGCGCTGCCAGGCCTTCGCTGAGGCGTGCGGCATGGCTCTGCTCCGCACGGGCGAGCACTTCGAACCAGTCGGCGATGTCGCCGAACCCCTCGTCGCGAGCGGTCTGCGCAAAGGCCGGGTACGTCGAGGTGGAGTCCTGGATCTCGCTGGCAATCGCGGCCTGGAGGTTCTCCATCGTGTCACCGATCGGCGCGCCCGAGGTCGGGTCACCGACTTCGGCGAGATACTCCAGGAGTCCGTGGGCATGACCGGTCTCGCTCTCGGCAACCGAGCGAAACAGCGCGGCGGTGTCGGGATACCCCTCGACGTCGGCCTTCTGGGCAAACCAGAGGAAGCGGCGGTTGGCCTGGCTCTCCTCGGCGAACGCTGCGACGAGGTTCTCGTGGGTCTTGCTTCCTGCGAGATGTGGCATGGCTCTCCTCGAGCAGAGTCGGAGGGTGGATTCGAACTCAGGTCGCTCGCGACGGGCATGACCGGCGCAACCCCGTCGGCGCACGTCCACGCACGCAATCCGCATCGACGAGTTCGGTTGACCAATTCACCGCGGCGAACGTACCGAGCGGCTGGCCGATCTGCAAGTCATGCAGATTGCCGATCACCTGGGCCGACGTGGCACGATGAACCCGATGGCCGACGACGATCGATTGGCGAAAATCGACGCGGTGACGTCGGCCCGCTGGGATGTCGACGCAATTCGTGCGGGCGCACTGATCTGCCTCGTGCTCGCGATCCCCTTCACCGTGCTCGGGCTGGTGTCCGACGGAGCTCGGGTGATCTCGTTCTTCGGCGCGGTCGTCGGCTTCGTCATCGGGTCCGGCGCTGCGGCGTGGGCGCAACGCTGCGGCACACCACAGAGCCACGCACTCGTCACCGCGATCGGCACCTACGTCGTCGCACAGGGCGTGTTCGTCGTACTCCGCCTGGTGACCGGGCGCGAGGTCAACTGGTTCGGGGTCTTCTTCACCCTGTCGATCGTCTCCTTCGCCGGCGTCATCGGTGGCTTCCTCGGAAGCCGGCTCCAGGCCAAGGGCTTCGTCCCGAGTTCACGGCGATGAACCCGCTTCCCACGCCGATCACTCCATTCCCGCGCCGCGCACGGGGTGTCGCCCGCAACGGCTGCCCGCTTGCGATCACGACCGGACGAATCCGGTGTTGACGGCGGTCCACGCCCTAGAATCGCTCCGGTGCCTTCCCGGCTGGAAGGCTCCAGTCGCATGACCCGAAAGGACCCATCCCCCGTGGATCTCGAAATCGCAGAGCCCGACACCGACACATCGCTGTCGCGGCGGAGCCTCGTCACCCGTGTGGGTGCAGCCGGCCTGGCCGGTCTCGCCGCCGCGTTCGTCATCGATCGGAACGCAATCGCGTCGGCCGCCCCGGTAGAAGACCCGCAGGGCGTCCCCTCGGAGTCCGACATGGTGTTCCTCGCCGAGGTCATGCGAGTCGAGTTGGCAGCAAGCGATCTCTATCTTTCGGCCGCCACCGACAACACCGGCGACCTGGAGGCCGCGATCACGGTCTTGGCGGGCAATCACCGCGCCTACGCCCAGGCGATCGCCGGGGCGACCGGAATGTCGGCAGGCAGTGCCGACGAGGAACTCGTCGCACAGTACGCACCGGCATTCCTCGGCTCGCAGACCGAACTCCTGACCAGCGCACACACGCTCGAGCAGACATTGGTCGCCACGCACACCGAACTGATCGACCAACTCGAGAGCATCCACTCCATCACGCTGGTCGCGTCCATCGCCGTCATCGAGTCCCGCCACGCCACGGTCATCGCACATGCGCTCGGCGTCGACGACCTCGACGTGCTCTTCGGCAACGACCAGTCCGCCCTCGACCTCACAGGAGACGACGCCTGATGTCTTTCGACCTCCGCTCCGCAACCTCGCGCCGTGACGCGCTCAAGATCGGCGGACTGACGGTCAGCCTCGCCGCGATGGTCGCCGCCTGCGGCGCAGACCGTGAGGGCGACGACGCTCCGGGGCGCGTCGGGAGCGCACCCGTGCCGACCGCACTCCCCGACTACCCGGTCGACGATGCCGTCCTGCTGCGCACCGCGTCATCGCTCGAGTACACGGCGATCGCGGTGTACGAAACCGTGCTGGCGCTCGCGGACACCATCCCGCCCGAGCTCGTGCCGGTCATCGAGCGACTCATCGAGAACCACCAGGGGATCGCCGACGAGATGGTCGAGCTGACCGAGTCCGCCGGGGGCACCGGGTGGACCTGCACCAACCCGTGGCTGATGGAGCGGCTCGTCGCACCGGCGCTGGAGCTGATCCAGTCCAACGTCGTCGGCGTCGTGCTCGACGACACATCGATGGTCCAAGTGCTGGCCGAGCAGCTCCCGATCGCCCCCGTCGTCACGACGGTCCAGGGAGATCTCACGCTGATCAGCTCCACCGACGGTCTCGAGCCGGGCGACGAAATCGAGTTCGATCGGCTCGAGGGCGCCGCCGCCGACGACACCATCGCCTTTGCGAATGCGCTCGAGAGCATCGCTGCCGCGTCCCATCAGGAACTGGCGACCCTGGCGTCGGACGTCGAGGTCCGTCACGCCCACCTCGAAGCCGCCACCCTCGAAGCCCGCCAGGCGGCGGTGCTGGCGATCGCCACCTACGGCCCCGAGGGCTACTTCTCCCCGGCGTTGATCGGCGAGGACGTGCCCCCGACCGAACGCAGCCAGATTCGCCAGTTCGCGATCCCGTCGACGTTCGGTCAGACCGCTGCGGTCGAGACCAAGGCCGGGCCCGGCGACATCAATGCGGTCCGGGTCAGCCTCATCCTGCAGACGCCGGCCGCCAACAGCCTCATCTACAACGAACTCACCTGCGACGCCTGACCGGCCGCCGCCCGAGCGGATCGACGGCGTAGGCTCACCACCGCAATGGTGAGGTGGCCGGGTGGCCGCGGCCCGTCGTCATGATGGGTCGAGGAAAGTCGGGGCTCCACCGGGCAGGGTGCTGGCGAGAGCCAGGTCGGGGCGACCTGACGGACGTGCAACAGAGAGAGACAGCCGATGGGCATGCCCGGCATGCCACAGGTGATGGTGAAACGGTGCGGTAAGAGCGCACCAGCGGCGTCGGTGACGGCGCCGGCTCGGTAAACCCCACCCGGAGCAAGGTCGAGCAGGAAGATGGGCGGCCCGTCCGTGTCTTCCGGGTAGACCGCACAGATGGATGGCCACCGGGAGCGCAAGCTCCTACAGAACCCCGCTTACAGGCCACCTCACCATTGCAACCACTCTTGACCAGGGGAAACGGGTCAAGCTACATCCCGCTCCATCGACACCATCCGCTCACATGTGGCCGAAGTGCGTCGTCGATCGCCGCCCGGCGTGAGGTGGCCGTAGGGATCCGGGGTCTCGCTGGCCTTGAGCCTTGCCTCGTCTCGCCGGGTACGGTGCGGGATGTCGACCGATACCAGATCAACAAGCACGAATGAGACACCGCCTCGCCACCGACGATTCGCTGTCTTGTCCGCCCCGATGGTCGCTTTCGCGATTCTTGCGATGAGCGGTACGGCAGGGTCTGAAGCTCCCGCTGCGGACATTGGCCCGCCGGTGCCGACGGATGTTGTGACGGATCGGTTCGTCTCGGCAAATCAGTCCCGCTGCGTCGAACTCGACTTGGCCCATGGTGATGTAGCGGTGGTGAACATAACGAACACTCAGGCTGAGAGCCGAGGGTGGGGCGCGCTGCGACCAGATTGGGAGTTCCCGGTGTACACGAGGCCCGCGAACTCCCAGTACTCGTCGGTGAACTTTGCAGCAAACACGCCACCCAACCCGAACCTCGCGTTCGTCGGTGCGTGGGCCTGGCCGGCGACGCGATCCGACTCCCGAGTGCTACGACGGTGCCCTCGCCGATCACAACGTTGCTCTTGACCTTGCCGCGGTGATCCCGGCAGCGAACGTGAACGCGGTGACGCCGAGCCGACTGCTCGACACGCGCAGCGGCGCGCTTGTTGCAGCTAGCTCGTCGCATTGCGTGGCCGTGCCTGGTGCATCTGCTGGTGACGTTGCAGTCGTGAACATCACCAACACCCAGGCCGCCGGATCGGGCTGGGGTGCGCTGCGTTCCTCCGGTGACTCGCCCGTCTACTCCCGGCCAGCCGCTGACCAGTACTCGTCGGTGAACTTCGCAGCGAACACGCCACCGAACCCGAACCTGGCGGTCACCGAGATCGGAGCGGACGGCGAGTTCTGCTACGACGGTGCGACGCCGGCGCATCATGTGCTGCTCGACCTGTCGGCGGTCATTCCCGCCGCGAACGTCGAGCGCGGTGACACCCACCCGACTGCTCGACACCCGCAGCGGCAGCGCTGTTGCAGCAAACTCGTCGCGCTGTGTCGACGTGCCCGGTGTCGAGCGACGGTGACGTCGCGGTGGTCAACATCACCAACACGCAAGCCGCGGGCAGAGGGTGGGGTGCGCTGCGCTCGTCGTTCGAGCCACCGGTGTTCTCGCGACCGGCCTTCAGCCAGTACTCGTCGGTGAACTTCGCAGCGAACACACCGCCGAACCCGAACCTCGCGTTGGTCGATGTCGACGAGAGGCCAGGCCCGCAGGACAGCCCATTCGACTTCACGAGCGAGTTCTGCTACGACGGTGCCGTCGCATCTCATCACGTCATTCTTGATCTCGTCGGACATATCCGCGCTGCGAACGTCGACGCCACCACCCCACGCCGCCTGCTGGACACCCGCAACGAAGAACCGAAGATCGGCGCCACGACCACGACGACCAACATCGGGCCGACGCTTCCACTCACCGTCCCGGCCTCGCAACCGCAAGACTGTGATCCGAGCTACCCGACGGTGTGCATCCCGCCGCCACCCCCAGATCTCGACTGCGGTGACATCCCATTCCGCGATTTTGTAGTGCTCCAGCCCGACCCCCACAACTTCGACGGCAACAACGACGGGATCGGCTGCGTCAGCTAGCCCAAGGCCTTGGGCTGGGCAGCCGAATCGAGGGGAGCGCAACCTTGGATCAGCATTGCGTCGATTCAGCCGAGTTGGACCCTGACCCAAATGACACACGCCCCCCGACACAGAGTCATCTGAACTGTCAATGGCGAACCCGTCCCGGGGGCTCGCGATTCCGTTTGGCACGACCAACTCGTCGTCACCAGTTGAAACGACGATCCGACGATGCGGTCACCAGCGCAACGTTCTTCGGATCGTCAGGAGAGTTGGCGGGCGCACCCGGCACCAGCGGGCGCCTTCGGAATCCGCACGGTCAGATCAGTGCCGGATCCGCGTACACCAAACGGTGATCGGAGGTGGGAAAGCCGATGCCATCGCACGGGAATTGTCCGAGATCGAAGTTGCTCGTGAGGCGTGCTGACGCCTCATTCGGACGTAGCCAGAAGGCCTTCGCGCCGAAGACCGGGATGAAGCCCGCCGGCAGGACATAGTCGGTGCGCAGGTTGCCGGGGCAGCCGTCGATGAGGTCGGCCGTGTCGAGGCGGGCCGGCGCCAGGTGCAAGTCGTTGGTCGCTCCCTGCTGCTCCTCGGCTCGTTTCGCACCGATGCTGGACGGCCTGGGGTCGCGAAGCGGGGATGGCCGAGCGACAGGTTGATTGCGCCGCCGGCCGAATCGCCGACGAGGGGGTCCGCGTTCTGGTCGCCGGCGAACACGACACGCTTGCCGACCCCAGGGCGACTGAGCGCGAGCATGCCGAGTTGGCCTTCGTAGAACCCGGATCCCTAGGCGTCGTTCATGCTGCCGCCGGTCCGCGATTTTCGAGGACAAGGCCGGAGGCGACGCCGGTGTTGGACGGGACCGTACCTCATCGGGCCGCACGATTCAGAATTGTTGAAGGCGCCGCCTCGATCGGTGCTTGAATTGGTCAATGCCCAACCGCCCCGTGCCACGTTTCGCGATCGTGGCGCGGCGCACGACGATGGCAGCGCTTCTTTCGTTGGGCATCACCGCCTGCGCCGACGATGCCGCTCCGGCCACGGCTCCTCCGACTGAAGAACTCGCGCCCCAGCCCACTCCGGCGACGACGTCAACCGTGCCTGCCACGTCGGCTGCGCAGCCCGACGAGGCTGCGGTATCCGCAGGCGAGGCCGCACCGAAGTCCACCGACCGTCCGGCAACATCGGCGGCGCCGGACACCCCGATCTGCGGCGCGGACGACCGGCTCCCACCGCAGCCCGATCGACCCGTACCGGTGATTCTCGACACGGACTTCGCGTCCGACGTCGACGATGTCGGAGCGTTGGCCGTGCTGCATGCCCTGGCCGATGCCGGTGACGTCGAGATCATCGCCGTGATGGTGTCGGACGGGAGCGACGCCCCGGCACATCGCGCAATCGATGCGGTCAACACGTTCTACGGACGGCCCGACATCCCGATCGGCGTCGTCTCCGGGGTGGCACCGGCGTTCCCCTCCACCTACGTCGACGAGCTGGCAACACTGTTCCCGAACGACGTCGAGGACCCGCCGTCCGCGGTCGACCTGTACCGACGAATTCTCGCCGAAGAGCCGGACGACTCGGTGACGATCGTGAGCGTCGGATATCTCACGAATCTCGATGCCTTGCTGTCATCGCCGCCCGACGCACAGGACGCCATGTCCGGTCTGCAGCTGGTCGACACGAAAGTGCGACGATTGGTGGTCATGGGCGGCTACTACCCGGATTCGATTGATCATCCGTTCGGGGCCGAGTTCAACTTCGAGCAGGACGTCACCGCCGCGTTGAACATCGTCGACGAGTGGCCGACGCCGATCGTGTTCAGCGGATACGAAATCGGCGACATCGTCCTCACGGGAGCGGTGTTGCGCGAAGAGACACCGGCGGAGAACCCGGTGCGAGTCGCCTACGAGCTGTTCAACGGCGGCAACGACCACAAGAGCTGGGATCTGACCGCAGTCCTGACAGCAGCGCGCGGCACGGCGGGAGTATTCGAGGTGTGCGTCGGCCGGAACGTCATCGGTCTCGGCGGGGAGAATCGCTGGATCAACGACGAGAGCGGCCCCCACGGCTACCTCCGACTCGTCACAGAGGCGCAGGACGTTGCCGCGGAACTCGACCTGCTGCTGACCGTCCCACCGGCTGGATCATGATGACGAGCCCGCGAGCGGAGACGTCGAGTCGGTCGCGCCGTTCGACGAACGCCACCGGAGAGGAGGTGCGATGGACCTCGGCATTCCCGGCTTGGAAGACGCCACACCGATAGGACAAGGCGGTTTCGCCACGGTGTACCGGGCGCGCCAGCGCGCCTTCGCACGTACCGTTGCAGTCAAAGTGCTGACCGGGACGAACCTCGACGAGGACAGCCAACTGCGATTCACCCGCGAGCTCCAAGCGCTCGGTCTGCTGTCCGGACACCCCGGCATCGTGACCGTGTACGAGACGGGCTTCACGAACGACGGTCGTCCGTATCTGACGATGGCCTACGTGGCCGAAGGAACCCTCGCCGACCGTCTCCAACGTGACGGGCCGGTCCCGTGGCCTGAAGCGGTGGAAATCCTCATCAGTCTGTCGGGCGCACTCGAGACTGCGCACCAGAGCGGGATCCTCCACCGTGACATCAAACCTGCGAACGTCCTGCTCTCGAAATACGGAGCCCAACTCAGCGACTTCGGGATCGCCCGCATCGCGGGGACGGGCGAAACGCAAAGCGGTGTCGTCACGGCGAGCCTGTCGCACGCTCCTCCCGAGGTGCTCGACGGCCAACGTCCCACCGTCAGTGCTGACATCTATTCGCTCGGGTCGACCGCCGCCGCACTGTTCCTCGGGAGGTCCCCGTTCGAGCGCACCGGCGACGAGACCTTCTTGTCGATCATCCGACGGATCCACACCGACGCGCCTCCCGACCTGCGTGCGTACGGGGCGCCCGATGACCTTGCGGCACTCATCGCCCGAATGCTCGCCAAGGATCCGGCGGATCGTCCGCGGTCGGCGATGCAAGTCGGCCAGGAACTGCAGGGCGTGCTGCGCTCCCACGGTCTGGCGGTTCCGCAATTGCTGCTGGCCTCCGGGCTCGAGGTGGACCCTCGAGACGACGCAGGCAACCCAACGACTCCCGATCAACCAGCGCCGGACAACGGTCAGGCCGCTGCTTCGCCGATCTCCGACCAGGGCGAGGCCACCCACGCCAACGGCGTTGTCCCCGTCGCCCCCGTCGCCGCTGCCGCACCCGGTGCCCCCGGAACGCCATCGTCTCGATCACGGCCGGCACGGACGGCGGTGATCGGTGCGGCCGTCGTCGCTGGGCTGCTCGCGGTCGGGCTCGCCGGAGTGGGGCTGACGAACCGGAACGGAGGGGGCGGGGCCTCGCCGACCGTGGCGTCTCAACCCCTCACCGACACAGCGCCGCTGATCGTCCCGTTGGACACCGAGGTCGTTGCAACCACACCGGCAACCGAGGTCGCGCCACTGGACACCGAACTGCCTGACGTGACGTCCACCCCGGCGACAACCTCGGCGCCGGCGACAAGCACCACGCTGGCGCCGGTGTCGGATGACCCGGTGTGCGGCGTCGGCGACGGGTTCCTCCCCGATTCCGGAGAACCGGTGCGCATCATCGTCGATACCGGCGTCGGTGTCGGGATCGACGATCTCGGTGCACTCGGCGTGCTCCACGCCCTCGCCGATGCCGGCGATGCTGAGGTGCTGGCAGCGATGGTCTCGGTCGGGGGCGACGCCGACGCAGGCCCGACCGTCGACGCCGTCAACACCTACTTCGGCCGGCCCGACATCCCGATCGGAATCGTCTCGGGTCCGGCGCCGTCCGAGGAGTCACGGTACACCGCACAACTGGCGGCAGACTTCCCCAACGATCTCGGCGACGCTGCGCCTGCGGTCGACCTCTACCGCCGCGTGCTCGCTGACCAACCGGACGACTCGGTGACCATCGTCAGTACCGGGTTCTTGACCAACCTGGCCGACCTGCTCGCGTCCCCAGCCGATGAGATCAGCGAGCTCACCGGCGAGCAACTGGTCGCTGCGAAGGTGCGCCGATGGGTGGCCATGGGCGGTGGGTACCCCGACTCGGCGGTGTCGCCGGGCGGGCCCGAGTTCAACTTCGCGAACGATGTCACTGCGGTACAACGTGCGGTCTCGGGCTGGCCGACCCCAGCGGTGTTCAGCGGCTTCGAGGTCGGTGCGCCCATCATGACCGGAGCCGTACTCCAGACCGAAACACCTCCGGAGAACCCCATCCGAGAGGGGTACCGCCTGTACGGCGGCCTGGACAACCAATCGAGCTTCGATCTGACCGCGATCCTCGCCGCGGTGCGAGGTACGTCGGACGGCGTATTCGAGTTGTGCCGGGGGGTCAACGTGGTCGGAGCAGACGGAAGCACGACGTGGGAGCACCGGTCCAACGGTCCCCACGGCTACCTCCGGACGGTCGCGCCGGAAGAAGAGATCGCCTCGACGTTGGACGCGCTGCTGATCACGCCGCCGACCTGAGTCGGGGCCCGGTCAGTCGTCGACCGTGACCGTTTCGTTGAACGCCGACAAGATCGGGCGACGACCACGGATCTCGACCCGACAGATGCTGGCGTGATCGAGGTGGCAGTTCCACGAGATCCCGATGTCCACGCCCAGCGCCCACGCCACCGAACTCTTCATCGGCGACACGTGGCTGACGACCAGCACGTTCTGATGTGCGGCCCGCTCGACGAGTTCGTCGCACGCACTTCGCACCCGCTGGTCGAGCGCCGCCAACGACTCCCCACCCTCTGGCACGTAGGAGAAGTCGTTGCGCCAGGTCTGCCACACCTCGGAGGGGACGTCGGCGTGAGGAACACCCTCGTACACGCCGTAGGCCAACTCGATCCACCGCTCGTCGACCTCGACGGGCTTGTCGAATGCCGCAGCTGTCTGCAGTGCGCGCTTGAGCGGGCTCGAGATGACGACGTCGATGCCGCCGTCGACCCCGGACAGGTGACGTGCGGCAGCTTCGGCCTGCCGACGGCCACGGTCGTCGAGATCCTGGTTCAGCCGTCCCTGGAGGAGACCGGCTTCGTTGGCCGCCGTTCGGCCGTGTCGCAACAAGATCAGCACGGCGCCGAGTGTGTCACATCCCCACCGATTCAGTCGGTTTCACCGACGCGCCGGCGAGGTCACGAGACGGCCGTCCGCCAGGAACCTTCGTCTGCGTTCAGGGTTGCTGAGGCCGTTGATCTGCCACAACCAGGCGCACCCGGCGATTCCCACCACTTCGAGCACCAGGCTCACGAACCCCCGGTCCGCGATCGGAATACCCTCGTCGACGAACTCCAGCCCCGTGAACGGCCACCAGAACGTGTCGGTGTCGTTCCACGCCGCATCGAACACGAGGTGGAGGAACATCCCGATCGGCAACCCCAGCAGCGTCTTGCGCAGCCGACTCCCACGCGTGGTCACGATCATGACGACGGCCAACAAGACGATGCTCAGCGTGATGCTGTGCAGTGCCCGCGCCCCACCGAACACGACCTCGACTCCCGGCAGCACCGCGCCGACGATCAGTAGACGGTTGTCGAAACTCGGGTCGCGGAAGACGAACCCGACCGTGACGACTGCCGTCGCGATGAACCAGAAGAACACGGCGGTCGCTTCAGAGGACCAGCATGCGCCCGCAGTTGGGGCAGTCGGCGACGCCATCCGACGCAGCGGCTTCGTCCTTGACGTCGTCGACCTCGGCCGCCGACAGGTCGAGATGGCAACCCTCGCAACGATGGCCGACAAGCTTGGCAACCGCGACTCCCGACGAGGCCCGCACTCGGTCGTAGCGGGCCAGGGCGGCCTCGCTGAGCGCGCCGCGTCGTTCGACCCGCCGGCCGGCCAGGTTCTCCAGTTCGGCATCGATCTCCGCCGTCGCACGTTGGAGTGCGCCGTCGGCCGATCCGACGGCGTCGCGCAGCGCCTGCTCGGTACGCAGGTGTTCGGTCAACTGGTCGTCGATCGTCGCCTGCTCTTCCAGTGCCTCGAGTTCGGCGGTGTCGAGCGCATCGGTCTGCTCGTCGAGCGTGGCGATCTCGTGCATCAATGCTTCCGCCTCGCGCGGGGCGATGACGGTCTTCATCTGTGCTTCGAGCCGGGCTTTGTGGCTGGCGATCTCGGCTGCCTCGCTCTCGGAGCGCTCGATGATCGCCGTCAACTCGTCCATTCTCGCGCGCATCGCCGAGCGCTGCCGCTCCCAGTCGCTGAGCTGCGCAGATGCAGCGGCGAGCTGCTCTCGCTCGGGAAGTCGTTCTCGGCGGTTCGTCAGCTGATCGGCCTCGGTGTCGACCCGCTGGAGGTCGAACAGGCGGGTCGCCGTGGTCTCCGGACCCCCCGGGTCGGCGGCGGCATCTGGCGCATCGTAGGCGTCGGTCATCACGGGCATCATGTCACGCCGTGGCGAACCGTGTTCAGTTCCGTTGCACACGGTGGCGACCCGAGGGCGACGCGGCGAGTGGCGCGCCCCGCATCGACGCTCAGCAGGGCAAGATGTTTCGCCCGAGCGCCACGGACGGCAACGGGTGATTCGGGTCCAGATTGTCGGGCGCGATGGTCGTGCCGAGATCGGACTTCGCCGTGATGACCACGATCGGCGTGGTCTCGACCGGCGCCGGCTCTTCAGGCGCCGGCGGCTCGACCTGGAACGGCGGTGCAGCAACGACCGGGCCTTCGGGTTCCGCTGGCGCGATCGGGTCGCCACCGGAGGTGCCGATGACCGTGACCTCACACTCGTTGCCCGGGAGCACGAGCCGTGCGTTCGCCCGCTCGGGCGGTGGTGGGCCGTCCCAGTCCTCGGCCGGCAGGCCGAAGTGGGCGCCGTCCATGAAGTTCTTCCAGATCCGTGCGGGATAGGTGCCACCCTGCACCCGGGGGAATTCGAAGCCGGAGATACCGACCATGTTGGTGTAGGCGTCCGGGTCGCCGACCCAGACGGCGGTCGCCAACTGCTTGGTGCCGCCGACGAACCAGGCGTTGGTGTTGTCTTGCTGGGTGCCCGTCTTGCCGAAGGCGGGCCGGCCGTCGGCGAGCGGCGCTTCGCGACGCCCCGTGCCCCCGCTGATCACGCCTTTCATGATGTCGATCGTTTCGAGCGCGACGTCTCGATCGAGGACCTCGGTCCCCGGATCGAAGTGGGTGAACAGCCGGTTGCCCTCGGCGTCGTCGATGAACTCGACGTAGTAGGGCTGCTGGTGGACGCCCTCGTTGGCGATGCTCTGGATGCCGGCGGCCATGTCGAGCGCCGACATCTCGTTGGCGCCGGTCGCGTAGCTGGCGAACGGTTGGATGGGCGTCCGGTCCGACTCGGGCTGGCCCCGGTACAGGTACGGCGACTCGGCCATCCGGTAGGTCGTGTCGACGACTCGGTTGAGTCCGACGATCTGCGACAACCGAGCGAACCCGCAGTTGACCGAGCTCTCGGTGATGTAGCGCACGCTGCCGACACGACCGGCGATTCCGCCGTTGATCTGGAAGACAGGATCGCTCGGATCGCCACTCGGCAACGCACAGCCGCGCCGACCGTCGATCTCGTCGCCGGCCTGGGCCCCGGCCTGGATGGCTGCAGCGAGGATGAAGTACTTGATGCTCGACCCGGTCTGGCGCGGGCTGAGCGCCATGTTCAGCTCCCGCTCGCCGGGCCGGAACTCCCGACCCCCGACCATCACCCGGATCGCACCGCTCTGCGCATCGAGCGACACGATCGCCGCATCGAACCCCTCACTCGTATTCGGCAACAAGTCGCGTGCGCTGCTCGGCCGCCGCCTGCATTCCGGGGTTGAACGTCGTGTGGATCCGCAACCCGCCGCGGAACAGCTGGTTGTACCGCTGCTCGGGCGTCTCACCGAGAATCGTCGACCGATTGAGCAGATAGTCGCGCAGCGCCTCGGTGTAATAGGTACGCCGATTCTCACGACCGGGGATCACCTTGACCCGCTCGGGCAGGACGAAGTCCTCGGCCAGGAAGTCGGCTTCGTCCTCGGTGATGACCTCCTCGGTCACCAACCGATCGAGCACCTGGATCCAGCGGGCTCGGCTGCGCTCGGGCTCGTTGATCGGGTCGAAACCCGACGGCGACCGCACGAGACCGGCCAGGAATGCCGCCTCGAGGAAGTCGAGTTCTGCCGCGGTCTTGCCGAAGTAGGTCTCGGCGGCCGCCTGGATGCCGTACGCGTTGTTGCCGAAGAAGACGGTGTTGAGATACCGCTCCAAGATGACGTCTTTGCTCATCTCCTTCTCCAGCCGCTTCGCGTACTGGATCTGGAGGAGCTTGTAGCGACCGTCGCGTTCGAGACCGGCGAGGAAGTCGTTCTTGACGACCTGCATCGTGATCGTCGAAGCGCCCTGCTGCGGAGCGTCGGACGCGAAGTTGGACAGCGTGGCGCGGAACAGGCTGCGCACGTTCACGCCGTCGTGGGTGAAGAACTCCTTGTCCTCGATCAGCAGAAACGCCTGGATGACGTGGTCGGGAATGTCGGCGTACTTGATCGGCTGGGAGTTCTCCAGTTCGTACACGGCGATTTCGTCGCCGTTGGAGTCGTAGACGTACGTGCGTTGCGCCAGCGGCTGGAACTCGGGCAGGACCACGGGATCCTCGGAGTGCGCGTTCGCGATGTCCCACAGGCGCGGAGCAACAGCGACGGTGATCGCAACGATGAGCAGCGCACCCGACGCGATGACGAGCACCATTCTGGGAATCCACGCGAAACGTTGCACAGCGCTTCGAACGTTAGTGGTGGGGCGGGTCCCAGCGGCGTCATGCGGCACCGTTCACAGGGCGGCGATCCACACCGCCGATCCGCGCGTGTGTGACGGCTAGCGTCGTCGACGATGAGCGACCAGTCCAGCCCGTTTCCGATTCGCCCGTTTCGCTTCGGTGTGCAGCTGAAGACCGGCCCCAGCGGTGTGGCCTGGGCCGAACAGGCCCGGCGGATCGAGACACACGGGTACGACATCGCGACGATGCCCGACCACTTCGACGACCAATTCGCCCCGATGCCAGGGCTGCAGGCGATCCTCAGCGCGACGACCACCCTGCGGGCGTGCGCGCTCGTGTTCGACAACGACTACAAGCACCCGCTCGTGCTCGCCAAGGAGCTGGCCACGATGGACGTGCTCTCCGAGGGTCGCGTCGAGATCGGCCTCGGTGCCGGGTGGATGATCTCGGACTACGAACAGGCCGGGATGACCTATGACCGCCCCGGAGTGCGCATCGACCGCTTCGTCGAGGGGCTCGCCGTGATCAAGGGCGTGATGGGCGCCGAGCCGTTCTCGTTCGAGGGCGAGCATTACACGATCCGCGGACACGACGGATTCCCGAAGCCCGTCCAAGGGCCGCACCCGCCGGTGATCATCGGCGGCGGGGGCAGGCGGGTCCTCGGGATCGCAGCACGCGAGGCCGACATCGTGGGGGTCAACGGCACGCTCCACGCCGGCGTGATCGGCCCGGAGGCGATCGCGACGATGACCCGCGACGCCGTCGTCGACAAAGTCGCGATCGTGGCCGACGCCGCCCGCGCTGCGGGGCGTCTCGATGCGATCGAGATGAACGTGCGCACCTTCTTCGTCAGCGTCACCGACGACCGCGACCCGCAGGTTGCCGCGATGGCGGGGCTGATCGGAGTCGACGAGCAGATGATCCGCGAATCCCCGTTCGCGCTGATCGGCTCGGTCGACCAGATCGTCGACGACCTGGTGGCGCGCCGCGAGGAGTTCGGGTTCAGCTACGTCATCGTCGGCGGCGAGGAAGCCGACAGTTTCGCCCCGGTCGTCGCCCGCCTCGCCGGCACCTGATCGGTTCGCGCGGCGCACCGACCGGCTCAGTCGTCGAGCATCCGCATCGCACGATCGCTCGCTCCGGCCGCACGCTTGCGCAGCCGGGCGGCTCCGTCGCCGTCACCCATGAGTTCGGCGATGTCGGCGAGTTCGGCCAAACGCTCGGCCATCTGGGCGGCCAGGTCGGCGTCTCGGCGATCGTTCACCGGTCGAGGCCGATCATCACTCGAAGCGGTAGTCCTTCGGCAGAACGACGATGCCCTCGTCACTCGTTGCATACCGCTCACGGTCCTGCTCCGGCTCGAGGCCGATTCGCGTCCACTCGGGAACGTTGACGTTCTTGTCGATGATGCAGCGGTGGAGCCGGGCCCCGGGTCCGACGTGGACACCGGGGAAGATGATCGAGTCGGTGACGTGCGCATCGTGATCGACGAACGTGCCGGGTCCGATGATCGAGCGCTCCACATGGCCGCCACTCAGGATGGAACCCTGACAGAGCAGGCTGTCGTCGACGAACGGCGGCTCGCCGCCGCTCCCCCGCGACACCTTTGCGGGCGGAAGCGCCTTGCGCGAGGTGAACACGGGCCACCGGTCGTTGTAGAGGTTGAACACCGGAACCGGTGCAATGAGGTCCATGTTGGCATGGAAGAACGCGTCGAGCGTCCCGACGTCTCGCCAGTAGCCGCGTTCGCGGTCGTCCTGCCCGGGGATCACGTTCTTGGAGAAGTCGTAGACGCGTGCATCGCCGGCAGCGGTGAGCGCCGGGATCACGTCGCCGCCCAGGTCGGTGTACTGGTTCGTTCCCGGCGTCACGATGTCGATGAGCGTCTCGGTGTTGAACACGTAGTTCCCCATGCTGGCCAGGCAGCGCGTATCGTCGCCGGGCATGGTCGGGGGGTTCTCCACCTTCTCGTGGAACGCGATGATCCGACCCGATTCGTCGGATTCGATCACCCCGAAGTCGCGAGCCTCGTGCTTCGGCACCGGGATCGCGGCCACCGTCACCCCGACCTCGTTGTCGAGATGCTCGGCCACCATCTGACGTGGGTCCATGCGATAGATGTGGTCGGCACCGAACACGCACACGATGTCGGGGCGCTCGTCGTGGATGAGGTTCAGGTTCTGGTAGATGGCGTCGGCAGACCCTTGGAACCAGTGCGGGCCGCGTCGCATCTGCGCGGGCACCGGGGTGACGTAGTCGTCGAGCATCGCCGAGAATCGCCAGGTCTGGGTGATGTGGCGGTCGAGACTGTGGCTCTTGTACTGGGTGAGCACCACGATCTTGCGATACCCGGCGTTCGCGAAGTTCGACAGTGCGAAATCGATCATCCGGTAGGTGCCCGCGAACGGCACGGCGGGCTTCGCTCGGTCGTTGGTCAGCGGTTGCAGCCGTTTGCCCTCCCCACCGGCGAGGACGATCACGAGCACGTTCGGGTCGATAGCCATCACCGTTCACCGTATCCCGCACGGGTCAACGCGATCCCAACCTGTGACGAATCGACGGTTCAGGCGCCGGGGGCGAGTTCGCGGTAGATCGCCACGTAGCGCTGCGCCGGCTGCTGCCACGACCAGTCGACCGCCATCATCCGCTTCTGGAGCGACGTCCGCTGCCGCTTCTTGCCGATGCGGCGGGTGGCACGGAACATCGCGGCGAGCAGGTGCTCCGGGCTGGGCTCGGCGGCGACGAAACCCAGTCCATCGGCGTGCTCGTCGGCGTCGGGAACCGTGTCGACGAGCCCGCCGACTGCGGTCACGACCGGCACGGTGCCGTAGCGCATCGCCTGCATCTGGGTCAGGCCGCACGGCTCGAATCGACTGGGCATCAAGAAGAGATCGGCGCCGGCGAACATCAGGTGCGACAACGCCTCGTCGTAGCCTTCGACGAACGTGAACGACGACGGGTGCGCCTCAGCCAGCGCGTGCAGTTCGGTTGCGAGCACGGCGTCGCCGGAGCCGAGGATGCCGAGCCGCATCGGAATCTGGTCGAGCAGCGGGATCAACGGGACGAGCAAGTCGATGCCCTTCTGCTCGGTGAGCCGCGTCACGACGGTGGCCAGGGCGGTGTCGTCGTCGACGAAGCCGAGCCGTTCGTGCAGTGCCGAGCGACACTCGGCCTTCCCCTCGAGGGACTTGGGGGTGAAGGTGGCGAGGAGGTGCGGATCCGTCGCCGGGTTCCACACGTCGACGTCGATGCCGTTGACGATGCCGACCAGCACGTCGCTCCGGTCGCGGAGCGGTCCGTCGAGGCCGAACCCGGCGGCGGGCGTCTGGATCTCGACCGCGTAGTTCGGTGAGACCGCGACGATGCGGTCGGCCAGCGCCAGCGCGCCCGACAGCGGGTTGGTCCCGCCCCACCACTCGTAGTGCGCGCCGGCGGGTCCGATCCGCTCGAGCCACGACCCGTCGGCGATGCCCTGGTAGGCGAGGTTGTGGATCGACACGACGGTCGGCGGCGGAGTGGGGCCGAACGCCGCTCGTGCGGCCCCGGTGTGCCAGTCGTTGAGGTGGACCACGTCGGGTCGTTCTCGCACGGCCAGTGCTGCGACCGCCCGACTGAACCGGAAGAACCGCTCGCTGTTGTCGGGCCAACCCGTCCCGTCCGCCTGGAGGTACGGATGGGGGCGGGCCATCCCGGGCACGGAGATCACCGTCAGCGGACCGACCGCGGGATGGATACCTCGCCGGACCACCGCCGCACCGACCCAATCGGGCACCTCGAGATCGAACGTCGTCTCGTCGACGAGCGTGATCCCCCCGTAGTCCGGCATCACCAGATCGAGGTCGACGCCGGCGCGTCGCAACTCGGCTCCGAGACCTGCCGCCGCAGCCGCGAGCCCCCCGACCGCGGCAACCGGCGAGAGTTCGGCAGTGGCAAACAACACGCGCATGCCCCCCATCATGGCAACGTGATGTTCATCCCGGATCAATATCACGTTGCTGCAACATGATGTTGATCCGGGATGAACATCACGTTGCGAGCGCGGGGACGGGGCGATGGGGGTTGGGTACGGTCGGGCGCATGCGATGTTCGATGGGTTTCGGTGTCGTGGCGGTCATCGTGGTCGTCGGCGTCTCGTGTGGCTCGGGAGGGAACGGTGACGAACCCGCCGTCACCGCGCTCGTGCCGGCGAGCGAAGCGGCGGGCGACACCGGCGAGGCATCGGGCGAGCGATTCCCCGACGTGATCGACGCGAGCGCCGAGCGGGTCGGGGCGACGTGGACGGTCTCGGCGACGCTCTCGTCCCCGTACGACACCCCCGAGCGCTACGCCGACGCCTGGCGGGTGATGGGCCCCGACGGCACGGTCTACGGCGAGCGGATCCTCCTCCACGACCACGCCAACGAGCAGCCGTTCACGCGCTCGCAGTCCGGGATCGAGATCCCCGACGACGTTGCCGAGGTCACCATCCAGGGACGCGACCTCGCCAACGGATACGGCGGCGACACCTTCGTCCTCAGGCTTGCTCGCTGAACACTTCCGCGCGGAACACTTCGCAGCCGCAGAGGGGCGCATCGGAGCCAAATCGGGTTGACTGGTCCGGGTGACGAACGACCCCGCCGAATCGCCACCGCCCACGACAGCCGACGAGCACGGCTCGCCATCGGATGGTCCCGACGGCTACGAAGCGTTGGGCAACGACATCCGACTGCTCGGCCGAATCCTCGGCGACGTCGTGCGCGAGCAGGCGGGCGACGAGACCTTCGAGCTGATCGAGTCCGTCCGCCGTGTTGCCGTGTCCGCGCGACGGAACGGCACGAGTTCGGTTGCCGACCTCGAAGAGCTGCTCGGTCCGCAACCGATCGACCGCGTGCTGAACGTGCTGCGCGCCTTCGACTGGTTGTCACTGCTGGCGAACACCGCCGAGGACCTGCACGTCGAGCGCCGCCGTCGTCACCATCTCAGTGTCGGCAGCAACGCTCAGCCCGGCAGCCTCGCCGCCACGTTCGACGAACTCCTCCAACGCGGCCTGGCGCCGACGACGATCGTCGAGATCCTCACCGATCTCGAAGTGAGCCCGGTCATCACGGCGCACCCCACCGAAGTCCGACGCAAGACGATCCTC
Organism: Ilumatobacteraceae bacterium; assembly: GCA_963695475.1. GTDB lineage: Bacteria > Actinomycetota > Acidimicrobiia > Acidimicrobiales > Ilumatobacteraceae > Ilumatobacter_A. The sequence continues at coordinate 29,172 of CAVOHA010000049.1, forward strand.
GACGTCCTCACCGAGGTCGGCGAACTCCTCGATCGCCTGGACCGGATCGGCGAACGAGACCACCGCCGAGAAGAAGTGCTCCGCACCCTCGAGGCCCGCATCCTCACCCTCTGGCACACGGCCATCCTCCGGCTGTCGAAGCTACGCGTCCGCGACGAGATCAACGAGGCGCTGCGCTACTACCAGGTCAGCCTGTTCGAGACGATCCCGCGTCTCTCCGCCGACCTCGAGACGTTGGCGGTCGAACGCCTCGGGATCTGCGCCGGCCGACACGTCGCGGATCGTCAACATGGGCTCGTGGATCGGTGGCGACCGCGACGGCAATCCGTTCGTGACCGCCGAGGTGATGCGCCTCGCCGTCGGCCGCCACGCAACCATCGCGCTCCAGTACCACCTGGATGAACTCCTGCGACTGTCGATCGAGCTGTCGATGTCGTCGCGGCTCATCACCCCCAGCGACGCGCTGTTCGCCCTCGCCGACGCGTCCGGCGACGACTCACCGTTTCGTGCCGACGAGCCCTACCGGCGCGCCCTGCGCGGGATGTACGCCCGACTCCATGCGTTCGCCGCCGACGTCCTCGGCGACAGCATCGACGAGCTCTCCTGTCCGACACCCCGGGTCCCGCTCCCCCGCTACGAGTCGCTCGACGAGCTGATCACCGACCTCGACGTCGTCGGCGATTCGCTGCGCTCCCACGGAGCCGGGCAATTGGTCGAGGTCTCGATCGAGCCGGTCCAGCGCTCGCTCGCCATCTTCGGGGCGCACCTGTGCGGGCTCGACATGCGCCAGAACTCGGCCATCCACGAACGCGTCGTCGGCGATCTGCTCGCCCAGGCCGGCGTCACAGCCGACTACGTCGATCTCGACGAGGCCGAACGAACTCGCATCCTCACCGCCGAGCTCGCCACGCCGCGCCTGCTCCGCCACCCCAACGCGGTCTACGACGAGCAGACGATCGGCGAGCTCGCCGTGCTCGACGAGGCGGCGGTGTCGATCGGCCGACTCGGGCGACGCATCATTCCGCACTACGTGATCTCGATGGCGACGGCCGTGAGCGACGTGCTCGAGGTCGCCGTGCTGTTGAAGGAGGTCGGCCTGGTCCGGGTCGCCGACGACGACCGGCCGGCGATGACGCAACTCGACATCGTCCCGCTCTTCGAGACGATCGGCGACCTCGCCGGTGCCTCGGAGACCCTGCGACAACTGCTCGAACACGGGACGTACCGCCAGCTGGTCACATCACGAGGGAACCGCCAGGAGGTGATGATCGGTTACTCCGACTCGAACAAGGACGGCGGCTATCTCTCGTCGCAGTGGAACCTCTTCGCCGCGCAGGCCGCGCTCGTCGCGACCGCACGTGCGGCCGGCGTCCGGCTGCGCCTCTTCCACGGTCGTGGCGGCACGGTTGGACGGGGCGGCGGACCGGCGTACCAGGCGATCCTGGCGCAGCCACCGGGGTCGGTCGATCGTTCGATTCGCGTCACCGAGCAAGGCGAGATGGTGGCTGCGAAGTACGCGCAGCCGGCGCTGGCGCGACGCAATCTCGAGACGCTGGTCGCCGCGACCGTCAGCGCGTCCGCCGGTGGCGAGGCCGATGCGGCCGAGACCCCGCCGGAGTTCATCGACGCGATGGGCCAACTCTCTGATGCTGCCTTCGACGCCTACCGCTCGCTCGTGTACGGCGACGACCGGTTCGTCACGTTCTTCCGCCAGATCACACCGACGAACGAGATCGCCAGCCTGAACGTCGGGAGCCGGCCGGCGTCGCGCAAGCGATCCGACGCCATCGAGGACCTCCGCGCGATCCCGTGGGTGTTCGGTTGGACCCAGTGCCGACTGATGATCCCCGCCTGGTACGGCGCTGGGACGGCGTTCGACACGTTCGCCGCCACCGACGCCACCCGAGCGGACCTCATGCGCCAGATGTACTCGGCGTGGCCGTTCTTCCGCACGATCATCGACAACATGGGGATGGTGCTCGCCAAGGCCGACATCGAGATCGGACGTCGATACGCCGACGTGCTGGTGACCGACAGCGACATGCGCCGGGACATCTTCGGCCGCATCGAGGACGAGCATCGTCTGACGCGGGAGTGGCACGAGCGGATCACCGGGTCAGCCGGACCCGCTCCGTGACAACCCGCTGCTCGCCCGGAGCCTGCGCAATCGGTACCCGTACCTCGACCCGTTGCACGTCATGCAGGTCGACCTCCTGCGCCGCCAACGCGAGAGCGATCCCGACGCTGCGGACCTCGATCTGGTGCAACGCGGCATCCAGCTGACGATCAACGCGATCGCCACCGGCATCCGCAACTCGGGCTGACGGCGCTTCGGTGCGTCGTCACCGGAACCTTCGGCTAACATTCCCGACTGAAGTCGTCGGGATTCAGCTCCGACGGAGGACGCACTGATCGGAGGCCGACATGGCCATCGTGGAACATTCCGAGTTCGCACCGCTCGACGACGTGATCGAACCTGCCTGGTGGTCGGGCACCGCACCGCTCGACGCCGCAGCGTTCACGATCGACTGCAGCGACCATCGACGTCAACGCACAGGCACTCGATCACGACGGCGAACTCGGTCGCCGCATGCGTGAGACGTTCGACCGAGTCGGCCTCGTCCACCTCACCGACACCGGCCTGACCGACCTCGTCGACATGCGGTCCGTCGCCAAGCTCGTGATCGACGCCGAGATGCCCTACGACGGCGGCGCCAACCCGCGCGACAACATCGCCCCCAACGTGTACGAGATCGGCGCACCGCTCGCCGCGTGGCTCCACTACCACCACGAGATGGCCTACGTCGGTCGAAGCACTCGGGTGATCAGCTTTCTTGCCAAGGACGTGCTGCCCGAGCCCGGGCCCGGCGACGGCGGCGTGAGTCGAGGCGCAACGTTCGTGTCCGACTCCGTCGCGGCCACCGACAAGTTGCTGTCGACCGATTTCGGACAGAAGCTGAAGGACCTCGGCGTCTGCTATCACCGCAACCTCACCGACCGCGACGCCTTCGTCGGCAGGACCGAGTTCGGCGTCTACAACCACTGGCAGAAGTCGTTCGGCACCGATGACCCCGACCTCGCCGCGAGCCGGGCCCGCGACCAGCGCCTCGCCGTCGAGTGGGGCCCGGACCGCCTGTTGAAGACCCGCTTCTACTGCTCGGCCTTCGAGTATTTCCCCCATCTCGATCGCAACGTGCTCTACAGCAGCCTCGCCGACCACGGCATGTGGTTCGACACGTGGCCGCTCGTCCAGCATCTCCCCTACGACCAACGGCCGCTGCACATGACCTTCGGCGACGACAGCGAGATCTCCCCGGACGAGATCCGACAGTGGATCGACCTCTACGACGAGTTCGGAATGCCGATCAACTGGCGCGAGGGCGATGTCGGCGTGATCTGCAACTACCGGTGGGCCCACGGCCGCCCCGGCATCCACCTGCACGACGGCGAGGCCCGCAAGCTCGGCGTCGTGCTCGGCGACCAGTACGACCGCGTCGGAGTCCGCCCGGACGGTTGGTGACACACCGGCAACTGGTGGTCTGGCCCGGCGTCGTGGTGGAATGGACGCATGGCTGACTTCCTCACCGACATCCAAACGCTTCGCGACCGGGCTCGGGCCGGCATCGAGCAGGGTCCGATCACCGACGCCTACGGCGCCGACCGCGAGCGGGTCATCGAGGTGCTCAACGAGGCGCTCGCCACCGAGTTGGTCTGCGTCCTGCGGTACAAGCGGCACTACTACACCGCCACCGGGCTCAGCGCCGCTCCCGTCGCTGCCGAGTTCCTCCAGCACGCGACCGAAGAACAGGCGCACGCCGACCAGATCGCCCTGCGGATCACGCAGCTCCAGGGTTCGCCGAACTTCGATCCGGACGGGTTGGCGACGCGTTCTCACGCGGAGTACGACGCATCCGACAACCTGCTCGACATGGTCCGCGAGGACCTGATCGCCGAGCGGATTGCGATCGAGAGCTACAGCGAGATCATCTCCTGGCTCGGCACCAACGACTCGACCACCCGCCGCATGTTCGAGGACATCCTGGCCGTCGAGGAGGAACACGCCGACGACCTGCTGTCGATCCTCGAGGAGATCAACCCGGCCTGACGACAGGCCGAGGAGGCGCCGGGGTTCGGCCGAACGTCGGCCGTGAGAGAGTGTTCACTTCCCCGCACGACGCTCGGAGCATCCGCATGATTCCCGCCCAACCCCACTCCACCACCACGCCCCGCGTTGCCGCGTTCGACGAGTGGATTCGCGGGCGCTTCATCGACCTCAACACCGAGCTGGAGGATCGCTACGCCTCGCAGGACAACCGCATCGACGTGCGCGGCGTCGGCGACGACCTCAAGGCGCAACTCGTCGACGAGGGTCGCGACCTGATCGTCGCGCTCTTGGAGGAGGGCAACACGCACGAGGGCTTCGACCTCGCGTTCGAGTTGCTCGGAAACGTCGGCTACTACATGGCGGCGTGCCGCCGCCACGAGATCACCGAACCGAGTCGTGAACGTACGTCGCCACTCGTCGAAGCCTCGGCGCTCGCGATGCACCTCGGCGCAACGCTCGGGACCGCGCCGCGTTTCGTCACGAGCCACATGGAGACCTACAACCGGGCGGTCGACGGCCGATACCGCACATTCACCTGGCGGCCCGCTGAGAAGGTCTTCCTCGACTTCAACACCCGTTCGGCGTTCGCGTACATGCGTGCGGCCGACGCGCTCGGACGGATCCACCCGATGGGGGTGTCGCACCCGGCGGTCCACGACCTGTTGCAGCGACGCCCGCAACGCCCTGCAGGACGCCCTCGCGCTCAACACCGAGCTCGGCGGCACCCTCGACGTCGACGAGTTCTTCTACTGCGTCCGACCGTATTACAAGCCGTACCGGGTCGGCTCGCAGGAGTATCGCGGCGCGAACGCCGGTGACTTCGCCGCCTTCAACCAGATCGACATGCTGCTCGGGCTGTGCATGCCCACCGACCCGTCGTACACCCAGGTCGTGCTGGAGAAGTTCCCGTACCTCACCCCGGACGAGCAGCGACGACTGCACGAGTCGTTCCGGCACCCGAACCTGCTGGACGAGTTCCTGGCACAGGCCGACTCCCACACCGAGGACTGGTTCCAGCGCCACGCGCAGGCGTACCTCGACGTGTGCACTGCCCACGGCGCCGCCGCTGCGCAACATCACGACGATCTCGTGCACAACTTCATCGCCCGCCCCGCCGATCGGATCCCGGCCGAGCAGCTCGAGGGCATCACGGCGAGCGGACCGCCACTCGACGTGCTGCTCCGGGCACTCGAGGGCCTCCGCGATCGTCGCCTTGCCGCCGACCGTGACGACATCCCGACTCGCCACGCGGACATCGCCCGGCTGCGATCGCTCCTCGAGGCATGAGTACAGCGACGGCGGACCCGGCCGACCGGTTCGTCACCCACGACGCCAGCTACCTGCTCAGCCACTCCGTGGGCCTGCCGGTCCGCGGCACGCGGGCGGCGATCGACGAGTACATCGGTGTGTGGGAAGCAGACCCGGCCGACGCCTGGCCACGCTGGCTCGACACGATCGACGGGTTCCGCCAGGAACTCGCCGGCCTGCTCGGTGGCGACGCGGCGTCGATCTGTCCGCAGAGCAACGTGAGCAGCGGGCTCACCAAGGTGCTCGATGCGCTCCGGCCCTCGTTCGGGCGCAGCGTGCCGCGATTGCTGCTCACCGAAGCGGCGTTTCCCTCGCTCGGCTACGTGTGCGAGCACTCGGGCTACGAGGTCCGCTACATCGGCAGCGATCAGCGCACGCTCGACCCCGACGTGTGGGCGAAGCACCTCACCTCCGACATCGACGTGGTGCTCGTGACCCACGTGCACTCCAACACCGGCGAACTGGTCCCTGCGGCTGACATCGCACGCATTGCCCGTGATCGTGGCGTCGTGTCGATCGTCGACGTCGCCCAGTCCGTCGGCATCATCCCCATCGACGTCGGCGGGTGGGACGCCGATGTCCTCGTTGGGTCGTGCGTGAAGTGGCTGAGCGGCGGGCCGGGTGCCGGCTGGATCTGGGTCGACCCGGCGATGATCGATCGCTGCCGACCGAACGATGTCGGCTGGTTCTCCCACGAGGATCCGTTCGAGTTCGACATCCACCGCTTCCGCTACGCCCCCGACGCGCTCCGGTTCTGGGGCGGCAGCCCGACGGTGCTTCCGTTCGTCGTCGCGCGCGCAGCGATCGCGACCATCGCCGAGATCGGCGTCGACACCATTCGCAATGCGAACCTCGCGCTCGGCGACCTGCTGATCGAGCGACTCGACGGCCATGTCGTCAGCCCGGTCGCCGCCGATCAGCGAAGTGGAACCTGCATCGTCGCAGGCGACGAAGCCTTGGTGGACGCCCTGCTGCGCGAGGGGATCGAAGTCGACCATCGAGCGTCGGGCATCCGGATCTCGCCACACGTCCACACCGCACGCGCCGACATCGAACGCACTGCGGCACTGATCGCAGCGATGCCGAACGACGGCGGGACGCCGCAGTAGGCTCGCCGCCGCATGACGACAGCTGTGGACACCTCGACCGCCGCGCCCGCTGACGCGTCCCGGCACCTGGGACTCCGTCTGCTCGCGGCGTTCATCGTCGGATTCGTCGGGCTGTCGCTCGAAATCGCCTACACGCGGGTGATCTCTTTCAAGATCTTCTACTACTACACGTACTTCGTGATCGGGCTGGCGCTGCTCGGGCTCGGAGCTGCGAGTTCTGCGCTTGCGTTGTCGTCTCGGCTGCGGCAGGTCGAGACCCTTCGACTCGTGCGCGTTCGCGTCGCCGATCGCCGGGCTGGTCGGTGCGATCTCCTACGTCGTGGTCGCACGGATCGGCACCGACACGAACCTGATCTGGGCCGGCACGCAGAGTGAAGCACTCGGTCAACTCATCCGGCTGCTCGTCATCGCCGTCGCGCTGACCATGGTGTTCTTCGGCGTCGGGCTCGTCCTCGCTCGTCTGATCGTCGCCGAAGCACACGAGGTGCGTCGGCTCTACTTCTGGGATCTGACCGGGGCGGCGCTCGGCTGCCTGACGGCCGTTCCGCTCCAGCTCACGATCGGCCCGCCCGCCATGATCCTGCTCTCGAGCGTGCTCCTCGTCCTGCTCGGACTGGGCATCACACTGCGCACGGGCGCTCGCTGGAGCCCGTCGCTCGTCGGCGTCGCGGCCGTTGCACTACTCGCCACCTTCGCGGCCGGAACCGTCGATGTTCGCACCGACGATGCCAAGACGCTGCGCGACAGCGACGTCGTCGCGGCCGGCGACTGGGGGGCGGTGTTCCGAGTCGATGCCGTCGAATTCGGCCCACTTCACGTGCTGCACCACGACGGGCTGTGGGGGTCGTCGATCTGGCGGTACGACGGGACGCGCGAAACCACGGCCCGGTTCGACAACGACAGCCGCCAGATCCCGTTCGCGGCGTTGGGTCGCGATCCCGAACGGATTCTGATCATCGGCGCCGCCGGTGGGAACGAGATCCAGGCGGCACTCACCTACGGGGTCGGCCACGTCGATGCCGTGGAACTGAATCCGATCACCGTCGGACTACTCGAGAACGAGTTCGCCGACTACGCCGGGAATCTCACCACTCGCGACAACGTCGACTACATCCAAGGTGACGGACGGACGTTCCTGGCTCGCACCGACAACGCAATACGACATGATCTGGTTCGTCGCTCCCGATACCTACGCCGCCTCGAACGCAGCGACGTCGGGCGCGTTCGTGCTCTCCGAGAGCTACCTGTACACCGAGGAGATGATCGCCGAGGCGTACGACCACCTCACCCCGGACGGGATGGTCGTCACGCAGTTCGGCGACTTCGATTTCGACGAGCGTCCGACACGGACCGCTCGATACCTCGTCACCGCTCGTGAGGCGTTGCGCAGCGAGCAGACCGACTTCTCGCGCCAGACCGCACTGCTCGTCAACCGCGGCGACGTCGACCTCGACCGCTTCAGCACCATGCTGCTCTTCAAGAACCCCCCGGAGGACGACGCCTCGACGCGGCTCCTCGACTCGCTCACCCGGGTGCCCGACACCGAGGCGCTCCATCTTCCCGACCGCTCGACGACGGGCGGGGGCATCACGACCGACATCATCACCGGGAGCGCGAGCGACGTCGAAGCGATCGTCGACGGCTACGAGTTCGACATCTCGTCGATCGACGACGACCGGCCGTTCTTCTGGCACTTCACACCGTTCTCCGACGTCGTCGGCGACTGGAGTCGATCGTACGCCGACACGGAGATCGCCATCGGTGAGCGGCTGTTGATCGTGTTGATCGGTATCGCATTCGTCGTGTCGTCCGCGTTCTTGTGGCTGCCGTTCGTCCTCACTCGGCGACGTGGCCAGCCACCGCGCCGCGTCGAGGGGCGCGGCCGGATGTTCGTCTACTTCGCCTCGATCGGGCTCGGGTTCATGTTGGTCGAGATCTCGATGATCCAGCGATTCTCGCTGCTCCTCGGATACCCGACCCTGTCGCTGTCGGTGTCGCTGTTCACCCTCCTGCTCGCCACAGCGATCGGGGCACGACTCTCCGGGCGGATCGGGGCTCGGCCGGCGTCCGGTCTGCCGGGCGCCGTCGTTGCGCTGTTCGCCGTGACGCTCCTGTACCTGACGGTGAGTGGCCCGATCACCGAGGTCGCGCTCGCGTGGGGTGAACCGCTGCGAATCATGCTCGTGTTCGCGATGCTCTTCCCCGTCGGAATGGCGCTCGGCGTGTTCCTCCCGGCCGGCATCGATCAGGCGACTCGGTTGACGAGCGGACCCGCCGCCGGCGACCGCGACCGGTTCGTGGCCTGGTGCTGGGCGGTCAACGGGTTCTTCTCGGTGATCGGTTCGTCGCTCACCACCGTCGCGTCGATGACCTTCGGCTTCGATCGGACGGTGATGTTCGGCTTGGCGCTCTACGTGGTCGCCCTCGCCGCGCTGCTCGTCGGGCGGAGGGCACCGGCGACGATGACCTCGGCCGATCGAGCGGAACCGCCTTCCGAAATCGACGATGAGCTCGACGCCGAGCGGGACCGGGTCGATGTCGGCCTGCGCCTCGACAGCCTCTGAGCCGTCGCCGCGTCAGCTCGACGGAGACTCGTCGCGCAGCTCGATGGGGCCGACCTTGTCGGGGTGCCGAGCCATCTCGCGTGCCTCCGGGTAGGCCTCGCGAATCGCGTTCATGTCGATCACCGGATCGCCGGTGAGATCGATCGCCGGGAGAAATCCACCGCGGCGAGAGCGGTAGTCGACGTAGGACGGCACGACCGCCACGTCGGCGTCGAGGGCGATCCGGTAGAAGCCGGATTTCCAGCGGTCGACCTTGGACCGTGTGCCCTCAGGGGGCACCAGCAGCCGGAACTCGTCGTTGTCGGCGAACCGCTCGACCATCTGGCCCACCATCCCCTTCGGTGCACCACGACTGACGCCCACCGCACCCACGCGGCGAGTGACCCAGCCCAGCGGGCCGCGCACCCAGACGTCCTTGACCATCCAGTGCGCCTGCAAACCGATCGAACGGGTGAGCAACACCAGCAGGAGACCGTCGAGGTTCGTGGTGTGCGGCACAGCGAGGATCACGGCGTGCTTGGGCGGAAGATCCGAGGGCGCGAACTCCCATCGAAGGATTCGCAGGCCGAGCCGGGCCACACGAGAACCGAATGCCGTTGGCCGCAGCTCCACTGTTGTCACCAGCGGACCGTACCAGCCCCCTGGACGATGCGGTCGGGACCGCGTCAGTCGTCGAGGTCGACGATCACCGGTGCGTGGTCGCTCGGCTGCTTGCCCTTGCGGGCATTGCGATCCACGACACTCCACGTGGCGCGCTCCACGACGGGGCGGGAACACATCAGCAGGTCGATCCGCATCCCGCGGCCCTGATGGAAGTCGCCACCTCGGTAGTCCCACCACGAGAACACTCGATCGTCGGAATGGAAGTGCCGGAACACGTCGGTGAGCCCCCAGGCCTCGAGTTCGGCCAACCGGTCACGCTCGGCCGGACTCCCATGGGTGGCGCCCACGAGCACCTTCGGATCGTGGACATCTCGGTCGTCGGGAGCGATGTTGTAGTCGCCGCCGACCACCACCGGCAGGTCCGGGGCCGCATGGGGGTCGGCATCGAGGTGCTCGAGCAGGCGACCGAGCCACCAGATCTTGTAGGTGTAGTGATCGTCCTCGAGTGAACGCCCGTTGGGGACGTACACGCTGCTGACCCGCACGCCGCCGCACGTCGCGGTGATGATGCGTGCGTCGGGGTCGGGATCCCCGCCGCCGGCAAAGTTCGCGACGACGTCGTCGAGGCCGACTCGGGACAGGATCGCCACGCCGTTCCACTGGCCTTGGCCGTGGTGGGCACACGAGTAGCCGAGCGCTTCGAACGCCAGCGTCGGAAAGGCGTCGTCGGCCAGCTTGGTCTCCTGCAGCAGGACGACGTCCGGCTGGACCTCGGTCAGCCACGTCTCGACCCGCTCCTGACGGGCGCGCAGCGAGTTGATGTTCCAGGTGACGATCCGCATCAGGTCGATCCACCGCCTGACGCCGCCGGCTTCTCGGCCACCGTCTTCTTCGCGACCTGCTTCTTCGCCGCCGTCTTCTTGGCGGCGGTCTTCTTGGCGGCCGTCTTCTTCGTCGCCGTCTTCTTCGCCGCCGTCTTCTTCGCCACCGTCTTCTTCGCCACCGTCTTCTTGGCGGCCGTCTTCTTCGTCGCCGTCTTCTTGGCGGCCGTCTTCTTCGCCGCCGTCTTCTTCGCCACCGTCTTCTTCGCAGCGACCTTCTTCGCCGCCGTCTTCTTGGCGGCCGTCTTCTTGGCGGCGGGCTTCTTCGGCGACCGTCTTCTTGGCGGCGGGTTTCTTGGCACGCGTCCTGCTTCTTGGCCGCCGTCTTCTTCTTGGCGGTCGCCGACGTCGCGATCTGGTCGAGTTCGTCGCCGTCGTCGGCTTCGACCGCGGCAGCGATGGCATCGGCGGCGAGGTCGGGGAGCGCGCAGTCGATGCTGCGCCGTGCGGGCGCGAAGCTCACGACCACGACCGTGACCGACTCGCCGATCTTCATGACGCTCTTCGCGCTCCGCGGTGCGGGATCCGCCATCAGCCGCAGCGGGACGTATCCCCGCACGTCGGTGTCGCCGATGGTGATGTAGGCACCGTGCGAGGAATACGCATCGACGGTCCCGTTGACGCTCGTGCCGATCGGGTGATGCTCGACGAAGTCGAGGAACGGCATCAGTTCGTTGACCGGATCACCACCCTTCGGAGCCGCCTTGGCGGAACTGCCCGACCCACTCGATCCACCCGACGAGCGGCTCGATGCGCGCTTCGTGGATGACCGCTTCGACGTCGAGGAGTCGCCTTCGTCCGCGTCCTTCGCCTTGCGTCCTGGCGGTGGCGACTTGGGCGTGGGCATCGGGCCCGACGCCTCTTTGCTGCCCGTCCGAACCGTGCTCTCGTCGCGCGACGACCCGCGGCGGGAACGCCCGCCCGACGACCGACGGCTTCCGCCGCCCGACCCCCGCGTCGCCTTTCGGCTGATCGGGCCCCGTACCGGCACGCGCTCGACCCACACCCAACCGACGTGCGGAACGGGCTTGCCGCCGATGAGGCGCCCTTCGTCGAAGAGCCACGTGTACTCACCGTGGAATTCCTGGAACGAGTCGTTCGACAACACCGACGCTCCCGCCTTGTCGGCGATCCCGAGCACGAAGGCATCACCTCGCCCCACTGCGCCGGCCGGCGGAGCGACCAACTCGTTGTTCGAGATCCCGGCCTCGAACTCGGCGACTTCTCGCTTGTCGATCCGGTGGCCGAACGTGGCGTCGACCACCACGGTGATCGCCGTGTCGGGGTGCTCCTCCATGAAGCTGCCGACGGCTTCGCTCAACTGGGCGAGGCTCGGCATCGACCGACCTTCGGTGGCGATGTTGGAGCCGTCGACCACGACGTGGGCGGGCTCCTGCTTGGTACTCATCTCGAGTGTCACTTCCTGTCTGGTAGGCGGCACCGAGCAGACGTGCGTCGGTGACCGGGTTCGGACCTGCTGAAGGCACGGGCCGAACGACCTCACTGATCGTAAGCGGTCAGAGACGATGACACACCGATCCTCCCCACGGAACCGCTCCGGCGACCTCTGCGATCGTATGATCGCCGCGATGACCGTCGACACCATCCGCGCCGTGTTCTGGGACTTCGGCGGGGTGATCCTCACCAGCCCGTTCGAAGCCTTCAACCGGTACGAGCGTGAGCACGGCCTTCCCGTCGACTTCATCCGCGGCGTCAATGCAGCGAATCCCGACACGAACGCCTGGGCGCAGCTCGAACGCAACGACATCACGCCCGCACAGTTCGATGATGCGTTCGCGGACGAGTCAGCCCGACGGGGTCATCGAGTGCCGGGCGCTGACGTGTTGGCGCTGCTGTCGGGCGACGTCCGCCCCGAGATGGTCGTCGCGCTCGATCGCGTGATCGGCGCCGGGCTGGTGACGGCGTGCCTCACCAACAATGTGGTGTCAGACGCCCATCAGGCGCACCATCGTCCCGAAGTCGAAGCCGTGATGGAGCGTTTCGACCACGTGGTCGAGTCGAGCAAGGTGGGGGTGCGCAAGCCCGAACCGCGGTTCTACGAGATCGCCTGCGAGATGGCCGGCGTGGAGCCCGCAGCGTGCGTGTTCCTCGACGACCTGGGGATCAACCTCAAGCCCGCGCGGGCGATGGGGATGCAGACCATCAAGGTCGTCGGCTCCGGCCAGGCGATCGACGACCTCGCCACCCTCCTCGACCTCGACCTCCGCTGAAGGTGTTCGGTGGTGCGTGGCACCGACGAACACGGTCGCAGGGTTACTCGTCGGCGGGGGCGAAGACGCCGTCCATGAGCTGGGCGAGCTCCTGGTCGTGGATGGTCTTCGAGCCGGTCGCCGGGCTGCCGGACTCGACCCGGGCGACGTGTCGCAGGTCGTAGCCCTGCTCCTTGACGCGCCAGGTGTGGTGCTCGATGAAGTTCCACGCCCCCATGTTCTCGGGCTCTTCCTGCAGCCACCGAAGCTCCTTCGCATTCGGGTACTTGCGGAGAATCGCCAGCATCTGCTCGGTCGGCAGCGGGTAGAGCTGCTCGATCCGCACGATGGCGACGGGCTCCTGGCGCTCGTCGCGTGCGGCGATCGCATCCCACGCCACCTTGCCGGAACAGAACACGATGCGCGTCACCGACTCGGGATCCAGATCACCCGGATCGTCGAGCACCTCGCGGAACGATCCGGTCGTCAGTTCCTCGATCGGCGACCGAGTCTGCTTCATCCGCAGCCCCGACTTCGGCGTGAACACGATCAGCGGGGTCTGACGTTCCTGGTGGACCTGCCGGCGCAGCAGGTGGAAGAAGTTCGCCGCGGTCGTCGTGTTGACCACCTGCATGTTGTCCTCGGCGGCCAGCGTGAGGAAGCGCTCGATGCGAGCCGAGCTGTGCTCGGGACCCTGCCCCTCGTAGCCGTGCGGCAGCAGCAGGACGACCCCGTTCTGCTGACCCCACTTGTCCTCGGCCGCCACGATGTACTGATCGATGATGATCTGCGCACCGTTGATGAAGTCGCCGAACTGGGCCTCCCAGACAACCAGCGCGTCACGGTTGGCGTGGCTGTAGCCGTACTCGAAACCGAGCGCCGCGTACTCCGAGAGCAGCGAGTCGAACACCCAGAAGCGTGCGTCGTGGTCGCCGTCGAGGCTGTCGAGCGGCACGAACGCGTCGCCGGTCTCGTAGTCGATCAGCGCCGCATGGCGATGGCTGAACGTGCCGCGTCGGGTGTCTTCGCCCGAGTAGCGGACGTAGCGCCCTTCGAGCACCAACGACCCGATCGCGAGCGCTTCGCCGAGCGCCCAGTCGACCTCGCCCGCCTCGTACATCTTGGCGCGCTGTTCGAACTGCTTGCCGAGCTTGGGATGGATCGTGAACCCCTCCGGATAGTCGGTGAGCTGGGTGAAGATCTCGTCGAGCCGGTCACGACTCACGCCGGTCGGAATCGCCGGGAGCACACCCACCGGCGACGGCGGGCGAGGCACGATCATCGAGCCCGGCGCCTGCGAACGGGTTTCGTCGAGGGCCACCTGCAACTTGCCGTGGAAATCGGTGAGCGCCTGCTCGGCCTCCTCCAGCGTGATGTCGCCGCGCTTGACCAGCGACTCGACGTAGAGCTTGCGAACACTGCGTCGCTCGGCGATCGCCTTGTACATCAGCGGCTGGGTGTAGCTGGGATCGTCACCTTCGTTGTGACCGTGTCGGCGGTAGCAGACCATGTCGATCACGACGTCCTTGTTGAACCGCTGGCGGTACTCCCACGCGAGCTGGGCGACTCGCACGCACGCCTCGGGGTCGTCACCGTTGACGTGGAAGATCGGCGCCTGCACCGTCTTTGCAACGTCCGAGCAGTACGGAGACGAACGGGCGCTGCCCGGTGCCGTCGTGAAGCCGATCTGGTTGTTGATGATCAGATGGATCGTGCCGCCGATGCGGTAGCCGCCCGTGTCGCTCATCGCGAGGCACTCGGCGACGACGCCCTGGCCGGCGAACGCCGCGTCGCCGTGGATCAGCAGCGGCAACACCGGGAACGACCCGGGAGGATCGATCTGGTCCTGCTTGGCGCGCACCACGCCCATGACGATCGGGTCGACCGTCTCGAGGTGACTCGGGTTGGCGACGAGCTCGATCGGGATGTCGGCGCCGGACGGGCTGACGTACTTGCCCTTGGCGCCCAGGTGGTACTTGACGTCACCCGAGCCCTGGACCGACGTCGGGTCGAGGTGTCCTTCGAACTCCGAGAAGATCGCCTCGTAGCTCTTGCCCATGATGTTCGACAACACGTTCAAGCGCCCACGGTGGGCCATTCCGAGAACGGCCGAGTCGAGCCCCGCGTCGGCGGCGCTCCCGAGGATCACGTCGAGGATCGGGATCGCCGACTCCGCCCCTTCGATCCCGAACCGCTTCGTGCCGACGTACTTGGTCGCGAGGAACTTCTCGAACGACTCGGCGGCGTTCAACCGCTCGAGGATCCGACGCTTGGCCTCGATGCCGAACTCGTGGTGACCGGACTCGACGCGTTCTTGCACCCACTGCTGCTCGTCGGTGTTCTGGATGTGCATGTACTCGACGCCGATCGTGCGGCAGTACGCATCGCGGAGTACGCCGAGCAGGTTGCCGAGGGTCAGCTTGTCGGTCCCGCCGACGCCATCGGTGAGGAACTCGCGATCGAGATCCCAGATCGTGAGGCCGTAGGTCGCCGGATCGAGTTCCTTCGGCGTGTGTGGCTCGGTCCAGCGCAGCGGGTCGAGGTCAGCGATCCGATGACCCCGCACGCGGTGGACGCGAATCAACTTGGCGACCGCCATCTGCTTGCGCAGCATGGCTTCTTCCTTGTCGATCGGGTTGACGTCAGGACGCCATTTGACCGCTTCGTACGGCAGGTCGAGGCTGTGGAAGATGTCCTCGTAGAACTCGTGCTCGCCGAGCAGCAACTCCTTGACCCGCTTGAGGAAGAGCCCTGATTCGGCGCCCTGGATGATGCGGTGGTCGTAGGTCGAGGTGACGGTGACGACCTTGCTCAGCCCCATGTCGGCGAGACTGGCCCGGTCGGCGCCTTCGAATTCGGCGGGGAAGTCGATCGAGCCGACGCCGACGATCAGACCCTGGCCGGGCATCAGCCGCGGGACGGACTGCACGGTGCCGATCGTGCCGGGGTTCGTGAGCGACACGTTGGCGCCCATGAAATCATCGACGGTCAACTTGTTGCTCTTGACCTTGCGGATGAGTTCGTCGTACGACGCGAGGAACCCGGCGAAGTCGAGCGTGTCGGCATCGCGGATGATCGGGGTGAGCAGGGTTCGGCTGCCGTCGGCCTTCTCGACGTCCACCGCGAGCGCCATGTTGACGTGGTCGTTCACGACCAGCAGCGGCTTGCCGTCGTCGTCGGTCGTGAACCCGTTCTTCATCGCGGGCACCGCGTCGGCGATCGCCCGAACGACCGCCCAGCCGATCAGGTGGGTGAAGCTGATCTTGCCCTGCCCGGAACGAGCCCGGAACCCGTTGATCACCTTGCGGTTGACCTCGAGCAGCTTCGCGGGCACGTTGCGGAAACTCGTTGCGGTCGGAACGTCGAGGCTGGCCTCCATGTTCCGCACGATCGCCGCACCGGCGCCACGGATCGGTTTGCCGATCTCGGCCACAGCAGCCGCCGGCTTCGGTGCCGGTGCCGGTGCCGGCTTCGCAGCGGGTGCGGGTGCCGCCTCGGCGGCGAGCGCGTCGGGCGATGGCGCGGGGAGTCCGTCGTCGGCCTCCTCCGACGACCGGTGCGCGGCCGCAACCGCGCGCACGGCGGCCGACGATGCCGCAGCCGCAGCGACCGACGGAGCGGTCGCCTTGTAGTCAGCGAAGAACTCCTGCCACTGGTCGCCGACCGAATCCGGGTCGCGAACGAACTGTTCGTACATTTCCTCGACGAGCCAGGAGTTTGCGCCGAAGTCGGCCCCTGTTCCCCCGGTCTGGTTCTCTGGCGTTGCCACGTTCGACAGGGTAACCAAGCAGGAGCACTTGGCCCGGCGACGTGGGCCAACAATCTTGGCTCGGTCCGCCCCGGACGTCCCGTGACTCGTCAGCACTCCGTCGAGACCGATGCGTGGTCACCACGATCGGTCGCCGGTGGACGACCCCGCAGATCCGATCCGGGTCGAAGTGGACAATTCTTGACCAAGCCTTGACCTCGAGACGTTGACCACCCCGGGTGGCCCACTACTACCTTGAGTGAGGCCGCCGGCGGGGCGGTCATCACTGAGCATCACTGGGAAGAGGACGGGTCTGATGGACATCACGAAGATGAGCGACGGGACGATGTTGACGGGGGCCGACATCGACGCAAACGCGAACCGAGAGCGGGTGCGGCAGCGTCGTCTCCGGCGCAAGCTCTACGTCCTCACCCCCATCTTCGCCTACTTCGTCTACCGCGTGGTCAGCGACAACCCGATCCGGCTCGGCGTCCCCGGCTGGCTGCGCGGCAACCCGGAGATCATCATCGCGGTCGGGCTGATCTGCGATTCTCGGCTCGGTCATCCTGCTTCCGTACCTCACGACGGGCGAAGTCGCCGCACACGGTGCTGCGCGCCGAGGACTCCAGCGTGCGCCTCGACGATGTCGTCGGCGCCTCGCAGACGAAGCGGGAGGCGATCGACAGCATGAACCTGTTCCTCGCGTCGGAGACGTTCGAGGAGGTCATGGGTGGCAAGCCTCGACGCGGGGTGCTGTTCGAGGGACCGCCCGGCACCGGCAAGACCTACCTCGCCAAGGCGATGGCGGCCGAAGCGGGCGTGCCGTTCCACTTCGTGTCCGCCTCGGAGTTCCAGTCGATGTACTACGGGCAGACGAACAAGAAGATCCGCACGTTCTTCAAGAACCTCCGCAAGGCCGCTCGCGAAGAAGGCGGGGCGATCGGCTACATCGAGGAATTCGACGCGATCGGTGGCGCTCGGAGCGGGATGAACACCGGCTCGATGCGCGAGGGGATCGTCGGCATCGTGAACGAGCTCCTGGTCCAGATGCAGAGCTTCGATCTGCCCGACGGGCGCGACAAGTTCAAGGCCAAGTGGATCGACTGGCTGAACAAGCACCTCCCGCCGCACCGCCGCCTCAAGCGACCAGCAGAGCGCAGCGGCGAACATCTTGATCGTCGCAGCGACGAACCGCGCCGCCGACCTCGACCCTGCGCTTCTCCGCCCCGGTCGCTTCGACCGCACCGATCGGCTTCCACCTCCCGCCGCGCGCCGATCGCCTGGAAATCGCGCAGTACTACCTCGACCGCAAGAACCACACCGATGACGTCGACGCTGCGCTCATCGCCGATCTCAGCCCCGGCTACTCGCCGGTGCGCATCGAGAAGCTGCTCGACGAGGCGTTGATCGTCGCCCTCCGCGACGGGCGCACGGCGATGACGCTCAGCGATGTGTTGTCCGCACAGCTGATCACCGAGGTCGGTGTCGCACAGGAGATGGGGTATCACCCCGACGAACGCCGGCGGATCGCGTTGCACGAGGCCGGCCACGCGTTGACGGCGGTCCTGATCCGTCGCGACGTGAAGGTCGCTTCGATCCTGCGGCGCTCGGCGGCACTCGGCCTCGTCGCCCACGGCGACGCCGAGGAACGCCACCTCGCGCACGCCCACCGAGGCCCGCGACCTGATCTGTGTCGCGATGGCCGGACGCGCCGCCGAGATCACTCGAGTACGGCGAAGCGAGCAGCGGAATCAGCTCGGATCTCGCAGCGGCAAGCACCATCTCCGCGCAGTTGGTCGGCCAGCTCGGCAACGGCCCGGGGCTCCTCAGCCTCGAAGCGGCGTCGATGCCGACGGCCGCCAACCTCGTGGCCAAGGTGCTCTCCGACGAGGACAGCCGCGCCGCCGCTGAGGCGTACATGGTCGAAGGTGCCGCAGCGTGCCGACGCAGATGGTCACCGACCATCGCGTCGCCCTCCACGAGATCGCCGATCTCCTGTGCGAACAGGACGAGGTCGAAGGGTGAGCAGATCCGCGCCCTCGTCGCACGCCACGCCGACGTCACCGAACGCCGTGGACCGGTGCGCATCAAGGCCGAACCGGTCGCCTGACCGACGACCCCGGGCAGCATGCTGACGGGTATCGCTAGGGTGACTCGGTGTCGATTGCTGCGCCGCCGGACCCCCGCACGGCCTCGTCGCCGGTGCCCTGGCAGGGGCTCGCCATCGGCGCGGGAGCCGGGCTGCTCAGCGGGTTGTTCGGCATCGGCGGCGGCATCGTCATCGTCCCGGCGCTGCTCACCGTGCTCGGGATGGAGCGACGCCTGGCTCACGGGACCTCGCTGGCGGCGACAGTCCCGGTGGCCGTTGCGAGCCTGCTGACGTATTCCGTCGGCGGCCACGTGGACTGGGCGGTCGCGGCCTGCCTCGCCGCCGGGGCGATCGTCGGCGCCGTCGTGGGCACCCAGCTCCTGCAGATCATCCCGAAGAAGCCGTTGACGATCATCTTCATCGTGGTGATCCTGCTCACCGCCGTCCGTCTCGTCATGTCGAGCGACGTGCTCGGGCGTGAGGTGCTCAGCTTCGGCGGGGGCATCGCGCTGATCGTCATCGGATTCGTGACCGGCACCCTCTCCGGGTTGCTCGGCATCGGCGGTGGGGTCGTGATGGTTCCCGCCATGGTGGTCCTCTTCTCGATGCCACCGGTGCTCGCCAAGGGCACGTCGGTCGCGGTGATCGTGCCGTCGGCGATCGTCGGCACACTCCGCAACCGAGCCCACGACAACGTCGACCTGCGCGTCGGTGCGACCATCGGCGTGGCCGGTGTCGCCAGTGCGGTGCTCGGCAGCGTGATCGCGACGTCGCTCAGCGACTCGTTCTCCAATGCGATGTTCGCCGCGCTCTTGGTGATCGTCGCAGTCGTGCAGGGCCGTACGCTTCGTCAACCCCCGCCACCACCGGAGCCGACTCCAGTGGTGCTGGAATAGTCGAAACATGCGCGTTGCCGTCATCCTCGCCCATCCGAATCCGGACAGCTTCGCCCACGAACTCGCGCGCCGCGCCACCGTCGGGCTGCGCGCCGGCGGCCACAGCGTCGAACTCGTCGACCTGCACGCGATCGGATTCCGCGCCGCGATGTCGACCGAGGAACGCGAGGCCTACCACGGCGAGTCGCCGATCCTCGATCCGATCGTCCAGGCCCAGGCCGATCTCGTCCGCTCTGTCGACACCCTCGTGTTCGTCTATCCGACCTGGTGGAGTGGTTTGCCGGCGATCCTGAAGGGGTGGCTCGAGCGGGTACTGGTGCCCGGCGTCGGATTCCGCTTCGACGAGCGGTCCGGCAAGGTCCGACCGGGGCTGACCAACGTCCGTCGTCTGATCGGTATCTCCACGTACGGATCGCCACGCTGGTACGTACGGGCGATCCACGACAACGGCCGCCGGACGCTGATGCGTGCGCTCCGTCTCTCGTGCGGACTGCGCACGTCGAGACGCTGGCTGGCGATGTATGCGATCGACACCACGACACCGAGCGAGCGCAGCGAGTTCGCTGCGCACGTCGAGCGAGCGATGAGCGAGTTGCGATGATTCGTCGACGTCGGTCCACTCCTCCCCGCGCCGCGTGCTGGTGATCTTCTGCCACCCCTGCACCGAGGGGTTCGTTCCCGCCGCACTCGACCAGGTCGAAGTCGGGCTCCGGGCGTCCGGGGCGGAGGTGCGGATGCACGACCTGTATCGCGAAGGTTTCGTTCCCGAGCTGTCGGCGGAGGAGCACCGGACGCACGTCGAACCCGGTGTGGCCGCCGACCTGCAGGTGCATGCCGACGATCTGCGGTGGTGCGACACGCTCGTGCTGGTGTACCCGACGTGGTGGTCGGGTCAGCCGGCGATGTTGAAAGGCTGGATCGACCGAGTGTGGGCATCGGGCGTCGCGTGGGAGCTCCCCGAAGGAGCGAACCGACTCCGCCCGACGCTGCGCAACGTGCGCCACATCGTCGCGGTCACCTCACACGGTTCGTCGAAGCTGATGAACTCGTTGCAGGGCGAGGGCGGCAAGCGGACACTGTTCCGCGGCCTGCGCACGATGTGCCACCCGCTCACCCGCACTCACTGGCTTGCGTTCTACGGCATCGACGCCGACGACGCCGACCGCCGCGATGCCTACCTCGACCACCTCGCCGCGAAGATCGAGCGCATCACGCGTTGATCGTCGAAACCCCCCATCGACGCAACGCCACCGTTGGCTACGTTGCGCGGATGGCCGAGACGACGACCCCCTCACCCACCGACCCGCCCTCGGAACGCTCACGGGTCCGGCGCGGAGCGAATCGGGCGGTGTACGACACCGCGCACGTCCGCTCGATTCTCGATGCCGGCGTCGTCGCCCACGTCGGCGTCACGACCGACGACGGGCCGATCGTGCTCCCGATGGCCTACGGCGTTCGATCGTCGCGCGACGGCGGTGACGAGGTACTCGTCCACGGGGCGCTGGCGAACGCGCTCCTTCGAGCCGGTCGATCGGTCGACGTATGTCTGACCGTCACGATCGTCGACGGGCTGGTGGTCGCGCGAACGCCGTTCCACAACTCGATGAACTACCGCTCGGTCGTGGTCCGCGGCACGGCCACGGCGATCGACGACGCCGACGAGCAACTCGCCGCACTGCGTGTCATCAACGATCATGTCGCACCGATCTGGGACACGGCGCGGCCCCCATCGGCCACCGACGTGAAGAAGACCCTCGTGCTCGCGATCCCGATGTCGGAGGCATCGGCGAAAGTGCGCGCCGGCGACCCGATCGACGAGGACGGCGACATGGACGGACCGCACTGGGCCGGCATCGTCCCGCTCCGCACGACCTGGGGCGCACCGTACGCCGCCGCTGATCTTCGAGGCGATGCCCCGATCCCCGACGCGGTCAGCGCCCTCGCCGGAATCGACGCCCACGGCCCACGCTCCTGAAGATCTTCAGGCTGCAGCGATGGCGACCGCGATTCGGGCTGCGACGCCGGCATTGTTCTCGGCGAGCGCGAGGTTCGCCGGAATGCTGCGGCCCGCCGTGGCCGTTGCGATGCGGTCCAGCACGAACGGGGTGATCGCCGCACCGACGATGCCGCTGCGGTCGCACTCGGCGAGTGCATCATCGAGCACCCGGACGAGCTCGGCGGCGTCGAGTTCGTCGTCTTCCGGGATCGGCACGGTGACGAGCAGACCCGAGTTGATTCGAGTGAGGTTGTCGAACACGGTCGCCACTTCGGCCGCGGTTTCGACACGATGGGCCACGGGGAGCCCGGACGATCGGGTGTAGAACGCGGGGAACCAGTCGTGCTGCCAGCCGAGGACGGGGACGCCGGCGGTTTCGAGGTACTCGAGCGTGCGTGGCAGGTCGAGGAACGCCTTGGCCCCCGCCGACACCGACACCACTCGGTGGTTTGCGAGCGCATCGAGATCGGCGGAGACGTCGCCGGTGAGTTCGGCACCGCGGTGGACGCCGCCGAGCCCGCCGGTCGCGAACACCGAGACGCCGGCTGCCGCGGCGATGGCCACCGATGCCGACACGGTCGTCGCCCCGAACTCCCATCGTTGGGCGACCGCCACCGGCACGTCTCGTTCGGCGGCCTTGCGGGCCGTCCCCAGGATCCGATCGTGCTCGCTCGGATCGAGCCCCACCCGAACCTCACCGTCGAGCACTGCGGTCACGGCCGGGACCGCGCCCTGCGAGCGCACGGCGGCGATGCACCGCTCGAGCGCTTCACCGTTGGCCGGCGCGGGAAGGCCGAGGTTCGAGTAGATCGTCGACTCCATCGCCACGACGGCGCCCCCGGCGGCGAGGGTGTCACGGACTTCGTCGGAACAGCGCACGTCGATCACGACGCGCAGCGTAGAGGTCGCGGCCCCGAGGTCGACTCAGAACGTTCCGACGAACGCGCCGTCGGGGTTACCGTCGCTGATCACGCCGGGCGACTGCTCGATCGTCACGGCGAGCGCAGCCACGGCGCTCTCGACGGTGAAGGTTTCGAGTTCCGGGCTGTTGCCGAGGATTCCCAGCGAAACGACGTCGCCGTTCTCCTCCATCACACCCCACAGTTGATAGGTCTGGTCGGCGCCGAGCTGCGGCAGGGCGCTGGCGTCGAGATAGCCGTGCCCGTCTTGGTCGATGACCCCGACAGCGATCGCATCGCTGCCCTCGGCGACGAGTTCGGTCCGAACCGAGTCGCGGTCGGCCTCCGCCGCCGCGAGTGCGTCGGTGAGCGGATCACCGCTGGTGTCGGTGCGAGCTCCGGTCACGACGACGGCGCCGGCCACGACGATCGCCAACGCGGCCGCTGCACCGAGCATCCAGGACTGGAAGCGGCGACCGCCTCCGGCCGTGTCACGATCCACGGGCTGGGCCATCGCCCGCTCGGGTCGTTCCATCGCGAACACCTTCGCGAGCTCGGGGCCGGGCTCGGGCGCAGCCGCTTCGATCTCGCTCTCGATCTTCGACCACACACCGTCGGGAGCATCCATGCCGGTGAACGCCAACATCGTCGCCACCTCACGGTGCTGGCGCACCTCTTCGGCAGCCTTCGGATTGATGGCGAGGTAGTCCTCGACACGATCTCGTTCGTCGTCGTCGACGGCATCGAGCGCGTACGCACCGAGGAGTTCCTCGATGTCGTATGCGTCGCCTCGGTCATCCACGTGTGTCATGTTGTCGCTCATTCCGCCCCCGATCCAACGGTGATCCCAGAATTCGTCAGTTCGGCACGCAACTTCTTCAGGCCGGAACGGATCCGACTCTTCACCGTGCCTTCGGCATCCCCGAGCTGATCGGCGACCTCACGATAGGTCAGGCCACCGAAGTAGGCCAGCTCGATCGCCGCTCGCTCGCCTTCGTGCAGCACCTGCATCGCGTCTCGCACGTGACCGGCGAGCGCAAGGTCCCACACTTCCCGAGAGATGTCGTAGCCCGCGTCCGCGGTCTGCGATGCGTCACGCTCTTCACGGCGGCGGCGTGATGCTTCGGAGCGGATGAGATCGACGGCTCGCCCGTGGGCGTTGGCGAGCAGGAAGCTGCGCATCGTGCCGCGCTCGGGGTCGTAGCGGTCGGGCTCGTTCCAGAGCCGGACGAACACCTCCTGAACGACCTCCTCGGCCCGAGCGTGGTCGGTGAGCACCCTGCGGGCCAGGCCGAAGACCGCGCCGGCATGGCGTCGGTAGGCCTCGGCGAGCGCGTCCTGCTGGTATCGGCCGATCGCAACGGCGAGCGCGCCGTCGGACATCTCGGTCAATGGGGGTTTCACGTCTTCTGTACGAGGCTGCTCGTCCATCTGGATCAGATTTTCTCACGGCGGACGGAAACGAATCCGTCACGCACCGATCAAATTCGCACGAACCGGGTCACACATTCGACGTGGGGCGTCTGCGGAAACAGCTCGAGCACCTCGACCGACTCCATCACGTACCCCTCGTCCGCGAGCAGACGAGCGTCGCGGGCGAGCGACACCGGGTCGCAACTCACGAGCACGACCACCGGTGCACTCATCCGCACGATCGCAGCGGTGCCCGGCTTGGCGAGGCCGGGTCGGGCGGGATCGGCAACGACGACATCGACGGCACGTACCGGCTCGGCGGGCTTCCAGTCGCCCACGTCACCGCGGACGATGTCGACGCTCTTCGGCCCGTTGCCGGAGCGATGCGCCAGGTTCTCCTTCGCGTCGAAGCACGACGAGCGGGCCGATTCGATCAGCGTGACGTGGCGCACGTCGTGCATCACGGTTGCCGCGAACAGGCCCACTCCCCCGTACGCGTCGATCGCGTGGTCGGCGGTGGACAGTTCGGGAGCCGCTCGGGTCACGGCATCGACGAGGAGTTCGGCGGCGTCGGCTCCCGACTGGAAGAACGACGGTGCCGACACCTGCAGGTTGCGCCCCGCGACGCGCTCGACGAGGAACGCACGGTCACCGATGTGCACGTCGGCGGGCAACCCGCTCACCGACTTGCCGGGTGCGGCGTTCGAGCGCCGCTTCTCGTTGCGGCGCTGGCGGTCTTCGGGTCGGGTCCAGCGGGCCGTCACACCGCCGGTCGCCACCGACGTGCGCAGTGTCAACTCGACGCCGGGGGCGACGTCGATCTCACGGATCACTTGCGACAGGTTCTCGTGGGCCACCTGGCAGTGGTCGATTCGCACGACCTCGTCGCTGCGCTCTTCGCGAAAGCCGACGCCACCGTCGGCCAGTCCGACGAGCCGAATCGTCGTGCGGTAGCCGTACGGCGCAACGGACTGGCCCGTTCGCACGAGCCCGTCGACGGTGTCTTCGTCGAAGCGGCCGACCCGACGCAACGATTCGGCCACGATCTCGACCTTCGCTGCGAACTGGGCCTCGGGGTCGAAGTGCATCCACCCGCAGCCGCCGCAGCCGGCCCGGCGATGCGGACACGGCGGCACGACGCGAGCGGGCGACGCTTCGATCACCTCGGTCACGGTCGCCTTGACGAAGTCCTTGCGGTCGTTGCGGATGGCGACCTCGACCTCCTCGCCGGGCAGCGCGCCGGTGACGAACGCGACCCGGCCGTCGTCGAGGCGTGCCATCGCATCGCCCCCCGCCACCATCCGCTCGGCTCGGAGGGTCACCGGTTCGGTCGTCGACATCCCTGCAGCGTACGGAGCATGTCAGACTCTGACCATGAGCGAACCCGAACAGTGGTACTGGGACCTCAACAAGCACCGCGCCGTCCGCGCCGCCGAGCGCGGCCCCGGATCCGACACCCTCGGACCCTACGGGTCCAAGGTCGAGGCGCAGAACTGGCGCTCGAAGGTCGAGGAGCGCAACGAGATCTGGGACGAAGACGACGAGGACTGGGCGAATCCCGACGACGACGAGTGAGCGGCCGCGCTGGCCGGCCTGCGGGTCACCCGCGTCGCCGCGCACCTCGCCCACGCGCACCTCGCGCCGCCGGGCACTTCGGACGAGCCGACCACCTCCACTAGCGTGACCGCCGATGAGCCGCCCCGTGATGATCTCCCCGTCGGTGCTTCCGGCCGACTTCTCCAAGCTCGGCGAGGAGGTCGCGGCACTCGAAGCGGCCGGTGTCGACCTGATCCAGTGGGACGTGATGGACGGCCAGTTCGTTCCGAACCTGACGTTCGGGCCCGACGTGATCAGGTCGGCCCGCCAGCACTGCTCGGTGCCCTTCGAGGCACACCTGATGGTCTACACACCCGACGTGATGGCGAAGGACTACATCGCGGCCGGCTGCTCGCGCCTCATCGTCCACGCCGAGGCGTGCACGCACCTGCACCGCACGTGCGGGAACATCAACGAGCTGGGGGCGACCGCAGCCGTTGCGCTCAACCCGGCGACACCGGCGTCTGCGGTCGAGCACGTCCTCGACCTGATCGACATGGTGTTGGTGATGACCGTCAACCCCGGCTTCGGCGGCCAGGCCTACATTCCGACGATGGAGCCGAAGATCACCGAAGTCCAGCGGATGCTCGAAGCGGCGGGACGAGCCGATGACGTGCACATCGAAGTCGACGGCGGGATCGGCCCGTCGACGATCGCCGGCGCGGCAGCAGCGGGTGCAAACGTGTTGATCGCTGGCAGCGCGCTGTATCGCGACCCGGAGGGTCTGGAACACGCGGTCAGCGACCTGCGCGCACGCGCCGAAGCGGCCCGGGCCTGATCATCGCCCCCGACCGTGTCGGTCCACACGACACCGATGCGGCGGCGTCTCAGCGAGGCGGACGGAGCATCCCCCACATGTGCGGCCCGATCTCGGTCGACGGATCACCGCCGAAGGACGAGAACCTGTGGGCATGCGATCCTGTGGGGATGTCGAACTCGCTGTGGACCTCGAAGCCGTGACGCCGGTAGTAGGCGACGTTGACGAGCGTTTCGGTCTCCAGGTGACACGGCAAGCCCTCCGCATCCGCACGTTCGAACATCGACCTCATCATCGCGGCGCCGCACCCTTGGCGTTGCCAGTCGGGATGCGTGGCGAGCAGTTGGAGGTACCAGTGGTCCTCGGTCGGTGTGTGGTCGGCCATCAAGGGGCCGATGACGGCGAATCGATCGAGCAGCTCCGGCGATGGCGGGGTGAGCGACGGATCGGTGTTCTCCGGGGTCTCGGGGCGTCCGGGTTGGATCCACACCGCCAGCGCGGCCACGTCGTCGGTGCACCAGACCTCGTTGTGTTCGACCCAGCTGGTCATCGCCCCGCGCATCACCTCGCCCGCTGGTCGGAAGTAGTCGTCGTCATCGGGGAACAGCCAGCGCATCACGGGATCGGCCGCGAATGCCCGCACCGCGGTGACGCAGAGCTGGGTGAGGTCGGCCCGAGTCGCCCGGCGGATCTGCATGTCGGCACCGTAGGTCGACGGCCTGATCGGATGCGATCCCGATGACGCTGCACGGGCACACGGCGTTCTGTCCGGCTCGATCGGCCATCGCCGGGAACCCCTCCGACGGCCACGGTGGCGCAGTGGTCTCCACCGTGGTGCCGGCCATCGGTGCGACGGTGACGGTACGGCCGAGCGAGCGGTTCGAAGTCGCGGGAACCGCGCTCTCGGCTGGATCGCTCGACGAGCTCGTCGAGCGAGTCGCTCGGGAGGGATGTGGCGACGTGCAGCCGCTGGTCCCTGCCGTGCTGGTCGCGCTGCACCGGCATCTGGACGCCCGTGTCGAACCGCATCACATCGACGTGCGGTCGACGATTCCACGCTCCGTCGGCTTGGCCGGCTCGAGTGCCATCGTGATCGCGACGATCCGAGCATTGATCGCAGCGGACCCCGACGCATCGTGGGCGACGTCGCTGGCCGACGACCCGGCCTTGCTCGCCTCGGTCGCGCTGGCTGTGGAGCGCGACGTACTGGGGATCGCCGCCGGCCTGCAGGATCGGGTCGTGCAGGCCTTCGGCGGCACCGTGGCGATGGACTTCGGACCGCGACACGTGCGGACGGTCCGCGGTCTGGAGGTCGGGACGTACCGAACGGTCGGACCGCTGCCGCCCGGGATGTTCGTCGTGTACCGGGCCGGTGCGGCGACCGACAGCGGCTCGGTCCACGGTGCCGTCGATCCCGAGTCCGCCGGCGTCCGCGACGCGATGTCCCGCGCCGCCGACGCCGGTCGGCAAGCCGCTGCGGCGATCGAGTCGGGCGATGTCAGCGAGCTCGCCGCTGCCATGAACGCGACGTTCGATCAGCGCGCACTGGCGATGGCGCTCGATCCGGCGCACGTCGAGATGGTCACGGTTGCCCGGGCGCACGGCGCCGCTGCGAACTACACCGGCTCCGGTGGCGCGATCATCGTGCTCCCGCTCGATGGCGCCGAAGCCACGGTGCGAGCTGCGCTGGCGGCCCTGCCCGGCTGCGCCATCGTCGCCCTGACCTGACCCCGAGCAGCCCACCCGGGTCGTCCCGACTGAGTTCCTGACCCACGTCTCTCCCCGAGCCCCGGCCCTCCGACGCGGTCCCGCGGCTGGGAGCCGAGTGGTCGGAGCGTCAGGTGTCGGGTGCGCGGGCGAGCACCGTGGCGAGATCGAACGGTCGCCCGCCTGCGGGCGGCGGGCAGACCCCGATCTCGACGTCGACGAATCCGGCGTCGAGGAGGTTCTGCGCGATCGTGGCGGGGAACAGCTCGTGCGCGGTCACGACCTTGTGATCGAACGGTGTGCCGTGCGCATCCGCCGTGGTCGAGCCGAAGAACGACACGAGGACCGGCGCGGCGGGCTCCAGTGCTCGCAGCCACTCGGAGAAGACGTCGCCGAGACCGGATGGAGGCGAGTGGATGATCGAGTATCGAGACACGATGCCGCCGAGCGCGGCGTCGTCGACATCGAGCGCTGCGAGGTCGCCGACATGGAATTGCAGGTCGGGGAACGCGTTGCGCGCTTCGGCGATCTGGCCCGGCGAGATGTCGTAGCCCACGACGGTGAGGCCGAGTTCGGTCAGGTGGTCGACGACGTGGCCCGGCCCGCACCCGAGGTCCGCCACCGGTCCGTTTCGAGGGGCTGCCAGCTCGGCGAAGGCGGCGAGCCAGTCCACGGCGTCGGCGTCGCCGTCGAGTGCGCGGAGGTTCAAGCTCGTGTACAGCTCGGCCATGGCGTCGTAGGCGTCGCGCACGTCGTCGGTCATGTGTCGACTCTGCCACGTGACCCGCCCGGTTGGCGCCGAGCACCAGGATCGGGCGATGGACGTCATCGAGATCCGAGCGGCGACGCACGCCCTGAACGGGCTCGGGCGCCAGCGCGCTCGGTCAGTCGACCGACCTCCGACGAGGACGGGTGTCAGGGAGCGATAGGCGTCGGGGCACTCGCGGCGATGATGGCTCCCGTCTCGTCGAACGCAACGACGCGCAGGACCAGTTCGGTGAGCAGGATCGGACCGGCCGCGTCCGCGACACGCTCCTCGACGGACCCGCCGAGCGTCATCGACTCGGTGGTGCCCGTCCACGCGAAGTAGGCCGCGGCCCCCGGCTCCGAGAGCGTGAGCGAGTAGCGCGCTGCACCGGCCACAGGATTCCACGACAGCACCGGGTGCTCACCGTTGCCCACAGGCGGCGTGGTCACCGTGATCACATCCAGACCCTCCAGATCGGAGAGCTCCGCTGCGGGGGTCTCGATCTCGACTGTCGATGGGTCGGGAGGCGGCACCGACTGCTCCGTCGGATCCGGCTCCACCACCGTCGCGGGGGCGCCATCCGTTGTGACCGTCGTGTCAGTGGTCGCCGTGCCGCCGCTGCTCGGGTCGTCCGACCCGCCACAGGACGCGGCGACGGCGATCGCCGCAACGAGCAACCAGTGGTGCGGGCGGCCCATCACGGTGATGCCGCCTTCCATGCACCGAGTGCCTCGGTGGCCAGGTCGGTGTCGCCGAGGGTGCCGGCCGCATCGGCGATGCTGAGCATGGCAGCTTGATCGCCGGCGCCGATCGCATCGGTGAGCTTCGACGCCAGGATGTCGAGCAGTTGCGAGGCCACCTGGTCCCCCGCGGCCCCGCCATTCGAGCCGAGCACGCCTGCGGCCACGCCGGCGGCGATCGCACGTGCGAAATCATCGGCCGACAGCTTGTCGGCATTGGCGATCATCTTGAGGAGGAGGTCGGCCACGACACCGGCCACGGCTGTCGAGAAGTGCGAAGCGTCGCCGATGCCACAGTCCGAGTTCCGCTCGATCGAGGACGCGAACGTGCCCGCTCGCTCGACGAGTGCT
This sequence comes from Ilumatobacteraceae bacterium, assembly GCA_963695475.1. Lineage (GTDB taxonomy): Bacteria > Actinomycetota > Acidimicrobiia > Acidimicrobiales > Ilumatobacteraceae > Ilumatobacter_A. The sequence goes on from CAVOHA010000049.1 coordinate 58,892, forward strand.
TCGAGTTCGGCAGGGTCGAAGGACCCATCGTCGATCTCGAGGCCGATCTCGATTCCGTCGCTGACGAGCTCGTCGAGCACCGCTCGTTGTTCCGGTGTGGTCGCCCCGGCCGAGCCGGTGCGCACGGCACTCCACGATGCCCGCGCCACGTCGAGCGATCCTCCTGCCGTGCCGACCTGTCCGCTGAGCTGGCCGATCTCGGCGTCGAGATCGCCGCTCACGAAGGTGCACCCCGCATGGCGCACGTCGAGGGGGAACGGCGGGATGCCGGCCGTGTCGAGGGCGAAGTCGACCGGGATCGGATCGGGAAACGCGTCGGCGGTCACCGTTCCGCTCACCGTGGCATCGGCGGCAAGGAGCAGTGGCAGCTCGGCGTTTCCATCGACGCTGCCGGTCACGCTCAGGACCAGGTCGGCAGAGGCATCTGCAGTGTCGCCGCTGGCATCGGCGAGCCAGTCGAACGAGCCGTCGGGGATCCCTCCGCTGAAGGTGACATCGAACGTCCCGCCCGCGCTGTTGCTGGCGAACGCCTCGGGAAATTGGACGCTGGTGACCCAGACGACGGTCCCGCTCCATCTGCCGTCGGTGAAGCCCGCCGGATCTGCGGCCGCGCCGGACGTCGATGTCGAGGCCGACAGTGCGAGCGCCGCGGCCACGACCACGGCGCTGCATCCCTGCCCGTACCGCAGCCGACGCTGGGGAGGGTGACGGTGAGGGCGCCTCATGCCGCGGACGCTATGCATCGCCCGCAGAACCGGCCAGAGGCCTTCGTCCAGTCTCCGGCCACCGCTGCGGGACGCTCCGAGCTGGGTCGCCCGTCCTGACAACTGTGAGGTACCCCCTCTCTACGATGGTCCCCATGCCGTTCGAGTCGTCACGTTGCGCTCCCTCTGACGTGCTCGCAACGCTGGCGGCGGCGATCGAGCGAGCGAAGGGTGGGGATCGCCTCGCTCCGGTCACCGTGGTCGTGCCGACCAACGTGGTCGGCGTGATGGCCCGCCGTGGGCTCGGCCGGCAACCGGGGATTCTGGGCGTCGACATGGTCACGCTCAACCGGCTCGCCGAGCTGCTCGCCGGCCCCGATCTCGCCCATGCCAAGCGACGCCCGGTGTCTGCGCCACTGCTCGACCTCACCATCCGCCAGGTGCTCGACGAGTCCCCCGGTATGTACGGGCCTGTCGCCCACCATCCTGCGACGATCGTGGCCCTTCGCGAACTCCACCAGGAGTTGCGACTCGCCGGCGAGGAGAGCCGCAACCAGCTCGCCGGCAGCCGCCGTGGACGCGAGGCGGTTCGCATCAGCAACGCCGTCACCCGCATCCTGCGACGCCAGTGGTACGACGAAGCCGACCTCTTCGCCGGCGCGATCGACCGTCTCCGCTCCGAACCGGTGCCGGGGCTGGACCACATCGTCCTGTACCTCCCGAGCCCATACGACAACGCCGCGCGAGCTGTTCGTCGCAGAACTCGCCACCACCCGCAACGTCACGATCGTGACCGCCACGACCGGAGACGCCGACGCCGACGCCGAACCGCTCCGACTCGCCGCCCAGTTCGGTCTCGATGCACCGGGCCCGGCCGTCACGGCGACCGCAGCGGGGCCGGCCCGGGTCGTGTCGGTCACCGACGCCGACGACGAGGTGCGCGTCGCCGTGCGCACCATCGTCGACGCCGCACGGGGCACACTCACCGGCACGCCCGTCCCGCTCGAGCGCATCGCGGTGCTCTGGCCCTCCCACACCCCCTACGCCCGCCTGGTCGAGCACCACCTGAGCGCCGATGGCATCGCATGGAACGGCCCGGGCGGTACCGAACTCGTCGAGCGCATCGCACCGCGCCTGCTGCTCGAACTGCTCGGACTCGATCGGCGTGGCCTCCAGCGGCGGGCCGTCTTCGAGTTCCTCGCCGACCTGCCGGTGCGTGACGCCGAGGGCCGCCCGCTCCACACCGGCGAGTGGGAGCGCGTGAGTCGCGTTGCCGGCCTCAGCGGCGACGATGACTGGGAACGTCGCCTCGGCCGGCTCACCGAGTCCGAACGGTGGGGCGAGGTCGCCACCTCGCTCCTCGAATTCGTCACCGACCTGCGGGGCCGGCTGGGGCGACCGGCCGAGACGAAATCGTGGAGCGACTGGGTCGAGTGGTGCGACGACGAGCTCAGACGCTGGCTCGGACCCGGAGCGATCTCCCGGTTCAGCGATTCGGAGTATCGGGCGTGGGAAGCGCTGATGAGCACCCTCGAACGCCTGCGTTCGCTCGATGCGGTCGCTCCGGCGACCCGCCACGAGTTCCGCACCGTCCTCGAGGCCGAACTCATCGACGCCTCGGTGCGTGAGGGTCGCATCGGGACCGGCGTCACCATCGGCTCGCTTGCCGCTGCCGGTGGTCTGATGATCGACGTCGCCATCATCCTCGGTGCGTGTGAAGGCTCACTTCCGCCGGCGCCGCGAGCCGATCCGATGCTCAGCGCGCGCGACCGAGCCGATGCCGGCCTGGCCTCGTCCGACGAGCGCGCGCGCCGCTTGCACCACGCCTTCGTCGCGACCTCACAGGCTGCACACACGGTCGTGACGTTCCCGCGCGGCGACCTCCGTGCCACCACCTCGAACCAGCCCACCCGCTGGCTGGGAGCCGAGGCGCTCGACTCGGCCACGATCGTCGAGTCGTCGACGGCCGGCATCGCCGCACTCTCCTTCCCACCCGCCGAACGGGAACGGCGGCTTCGCGACCGCCTGCATCTGGCATCCACGGCGCAACTGACGGCCGAACTCCCCGCCCTGTCGAACGACGAAACGACCATCCGTGCGCTGCGTCTGCGCGAGGCCCGGGCAACCGACGAACTCACGCAGTTCGACGGCGACGTCAGTGCGGCCGGCGTACCCCGCATCACCGTGGCGTCGGGGGAGTCCGAGGTTCGCCCGGTCTCCCCGACCCAGATCCAGGCCTGGGCCGCATGCCCCCACGCCTATTTCATGACCTACCTGCTCGGCGTGCGCCCGGTCGACGAGCCCGAAGGCCAGATCAGCATCAACGCGATCGACAAGGGGTCGCTGCAACACGCCGTCCTCGACCGGCTGCACCAGGACGTGCTCGACGGGACCCTTCCGCAGCCGACGCACACCGGATGGACCGCCGAACACCGAACCGCACTCCTCGATCACTTCGCGCACGAGTGCGACCGCGCCGAGCACACGGGCCGAACCGGCCGACCGGCTGCGTGGGCATCCGACCGGGCTCGCATGCGGCGCGACCTGCTCGAATGGTTCCGCCGAGACAGCGAGCGGATCCTGGAGCACGGCGTCACGATCCTCGCATCGGAATTCGACTTCTCGAAGCCGGACGACCCGGACTCGCCCGGCGTCACGCTGCGGCTCCCGGACGGGCGACGGTTGGCCGTGCGCGGCCAGGTCGATCGCCTCGACCGGTGGGCCGACGGTCGCCTCGTCGTCACCGATCACAAGACCGGCAAGGCCGACGCCTACGCCAAACTCGACGCCGGCAACCCGACCCTCGACGGTTCCGTCTTCCAGCTCCCGGTCTACGCCGCTGCCGCGGTCGCCCGGGCCGGCGTCCAACCAGCTGACGCTCCCCCGGTTCGCGCCGAGTACTCGATGTTCGAGCGCGGCAACTACCAGCGAATCGGCATCGACTTCGACGAACACGTGTGGGCCGACGTCGAGGCCCATCTCGCCCATGTCGTCGATGGCATCGAAGCCGGGTGGTTCCCTCAGTTGCCGGCTCGTCCGGGTTTCCGGATGTTCGTCGCCTGCCACTACTGCGAACCGGACGGGCTCGGCACCGACGACGCATTCGAACGCTGGATACGCAAGCAGCACGATCCGCGGATCAGTCGATGGTTCGGTGACATCCAGACGGACGACGCAGCAGCACGCGATGCCGAAGGGGGCAACGGCGATGACTGACACCGAACGAAGGGTCGCCGCGATCGCACCACCTGACGACGCAGATCGCCAACGCATCCGCACCGACCTCGACCACACGCTGTTCGTCGAAGCCGGAGCAGGTGCCGGCAAGACGAGTTCGCTGGTCGACCGGGTGGTGAACCTCGTCGAGTCCGGGGTCCCGATCACCGAGATCGCTGCGATCACCTTCACCGAGAAGGCGGCAGCCGAACTCCGCGCTCGACTCAGAACCGAACTCGCCGCGAGCCGCACCGACACCGCTCGCCACGCCCTGAACGACCTCGACCACGCACCGATCGGCACGCTGCATGCATTCGCCAGGCGGATCCTCAACGACTTCCCGATCGAGGCGGGCCTCCCGCCGGGGTTCGGCGTCCTCGACGAGCTCGACAGCAACCTCCGCTTCGACGACGAATGGAGCGACCTCCTCGACCGACTGCTGAGCGACCCCGAGCCCGACAGCGCACTCGAAGGTGGGCGAACACTCGTCGAGTTGTGCAACTTCGAGAACTTCGGTGTCGACAAGGATCTCAAGAAGGTCGCCCTCGACTTCCGGTACAACTGGGACCTCATCGATCCCCTGGTCGACCTGTCCGATCCCGGGCCGTTCGTCCTGCGATGCGGTCACGTGGTCGACCTCGCACGCGGGATCGCTGCCACGACCACCCCGCCTGCCGACAAACAGACCGAACTCGTCGCACGGATCGGAGCGGTCGCCGAAGCGCTGGCCGCCGCCGATCAGGCATCGGTCCAGCTCGAACTGCTGCTCGACCTCGCGAAGGTGGTCGGCAAGCCGATGCGGAAGGGGTCGAAGGCCGCGTGGAAGTCGCTGGGAGAGGCTGCGCTGAACGAGCTCCGCTCACGAGAACAAGCGCTCGTCGATGCCATCGACACCGTCATCCAGCAGGCCAGGGCGTACCGCAAGCGGCTGGCCGGAGCGATCGCCGGGCGATTCGTCCTCGATGCCGTGCGGAGCCGCATCGATGCCGGCGTCCTCGACTTCCACGACCTCCTCGTCCACGCACGACGCCTGCTCGCCGAGCCCGACAACGTCGAGATCCGCCGCACCCTGCACGGTCGGTACCAGCGGGTACTGCTCGACGAGTTCCAGGACACCGACCCGATTCAGTTGGAGATCGCCGTTCGACTCACCGCACCGCCTGACGATCCCCACCAGTACGACGACTGGCGACAGCTCCAACCGCTCGCCGGACGATTGTTCATCGTGGGCGACCCGAAGCAGTCGATCTACCGATTCCGCCGCGCCGACATTCGTCAGTACCTGCGCGCCGCCGACCAGGTCGGCGCCGACACCGCACGACTGAGCGCCAACTTCCGGTCCACGTCAGCCGTCATCGGGTTCACGAACGACGTCTTCAGCCAGGTCATCCAGTACGAGCCTGATGCGCAACCGGCCTTCCAGGCGCTCGATGCATGTCGGTCGCCGCACCTGCTCGATCACGGGTCGGTCACGGTGCTCGGTGCCGACCACCACGCCGACCTCGTCGGCCGCAGCTGGACCGGCGACCTGGGAGCCGCCGACGAACTGCGTCGTCGTGAAGCGGTCGATGTCGTCGGCGCGATCACCACTGCGCTGCGCGACGGCTGGACCGTCGTCGACGACGACACTCGCGAGCGGCGGCCCTGTCGCCCCGGCGACATCTGCGTACTGCTCCCGACCCGGCTCTCGCTCCCCGCCCTCGAAGCCGAGCTGCGATCGATCGAGGTTCCGTACCGCGCCGAGAACGCCTCGGTCGTGTACGCCACCGCCGAGGTTCGTGACCTGCTCATGGCACTTCGCGCCGCTGACGATCCAACCGACGAACTGGCGCTCGTCGCTGCGCTGCGTTCTGCGTTGTACGGCTGCAGCGATGTGGAGTTGTACGACTGGAAACGACGAGGCGGCACCTGGAGCCTGCTCCGGCAGCCGCCCGACGAACTCGCCGACCATCCCGTCGCGGGCGCGATCGATCACCTCCGCTCGGTCCATCACCGCATCCCCTACGTCGGCGCAGCCGACCTGCTCAGCGCGATCGTCGACGAACGACGGGTGCTCGACGTGGCGCTCGGCGGAGCCGATGCCCGCGACGTCTGGCGACGGCTCCGGTTCGTGATCGATCAGGCCCGGGCCTGGGCTGACGCCGGCGGCCGCGGCATTCGGCGTTACCTTGCCTGGGCGCACCTTCAGGCCGTCGGAGGCACGGGTTGCCGAGACGATCCTTCCCGAACGCGACCACGATGCCGTTCGGATCATGACGGTGCACGCGTCGAAGGGTCTCGAGTTTCCGATCACGATCGTCAGCGGGATGACAACACAACCGAGTCGGCGTCGCGGCGTGCAGGTCGTGTGGGACGACGACACCTGGCACCTGACGAGCATCGGAGACGACGGCAGCTTCGAAGACGTCGCCCCCATCGACGAATTGATGAGCGATGCGGAGCGCCGCCGGATGCTGTACGTCGCATGCACCAGAGCCGTCGACCACCTCGTCCTGTCGCTCCATCGCCGTACCCCTGATGACCATGCCCCCAAGAACGGCGCCGCCGGATTCACGTCGGCGGAGTTGCTGTTCCATGCAGGAGCGGCCGCACCCGAGTCGGGCGTCGTGCTCGCAGACTTCGATCCGGCGACACCTCCGGGTCTGGATCGGCCGCCATCGACCGATCCGGGTCGACTCGACGACATCGACGTGTGGCGCACCGAGCTCGCGGCGGTGATGGGCGCAGCAAACCGTCGGAGCGCCATTGCGGCGACTCGACTCGCCGACGAGGTCCGGCTGCTGCGCGATCGGGACATGGCCGACGATCCGGGGCTCGACAAGCACCCCGTCAACATCGATCTGCCACCGTGGCAGCGCGGACGGTACGGCACATCGATCGGTCGCGCCGTCCACGGCACGCTCCAGTTCTGCGACCTGACCACCGGTGAGGACATCGACGACCTCGCACGCTCCCAGTGCGCCGCCGAATCGATCCTCGGGCTCGACCGCACCGTTGCGGCACTGGCCCGCTCCGCGATTCGTGCCCCGATCGTGCGTGCCGTCGTCGATGGCGCCGAGCACTGGCGTGAGTTGTTCATCGCCGCGCCCGTCGGCCATCGGGTGCTCGAGGGCTACATCGATCTGCTGGTGCGCACCGAGGCGGGTCTGGTCATCGTCGACTACAAGACCGATCAGTGGTCGGGACCGGTGCAGACCGCCGAGCGGATCGGTCGCTACCGCACCCAGCTCGCGGCCTACGGAGCGGCCCTCGAGGCAGCGCTCGACGAGCCGGTCGTGGGTGGCGTCCTCGTGCGCTGTCGGGCCGACGACGACCCGGAACAGATCGAGATCCCCGACTGGGCGGCGGCGTTGGCCGAGGTCCGCACGATCGTGGGTGACGCACCCACGGTTGCGGGCGGCTCAGGCGTCGACGAGACCTGAGTCGTCGGCGTCGGACGGTTCGTCGACGCGCGAAGCAGGCAACACGTTCTCGTCGAGTTCGTCGTCGAGGTCCGGGATCTCGCCGTCGTGCGCGTGCCGGCGGACGCGAGCGGCGCGGTGATCGCCACTCGGCACGACGGCGGCACGGCCGAGCGCGAACACGCCGCGGAAGCCCACGTCGAGCAGACGGCGCAGCAGGACGAGCCCGATGAGCGCCAGGCCGACGATGGCGGCGGGGACGGCGATGGTCGCCAGGAGCAGACCCCGGTCCTGTGTGAGCGGGGTGAACAAGCCCGTCTCGACCGGGGTGCCGTCGACGTTGATCGTCTGGATCGGGTCGTCGACGACCGGACACACGGTTTCGGTGTCCTCCAGGCCGACGACGGCATCGCCTCCGAACAGCGGAGCGTCGGGGGACGCCTTCGAAGTCAGCGTCCCGATGCTGGGATCGAACGCAGCCGACACGAGATACTGGTCGCCGATCTCCAGGTACTGCGAGTCCGGCCCGAAACGCACGTCGACCACGCCGTTCACCGAGAACGGCGTCGCGTTGCCGTCGCGAACCTGGTCGATCTGCCAGCGCACGGTTCCCTTCTGGACGAACTCGTCCTTCGCGAGGACCGTGCCGACGAATGCGAGGTCGGCGGGGTCGACCGGCGGGCAGCCGGCGGGGATCTGGATCAGCGACGACGGATCGGAGATGAATTCCTGCTCGGGTGGAGGTGCGGGCGGTGCCGCATCCGCGCCGGCGGGCAACGACATGAGCACGCCTGCGCCCAGCCCAGCGACGAGCACCTTCCTCCAGTTCACGGGGCCGAGGCTAACGACAGCGCCGACCCTGGTGGCGGCACTCTGCGGATTCAGCGACCGGAGAACTTCGGTTGCCGCTTCTCCACGAATGCCCGCATGGCCTCGGCGGTGTCAGCGGTCGAGAAGTTCACCGTCTGCGACAGGCCCTCGTCGTCGAGCGCTTCTTCGAGCGTGACGTTCATCGAGTTGTTCAACAGGCGCTTCGACATCGCGAGCGCGATCGGCGGGCCTGCGGCGAGGCGTGTCGCCCAGTCGTCGACGAACGCGTCGAGCTCGCTGCTCGGCACGATGCGATTGACCAGGCCGATCGCCTCGGCCTCCTTCGCGTCGATGATGTCGGCGAGCAGTGCCAACTCCTTCGCCTTGTGCAGGCCGACACGGCGCGGGAGGAGGAACGAGCCACCGAAATCGAGGCTGAGGCCGCGGCGGGCGAAGATCTCGGAGTACCTCGATGTCTCGTCGCCCACGACCAGGTCGCACGACAACGCCATGTTCAATCCTGCACCGACGGCGACCCCGCGCACCTTTGCGATGGTCGGTTGGGGGAGCCGATTGAGCGTGAGACAGATGTCGGTGATGTTGCGCATCGATGCGAGTTGATGCTTCGGCGGCTCGTCCGAGGCAGCCGCGCTGGAGTTGGCACGTTCGTCCATCCCGCCGACGTCGGCCCCGGAACAGAAGTCACCGCCGGCCCCGGTGAGCACGAGCACCCGGTCCCGCGTGCTGTCGTGGATCTCGCGGAACACCTCGAGCAGCTCGGCCCACATCGTCTGGCTGGCCGCGTTCTTGCGGTGCGGCCGGTTCATCGTGACCGTGACGATGCCGTCTTCGCGCTCAACGATCAGGGTCTCTCGCGTGTCAGTCGCCATCCTGCGGACGATACTGACCGACGTGGGCTACAACCCGTACCGGAAGTTCAAGGCCAAGCCCAGCGACTACGTCCTCGTTGCCACCGCGGTGCTCGTCGCGCTCGCGGCGCTCGGCTGGGCGTTCCTCGGCTGACGCGCACCTCGTCCACGCCGGCGGCGTGACGTCGAACGGTTCAGAACGCGGATTCGATCACCTCGACGCGCACTCCGGTGATCGCCACCACGTCGAACCGAATGCCGGTTCGCGCGATCTGGTGAGCATCGAGCCATTCGATCGCGAGTTGCCTGATCCGGCGTTGTTTCGCCGGCCCGACGGCGGCTGCGGCTGGGCCGTAGCGATCGTCCCGACGGGTCTTGACCTCGCTGAACACGACGATGCCGTCGCCGTTCGACGACGAGATCGAGTTCGCCACTCGGCGATCGCCAGTTGCGATCGAGGATCGTGTAGCCGAGCCGCCGATAGTGCGTGGCGGCCAGGTCCTCACCCCATTGCCCGCGTGCGCGTCTGGAGAGGTCCGGTCGTCGTTGGTCGCCGGAGGTGGCGGGTTCGGGTCGCGAGGCGCGCATCGGAAGGCCTTTCGTCGAGGGGGACGAGGCCATGCGGGCCGAGGGGACGCCGGAGCGTCGATGCGTGCGGTGCGCTGCGAAACGCACCGAGGCGGTCAGAAGTCGCGCTTCTCGCGGATCTTGGCGGCCTTGCCCTTGCGGTCACGCAGGTAGTACAGCTTGGCGCGTCGGACGTCGCCACGCTTGACGACTTCGATCTTCTGGACGGTCGGTGCGTGCATCGGGAAGGTGCGCTCGACTCCGACGCCGTAGCTGAGCTTGCGGACCGTGTAGGTCTCCTGCAGGCCGCCGCCCTGGCGAGCGATCACGTCGCCCTGGAAGATCTGGACGCGCTCCTTGCCACCTTCGACCACGCGCACGTGCACCTTGAGCTCGTCACCCGCCTGGAAGTCGGGGATGTCGTCGCGGAGCGAGTCGGAATCGATGAAGTCGGTGGCTTGCATGGCGTCTACCTGCTGGATCAAGTCGAAAGTGGGCCTGCAACCGTCGGGTCGCCGGCGTGTCTCCATCGTTCCCGATGGAGGCCGGTCAATGATACGGGTCGGAGGGGAACTCTTCCAACAGCGCCTGTTCGGCCGCCGTCACACCGCCGCGGGCATCGATGAGGTCCGGTCGCTCGCGAATCGTGCGGTGGAGCCGCTGTGCCTGGCGATAACGCTCGATCCGGGCGTGGTCGCCGCTGCGAAGGATCTCGGGGATGTCCCACCCGCGAAAGCTCGCCGGCCGCGTGTACTGGGGCTCCTCGAGCAGCCCGGTGGTCCCGAAGCTCTCGGTGACGGGGCTGACTGCGTTCCCCATCGCGCCGTCGCGGAGACGGGTCACGGCTTCGATGACGACGCACGCCGCGACCTCTCCCCCGCTGAGCACGACGTCGCCGATGCTCACTTCGTCGTCGACGAGATGACGCCGAACCCGGTGGTCGATCCCTTCGTAGCGTCCGCACAGCAGGCTGAATCCGTCGGTGGCGGCGAGCTCGGCCGCCATGGCCTGATCGAAGCGACGACCTCCCGGGCTGGTCAGCAGCAGCGGGCGGGGCGGGGCGACGGCCTCGACGGCGGCAAAGATCGGCTCGGGCTTCATCACCATGCCGGCGCCGCCCCCGAACGGTGCGTCGTCGACGGTGCGATGCACATCGGTCGCCTGATCGCGGATGTCGTGGCAGCGCAGGTCGAGCACGCCGGAGTTCCGGGCCTTGCCGAGGAGGCTCTCGGCACAGAATCCGTCGACGAGCCCCGGAAACAGGGTGAAGACGTCGATGCGCAGCGCCACTGGACCGTCGCCAGCCGCGGTTCGCACGCTCAGTCATCGTTGAGCTCGAACAGCCCGTCGGGCGCATCGACGGTGATCACGCCGTTCGCCGTCGACACCACGAAGTTCGACGGAACGAGCGAACCGGTGTCGAGTTCGAGGATCTCGGCGGCGGGATTCGCGAGGACGGCAGTGCACACCCCGCGATCGACGCCGTGCTGGTCGACGACTCGTTGGCCGATGACGTCGTGGACCCACAGCGCCTCGGGGTCGTCGATCGGCGCCGCGAACAGCTCGGCGTTGGTCCAGCGCTCCGCCGCGGTGCGGTCCGGAATCCGGTCGAAGCGGGCGATGATCCGGCCGTTGCCGGCGACTCGGCTGGCGGTGACCGACAGCATCTCGCCACGGGCGAACAATTCAGCGCCGACCTCGACCCGCTCGCGGCGGTCGGTGGTCAACTGGACGAAGATGTCGCCCTTGAGCCCATGCGGGCGGCGGAGATGTCCGACGGCCAACCAGCCGTCGGGGGGTGCGGTGGTGCGGCCCGATGGCCTCATCGCGTCGCTCAGTCGAGGAACTCGATGTCGATTTCGACATCGTCCTTGCTCGCAGCCGCCCGGGTGACGGTGCGGATGCTGGCAGCGGTCCGGCCGCGACGGCCGATGACGCGACCGAGGTCACCGTCGCCGACACGCACGTTCAGAGCCGGGCGCTGACCCGAATCGTCGACCTCGACGGTCACGGCATCGGGGTCGTCGACGATCGACTTCACGATGTGCGTCAGCACGGCGACGGCCGTCCCGGCGAACTCCTCGTTGGCGTCGTCGCTCACTTCGACGCCTTGGCGGCTTCGAACTGTTCCATCGCACCGGAGATCTTGATGATCTTCGCAACGCGCTCGGTCGGCTGTGCGCCTTCCTGGAGCCACTTGACGATCTTGTCGTTGTCGACGTTGATCAGCGACGGCTCTTCACGCGGGTTGTACTGACCCAGGATCTCGATGAACCGGCCGTCGCGCGGCGAGCGGGCGTCGGCCGCCACGATGCGGTACTGGGGTTGCTTGGTCTTGCCGACACGTGTGAGTCGCAGTTTGACTGCCATCTTTGATCGTCACTCCTGGGATCGAAATCGAGAACGTCGAAAGGCTAGCGCCCGCAGCAACGTTCCCCTCCCGGCCGGCACTCACCGATCCGCCGCACTCGGCGAGATAGCGTCGCCTCGATGAGCGCCGACTCCTGGATCGCGCTGATCGTGCTGATCGGCACGGTCGGCGTGCTCGTCACCGATCGGTTTCCTCCGGTGGTCGTGCTCGCCGGCGCGGTCGGCGTGATGCTGTTCAGCGGCGTCATCGAACCCGACCTGGCGCTGAGCGGCCTCTCCAGCCCGGCCCCGGCCACCATCGCCGCCCTGTACGTGCTCGCCGGTGCCGCTACCGCCACCGGCACGTTCTCGTCGATCGTCGACCGCTCATTGGAGCGGCGCGGCGCGCTCCCCACCCTGACCGCCACGACGGCCGCACTGTCTGCGGTGGTCCCGAACACGCCACTCATCGCGATGTTCGCCCCACGGGTGGTGCGATGGTCGCAGCGCACGGGCAACGATGCGTCCCGATACCTGTTGCCGCTCTCCTTCGCCAGCATCCTCGGCGGCGTGATCACCCTGATCGGCACCTCGACCAACCTCGTGGTCTCCGACCTGCTCGAACAGTCGGGCGCCGAGCCGTTCGGCGTGTTGGAGATCACCGTCGTCGGACTCCCGGTTGCGGTGATCGGCGTCGTGTTGCTGTCGACGGTCGGCCGCAGGTTGCTGCCGAAACGCACCGCAGCAGCGACGAACCTCAGTCGGCAGGCCCGGGAGTTCCAGATGGCGGCTCGGGTGGCGGAGGGCGGCCCGCTGGTCGGCAGAACGATCGCCGAATCCGGCTTGCGCAACCTCGACGGTGCCTTCCTCGCGCTCATCGAGCGGGCGGGAGTCGACGACAGTCGAGCCACCTCCCTGGCAGCGGCGCCGGACACCGTGCTCGAAGCCGGCGACGTGTGCTGCTTCGTCGGCGACGCCGCCCGCGTCATCGACCTGCACGACGTCGACGGGCTGGAGGCGACCGAACGGTTCCACGTGCTCGATGCCGAGGGTGCCGGCACGCAGGTGTTCGAGGCCGTCGTCTCCCCCGCATCGCGTCTGGTCGGCGAATCCCTGCGGTCCGCCGACTTCCGCAGCCGGTACCGCGGTGCGGTCATGGCCATCCACCGCGCCGACGGCGCGCTCGGCGGACAGCTGGGGCGGATCCAACTGCGTGCGGGCGACGTGCTGCTGGTGCTCGCCGAGGAGTCGTTCGGTCGGCAGTGGCGAGGCGACACCGACTTCTCGCTGGTCGCCGCCGTCGACGAGGCCCCGCCGGTCCGGCGGAGCCGATCGTGGCTCGTGGTCGTCGCCACCGTCGGGCTCATCGTGATTGCCGCAACGGGTTGGCTCTCGCTGTTCGAAGCGGCGTTGCTCGCCGCAGCGGCGGTGGTGATCGGCGGCGCGGTCTCCCTGCGCGAGGGGTGGCGCGCGGTCAACCTCAACGTCGTGCTGACGATGGCCGCCGCGATCAGCCTCGGTGCCGGCGTCGCCGCGAGCGGTCTGGCGGGCGAGATCGCCTCACTGGTCGATCAGGCGGACCGGCTCGGGTTCGGCGACGTCGGCCTCGTGATCGCCGTGATGCTTGCAACGTTGGTGATGACCGAGCTGCTCACGAACACCGCTGCCGCCGCTGTCATGTTGCCGGTGGCGCTGTCGGTGGCCGCGGACAGCGGGGTCGAACCGCGCATGCTGGCCGTCGCCGTGCTCATCGGCGCATCGTGCTCGTTCCTGTCACCCGTCGGCTACCAGACCAACCTGATGGTGTACGGACTCGGCGGCTACCGGTTCAGCGACTTCACACGCGTCGGTGCGCCGTTGACGCTCGCCACCGTCATCACCTCGGCGGTGATCATCCCGATTGCCTTCGGCTAGCGAGGGAGTCCGGGGAGCCCGGGCATGCCGGGGGTGCCGGGGAGCCCGGGCAGGTCCATCCCGCCGTTCTCCAGGTTGAAGCCGGGCGGCAGTCCCTTGGGCCGCTTGGGGCCACCCTTGCCCTTCTTCCCCTTCTTGCCCTTCCCGCCGGGCATCCCCCCGCCGAGCACGCCCATCTTCTTCATCATCTTCTGCATCTCGTCGAACTGTTTGACGAGCCGATTGACGTCGCCGACCTGCGTGCCCGAACCGGCGGCGATGCGCGCACGGCGGCTGCCGTTGATGACCTTCGGGAACGTCCGCTCCTCCATCGTCATCGACCGGATGATCGCCTCGATCGGCTTCAGGTCGTCGTCGTCGATGTTCGCGTTCTTCAGTTCCTTGGGGATGCCGGGCATCATCGACATCAGGTTGCCGAGCGAGCCCATCTTCTTGATCTGCTGCATCTGATCGAGGAAGTCGTCGAGCGTGAACTGCCCCTCCATCATCTTCTGCGCGGCCTGCTCGGCCTGATCCTGTTCGAACGCCCGCTCGGCCTGCTCGATCAGGGTGAGCATGTCGCCCATCCCGAGGATGCGGCTGGCCATGCGATCGGGATGGAACTGCTCGAACTCGTTGAGTTTCTCACCCGTCGATGCGAAGGCAATCGGGCGTCCGATGACCTCCTTGACCGACAGCGCCGCGCCACCGCGGGCGTCACCGTCCATCTTCGACATGATCACGCCGTCGATCTTGAGCGTCTCGTGGAACGCCTCGGCGGTCTGGACCGCATCCTGGCCGGTCATCGCATCGATGACCAGGAACGTGTAGTCGGGGTCGACCGCACCGGAGATCAGCCGGACCTGTTCCATCATCTCGGCGTCGATCGACAACCGCCCGGCGGTGTCGACGATGAGCACGTCGCGACCGAGGCGCTTGGCCTCTTCCAGACCCTGGTGCGCGGTGAGGACCGGATCCTCGGGGTCGGAGTAGACCGGCACGTCGATCTGGGCGCCGAGCGTGCGGAGTTGCTCGACGGCGGCGGGACGCTGGAGGTCGGCGCCGACGAGGAGGGGCTGGCGACCCTGCGCCTTGAACCAGGCGGCGAGCTTGGCGGAGTTGGTCGTCTTGCCGGAGCCCTGGAGCCCCGCCATCAGCACCACGGTCGGCGGCTTGGAGGCGAACGTGATCGAGAGGGTCTCGCCGCCGAGGGCACGGGTGAGCTCGTCGTTGACCGCCTTGACGACCTGCTGTCCGGGGTCGAGTGCCTTGGAGCGGGTCGCGCCGATCGCGTGCTCGCGGATGCGGTTGCAGACCGACCGGACGACGGTGACGTTCACGTCGGCTTCGAGGAGCGCCGAACGGATCTCCTTCATCACCTCGTCGACATCGGCCTCGGTGAGGCGACCCTTGCCACGGATCTTCTTGACGATGCCTTCGAGCCGGCCGGAGAGATTGTCGAACATACGGCGACCCACGTTATCGGCCGCCTCTCATCCCGTCCCGGACCCGCCTGACGTGTGGCAGCATCCGGTGAGATACGGACCACCTGTCGGTCCGAACTCCCACCGGAGCGGGAGGGTGGCCGCCGGCGACGGCCGTCGGGTCAGTGTTCGAAGAGGGCGTTGACGAAGTCGTCGGGGTCGAACGGGATCAGGTCGCCGATCGTCTCGCCGATGCCGACCAACTTGACCGGAATGCCGAGGTCGGTCTCGATGGCGAACACGATGCCGCCCTTGGCCGACCCGTCGAGCTTGGTGAGCACGACGCCGGTGACGTCGGTGGCCTCGTTGAACTCGCGGGCCTGGATGAGACCGTTCTGCCCGGTCGTGGCGTCGATCACCAGCAGTGTCTCGGTGACCTCGCCGGCGCCCTTCTCCGCGACGCGGCGGACCTTCTTCAGCTCGTCCATCAGGTTCGACTTGGTGTGCAGGCGACCGGCCGTGTCGGCCATCACGAGGTCGATGTCGCGCGAGGCTGCTCGCTCGACCCCGTCGAAGATCACCGAGCTCGGGTCACCGCCCTCTGCACCCCGAACGAATTCCGCACCCGAGCGCTCTGCCCAGGTGTTGCAGCTGCTCGGCGGCTGCCGCGCGGAACGTGTCGCCGGCGGCGAGCAGGACGCTTCGGCCGTCGGTGACCTGCTGATTCGCGAGTTTGCCGATGGTCGTGGTCTTGCCCACGCCGTTGACGCCGACGAACATCCACACGTTCGGTTCGCCCGCGCCGCGGGACACGAAGGTCAGGCTCCGCTCGCTGCCCGCGCAGCCGTCCGGCCATTTCCTCCTGGAGTGCGTCGAGCAGTTCGCTCGGCTCGACGATCTCCTTGGCCTTGACGCGCTCGCGGAGCCCGTCGAGCAGTTCGTCGGTGATCGCCACGCCGACGTCGGCGCGCAACAGCGCCTCTTCGAGATCCTCGAAGCTCTCGTCGGTGATGCCGCTCCGACCGAGCACGCCCGAAATGGCACCTGCGAACGTCGATCGCGCCTTCGCCAGGCGCTCGCGCAGCGTTCCCGGCGCCGGCTCCGGTTCGACCTCGGTTCGACCTCGATGACCGGGCCTCCTCGGCGGTGACGGTCGCCGTCGCCCGCTCTTCGAGGATCGTGCCCGTCTTCGGCCCCGCAGGACGCTCGATCGTCGGTGTCGACGGCGGGAGCTTGCCCTGGTTGCGTCGATTCAGGACGACGACGCCCAGACCGAAGACCAGCACGAATACGAGCAGGACGAGAAGGAGGATTTCTACGGCACCCATCGCTGCCCGACGCTACCGGCCCACACCTGCCGCACGCCCACGAGGTCCCGGGACACCACCCACCAACCACGAAATTCCGGCGGATCGTGACGGTCAGCGTCACGATCCGCCGACATTTCGGCGAAATGGGAGAACGCGTCCTCGGCTGACGGGCGCCGAACCCGGGGTCAGGCGTCGGCGCCGGTGGGCGCCGCGGGATTCGCCCGCTCGGTGACCACCTTCGACGAGCCGCCCGGCTGCATGCTCACGCCGAGGAGGCAGTCGCCGGCCTCCATCGTCCGCTTCTGGTGCGACACGATGATCAGCTGCGCGTCCTTGCGGAACTCGGCGATCAGCCCGAGGAACCGATGCAGGTTGACGTCGTCGAGCGCGGCCTCGACCTCGTCCATCACGTAGAACGGCGACGGGCGCGACCGGAACACGGCGAACAGGTACGCAAGTGCCGTGAGCGACCGCTCGCCGCCGGACAGCAACGACAGCTTCTTGACGTTCTTGCCACTCGGCTTCGCTTCGACCTCGATCCCGGTGTTGAGCAGATCATCGGGATGCGTCAGCTTGAGTTTGCCCTGACCACCGGGGAACAGCAGGCCGAACAGCTCCGTGAAGTTCGCGCTGACGTCGGCGAAGGCGGCGGCGAAGACGTTCTGGATCTCGGCATCGACCGCTGCGATCACTCTGGCCAGCTCGCGGCGGGTCGAACGGACGTCTTCGAGCTGTTCTTCGAGGAACGTGTGTCGGGTCTGGAGCTCGTTGAACTCTTCCAACGCAAGCGGGTTGATCGGTCCGAGCAGTCGCAGCTCCCGCTCCAACTCCCGGACACGACCGGCGGGGGACGCTCCCTCGGGAATCTCGGGCATCTCGGCCGCCTCGGCCACGGCCGGCTCGATGTCGAGTTCGCGGCGCAGGGTCTCGATGGCCGTTTCGAGCCGCAGCTTCGCCTCGGTCTCCTCCAGCTCGGCTTTGCGGGCACGCTCTCGGGTGACGTCGAGTTGCTGCTCCCTGTCCGACCGTTCCCGACGGAGCGTGTCCAACTCGGTGGTGAGCTCGCGGACCTCGTCGCTCTGCTTGCGGCGTGCCTCGACGAGTTCGCTGTGGCGTGCCTCGACGACGACACGGTGTGCATCGACCACTGCGGCGAGTCGATCGATCACCCCCATCGACCGTTCGATCACCACACGCTGCCCCTCGGCAGCGGCGCGAGCGTCGGCATCGGCTTCGAGGCGGCGTTCGGTCTCGGCGATCCGGCGTTCGAGGATCTGGCGATGCTCGATCAACCCGGCATTGCGGACTTCGAGGTCCTTGCGCTTCGATGCGAGCGCAGCGGCGCGCTGCTCCATTCGGGCGCGCAGTTCGCCTCGCGCCCGCGCCGCATCGGCTTCGGCCTGCTCGTCGGATTCGAGCGCCGGAAGCAGCGATTCGAGTTCGCCGAGTCGCCGTTGCTCGCGCTCGCTGTTCTCGGTCGCCTCGGCGATCGTCCGGTCCAGCGACTCCAGTTCGGCACCGATCTCCCGCCGCTCACTCTGTGCGCGGGCCAACCCTTCCGAGGCAGCCGTGAGCTTCGCGTCGTTCTCGTCGAGACGCCGGCTCAGCTCCTGCTCGCTGCGTCGCGCCGCGGTCAGCTCGTCGACCGCGCTCGCCACCGACAGCTCGGCACGTTCGAGACGTGATGCGGCGAGGTCGGCCTGGGCCTGTGCCTCGTCGAGTGCGGCGGCGGTGGCTCCCGAACCGGCAGACCCGATCCGCCAGCCGCTGAGCCCGAAACGGTCGCCCGCCTCGGTGACGATCACCGCTTCGGGATGCGCGATCGCGGCGTCCGAGCGCGTCGGCGAGGTCGTCGATGCGCACCGCACCGCCGAGCAATCCGTCGAGGAGTGCGCTGACGTCGGCGCTCGATGACCGTGCGTGCGCCCGCACGGGCTTGCCGGAGGTGACGGGACCGTGCGACGAGAACTGTGAGCCCAGTGCGATCACCGCGCCGCTGGTGTCGGACGAGCGGAGCGCATCGAGCGCGTGTCGGGCCGAATCCGGATCGGACACCACCACGGCGGTCAGCGACTCGCCGAGGGCGGCCTCGACGGCCGCTTCCCACCCGGCGTCGATCTCGATGAGGTCGAGCAGCGTGCCGAGGACCCCGTCGACGCCCTGGAGCCGTTCGGCACCGGCGCGGGCTCGCGCCGCATCGAGCGCCATCTGGAGCGCCTCGACCCGCGCGCTGGCGGTCGATGCGGCATCTGCCGCATCGGCACGTTCGGCCCTGGCGGCTTCGGCGACCGCCTCGGCCGCCGCCAATGCATCCTCCGCGGCGGCGAGCTGGTCGAACAGCGGGCCTTCGACGACGCCGGCATCTTCGCATTCGGACCGGTATCGATCGGCCTCGTCGGCGGCGAGCTGCAAGCGTTCGGTGAGCGATTCGTGTCGGCTCGTCGCGCGGCGCAGATCCCCGAGAGAACGCTCCAACGCCGCCTTCACCGATCGCGCCTCGCCGCGTACCTCGGCGGCGGCACTGGCCGCCTTGGCTGCCGGTTGATCGGCCCCGACCGCGTCCAGCACCTGTGCGCGCTCGGCGTGGAACGCCTGCTCCTCGGCTTCGAGCTCGACGGCGGCCGGCTCGAACGTGTCGAGTTCGGCGATGACGTCGACGAGCTCGGAGCGGAACCGGGCGGCGTCGGCCTCGAGGTTCGCGACCACGCCCGCGTCGATCAGTTGGCCCTTGTCTCGCTCGAGGGAACGACGTCGCTCGACGAGCACCGCCGAGAGGCCCCGGGCCCGCTCGCGCAGGTGCTCGACGCGGACGAGTTGATCGCTGACGTCGCTCGCCCCACGCGCGCTCAGCTGCGCCTCGATCGCCATGACCGCCGTGTCGAGCCCGGCGAGCGCCGACTTGAGTTCCTGCTCGGCGGTCGAGCTGTCGAGCTTCACCGTCGCCAGGGATTCGAGCTTGGCGCGCAGTCCGGCGATCTCACGACCGGCGACGAAGGTCTTGAGTTCGTTGAGTTCGACGATGAGCGAGCCGTGGCGTTCGGCGGCTTTCGCCTGCCGCTCGAGCGGACGAAGCTGTCGACGAACCTCACGGAGCAGGTCCTGGACCCGCAGCAGGTTCGCCTCGGTCGCGTCGAGACGCCGCTCGGCCTTCTCCTTGCGCTTCCGGAACTTCAGGACGCCGGCGGCCTCCTCGATGATCGCTCGCCGCTCCTCGGGCCGCGCATTCAGCACGGCATCGATCTGGCCTTGGCTGACGATCACGTGCTGTTGGCGGCCGACGCCGGCGTCGGAGAGCAGCTCCTGGACGTCGAGCAACCGGCAGGTGACGCCGTTCATCAGGTACTCGGATTCGCCGGTACGGAACAGCACGCGGGTGATCGTGACCTCGCTGAACTCGACGCCCAGGGTGCCGTCGGAGTTGTCGATGGTGATGCTGACCTCGGCACGACCGAGCGCAGGCCGAGTCGCGGTGCCGGCGAAGATCACGTCGTCCATCTTCTGGCTCCGGACCGCTTTGGGCGACTGCGCACCGAGCACCCACGCCATCGCATCGACGACGTTCGACTTGCCCGAACCGTTGGGACCAACGACGACGGTGACGCCCGGTTCGAGGACCATGTTCGTCGAATCGGCGAACGACTTGAAGCCCTTCAGGGCAAGACTCTTCAGGAACACAGCGACCAAGAAGCTACTTGCTCACTCCCCCAACCCCGCGTTACACGGAGTGCCTGGCGCCAGGTGTGACAAGTCAGCGTTGGCACCAGGGGCAGAAGTGGGTGCTGCGCCCGCCGCTGACGGTGCGGCGGATCCAGCCCCGGCCGCAGGTCGAGCAGCGCTCCCCCGTGCGGCCGTAGACCCGGTGATCGTCCTGGTACGAGCCGCCGTGCCCCATCAGATCGACGTACTGGGCATCGCCGAGTGTCGACCCACCGGCGGCGATCGAAGCGGAGAGGATGTCGACGATCGCACCGTGGAGTCGCCAGGTCGCGGCGGCGTCGATCGTGTCCGCCGGCCGATCGGGACGCAGCCGCGCCCGGTGGAGCACCTCGTCGGCGTAGATGTTGCCGATCCCTGCGATCACGTGCTGATCGAGCAGCAGCGGCTTCAGCGCCCGCGAGGTCGACCGGACGATGCGGCGCAGCTGGGCACGCGGGAACTCGTCGGCGATCGGGTCGACGCCCAGCGCCGCGACGCCGGGAAGCTCGACGTCGATGCGGTCCGGGTCGAACACGACCACTTCGCCGAAGGTCCGCGGATCGACGAACCACATCTCGCGCCCGTCGTCGAGGTGCATCACGACATGTGTGTGATCGGGGCGGTCCGCTGCCACCGTCGGCGAGCAGCACCTGGCCGCTCATCCGCAGGTGGATCATCATCGAATCACCGCTGTCGAGCGGGAGCAAGAGGTACTTGCCGCGTCGGTCGGCGGCCAGGATCACGGTGTCGGTCAGCCCGTCGATCA
Organism: Ilumatobacteraceae bacterium; assembly: GCA_963695475.1. Lineage (GTDB taxonomy): Bacteria > Actinomycetota > Acidimicrobiia > Acidimicrobiales > Ilumatobacteraceae > Ilumatobacter_A. Next base: position 79,897 of record CAVOHA010000049.1, read on the forward strand.
GCGCCTCGCGCGAGGTCCGCCGCACCACGCGCTCACGGCCGACCTCGACCGTGGTGATCCGTCGGCCGACCACGTGGCGGTCCAGTCCGCGCCGAACCGTTTCGACTTCGGGCAGCTCGGGCATGTCACCCGAACGTCCGGCAGGCCGCTTCGGCAGCGACCTGTTCGGCGGCCTTCTTCGAACGTCCGACGCCAGCGCCGAGCTCGACACCGTCGACGCTGACCGTCGCCGTGAAGACCTTGGCATGGTCGGGCCCGGTGGAGGTCACGGAGTACACCGGCGCCGGACGGTCGTCACGAGCGCACTGCTCCTGCAGCTCGGTCTTGTAGTCCCGGTGGCCTCTGCCGTCCGCCGCACCCAATCGCGTCGCAACGTGACGCTCCACGACCGCGAAGGCCGCATCGGGTCCACCGTCGAGATACACGGCGCCGAGCACGGCCTCGAACGCGTCGGACAGGATCGTCGGCTTCGACGCGCCGCCGGCGGCTGCCTCGCCCTTGCCGAGCTTGATGAAGGCGCCGAGCCCGATGTCGTTCGCCGCGTCGGCCAGTGCGCCGCCGTTCACGACGCTCTTGCGGAGATCCGTGAGGCGTCCTTCCGGCACGTCGGCGAAGCGGTGAAAGGCGATGTCGGCGATTGCCCACCCGAGCACGGCATCGCCGAGAAACTCGAGGCGCTCGTTGCTGTCGGCGTCACCGTGTTCGGCACACCACGAGCGATGCGCGAGTGCTCGATCGAGCAGTTCGGTCCGCTCGAAGCGGTGTCCGATCCGTTCGCTCAGCTCGTCGAGGTCCACCGGAGTCAGTCGTTGGCATTCTCGAAGACGTAGTCGACGGCGTCGCGCACGGTCTTCAGGTCCTCGAGATCCTCGTCCTCGATGCGAAAGCCGTTCGAGCGTTCGCCGACCTCTTCCTCGAGCGACTCGACGAGTTCGATCAGCGCAAGCGAGTCGGCGTCGAGGTCGTCGACGAAGGACTGGCCTTCGGAGATCGTGTCGGGCTCGATCTCCAAGATGTCGGCGAGACGGTCACGGACGATCCGCAGGATCTCGTCACGCTCGATGTTGTTTTCCGAGGACATCCGACGATCCTACCTGCGGCGATGACGCCGCTCGGGCCCGCACCGCTCCACCCGAGCAACATGATGTTGATCCGGGATCAACATCATGTTGGGGTCAGCGGGTGGCGGCGATGGCTGCGGTGATCTCGGCGGTGATCTCGTGCTCGATCATGTCGCGAGCGACACCGATGCCGTTGCGGATGGCGACGGCATTCGACGACCCGTGCGAGATGATGCACACCCCGTCGACTCCGAGCAGGATCGCCCCGCCGTACGTGTCGGGGCTGAGCGTCGCGTACAGCGGCAGCAGCGCCGGCATGAGCGCATCGGCGTGCGGCTTGAACTCCTCGGGGGAAAAGGCGTCGAGCAGCGCGCCGATGACGGCCTTCATTCCGCCTTCGAGCGTCTTGAGCACGACGTTGCCGGTGAACCCGTCGGTCACGCACACGTCGAGTTCGTCGCTCATGATGTCGCGACCCTCGACGTTGCCGATGAAGTTGATCCCGGGCGTGACCGCCAGCAGTTCGTGGGTCTCCTTGCGGAGCGTGTCGCCCTTGGACGCTTCCTCGCCGATCGACAGCAGCCCGACTCGCGGGTTGTCGATGTCGAAGCGGTGCCGGGCGTAGATCGACCCCATCTGGGCGAACTGGACCAGCCAGTCGGCCTGCACCTCGGCGTTTGCGCCGGCGTCGAGCATCACCGTCGGCGTGGAGCCGGGAACGGGGATCGGCGTCGCGATCGCAGGCCGTTTGACGCCCTTGATGCGACCCATCCGCAGCAGTGCCGATGCCATCGTCGCGCCGGTGTTGCCGGCCGAGATCATGGCGCCGGCGCGTCCGTCGCGCACCGCTTCGGCGGCGCGTACGAGCGTCGAGTCCTTCTTGCGACGCACGGCGGCAGCGGGATCGTCGTGCATGCCGATCACTTCGGACGCCTCGATCAGCTCGAGCACGGTGCCGTCGGCGGACTCGCGTCCGGCCAGATCGGGTGGACCGACGACGACGACGGGAATGCCGTCGGCGGCCGCAGCGTGGGCACCCTCGAGATTCGGGCGCGGGCCGTGATCGCCGCCCATGGCATCGAGAGCGACGGGGAGCATGGTTGTCAGGGTCAAGACCGAGAGGTCAGCTGACGTCGATCGCGTACCGGTCTCGATACCAGCCGCAGGAGCCGCAGACCGTGTGCGGGGTCTTGGCCGCACTGCACTTGGGGCAGACGCTCCGCGCCGGTGCCTTCAGCTGCCACGCACTGGCGCGGCGGCTGCGGGTCTTCATCTTGGAGGTTTTCTTCTTCGGGACAGCCATCGTTCGCTCTCGTTCTCTCCGTGTCGACCGATTCGCTCGGGTCGCGGTCAGGGCCGGTCGTCAGGGCCGCATCACGTTATCGGGGTCGGACCCAGGTCCAACGTCGGTTGCATCAGTCGTCGAGAACCAGCCCGTCGAGCGCGGCCCACCGATGGTCGGTCACTTCGGTGTCGCAGCCGCAGCTCTCGACGTTGCGGTCGATGCCACACTGCGGGCACAGCCCCGCGCACTCGTCGCGGCAGAGTCGTTCGTCGTCGAGCTCGAGCAGCGCGGCCTGGCGCGCCATCGGAGCGAGATCGAGCTGGCCGTCGACGATGGGATAGGCATCCTCGTCGAGGATCTCCACCTGGTACAGCTCATCGACGTCAGCGCACGCCGTCCCACTCAACTCGGTCAGGCACCGGCGACACGGTCGGGCCCACGGTGCGCAGATCGTGCCGCGGACGACGATGCCGTCGGTCAGCGCCTCGAGGTCGAGGTCGACGACGATGTCGCCCGCCAAGGCGTCGTGCACGACGTCGAGGACATCACCCGGGACCGCCAACTCGACCGGACGGACGGTCCCCGGTTGGCGCAGCAACTCGACGGCGTTGACTCGTAGCTCCCGCTTCGACGCAGCTTCCATGGGTCCACACTAGAGGTGGCTCCGCAGGGCGCCTCTCGGTCAGGCTTGCGCGTCGACCGCGGCCTGGAGCAGTTCGCCGATGCCCTCCGGGAGCAACGTCTCGAGGGGCGTCTCGTCGGCCTCGGCGAGATCAGCGAGCGCCTGGACGACGTCGTTCGGATCGAGCTGGTCGGCGAGGACGAGCTCGCGGATCATTTGATTCGTCGCGTGCGTGGCCTCGTCGCCGGCCGGGATGTGCTCGGTGATGCCGTCGACCATGCGGTCGTTGAAACCGGTGTTGTACGGCCCCGGGTTCACCTTGCACACGTCGATGCCGTGCGGCGCAAGCTCACCGCGCAGGCTCACGGTGTAGGCCTCGACGGCGTGCTTCGTCATGCAGTACGGCGACGTCAGCGGCGAGGCCAGCTTCCCGGCGACCGACGAGACGTTGATGATCCGCCCCCAGCCGCGCTCGATCATGCCCGGCACGACGGCCTGGGTCATGGCGACCATGCCGAACACGTTCACCTCGAAGCTCGCCCGGACCTTCTCCATCGGCACGGTCGACATCGGCGCCATCACGCCGAGGCCGGCGTTGTTGATCAACACGTCGACGCCCAGGTCCGCGACGCCGGCGACGTCATCGCTCGACGTCACGTCGAGCTTCATCGTCGTCAACTCGGGGTGATCGGCTGCGAGTGCATCGGCTTGCGCTGCGGTTTCCGTCGTCGCGATGACCGAGTGCCCGCGGGCGGCGAGTTCGATCGCCGCCCCCTTGCCGAATCCGGAGCCGGCACCGGTGATCAGAATCGTGCGTGAGTTCATTCCCGCAGTGTTGCAGGTCGTGAGGCAGCTGCCTGAGATGAGGTCAGCCGCCGGAGATGTCGATGCCACAGACGCGCCAGCCGTCGTCGTTCGTGAGATCGATCCGGACGTCGCGTTCACCGGCTCCGGCGAGGATGACCGTGCCGGTCGCAGCGCCCCCGCCCGTGAAGCGCTCGGTGCCGGTGAGGTCGTAGCCCTCCAGTTCGAACTCGACGAAGAACGCCTCGAGCTGGTCGAGCTCATCGCCGGGGAAGCAGCTCGTATCCGTGAGCTCGAACGCCTCCACGAAATCGCCGTCTTCGACGTGGCCGAGGAACTCGTTGGCCTTGTCGACCGGGCCGGTGGCGGCGCGGTAGACGACCGCCACACCGACGCCAGCGAGGAGCGTGAGCAGTACCAACGCGGCCACGACCCACGGCCACACCTTGCGCTTCTTCGGCGGGCTCGGCGGCATCGCACCGGGGCCGGAGGCCGGGGCCGAACCCGGGCGGCGGTCCGGCGTACGGCTGATTTCCAACGGGCTGACCCGGATACGGCTGACCCGGTGGCTGGCCGGGGTACGGCTGACCGGGCGGCAGCGGCTGACCCGACGGCACCCCACCAGGCGGGGGCGGGCCGGGTGGAGGTGGACCGGAGTTCGGCGGCGGACCGGGAGTCGGCGGCGGCGAGTCGGTCATGGGCGTCAGGCCTCTTGGTCGAAGAACCCGTGATCGTCTGGCGCTTCGACGGGCGTCTCGACCTCTCCGCCGCCGATCGACAGACGCTGGCGGCCTGCATGCACGGTCTTGCCCAGCTTGTCGAGCAGGATCTCGAAGGATCCGAGCCGCTGGTCCAGGAAGTCCTCGGTCTCGTGCTTCAAACGGCGCGAGTCGGCTTCGGCCGTCTCCATGACCTGGCGGGCGCGCTGCTCGGCGGCGCGCACGACTTCGGTGCGCTGCACCATCCGCTCGGCGCGGACGCGGGCGGCCTCGAGCAACTCGTCGGCCTCGCGTCGGGTCTTGGCGACGAATTCCTGGCGCTCCTTGAGCATCCAGCGCGCCTGGCGCAGTTCGTCGGGGAGCCGATTGAGTGACTCCTCCAGCAGCTCGATGATCTCGTCACGATCGATTCGCGGCGACGACGACAGCGGCATCGTCGGGGCCGTTGCCACGATGTCGATCGCTCTGCGGAGGAGGGTTTCGGCGTCGCCGACGTAGTTGCCCGGCGTACCGAGCGACGAGTAGTCGTCATCGTCGACGACATCGTCGTAGTCGTATCGCTGCTCGGGCTCCTGGCGCCGGTCATGGCGATCGTCGTCGTACTGGTCGTAGGTCATCAGGCTCAGTTCTGTTCTCGTTCCGCCACCCGGCGGACCAGCGCGTCGGCGACGGCCGGTGGCACCAAGTGGGACACATCACCACCGTAGTTGGCGATCTCGCGCACGAAGCGGCTACTCACGAATCCCAGGTCGGGTCGAGCGGGCACGAAGACCGTGCGCACACCGGCGACCGAATGGTTCATGTGGGCCATCTGTTGCTCGATCTCGAAGTCGGCCGGCGTGCGCAGCCCCTTGACGACGAAATCAGCGCCGGCGGCCTCGGCGGCCTGGACCGCCAGGCCGGTGTGTTTCTCGACCGTCACACCCGTCATCGCCTCGACACTCTGCTCGATGAGCGCGACGCGCTCGTCGACGTCGAACATGCCCGACGGCTTGGCGAAGTTGTACATCACCGCCACGACGACGTCGCCGAACAGTTCGTTCGCCTGCTCGATCACGTCGAGGTGCCCGAGGTGCAGCGGGTCGAAGCTGCCGGGATACAGCACTCGCCGGGGTCGGCCGGGCGGAGTCGGGTCAGCACTCATGCGCGTCGAACGCTACTGCCCCGAGCGCTCCAGGAAGCTGACCCACGCGCGCCCGTAGCGCTTCGACCGGGTGACGTCCCATCCGTCGATCGGGTCGATCGCACGACCCGATTCCGCCACGACGAACGGGGCGCGGATCACGGCGAGCAACTCGGCCCAGCCGTCGAAGTCGTAGGGCGGGTCGATGAACGCGATGTCGACGTCGAGCGTGGCTGCGGCTTGGCCGGCGTCGGATCGCAGGACGCGGGTGCGCTCTTCGAGATCGAGTGTGTCGATGTTCTCCTCGAGCGCGCGCAGCGCCGATCGATCCCGCTCGACGAACGTGCAGTGCGCGGCGCCGCGCGACAGCGCCTCGATGCCGACCGCACCCGTGCCGGCGAACAGGTCGGCGACGAGTGCACCGTCGACCAGACCGGCCGAGCCGAGCGCGTTGAAGATCGCTTCGCGGACCCGGTCGGTGGTGGGCCGGGTCGACGTCCCCTCCGGCGAGACCAACCTGCGACCCCCGAATTCTCCCGCAACGACGCGCATCGGCGCACTGTACGGCGATCCGTGGGCAGAATGGGCCGATGTTCGCTCCCCCGCCGCAGATCACGTGCATCGATTGCGGCGGGCGGTGCTTCCTGCTGACCATGCCCCGCGAGGACGGCACCTGGGAAGTGGGCGACGCCGTCGCCTACCGCTGCGAGGACTGCCTCGATCGCTGGGACCTGGTGCTCGAGGACAGCGACATCGAGAACGACGGCCGTCCCGATTGGTGACGAATCGCTACGTGCGTGACCACCGGCTCTTCGGAATGAGCTTGCGCTGCTCGTCGGTGAGGTCCGCCTCCATCATCATCGCCGCACGATCCGTCTCGTCACCCGTCTCCATCATTCGTTCCGCCCACCGACCGTAGGCCGCTGCTCCCGGTGCGGCCGTGGCACCGTGGAGCAGGATCGACGCCGCGACCGTGAGTGCGATCACGCCGAAGATCTGCTCTCCGAGATCGCTGAAGGTCTCGGTGTCTTCGAGCAACAACAGTCCGAAGATGATCGAGGCCAGCCCGCGCGGGCCGAACCAACCGAGGAAGAGCCGAGAGCGCGGCCGCAGGTCGGTCCCGATCAGCGCGATCCAGACCGGGAGCATCCGCCCCACCGTCAGCGTCAGCAACGCACACACGACGATGGCCAACGTGATGCCCGACAGCGCCTCGGCCAACAGCACGTTGCCGAACACGAAGAACGCGGCGATTCCGAACAGCTGAGCGGCGTCCTCGGTGAATGCCCCGAGGCGCACCGGAAGGATCGGTGAGGGCTCGTCGTGTGGTGACCGGAACGACCCGAACGTGAGCCCTGCTGCGAACGCAGCGATGAACGAATTGCCCGACACCGCCTCGGCACCGAACAGCGCGACCAGCGGCACGACGAACGTCGCGAGCTGTTCGTACCGGGCATCGGCCCAGCCGCGTGCGTGCGACCACCGCAACAGTGCAATCGTCCCGCAGCCGATGATCACACCGGTCAGGACACCGAACCCGATCTGCTGCACGACGAACCCGGTCCACTCGGCCGCCGAGCGGTTCTCTTCGATCAACAACGCGGTCAGGATCGAGACCACCGGGACCGCGAGTCCGTCGTTCACCCCCGACTCGACGTTCAGCGCGAGACGCTCGCGGACCGGGACGCCCTCGTCCTCGACGACCGCCGAACCGAGCGCCGCATCGGTCGGTGCCAGGATCGCGGCCAGCAGTGCCACGGCCACCCACCCGGCGCTCGGGGAACAGCAGCCAGTTGACGAACGTCCCCAGGAGGATCGTCAACGGCATCCCGATGGCCAGCAGCCGCAACGGAATCGCGAGCTGGCGACGAAGCCGCTTCATGTCGATGCGTACCGCGTCGCTGAACAGGATGACCGACAGCGTGACCTCGGCGATCAGCGTGATCGCCTCGGTGTCGGGTGTGAGGTCGACCATTCCGGTCCGCTCCATCACCACACCGGCCGTGACGAACACCATCGGCATGGTGAGCGGCCAGTGTTCGATCCGCATCGACACCGCGGCGAACGCGATGACGAGCAATCCGACGACGGCGACCTCGAGCGGTTGCACCCCTCAGCGTCCCGACTCGAGTGCGATTCGCTTCTTCGTCGCCGCCCAGCTGCAGATGGGACACGTCGAGAGGTCGTGACGGCGCGCCGGGCAGTACTCGCGTCCGAAGTAGATGATCTGGAGGTGACGGTCGCTCCAGGTCTCCTTCGGGAAGACGGCCTTGAGGTCGCGCTCGGTGCGCTCGACCGTCGTCCCGTTGGACAGCCCCCATCGGTCGGCCAGACGGTGGATGTGGGTGTCGACGGCGAACGCCGGGACGCCGAAGCACCCGCCCATCACCACCGATGCGGTCTTGTGGCCGACTCCGGCGAGCGACTCGAGGAAGTCCCAGTCGCCGATCACCTCACCGCCGGCGTCGACGATCTGATTCGCCATCAGCCACAGGTTCTTCGCCTTCGTGGGCGCCAAACCCACGGTGCGGATGTGTTCGAGGATCTGATCCGGGTCGAGCGCCGCCATCTTCTCGGGCGTGTCGGCGACCGCGAACAGGCCGGGCGTGACCTCGTTGACCTTCTTGTCGGTCGTCTGCGCCGAGAGCGCAACGGCCACCAGCAAGGTGTAGGGATCCGTGTGGTCGAGCGGCACGGGCGGGTCGGGGTACAACTCGTCGAGGATCTCTCCGATCCGATCGGCCTTGTCCTGGCGACGCATGCGGCGAACCTAGCCTTCGCAGCTGGATTGACAGCTGGTTCACACGCCGGCGCGACACTGTGACCATGCGCACACCTCGTCATGTCATCACCGCCCTCGCCATGTTGACCGCCGGAACGGTGGTCGGCGTCGCCGTCCAGCAATCGGTCTCGGCCGACGTCTCGTCCGGAGATCGGCCGGTGCTCATCCAGATCACCGCCTGCCGCCTGGCCGACACGCGACCCGCGCCCGACAATGTCGGCCCCCGCCTCGGCAAGCTCGGCCCGGGCGAGACGGTCACCTTCGACGTCCAGGCCGCGTCGACCGAGTGCGCCGGGAAGATCCCCACCGATGCCATCGGCCTGTCGATGAACGTCACCGCACTCAATGCGACGTCCAAGTCGTTCTTCACGATCTGGCCGAGCGGTCCACTGCCACTGGCCTCGTCGCTCAACCCGGCGCCGGGCGAACCGCCCACGCCGAACGGCGTGGCCACCCCGATCGACGGCGGCAAGTTCAACGTCTACAACAACCGGGGGAACACCGACATCCTGATCGACGTCAACGGCTACTACGTCAACCACAACCACGACGACCTGTATCTCACCGAGACCGAGATCGACGACAAGATCGCTGCCTCCGGCAGTACCGCCGGCACCTTCAGCGTCGGCGCGGCGGCGTTCGACGCGTGGGAGAGCGGGTTCGGCTGGCAGAAGGATCTGGCCAGCGGTACGAGCACAGGTGGCGCCTGGATCACGAACAACGTGCACGGCGGATCCGTCATCCCGGGTCTCGCCGCTCCGGTGCAGTTGCCCGACGGCGCGACGATCACCGAGGTGACGGGCTACTTCACCGACGCATCGATCTCGTCGCTCACGCTGCAGCTGCGCTGCGAGAAGCTCGATGGCGGCGTCGACATCGTGGCCAACGGGAACACGACTTCGGTCGCCGCGGCGTTGGCCGGGGAAACCGAGCTGTCGATCACCCCGACCAACGCGGTCGTCGACAACTCGACGTGCAGCTACTTCTTGTTCGCCGAGTCCGGGAGTTGGGGCAGCGAGCGGACGAACCTCAAGATCCGCGGGTTCTCGATCACGACGACCTGAGGTCGGGGTCAGCCGACCATCAGGCGCCGACGCAGGAACGTGAAGATCAGTGCCTGCATCGTCGCCTGCTGGCCGGCGTCGGCGGCGCCACCGTGGCCGCCTTCGATGTTCTCCCAGTAGGTGACGTCCTTGCGGTGGCGTTCGAGGAGTGCCGCCATCTTGCGGGCGTGACCGGGGTGCACCCGGTCGTCACGGGTCGACGTCGTCAGCAGGATCGGCGGGTACTCGGCGTCGGGGTCGACGAGGTGATACGGCGAGTAGCCCTCGCAGGTAGGCCCAGTCGGCGGGGTCGTCGGGGTCGCCGTACTCGGCCATCCACGAGGCGCCGGCGAGCAGCAGGTGGTACCGCTCCATGTCGAGCAGCGGCACCTGGCACACGACCGCACCGAACAGCTCGGGCGTGCGGACGTACATGTTCCCGACGAGCAGGCCGCCGTTGCTGCCACCCGAGATGCCGAGTGTCGCCGGCGAGGTGATGCCACGGTCGATGATCGCCCGGGCGACGGCTTCGAAGTCCTCGTACACCCGGGGCCGCTTCTCGCGCAGCCCGGCACGGTGCCAGGCGGGGCCGTACTCGCCGCCGCCACGGATGTTCGCCAGCACGTACACGCCACCGTCGACCAGCCACGATCGTCCGACGACCGCCGAGTAGGCGGCCAGCCGTGGCACCTCGAAGCCGCCGTAGCCGGTCAGCAGCGTCGACCGTGAACCGTCGGTCGTGGCGAGCGCATCCCGCTTGCCGACGACGAAGTACGGCACCCGAGTCCCGTCGGCGCTCCGCGCGAAGTGTTGCTCGATCGCGACGTCGGTCGGCGTCGAAGCGATGCGGCGCCTGACGCAGCAGTTCCGGAGGGCGACCGTCGCCCAGCGACGACACGTACAGCGTTTCGGGGGTCACGAAGTCGGTTCCGACGAGCCAGATGTCATCGGACGCATCACCGTCGACGGCGCTCGCGGACAGCGTCCACACGTCGGGGACGTCGGCGAGCGGTGCAACGGTCCACGTCCCGTCGACGGTGTCCGGCGGGGTCGCCACCGACAACACGTTGCGCACGTCGTCGAGCACATCGATCACCACTCGGTTGCGGGTACACGTGAAGCCGGCCAGCGACGCGGTGGCGGTCGGCGTGAACAGCTCCGTCAGCGACGACGTCCCGGCGAGGAAGCCGTCGATGTCTGCCACGAGCAGCGAGCCGGACGGGATGAGTGGTGCCGGCGTGGTCCAGGTCGGAGCGGGGCGTCACGAAGACCCAGCGCTCGTGGAAGCGGACGGAGGCATCGTCGGGGACGTCGACCGCAACGAGTTCGTCGCCACGCAGGAGCGACGTCCGGGTCGTGAAGAAGTCCGGCGCTCGTTCGAACACGTGGTGCTCGAAACCCACCATCGTCGAGACGGACACGCCCACGGCGACGTCGGACTCGTCACCCTCGAAGACGATCTCGGCGTCCTCGATCGGTGTCCCGCGGCGCCATCGGCGCACGGTGCGCGGGTATCCCGAGCGGGTGAGCGAACCCGGGCCGAAGTCGCTGGTGACGTACACGGTGTCGTCGTCGATCCACGTCAGGCCACCTTTGGCCAGCGGGCGGACGAAGCCGCCTTCGGACTCGGGGACGAAGCGCTTCTCGACGAGGTCGAACTCGCGGGTGACCGACGCGTCCGAGCCGCCCGGCGACAACTCGATCAGGGCGCGGCGACGATCCGGCCGCCGTGTCGACGAGCCGTGGAACACCCACGACTCCCCTTCCTCCTCACACAGCGCATCGATGTCGAGGATGGTCTCCCACGCGGGGTCACCGGCCCGGTACTCGTCCCACGTCGTGCGGCGCAGCAGCCCGCGCCGGTGCTCCGAGTCGGTCCAGAAGTTGTGGACGACGTCGCCGTGACGCGACGGGTAGGCGATCCGATCGTCGGCTTCGAGGATGTCGAGCGTGGCGGTACGAAGCCACTCGAACTCGTTGGCGGCAAACAGCTGGACCTCGGCTCGCGCGTTCCGCTCACGCACCCAGGCGAGCGCATCGTCGCCCTCCACGTCCTCGAGCCATCGGAATTCGTCTGTCGACGCCATCCGGGCGACCGTACCCACCATGACCGCTACTACACCGAGACGGAATCACGACCCGGCTCCTGCGCTCGTCAACGCACCGTTCACGTTGCCCGTGAGCCGCCCGTATGTCGTGCGCCGGATCGTTCACGGGCTCACACCACCATCTCGACGGGACGAAAGCCTCTGCACTGCATTTGTCAGCCGTTGGAGGATTTTCACATGCGCCTACGAAACGTACTCATTGCAACTACGACCCTCGTCGCTGGCACCATCGTCGGCGCGCACGACCCAGCACTTCGCGTCAGCCGACGTCACCAGCGGCGACCGACCCGTCCTCGTCGCGATCGACACCTGCCGCATCGCCGACACCCGACCTGCACCCGACAACGTCGGACCAATATCCTCACCACTCGGCCCCGCCGAAACCATCACCATCGACGCACAACAAGCCGGCACCGACTGCACGGGCCAGATCCCCGCCTCAGCCACCGCCCTCTCACTCAACGTCACCGCACTCAACGCAACCAGCAACTCCTTCATCACGATCTGGCCCGAGGGGCCACTCCCGACCGCATCTGCGCTCAACCCCGAACCCGGAACACGCGTCTTCAACGCCGTCACCACCGAAGTCACCGCCACCCAGACGTTCCAGATCTACAACAACCGCGGCAACGTCGACGTCTTCGTCGACATCAACGGCTACTACGACAACCACAACCACGACGACCGCTACTACACCGAGACCGAGGTCGAAGCGGTCGCCACTCCGAAGTTCACCGAGATCACGTACGGCGGGAACGGGACGCTGACCGTGCTCGCGGCAACGCCGGTACCACAGAAGATCCGCGACCTCGGCTCGTTCCAGTCGACGGGCGGCACGGTCAAGACCACGTGGACGTCGCACATCAGGATGAACGACACCGGGATCCGTACGTGCAACTTCCAGATCCGTGTTGACGGCACCACCTCGCGTCCTACCGACGGAAACGGGCTCACCGGTACCGAGGCCGTGATTGCAACCCCCAACATCTCCGTTCCGGCCGTCGCAGTCGACGTCTTCGCTGGTCTTGCAGCCGGCACGCACACCGTCGAGTTGTGGGCCCGGACCTCGAAGGACGGTTCCTGCTTCGACAATCCCAACGGCTGGCCCCGCTCCGTCCTCGTCGAGGAGTATCCGGCCTGACACGGCCCCAGTGCCCGGTCACCCCGAGGGCACGCACCATCGGACTCGCAGCCGACCTGACATTCGACATCGACAACAACCGTGGCAAGGTGACGTCAACAGCTGCGGCGACCGACCTTGCCTGTCGTGGTGCGACGGCTCATCTGCGACGCGCGACCGGACGTCAGCTCTTGGCGAGGAACTCCTCGTCGCGGTCGCTGAAGATCAGGTCGAGTTCGTCGGCGATCAGCGGGTGCGTCGCGAGGTCGGGGTCGGCGTCGACGATCGCGAAGGCGGCCTCGCGAGCGATCTCGACGAGGTTGCGGTCACGCCGCAGCGAGGCGAGCTTGAGGTCGCTGCGGCCCTTCTGACTCGTCGACATCAGCGTGCCCTCGCCGCGCAGGTCGAGGTCGACCTCGGCCAGCGCGAAGCCGTCGGTGGTCGCGACGAGCGCCTCGATCCGCGGGTTGCCGGCCTCGCCGTCCTCCTGCTGCTGCGTGATCAGCCAGCACGTCGACGCGTGCTCGCCGCGACCGACCCGCCCGCGCAGCTGGTGCAACTGGGCGATGCCGAACCGGTCCGCGTCGAGGATCGCCATCACCGTCGCGTTCGGCACGTCGACGCCGACCTCGATCACGGTCGTCGCGACCAGGACGTCGATGTCACCGGCCCGGAAGCGATCCATCGTCGCCTCCTTCTCGTCGGAGTGCATCTTGCCGTGCAGCAGTCCGAGGCGGAGGCCGGCGAGTTCGTCGTGCTGCAGCCGCTCGAAGGTCTCCTCGGCCGAGGCGACCTCGAGCTTCTCGCTCTCGCCCACGAGCGGACACACGACGTACGCCTGGCGACCGGCGTCGACCTCGTCACGGATGTCGCGCCACACCCCGGTCTCCATCAACGGACCGTTCGCCCACATCGTCACGATCGGCGTGCGTCCGGGAGGCAGTTCGTCGAGCACGCTCACGTCGAGGTCGCCGTAGACGGTCATCGCCGCGGTTCGCGGGATCGGCGTGGCGGTCATCACGAGCGTGTCGGGCATCCGACCGTCGGCGGTCTTGTCACGCAGCGCTGACCGCTGCTCGACACCGAAGCGGTGCTGCTCGTCGACGACGACGACACCGAGCGAGGAGAAGTCGACCGCCTCCTGGATCAACGCATGCGTCCCGATGGCGATGTCGACCGAGCCGTCGGCGAGCCCGGCGATCACGTCCTTGCGGTGCGCGCCGGTCACCCGGTTCGTCAGCAACTCGACCCGGAGCGGTCGATCGCCGAACAGGTTGTCGGGATCGGGCACGCTGACGCCGTCGAGCATCGCCCGCACGCTCGTCGGCGTGCTGCTCGGCGAGTACCTCGGTCGGCGCCATCAGCGCAGCCTGGTGCCCACTCTGTACCGCGGCGAGCATCGCTGCGACCGACACGACGGTCTTGCCGGCGCCGACGTCGCCCTGGAGGAGACGGTGCATCGGGTGCGCCGTTTCGAGGTCGGCGAAGATCTCGCCGATCGCCCGCTCCTGCGCACCGGTCAGCGGGTACGGCAACGACTCGTAGAACCGCCGCACGAGTTCGCCGTCCGTCGTGTGCTCGAAGCCGCGCTGATCGCGCTCGAGCGCTCGCTTACGCAAGACGAGCACGAGTTGGACACGGAGCAGTTCGTCGAATGCCAGGCGACGCCGGGCCTGCTCCTTCTGGCGCATGTCGTCGGGCAGGTGGATTCCGGCGAGGGCGTCGCGACGAGCGATCATCCGGTGCTCAGCCAGCACGGGAGCAGGGATCGGGTCGGCGATCCCGCGGTCTGCGCAGCGCCGGAGGGTCTCCTCGATCCAACCGGCCATCTCCCAGGTGTTGATCTGCGCCTTCTCGCTCTGCGGATAGATCGGCACGATGCGTCCGGTCCGATCGCCGATGAGGTCGACGACCGGGTTCGACATCTGCAGGCCACCCCGGTACGTGTCGGCCTTGCCGAAGAGCGCGATCTGCAGGCCCTCCTTCAGCTGCCGCTCCCGCCACGGCTGGTTGAAGAACACCACGTCCATTCGCCCCGAGCCGTCACCGACGTTGACGTTGACCATCGTGCGCCGGTTGCGAGTCGTGCGCTTGTTGACCGAGCGGACGGTCACGAGCACGAGCGCCTCCTCCCCCGGCACGAGATCGGCGATGCGGGCCTCGTTCGTCCGATCGACCCAGCGCCGCGGGTAGGTCGTCACGAGGTCGAACAGGTCGGTGATCCCGACCTTCTCGAGCGACGCCTGCTTCTTCGGACCGACGCCCTTCAGCCGTTCGACGGGGATGTTCGCCAGGTCCCGCAGCGTGATCGGCTCAGCCATCGGCGTCCCTGTGCGTCGTCACTCGACACCGAACACGTAGGGGTACAGGGGCTGCCCACCGGCGTGCACCTCGACCTCGACGGCCGCGTGGTGGTCACCGAGCCACCCCGTGATCGCATCGGTGGTGGCCGTGTCGGCGTCCTCGCCGGTGATCACCGTGATCAACTCGGCGTCGTCGTCGATCATCTCGTCGAGCAGCTGGATCACCGCATCGAGCAGATCGGCCGCGCACGACACGATGCCGTCTCCCTTGACGATGCCGATCCAGTCGTCCTTGCGAATCTCGCCGATCTCGACGGTGGTGTCGCGTACGGCCTGGGTGACTTCACCGGTCGTCACCGAGGCGGCCGCCTCGGTCATTCCTTCGCCGTTGGCCGCGCTCGACGCCTCGGGGTCGTAGACGATGAGCGCCGCGAGACCCTCGGCCATCGAACGCGTCGGCACGACGACCACGTCCTTGGACGTGAGCGCGTTGACCTGTTCGGCCACGGGGATGATGTTCTTGTTGTTCGGCAGGATCACGACCTGTTGCGCATTGACGTGTTCGACGGTGTCGAGGAGTTCGGCGGTCGACGGGTTCATCGTCTGGCCGCCGGTGACCACCCCCTGCACCCCGAGCTGGGCGAACAACTCGACGACGCCGTCGCCGGTACACACGCCGACGACCGCCGTCGTGACCGGCGGAAGGCCGGCGCCCGCTGCTGCGGGCCGCGGTGCCGTCGACGACGAGCCGGCGCCGTGCATCTCGGCCTCACGTTTCGCGTGCTCCTCGTCGACCTCTTCGAAGAGGTCGGTGATGCGGATCTGCTTCGGTCGACCGTCGAGGTCGAGCGCGACCTCGATCGCGGCACCGATGTCGTTCGTGTGGACGTGGCAGTTCCAGATCCCGTCGCCGCCGACGACCACGATCGAGTCACCGATCGCTCCCCACCCCTGTTTGAAGTCCTCGATCCGCGCATCGTCGAGGTCGAGGAAGTACATCACCTCGTAGCGCTGGTCGGCCACGTCGACCTCGCCGGCTCCCCCGACCTTGCGCTCATGGCTGCGTTCGTGCTGTGCGTCGAACGCCGCGGCGACCGCGCCGCCGGTTCCGTCGTCCTCCTCGGCTTCGGGAAGTGGCTCGCCGTCGACGACGTAGAGCGCCGAGTCGAGCAGCAAGAGGAACCCGGCACCGCCGGCATCGACGACGCCGGCGTCCTTGAGGACCGGCAGCAGCTCGGGCGTGTTGTCGAGCGCGAGCTTCCCGGCCGCTCGAGCGGCGCGCACCACCTCGATCAACGAGCCGCCCGCATCGGATGCGTCCCGCGCCGCGTCGGCACTCTCGCGCACGACCGTGAGGATGGTGCCCTCGATCGGCTTGAGGACCGCTTGGTACGCACCGACGGACGCGGCCTGGAGTGCGTCGGCGAAACGAACGCCTCGATCGTCGGCGTCCGCGGCGGTCGCCTTCATCGTCGATGCGAAGCCCCGCATGATCTGGCTGAGGATGACGCCGCTGTTGCCACGCGCTCCCATCAGCGATCCGTGACTGATCGCATCGCACGTTGCGTCGAGATCGTCGGCGTCCGCGGTTTCCATTTCGGCGACGACCGCGTCGAGTGTGCGGGCCATGTTCGTCCCCGTGTCGCCGTCGGGCACCGGGTACACGTTCAGCCGGTTGAGACCGCCCGCATGCGCCCGGACCGTGTCGCGGAAGGTCACGACGAGCTCGCGCAGTGATTCGGTGCTGAACCGTTCCAGTGTGGGCACGACACCGGAGTGTAGGCCCGACCCCGGTTGGACGGTACGAAAGCGGCGCTAGCATCATCTGGCCGTTCGGTTCTGCCCACTCGGGGTGACCGAACGCCGAATCGCGACGTTCTCCAGGAGAAGATGATGGCATCGAAGTGTGAAGTGTGTGGCAAGGGCCCCTCGTGGGGCATGTCGGTGTCTCACTCCCATCGGCGCACGAAGCGCCGTTGGAACCCGAACATCCAGCGAATCCGGACCTCCGTGAACGGCGGGACCAAGCGGGTCAACGTCTGCACCGGCTGCATCAAGTCCGGCAAGGTCGTCAAGGCCGGCTGACCGCCGCCACCTCGTCATGCAGGGCGTCATCAAGGCCTACGATCCCAGCACCGGCGACGGCGTCGTGATGTGCGACACCGATCTGGCCGACTACGAACTCGCCGCAAACGCGCTCGAGGGCTCGATCTTCCGCATGTTGCGCCAGGGCCAGCGCGTCGTGTTCGATCTCGACGAGACCGGCCGCGCCACCGGGCTGCACCTCGGCTCCGAGATCGACATGGGCACCCCCGGCGCCTGAGGCGCCCCACCGCCGACTGCTTCCCGCCGACGCGGCGATCTGCGATCGCTCACACCGAAGCTCACCAGCCCTGCGATCTGTTTTCCTGATGGTCGCATTGCTGT
Organism: Ilumatobacteraceae bacterium; assembly: GCA_963695475.1. Lineage (GTDB taxonomy): Bacteria > Actinomycetota > Acidimicrobiia > Acidimicrobiales > Ilumatobacteraceae > Ilumatobacter_A. Next base: position 97,294 of record CAVOHA010000049.1, read on the forward strand.
TCGCGATGTAAGCGGTTACATCGGCATGCGTCTTTCACGTCTCGATCCCCCTCGTTTACGGTGGGGTCATCGTCGGGGAAACCCCTACGACACGAGATTCGGGAGTCAGCACCATGAGCGGAACCACCACCAACCAGCGCCTCATCGATTGGGTGGCCGATTGGGCGGCCATCATGCAGCCCGACGACATCTACTGGTGCGACGGCAGCGCCGAGGAATACGACATGCTGGCGCAGAGCCTGGTCGATTCGGGCACGTTCACGAAGCTCGACGAGGCGAAGCGACCCAACAGCTACTGGGCCCACTCCGATCCGGGCGATGTCGCCCGGGTCGAAGACCGTACGTTCATCTGCTCGGCCACCGAGGAGGCCGCCGGACCGAACAACAACTGGCGCGATCCCGACGAGATGCGCGCCGAGATGAATCGTCTCTACAGCGGGTGCATGAAGGGACGCACGATGTACGTGATCCCCTTCTCCATGGGTCCGCTCGGCTCCCCCATCGCCCACATCGGCGTGGAGCTCAGCGACTCGGCGTACGTCGCCACCAACATGCGGATCATGACTCGGATGGGCCAGGGCGCCCTCGACGCACTCGGTGACGGCGAGTGGGTGCCGTGCATCCACTCGGTCGGCGCACCGCTCGAGCCGGGCCAGGACGACGTGCCGTGGCCCTGCGACGCCGAGAACAAGTACATCGTGCACTTCCCCGAGACCCGCGAGATCATGTCCTACGGATCCGGGTACGGCGGCAATGCGCTGCTCGGCAAGAAGTGCTTCGCGCTGCGCATCGCGTCGGTGATGGCGCGCGACGACGGCTGGCTGGCCGAGCACATGCTGATCCTCAAGTTGACCAACCCGGAGGGCGAGTCGAAGTTCATCGCCGGCGCCTTCCCGTCGGCTTGCGGCAAGACGAACCTGGCGATGCTCGTCCCCACCATTCCCGGCTGGAAAGCCGAGACCATCGGCGACGACATCTGCTGGATGAAGTTCGGCGACGACGGCCGGCTGTACGCGATCAACCCCGAGGCCGGGTTCTTCGGTGTCGCCCCCGGTACGAGCCACAAGACGAACCACAACGCGATGGAGACGCTGTGGGGCAACTGCATCTACACGAACACCGCGCTCACGTCCGACGGTGACGTCTGGTGGGAGGAGATGACCGACGATCCGCCGGCCCGTGCCACCGACTGGCGCGGCAATCAGTGGAACCCGGAGATCGACACACCCGCCGCCCATCCCAACGCGCGCTTCACGGCACCGGCGTCGCAGTGCCCGTCGATCGGCGCCGAATGGGAGGATCCTGCCGGCGTGCCGATCTCGGCGATCCTCTTCGGTGGTCGCCGTCGCACGACCGTGCCGCTCGTGACCGAGGCGAACGACTGGGAGCACGGCGTGTTCCTCGGGTCGATCATGGCCTCGGAGAAGACCGCCGCTGCCGAGGGCGTTCAGGGCGAGCTGCGCTTCGACCCGATGGCGATGCTCCCGTTCTGCGGCTACAACTACGCCGACTACTTCGCCCACTGGCTGTCGATGAAGGGCAAGAGCGACGAGTCGAAGCTGCCGAAGATCTTCTTCGTCAACTGGTTCCGTCGTGACGAGGACGGCCGCTTCCTGTGGCCCGGCTTCGGTGAGAACAGCCGCGTGCTCAAGTTCGTGTTCGACCGCTGCGACGGCAAGGGCGACGTCGTCGAGACCCCGATCGGCAAGCTGCCGAAGCCCGGCACCCTCGACACCGATGGCCTCGACATCGACTCGGGCGATCTCGACACACTGCTCGCCGTCGACTCCGACGGATGGAAGCAGGCCGTGCCCCAGATCCGGGACCACTTCGCTCGCTTCGGCGACAAGCTCCCCGACGAACTCAACACCGCCGTCGACGAGCTCGAGTCCGCCCTCGCCTGACAGATCGTCCACCACCCTGCCCGAACGTCACGTGTAACGAACGAAGCCCCGGCCGAGTGGCCGGGGCTTCGTCAGTTCTGGGAGGCGCCGTCGGCGCCGGTGCGTTCAGTCCTGGAGTTCGAGGACGTCGACGGTCTTGCGGCCCTTGCGGGAACCGAACTTGACCGAGCCGTCGATCGTCGAGAACAGCGTGTCGTCCTTGCCGATCTTCACGTTGTGGCCCGGGTGGAACCGAGTGCCACGCTGACGCACGATGATCGAGCCGGCGGTGATCTTCTCACCGTCGAAGGCCTTCACGCCGAGGCGCTGTGCATTGGAGTCGCGCCCGTTGCGGGTTGACCCGCCACCTTTGGTCTTTGACATGACGTGCTCCTGTTCTCAGCTCGCGGAGATCGAGGTGATCTCGACCATGTGGTACTTCTGACGGTGGCCGTAGCGACGGCGGTACGTCGTGGAGTTCTTGTAGGTGAACCCGTTGATCTTGGGGCCCTTGGTCTGGCCGACGATCTTGCCGGTGACCGAAGCCTTCGAGAGTTCGTCAGGGGTCGAGAGGATCGTGTCTCCGTCGACGAGCATGACGGGGCGCAGCGAAACGTCGCTGCCCTCGTCGCCCTCGAGCAATTCGAGACGAACCTGTTGACCTTCGGCGACCTTTTCCTGCTTGCCGCCCGAAGCGATGATTGCGTACATAGCGAGAAGCAACACTATCGCCGTGATCCGGGGTCACCACCCCGTCACACGCGCTCGCCCCAGCCCTGCGTCACACCAGCGGGGCAGACGGGCGACGTTGATCAGCAGACGTCGCAGCTCCCGTTGTCGGACCCCGGTGCGGCTTGGAACTCGACCTTCAACTTCTTCGCGATCGAGCCCGTCGCGACGATGCGCATCGATTCGGCCATCCCGATCAACTGCGGGGTGATCAAGATCTTGAACTGGTCGTGGCGCAGCTTGCGATACGGCGAGAGGTTCTTGCCCTTGACGTTGGTGTCGACCGACACCTCGGCGACCTTGCCTCAACCGGTCGGGCGGATGAAGTCGATCGACATCGTTCCGCCCTTCTTCGCCAGGAGCCGCTGCGCGTCGTCGGTGATCTCGATCTGCATGCGACCAGCGTAGATGCACGAGCCGGTCGACACCCGGCCCGTCGCGAATTCTTCATTTCCCGATCGAGCCGGAGTCGAGATCGGCTTTCCGAGGGCAAGGCGCCGCGAACGACGCTGTCTCGGCGTCGAGCGAGCAACCTGCGGAACGCAGCGATCGGGCGATCTGGCCCGGCTATTCGAGCATGGAGAAGTCGACCTGCACCCCGCGTCCTTCGCAGTCGGGGCAGATCTCGCTGTACTCGGTGAGGAGTCCCTCGCCGATGCGCTTGCGGGTCATCTCGACCAGGCCGAGTTCACCGATGTCGAACACCTGCGACCGGGTCTTGTCGCGAGCGAGTGCGTCGCGCAACACCGCGACGACCTTGGCGCGGTTCTCGCGGATCTCCATGTCGATGAAGTCGATGACGATGATGCCGCCGATGTCACGCAGGCGCAGCTGCTTTGCGACTTCCTCGGCCGCTTCCATGTTGTTGTGGAACACGGTCTCTTCGAGGTTCGACTTGCCGACGTTCTTGCCGGTGTTGACATCGATCACCGTGAGCGCCTCGGTGTGCTCGATGATCAACGATCCGCCGGAGGGCAGCCACACCTTGCGATCGAGCGCCTTGTGGACCTGTTCGTGCACGTGGAACCGCTCGAACAGCGACAAGCCCTCCTTGTCGGCGTCGTAGTACTCGATGCGATCGGCGAGCTCGGGGTTGAACGCCTGGACGTAGTCACGGACCTCTTCGAACAGACGCTGGTCGTCGATCATCACGCCGCGGTAGTCGGCGCTGAACTCCTCACGGATGACCCGGACTGCGAGTTCGGGCTCGCGAGAGAGCAACGACGGGCGCTGCGCCTTGGCCGCCTTCTTCTCGATTTCGTCCCACTGCTTCAACAGCACCGTCATGTCGGCCACGAGCTCGGCCTCGGTGGCGTGTTCGGCTGCGGTCCGCACGATCAGACCGTGCTCCTCGGGCTTGACGCGATCGAGGATGTTCCGCAGGCGCTTGCGCACGTCGTCGGGGAGACGTTTCGAGATGCCGTAGGTCTTCGAGTTCGGGATCAGCACCACGAAGCGACCCGGCAGCGACACCTCCTGGGTGAGGCGTGCCCCCTTGTGGGCGATCGGGTTCTTCGTGACCTGGCAGAGGATCATCTGCTTGTTCTTGAGGATGTCCTCGATCCGCGGGTTCTTGCCCTTGACCTCGATGTCGGCCGGGTCGTACTGCACGTCGCTGCGATACAGCACGGCGTTCTTCGGGGTGGCGATGTCGACGAACGCCGCCTCCATGCCCGGCAGCACGTTCTGCACCTTGCCCATGTAGATGTTGCCGTGGATCTGCGCGACGTCGTCGGCCGGGCGGCTCACGTAGTGCTCGATGAGGTTGCGTCCCTCGAGCACCGCGACCTGCGCCATCCCGGGTCGCACCTGGACACACATGAAGTAGCGACCGACGGGCTTGCCGTTGCGCTCGCGTCCTTTGCGCTGCTCGAGCAGCGCGTCGTCGGTCGCCGCACCGCGATCGCGTCCCTTGCCCCGACCGCGCCGCTGCTTCTTGGCGCCGGACTTGCCGCCACCGTCGCCGTCACGGCCGCCTCCCTTGGCGCGAGAACCCTTCGACTGCTTCGCCGCAGGTGCGTCGCCGCCGTCGCCGGCACCAGCACCTGCGCCCTTGCCCTTGCCCCCGCGACGACGACGCTTGGTTCCGGTCCCGGGCTCGTTCTCGTCGGTTCGTGCCCGACCGGGCGGTGGCGTCGACGGGACCGGCATCGTGTCGCCGATCTTCGGCTTGCGCACCAGCGCCCGTTCGGAAGCCTCGGCGGACGGTCGTCCCTCCGACATCTTCTCGGGGAGCTCGACGTCGTTGCGGGCGTCGTCGCCGACCGGGCGGTCGTCGCCGTTCGGGCGCGACGTCGCTTGGCGAGCAGCCGGCCGCTTGCCGCTCGACTTCGACGGATCAGCGGAGTCCTTCGACTCCTGGGCGAGGTGCGCCTCGGTGTCCGAGGCGGTGCTCTGGTCGTTGTCCATGGTGGAGGGAGTCCCTTCTCGGGAACGTCGGGATGCGCCGTCGTTCCCTCGCCCGGGTCGGGCCGCTCATCGGGCGGACCCCGGCAGTCGTGTTGGTTTCGCCGCATCGGCTGATGGGGCGGGTCGTCGGTGCTGACACCACCGGCGCCGAGCCGGCGAAGTGCGCCGGCCCAGGGGTGTGTTCATCGGTGTCGATCACTGGGCACACATCCTACTGGGCCCATCGTCACAGCCGTTGGACCCGTCTCGCTCGACGATGTGTCGGATTCGGGACCCGGCACATCAGCGCATGCGGCGCATGTGGACGCTCTGGACCAGGCCGAACATCGCGAAGTACACGATGAGGCCGGAACCGCCGTAGCTGATGAACGGCAACGGCAGGCCCGTGACGGGCATGATCTTGAGCGTCATCCCGACGTTCTGGAAGGTCTGCCAGAGCAGCATCACGAACACACCGGCGCACACGTACGTGCCGAGCAGGTCGCGCGACAGGTGTGCGATGCGCCAGATCCGGACGAGGCACACGGCGATCAGGCCGAGCACCACGGCGCACCCGACCAATCCGAACTGCTCGCCGACTGCGGCGAACGGGAAGTCGGCCCACATGACCGGAATGTCGCCGTCGTTGGTCAGCGGACCCTGCAGCCAGCCCTTGCCCCACACTCCCCCGGTCCCGAGCGCGCGCATCGCGTTGTCGGCCTGGTAGGTGTCGTCGGCGCCGGCGGCCTCCGGATTGAGCAACGCCCGGATCCGCGCCACCTGATAGGTGTTGACGAGACGCCCCACGAACGCCGCGGCCACCGTGGCGACCGACAGGAACGAAATCAGGAAGATGTAGCGGATCTTGGCGCCGGCAACCAGCAGAACGCCCATCGCGATCGACACGATGACCGACGCCGACCCGAGGTCGGGCTGCACGATCACGAGCACGGCTGGAATCCCGACGATGATCAAGCCGCCGAGGAAGCGTGCGTAGGACACCTCGTCGCTGCGTTCTTCCGCGAGGAACGCGGCGAGCATCAGCAGGGTGGTGAACTTCGCCAGCTCCGCCGGTTGGACGTTGATGATGCCGAGGTCGAACGAGATCCGGTCCTCGCCGCTCGCCACCCCGAGCAGGAAGAGGAACACGAGGCTGCCGATCGTGATGATGTACAGCGAGCGGGCGCGGTCCTTCCAGAATTCGTAGTCGGCGCTCATCACGATCACCATCACCACCGAGGCGGCGATCGCGAAGACCACCTGGCGGGTGGCGAATCCGAATTCGTCGTCGAGCCGGGTCCGCGAGGTCGAGAACACGATGAAGCAGCCGATGATCGTCAGCAGGGTCTGCGCGGTCAGCAGCACCCAGTCGATGTTGCGCGTGGGGTCGGCCGGGCTGGCCTTGATGTTGCCGAGGCCCGAGTCGGGCTTTCGTGAGAGGAACGAGGTCGTCATCTGAGGTGCATCACGTGCGACGGATCATTCGGTACCGCGCGTCGCCGAGAAACGACCTGCATAGCACGATTGGTCCGCGAGACGCTTCGACTGGGCCGGAACCAGGTCGTTCGTGTCGAGCGGATCGGACAGCTGGACCGGATCGGCAGGCGCGATTCCCGACAGCTGCAAGAAGATGCACTTGACGACGGGGCCGGCGGCCTGTGAGCCGTACCCGCTCTTTTCGAGGTAGGCCGACACCGTGAACGGACGCTCCGGGTCGATGCTGTATGCAGCGAACGCCGACGAGTCGTTCCACGGGTAGTTGCCGGCGCCCTGGGCGGTTCCGGTCTTGCCGGCCACGGGGATGGCTCGCGACGGGTAGTTGTAGAACAGCTTCTCCCCGGTGGTCGAGTGGTAGTAGTCGCTGACGGTACCCGGCCCGGTGATCACTCGCCGGAGGCCTCGGGTGATCTCGCCACCGATCTCTTCGGACATCGGCACCTGGCGCACCAGGTCGCCGCGCGTGTTCGGCTCCTCGGCGAAGCGTGCCTGGGAGAGGTCGGCGTAGCCGGCCTGCGCCGAGTCGGGCACGCCCGGTTCGTAGATCGCCTTGACGATCTCGGGACGAAGCACGAACCCGCCGTTGGCGATCGTGGCGTACCCGTTCGCGAGCTGGAGCGGCGACGCCGACAACAGACCCTGGCCGATGGCCAACTGCACGTTGTCGCCGGTGAAGTAGCCGGACCCCTCGTCCTCGGAGATCACGCCGAGTTCGGCGTAGCGCGCCTTGAGCTCGGCGTCGGGAACCGTGCCGTCGAACTCGAAGGGGAGGTCGATGCCCGTGTCGGCACCGAATCCGAAGAGGCGGACCTGCTCCTGCAGCACGGGCCCGTAGTCGTTCTCGACCATGATCTGTTCGCCGATGCGGTAGAAGAACGCATCGCTCGACACGGCCAGCGCCAACTCGACGTCGACCGCTCCGTACACGCACGGGCGACCGGTGCCCGAGCACGTCGCGTTCTTGAACACGCAGCGCACGAGACCAGAGTTGCACCGGTTCTCGTCGATCGAGTCCATTCGATAGGTGCCACGGTCGACGTAGACGTCCCCCGTGCCGAGCAGCCCCGTGTTCAGCGCGGCGTAGGCGGTGAACGGCTTGAACGTCGAGCCGAGGTTGTAGCGGCCCTGAATCGCACGGTTGACGAGAATTGATTCGTCGGGATCGATTGGGGTGCCGTCGGGGTTCTTCGACGGGAAGAGCTCCTCGAACCGTCCGTCTCCGAGATCGGACTCGAACCACCGGTTGTCGAAGGTCGGATAGCTCGCGAGCGCGACGATGTGACCGTTGTTGTGGTTCTGGACGACGACGGCGCCGGCCGGCGCCTTGAACGGCACCTGCTCGGGGTAATCGGTGAAGAACCGCGTCCGGAAGTTCGTCTCGGGGTCGAGCCCGTTCTTCGCGAACTGGAGCCGGCGCAGCTTCAGCTGCGTCTCGAGCGCCTGCTCTGCGTACTGCTGCTGATCCAGATCGATGGTCAGCTGGATGTCCTGACCGTTCACCGCGGGAACCCGTTCGATCTCACGCACGATCTGGCTCGACTTGTTGACCTCGTAGATCACGTAGCCGGCGGTGCCGTGCAGCTCTTCCTGCATCGACAGCTCGATGCCGAACTTGCCGACGCGTTCGTTCAACTGGTACCCGCGTGCGAGGTACTCGTCCTTCGTCTCGGCCGTGATGCGACCCATGTATCCGACGACGTGGCTGGCGAGCGGCGCGTACGGATAGACGCGGCGCGACTCCTCGAGGATCTGCACACCCGGAAGGTCCTCGACTCGTTCGAGGATCGCCGCTGCGGTGGGCTCGTCGACGTCTTCGGCCACCGGCATCGGCAGGAACGGGCTGTACACCTGGCTGTCGAAGCGCTCCTCCATCTCTTCGATCGGCACGTCGATCCAACCGGAGAGACGCCGGAAGATCTCGGCACGGTCGCTGTCTCGTCGGATGACATCCCAGTCGACGGCAACCGTCAGGACGCGCTCGTTGTCGGCGAGGATCCGACCTTCGGCATCGAAGATCCGTCCCCGTTCGGGCAGCAGCGGAACCGTCCGGCGCTTGGTCTGTTCGACCTCTTCCTGGAGGCCGGCCTGCTCGACGGTCTGCAGGAACCACAGGCGCGCGCCGACGAGGCCGAACAGCATCGTCCCCACGAGAGCGAGCACGCCGAGCCTCGTGGCGCGTTTGTCGAGAGCCATCCGGACAGTCTGCCTGTCACACAACCGTCATGTAGGTCATGACCGCGAGAACTTCGGAGTCCTTCGTCACGTGGAGCAGCGCCCCCGCCGGGCCTGCGGCCGTCCGATCAGACCGGCTCATCAGATCGGCGGCTGCTCAGCGGGCGCCGTCCATGCCGGACCGCGGATCTTGAGGCACCACCGGCTGATCGGCAGCAGAATCGGCGACATCAAGGCACCGGTCACCGCGACGATGAGGATCACCTTCGGCATGTTCGCAGGCCACGGGCTCTCCTCGCCGATGAACACACGCACCACCGGCAACATCGCCTCGCCCGCCGCACAGCCCAGGCCGACGAAGATCGCCTTCAACCACCACTGCGGATCGGCGGTGATCAGCGCCAGCAGTCCGGCCACCGCACCGCCGACCGTGAACGCAATCGCCGTCGATCCGAGCGGGGTCCCTTCGACGAGGTCGAACATCGCGCCGAGCACGAACCCGGCGATCGCTCCACGCTCCGACCCTCCGCTGGCCCCTGCTGCCGCCGCCAGCGCCAGCACGATCTGCACGGTGACACCGGAGATCTTGATGTCGACCAAGACCGTTCGTTGCAGCGCAAGCAGCACCATGCCGACCGGGATCAGGCGGATGAGTGAGCTCTGGACGAACGCGGCGAACATCGGACCGGAAGACGACGACTATTCGCCGACTTCGGTCAACGGCTGGTACAGGACCACGCGAACGAAGTTCAACTTGTCGAGATCTGCATTCAGTTCGATCTCGAGCAGCGGACCGGCCACGCCGGGACGGTCGGCGCGATTGATGACCCGGCCGACCGGGATGTTCGGCGGTGCCAGGCTCTGGGATCCCCCGGCCGTCTCGATGAGGTCGCCGACCTGCAGGACGGCGAGTGACGGAATGTCCTGGAGGAACTTGATCTGTGGTGGCCGCCCCTGACCGTTGCCGTACAGCACGCCGAACTCCTTCTCGAGTTCGTCGGGGTCGAGCAGCACCGTCGTGGTGGTCGTCGTCTCGGGGATGTCGATGGGATTGCCGGCGGCGTCGGTGGTGACCGGGGCGTCGTCGACGCCGGCAGGAACCGCTTCCGGGAGCGGCACGGTCGTCGTCGTGGTCGCTTCGTTCGGGTCGCCCGCCTGCGGGAGCGGCACGTCGTTCTCGAACACGTCGGCGGGCGTCGGTTCGTCGTCGGGCGTCGCCGAGTCGTCACCGGGATCGGTGGCAGCGGGGTCGGTCGACGCCGTCTCGGCGGCTTCGGCAGCCGCCTCTGCGGCCTCTGCCTCGGCGATCGACTGATCGATGATCTCCTCGATCTCCTCGTCGGACAACCCGGATGGCGTCGTGTCGGACGGCCCGTCGGCGTTGTCGAGGTCCCCGGTGCCGCCGAGGATCTCGACCGGAATCGAGTAGCGCGGGTCGGTGATCAGCATCACCTTCGACGTGGTCGCATTCACCTGGGTGATCTTGCCGATCAACCCGGCCTGGTTGACGACGGGCATGCCCACGGCGATGCCGCTGTCGCTGCCCTTGTTGATCTCGACGATCTGGTCGATGTTGTTCGTTGCACCACCGACCACCTGGGCCTTGGCCGTCTCGATGCCCGACAGCGACGGCAGGTTGTTCAGCGCGAGCAGCAATTGGTAGTCGATGATGCTCGCTTCGGCAGCCGCCTCGGCACCGCGCTGGCGATCGATCTGGTCGCGGAGTGCCTGGTTCTCACGCTCGAGGTCGTCGTAGTTCGAGTACGAATTCCAGGCACGCTGCACTGGCGTGGTGACCACGTCGGTGGCCCGTTCGACGGGCGCCATGGCGCGAGCGAAGCCGTCGCGCACGGTGTCGAGGACCGGGTTCCCGCGGAGATCGAGGGTGAGCAGGAGGGCACCGGTGAGGAGCAGCGCAATGATGACACGCCGGCGACCGACGGTGTAGATGGCCATGATCGATGGGACCCGAGACTTCGGGGCGGATCAGTCTTCGCCGCCCATCGACATCAGGCCGCGCATCGCATCGATGTTCTCGAGTGCGCGGCCTGATCCGATGACGACGCTGTAGAGCGGCTCGTCGGCGACGCGGATCGGCATGCCGGTCTCGTGGGTCAGTCGTTCGTCGAGGCCGCCGATCAGGGCGCCACCACCGGTGATGGTGATGCCGTCTTCCATGATGTCGGCCGCCAGCTCGGGCGGAGTCTTGTCGAGAGTGGTCTTCACGGCGTCAACGATGGCAGAGATCGGCTCGGCCAGGGCTTCACGAACGTGTTCGGTCGTCAACTGGATGGTCCGCGGCAGACCGGAGATGAGGTCGCGCCCACGGATGTCGGCGGTGAGTTCTTCCTCCATCGGCCAAGCCGAACCCATCTGGATCTTGATCTCCTCGGCGGTGCGGTCACCGATCGCCAGGGAGAACTCCTTCTTGACGTACTGCAGGACGGCGTCGTCGAGTTCGTCGCCGGCGACGCGCACCGACTGCGCGGTGACGATGCCGCCGAGCGAGATCACGGCGACTTCGGTCGTCCCGCCGCCGATGTCGACGATCATGTTGCCGGACGGTTCGTGCACCGGCAGGTCGGCACCGATGGCGGCCGCCATCGGCTCTTCGATGATGTGCACGGGCTTGCGCGCGCCGGCGTACTCAGCGGCATCCTGGACGGCACGCTGCTCGACACCGGTGATCCCGGAGGGCACGCAGATGACCATCCGCGGCTTGCTCCACTTCGAGGCGTGCACCTTCTGAATGAAGTAACGCAGCATCTTCTCGCAGACCTCGAAGTCGGCGATGACGCCGTCCTTGAGCGGGCGGATGGCCTTGATGTGATTGGGGGTGCGTCCCATCATCCGCTTCGCTTCGAGGCCGACCGCGACGGGGCGCCCGTCGTTCACGTTGATGGCGACGACGGACGGTTCGTCGAGGACGACGCCCTGTCCGCGTACGTAGATGAGGGTGTTCGCCGTGCCGAGGTCGATGGCGAGGTCTCGCCCCAAACTGAGTGGGTTGTTGCGGGCCATGTGCTGGCCGTCCCTTCGCGAGCTGTGCTGGTGTCGTCGTGCGGGCGCTCCCAACGGCGCCTCGCCCGACTGCGATCTGAACCTACTTCGATCGGTGGGGCACTGGGTCCCGCCGCACTCGAATGTTACAGATTCGGGAAGAAGATCCCGATCTCGCGCTGGGCGGATGCGAGCGAGTCGCTGCCGTGGACGAGATTCTCCGTGAAGAGGATGCCGAGATCACCGCGGATGGTGCCGGGAGCGGCGTCGCGCGGGTTGGTCGTGCCCATCATCGTTCGCACGACCTGCCAGGTGTCCTCCGGGCCCTCGATGACCATCGCGACAACCGGGCCGCGGCTCATGAACTCGACGAGTTCGCCGTAGAAGCCCTTACCGACGTGCTCCTCGTAATGCTTCGCGAGGGTGTCAGCATCCAGCGTGCGCAGGTCCATCGCGACGACGTCGAGGTTCTTCGCCTCGAAGCGGGACACGATCTCGCCGACGAGTTTGCGCTCCACGGCATCGGGCTTGAGCAGGACAAGAGTGCGATCGGACATGGCCGAGCACACTATCGACCCAACCGGTGTCAGACACCGGATGGCTCGGAACCGAAACGTGACAGCCGCAACCTGCAACCCACCGCCGACGAGGAGCCGCCACGTCGATGATCGCGCCGGTTCGAGCGCTCGATGCACGCCACACCTTTCGCCGTTTCCGATGGCATGATCGCCAGGCGGCCGCATCGGGTGTCATCGGGTGTCAGACACCCGATGACTCGATCCGTCGCTGCACCGTCAAGACGTCGAGCATCCTGTCGACAAGGCTCTGGACCGGCTGCGATTCAGCGCGTTGACGCGCACGCTGAACCATTCGGCGGCGAGATGCTGGTTTCAGGTCTCCGGTGGCCGCGAGGCCACCGGGTTCGAGACCGACGTGGTCAACAGCGACCACGATTGTTGCGCTGCGCAGATCGGCATCGGAACAGATGTCTGGTCCGGCGAGTCGCGCCACGATCGCTGCCGATCGCACGTGATCCTCGGACAGGCCAGCCACCCCGTCGCTGTCGTTCGAACCATCTGGACGACGGACCTCTCTTGCCGCTTCGACGAACGCTTCGAGTTGACCACTGCGCGCAAAGCGCTGGTCTGAGTAGTCGGTGCACAACCACGGCGTGCGGCGCGTGCGGCCGACAGATGCCGCGAGTCCGCTCCAGGGGTATTCGATGAGCGGAGCGGTCCACCCGAGCGCCAGCGGGTTCGCGTTGATGTAGCGGAAGAGCCAGGAAAGGTGTGACTCCTCGATCACCTGAACCGAGTGGAATCTGCCGCGAAAGACCGCTCCGTCTACTCCTCGTCGAGCATTGACGAACTTGGTGAACTGCGCGCCCAGCCACTTCATTGCCTCCGAGAGACACCCATCGAGTGACCGCACCAGGAGGTGATAGTGGTTGCCCATGAGGCAGTAGCAGTGCACCTCGATGCCGAACTCACCACTCAGACATCCGAGCAGCTCGACGAAACGTTCTCGTTCCGCATCGTCGAGAAACACGATGCGTCGTCCGGCACCCCGGTTCATCACATGGTGCCAGAGCCCTGGCGCGTCAGTTCTCTCACGTCGTCCCATGTATCCATCGTGAAGGTGGGGTACCTCAGAGTTCGCTCACTCGATCGACTCAGACGACGCCGGTCATCGGGTGTCTGACACCCGATGACGTGACGGGCCGGGTCAGTTGGCGTGGCGTTGCAGGGTCGATCGGGCGGCGCCGGCCGTGTACAGGCTGCCCGTCACGAGGACTGCGTCGTCCCCGTCGGCGTACTCGAGCGCGCGCCGACAGGCTGCCTCGACGTTCTCGAACGCAACGACGTGGTCACACCCGAGTTCTTTCGCGGCCCGTTCGAGGTCGGCGGCCGACATCGCTCTCGGCGTGGGAGCAGTCGCAACGAACACCATGTCGAACTCGTCGGCACGCAGTGCAGACAGCATCTCCATCGGGTCTCGTGTCGTCCCCACGACGAGGATCCGGCGCCCATCGGGGTGGAAGTCGCCGAAGAACACCGACGCGCAGTTGTCGGCGCCCACGGCGTTGTGGGCACCGTCGACGATGACCAGCGGCTGGCGACCGAGCACCTCGAAGCGGCCCGGCATCGAGACTTCGGCAAATCCTTCGACGACGACGTCTTCGGGCAGCGGTGCCGCGAAGAACGTCTCGACCGCCGTGAGTGCGATCGCCGCATTGTCGCCCTGGTGGGCACCGTTCAGCGGCAGGAACACATCGGTGTAGATCGTGGTCGGGGTGCGCAGGTCGAGCATCCGTCCGTTGACGGCCAGCGAGTTGCTGAGCGTGGCGAAGTCCTCGTCGCGGACGAACGTGCTCGCTCCCCCGGCGCTGCGGAAGATCTCGACCAGGTCCGGATCGGTCTCGCCGACGATCACAGCCGAACCCGGCTTGATGATCCCCGACTTCTCGTTGGCGACGTCGCGAATCGAGGGGCCCGCGAACTCGTTGTGGTCCATCCCGATGTTGGTGATCACCGCGACCTGCGACTGGACGATGTTCGTCGCGTCCCAGCGCCCGAGGAGCCCGACCTCGATCACCATCACGTCGACGGCGATGTCGGCGAACCAGCGGAACGCCGCGGCCGTGAGGATCTCGAAGTACCCCGGGTTCTGACCCACCAGCGGCGCGATCTCGGCAACGGCGGAGATCTGCTCGGCCAGGTCCTCCTCCGAGATCGGTTCACCGTTGCGCTTGAACCGCTCGGTGACGTGTTCGAGGTGTGGGCTCGTGTACGTGCCGACCGTCAGCCCCTGCGCGGCGAGCAGCCGCGAGATGATCTGGACCGTCGACCCCTTGCCGTTCGTCCCGGTGACATGGATCACCGGGGCGCTCAGGTGCGGGTCGCCGAGCGCGGAGCAGATCGCGCTGATCGGCTCGACCGAAGGCGAATCGATCCGACCCGTCTTGTGGTACGAGGTGTGCTCGTCGAGATACGCGAGCGCCTCCTGGAAGTCCATCAGGTGTCCTGTCGGTGGTGAGCGTCGTGCTGCGTGCCTGACACGCAGGGCAGCATCAGGACGCGGCTTTGCGCTGCCGCGGCGCCTTGCGCGGCACGAGCGTCGGGTTGACCTTCTCGGTCACCGTCTCGGCATCGATGACGACCTTGCCGATGTCGGTTCGACCGGGCAAGTCGTACATCGTTTCGAGCAGCACTTCTTCGAGGATCGCCCGAAGCCCGCGTGCGCCGGTGGCGCGCAGCAGTGCCTGGTCGGCGATCGCGTCGAGCCCGTCGGTGGTGAATTCGAGCTCGACGTCTTCGAAGCTGAAGATCTTCTCGTACTGCTTGACCAGGCTGTTCTTCGGTTCGGTGAGGATCGAGACGAGGGCGTCCTTGTCGAGGCTGCGCACCGCACCGACCATCGGCAGCCGGCCGATGAACTCGGGGATCATGCCGAACTTGACCAGATCCTCGGGCAGCACCTGGGCGAAGAGCTCACCCGGGTCGCGGTCCACGTGGCTGCGCACGGTGTGGTTGAAGCCGACGCCCTTCTGCCCGATCCGATTCTCGATGATGTCGTCGAGGCCGGCGAACGCGCCACCGAGGATGAACAACACGTTCGTCGTGTCGATCTGGATGAACTCCTGGTGCGGGTGCTTGCGGCCACCCTGGGGCGGCACGGAGGCCTGGGTCCCCTCGAGGATCTTCAACAGCGCCTGCTGCACTCCCTCACCGGAGACATCGCGGGTGATCGACGGGTTCTCGCTCTTGCGGGCGACCTTGTCGATCTCGTCGATGTAGACGATCCCGGTCTCGGCGCGCTTGACGTCGAAGTCGGCCGCCTGGATCAGTTTGAGCAGGATGTTCTCGACGTCCTCGCCGACGTAGCCGGCCTCGGTGAGGGCGGTGGCGTCGGCGACGGCGAACGGCACGTTGAGCTGGCGGGCGAGCGTCTGCGCCAGGTGGGTCTTGCCGCAGCCGGTCGGCCCGAGCAGCAAGATGTTCGACTTGGCGAGCTCGACCTCGTCGCGGCGACCGACGGTCGCTTCGTTGTCGGCCTGATGCTGAATCCGGCGGTAGTGGTTGTACACCGCCACCGAGAGGATCTTCTTCGCGTCGTCCTGCCCGACGACGTAGTCGTCGAGGAAGGCGCGCACCTCGCGGGGGTTGGGCAGCGTCTCGAACGTGACGTCGGCCGTCTCGGTCAGTTCCTCCTCGATGATCTCGTTGCAGAGATCGATGCACTCGTCACAGATGTACACGCCGGGTCCGGCGATGAGCTTCTTGACCTGCTTCTGTGACTTGCCGCAGAACGAGCACTTCAGGAGTTCGCCGGTGTCTCCGAATTTCGCCACTGTCGATCTCTCCCTCAGCTCACATCTCAGTCGTGCGGTCTTCGCGCAGGCGACGGCCCTTCATTGTGCAACATCTCGCTGCCTCATGCGAGGACCGGACCGACATCGGTGCGCCGAACCCGCCGAATCAGCGGATCGGACCCGCCCGATCGACGGTCTCGCGCGAGGAGATGACCTGATCGATGATCCCGTACTCGAGCGCCTCCTGGGCCTCCATGACGAAGTCGCGGTCGGTGTCGATGTGGATCTTCTCGATCGGCTGGCCGGTGTGCTCGGAGAGGATTCCGTCGAGGATCTCGCGCATCCGCTGGATCTCGGCGGCGGCGAGTTCGAGATCGGTGACCTGGCCATAGCCGACCTGCCCGGACGGCTGGTGCAGCAGCACCCGTGCATGTGGGAGCGCGAGGCGCTTGCCCTTGGTGCCTGCGGCGAGCAGTACAGCGGCGGCCGACGCAGCCTGACCGAGGCAGATCGTGGCGATGTCGTTCTTGATGAACTGCATCGTGTCGTAGATCGCGAACAGCGCCGTGATGTCGCCGCCCGGGCTGTTGATGTAGATGTTGATGTCCTTGTCGGGGTTCTCCGACTCGAGGAAGATCAGCTGCGCCGAGATCAGGCTCGCCACGGTGTCGTCGACCGGCGTCTGCAAGAAGATGATGTTCTCCTTGAGCAGCCGGCTGTACAGGTCATAGGCGCGCTCGCCACGGCTCGTCTGTTCGACGACGTTGGGGACCATGTAGTTCTTCGCATCGAGTTCCATCAGTCAGCATCCTTCGTGGCTTCGGTGTCGGGGGTTTCAGTGGTGTTGCCGTCCGCGACCGCGGCGAACGTGGCGTCGACCACGGCGTCGACATCGACATCGTCGTGATCGTGATCGTGGTCGTCGTGCGTATGTCCGATCAGCGCATCCCGATCGATCTCATTGCCGTCCTCGTCGACGTAGGTGGCGCTGTGCACCAGCACGTCGAACGCCTTGGACTTGCTGATCTGCGAGATGAGCTCGGACACGGCGTCGTTCTGCTCGTACGCCCGACGGATGTCCTTCGCCTTCTGCTGGTACTGCATCGCCATCCGGGCGTACTCGCGCTCGAGCTCGTCGTCGGTCACCTCGATGTTCTCGGCGAGCGCGATCGCACGCAATGCCAAGTCGACCTTGACGGCCATCTCGGATTGACCGCGCATGCCCTCGACGAAACTCTCCGGGTCCTGGCCGGTGGCCTGCATCCACTGCTCGAAGTCGATGCCCTGTGCCTGGAACTGCTGGATCGTGCCCTGCACCCGTTGGTTGAGGTCGGCGGCGACCATCGGCTCGGGCACCTCGATCTCCACGAGCGCGGCGAGTGCGTCGTTCAGCGCAGTCCCCGCCCGCTGACGAGCGTCGCTCAGCTTGCGCTCGGCCAGCGTTTCGCGCAGGCTCGCCGTCCAGGCCTCGACCGTGTCGAACTCGCCGACGTTCTCGTCGACCCACTCATCGGTGAGTTCGGGCAACTGGCGGTGCTGGACGCTCTGCACCTTGACGACGAAGTCCGCTTCGTCCTCGGTGCCCTTCGGCGTGGCGGCGAACTCGATGGTGTCACCGGCCGACGCCCCGACGAGGTGATCGTCGAAGTCGTCGGTGACCCAACCCTGACCGATCTCGTAGGACCAGTCCTCGGTGTTCAGGCCGAGGACCTCTTCGCCGTCGCGCAGCGCCGTCATGTCGATCACCACGAAGTCGCCGGTCTCGGCCGGGCGGTCGACATCACTCAACGATGCGTCACGAGCGAGTTCGGCCTCCTGTGCCGCTTCGATGTCGGCATCGGTCACCTCGACGCTCGGCAGTTCGACACGCAACGTCTCGTAGCCGGACACGGTGATGATCGGACGGACCTGGCAGGTGGCCTCGAACTCGACCGGGCCGGATTCTTCTCCGTCGGTGATCTCCACCTCGGGGGTGGCGATGAGGTCGACATCGTTCTCGCTGACCGCTCGAGACAGATACTCGGGAACCGCATCGCGCAGCGCCTGCTCGCGGGCCGGGCCGAGCCCCACGCGGGCCTCGAGCACCTTGCGGGGCACTTTGCCGGCGCGGAATCCGGGGAGGTTGACCTCCTTCGCCAGCAGCTTGAACGCCTTGTCGATGTCCTTGTCGAACTCCGCTTCTTCGACTTCGACGTACACCTTGACCTTGTTGTCCTCGAGGACTTCAACCGAACTCTTCACGGAGGCCGAGGCTATCTGTGTCTGGTTGATTCGGCCGCGGCCAACTCGCGAGCCACCGAACCGAGCGTCGCGAACGCGTATCGGGACGACGAATCCGGCAGAATGGAGAGGATGGAGTACTGGAAGCCGCACAAGCTGGCATCGCCGCACGACGGCCAACTCTCGTTGAAGATGAACGACAAGGTGCGCAGCACCGAGGAGATCCACGGCGTCCCGGTCGGGACCGAGGGCAAGGTCATCCTGGCGAACGGCTTCAACTGGCAGCGTTATCGCGTGCTGTTCGAGAACGGCGTCGAGGTCGGCGAGTGCGACCACCGCAACATCGAGCCCATCGGCCGCACTGCGAAGCGGCTGGCGAAGCTGGCCGCCAAGGCCAACCGCTGACCCGCTGCCGCTAGGTCGCTTCGACGGCGAAGACCAACGCCTGCAGTGCGTCGACGTGTCCTTCGACGCCGATCGGCTGATCGTCGGGTCCCATCGACTTCGATCAGCATCGAGCGCAACCCGAGTCCGACAGCGGTCCATGTCTCGCCACCGCCCGGCTGCCGCAGGTTGGTTCGCACGGGCACGTTCGAGAAGTCCGACCAGATGTCGGCGTAGTGCGGCGGGCATCCTTCGATCGCTGCGACGTAGCCGAGCGGCTGATGGACCCAGATGGCCAGATCCGGCCGTTCGCGTCCGAGAAACCACATCGCCGCCCGGGTCTCGGGCTCCGAAGCCCGCGACGGGGCCACCGAATCCTCCGCGCCGCCATTCCCACGGGAAGTTGCGGTTCAGGTCGACGTCCGCTGCGTTGTGGCGCGTCCCGGCGGCCCAGCCGTCGGGGTTCAGATGCGGCACGATCGTGAGGTGCATGTCGGCGGGCGCGTCGATCCGGCCGAACCCCTCGGCGAGCCGATCCATGGCACGCTCGTCACCGTGTGTGCCACAGATGATCGCGACGTGACGACGTGGGCGTCTCGGCTTGGAATCCCAGCGGACGATCGCCCGACCTTCGACACTCCGGCCGATCTCTCCTTCGGTCCAGCCAGGACGCCGATGCGAAGGAGTCCGCAACCGATCGGCTCGAGCCGACGACCGAGGCGCGCTGACTCGCCGGAGCACCCCGCGCGACGGTACTCACGCCCGCTGCGAGCGCACCGCCCGCAATGGCGGCGTGCAGGATTGCGCGGCGACTCATCCGACCCTTTTCCACGGCGCAACGCTACGACACGGCAGCGGGCCGGACGCGGCGCTGAACGAAACTTTGACACGGCGGCCGCGGCACCGCCTGTGAGGGTGAGGGCCGGCGCTGCCGCGACGCTCGCGTTGCGGAGTGGGTCTGACCCACTCCGCAACGGTCGGTCGAACTGGATCGTGTTGGGACGGCTCAGCCCGCCGGCTTCCCGTCGCCGTGTCCACACTCGGCGAGCCAGGTCTTGAACAGCTCGTGGATCGATCGCGCACCCACGAGCGGTTCACTCGGCGCCGTGAGACCAGCGGGGGCGAGGATGAACGGGTGGCTCTGTCTGCCGCCGAGCCCACCGTGGAAGCCGATCAACTCCTCGAACGCAGCCCCCTCTTCGGTGACCGGGTCGTAGAAGCTGTTGATCAGCAGGTCCGGACAGTTGTCGAAGGCGCTGGTGCGGCGCAGGTGGTCGGCCGTGTTCGGCCCGAACACGGCGAGCGGATCGTCGCCCTCGACCCGGTCGTCGCTCAGGTAGTGGATGCCGGCAGGACCGAGCACGACGTCTCCGTCCACTTCGTCGCGCACCAGCATGATGCCGATGCCCTCGTGGCTCCGGAGCCCGTCGATCAATCCGGGGTGGGCGGCCTCGATCTCCTGGCGCGTGGCTCGGCCCGCCAGCCCGGCAAACGACACGAGCCCCAGGTTTCCCGATGCGAGGACGATGACGTCGTCGCCGACGTCGAGCGAACGCTGCGTGTCGGGGCCGACGACGACCTCGCCGTCGGTCGTCTTCTTGCGCAACACCCGCTTGAACACTCGACCGAGCCGGGACGGATCGCTCGTCGCATCGGTGAGCAGCCCGTTCACGTTGTTCCAACCCTCTTCGCTGAGCACGGGCGCCGTCACCTGCGCTGCGGCCAGGCGCTGCACGAGCGAGTCCAGGCTCTCCCCGTAGCGCTGGAGGAACGTCGCGCCCTGGGTCTGACCGTGGTCGGCGAGCACGACGACGTGGTACGGCCGCGGCGCCGTTTCGAGCGTCGTGAGCAGCCGTTCGAGTTGGTCGTCGGTACGGCGCAGCGTCGCGATCGCGTCGGGCGCCTGGATGCCGGAGTGGTGTGCGACCTCGTCGTAGCCGACCAGGTCGACGTAGGCCGATGGCACGCCGCGTGCGATGTCGGACACCAAGATGGCCCAGGTGATCTCGGCGAGGCCCACGGTGGTGCCGGCGCGCAACAACGGGTAGACCCCGCCTCGATCGCCGAGGGGTTGCACGCCGTCGCGACGGGCGCGGCGGTAGGCGCGCTTCTCGCGAACGATGTCCACCACCATCAGCGCAATGATGCGAAACAGCGTGTACGGCGTGGACACCACGTACAGGAATCCCTCACCCGACCGCGACTTCTCGCTCACCGAACTGAACGTGAGGATCGAATCGGGCGCGTCGCCGGTGAAGACGTTCGCACGTGACGCACCACCCTCGACGAGCAGGCCCGTGCCCGTCGATTGACGCTCCTCGATGTCTGCCGCGTCTTTCGGCCGGTTGGTCACCATGATCCGGCCGGTCTCCTTCTCGTACCACCGAAACGCGGGCATGTTGTGGTTGTCGCCCAGCAGGATGCCGGCCTGCATCGCGCCGGTCTGCGACGAGAGATCGCACTCCCAACGGTGGAGCGAGTGCGTGCCGCCGTCGACGAGTCGGGCGAGGAACGGCGCATCTCCCGATTCCATCGCGGCGGCGATCACGTCGTGGCCGAGGCCGTCGATCTGGATGAACAGCAGCCCCGGGACGTCGGTGTGGTCCTGGCTGCCGTGGCGCTTCAGCACCCGGTGTGCGACCTTGCTCCGCCAGACGTGATCGCCGTCGACGTTCAGCAGTCCGCCCACGACGAGGTTGACGATCGTGAGCAGCATGGCGACGACGAGTGCGTCCCAGAACGACGAGATGTCGACGCCGTCGAAGACCGCCGCAGCCGCCCACACGAAGAGCGCATTGAGTACGAACGTGAACAGCCCGACGGTCCACAGGATCAGCGGCAGGGTCAGCCTGATGACGATCGGCCACACGAGCGCATTGAGCAACCCGAGCACGATGACCATCCCGAGCGCCGGGGCGAACCCGTCGATGGTCAATCGCTCGAGCACCTCCGAGGCGAACAGGAGCACGAGCGCCTGCACGACGCCGAGCACGGCCATCCGAGCCAATCGCCACGGCGCCGAGGGACGCTGAATCGGCAGCGCCTGCGGGGCGACGGGCGTCATTGCGCCATCTCCTCGACGGGTGGGTGCCAGTCCGGCTCGGCGAGTTCGAACCGATCGAACTCGAAGCCGGGCGACACGGTGTTGCCGACGAGTGTCCAGGCACCGTCACTGCGAGCCGTCTGCCACTCCCCCGGTTCGACGACGATCTGCGGACGCTCTCCGGCTGCGAAGTCGGTGCCGAGTCGCCGCGTCACCACGGCTCGACCTTCCGCCCAGGTCCGCAACGTGAGCGGTGCGCCGGCGTAGTGGTGCCAGACCTCGGCACTGTCGATTCGGTGCCAGTGCGACTCCTCGCCGGCCCGCAGGAGGAAGTAGATCGCGGTGCCGCTCGAACGGCCGGCGGTGGAGCGTGCCTGCCAGGTCTGCACGTAGTGCCCGCCCTCCGGATGCGGCTGGAGCCCGAGCAGGTCGATCAAGTTCGCGGGGTCGTCTTCATCGTTCTCCACCGGCACATGATGACACCCGGCGACGCCAACCGGTGCCTCTTGGCGGCTCAGGCCTCGGGGCCGGCGGCGCGAACCTCGTCCACGGCAGACATCGCGTCGCGGAGGTCCGCGAGCCAGTCGTCGGTGTTCGCCCCCACGAGGCGCACGCACCACGCCAGTGCGTCCGAGCGCGAGCGGGCGACGTTCGCCGCGACCAGCGTGTCGAGCACCATGCGCTCCCGCTGCCGCAGTCGGCTCATCACGGGCACGGCCAAGTGTGTGAACAGGTGTCGATCGTCGCCGATGGCGACGGCCCAGCGCGACTTTGCGCTCGAATCGGTGTTCGGCTTCGCGGGCGATGGCCATACGACGCTCGCGGGTGTCCTCGCGGAAGCCGGCGAGTCGACCTGCGATGGCCTCCGCGCGGTCGGCGTCGCTGGCATCGTCGCCCAGTTCGGGTGGCGCAACCGCGAGGGTCACCGTGATCTCTTCGCGATCGACGACGACCTCGGCCGGGCGCGAGCGTCGTCCACTCGGCGGGGAGGCGACCGGCGAACCAGGCGTCGATCGTGGAGGCAGGGGGAGCGGACGGATCCGACGGTGGGGGTGAGGTCTTGGGCATCCCTCGATGATAGCGACAATTACATGATTACATCATTACTGTACTTCGGCTTCGAGTCGCTCGAGATCCGCTCGACGTCCGTAGACGATGATCTCGTCGCCGGTGTGGAGCTCGACGTCGACGGGCGGGCGTCCCAGGTAGCCGCTGCTCATGGCGCACACCCAGGACGCGCACCGTCGGCAGCGCATCGTCGATGCCGCGCAGGCTGCGCACGACGGGCCCGGGGTCGTTCGGTGATCCGCAGCGACCCGACGACGAAATCGTCACCCACCACGTACAGCTCCGTGGCATGTCGATCCAGATGCGGGAGCAACCGGTTCTGCGCCTGTCGCTGTCCGACGCGCATCAGGGCACGTTGCGCAGGGCGATTCGCGACGAACATGATGATCAGCACCAGCCCGGCCAGGATCACCAGCGTGCGCTGGCCGGTGTTGCCGGGGCCGGGCGCGAGGAAGCCGACGAGCACGGTCACGACCAGGGTCGGAGTGCCGAGGTTCCCGACGAACATCGTGGTTCCGATGATCTTGCG
Source organism: Ilumatobacteraceae bacterium (assembly GCA_963695475.1). Lineage (GTDB taxonomy): Bacteria > Actinomycetota > Acidimicrobiia > Acidimicrobiales > Ilumatobacteraceae > Ilumatobacter_A. The sequence goes on from CAVOHA010000049.1 coordinate 120,519, forward strand.
CCGTGCTGGATGGTTCACGACGTTCTCCGCCTCGGTGGTCGTGAACCCGGCACCGCTGAACGCCGACCGCGCCTGGAACGACGCAACGTCGGGCGGCAGGCCCGTGGCGATCAACGCACCCGCGGCCACGCGGGTGAAGGCCATCGACAGGCTGGCAACAACGAGAAATGTCGCAACGGCATACATCGGCCGATGTTCCCATGTTCGCGCCGATCGCGATGAGTCCCGCCGTCCCGGTCCCCGCCGGCGTCGATCAGCGCGACGGCGCCGCAGAACCCATCATCGGGCGTGTCGTCGTCGAGCACCTCGACCTCCTCGTCGGCTCCATCGCCGTTCGCCGTCCGTCGCCGTCACCATCGCGGACCCACCGTCGGGCGCGACGGGTTGCGACCCGCGGAGGCCGGTCTCGCGTCGAGCGGCTCGCACACACTGCGAGATGCTGTGCCACGACCGATCGGCCGAGATGACATCGAAGCAGCCGGATCGCTCGAGGACCGCCTCGACACGATGCAGCACACGCGCCAGATACAGGCTGACGCCGCGCCGCTCGAGCTCCACCGCCAGGTGGGTCACGACATCGGCACTCGTCGTGTCGAGCTGCGTCGTCGCTTCGAGATCGAGGACCAGCGCCCGGGTGTCCGGCCACCGCTCGGCTTCGGCGAGAACACGGTCCTCGATCGCCGTTGCGTTGGCCCAGAAGAGCGGCGCGTCGAGGCGCACGACGACCACACCGTCGACGGGACGGCGCTCGGGGTGGCCGCGGACGCGACCCCACGCCGCCTTCTCGTCGCCGATCTTGCCGAGGACCTCGATGCGCGGCGAGCTCGCCCGATAGATGATCGCAAGCAGCGCCACGGTGATGGAGATGCCGAGCCCGGCGAGCGGCCCGAACAGGACGACCGCGCCGATGCCGACCACGGCCGCCACGAAGTCGGCCCGGCGGACGTGGGCGTATCGACGCACCGCCGCCACGTCCATGAGACCCCACACGGCGGCGATGACGATCGCGCTGAGCACCGCTTGCGGCAGATCCTCGAAAACCCACGTGAAGGCGAGCAACACGACGACGACGAGCACCGCCGAGGTGAGCCCGGTGATCTGACTCTTTCCGCCGGACTGCTCCGCCGCCGCCGTCTTCGAGAGGCTGCCGGCCACCGCGAGCCCCCCGGAGATCCCTGCTGCGACGTTGGCGGCACCCATCCCGACGAGTTCTCGGCCGGTGTCGACGCGGTATCCGCCGCGGGTGGCGAACAGCCGACTGGCCGCGAGCCCTTCGGCGAGAGCGACCAGCGCGAGCGACATGCCACCGACCAACACGGCGCCGACATCGTCGCGTGGGATGAACGGCAGACCGATCGGCGGGAGTCCGGCCGGAACATCACCGATCATGGCGACGCCCTCCTCCTCGAGGTCGAACACCCGCGACGCCGTCACGCCGACGAGCAGGACGATGAGCCCCCACGGCACTCGAGGGACGAACCGTCGACCGAGGGCCAGCACCAGCAGCGCCGAGCCGCCGACCAGCGCCGTCGTGCCGTTGGCCTCGCCGAGGCGGTCGAGCGTGCGGACGAACACGCCGATCAGGTCGCCCGGCGGCTTCGGGATCCCGAGCAGGGTGGGCAGCTCCCCGATGATGATCGTGAGCGTGAGACCGAACACGAACCCGGTCACGATCGGCTTCGACAGGAACTCCGCGAGCCACGCGATTCGGAGCAGACCGGCGACGGCGAGCACCAGGCCGGCCGTGATCGCCAGCGCCGAGGTGATCGCCACGGCATCCTGCGGGTTGTCGCGGGCGATGTCGGCAACCAACGAACCGGACACGATGGCGACGGTCGACGCCGGCCCGACGATCAATTGCGGCGAGGACCCGAGCACCGCGTAGGCAAGGAGCGCGAGCGGAACCGCATAGAGGCCGACTTCGACCGGTACGCCGGCGATCCGGGCGTAACCCAGCGACTGGGGAATCATGAGCGCCGCCACCATCGCTCCGGCCAGCAGGTCTCCACGGAGCAGGCGGCGCGGGTACTTCGGCAGCCACCGGAAGATCGGCAACGCATCGGCGAACGCTGCGGAGTCGTTCCGTTCCTGTTGTTGCGCGATTCCCCATGGCGCTCGCTCCTCCAGGTCGGACAGTACGCGATCGTCGGTGCGAGTGGGCCCACATCGCACAGCGCCGATCCGGCGCCGGGGTAGCATCGGTGTCTCGTGAGCGAGACCGTGGCCGATCCCGACGCCCCCGGGTCGCCCGCCGTCCGGCTCTTTCCACCGCCGCCCGCTCGTCAGCGATGGGCCCCGGGCGATCTCATCCGGCTGCTGATCGGATCGGTGTTCGTTCTCGTCAGCCTGTTCGCTGCGTCCTACGCGTCGGGGACCATCTCGGGAGTCGAGAGCGATCTCGTCGACGCCTTCGGCCGAATTCCGAACTCCGTCGAGCAGGCCGTGCTCGGCACCGCCCAGATCATGGCGACCTTCGTTCCGTTGCTGGCCCTTGCAGTGGTCTTGCTGCGGCGGCGTTGGATGCTGTTGCTGATGCTGTGGTTGGCCACGACCGTTGCCAGCATCGTGGTCGGCTTGCTCACCGCGTGGCTCGGCGAACGTGACGTCGAAGCGATGCTCGCCGAACGCACCGCAGCGGGCACGACGCTCGTGGCGGCCGACTTCCCGACGACGAGCTACCTGGCCTTCGCGGTCGCAGCGACGGTCGTGGGCGCGGCGCACGTGCCCCGGCGGTGGAAGCGGGCGCTGTGGGCGTGGGTGGTCGTGCTCATGGTGCTGCGCGTGCTGGGCCCGGGCCAACCACCGCTCGACATCTGGATCGCGGTGTCGCTCGGAGTGGTCGTCGGCTCGCTCACCCTGCTGGTCTTCGGCTCGCCGAACCTCGAACCCAGCCCCGAGCAGGTGCTCGCCGCCTTCCGTGCGGCCGGCCTCGACCCCGTCGAGATCCGTCGACGCGACAAGGAGACGAGCGGCGCGATCTACGAGACCGCCGAGCGCGATGGCACACAGACGTTCGTCAAGCTGCGAACGCCCGACGACCGGAACTGGGACCTGCTGACCCGTCTCTACCGTGCGTTCCGCTTGCGAACGTCGGAGGTCGGCCGTCCCTACAGCACGCTCAAGCGGCGAGTCGAACACGAAGCCCTCGCCGCCCGGACCGTCCGCGACAACGGGACGCGCAGCCCGCGGGTGCACGGCATCGGCGTCACCGAAGGTGGCGCTTCGTTCCTGATGCAGGAATTGGTCGTCGGCCGCCCGCTGAGCTCCCTCGACGCCGACGAGGTCGACGACGACCTCGTGCGATCCGCGTTCGAGACGATCCGGTCGGTCCATGCCACGCACAGCGCCCACCACGCCCTGACGTTGGACAACATGATCGTCGATGCCGACCGACAGGTGTGGCTCGTGGACTACGACGATGCCGAGTTGGCGGCCGACGAGCGAGCGAGAGCACGCGACGTTGCCGAGATGATGGTGGCGATCGGGCTGCTGGTCGGCCCGGAACACGCGGTCGAGACCGGCGTCGACGTACTCGGGAGCGATGCGGTTGCCGCCGCACTCCCCCTCGTGCAACCGCTCGCACTCAGCCGATCGCTGGGACGCTCGGTCCGCAGCGAGCGCGACTTGCTCGACCGACTCCGCCACGAGATGCACGAGCGGACGGGCGCCGACGACGTCGAACTCGAGCGGCTCGCCCGGGTCCGGCCGCGAACGCTCGTGATGTTGTTCGCCGGCGTGCTCGCCGTGTACTCGCTGCTTCCCCAACTCGGCAGCCTCGGCGACACGGTCGATGCGTTCGGCGACGCGCGGTGGGAGTGGATCCCGGCGCTCCTCGCGGCATCGGTCGTGTACTTCGTGTTCGCCACGGTGTCGTTCCTCGGTTCGGTCGCACAACCGGTGCCGATCGCCGCGTCGGCGCGCAGCCAGGTGGCCTCGTCGTTCGCACAGCTCGTCGGCCCGGCCAGCGCCGGCAAGATGGCGCTCGCGGGACGGTTCCTGCAGCGCAACGGTCTCACCTCGGCGGAAGCGAGCGCCTCGGTCGGGCTGAACTCCATCGCCGGCATCGTCACCCACCTGCTGCTGATGGCGGGCTTCTTCGCATGGGCCGGTGGCGCCGACGTCGGCGGCATCTCGTTGCCGAGCGTCGGCACGCTGCTCCTCGCCGTCGGGATCGGCGTCGCCGGTGTGGCGATCGCTGCGCTGTTCCCGCAGGTCCGTCGACTCGTGATCCGGCCCGTCGTCGACGGCGTTCGCCGCGCTGCGGGCTACGTCTCTCAGGTCATGCGCAGCCCGATCCGAGTGGGCGCGCTGCTCGGCGGATCGACGTTGATCACGATGACGTATGTGTTCGCAATGGTGTTCGCCGTCGAAGCGTTCGGCGGCGGGCTCACGGTCGCCCAGATCGGCGCGGCGTATCTGGGCGCTGCAGCGATCGCCAACATCGCGCCGACACCTGGCGGCATCGGAACGCTCGAAGCGGCAGTCGTCGCAGCGTTGACCGGATTCGGACTCGAGGCCGCTGTCGCGATCTCCGCGGTGCTGACGTTCAGGCTTGCGACGTTCTGGCTGCCGATTGCACCGGGCTGGGTGACGTTCGTCTGGATGGAACGACGCGGCGAGATCTGAGCGCTACGCCGCGGCGAGCGCCGCCGGCTCCGGCTCCGGCTGCCAACCGGGTCGACCGAAGACGAAGCGGAGCTTGTTGCGCCAGCCCTTGGCGGTGCGGACGTCGTGCGCGATGTCGACGAACTCGTGGTAGGCGATCCGCCTCGGGCTGAAGGTGTCGATGTTCTTGGTGAGGCCGTACTTGATCCGGCGAACCTCCGGTTCGAACGTGCCGAACAGGCGGTCCCAGATGATCAGGATGCCGCCGTAGTTCTTGTCGAGGTACTGGGGGTTCGCGCCGTGGTGAACCCGGTGATGTGACGGCGTGTTGAACACCGCTTCGACCGGTTTGGGCAGCTTGTCGATCGTCTCGGTGTGGATCCAGTACTGATAGAGCAGGTTGAGCTGGCCGGCCTTCGCGACGTGGTGCGCCGGGATCCCGAGGAGCGGCATCGGGAGGAACACCCACGACGTGAGCAACCCCGACCAGGGCTGGCGCAGTGCGGTCGACAGGTTGTAGCGCTGACTGGAGTGGTGGGTGACGTGGTTCGCCCAGAACAACCGGATCTCGTGCATCCAGCGGTGGTCCCAGTAGTAGAGGAAGTCCCAGGCGACCATCGCCACGGGCAACGACCACTTGGTGGCGCCGATGTTCGCGATGCGCCGCTTGAACACGAACTTGCCCATCGCACCGACCGCTCCGGCCAGCGCCAGGTTGACGACGATGTTGCCGCCGAGCATCGTGAGGCTCGCCTTGGTGTCGCGTGGCTCGTAACCGACCGGCACCAAGGGGTCCGGGGGCAACGACGGGTCTGACAACTCCTCGCGTGTGGCGTCGTCGAGATCGCCCTCCTGGCGGAGCTCACGATTGGCGAGCACGCGCGCCTCCCAGACCATCGTGCCGACGAACAGCGGGAGCGACAGCAGGTCGACGGTGTCGATCGGGCGGGAGGCGAGCTTCTTCATCTCGGACCCAGTCTGTCGCATCGGTGTGCCGCCGTCCCAGCACCCCGGCGCACCGTTCGTCAGCGGCCGCGGAGCTCCTTGCGCAGGATCTTGCCCGCGGCGCTCTTGGGAATGGCGTCGACGAGTTCGAGTTGCTTGATCTGCTTGTAGCTGACGAGGTGTTCGGACACGAGCGCCTGCAACTCCTCGATCGTGACCGTCTCGCCCGGCATCGTCGCAACGAAGGCCTTCGGCACCTCGCCGGCTTCGTCGTCGTCCACCCCGATCACTGCGACGTCGGCGACCTTCGGGTGGGTGATCAGCAGCGCCTCGAGCTCGGCGGGCGCCACCTGGAAGCCCTTGAACTTGATGAGCTCCTTCATCCGGTCGACGATCGTCATGTGGTCGAACTCGTCGATGATCGCGATGTCGCCCGTGTGCAGCCAGCCGTCCTCGTCGATCGTCGCAGCCGTTGCGTCGGGATTGTTGAGGTAGCCGACCATCACCTGGGGTCCTCTCACCCACAGCTCGCCCCGCTCGCCGACGCCGCGATCCTCGCCGGTCTCGGGATCGACGATGCGGCTCTCGGTGTTGGAGACCGTGACGCCGCTCGTGCCGGGGCGGTAGTCGCCTTCGACGGTGCAGTGGCTGACGGGGCTGAGCTCGGTCATCCCGAATCCCTGGACGACCTCACAGCCCAGCCGCTCGCCCGCCTTCGCGGCGAGCTCGGCTCCCAGCGGTGCAGCCCCGGAGAAGATCTGGCGTACCGACGACATGTCGTAGTCGTCGACGATCGGGGCGTTGGCGAGGCCGAGAATGATGGGCGGCACCGCGAAGAACCGCGTGATCTTCAGCTCCTGCACGGCCGTGAGTGCCTCGACCATGTCGAAGCGCGGCATCGTCACCGCGGTCACACCGTTGGCGAGCAACCCGTTCATCAGCACCTGCATGCCGTAGATGTGGAAGAACGGCAGCGCCGCGAGGGCCACCTCGTCGTCGCCGTACTTGATGGCGTGGCGGCACTGCTCGATGTTCGCCACGAGGTTGCGGTGGGTGAGCATCACACCCTTCGGCAAACCGGTGGTCCCCGAGGAATAGGGCAGCACGACGGTGTGGGTGGCCGGGTCGATCTCGACCTGTTCGATCGGATCGCCGAACACCTCGGCGATCCCGGTCGTGCCGGGAGCGGCGTCGCCGATCACGATGACCTCGGTGACGTCGGTCCCCTCGATCGCCGCCAGAGCGGTCTCGGCGAACATGGCGATCGTGAACAACATCGTCGCACCGGCGTCCTGCAGCTGGTGGCGCACCTCCTCGGCACCGTAGGTCGGGTTGATCGTGGTCACCGCGCCACCGGCGACGGCGACACCGTGGAACACGACCGCGTACTCGGGCAGGTTCGGCGCCATCAACCCGACGACCGTGCCCGGCCCGACACCGCGCGAAGCGAGTCCCCCTGCGAGTGAGTGAATCGCCGCGCTCAGCTCGGCGTAGGTGTACGAGCTGGTGCCGGCGGCGTCGCGAATGGCGACGCGGTCGGCGAGTCGATCGGCGAGGTGGAGCACGTGTGCGGTGATCGTCACGTCGGGGATGTCGACGTCGGGCAGTGGGCTGGCGTGGATGATCATCGGAAGGTCCTTCGATTCGAGGTGCGAACGGACAGTAGCCGAGCTCGATCTGCCGCCCCGCCGTCCTCGACCACGTCTCCAGTTTCGCGAATTGTGGCGGATCACGACGGCTGTCGTCACGATCCGCCGAAATTCGCGCAAGGGGTGGTCCGCTTCGACTCCGATCGGCCACGTCGCGCTCCGTAGCGTGATCACATGACCGACCTGGCTGCGCTGTTCGACCGCGAGCAAGAGGCGCTGCGGTGTCCGTATCCGATCTTCGACGACCTGCGCGCCGACGCGCCGATCGTTCACGACGAGGGACTCGGCGCCTGGATCGCCACCGGGTACGACGCCGCGCGGGCGATCCTGCGCGACACGGAGAACTGGTCGTCGCTGTCGCCCACCTCGCCCGGCCCGCGGGAGTCGGCGATGACCAGTGCGATGGCAACGCTGAGCCAGGAGCCGGCGATGGCCGAGGCCTTCGAGAAGATGCTCAGTGGCCGACGCACCGCAGCGGTGCTGCTCAACGCTGATCCGCCCGAGCACGTTCGCCAGCGCCGGGTGGTCAACGCTGCGTTCCGCCCGGCGCGAATCCGCGAGCTGGAGCCGAAGGTGCTGCAACGCTCGAACGAACTGATCGCCACCTTCGCCGATCGGGGCACGGTCGAGTTCGTGTCGGAGTACGCCGTGCTGCTCCCGATGCGGATCATCGCGGACGCACTGGGTGTGGGCGACGACGACCTGTTGATGTTCAAGCAGTGGTCCGACGACCTCGTCATCCCGATCGGCAACGCCGCGCCGACCGTCGACCAGGTGCGCGACTTCATCACCAGCACACAGGCCTTCTCCGACTACTTCTCCGACAAGCTCGAGCAGCGCACCCGCGAACCGCAGAACGACCTCGTGTCCGATGTCGCGAACGCCGAACTCGACGGCGAGCGACTGACCCACGCCGAGCAGATCTCGATGTGTCAGCAGTTCCTCGTCGCCGGCAACGAGACCACGACCAAGCTGATCGCGAACATGGCCAACCGCTTCGCGGCCGAGCCCGGACTCCAGCGGCGAATCGAGGCCGATCGGACGCTGATCCCGTCGTTCGTCGAGGAGGCGCTCCGCTTCGAGGCGCCGGTTCAGGGTCTGTATCGGCGAGCCAAGCACGACGTCACCATCGATGGCGTGACGGTGCCCGCCGGCGATCACGTCTGGGTCGTCTACGCCGGAGCCAATCGCGATGCGGACAAGTTCGACTGCCCGCACGACTTCGACGCGTCTCGCCCGAACGCCCGCGAGCACCTCTCGTTCGGCAACGGCGAGCACTTCTGCATCGGGGCCGGGCTCGCACGCGCCGAGGCGCACGTTGCGGTCGAGGCGATGCTCGACCACCTGCCGAACCTGCGCTACGCCGCGCACCATGAGCCGGCCTACGAGGACAGTTTCATCCTGCGCGGGCTGAAGACGCTCGATCTCGACTTCGACGTTCGGACCTGATCAGCCGACGCCGAGCCGAGTGGCGGCGCGAGCGGCCGCATCCGGGCCGGCGAGCAGGCGCAACAGCAGCAAGCCGTCGATGAGCGCGATGGCGGTCTCGGCCTCGACGCGTTGCTGCTCCGGCGGGCCGGCGATGAAGCCCGCGACCCACGCGATCCAGAGCTCGACGAGCGTCGGCACGAGCGTCCGGTACGGCTCGCGGCCGGTTACGGCCAGGCCATTCGCCTCGAAGAACAGGGCGAACACGGCGTCGGCGTCCGGCGAGGCCACGATCGGCCAGGCCGCCCGCACCAATTCGAGGTGGTCCGCGGCAGGCTCCGAGAATGCGGTCGCAAGTGTCGCCTGGAGTTCGACGCCCATGGCCAGCACGACCTCACCGATCAGATCCTCTTTGCTGGGGAAGTAGTAGACGACGACGCGATCACTGATCCCCAGACGCTTGGCCACCCGACCGAAGGTGAGCTGGCTCAGCCCGTCGTCGAACGCAGCGGCCAGGGCACCCTCGAGGATGTCGGCCTTGGTGTGTTTGTGCCCCACGCCCTTGATTGTAGTGGTCACTGCGGATAGAGTTCGCAGTGACCACTACAAACAATCCGGCACCTCTCGACCCGCACTGATTCGACCCGTACCGGTGCAACCGACGACTCGACCCGACAGGAGAACCCATGACCACCCTCACCGCCGCCGACGCGTCCGACCTGTTCCGCCGTGACCCCGATCGATGGCTCGACGTCGGGGCGGGTGAGGCCGCCTACCGCCGCATCGGCTCGGGCCCCGACGTCCTCTTCGTCCACGGTTGGCCGGTGAGTGGCGCCACGTTCCGGCTCCTGCTCCCCCATCTGGTCGACCACGTCACGTGCCATGTCATCGACTTCCCGTCTGCCGGGTCGAGCCGGTTCGACGCCGACACGAAGCTCACGATCGGACAACACATCGAAACGGTTCGCCGCGTCGTCGACCAACTCGAACTCCACGAGGTCGCCGTCGTCGGCCACGACAGCGGTGGCCTGATCGCGCGGCACGCGATGGCGGGCGATTCACGATTGCGGGCGATGGGCCTGATCAACACCGAGCCACCGAATCCGAGTTGGCGGTTCAAGTCGTTCCTGGCGGCGCGCCACCTGCCCGGATTCGCCACCGGCCTCGGTTGGGTTGCGGGCAAGCCGAAGATCCGCCGTGTCGGTTTCGTGCTCGGCGATGCGTTCGCCGACTCGTCGTTGCTCGACGGCGAGTTCGACGAGTTCTTCCTGACCCCACTCCACGAGAGCCGCGAGCGATGCGCTGCCGCGACCAAACTGCTCCGCAGCTTCGACTTCGACGACGTGACCGGACTTCCCGCCATCCACGCGAGGATCGACGTGCCCGTCCAACTCGTCTGGGGAGACCAGGACCCGTTCTTCCCACTGAAAGACGCTCGGGCGATGGTGCCCACGTTCCCCAACGCCGAGCTGTCGGTCATCGAGGGCGCGGGCCTGTTCTCGCACGAGGAGAACCCCGAGGCTGTCGCCACGGCACTGTTGCCGACGCTGACCGGCACCCGCTGACACCGAGGCACCGTCACGTCTCGTCGTCGTCAGATCGCTCCGGACCGGCCAGCCGCGACGAGACGCCGAACCGTGCCGATCGCCGCGTTCGACTCGGTCACCAGCAGCCCGGTGAGGCCGGCCGCGATCGCACCGTCGACGTTCGCCTGCATGTCGTCGAGGAAGAGCGCGTTGGCCGGTGCGACGTCCAGCTGCGAGCAGGCATGGAGAAAGATTCGTTCCTCTGGCTTGCGCATGCCGACCTCGCACGAGTCGATCACGACGTCGACGAGCGCGTCCCAATCGGCGAAGTCGCGCCACCCACCGAGCGCCTTGACGTTGTTGGTGACGATCGCGGTGCGGACATCGACGGCGCGCAACTCGTCGATCAACTCGAGTGTCTCCGGCCGGACCTCCAGCGCGTCTGCGAGGATCGAGCCGGTCGGCAGCGGCGGGAAGTCGTCGTAGCCGAGCGACCGGGCGAGGAGTCGTGTTTCGTCGGCGTACTCGGCGAGTTCGATCTCACCGCGCTCGAGCCGGTGCCACGGATGGTCCCCGGCGCCGTAGTCACCGTGGCCAACGGCGATCTTCGCGAAGTCGGCGGGCTCGATGCCGACGGCGATCGCGTAGCCGATCATCGACGCGAACGGGTCGCTGGTGATGACGCCGGCGAAGTCGAACAGGACCGCGTCGATCCGCTGGTCGGCGAGCATGCGCCACCGTACATCCGCGCACGGCGGCGGGGTCGAGCCGCGTCGACGCCAGCCCGGCGAGCGCTGCGCGACTCGCTCCTCACTACGCTCGCCGGATGACGACACCCGACCTCGCGACCGCGACGACGGTTCAGCTCCTGGTCGCCCTCGAACGTGGAGCGGTCTCGAGCGTCGAACTGCTCGACACGATGCTCGCCAACATCGAGCGGATGAACCCGGCGGTCAATGCCGTGGTCGCGATGGACACGGAGCGGGCTCGGGCCGAGGCGATTGCGGCGGACAACTCACGAGCGGCCGGCGAAACGTGCGGACAACTCCATGGTCTGCCGATGACGATCAAGGACTGCTACGAAACCCTCGATCTCGCCACGACCGCAGGGGTCCCGGCGCTCGCCGACCACCTGGCCGATCGCGACGCCGACGTGGTGCGTCTGCTGCGCCGAGCCGGCGCGATCGTGTGGGCGAAGACCAACGTCCCGCTCAACGCCGGCGACCATCAGACGTACAACCAGGTCTACGGCCTGACCCGGAACCCGTGGGACCTCGAGCGAACCGCTGGTGGATCGTCGGGTGGGGCGGCGGTCGCGGTTGCGTGCGGGTTCACGACGGCGGAGATCGGCAGCGACATCGGGGGTTCGATCCGCCAACCGGCCTCGGTCAACGGCGTGTTCGGCCTGAAGACCACGCACGGGCTCGTGTCGGGCCGCGGCCACATTCCGGGACCACCCGGCTCGTTGACGTCGGGCGATCTCGGCGTGTTCGGCCCGACTCGGCCGCTCGTGTGGTGACCTGCGGATCCTGCTCGAAGTGCTGACCAACTCGGGCTCCGCGTTCGGAGGGGTCCCCGGCGCCGAGCTCCCCCGGTTCGAGATGCAGCCCGACATCGCACACCTGCGCATCGGCGTCTGGTCGGACGACCCCGTATCGCCGGTCGACGCCGGCGTGAAAACGGTGATCGAGAACGCCGCCGGACAGCTGGAGGACGCGGGCGCCGAGATCGACACCGAGATTCGACCAGCCATCGCTCCGGCCGACCTGCACCGCACGTACATGCAGCTGCTCAACGCGGCACTCTCACCCGGGACACCGAGTCAGCTCTGGGCTGAACTCGTCGACAAGGCCACCAGTGGGGCGGACGACAGCCTGGACGACGTCGTCCTCTTCGCCCGCGACACGACGACCGCGCACCGGAACTGGCTGTCGGCCAACGAACGTCGGGCACATGCACAACAGGCGTGGGACGAGGTGTTCGAACGGGTCGACGTCGTGCTCGCTCCGATCCAGCCCGTCGCTGCGTTTCCCCACGACATCGAGACGCCGTACGGCAAGCGCACGCTGACCGTGAACGGCGCCGAGGTGCCGTATCGCGGGATCCTGTTCTGGGCCGGCCTCGCAACGATGCCGCTCCTGCCCGCGGTCGCGATTCCGGCCGGGCACACCGCGGAGGGACTCCCCGTCGGCATGCAGCTGATCGGGCCCAAATGGTCGGACCACAAGATCCTGAGTATCGGCGAGGTACTCACCTCGGTGCTCGGCCAGCGCTTCAGGCCGCCCCCGCTCGTCACGGGCTGACCCGACCTGGTCGGCTCTCGTCCTGGCCGCAGCGACATCCATGGTGAGCACGGGGACTTGTACTGTGCACGCCAGTGGCTGATGCACCGATCTCCGAGCCGTCCGCCGGACGCTGGCAGTTCTGGATCGATCGGGGCGGCACGTTCACCGACGTGATCGGGCGTCGGCCCGATGGCACGACCGTCGCCCACAAGCTCCTGTCGGAGAACCCGCGCCGCTACGACGACGCTGCCATCCAGGGCATCCGCGAGCTCCTCGACCTCGCCCCGGGAGCGCCACTGCCGACCGAGTTGATCGACTCGGTGAAGATGGGCACGACCGTTGCAACGAACGCGCTGCTGGAACGCAAGGGTGAGCCGACGCTGCTGGTCACGACCACCGGCTTCGGCGACGCACTCCGCATCGGATACCAAGCCCGACCCGACCTGTTCGCACTCGACATCGTCCTGCCCGAGATGCTCTACCGCCGGGTGATCGAGATCGACGAGCGGATCGGCGCCGACGGCACCGTGTTGACCCCGCTCGACGAGGCCGCCGCGACCGCGGCGCTGCGCGAGGCGCGGGCCGATTTCGACTCGGTGGCCATCTGTCTGATGCACGGCTACCGGCACCACGCCCACGAGGCCCGGATCGCCGAGATCGCGCGGCGCCTCGGCTTCTCGCAGGTGTCGGTGAGCCATGAGGTCTCGCCGCTCGTGAAGCTGGTCGCTCGGGGCGACACCACTGTCGTCGACGCCTATCTGTCGCCGATCCTGCGCGACTACGTCAACCGGGTCGACCGAATCCTGCGACCGAACGGCGCCGGGCCGCGGCTGATGTTCATGCAGTCGAACGGCGGCCTGACCGACGCTCACTCCTTCCAGGGCAAGGACGCGTTGCTGTCGGGCCCGGCAGGTGGCGTCGTCGGGATGATCCGCACCGCCGGCGCGGCGGGCTTCGATCGGCTCATCGGGTTCGACATGGGTGGCACGTCGACCGACGCGTCGCACTATGCGGGCGAGCTGGAGCGAACCTACGAGTCGCAGGTGGCCGGCGTGCGGGTGCGAGCACCGATGATCGACATCCACACCGTGGCAGCGGGCGGCGGTTCGATCCTGGAGTTCGACGGGGCGCGGATGCGTGTCGGACCCGACTCGGCCGGCGCCGATCCCGGCCCGGCGTCGTACCGCAACGGTGGCCCGCTCACGGTCACCGACTGCAACGTCCTGCTCGGCCGACTCCGAGCCGAGTTCTTCCCGGCGGTGTTCGGTTCCGACGGAGACCAACCGCTCGACGACGAGATCGTCCGGACGCGATTCGAGGCGCTGACGGCCGAGATCGCCGAAGCGACCGGTGCCGAGTGGACGGCGGAGGCGGTCGCCGACGGATTCCTCTCGATCGCGATCGAATCGATGGCCAATGCGATCAAGAAGATCTCGGTCCAGCGCGGCCATGACGTCAGCGCCTACACGCTCGTGTGCTTCGGTGGCGCAGGCGGCCAGCACGCGTGCCAAGTCGCGGACCGGCTCGGGATCGAGCGGGTCCACATCCATCCGCATGCCGGCGTCCTGTCGGCGCTCGGTATCGGCCTCGCGGATCTGCGCCACGTGGAGGACCGCCCGGTCGAAGCCGCGCTGGACGCCGGACTCCTCATCGACCTCGAACCACGATGGCTCGAACTGGAGGGTCACGGTCGATCGAAGTTGTCCGGCCAGGGCGTGCCCGAGTCGCAGCTCTCGTTCGAGCGGCGGATCGCCCTGAAGTACGAGGGGTCGGACACGACCTTGGAGGTGCCCGCTGCCGGCGTCGACGAGACCGTGGCCGCGTTCGAACGAGTCCACCGTGCTCGATTCGGGTTCGTCAGTCCGCAGAAGCCCGTGATCGCCGAATCGATCCACGTGGAGGCGATCGGACACCACGATGCGATCGACGACCTCGCGGCGCCGACGATCGACGGCGCCGGCTCCCCGCACCGGGGCGCCGCCGAGACGGTGATGCGTCCGGTCTTCGTCGACGGGCAGCGACACGACACGGCGTTCGTGCCTCGAGAAGCGCTCCACCCCGGCGACGTCGTGGCCGGCCCGGCGATCGTGCTCGAGGCGACCGGCACGGTGTTCGTCGCGCCCGGATGGCAGGCGACGAGCAACCATCTGGGCGACCTCGTCCTCGAACGGACGACGGTCCTGCCGGGCCAGGCGGCGGTCGGCACCTCCGTCGACCCGATCCAGCTGGAGATCTTCAACAATCTGTTCATGAACATCGCCGAGCAGATGGGCCTCGTCCTGGAGAACACGGCGGTGTCGGTCAACATCAAGGAACGACTCGACTTCAGCTGCGCCATCTTCGATCCACACGGCGACCTCATCGCCAACGCACCGCACATGCCGGTGCACCTCGGTTCGATGAGCGAGTCGATCAAGTCGACGATCCGTGACCGCCCGACCATGCTGCCGGGCGACGTCTACGTGATGAACGCCCCGTACAACGGCGGTACCCATCTCCCCGACATCACGACGATCAAGCCGGTGTTCGACGGCGACCCGACGGCGGGCGCCGCAGGAGCCGATGCCGCGCCGGTGTTCTTCGTTGCATCCCGCGGGCACCATGCCGACGTCGGCGGAACGGTCCCCGGCTCGGCTCCCGCGAACTCGACGTCGGTGGAAGAAGAAGGTGTCCTGCTCGACAACGTGACGCTGGTCAGCGGCGGCCGGTTCCTCGAGACCGAGTTGCGGTCGCTGCTCGACGGCGGCCGGTATCCCGCACGCAACACCGACCAGAACGTTGCCGATCTGAAGGCGCAGGTGGCTGCGTGTGAGAAGGGCGCCATCGAGTTGCTCCGGGTGATCGATCACTACGGACTCGATGTGGTCCACGCCTACATGGGCCACGTCAAGGACAACGCCGAGGAGTCGGTGCGGCGTGTGATCGACGCGTTGACCGACTCGAGCTTCACCTACGAGATGGACGACGGCCACCAGGTGTCGGTGCGGATCACCGTCGACCACGACACCCGGTCGGCGGTCGTCGACTTCACCGGGACGAGCGAGACGCACCCGGGGAACTACAACGCGCCCTCGGCCATCGCCCACGCAGCGGTGCTCTACGTGTTCCGGTGCCTCGTCGACGACGACATCCCGCTCAACGCCGGCTGCATGAAACCGCTCGACGTCGTCCTCCCGCCGGATTCGATGATCAACCCGAGCTATCCGGCAGCGGTGTTCGCCGGGAATGTCGAGACCAGCCAGGTCGTCGTCGACACGCTGTTCGGCGCGCTCGGCGTGATGGCGGGCGCACAGGGGACGATGAACAACTTCTTGTGGGGCAACGAGCGCCACCAGTACTACGAGACCATCTGTGGTGGCGCCGGTGCGACGCCCGCAGCCGACGGATGCTCGGCGGTGCACACGCACATGACCAACAGTCGCCTGACCGACCCCGAGGTGCTCGAATGGCGCTACCCGGTCGTGCTCGAAGAGTTCCGGATCCGCCACGGATCGGGTGGCACCGGGGCACACGCGGGTGGCGACGGAACGGTGCGGAGAGTCCGCTTCGACGAGTCGATGACGGTGAACGTGCTGTCGGGCCATCGGACGGTCGGCCCGTACGGGCAGGCCGGGGGCGAGCCCGGACGAGGTCGGCACGAACCGCAAGATCACCGCCGACGGCACCGTCACCGAGTTCGGTGCGGTACTGCAGACCACCGTCGAGCCCGGCGACCGATTCGAGATCGAGACCCCGGGTGGCGGCGGATACGGCGCGTCGGCAACCGCAACGAATCAGGCGCGGGACGCAACAACGGACTGAGCGCTCCCACGCTCCCCTCCCCTGCGCGTCCTATTGCAGCCACGCGAGTTGCGTCACGTCGTCGATTCGCAGGTCGGAGTCCGTCGTCGCCGACACCGACATGTAGTTCAGTTCGACCACACCACGCAGGGTCGTGAGGAACGCGACGTCCGATGCATCGACCCCGGTCGCGATCCGCACCATCGAATCGCGCGGAGCGAGACAGGTCGGATCGACCACGTACCAGGCTCCGTCGAGACATGCCTCAGTGACGACGTGGAAGTCCATCGGTGTGAGTCCCGGGGCGTACACCGAGACGACGCGGGCCGCCACGTCGTTCGCACGCAGCAGCGCGGCGGTCAGGTGCGCGAAGTCCCGACACACCCCTTCGCGCGCGAGCAACGTCTCGACCGCACCGTCGATCGGACGTGACGATCCAGCGACGTAGTCGATGTTCACCCCGACCCAGCTGGACACTCCCGCAAGCAGGTCGGCACCGACGAGCCCGCCGAAC
The DNA here is from genome assembly GCA_963695475.1 of Ilumatobacteraceae bacterium. Classification (GTDB taxonomy): domain Bacteria; phylum Actinomycetota; class Acidimicrobiia; order Acidimicrobiales; family Ilumatobacteraceae; genus Ilumatobacter_A. The sequence continues at coordinate 137,251 of CAVOHA010000049.1, forward strand.
TCGGCTCGCGCCAGCGGACCGAGTCGGTCGGACTCGCAGTAGCGGCTCGGCCGGACGTACTGAAAGACGTCGTGAGCGGTTGCCGTCGCCTGCACCCCGTGACCCAGCACGGTCGCCTGATAGTCGACGAGCAACAGGCCTCGGCCGACCTGCTCGAGGAAGTACAGCGCACCGTTCGACGTCGCGTCGATCGGAACCCCGTCGAGACTCAGCAGCAGTTGCTCGTCCTCACGTACATGTCCGTCGGCGATGGCGATCGCGAGCACGAGATCCGACTCCTCGACGACCGTCACTTCGAGGTGGGCCGAGACGGAGCGTCGGGCCGGCGTCTCGGTGTGCATGTCGCGGTTCATCGAGTCACAGCCACGCTCAGCAAGCTAGCGGGCCGTCGCGACACTCCGATCACGAGTCCACTGCGGCCCGAATGCGGCGATGCACGAAGTCGAGTTTTTCGACCACCTTGGGCGACAGGACGAACGGGTACAGATCGGACTGGCCGATCGAACGCGCCATCGCGTTGAGCGAGAGCGAGAGCCCCAACCAGGACTGCACCATCTCACCGATCGTGATGTGGTCACGTGTCCGCCACGCCGCTCGACCGGCCGACCGAGCCGGTTCGCCGACGGTCAGCCCGATCGACTCGGCGGTCGTCAACCCTGCGTCGATGTGCAGGTAGTGGGCAAACGTCTCTGCCCAGTCCTCCCACGGGTGCATCGTCGCGTACTGGCTCACGTACGCGTCCGACCAATCGACGTCACGCTGGGCGTAGTACTGCTCACGGGCGTCGTCGTAGGTCTGGCGCTCGTCTCCGAACAGCGCGCGGAACTCTCCGACGTGCGCCCGCTGGTTCACCAGGCTCGGCCAGTAGTAGTGACCGATCTCGTGGCGGAGGTGACCGAGCACCGTGCGATACGGCTCACCGAGCTGCTGGCGAACGAACTCCCGATGGGCATCGTCGGACTCGGAGAGATCGAGCGTGATGACACCTGAATCGTGGCCGGTGATCACGTTTCGGCCGCGTGACGACAACAGCTCGAACGTCACGCCACGGGCAGCGTCGCTCGATCGGTCGATCACCGGGAGCCCGATGCGCCGGAGCTGATGGAGCAGTCGACGCTTGGCAGCTTCGGCGTCCGCAAACGCCCCGAGGGAGTCGACATCGGTGTCGTTCGGCCGGACCGAGGTCAGGCGGCAACTCGCGCAGCGTTCCGCCTTGTCGTCTTCGGGCACCATCCAGTTGCACCGGGCGACGGACCGGTTCGAGCACCGACGGTAGCGACCCGGCGTCCCGTCGACGCGCTCGAAACGCTCGCCGACCGCCCGCACGGCGACCACCAACCCGGCGTCGGGGATGTACCCGACCGGCGATCCACAGCGCAAACAGGTCCAGTTGTCGAAGAACAGCAACTGTTCACACGAGGAGCACGGAAACGGCCGCATGAGCCGACGGTAACGGCACCGGCGCGGACAGCGCGTCGATGCAGCGGTGCAACGCCGACGTCGGCGAGTCGCTCACCGGTGGACGTGGGTCCTCCGGCTCTAGCCGGATCGCGAGGTGGGCGCGATCGTGGTCCCATGAAGGGCTTCGCGCATCCCCAGTTCGCCGCGGTCGAAGCGGCCTTCAACCGGCAGCTCGAACGGACCGACGGCGGGGCGGCCGTCACGATCTTCCACCACGGCGAACCGGTCGTCGACCTCTGGGGTGGTGTCCGGACCGACGAGGGTGACCCGTGGGAAGCAGACACGTTGGCGATGTGCTTCTCGACGACCAAGGGTGTTGCGTCCGCCGCACTCCATCTGCAGGCCGAGGCCGGCCTCGTCGACTACGACGAGCGAGTGGCGACCTACTGGCCCGAGTTCGCCCAGAACGGCAAGGAGAACATCACCGTCCGTCACGTCTTGAGCCACTCGGCCGGGCTGCATCGTCTCCGCAGCGTGATCGACAGTGCGCACCACATGCTCGACTGGGACCACATGGTCGACGCGCTCGCGGCCGAGCCACCCGCGTACGAACCCGGCACACAGTGCGGGTACCACGCGTTGACCTACGGCTGGCTGGTCGGCGAGATCGTCCGGCGGGTCACGGGCCGCCCGCTGGGCGAGGTGATCACCCAGGGCATCAGCGCTCCGCTCGGCCTCGACGGCCTCTATCTCGGGTGCCCGCCAGAGCAGCGCTCCCGCGTCGCCGCATTGGCACCGATGCGCATTCTCGGTCCGCGTGTGCCCAAGGCGATCCACCGGATCCGACGAGGGATTGGCGACCAGTTCGGCAAAGTCCTGAGCTTGACGGGCGGACCGGTCAACACGCGACGGATGATCAACGCGCTCTTTCCACGGGGGATGGAGGACGTGATGGCCGGACCCGAGGTGATGGACGCGGAGATCCCGGCGGCCAACGGATTCTTCACCGCCCGCGCCCTCGCGACCATGTACGCCGTGTACGCCGGCGGCGGTGCGTTGGGCGACGTGCGGCTCTTCTCGCCCGACCGGGTTCGACAGATCGGCGAAGAACAGAACAACCGCCGGGACCTCGTGCTCGTCATGCCGATGCGCTGGCGGCTCGGGTATCACCGGGTCCTCGGCAACTATGACCAGTGCCCGAACGGGTTCGGGCACTTCGGGCTCGGCGGATCGGGAGCCTGGGTCGACCCCTCGCGCGAACTGGCCGTCGCCATGGTCTGCAATCGCGGCACCGGCACCCCGGTCGGTGATGTCCGGTTGATGCGGCTCAGCAAGGCCGCCCTCGAATGCGCCGATCGCGCGTCGCTCGGAACAGCCCGTCCGGTGGCGTGATTCCGTGGGATGACCCCGGCTCGATGGGCCGAGCCGGTCCTCACCGATCGGCGGCGATCGCCACCAGTTCGTCGTAGCCGGCCTCGAGACGCTCGACGAGGTCGTGCAGATCCGGCACGGCGTCCCAGTCGGAGTTGAACCCCCAACAGAGGCTGTCCTCGTGGCTCATCAGCACGATGCCGAGCGCCTGGTTCCCGACCAGTGGAAGGACCGGGTACGCCTCGAGCTGGCGGGCACCGAGCAGATACACCGGGATCCGGGGACCCGGAAGGTTGCTGACGGCCAGATTGGCCGGCGTGTTCTGCGATCCGAGCCGCAGGACCGGCGCGAGGAGCGGCGACGGGAGCAGGTCCATCAGCGGACCCAGGGCGTCGAAGCCCACCGCCGAGTTGGATTCCTTCAACTCGCGTGTGGTCTCGATGATCTTCTCCAGGCGCGTCCAGGGGTCCGGCTCGGAGATGTGGAGCGGCACGATCAGGTTGGCGACGTGGTTCCCCATGTCGTCGCCCTCGTGCTCGTTGCGGATGTTGACGGGGACCACTGCGCGCAGTTCGAGGTCGTCGACGTCGACGTCTCGCTCGTGCAGGAACTCGCGCAGCGCTCCGCTGGTCAACGCGAGGACGACGTCGTTGATCTTGCCCCCGGCCTGTGCGCCGATGTCGTGGACACCGTCGAACGGGAGGCGGGCCCAGTCGAAACGCCGGTGTGGCCCGATCGGTCGGTTCAGCGGCGTCGGCGAGGCGCCGCCCATCGACGCGGCCATGAGATCGCGCAGCGACGCCACCGACGGCGCGGAACCCGAGCCCGACCCGCGGAGCTGCGCGACGATCGCCTCGGCCGGGGCGAACGTGCGCCGCCGGATCTCGTCGATCACGAGTTGGGTGTCGCCCGGCGGTGGTCGGGGTACCCACTCCCGTGGCGGCTCGTGTTCGTCGTCGGGGTCGGGTCGCAGCAGCGACCCGATGATCGCCAGACCCGCCATGCCGTCGGCGAGGCAGTGGTGCACCTTCGAGATCAGCGCGAAACGGTCGCCCTCGACGCAATCGACGAACCAGTGCTCCCACAGCGGCTTGCCCCGGTCGAGCTCCTGGGACATGATCCGGCCCGCGAGGCGCTTGAGCTGGCGGATGTCGCCCGGCGGCGGCAGCGCCGTGTGGCGAAGATGGAAGTTCAGGTTGAAGTCGGCGTCGTCGACCCAAACCGGCTGTCCGAAGCCTTTCACCCACGCCAGCTTCTGTCTGAGCCGGGGAATGTCGTGAAGCTGCGATTCGACGAACGACACGATTCGCTCGAAGTCGATCGCACCACTGTCGAGTCGGAGCGGCTCGGCGTCGAAGATGGACACCATGCCGACGTGCATGTGGGCGCGACCGTCTTCCATCGCGAGAAAGCTCAGGTCTTGGCCCGACAGTCGCTCGTGGTGGGTCTCGGTCACGATGAGTTCTCCAGTCGTCGGCGATGCTACGCGTCTCGCCGGTGGCACCGGGAGGGTCCTCCGGCCCTTGTTGGACCGTGTCGACCACCTGGCACCTGGCCGATCAGCGGATGTCGATCAGCTCGCGTGCGATGTCGGCGATCACACGCTCCTTCGCCTCGAGCGGCGGGAGCACGACGATCTGGTCGAGTCCCGCGGCGTCGAGTTCGGACACCCGTCCCCGGAGCTCGTCGGGGGTCCCGACGAGACACGATCGTTCGATGAGCGACTTGGTCACGAAGCGTTCCTCCTCCTCGATCACCCAGCAGTTGTGGCCGAGATGGATGCGCAGGTGGCGCCGCTCCCTCGCGAGGAGGAAGTCGTCACGCTCGGGGGAATGACCGTGGCCTGATCGGAGGTCGCCGAGCGTGGAACGCATCCTCGCGACGACTTCGGGATCGGGTGGCACCGAGGTGATCAGGCCGTCGCCGTGGCGGGTGGCGATGCCGCAGAACGCACGACCGGGAGCGAGCTCGTTGATCGTGGCGATCGCCGCAGCGGTCACCGGGGCGAGGCGGGTCCCGGCGACCGCGACGCCAGTGCCGAGCCGGATCGTGGAGGTCCGCTCGGCGGCGAGCGCCAGCATTGCGTAGACGTCGCTCCAGATCATCTGCGAGTCGGCCATCCACACATGGCTGAACCCGAGCCGTTCCGCCTCGACCACGTCGTCGATGTCGGCCGGTCGCGATGCGACGCAGATCCCGTAGTCCATCGTCCGACCGCCTCAGGAGATCACCGGCGAGTCGGCGGCGACGAAGCGCTCTCGGAGCTCTCGCTTGAGCACCTTGCCGGTCGCATTGCGCGGCAGCGCATCGACCACGGCGATGTCGTTCGGGATCTTGAACTTCGCGAGGCGTTCCACGCAGTACTCGACCACGGTGGTGCGGTCGAGGTCGGCACCGGGCTCGACGGCGAGCACGGCGAGGCCGACCTCACCCCAACGATCGTGTGGCACACCGATCACCGCAGCCTCGATGACGCCCGGCAGCTGGTAGAGCACGTTCTCGACTTCGGCGGGATACACGTTCTCACCCCCGGAGATGTACATGTCCTTCCAACGGTCGACGATGTAGACGAAGCCCTCGTCGTCCATGCGAGCCGCGTCGCCGGTCTTGAGCCAGCGTCCTTCGAACGCACTTGCGGTCGCCTCGGGTTTGTTCCAGTAACCCGGCGTGATGTTCGGGCCGGCGACCCACAACTCACCGATCTCGTCGGGCTCGCAGTCGCCACCGTCGTCATCGACGATGCGGAATTCGGTGTGCATCAGCGCTTTGCCCGTCGAGCCGATCTTGCGCAGGGCGTCTCCCGGGTCGAGAAAGATGCACGCCGGACTGGTCTCGGTCATCCCGAATCCCTGCGCCAGGTCGACGCCGCGCTCGGTCCACGCCTCCATGATCGAGAGCGCACAGGGTGCACCACCGACGCCGGCGACGCGCAGGCGCGAGAGATCGGTGTCGGCGAAGTCGGGGTGCTGCATCATGAACTGATACGGCGCCGGTACGGCGAAGAAGTGGGTGATGCCCTGTTCGGGGTCGCCGATCAGTCGCAACGCGTCACCGGGATCGAAGGCCTTCATGATGACGACGGTGCCGCCGGCGTGGAGCACCGGGTTGCTGTAGCAGTTGAGCCCGCCGGTGTGGAACAGCGGGAGCACGCTGAGATGGACGGTATCGATGCCGATCCCAGCGGGAATGCCGAGATTCACGGCGTTCCAGAAGTTCATGCCGTGGGTGATCATCGCCCCCTTCGGCAAGCCGGTCGTCCCGGATGTGTACATGATCGTGATCACGTCGTCGTGGGTCAACGCCACACCGTCGACGGCCGCCCCGCCGCTCGCGGCCAGCGCCTGCTCGTAGGCGCTGTCGCCCGCTCCCCCCTCGATTTCGAGCAGGTGGGCGATGTCGCAGCGGTCACGGAGCTGGGCGGCCGCATCCGCGAACTCGGCGTCGTGGACGAGCAGCTTCGGGGAGCTGTCGGAGAGGATGTACTCGAGTTCGCTGACGGTGAGACGCCAGTTGAGCAGCACGCAGATCGCACCCGTTCGAGCGCATGCGAACTGGATGTCGAAGTACTCGACGCCATTGTGCGCGAGCACACCGATGCGATCGCCACGCCCGATTCCGAGTGAGGCCAGGTGCGTCGCCATCGCATCGATGCGCTGGTCGAGCTCCGCGTAGCTGAAACTGCGTCCCGTCGCGAGGTCTCGGATCGCCTCGTGCGCAGGTCGGTTCTTCGCATGATGGTCGATCCAGTCGTAGGAGCGGATCGCACCGTGACCGACAGGACGCGACGTGGTCATGGATGCCTGCGCCTCTGGATCGCCTGGGAGCGAGGTGTCGTCCATCGTTGTCGGCATCGATTCCCCCTGTTCGCGGTGCGATCGCGACGCTAGTCCTGCGTGGTGATCAGGTCCACGGATCGACCCGAGTCGGAGCGCGATCTACGATCGGAAGGCCATGACGGTCCGGTACGAGTTCGTCTTCGACCAGGAGTCACCCGCCCCGACCGGGAGCGCGGATGGGCGCGCTCGGCGGGCGTTGGTCGGGACTGCCGTACTGCTCGCGATCGTGATCGTCATGGCGGTCCAGCTCGTCTCCGAGCCGACACCGCAAGCGGGCACGCAGGCGATGCCGACTGAATCGTTCGTACTCGAACGCGCTGCGTTCACGGGATGGGAGCCGCTGGTGTCCATGTCCGGCGAGCAGCGCGCCGGCCATCCTGCGCCGATGGTCTGGACGTCCGACCGAGTCTGCGTCGGGTTCGCTCGGCTCGACTTCGGCCCCGACGACCTCCGGCCGAGTCTCGCCAGATGCGAACCGCACAGCACGGACAGCCCGGCGGCCGACGAGATCAGGTTCCTGGTCTCCGTCAAGGCCGGATTCGACACGTGGCACTTCATCGAGGCCGCAGATCACATCGTCTCGATCGAGGTGTCTCTCGCACTCGGCGAGCGTGTGAATGACGACCGAATTCTTCTGTCGGGCTCGATCGCTGCGTTGCGACTCGAGAACGACCGCGATCTCGTGACGATCGAGTGGTCGACGCGATCGTCCACGTATCGCTGCCTACCCGACCCGACCGCCTGGCGGACTTCCGTGTTCTGCGCCGAACCGCGCTGAGCCGAGCCACCATCACACAGGTATCGACACGAAATCGCCGTGGGAGTCCGTCGCGACACCAACAGCGGTTGGACGAGCCGTCGAGGCTTGGGCAGGTCGCAGGACTCGCTGTCGGGTACGGTGCCGCTTGCTGTTCGGGGCATCGAGTTGCCTCTTGCCGCTGACGATTCACACAGAGCAGATGGTGTCGAAGCCTCGATGCTCGACAACGGATATGAGGGCGATGCATGGAGGTCACATTCGAGTCCGCTGACGCCCGCCGCGATCATGCAATTCTGACGGAACTCAACGTCGAGTACCTCGACTGGCTGGACGCGAACATCCAAGGCAACTTCGGGCTCAGCCTGCCAGCGCTCCTGGGACAGCCGATCCCCGACTACGTGGCCGCCACACTCGACAAGCTGTGCGAGGCTGAGCCACCCGAGGGCGTGTTCTACACCGTTCACCGCGACGGGCAGGTCGTCGGCATGGGCGGCGTCCGTTGCATCAGCGATGGAGCATCAGAGATGAAGCGGGTCTTCGTGCGGCCGGACCAGCGGGGCGGCGGGCTGGGAATCACCATCGTGAGACGTCTGATCGCAGACGCCGAGTCCTACGGGTATGCGAGCATGCGGCTCGACTCCGGCCCGTTCATGACGTCGGCGCACCGGCTCTACGAGGCCGAGGGATTCCGAGACCGGCCCATCTACGACGGCGCAGAAGTTCCCAGCGAACTGCATCACAACTGGCGGTTCATGGAGCGCAGCCTGAGATGACGGACGCGACGCGGGAGCCATCAGGCAGCCTGCAGCGCCCCGGGATCGCTGACTGCACTGACACCGCCCGCGATCTGGGGTTCCCCACGCCGAAGTGGAGGAAGTCCCCGATTTCGGCGAGCGGTCCGGGGTGCGAGGCTCAGACCCATGACGACAGGCGATTCAAGCCGTGCAGCGTCGACGTTCATCCCTGCGGTCGTCGTCGCCACAGGGGCAATGGCAGCTGGTCCGGCTGTGTGGTGGATCGGCGACCGGCTCAACACCATCGGTGACCAGATGTCCTCGCGCCGGGCCGACTTCAGCACAGCGTTGATCAGTCCCTCCTGCACCCGGTTGCCCCGTTGCCTTCAACGCCATCGGCGCTCTCCTCGACGCTCAGCCGCCTCGGACTGATAGATCGATGATGCGACCGCCGGTCAGGCAGGCCCGTCTCGACCGGGAACTCCAGCTCAACGTGGTCGGGGTGGGGAGATTCGAACTCCCGGCCTCCTGCTGCCAAGTCTGAGGAGCGGAGTGTATCGGTACGTGTCGGCCTCTACCGAATCTGTCGGAATGTAGTGTTCTAGCTGGAGTGATGTCCGCACAGACCAACACAGGACGGACAAGCCGGCACATGCCGGTGCTCCCCGAACTGACACATCGGACACCTGGTCGGACGGCGTCATACGATGTATCATTTCCGTATGACGATGATCAGTTTCCGGGTCGACGACGAGGAGGCGAGGCGTACCCAACAGTGGGCCGAAGCGCTTGGTGTGGACCGTTCCGAGTTGTTGCGAGATGCGCTGCATCGCCATCTCGTGCGACTCGCGGCCGAGAGCGACATCAGTGCATGGGCCGATCGGCCTCTCGACAGTTCTGAGGCGGCGCTCGCCGAGATCGCCGACTGGGGTCCGGCTGAGGACTGGTCAGACTGGGCTGATGCAGCGCGGTGAGATCTGGTTCGCTTCCGCGCCGGGAGGCGACCGACCCGTTCTCGTCCTCACACGCGATCCGGTAGCCGATCGAATCGGTGCTGTCGTCGTTGCCGCGTTGACTCGCACGACACGCGGACTCGTTTCCGAACTCGGGTTGACGATTGAGGATGACGGCGTTCCGAGCGACTGCGTCGTGAACTTCGACAACCTCCACACGATTCGGCGCGATTCGTTTCGGCGACACGTTGCCACGTTGACGCCAATTCGGATGGCTGAGGCGTGTCAGCGACTTCGTGACGCCACCGGCTGCTGACGACGGTGAAATCGCCTGCACGTAGTCTTGATGCATCGGCGATGCATCCGACGCCAGCGGAGACAGCGGAAGCGCCGCGTGGCGCGGCGCTACTGGTCGGGGTGGGGAGATTCGAACTCCCGGTCGAACGCCGCGAACCGTGTGTCGACGCTCTCGGTCCGCGAGTTCTCCGAGGACGATGGCCCTGCTCAACGCCGAGAAGGTCAGTATCGTGTGAGTTCGATGAACTCAGGGCCGCAATCGTGGTGGAAGGCGGTACTCACGTACCCACCCACGTGGGCCGCGGGAGGGTTGCTGGCCACAGTCGGCATCGCGTTCGTCTCCTATGCGGACCCGCCGTCGTCGATGACGATCGCAGCAATCGTGGTGGCAGGCCTCGCCGCGGCCGCATGGCCACTCGCCATGTCGGCCACGGGGGTGCTCGCAGCCCGGCAGTTCGCCGTCGCCGACCCCGACGACGTCGACTCCGAGACCATGGCCGCCCTGGCCGCAGAACTCAAGGCGCTCGACGACTCGCAACCGTTCGAACAGCTGGTGGCGCTCGGACAGAAACGCACGGCGTTGCGCAAGGTGCTGGACCGTCGCCTGGACCCGAACGAACTCACCTACGCTCGCTACCTCAGCACGACCGGCCAGGTGTACCGGAGCGCGCTCGACAACCTCCACGAGGTGGCTGTCGCCTACGACAGCGCGGACAGCATCGACGCCGGCTACATCGAGCGACGGATCGCCGAGTTGGATCGCGACGGTGCCGAGACCGATGCGGCTCGACGCGAGCGCGAGACCCTGGCACAACGCGCAGCGCTGCGCGACGACCAGCTGGCACGTATCAGTCGGCTGCTGGCGCAGAACGAGGCGGCGCTCACGACGCTCGACCGGGCGACGAGCGCGCTGGCCGAGGTTCCCGTCGGGCAGCGGCCGGAGGAGGCCGAAGACGCGATGGCAGCGCTCGACGACCTCGCCGACCGGGCCCGTATCTATGCGCTGGGAGACGGCTCGTGATCGACGCAGCGACCGATGCTCGCCAGGCGGTGAATGCCTGGCTGCAGCTCGAGGCCGACGACCCGGCGTGCAACGATGCCCGCGACACCGTTGCTGCGCTCGGGCGCGACGTCCTGCAGCGGGCTGCTGGTGTCACTGCTGGGAGCGGTCCGACTCGAGCGACCGGCGAGGCGCTCGCCGCGGCGATCGAGGAACTGCGTTCCGAGATCCGCGACCTCGACGCAGGTGGAGCAGGTGACAGCGGCTGGTTCGGACGCGTTGTGGCGAGGGTGCCGGGGGTCGGCTCGCCGGCGGAGCGTCACGCTCGTCGTCTCGCCAGCGTGCGTCCGCGCATCGAGTCGATGCTGCGGTCGGCGGAGGCCGAGCGGGCGGTGCTGTCGCGAGACAACGTCACGCTGCGCGCCGATCTCGAACGGCTGCACGAGCTCGAGTCCGGTCTCGACGACGGCGTCCGCGTCGTGCAGGCGTATGTCGACGCACTCGAGTTCGCCGTCGACGTCGAAGTTCCGGAGCTGGATCCCCGACGCACCCTGTTCGAGGACGAGCTGCTGGCGGGCGCCCGACGCCGCATCCGCGAACTCGAACGAGCCCGTGAGACGAACCGCGAAGGTCTCGAGGCCATCGAATCCACCATGGAAGCGAACCGTTCTGTGATACGAGAGATCGAAGCGCTCAGCCAAACCGCATCGAACCGTCTGGAGACCCGATGAGATCCACCTTGATCCGACGCGCCGCATTCGTCGTCGCCGCGCTCACCGTCGCCGCGTCCTGTGGAGGCGACGGCGATGGCGACGGCACGGAGCCGCTGGAGCGTGACGAGGCGGTCGAGTCGTTGAACGGCCTGGTGGACGACATCGGCTGGGTCGACGACCCGGTCTCGCGACGCGCCGCCATCCCACCGCCCTCGGGTGCCGACCTCGCCGCGACGCTGCCCGACATCGAGACCTTCGAGCTCTCGGTCGCTGCACGTGGCGGCACGGCCGTCGAGATCTTCGCATCGACCGAGAAGTCCGGCGACGACACTGACGGTTGGATCAACGAGGCGGCCGAGGCGTTCAACGCCGAAGGCATCACGTTGTCCGACGGGAACCAGGCATCGGTGAACATCCGCGAGATCGCGTCGGGCACCGGATATCAGTTCATCGCCAGTGGCAGCTACCTTCCCGCTGCATTCAGCCCGTCCAATCAGCTCTGGGTCGAGATGGCCGCCGAGTTCCAGCCGATGACCGAGATCGACTCGTCGCTCGTCGCGAACACGGCGGGCATCGTCATGAAGACCGAGACGGCCGACGAGGTTCGCGCTGCGTACGGTGAGCCGACACCGGAGACTCTGGTCGATGCCGTGATCGCCGGCGATCTGGTGATGGGATACACCGACCCGTTCGCGTCGAGTACCGGCCTGAACTTCCTCATCACCGTCCTCGATGCGATCGCCGAGGGCGACCAGTCCCGGCTCACCTCTCCGGACGTGGCCAGCGTCTTCGAGCAGTTCCAACGTCAGGTGCCCTTCGTGGCGCTCACGACACTGCAGATGCGCGATTCGGTGGAGAGCGACACGGGCACACTCGACACGTTCGTGATGGAGTATCAGACCTTCGTGCAGACCGATTCACTCCAGTCGGGCTTCGAGTTCATCCCGTTCGGTGTGCGCCACGACAACCCGCTCTACGCCGTCGGCGACCTCTCCCCCGCCGAGACCGAGACGTTGCAGCGCTTCGCCGAGTTCGCCGAACAGAACTACGCCGACGTCGCCCGCGAGTACGGGTTCGACCCGCCGGACTACACGGCGAGCATCGACACACCGGCCGGCTCGACGCTGATCGAGGCACAGGCGATCTGGAAGGACAAGAAGGACGGCGGCCGTCCCGTCTCCACCGTCTTCGTGGTGGATGTCTCCGGTTCGATGGAGGGGACCCGCATCCAGGCGCTGCGGCTGGCGATGCTGTCGGCACGCGAGTTCATCAAACCGGAGACCCGAGTGGGCATCGTCGAGTTCGACGACACCGCAGCGCTGCGACTTCCCATCGGGGAGTTCGACCTCAACCAGCAGGGCCGCTACACCGCGGTCGCCGAGGACCTCGCTCCGGGTGGCGGCACCGCCATGTACGACGGCATCGTGCTGGGGCTTTCGATGCTCGAGGCTGAGGTCACGGCGGACCCGGACGTCAAGCCGTTGCTCGTCGTACTGACCGACGGCGAGACCACCGAGGGGCTCGACTTCGACCAGGTCGACAACACGATTGCCGGTCTGCGGATCCCCGTCTACACCGTCGGCTTCGCAGCCGACCTCGACGAACTGGGAAGGCTCTCGTCGCTCGTCGAGGCTGCGAACATCAACGCCGACGAGGACGACGTGGAGTTCAAGATCGCCGCGCTGTTCAACGCGGGCGGATGAGGTCGGCCCGGTGAAGCCGCTGGTGATCTGGGCGGTCGGCGTCGTCACGGCGTTCGGTGTGCTCACCGGGATCACGGTCGCGACCCGTGAGACCGAGCAGGTGCTCGTCGTGGTCGACACGTCGTTCCAGATGGGCGATGTGTTGCGTCGCGTCCCCGGCGAACTCGACCGGATCGACGACCGGGAGTACGCCGAGTTCGCGCTGGCAACGGTGTCGCGCAGCAGCGATGTCGTCCACGGCTATCAGCCCGAATTGGAGCTGGGTCGGGTGGAGGCGGTCGGGCCATGCGAGTTCGACGACGTCGGCATCTCCCCGGCGGCATCGACCGCCGACGAGAGGATCCTGATCACCACCTCGACGAACGAATGCTCACTCGACGATCTCGATGGGTGGACGATCATCGAACTCTGACCGGCTCGCGGCGGGTCGTCACTCGAGCTCGGCGGCGAGGCGCTCCAGCTCGGTGGTGTCGAGCCCCTCGGCGAACGGGTCCTGGATCTCGTCGTGGGTCGCTGCCGATTGGAAGATCTGACCGACCGTGAGCGACACGGTGTCCGGATCATCCGTGGCGAAGCCCTGCAACATGACGTCGACCAGGTCTGCGTTGACCGGGAGGCATCCACCGTCCGCACGGAACGTGGTGCCAGCGGGCGCGCTGATGAGTCGTCCCCTCGCCCACTTCCGTCTCGTAGGCGGCCGTAGGGCGTGAGGATGTACGGGACGATCAGTGTCGGTGGCGCTTGCGCAGTAATTGGTCGGGGTGGGGAGATTCGAACTCCCGGCCTCCTGCTCCCAAATCTGGAAACGGGGGTGTTCCCGCGAATGCCGTTTCGTACCGGATCTCGTCGGATTTCTGCTGGTCTAGCTGGGGCGATGTCCCGACAGAACGGTACTCGCCGGACAAGGCGTCATGAGCCGGTGCACCCCGGATTGATACATCTGCGATACCGACCAGGAGGCTTCACCGACTCGGCGGCGGCGGGATCTTCGGAGTCGGAAGCTGTGCTGTGGCAACGTCGAGCACCTTCCCCACGAGCCTGGCGATCACCTCGAGATCTGACGCCGATGGCTCGATGAGGTCGGCCGGGTAGTTCACTTCGTGTCGGAGACGGCGCAGCAGGTCCAGCCGGCCATGCTCACTGCGATCCACCATTCCGACCGCAAGCGCGTAGTCGACGACGGCCTCATGCGCTCCCGCTGTATTCCGAAATCGGAAGCCGTTCGCCGTCGCCACGGCTGTGACAGCAAGTCGTGCTGCCTCGTGGAAGTTGGACACCGCCGGCAACGCAAGTCCTGACTCGATGCCGACTTGTGCGAGCTGTTGAAACGCTCGCGCCTCGCGGAGTGTTCGACGGGCAGCGGCGCGGTTCTCGCTCCCGCTCCCGGTGAGTTGATGCAGGTGATCCCGCTCCAGGTCACGAAGCGACAAAGGACGTCCCGGTCTCATCAGTCGCGCCGCAACACCGGGACCGATCCAGCCCGAAGATCATCCAGTCGGTCACTGTCTGGCGCGAGTACGAATTGGTCGACCTTTGCCCCGGTTGCGGCTTCGATTCGAAGCTGCGCCTCGGCGAGATCAAACCGGGAGAGAGTCGATGACACGACGGCGACGTCGATGTCGTTCGGCGGCGGCCCGGCGACTCCGTTCACGCGGTCAGCCCAGGAGCCGAAGATGAACACTTCCTCGATGTCTTCCCGGTCGCCGTACTCAGCAACCAAACCAGGAATGACACCGCCGACGTAGGCGAGGAGCTGGCGAAGCGCTGACACAAAGGGCAGTGATTCCGCTGGTACGGCGATCTTGGCCGCACCCACCGACCGGAGCTCGACCAAACCCGATTCCTCGAGCCTGCTTATCTCCCTGGCGACGGTCGACTGCGCAATTCCGAGCCGACGGGCCAACTCTGCTCCAGAAGCTGGCTCTCCGTGGAAGATCTCGGCAAGTAGCCGCATCTGCTGCGTCGACCGAAACAGCGGAGCGAGGTCTGGGGAAGCAACCGACATGAGGCGACTATATACCCACACTTCGGGTAGATCAATCGAAAGTGCGGATATGCCTCGCCTGAGACGCCCTACCTGCAATCCATTCCGCAGAAATTCTGTAACGGCGAGCGCCCTCGCCGGTGTGTCGGGGTGGGGAGATTCGAACTCCCGGCCTCCTGCTCCCAAATCTGGAAATGGGGGCGTTTCGGCGAATGCCGTTTCGTGCCGGATTTCGTCGGATTTATCGTGGTCTAGCTGGGGCGATGTCCGACAGGAGCGGTAATCGACCGGACAAGGCGTCATGAGCCGGTGCAACCCAGATTGATACATCTGCGATACCGACCAGGAGGCTTCACCGACTCGGCGGCGGCGGGATCTTCGGAGTCGGAAGCTGTGCTGTGGCAACGTCGAGCACCTTCCCCACGAGCCTGGCGATCACCTCGAGATCTGACGCCGATGGCTCGATGAGGTCGGCCGGGTAGTTCACTTCGTGTCGGAGACGGCGCAGCAGGTCGAGCCGGCCATGCTCACTGCGATCCACCATTCCGACCGCAAGCGCGTAGTCGACAACGGCCTCATGCGCTCCCGCTGTATTCCGAAATCGGAAGCCGTTCGCCGTCGCCACGGCTGTGACAGCAAGTCGTGCTGCCTCGTGGAAGTTGGACACCGCCGGCAACGCAAGTCCTGACTCGATGCCGACTTGTGCGAGCTGTTGAAACGCTCACGCCTCGCGGAGTGTTCGACGGGCAGCGGACGAGCGGTTCTCGCTCCCGCTCCCGGTGAGTTGATGCAGGTGATCCCGCTCCAGGTCACGAAGCGACAAAGGACGTCCCGGTCTCATCAGTAGCGCCGCAACACCGGGACCGATCCAGCCCGAAGATCATCCAGTCGGTCACTGTCTGGCACGAGTACGAATTGGTCGACCTTTGCCCCGGTTGCGGCTTCGATTCGAAGCTGGGCCTCGGCGAGATCAAACCGGGAGAGAGTCGATGACACGACGGCGACGTCGATGTCGTTCGGCGGCGGCCCGGCGACTCCGTTCACACGGTCGGCCCAGGAGCCGAAGATGAACACTTCCTCGATGTCTTCCCGGTCGCCGTACTCAGCAACCAAAACAGGAATGACACCGCCGACGTAGGCGAGGAGCTGGCGAAGCGCTGACACAAAGGGCAGTGATTCCGCTGGTACGGCGATCTTGGCCGCACCCACCGACCGGAGCTCGACCAAACCCGATTCCTCGAGCCTGCTTATCTCCCTGGCGACGGTCGACTGCGCGATTCCGAGCCGACGGGCCAACTCTGCTCCAGAAGCTGGCTCTCCGTGGAAGATCTCGGCAAGTAGCCGCACTTGCTGCGTCGACCGAAACAGCGGAGCGAGGTCTGGGGAAGCAACCGACATGAGGCGACTATATACCCACACTTCGGGTAGATCAATCGAAAGTGCGGATATGTCTCGCCTGAGACGCCCTACCTGCAATCCATTCCGCAGAAATTCTGTAACGGCGAGCGCCCTCGCCGGTGTGTCGGGGTGGGGAGATTCGAACTCCCGGCCTCCTGCTCCCAAATCTGGAAATGGGGGTGTTTCGGCGAATGCCGTTTCGTGCCGGATTTCGCCGATTTCTAGTGATCTAGCTGGGGTGATGTCCGGACGGAGTGAGATTGGCCGGACAGGGCGTCACGAGCCGGTGCACGGTGGATTGATACATACGCGATACCGCGGAGTGGCTCACCCGGCCGTTCCCATCTGAAACGGGAGAAGTCGCCGACGGCGCGAGCCCCGGGCTGTTCGTCCCCGGTGCGGCGAGCATCGGATCGTTCTCGCCTGCGATTATCGCTCGGGCTTGGGCTGATCTCAACCGATCTCAAGTGCCGATCACGAGCGGGTGGCCACGTCCGGGATCGACGATGTTCTGAGCTGGCTGAGTACGGCCCCAAGCGCGTCTGGAACACGGCATCAACAGAAGTCGCGGAGCGCTCCGGGCCTACCCTTGCCTTATGGAAGCGGTGCAGCCGGAAGCGTGCGTCGGCTGCGGTTTCGTCTGGGACGATCTTGACGTCTCGGAAATCCACGAGCGACAACGCGACGTCAGCCAGACTGATCGAGTCCTTCGCATCGGGCGAGTCTCGGCTGACGGACGGCCATCGCGTGACGTGTGGTCGCCTGTCGAATATGGGTCGCATGTCCGCGACGTTCTTCTCAACCTTCGCGATCGTGGTGGTGGGCCTCGGCGAGGACAATCCGTCCCCGAAACCTATGTACGGGACGCTGCGCGTCGACCCAGGATGTATCGCACGACCGAACCCGCCGAGTTGGTAGAGGATCTGACCGTTGCGGCGCGCTTGTTCGACCAGACTTTGTCGACGCTCATCCGCGCATATGCCGATCGGCCGATCTTCTATGGGTGGCCCCGACCACGACTCGCACGTTCCGGTGGGTCGCGGCCCAAGCCCTCCATGAAGTCGAGCATCATCTCGACGACATCGAGCGAACATTTACGAGCACGTGATCGAGCGGACGTGCCGAATATCGCGCACGAGGACCCGGGCTCGGGTTGCGTTGATCTGATCGGCTTCAGCCCACTGTGGAGGTCCTCTGGGTGGGCGGCGCCGCACGCAACTCAGTGCTCGTCCCGGGTATCTGCACCGACGTGGATTTAGGGTTCGGACCGCATCGA
Organism: Ilumatobacteraceae bacterium; assembly: GCA_963695475.1. Classification (GTDB taxonomy): domain Bacteria; phylum Actinomycetota; class Acidimicrobiia; order Acidimicrobiales; family Ilumatobacteraceae; genus Ilumatobacter_A. Next base: position 154,677 of record CAVOHA010000049.1, read on the forward strand.
GTCCACGCCGGGGTCAGCACCGACGAACTCGCCGGGATGCTCCGGTTGCGGCAAGCCGAAGCAGAACGACAAGCCGAGACCGAACAACGCCGACTCGCACGTAGCAGACCGTATGGCATCCCACTCGATCGCCGAACACAGCGCCACCGGGGTTCGTTTCGAAGAACACGTCGGCGGGAGCGTCGTCGATTTGGCCCAGGACGGGACCGAGCACTCTTGGGCTGATGTTCGTTGCGTGGGACCCGCCGCATCGGTTCGTGCTGGCCTGGCATCCTTCCGTCGAGCCCGCCGCTGCGACGATTCTGGAAGTCCGTTTCAGTCCGCACCCGGCGGCGGCACTCTGCTCCAACTCGTGCATCGAGGCTGGGAGGAGCTCGGCGGCGAGCAAAGCAACGCAGGACGCGCTGGCTACCAGGCCGGGTGAACATCGCCCTCCAACCGTTCGAGCAGGCATCATCGGTGCGGACCGGCCTGACCCGGCCGTTGCCGTGACGCTCCGCAGACCGTCTCGCCCGGCGGCCGCGTGCAACTTGGTCAGTCGGGTTGGATGTAGCGGCGCGGTGGACTGCCAAGTTCGGAGCGGAACGCGGCGACGAATGCGCTGGGCGAGGCGTAGCCGACATCACCCGCGACGTGGGTGACTGAGGCTCCGTCGGCGAGGAGTGCGATTGCGTGCAGGATTCGTGCTCGTCGATGCCATTGGCCCAGTGTCATTGCCGTCTCTTGGCGGAATCGGCGCTCGATGGTTCGGCGGTGTGCGTGGGTTCGTTCGAGCAGCGTTGTCAGGCTTGCCGCGGGATGGGCCTGCGCTGCTTCGGCCAGCACAGGGCGGTGGGGTCCGTTGGCAGCGGAAGTTGCAGGGTGTCATCTCCGGTCGGGTCGAGTTGGGCCTCGAGCAAGGTGATCAGTGCCCGGTCAGCCGGATCGTCAAGGGTCATTGGTGCGGTAGTCACGGCATGGTTGAAGAGCTCGTTGCAGAGGCGGTTGATCGACAGGATCCGCACACCGGCGGGCAGATACCTCGAGGCCTGAGGCGAAGTAGAGGCAGCGGGTTCGCGGTTCGCCGTGTCGTGTCGAGTTGCAGTGTGATGCCGTCGCTGACACCGATCGCACGGTGGCGGGGAATTGTCCAGGCGTCGTTGGCAGACCGGGCAGTGAACAGCCCGGTCAGCAGAACAACAGTTGGTCCCATCCGGGCTGGGTGGGCAAGGTTGCGGTGCCGGGCGGGTGGGTGATCGAGTAGCTGCGTACGAGCAACTCCGGCTGTCGGATATTCGTCACTTGTTGTCGAAGTGTAGAAGGCATGCCACCAGGTGTTCATGCAACCATGACCTCCATGTCCCCACGCCTGACCCATTTCGCGATCAACACCGACGACGTCGAGGCGACACAGGCCTTCTATGCCGACGTCTTCGGGTGGTCATTTCAGGCCTACGGCCCACCCGGCTTCGTGCAGATCATCGACGAGGACGTCGGGAGCCCGATCGGGGCCATTCAACAGCGCCGGCAACTGCTCGCCGACGGACGACGGACAGGATTCGAATGCAGCTTCGGAGTCGACGACGTTGACGACGTTCGCCGCCGAGTCATCGATGCCGGTGGCACGATCCTGATGGAACGATTCACCATCTCCGGCGTCGGGCACCTCATTGCGTTCCAAGACCCAGGCGGCAACCCGGTGCTCGCCATGCAATACGACTCCAGTGCCGAATAACCCATGCACTGCGCCGTCAGCAACGGATCCATGAAGCGAGTCTCCGAGCGACCAGCGGTTGGGGCGGTCACGTTGCTCATCGTCGGCCTCGTCGGTGACGTAGCCCTGACCAACCAGCAGATCGCCAACGAACCGCTCTCGACAGCGGCTTCAGCATGCCAGTTACTCGGCGCCTTCGGTCTCGCTACCAGCGCATTGAGTCGCCGGATCCGGCCGCGCGCCGACCCAGAACTCGTGACGTATCCTTCAACGCCCAACCGATCCTAGAGGCAGCCTCTACTTCGGCCAGGCTGGCAGCCCGCAGCCAATCCGCCGGCAAGTCTTGCCTTTCCCTTACGTGTTTCCCGAGCGGGTGGCCGGGCACGAACGTGCCGCTATGCGCTGTTTCTCGGTGTTCTCTCGGCCGGATTTATGGGCGGGCGGGGTGGACCGCTCGCCGGCGTAAATGGCTAGCTCGGCGTGTTGAGTTGCGGGCCAAGCGCCGTGCAGGCGGTGACGGTCGCGACGTTGTCGGGCTGGGTTCCAGTCGCGTTCATCCATGCGAACTGGATGAGTTCGTCGATGGAGAGTTCGTCAATTGGGGGGAAGTCTGCGGGTCGTTCGTCGAGGTGCTGCTGGGCGAGGCTGCGGTAGTCGATGCCAGCGGCATCGATGCATCGGGCGACCCTGGTGTAGTTCGCAGTTCGTTGCTCACTTCGGGTGGGGTCGACTTGGAACGCAATGTCGATGGCGACGCCATGCGCCTCGTGGCGCAAAATCGAAATGTCGCCGCTGTCGCCCGGGATCGAGTACTCGAAGCGTTGATCGAGTTGATCGAAGTCCGGGATCGGGATCGCGCTGGGAGCTCCGGCGTCTGTTGCGCACTGGCTGAGGAAGGCGAACATCGTCCGG
>CAVOHA010000050.1:0-177771 GCA_963695475.1 Ilumatobacteraceae bacterium
CTGAGACCTCGTAGGCGCGTTCCGTGGGTTCGACAAGGGCCTTCTCTTCATCGTGTAGCCGCTTGATGTGGCAGTCCTTGACGCCCCGGCGACCGGGCCTCGGCGTGACTCAGCGCCGGCGGCGAGTTCGAGCTTGCGTCGCTTGTGCGCGGTCAGCGACGGCCGACCGAATGCGTAATCCTCGTCCTTGGTGACGAGGCGCCGAGCAGAGCACCGTCATCTTGCGGGCGACCGCGACGATCGCGACCTGGAATCCTCGGCGTTCCTTGATGCGTCGGTAGAACGCCCGCAACGGTCCGGGCGTTCTCGATGCTGCGAACGCGGCCTCGACGAGCATTCCTCGCGCTTGGGCTGGTCCGGCTTTGGTGATCCGACCGTGGGTCGCCTTTGAGTTGCCGGATTGGCGGACCTTCGGGTTCAACCCGAGATATGACACCAGCCGATCCGGTGACTCGAAGCGCGTGAGGTCGCCAACAGCGGCGATGACGGCCATCGCCACGATCACGTCGATCCCCGGAACGGTCATCAACCGGGCAGCGATGGGATCGTCGATCGCTTCGATCGCAAGGTCGCGATCAACCTCGGCCAGCTCGTCGCCGTGGAAGTCCAGCTGTCGGAGCAGCGTGTCCACGCTGCGCCATTCATCGGCCGGAAGATCCTGGGTCCGGAGCCAGCAGCGACCGACGCCAGAAAACAGGTCAGCATGCGGGCAGGTCGGCGCCAAGTTCCGAGCCAAGATCGTGTGCACCTGGTTCTTGACGCGGGTGCGCTGTTTGACGAGATGCATCCTGCGCATCACGAGGCGCCGCAGCATTCGTGTCCGGTCGTCAGCGACCCACGTGCCCGGCAAGAAGTCCGCCGCCAACAACTGGGCCAGGATCCGGGCGTCGACCTTGTCGGTCTTCACCTTCGCTTCCGCGATCGCCCGTGTCTTGCGCGGGTTCGACACGACGACCTTCGCGACCAGCGGCCGCAGCAACGTTGCGATCGCATCCGAATTCGTGGTCGCCTCGAGCGCGATCTCGTCGTCGGGTTCGAGGGTCGCAGCCCACGCTCGCAGGTCTTCGGGTCTGACCCCGATACGTCCCTCGTCGCGGGGCAGGCCGTGCTCGACAATGGCGATCTGGGCGAACGTGCGGTGCACGTCCATGCCGATCGATCTCATGATGCTCCTCTCGATTGGATTCGAGGAACTCGCCGGGCGAAGAGACGACAGAAACGGATTCGTGCTCGCAGCGCAGTCGGGTCAGTCGCTGGGGCGGCCAAGTACTAACGCGACCTCGCAGGTCAAGGAGTAGAGCGGCCTGCCCTGGCTGATTCCTCTCCGACGCCCCGAACCCGACCACCAGATCGTAGAACTCGACCCGGCACCGAACCAGAGGCGTCAGAGATTTCATACCTGATACCAACGCGATCGAGTCGCTGAACGCCAGGTTCCGGCGAGCCACACGAGCCCGCGGGCACTTCCCGAACGAGCAAGCAGCGTGATTGAAGTGCCTCTACCTCGTCGTCAGATCTGGAGCTGGAGGCAGCCGGTGATCTCGGACACCGGTTGGCTACGCGGCGTGGCTGCGGCGGTCGGATCTCTTCATAGCGGACGGGGCCTCTTCATGTCGAGCTTGGTGTGGCGGCGGCGGTGGTTGTACCAGTCGATGAACGACATGATCTCGACGCGGGCGTCGGTGGTGTTGCGGAACCGGTGCTGGTGCAGCAGCTCGCACTCGAGCGTGGCGAAGAACGACTCGGCCATCGAATTGTCGTAGCAGTCGCCGACGGATCCCATCGAGATGGTGATGCCCGCTCGGCGGCAGCGACGCACGAAATCTCGTGCACCGTATTGACCGCCTTGGTCTGAATGGTGGATCACACCGGGCAGCGGACGGCGCATCGAGACCGCCATGTCGACAGCGTCGACGACGAGGTCGACGCGGATGTGGTTGGCGAACGACCAGCCGACGATGCGGCGACTGAAGACGTCCAAGACAGTGGCGAGGTAGCCGAACCCGGCCCATGTCGGGATGTAGGTGATGTCGGCAACCCAGACGCGGTTCGGGCCCTCGGCGGTGAAGTCTCGTTTCAGCGCATCGGGTGCCGGCGCCCGGTCCGGGTCACGCTTCGTGGTCCACACCCTGCGGCGCCGGTGACATCCCACAAGCCCGGCCTGGCGCATGAGCCGGGCAACGCGTTTGCGGCCACAGCGGATGTTGTAGTCATCAGCCAACTCGGCGTGGATGCGCGGTGCGCCATAGTTGCTGCGCGACTCGGTGTGGATCCGTTTGATCACCGCCGTGTACGCGGCATCGACGACACGGCGTTGGCACGGCGGTCGCTTCCGCCACGCGTAGAACCCTTGGCGGGTGACGCCGAGCCGTTCGCACATGAACTTGACGCTGAAGTGGGCCTTCTCCGCTTCGATGAACTCGAACACCTTCACCGGGTCGAGGTCGTCTTGGCTGCGAAGAAGGCCGCTGCTTTTTCCAGCAGGTCCTTCTCCATCTTCAGCACTCGCACTTCGGAACGGAGCCGTTTCAGCTCCGCCTTCTCGTCAGTCGACAGACCGTCGCGGCGGCCGTGGTCGATGTCGGCCTGGGCGACCCAGTTCGAGATCGACTGCGCAGACGGTTCGAACTCCTTCGCAAGCTCGCTCGGGGTTCGGCCTTCCTCGCGCACGAGGCGGACCAGCTCGGCTCGATACTCGGCCGGATACGGCGGACGTGTGGGCATTGGTGACTCCTTCCTGAGATCCAAGGATCCCAGATCGAAGGTGTCAACGGAACCGGGTCAGCTCCAATCCTTGGATCCGAAGGGCACCGGCCAGAAGCGCTGGATGAACCGCTGGAAGCCCGCCCTGAACGCCTTCGCCATCACCTTCGAAGGCCGCCTCCTCTGAGGCTCTACGATCACCATCAACAACAATGAGTCAGATCAGTTACACCACTCGTCTGACAGTCCCGACCAGGGTCACGAGCGCGCCGCTTGACATAGGAGAGAGGGGACGCATACGAGGCCGCCGCCGTGGGGTCGGTGGAAGTTGTAGAAGTCCTCCCATTCTTGAAGCTTGTCGTTGAACACGTTGGCGTCGTCGATGATCACGCCGTGTTCGAGCAGTCGGTAGAACTCTTCATTGTCGATCCGGTGAGATCGCTCCACCTTGCCGTTCAGCCGAGGCGTGCGCGGTTTGATGTAGACGTGGCGAATCCCTCGGTCCAAGACATGCCAGTGGAACTTCGATTGGAACTCTGAGCCGTTGTCGGTCTGGACCTGCTCGACCTGGAACGGGAGCTTCTCGAGGACGTGATCCAGGAACTGGATGGCGGTGAGCTGGTTGTTCTTCGGGTAGATCCGCAGCACCCGGAGTCGGGTGCAGTCGTCGATCGCGGTGTACTGGTAGTACTTCTTCCCGCGGGCGCCGGCGACCGGTTCGATGAACTTGACGTCGATCTGAACCTGATGACCGGGGAGTTGCTTCTCGTAGCGTTTCCAGCGCCGGTCGTGAGTCTTGTGCCGCTGGTTGGCTGGCAGTCGGTTCAGGTCGAGGCGCTTCAGTATCCGGTAGACGCCCGACGGTGAGATCGAGATGTCGTGATAGCGGGCCAAGTACATCGAGATCTTCGACGGCCCGAAGTGGTAATGCTGGCGGAGGTAGACGATCTTGCCGACCACATCGGTGTGCGTCACCAACGGGCTGAAGTGGGGCCGACTCGATCGGTCCCGGAGACCATCGAGGCCCTCGTCTTCGTAGCGGCGTTGCCACCGGTAGAAGCAGGTTCGGCTGATCCCGTAGTAGCGGCACGTTCGCGCGACGTTACCCGTCACTTCCTCGGCGTGTTGCAGGATCGCGAGTCGTCGTTTCGCCTGGCGGATGAGTTGTTGTTCGGTCATCTGAATTCCTTCTCAAAGAAGGACTCAGGTGTCAACAACCTCCGTCAGTTCCATATGGCTGGGGTGAAGGGAATCGAACCCCTAATAACAGAACCAGAAACTGTCGTGTTGCCAATTACACCACACCCCAGAGTGCGGTGATTCCGGACCGCAAAGCGATTCGTAACCCGTGCAGGCGCGATGTTATCGGCCGCAGCAAGCATCGACTCGGAGGAATTTGCATCGTCTGCGACGGGCGTGCGAAACCCCGACTTGGTCCGCTATCGTCATTTCCGCATCGATCTCGATCGGTGCCGCATCAGGTCCCGTTCGTCTAGAGGCCTAGGACTCCACCCTCTCAAGGTGGCAGCACGGGTTCGAATCCCGTACGGGATGCCAATCAAGTACTAGCTCAGAGCCACTCTTTCGCCTGCGGGGGAGTGGCTCTGATGGTTCTCGGAACTGTCGGGACTGTCAGACGATTGGTGTAACTGGTCTGGCGGTGCATGTTGCTTGATTGGATCGTAGGCCTCAGAAGAGGCGGCCCTCGAAGGTGATCGCGAAGGCGTTGAGGGCGGGCTTCCAGCGGTTCATCCAGCGTTCCTGACCGGACCCGGTCGGGTCGAGCCAACGCTCGCTGGAGTGGCCCCCGGATCACGGACGGGTTGGGTGTGGGATCATGCCACGGTCGTGGCTTCGAAGTCGACGGGGCTGAGGTAGCCGAGGGTGGAGTGGCGGCGGGTCGGGTTGTAGAACGCTTCGATCCAGTGGAACATCGCCTGAGCGAGCCCGGCCCGAGTTGGCCATTGGTGCCGGTCGAGGAGTTCGCATTGCAGCGACGCGAAGAACGACTCGGCGACGGCGTTGTCCAAGGCGTCGCCGACGGTGCCCATCGAGCCGAGCAGACCAGCACGGCGAAGTCGTTGCCCGAACACCCATGAGCAGTAGTTCGACCCGTGGTCGCTGTGCGCGATCGCACCGGTCGGTGGTCGGCGTCGCCAGGTGGCCATGTCGATCGCGTCGGCGACCAGCTCGGCGCGCATGTGATCGGCGATCGACCAGCCCACCACTCGCCGGGACCAGGCGTCGATCACCACCGCGAGGTAGACCCAACCCTCGACCGGTGCGGTGCTGGGTGACGTCTTGGACCCACAGGCGGTCCGGGCCGATCGGGGCGGAACTGGCGATGCACGAGATCATCCGACCGCGGATCGTCGGCGCGCGACCGGGTGCAACCGCGCCGTCGCCGGCGGCGCGTGACGCCCTGCAGACCACGTTCGCGCATCAGCCGTTCGACACGTTTGTGGTTCACCTCGCGACCCAGTCCGAGCCGGAGCTCGGCGGTCACCCGCCGGGTGCCGTAGGTGCCGAAGCTCTGCTCGTGGATCTTCACGACCAGGTCGCCCAGCTCGGCATCGGCGAGCATCCGCGCCGTCGGGTTCGCCTGAGTGTGCCGCCAGGCGTGAGAACGCCGATCGGGACACCTTCATCGTGCGGCAACACGCTGCGACCGGCAGATCGGCGCACCGGTCAACGATGAAGGCGTAGATCATTTTGGGAGGACGTTCTCCCGAGCGAAGTAGGCGCTGGCACGCTTGAGGATCTCGACCTCGAGCTCGAGCACCCGGTTCTTGCGGCGCAACGCCACCAACTCGGCACGCTCATCGCTCGACAGACCCGACCGGCGACCGTCGTCGATGTCGGCTTGCTTCATCCAGTTCGCGCAGGCACGACGTCGGAGATCCCGAGATCGGCAGCGATCTTCGACATCGGTTGCTCCCGAAGCCGAGCCAGCTCGACGCTCGACTGACGAAACTCCGGTGGATGCGGACGAGGCATCTGGACTCCTTCCGAGACGGGCCAACGCCCGCCTCACAGTAGGTGTCCGTCAACCGGGGGTCACTCCATTCGCAGTGAGCGAGATGACCATCGAGTCGACCCCGTTCAGCCGGCGCTGCCGCTTCTTCACCGTCGCAGGTTCGAAGCTGCTCTCACGATCGCGGGGCACGTCGATGTCGACTGGGCCGACCTCGGTGATCACCGTCTTCGAACGCGTCCCGTTCCGTGAGTTGCCGCCATCGCGGCCCGTCGAGTCGTGCTTTGCGTAGCCGAGATGCTCATCCATCTCGACCTCCAAGCCGGTCTCGAGGATCTGCTTAGTGAGATCACCCAGCAGCCCTCCCGGGCCGACCAGATCGACCCCGTCGGCACGGGCTCGGGCGACGAGCTCCTCCGCGATCGACTGATCGAGCCGACCGTCATCATCGTTGCTGATGGGCCGTGTCGCCACCACCACATGACGGTCTGTCATTGTCTGTCCTTCCGGCCGAACCATGTCGGTTCAGCGTTTCAGGCCAGACCAGTTACACCGCGGATCTGACAGTCCCGGACCCGCTCACTGGTGGCCGGGCAACTGCTTCTCGTAGCGCTTCCACCGACGATCGTGAGTCCTGTGCCGCTGGTTCGCCGGCAACCGGTTCAGATCGAGCCGTTTCAGAATCCGATACACGCCCGACGGTGAGATCGAGACGTCGTGATATATCGAGCCAGGTACATCGAGATCTTCATCGGCCCGAAGTGGTAGTGCTGGCGCAGGTAGACGATCTTGCCGACTACATCGGTGTGGGTCGCCAGCGGACTGAAGTGGGGCCGGCTCGATCGGTCTCGGAGGCCATCGAGGCCTTCGTCTTCCTAGCGCCGTTGCCACCGGCAGAAGCACGTTCGGCTGATCCCGTAGTACCGGCAAGTTCGAGCGACGTTGCCCGTGATCTCCTCGGCGTGTTGCAGGATCGCGAGTCGTCGCTTGGCCTGGCGGATGAGTTGTTGTTCGGTCATCTGATTCCTTCTCATGTGAAGGACTCAGGTGTCAACAACCTCCGTCAGTTTCATAGACGGAGCCAGCGTGTCAAGCGGGTACCGGGACTTGCCACGTATTCGGCCCCGCTTCGTATCGACATCCGATACAGAACTCGGCCGAGAAGCTGCGTGAGCCCGGGGCGAGGTCTGAGACGTCGACGGCTGGCCCGCTCCCGGTCAGTCGGGATCGGCGAGACGTGCGGGGAAGCCGCCCTTGGCGATCGGGCCCCACCGTTCGATCGTGAGGCGGATGAGGCACTTGCCCTGAGCGGTCATGGCGTCGCGGTACTCGTCCCAGTCGGGGTGCTCGCCCGAGATGACGCGGTAGTAGACGCACAGTCCGTCGACTGCCTCGGGGAGCGGAACCACTTCGGCGGTAGCGTCGACCTGAACCCATTCGTCATCGAACTCGTCGGACATCACCACGACCGACGCTTGCGGGTGGCGACCGATGTTGGCGACCTTCGCACGCTCCGGGTAGCTCGAGACGAGGATTCGGCCGTCATCGTCGAGACCCATCGTGACCAGCGACGATTGGGGCCAGCCGTCTCGTCGACGGGTCAGCAGGACGCCCCGGTGTCGCGGACGGACGAAGTCATACAACTCGGCCCGATCGATGATGCGATTCGTTGCGATGTAGCGCGGGTTCACCACGGCGTGGTCTCCTTCAACAAGCGAGCCTCCTCGATCAACCGAGTGTGGCACGCGGTTCAGCGTGCGGCAGGGAGCGAGACGCGAAGCGGCCCACGGCGACGAAACGTCGCCGTGGGCCGCACGGGTTCTTCAACTCACGAGGTCAGATCTCGTTCACCCGGTCGGTTCCGGGAGCCGAGACCGGACTGTTCGCCTCGAAATAGTCGATCAACGCATCGATGTCCTGGGCGCCAGGAACACGATCGTTCGGATCGACGAGAGCGAACGTGTCAAAGCTGTCGCCACCGTCGGCCAGGAAGTTGTTGACCGCAACGTTGTACGTCTGCGCGGGAACGAGTGGTGTGCCGTCGAGCTCGACGTTGCTCACGGTGATCGACATGCAGTCGCCTGCCACGATGGTCCTTTGGAGGTCGTACGTGAATCCCTCAGAGACACCGAGGTGCAGGAACGGACGGCTCGAACCGGCCGGCTGACACTGCTCTCCCAACACATCGATGATCTGCTGACCTGTCATCGGGAGGACGAACATCGTGTTGTTGAACGGCTGGAACTGGAACGCCTCGCCGAACGAAACGACGCCATCGTCCTGCACGAAACCGGTCACGTCAGCGATCAGATCGGTCTCGCGCAGGGTGTAGATGCACACCTTGCCGTCCTCACCGATCGGGGCGACGACCGAATTGGAGATCACGTCGTTACCCCGGTAGTTGACGCTCGACGCAAGTGGACGCTCTTCGCCGCACGGGTACACCGTGACGTAGCCCGGCTGCGATGCGCGGACGGCAGCGACGTTGATCGTGACGGCGGTTGCGGAGTCCGGGACGCCACCGCGTCCCGTGACCTGCAGTTCGACTTCGGCGTTCGGGCCGACACGGCCATCACCCTCGAAGAGACCGTCTACCGTCATGTCGACATCGCCGGAGCGGGTCTCCAAAAGGCGAGCGGGCGTCAGCGGTGTCGGTGCTTCGTCGTCGGGAACGGTGGCGTTCACGTCGGCGATGACGTTGACCGTCTTGGACGAGTAGATGCACACCTTGCCGTCTTCGCCGATCAGCGCGTTGGCAGCGTTCGACACGGTTGTGCCCGGCGCATAGTTCACGCTCGACGTCAACGGACGGTCCTCGCCACACGGGTAGATCGTGAGGAATCCTCGCTCGTCGGGGCGCACGACGCCGACGTTGAGGGCAACGGCGCCTGCATCATCAGGTACTTCGCCTCGGCCCGTGACCTGCAGTTCGACTTCGGTGCCGGCCTGGATCGGGCCGTCGCCTTCGAACTCGTTGTCGATGGTCATGAAGTCGTCGCCGTCACGGGTGTCGAGGAGGCGGGCTGGGAGCAGTGGAACCGGCGAGCCGCCGTCGGGGACGAAGGCGTTCAGGTCGGCGTACAGGTCGGCGCCGGCACTGCTGTAGATGCAGACCTTGCCGTCTTCGCCGATCTGGGCGAACACCGGATTCGACACCACGCCACCCTCCGGGTAGTTGGTGTTCGACGCCAGTGGGCGATCCTCGCCACACGGGTAGATGGTGAGGAACCCTTGCGCCTCGGGGCGGATCACGCCGATGTTCATGACGACGGCACTGGCGTCACCGTCGACGTCAGCGCGGCCGGCGACAGTGAGCTCGATCTCACCGCCTGCGGCGATTGCGCCTTCTCCCTCGAACTCGTTGTCGATCGTCTTGAAGTCATCGCCGACGCGAGTGTCGAGGAGGCGGACCGGAGCGACCGACTCGATCGGGGGCATGCCGTACGACTCGAAGACGAGGTCGGAGCGGAGACCGCCGGGGTTCATGAATGCAACATCGGCCGGAGTGGACAGTGACGCGGTCGACGCGAGTTGGGCGTCGGCCACGAGGTTGCCGGCCGCCGATTCGACGCCACGGTCACTGCCGGTGGGGTCGCCGCCGCGCGTGATCGTTTCGGTGATCCTGCCGACCGGCTGGTTGCCCTCGGCGTCAGCGAGCGGCGCCCACTTGTCGATGACCTCGGTCACGGCGGGGTCCTTGGTGAGTGCAGTCTGCACCACCTCGTGGTTGAACATGGTGAATGCGCTGCGGTCCATTTCGCCGGTCGTGTTGTTGATCTGGATCTCGATCTCGGTCACGACACGGCCGAACGAATAGGCGGACGTGACCGGGCGCGGGTTCGCGTCCGGGTCGCTTATCGAGCAGGTGTACGGCTGATGTGTGTGCCCGGAGACGATCGCGTCGATTTCGGCGTTCATGCCGGCAGCGATCGCATTGATCGGCCCGGAGATGCCGGCGCATCCGTTGATAGCGAACGGACTCGGAATGCCACCCTCGTGAAGCATCAGAATCATCGTCTCGAACCTCGGGGTCCTCGGCTTGGATCGCTGCGACAGCGGCGTCGCCGGCGGCGATCTCGTCTTCGAAGCTGAACCCGGTGATGCCGGAGGCGGCAACCAGTTCGGGTGTGTCCTCGAGGGTCATGCCGATGAAGGCGATCTTGTTCCCGCCCTCGGTCTCTTCGATTGCGTAGTCGGGGATCGAGTCTTCGAAATCGTCCGTTCCGTCGGGAGCGTCCTCGGTCACGTTGGCGGCGAGCCACTGGAAGTCGGCGCCGGCATACGGCTCGTCCGGGAAGTAGCAGCCGTCGACGGGGTGGCACCCGCCGTTCTGCATGCGCAGGAGCTCGTCGGTGCCTTCGTCGAATTCGTGGTTGCCGACGCCGGAGTAGTCGAGCCCCATCACGTTCAGCGACTCGACCGATGGCTCGTCGTGGAACAGACCGGAGAAGTACGGCGAGCCGCCGATGAGGTCGCCGGCTGCGACGGTGAACGAGTCGTTGGCCTCGACGCGTCGCGAAGTTCGGTCAGCTTGGCGGACAGGTACTCGCCACCACCCGTCCTCGGGTCGCCGAACGGGTCGGCGGTGTCGTCTTCGACGTGGCCGTGATAGTCGTTGAACGAGAGGATCTGCACGACCTCGTCACCTGGTGCCGCACTTGCCTGCGGTGCGACGGTTGCGATGAGCGGTGCCACCATGGCGGCGGCGGCGAGGCCGATCACCGCCTTGGGGTTCGCGCCCCTGCGTGTCGTCGGCCGGTCGGCCGTGTCTTGAGAACGTTTCATGTAACCCTCCGAGAAGTCGTGTGCCCACCGCGCCAGACGCTGGTTTAGCACAACTGGAGTGGAGGGTGTATCGCACCAGCTCACATGGTGCACAGCTGGTGGCGATCCGTCCTCGGATCGCCGGCAGCTCAGATCGTCGGGACCTCGACGTGGCGACCGAAGACGTCGGCCATGGTGCCCATCATCTCGCCGAGCGTCGCGTAGGCGTGCGACGCCTCGACCAGCGTGGGCATCAGGTTGATCTCGGGGTCGGCCGCCTCGGTCGCCAGCTTCGCCAGCACCTTCTCGACGGCCTCGGCGTCACGATCCTGCTTGACGATGTTCAGGCGCTTGCGCTGCTTCTGCTCGTCCTCGTTGGTGATCTGGAGGATGTCGAGCGTGTCGTCGTTGCCGTCGAGGAAGTCGCTGACGCCGACGATGATCCGCTCGCCGGTGTTGAACTTGCGCTCCAACTCGTAGGCCGAGTCGGCGATGCGACCCTGGAACCAGTTCTCGTCGATGCCCTTGATGACGCCTTCGAGGATCGACCCGTCGCCGAACTCGTCGAGCTTCGCGAAGATCTCCTCGGCCTGGCGTTCCATCTCGTCGGTCAGTTCTTCGACGAAGTACGAGCCGCCGAGCGGGTCGGCCACGTGCGTGACGTTGGTCTCGTGGGCGATGATCTGCTGCGTGCGCAGCGCGATCCGCGCTGCCTTCTCGGTCGGCAACGCGAGGGCCTCGTCCATCGAGTTCGTGTGCAGCGACTGCGTGCCGCCGAGCACGCCGGCCATCGCCTCGATCGCCGTGCGCACGATGTTGATCTCCGGCTGCTGTGCGGTCAGCGACACGCCGGCGGTCTGTGTGTGGAAGCGCAGCTGCATCGACTTGGCCGCCTCGGCGCCGTAGCGCTCGTTCATCCATCGGGCCCAGATCCGGCGCGCGGCGCGGAGCTTGGCGATCTCTTCGAAGAAGTCGATGTGGGCGTTGAAGAAGAAGCTGAGGCGCGGCGCGAACACGTCGATCGGCAAGCCCGGCCTCCAGCGCGAGCTCGACGTAGGCGAAGCCGTTGGCCAGCGTGAACGCCAGCTCTTCTGCCGCAGTCGAGCCGGCCTCGCGGATGTGGTAGCCGGAGATCGAGATCGAGTTCCAGCGCGGCATCTCCGCCGCCGTGAACTGGATCGTGTCGCGCACGAGTCGCATCGACTGCCGCGGCGGGAAGACGAACTCCTTCTGGGCCTGGTACTCCTTCAGGATGTCGTTCTGGAGCGTGCCGCCGAGCGCCGCACGCGGGCACGCCCGCCTTCTCGGCCTGGGCGACGAACATCGCGAAGATCGGCGCGGCCGGCGAATTGATCGTCATCGACGTCGTGATGTCGCCGAGGTTGATGCCGGCGTAGAGATCCTCCATGTCGGCGAGCGAGTCGACGGCCACGCCGCAGCGTCCGACCTCGCCGAGCGACATCGGATCGTCGGAGTCGAGCCCGAGCAGGGTCGGCATGTCGAACGCCGTCGAGAGGCCGGTGCCACCGGCCTTCAGGATCTCCTTGAAGCGCCAGTTCGTGTCCTCGGCGGTGCCGAAGCCGGCGAACATCCGCATCGTCCACAGCTTCGAGCGGTACATCGAGGCGTGGGGGCCGCGGGTGTACGGGTACTGCCCGGGGAACTCGCCGTCGTCGGGTCCGTACACCGGCTCGAGCGGGATGCCCGACATCGTGGCGTAGTCGTCGTCACGGATGCGGGAGGCACCGAAGGCCTCCTCCCAGATCTGTCGATTCGACGGGGTCTGCTCGGTCGTCATGGACCCGAACTTACCGAACTGCGGTCCGTCGACCCCGACCGGGCTCCAGGTCTCGCGGCGGATCAGGTCGCGCCGACGGGCAGACTGTGGCATGAGCACGTTCACCGCATCCGACGTCCCCGACCAGTCCGGTCGGACCATCCTCGTCACCGGCGCGAACACCGGGATCGGCTTCGAGAGCCGCCAAGATGCTCGCCGAGCGCGGCGGCACGGGTCCTGCTCGGCTGTCGATCCGAAGCGCGTGCCACCGAGGCGATGGAGCGGATCGCGGGCGACGTCGACGGCGCCGACCTCCGATTCATCCCGCTCGACCAGGGCGACCTCGCGAGCGTGGCCGCGGCCGCCGAACTCGTCGCCGAGGAGGAGCGGCTCGACGTGCTGGTGAACAACGCCGGGATCATGATGCCGCCACGCGAGCTGACGACCGACGGCTTCGAATCGCAGTTCGGTGTCAATCACCTCGGCACGTTCGCTCTCACGGGCCAACTGCTCGACAAGCTCGCCGAACAACCGGACTCGCGAGTCGTCGTGACGAGCAGCATCGCCCACCGCGGCGGCAACGATCCACTTCGACGACATCGACGCCTCCGAGAAGTACGGGGCGCAGGACCGCTATCAGCAGAGCAAGCTCGCCAACCTGCTGTTCATGTACGAACTCGACCGGCGGCTGCGAGCCGCCGACTCGACGACGATCGCCGTCGGGTGCCACCCCGGGATCGCCGACACCGAACTCGGCCGCCACATGCCGAAGATCGTGATGCTCGCCGCACCGCTGTTCAAGGTCTTCTTCAACTCGCCGGCCGAAGGTGCGTGGCCGACGCTCATGGCGGCCACGTCGGCCGACATCGAGGGTGGCGACTACATCGGTCCGTCCAAGCGCGGCGAGACCGCCGGGCCGGCGCGCAAGGTCCCGTCGGCCGACCGGGCGCACGACGAGGAAGTCGCGGCGCAGCTCTGGGACCTCTCGATCGAGATGACCGGCGTCGATCCCGGACTCTGACCCGGACCGTGACCGGTCGGGCCGACCGGCCGTCGGCTCCGAGTCGATCGGCGGTCGCGACGTCGGCAAGGCTGCCCGGCGTGAGTGACGCCGCGATCGACATCGAAACCGTCCGATGGGAGGGCGCCGACGGCGTCATGCTCGCGGCCGACGTGGCCGGCGACCCGACGGCGCAAACCGTGCTGCTGTTCCACGGCGGTGGGCAGACCCGACACTCCTGGGGCGGCACGCTGCGCGCCCTGGTCGGGCGGGGCTACCACGTTGCCTCGGTCGATCTCCGCGGACACGGCGACAGCGATTGGTCGCCCGGGGGCAACTACGACGGCTCGGTGTTCCCCGACGACGTCGAACTGGTCGCCCGACGGTTCGATCGGCCCGTGCTCGTCGGCGCGTCACTCGGCGGAACCTCGGCGTTGATGGCGGTCCATCAGGGCCGGGAGCGCGACGGCACGGACATCGCCGGTGCACTCGTGCTCGTCGACGTCGCACCGAACATCGAACCCGCAGGCGTGAACCGCATCCGCTCGTTCATGCACGAGCACATCGAGACCGGCTTCGGGTCGCTCGACGAGGTGGCCGACGCGATCCAGGCGTACAACCCGCATCGTCCCCGACCGACCAACCTCGCCGGGCTCGAGAAGAACGTCCGACTCCGTGACGGCCGCTGGTACTGGCACTGGGATCCGGCGTTCATGTGGGGCAAGCACGCCGACAGCGACGAGACCCGCATCGTCGACTTCGAACAGCGCAGTCGGGCGCTCGAAGCGGCGGCCCGCGGATTGACCATCCCGACGCTGCTCGTCCGCGGTCGCCAGAGCGACCTGCTGTCCGAGGAGGGTGCGCAGAAGTTCCTCGGCTTCGTTCCCCACGCCGAGTACGCCGACGTCGCGGGTGCCGGCCACATGGTCGCCGGGGACCGCAACGACGTGTTCACCGATGCGGTGGTCGACTTCCTCGTAGCGAGCGGCTGACGGCGCTCCAGCAGAGCATGCACGTCGCCGCTGCCGCGATGCCGACTCCCACCCCGACGGCGTTCGCCATGACGTCGCTGACCTCGACGGCTCGGGACGACGAGTAGCGACCCTGTCCGAACTCGACGATCACACTCACCGCGAAGACGGCGACCGCGACGGGGACCAGCGCTGCCCACCGCCACACCGTGAGTGCCACCAGGAGCGCCGCGATCGACCAGACCCCGATGTGCACGATGGCGTCGTTGCCCGGCACGTCGCTGGCGTCGATCGCGGTTCGGTCGAGCCGGTCGGCGAGGCGTTGTGCGAAGCCGCCGAACAGGCGCCGGGTGATCCCCGGTGCGCGATCGGAGATCATCAGCGCCACGTTGAACAGCAGCGCTGCGACTGCGATCATGCCGATGAAGATCCGGACGCCGACGGGCGCCCGGTGCGTCCGGGTCGGCGCGTTCGTTGCCGGGGGAGTGCCGGCCGGCGTGCGCGCTGCGTCGGCGATCACCGTCGCACGGCGTCGGTCAACACCGGCCACGGTACGAAACCCAGCCGCGGGATCCTGCCCTGGTGCACGACCTCGAAACCGGCTGCTTCGAGCAACCGCCGGAGCTGGCGCTTCGGGATCGCGCGAACCGGGCGTCCTGCCAGGGTCGTGGCCTTCTGAATCGCCTCGTCCGCAAATCCGGTGACCGTGGCGATCGAGGCGATGATGACGCGCCCGCCGGGGCGAACGAGTCTGGCGAGCTCGGCGGCAGCAGCCTCCTGATCGGCGTACCAGTGGAACGACTCGGTGCAGGTGAGCAGGTCGAGCGATGCACTCGCGAGGGGCAGTCGTTGCGCGTCCGCCCGAACGAATGCCGCGAGCGGTTCGTCGGCCACGCGGTTCGCCGCCCGCTCGAGCATGCCGTCGGAGAGGTCGGCGCCGACCACGAACGCGTCGGGAAACGCTGAGCCCAACCGCTCGGTGAGCTGCCCGGTGCCGCACCCGAGATCGAGGATTCGTTCGGGCCGGAACCCGTCGAGGCGCGCCAGCACGGCGTCGTGGACCGGTCGATACGTGGTCTGCTGGAGTCCGGCCCGGTCGTAGGTCGCCGACCAGAGGTCGAAGAAGATCGATTCGGCCGGAACGGTCATGGCTCTACTCTCGCAGAAATCGGAGCGAGATCGCCGCGGCGCTCGACCCAAGACCTCGCTCGCGCCGAACGCACTGCATACTGAAGGCGATGAGCGTTCCCGACGACCGACCGGCCGCAGCCAACTTCGTGCACGATCTGGTGATCGCCGACAACGAGCAGGGGACGTTCGGCGGGCGGGTACAGACCCGATTCCCGCCCGAGCCCAACGGGTTCTTGCACATCGGTCACGCCAAAGCCATCACCGTCGACTTCGACCTCGCCGCGGCGTTCGACGGCGTGTGCAACCTGCGCTTCGACGACACCAATCCCGACACCGAAGAGACCAGCTACGTCGACGCGATCATCGAAGACCTCGCGTGGTTGGGCTACGACGCAGCCACGCCGCTCTACACCAGCGACTACTTCCCCCAGCTCGCTGCGTGGGCCGAACTGCTCATCGAGCAGGGCAAGGCCTATGTCGACGAGCAGGACGGTGAAACGATCTCCGCACAGCGCGGCGGGTACGGCAAGCCGGGTGTCGAGAGTCCACATCGCGACCGGCCGATCGCGGAGAATCTCGAGCTCTTCGCCCGCATGCGCGCCGGTGAGATCGACGACGGGGCGGCCGTACTGCGGGCGAAGATCGACATGCAGCACGAGAACATGCAGATGCGTGATCCGGTCATGTACCGGATCAAGCGCGGACACCACCATCGGACCGGCGATCGGTGGACGGTGTATCCCACCTACGACTGGGCGCACGGCCAGAGCGACGCCATCGAAGGCGTCACCCACTCGCTGTGCACGCTCGAGTTCGACAGCCATCGCCCGCTGTACGACTGGTACCTCGATCAACTCGCCGCTGTCGGGGTGCTCCCGTACGAGCAGCCCCGCCAGACCGAGTTCGCCCGGCTCGAACTCACCCACACCATCACGTCGAAGCGACGCCTGCTGAAGCTGATCGAGGACGGCGTCGTCGACGGGTGGGACGACCCGCGGATGCCGACGCTGCGCGGTCTGCGTCGACGCGGCTACCCGGCGGAGTCGATCCGCGAGTTCTGCCGCTTCATCGGGGTGTCGCGGACCAACAGCCGCAACGAGATCGAGCTGCTCGAATCGTTCGTCCGGACCCGACTCAACGCCGTGGCGCTGCGTCGGATGGCCGTGCTGCGGCCGCTCGAAGTCGTCATCGACAACTGGCCGACCGACGACGCTGGCGTGCCGGTGGTCGAAGAGGTCGAGCTGGTCAACAACCCGGAGAATCCCGACGACGGCACCCGCACCGCGCCGTTCACCGGGCGATTCTGGATCGAGCAGGACGACTTCATGGCCGAGCCGCCGCCCAAGTACTACCGGCTGACGCCCGGCCGAGAGGTGCGCCTGCGCGGTGCGTTCTTCGTGACGTGCGTCGGTTTCGACACCGGCCCCGACGGTGAGGTCGAGCGGGTCCATGTCACGTACGACCCCGAGACCAGCGGGGGGAATGCGCCCGACGGGCGCAAGGTGAAGTCGACCATGCACTGGGTGTCGGTCGACCACGCCGTCGACGTTCGCGTCGCGCTGTACGACCGTCTGTTCACGGCAGAGGTTCCGGGGGAGGCGACCGGCGACCCGTTCGACGACCTGGATCCGAACTCGCGAGAGCTCCTGGTCGGATGCAAGGCCGAGCCGGCGCTCGCCGAGACGCCGGCCGGTTCGGTGGTGCAGTTCGAGCGCCTCGGCTACTTCGCGCACGATCCTGCGCGAGCCGCTGCTGTTCCATCGCACGGTCGGGCTGCGCGACGAATGGGCGAACATCCAGAAGCGCAAGGGTTGAGATTCGACCGGCCCCATCGGCATCCGACCGATCCCACGCACGGTTGTCGACTGACTACGTTGAGCCAATGAAGCGAATCAGGTCGACGATCGGTGGTGCGCTCGCTGCCGTTGCATGTTTCGGTGTCAGCGTCGTCCCCGCCGCCCAGCCCGCGTCAGCGGCGACCTCGGCGACGGTCACGTGCGACCCGGTCGCCCCCACCGAGGCCGCGCCCGAGGTCGGTCTGGTGTCGTTCGACCCGATGCTGCCCGAACGCATCGTCGACACACGCGACGGGACGGGTGGCGTCGACGCGGCGCTCGGGGCCGGCTGCACACTGATCATCGACACCAGCGAGATCGGACCGGACGAGGCGACCGCATTTGCGTTGTCGGTGACCGTGATCTCCCCGGTCAAGGGGTTCTTCACCGCGTTCCCCTGTGCCGCCGGGCTCCCCGGCACGTCCAGCGTCAACGCCCGCGCGGGCTTCCCGACGCCGAACCTGGTCGTCGCCACACCCGACTCCGGCGACCGCGTGTGTCTCTACTCCAACCGCGGCGGACACGTCGTCGTCGACGTCTCGGGCTGGTGGTCCGACGGACCCAACCGCTTCACGCCGATCGACCCGGTGCGCGCCTACGACACGCGAGAACTCGCCGCGCCGGTCAAGCTGCCCGCGGACGCCATCCGTGCGGTCGAGGTGGGTGGGGTGTTCGTGCCGGACGACGCGGTTGCTGTCACCGTCAACCTGGCCGCGGTCGCGCCCGAGACACGCGGCTTCCTGGTGGTGTATCCATGCGGTCTCCCCGCGCCACTCGCCTCGAACCTGAACTTCAAGGCCGGCGAGAAACGAGCCGCATCCGCGATCGTCGAGATCGGCAACGTCGATGCCGCCGCAGCCGGGAAGGTCTGCGTGACGGGCAATGCCGAGACGCACTTCCTGCTCGACGTGACCGGGTACATCGCGCCGTCGTCGCCCACCAGTCCCGATCTGGTGTTGACACCGCTCCCCGACGAACGCGTCGTCGACACCCGAGATGCGAACGTCGCCGGGGTGCGCTTCGAGGCCGGCGTCCGGCAGGAATTCGACCTCGGCGCGTCGGTCGATCGGCCCGACGACATGGTCGCCGCGGTCCTGAACGTCGTGGCCGTGCAGGCCGACCGTGCGGCGCTACGCGAGCGTGTATCCGTGTCAGACGCCGCCGCCGACGACCTCGTCGCTCAACTACGACCTCGCGCAGACGTCGAACCTGGTCGTGAGCGCGGTCACCGACGACGGCGAGATCTGCGTGGTCACCAACTCGTCGGTGGAGATCGTCATCGACCTGGTCGGCGTGTTCACCGGTCCGCCGGGCTCGCTCGTGAACCAGCTGTCGCTGACCGACGGCACCGGTGCGCTGGTGCCGCTCGATCAGGACTTCGCCATCGACGGGGAGAACTCGACGTTGCGCTGCGACGGCCCGGTCGAGCTCGGGCTGCGCCTCGGACTCGCCCCCGGGGTGAGCGCGACGATCAACGGCGTCGCGGTGCCGCCTCGCGATCCGGTGACGCCCGACCGGACCCTGTTCGTCCCGGCCGAGGGGCTGGTGACCGTGGCACTCGAACGAGGCGCCGAGGAGGCGACCTACCACCTCCGGTGTCTGCCGCTCGACTTCTCGCCGCTGTCGGTCACGCGGACCGGTGCCCCGGATCCCGGTTGGTACCTGACCGAAGTCGGCTGGAACCAACCGACCACCGGGCGATTCCTCGTCGTCATGGACGAACGTGGTGTCCCCGTGTGGTTCAAGCGGACCGGGACGACCCGACGGGTGATCAACGCGCAGTTGCTGAGCACGGGTGAGATCGCCGTGGCGCCGATCACGGGGCTGGGCTTCGGGATCGACCCGCTGGTCGGGCAGTGGATCTACGACCTCGACGGCACGCTGAACGCCGAGCGCTTCGACCGAGGATCCGGTCGGACCTTTCCCGATGGACCACCACGATTACGCCGAGCTGCCCGGCGACGCCGGCTACGCCGTGATCAGCTACCCCTTGGTCACCGGTGTCGACCTGCAGAAGGGATCGGGTTCCCCCGACACGCTGACGTTGCCGACGCCGCCGGACTCGGTGCCGATTGCGCACCGAGCGCGGTGAGCGACTGCGAGCGCGATCGTCGACAACGTGATCCACGAGGTCGACGTAATGGACGGCGACCTGATCTGGTCCTGGACGATGAGCGACCACTTCGACTACCGGGAGTCGACGTTCGCCCAGTGCTTCGGCAACTACACGGAGGCGAACGGCGGTGTCGACCTCGATCCCGGCACGCCGGGTGATGGCGTCGACGAGATCGACATCTTCCACATCAACTCGATGCAGCGCGTCGACGACGGAACCGGGGACTACCTGGTGTCGGCCCGCCACACGGACGAGGTCTTCCGCATCGACCGGTCGACCGGCGGTGTGGCGTGGATCCTCGGGCAGGATCCGGGCGTGGCGAACAAGGACGGGGCACCGCGGCTGACCATCGTCGACGACCCCCTCGGCGGCCCGCTGCGGATGCACGATGCGCGCATCGACGGCGACCTCGTCACGATGTACGACAACCGCACCGCCGACCCCGGTGGCGCCCCGAGCCGGGCCGTGGCGTACCGGATCGACACGAGCGACGCCGACCCCGCCAACTGGACCGCCACGCTGGAGTGGCAGATCTCACATCCCGACGGGCTCACGAGCAACCAGATCGGGAGCACGCGGATCACCCCGGACGGGTCGGTCCTCGTCGGCTGGGGATCGACGCAGCCGATGTTCGTCGAGTACGTCGGCCCGGACGCGCCCGAGGGAGCGCTCGACGAAGTGATGCGGATCGAGATCAACCCGAACGAGGCCGCGTACCGCATCGTGAAGTACGCACCCGACGCCTTCGACGCAGCCGAGCTGCGTGCGACCGCGGGCGGCACACTCGAACTCCCCACCCCCTGAACGCGTTCAGCGGGGGTCGACGAACAGACTCTGGACGCTGCGACCGAGGCGGCCGAGTTCGTCGTGCAGCGCCGACTCGGCGAACCCGGCACCGCTCGACTCGGTCGGCGTTCCGTAGACGCTGTGCGTCGACATGCCGATCCACTCGCCGACCGGCTCGCGTGCGAGATGCACCGTGAGATCGGGATTGATGTACAGGTACTCGTCGTAGGCAATGGCGCTGCTCACGCCGTTGCCGAAGTCGGCCGCAGCTGCAGTGCGCTGCACCCCCGTCGGGGTCTCGTCGGGGACGAGCGGCACCGAGAGGCGGATCCAGAGCTTGACCGGGCCCGGGTCGTTCCAACTGCCCGCCACGATCCGGTGCTCGACACTGTGGCTGTGGAACGCGATCATGTCGTCGTCGGTGGCCCAGGCGACGGTCTCGGGACGACCCTCGCCGGGAGCGCCCTCCAGTTCTGGATCGGCGAGTGCGTGGACGGGCAGCGCAAACGAACGACGTCGCACCCGCAGCGCGCGCACCTTCGCGACTTCCGTTCCCTCGGCGGCCAGCGACGCCGCCACCACCGAGACCTTGCGCCCCGGGCGCTCGACGTCGGTGGCGAGCACGAGCGGGATCCCGACCGGCACCGGTCGGGTCAACTCGATCGTCAGTCGAGTGATGAGCCAATCGGTGCCGCCGGCCGGCGCTCGCTCACATGCTCGAGCGAGCAGGGCGGACACCGGGCCGCCGTGGCAGTGACGCGGATCCCACGGCCCGCGCGCATGGTCGCTCGCGACCCACGCTTCGCCGCTCCCGTTCGATCCGTCGGCCTCGACTGGGGTCGGGTGGAACAGTGTCGGGTCGGCCATTCAGCCGACCTCGAGCGGCTTGAGCGCCTCGGCGGCTTCACCGAGGTGCCGGACCCAGGAGGCGGCGTCACCGGGCTCGTCGAGCGGGAGGACGACGAACTTCGTCGTCCCGACGTCGATGAAGCGGCGGATCATGTCCTGCAGGGCCTTCCACGAGTCGGGCACGAGTTCGGTCACGTCGGTGAGGTCCGGTCGCCGCTTGGCCAGGACGCGTTGCAACACGTCCGGCACCGGGCCGAACGAGTACGGGATCAGGACGCCGTAGTGATCGTCATCGATCGCGCGCTCGTGTTCGGCACAGACGCGTTCGATCTCGGCGCGACCGGTCTCGGCGTCGACGGGCAACACGAACGACGGCAGCCAGCCATCGGCCAGCCGGCCGACGCGGCGGAGCTCACTCGGCGCATTTCCACCGAGCCACACGTCCATCCGCTTGGGTGCCGGTTGAACGACGACGCCGTCGTAGTGGAAGCGGGCGCCATCGTGGCTGAACGGTTCGCCGGTCCAACACTTGCGCATGACCTCGAGCGTCTCGTCGAAGAGTGCAGCGCGTTCGCTTCGTTCGACGCCGAAGGCCTGCTGCTCGACCGGGTCGACGGCGCCGAGCCCGAATGCCGGGAGCAGGCGACCGCCCGACATCGTGCCCAGCGTCGCGAGTTCCTTCGCGAGCACGACCGGGTTGCGCCCGGGGAGGACCATCACGGACATCCCGAACTTCAGCTTCTTGGTCCGGCCGGCGCCGTACGCCATTGCGACGAGCGGGTCGGGTGCCTCGCCGCTGATCTTCTCCGACAACCACAGCGAGTCGAACTCGAGTGACTCGAGTGCGTCGACGACGGCGCCGTAGCTCTCGTCGTGCAGTCGCGTGCGCGTGCCGAGCCCGTATCCGATGCGCACCTTCATCGGCTCGCCGCTCATGGCGCCACCGCGATCTGTTCGATGATGTCGGCGGTCGTGTCGACCGCGCTCAGGAATGGCGAGTGATCGGTGTCGAGGACGTGTTGCGCGGCGCAACGCTCGGCCATCACCCGCTGGTGCGCCGGATGCACCGCACGGTCCTGCGTGCACTCGACGTACGTGGACGGGACGGTGTCGCGAGGTGCACCCGAGACCTCCTCGATCATCGAGGCCATCGACTGCGGGCCGAGGCGGGGGAG
The DNA here is from genome assembly GCA_963695475.1 of Ilumatobacteraceae bacterium. Taxonomy (GTDB): domain Bacteria; phylum Actinomycetota; class Acidimicrobiia; order Acidimicrobiales; family Ilumatobacteraceae; genus Ilumatobacter_A. Next base: position 22,082 of record CAVOHA010000050.1, read on the forward strand.
GGCGGCGCGCACCGCCTGGGGTGGACACGACCCGTACAGTGCGCCGGCGGCGACCGACGGGTCGAGCGTCGTCGCCGAGCCGTCGGCCATCGGGACCATCGCTGCCGCCAGATCGACGTCGTGGCGCTCCATCGAACCGAGGCATCCGAGAACCGACTCGCGGTCGTCGAGGGCGAATGCGGCGAGGTACACGAGATGTGCGATGTCGTCACGTCCCGCCGCAGCCTGCGTGATCACCGCGCCGCCATAGCTGTGGCCGACGAGCGTGACCGGTCCGGCGCCACCGGCGGCGAGGTGGTCGAGCAGCGTTGCCACGGCGGCTGCGTCGTCGTGGAGTCCGCCGATCGGTGCGGTTGACGCGCCGTGGCCGGGAAGGTCGACGGCGAGCGACGGCACCCCGCGTCGGTCGAGCTCGGCTTGCAGCGCTGCCCAGCACCATGCGCCGTGCCAGGCGCCGTGCACCAGTACGACCAGCGACGGCGCCGAGGTGTCGGAGTCGGCGGCCGTGTCGCGTTGCTGGGTCTCCGGTTGGTCGAGGTCGTCGGCCGTCACGATGTTGATCGTCGCACAGGCGCCCCGCCGCGGAAGAGGTGGGTCGTCAGTAGGTGGAGCGTGCGGACACGATGACCATGTCGGCGATCGCCCGGCGACGGATTCGCTCGGTCTGGATCCAGCTCGCAACGAACGCGACGACGATGACGGGCACGACGATCGCTGCTTGTGGAACCTCGCCGATGCGCGATACGGCGAACGCGATGCCAGCGGCGACCACCGACAGGACGACGGCGAGCTTGACGGCGGCGGTCCAGGTTCGGCGGCTGACTTCCATGTGATCGATCATGCAGGACCAGAGACAACAGAACGTCAACTCGTGCAGCTTGTGCGCGAACTGTCACACGATCGCGACAATTGTCGCGGGATCGCCAGATGGCAGATGTCGGTCGCGTGACGGATGTCGCGCCGACCCGTGACCGTGTAATTCGGCTCGTCGGATGCCGTGTCGTCGCCCTGTCGTCGCCGTGTCGTTCGTCGTGACGCGCTGCGGGTTCGTAGTGTCGACGGCCATGGCCGACCTCGATCCGCTCTCGTTGTTCCGACTCGACGGGCAGGTGGCGGTCGTCACCGGTGCGTCGTCGGGTCTCGGCGATCGTTTCGCCCGCGTGCTCCATGCGGTCGGGGCGCAGGTGGTGGTCGCGGCGCGTCGCGTCGAGCGGCTCGAGACGTTGGCGAGCGAGCTTGCGGGCACCGTCGCGATCGGCGCCGATCTGTCCCGAGCGGACGATCGCGAGCGTCTGGTCGCCGAGACGCTCGAGCGCTTCGGTCGCGTCGACGTCCTCGTCAACAATGCCGGGATCGGCCATGCGGTCTCGGTCGAGAACGAGACGCTCGACGACTTCCGTGACGCGATGGAACTCAACGTCACCGCGGTGTGGCATCTCTCGCAGCTCTGCGGCGAGGTGATGGTCGCGGCCGGATCGGGGTCGATCGTGAACGTTGCCTCGATGCTCGGCCATGTGGCGTCGACGCCGATCAAACAGGCGCACTACTGCGCCAGCAAAGGCGCGGTCGTCAACCTCACCCGTGAACTGGCGGCCCAGTGGGGACGCAAAGGCGTGCGGGTCAACACGCTCAGCCCTGGCTGGTTCAAGTCGGAGATGACCGGTGACATGGACACCGATGAGTCGAGTCAGCGCTTCGTGCAGGCCAACGCGATGATCCCGCGGATGGGCCACGAGGACGAACTCGACGGTGCGTTGTTGCTGCTGGCCACTCGGGCTGGTGGGTATCTGACCGGCCACAGCCTGCTCGTCGACGGTGGCTGGACCGCACGCTGACCCCGTGCCGGGCACGCTGCGCTCGGTCTGTCGAGATGGCAGGATGAGCCGGTGCTCGATGTGAACGAAGCCTCCGATGTCCGACGTATCCGCCGTGTCAACCGCGCCGTGGGCACCGTGGTGGCCGCCGGGGTGCTCGCCGTGCTCGCCGGCTGTGGCGAGGAGGAGCAGGGTGGGCTGCAGGCGGCGAGCCCCGGGCCGGAAGCGACCGTCGGCGGTGAGATCGACCAGTTCGAGTTGCTCTTCGACGACCTCGTCGAGAGGGTCGACGGCGACGTGACCGGGCCGGACGGCGCAGCGATCGATGCGGAGTTCGTCGTCGACAGCCAGATCCGGGTCCTGGTCGAACTCACCGAGCCCCTCGAGCAGCCGGGTCTGTACACCGTGCGCAGCGAGGTGGTGTCGGCCGTCGGTGACGAGGTGAGCGAATCGTACGCGTTCACCTTCGAGCCGGACGCAGCCCCGCCGCAGCTCGTGTTCCCACCCGAGGACGACTCGGGTTCGCCCGTGCTCTTCTGGTCGCTTGTGGTCGCCGGCGCGGCGGTGATCCTCGTGTTGCTGAGCCGGCTGCTGATCTCGATGCGCCGCCTCCGAACGCCGCCCCCTGATCACTGAGCCGCTCCGCTGCGCCCACTGCCGTGCGGGGGAGGCGACGCGGGACGAACTTGTGTTCGTAGCACATATGTTCGATGATGGGTGGGATGGGATTCAACAACCCGTCCTGGTCGTGGAGCGAACTCGAGTCGGCGCTGTCCGACCGAGGGCGCACTCCGCAGGCATCGCGCACCGGGCGCGACGGGCGCGCCCCGGGGTCGCCGTCGTGGAACTCGGGAGGTGACGCGCCGGGGTGGAGTCGCAAGCGGCAGCCGTTCGAGGCGCCGGCCGGCATCGGGCGGACGCCGGCCGGCATCATCGTCCCGTATGCCGAGCTCCACTGCCATTCGAACTTCTCGTTCCTCGACGGCGCGTCACACCCCGAAGAGCTCGCCACCGAGGCCGCTCGGCTGGGGCTGGAGGCGCTGGCGGTCACCGATCACAATGGCTTCTACGGGGTGGTCCGCTTCGCCGAAGCGGCCAGAGCGGTCGGGATACCCACGGTGTTCGGCAGTGAGATCACCGTGCTCGACGGTCGCCTGGACGCCGACACGCTGCCGCTCGGCCGCCTCGCCCGCCCCGAGCAGGAGACCCTCGCGCAGGTCGACACCGGGCTCGTTCCCGACTCGCACGCCCCCGACCCGGGCGGGACCCACCTCCTGGTGCTGGCCGACGGTCCCGAGGGTTACGCCCGCCTCGCCCGGGTGATCAGCCAGGGGCATCTGGCGGGGGAGAAGGGTGCGCCGAGGTTCGCATTCGACGACCTCGTCGCCGGGCTCGCCGGGCACGCGTGGATCCTCACCGGTTGTCGGAAGGGCGCGGTGCCTGCGGCGTTGGTCGCCGACGGGCCGGTGGCGGCACGACGTGAACTCGAACGGCTCGTCGACGCGTTCGGTCGCGATCGCGTGCTGGTCGAACTCTGGGATCACGGCGAGCCCGGCGACACCGTGCGCAACGACGCGCTCCATGAACTGGCGCGTCTCGTCGGCGTCGGCTGCGTGGCGACCAACAACGTGCACTACGCAACGCCGTCGCAACGCAAGCTCGCCACGGCACTTGCCGCGGTGCGGTCCCGACGCAGCCTCGACGACATCGACGCCTGGCTGCCGTCGGGCGCCGGCGCGCACCTGCGTTCCGGTGCCGAACAGGCGCGTCGGTTCCGGCGCTATCCGGGGGCGGTCGAGATGACGGTCGAGATCGGCCGGGCGGCGGCGTTCGACCTGTCGCTGGTGGCGCCGAACCTGCCGCCGTTCCCGTGTCCCGACGGTCCCGACGGGACCCCGATCTCGGAGATGGCGTACCTCCGCCGGATCGTCGCCGACGGCGCTGGCCGCAGGTACGGCGATCGGCCCGAGCCGGCCTCCGTGGCGAACGAGATGGTGGTGGAGGATCTGTCGCTGCGGGCTCGCGCCTGGAAGACGATCGACCACGAGCTGGCCCTGATCGACCAGCTCGACTTCGCCGGGTACTTCCTGATCGTGTGGGACCTCGTCGAGTTCTGCCGTCGCTCGAACATCTACTGCCAGGGTCGAGGGAGCGCTGCCAACTCGGCGGTCTGCTACGCCCTCGGCGTCACCGCCGCCGACGCGGTGTCGCTCGGGTTGCTGTTCGAACGGTTCCTGTCGCCCGAGCGCGACGGCCCGCCCGACATCGACATCGACATCGAGTCCGACCGACGCGAGGAAGTCATCCAGTACGTGTACGAGACCTACGGTCGCCATCACACCGCGCAGGTGGCGAACGTGATCACGTACCGGTCGCGGTCGTCGATCCGCGACATGGCCAAGGCGCTCGGCTACGAACCGGGTCAGCAGGACGCGTGGTCGAAGCAGGTCGACGCATGGGGCAACGTCGGCGCCACCGCGGAGCAGGACGACTGCACGATTCCGCGGGCGGTGCTCGAGCTGGCCGCGCAGGTCGAGGACGCGCCGCGCCATCTCGGCATCCATTCGGGTGGGATGGTGATCTGCGACCGTCCGGTGGTCGAGGTGTGTCCGGTCGAGTGGGGGCGGATGGACAAGCGGTCGGTGCTCCAGTGGGACAAGGACGACTGCGCAGCCACCGGGCTGGTGAAGTTCGACCTGCTCGGCCTCGGGATGCTCTCGGCGCTGCACTACGCCGTCGACCTGGTGCGCGAGCACCGCGGGTACGAGATCGACCTCGCCACGATCCCGCAGGACGACGAGGTCTACTCGATGCTCTGTCGAGCCGACACGGTCGGCGTGTTCCAGATCGAGTCGCGGGCCCAGATGGCGACGCTGCCGCGGCTCAAGCCGCGCAAGTTCTACGACCTCGTGGTCGAAGTCGCGCTGATCCGGCCCGGGCCGATCCAGGGCGGATCGGTGCATCCGTACATCCGTCGTCGCAACGGCCAGGAGCCGATCACGTATCTGCATCCGCTGCTCGAGAACTCGCTCGCCAAGACCCTCGGGGTGCCGCTGTTCCAGGAGCAGATGATGCAGATGGCGATCGACGTCGCGAGCTTCACGCCGGCCGAAGCCGACGAGCTGCGCCAGGCGATGGGCTCGAAGCGATCGGCGCGGCGGATGGAGGCGCTCAAGCAGCGGCTGTACGCCGGGATGGCCGGTAACGGGATCACCGGGGAGGTCGCCGACGAGTTGTACGTGAAGCTCAAGGCGTTCGCCAACTACGGGTTCCCCGAGTCGCACTCGGTGAGCTTCGCCTACCTGGTGTACGCATCGAGTTGGATCAAGTACTACGAGCCGGCAGCGTTCTGTGCGGCGCTGATCAACGCGCAGCCGATGGGGTTCTGGTCGCCGCACACGCTCGTACAGGACGCTCGCCGACACGGGGTCACCGTGCACACCCCCGACCTGAACGCGTCGGGTGCCGGGGCGACGCTGGAGGAGTGTGCCGGGTCGCTGGGGTCGACGGCTCGCCCGGTGTCGCACGGTTTCGCGACGGAACCCTCGGTCGAGCAGTCCCTCGGGGTGGGTCTGGCGGTGCGGCTCGGGCTGGGGTCGGTCCGTTCGATCGGGTCGGAGCTGGCCGAGGAGATCGAGGCAGAGCGGAAGCGGGGTGGGCGGTACGCCGACACCGAGGATCTCGTCCGCCGCGTCCCGTCGCTCACGCTCGGCAACCTCGAGGCGATGGCGACCGCCGGTGTGTTCGAGGAGTGCTTCGGGCTCGATCGCCGTGAATCGCTCTGGACCGTCGGGGCCACTGCGCAATCACGGCCGGGACGGCTGGAGGGAGTGGTGACCGGTGCCGACTCCCCGCGTCTGCCCGGGATGACCCCGGTCGAGGTGGCGGTGGCCGACCTGTGGGCGACCGGGGTGTCTCCCGAGGGACACCCGACGATCTTCGTCCGTCAGGAGATGAACCGACTGGGGGTGCTGACGTCGAAGGATCTGTGGGATGCTGCGCCGACGTCGACCGTCCGAGTGGCCGGGGTGGTCACGCACCGGCAGCGCCCGATGACCGCACAGGGCACCACCTTCCTCAACCTCGAAGACGAGTTCGGGTTGATCAACGTGGTCGTGTCGAAGGGGTGTTGGGCACGATTCCGCAAGGTGGCCCGTGCGGCACCGGCGATGCTGATCCGCGGCCGGCTCGAGCGTTCCGAGGGCGTGATCAACATCGTCGCCGACCACCTCGCACCGCTCCCCATGCCCGGCAGGACGCAGAGCCGCGACTTCCGCTGAAACACTCATCGGGCGAGGGAGATGACGACGAGGTCGGTGGGGAGTTGGGATTCGGAGGGCAGCAGCGCGGTGATCTCGCGGCGGTTGCCGACGACTTGGACGAGCACGAGGCCGTCGGGCGTCTCGACGACGCCTTTGGCGCGGGCGATGCGACCCCCGATGCGGCGGGGGAGCGAGTCGAGGAGCGCGTCGATACCGGCGCGGTCGAGCGGCCCGTCGATCGGGATCGTGTTGGTCTCGTGCAGATCGAACAGCGTCGGACCCGGGACTCGGGTGGCGTCGCCCGCGCGATGACCACCGAGTGCGAGAAACCGGCCGAGCGATCCCGGCTCACGTTCACCACCGTCCACGACGGGAACGCCGGGTGCGAGTCGGCCCAGGTGTTGACGAGCGATCGCAACGGTCGCCGGATCGGCCAGATCTCCCTTGGTCAGCACCAGCAGATCGGCCTCGGCGATCTGGTGATCGACATGGGTCCGAATCCACTCCGGCATCGAGGCATCGACGAGCTGATCGACGGCGGCGACGATGACCACACCGTCGAGCATGAACCCGGCCGATGATCCCCACGGGATCACGTTCGCCGGCTCGGCGACCCCGCTCAGTTCGACGATCACGTGCTCGGGCGGCTCGGGTCGTGCTCGGATCTGATCGAAGGCTGCGCCGAAGCCCTCGATCGACGAGCAGCACACACAGCCGTTCGACAGCTCGATCGTCTCACCGGAACGCTTGCGGATGAGTCCGGCATCGATGTTGATCGCACCGACGTCGTTGACGATCACCGCGACGGGCCGGTCGACCGCGGCGAGGACCTCGTTGATCGCCGTGGTCTTCCCGGCGCCGAGATAGCCGCCGACGAACGTGATCGGGACCCGCCGTCCGTCCCACGGCAGGAACTCGGGCTCGACGTACGGCATCGCCGTCGAGGCTACGCACGCATTGCGTCACCGAACCGGGTCGGGGACCATCGACAGGTGGAGCGGGCCGCCGGGCTCGTCGGGCCACGGGTTGGCCAGCGCCACCTCCTCGTCGAGTTCGACGCCGAGGCCGGGCTCTCGCGAGGGGATGACGTAGCCCGCTTCCCACACGATCGGGGTGTTGAGGATCTCGGCGTGGAACCCGCCCCACTCGCGGATCCCCTCGATGATCAGCAGGTTCGGCAGTGTGGCCGCGAGCTGGATGTTCGCAGCGCCGAGGATCGGACCGGAGTAGAGGTGCGGTGCGATCTGGCAGCCGTTCGCCTCGGCGATGGCGGCGATCTTCTTGCCGGCGAGGATGCCGCCGCACCGCCCCAGGTTCGGTTGCCAGATCGACGCGGCCTGATGGCGCCCGAGCGCCGCGAACTCCGACACCGTCGTGAGCCGCTCGCCGGTTGCGATCGGGATCGACGTGTGCGCGGCGACCCGCGCCATTTCGTGCGGGAGATCGGCGGCGCACGGCTCCTCGAACCACAGCGGATCGAACGGTTCGATCTCGTGGGCGAGGCGAATCGCTCCCGCTGCGGTGAACTGGCCGTGTGTACCGAACAACAGGTCGGCCTTCGGGCCCACCGCGCCACGGATCGTCGCCATCATCTGTGCGGCGGCGACGATGTCGTCCTGGCTCGGCATGTGCCCGTCGAACGCGGTGTACGGACCGGCGGGGTCGAACTTGAGCGCCGTGAAACCCCGCTCGATCTCGTTGACCGCACGAGCGGCCGCGTGCTCGGGGTTCGTGTAGACCTCCCGGTAGCCGGCGCTCGGGTAGAGATAGGTGTAGGTGCGCAGGCGCTCGTGCACCCGGCCGCCGAGCAGGTCGGAGATCGGTTTGCCCGCGTCCTTGCCGACGATGTCCCAGCACGCCATCTCGAGCCCGCTCATGATCCCCACCAACGTGGGATCGGGTCGGAGCGCGTACCCGCTCGAGTAGATCCGTCGCCACATCAGCTCGATCCGGTTCGGGTCCTGGTCGATCACCCAGCGCGCGGCCACGTCGTCGACCATCGTGGCGATCACGTGGGGCCCGAACGTCGCAGCGTAGATCTCGCCGTAACCGACCACGCCGGTGTCGGTCGTCAGCTTGACGACGATGAAGTACTTCCCGCCGAACGCCGGTGGCGGGTTCTTGATGACGAACGTGGTGACGTCGGTGATCTTCACGAGGACGAGCCTGCCACATGGTGAGCGATTTCGGGTGGGACTCGCCGGAGCGTTGCAGCCGGGTCGATCGAGTCGATCCCGTGGACCGTGACCGACAAGACTCATCGGATGAGTGAGCTCTCGATCCCGGAAACCCCGAGCGGCATCGACGCCGACTGGCTGAATGCCGCGCTCGACGGTTGGCCCGAGATCGCCGCCGTCTCGCACGAGGACATCGGCGAGGGCACGGGCATCTTCGGCCAGATCTCACGCGTGCACCTCGGCTACGCGGACGACAGCGGATCCTCGCCCGCCCGAATGGTGGTCAAGATGGCCTGCCTGGAGCCCGAGAATCTCGCGATTGCGAATGCCCTCGGCATCTACGAGCGGGAGCTGCGCTTCTACGCAGAACTCGCATCGACCATGCCGTTTCGCGTGCCCGACAGCTACCTGCTGCATCGTGGCGACGACGGACGCTTCGTGCTGATCATCGAGGACCTGTCGGGTGAGTTCGTCGTCGGTGACCAAGTCGTCGGCGCAACGCCGGAACAGGCCGAGGCCATCGTCGACGCGCTCATGCCGTTCCACGTCCAGTGGTGGGAACATGCCGATCTCGATGCGATGGACTGGCTCCCCGTTCCGAACGCTCCTGCGTATCGAGCGGCCGTGCCCGACATCTATCGAGCCGGGTTGCCGGTCCTCGAGAGCCAGTGGGCCGACAGGGTGTCGGCGAAGGCGCTCGCAGCGGCCAAGGCGGTCGAGCCCGAGTTCGAGGAGCTGATGGACCGCACGGCGGGTGGGCCGCGCACGGTGATCCACACCGACACCCGCCTCGACAACATCCTGTTCGCCGCCGACGGTTCGAACGAGGTGGCGGTGATCGACTTCCAGCTCGCACTTCGGGGACGGGCCGTTGCCGACATCGCGTATCTCGTCGGGACGAGCATGTCGATCGACGACGGTGCCGCCCACTGGGAGCAGCTCCTGCGGCGATGGCACGCAGGTGTCGTCGCATCCGGGATCGACTACCCGTGGGAGGACTGCGTGACCCACTACAAGGAGGCGGCGATGTACTACCTCTCCGGTGCGATGTCGTTGGTCGGAACCTTCGACGCCGGCAACGAGCGCGGCAGCGAGATGGTGCACGCATACACGACGCGTATCCTCGAACACGTTGCCGACATCGACGCAACGGATGTGCTCTGACCACCACGGGCGTGGCACAGCGGGTCGCCGGCCGAGTCCAGATCTCCACCCCTCGTACGATTTCCGGTGCACGCACCGGGCTGGCACGCTGTCGCCGTGACTCACCACGATCTCGATCGATTCGACCTGCTGCAGCTGGAGTCCACCTCCGAGCCCACCCGGTTCCGGCTTCCGGTCCGCCCCCAGCTGTGCACACCGTTCGCGTTCCTGTACGGCGGGTCCGGCATCGCGGCGAGCGTCGAGGCCTCGGAACGAGCGACCGAGCGGCCGCTGCAGTGGATCACCACCCAGTTCCTCGGGTCGCCGACACCGGGGATGGTCGTGGACATCGACGTCAACGTGGCCGTCACCGGCCGAGCGACGACGCAGACCCAGGTCAGCGGCAGTGTCGACGGCACCGTGATGTTCACGTCGCTGTGCGCCCACAACGTGCGGCCCGACGGTGACGCCGAGGCGTTCGCCACGATGCCCGAGGTGCCGAGCCCGCTCGACAGTGCGCACTTCGACGAGTTCTTCGACACCGGCAACGCCTCGTTCTTCGACCATTTCGAACGACGGATCGCGGCGGGCAAGTTCGCACTGGAGGCCGACGGCGATCCGCAGTCAGGGCCCCTGGCGATCTGGTGTCGCATCAAGGGGTCGCCGATCACGGGGGCGGCGACGCAAGGATTCGTTGCCGACCTCGGTCCGCTGGCGGTGTGTGCGCGTCTGGGCATCGCGCCTGGAGGTACGAGCCTCGACAACACCGTGCGCGTCGTCGACCCGGGCCCGACCGACTGGGTGCTGATCGAAGTCGAAGCGGACGGGTATTCCCGCTCGGTCGGGCACTCGACCGCCCGACTCTGGAGCGAGGACGGCCGACTCATGGGACTTGCCCAACAATCCGCCATCATCCGCCGGAGCCACCACCAGAACGCACGCTGACTGCGTTCCGCCCGTTCCTCGTTGGCCGGGGCCAACGTCGTCACGGCGCGCCTTGTCACCGCACGCTCTGGCGGCGGCTCCGGGGAGCCACACCTGGACTGGGTCGGCCGTGATGCCGTGTTCGGGGGCCAACGTCGTGAGGGAGCGCCTGCTCAGATGCCCGTGTCGATGGGGGAGTCGGGGACGCCGTCGGCCGCCCAACGGCGCATCAACTGGCCGAGGCGACCGGGGGCGAAACGGACACCGTCGGTCGTCGCGGCGTCGATCTCGTCGACCGACCACCAGCGGATCTCGTGAAGGCGTTCGTTGCGGAGTTGCTCCCACGACAGCGCCGGTCTCGGCTCGAACCGGGCGGGAACCGGCACGTGGTGATACTGGTCTCGCTGACCGTCCCAGTCGCCGTCGATGAACTCGATGATCTGCTCACGCGTCCACACGTGCGGACCGATCTCCATGTCGACGAGGCCGACCTCCTCGTGCAGTTCCCGGTGGAGTGCGGTGAGGTGGTCCTCGCCCGGGTCGAGTCCGCCGCCTGGAAGGGCCCACACGGTCGCCGTCGGGAACTCGAAACGGACGAGCAGGATCGAATGGTCAGGTGTCGTGAGCACCGCACGAACGGCCTGGCGAATTCGCAACGATGTCACGGAGTGCGTTTGCGCTAGTCGACCGGGATGTCGCGGTTGACGCCGTCGCTGAACGACTTGTACATCTCGTAGATGTCCTTGCACTGCTGGCAGACCGGCAGCTGCTTCGGGTCCTTCGACGGGACCCAGACGAACCCGCAAAGCGCCTCGATCGGTGTCCCCATGATCCGCGCCTCCAGCACGATGGCCGCGCCGTTCTCGCCGGGTCCCGCCTTGACGATGTGGGCGGACGTCGGCTCGTCGGTCTCGGTCTCCTGATCGGTGATCGTGTCGAGATCGACCTGCGGCATCGTCTGGAGCTCGCTCATCGGCACAGTCTGCCAGGCGTTCGCCCGCCACCGCCATGACGGGAGACATCGGGGGAAACACGGAGAGAACATTGCCGGAGAGTGGCCGCACAACTCTCCAAACCGCGTCCGATGCGATACCGTCAATGTCGTGCTGATCGAAATCATCATCGCCGTCGGAGCCGCCGCCGCGGTCGTCGGCGGGATCGCGGCCGGGCAGCGCAAGCCCGAGCCGGCGCTGATCCCGATTCCGGTCGAACGTCCCCGTCGCTCGAGCGACGATTGAGCCGGGCGTCCGCCGACGGACGTCCCACTCCGGGCGGCAGCGCCTTTTCCTCGCTCGCCATCATCGGCTATCGGCGGCTGTGGCTTGCCGGAACACTCGCGTTTCTCTCGGTGCAGATGCAGTTCCTGCTGCGCGGGGTGTTGGCGTGGGACCTCACCGAACGAGAGGGTGCGCTCGGGCTCGTCTACCTGTGCTTCGGTGTGACGATGCTCGTGGCGACACCGCTCGGCGGGGTGGCGTCCGACCGTCTCCCGAACCGACAGGTGCTCCTGGTCAGCCAGTCGGTGCTCCTCGCCGGCGCGCTCGGGATGGGGATCGTCGTCGTCACCGATGTCGTGCAGTTCTGGATGTTGCTCGTCGCCTCGGTCGCACAGGGACTTGCCTTCGGGTTCTACGGTCCGGCCCGGGTGGCGTTCGCCGCCAAACTCGTCGGCACCGACCAACTCGGCAACGCCATCACCCTGTCGATGCTCAGCCTCAACGGCACGCGGGTCTTCGCCCCGGCATTCGCCGGGATGCTGGCCGGGATCGCCTTCTTCGGCATCGGCGGCGCCTACCTCGTCAGCGCGGTGTTCTCCGCGGGCGCCTTCGTGCAACTCCTCCGATGCCCCGACGGCGCCGTGACGCAGCAGGCGACCGGCCGGAACCCTTTCTCCGACATCGCCGACGGGGTCCGCTACGTCGCTGCCTATCCAGCGCTCCGGCGGCTGATCGTGAGCTCGTTCTTCGTCATCATGTTCGGCTTCAACTACGTCGCATTCATCCCGGCGCTGGTCAAGGACACGTTCGGTCTCAGCGACGGCTACGTCGGCGTCCTCATGTCAGCGAGCGCCATCGGTGCGGTGATCGTCGCACTCGCCATCGCCCGCCACGCCGACGGTCCGCGTGCGATGCAGCTGATGTTGGTGTCGGGGGCGGTGTTCGGGATCTCGGTCGTCGCGCTCGGCGTCGCACCGACGTTCTGGACGGCCTTCGTCGTCGTGGGAGCGATCGGCGCCGGGGCCACCGGGTACCAGTCGCTCTCGAACACGCTGGCGCTGTCGATGTCGGACGAGGGGCATCGGGGGCGGGTGCAGTCGCTGCTCATGCTGAGCTTTGCCGGATTCGGCATCGCTGCGCTCCCACTGGGGCTCCTCGCCGAGGTGATCGGTCTGCGCCCCGCCATCGTCCTGATGGGCGTCGTCGCAACCGGTGCCTGTGGGGCGTACGCCGTTGCCGAACGGACGGCGGCCAGTGCTGCGTCCGACGTCGCGGTCAGCCGTTGAGCGATTCGAGTTCGTCGGTCATGTTCGTGCGAGCGGCCGCCTCCCAGCGGTCCCGACCGGTCGCCGTGGCGTAGATCTCCGCGCGCTCGAGCAACGATTCGAGCACTCGGCACCGGCCGACTCGCCAGACGTCGTCGTCGACGTGGCGATACTCCGCCCGGACAGCATCCGCGTAGGCCGCGTAGGCGCGAGGGTCGGCGCCGAGGATGCCGAGGTCGGCATCGAACAACAGCGCGTGGTCGTGGTCGGGTGGCGCAAGATGATCGGACGTCGCCTCGATCATGTGCGCGACACGGGTGACTCGTTCGGGCTCCCAGCCGAGCGTGGCCAGGTCCCGGCGAGCCAGACGGGCGCTGGCCCGCTCGTTCGCCGGTGACGCCGGCTCGTACACGGCGTCGTGATACATCGCGGCAGCGACGACCGCACCGAGATCGACGGCCGGCTCCAGCGCATCGAGTCCGATCACCGCGCCCACGACGGCCTCGACGTGGGCGACGTCGTGGTATCGGCGGTGTTTCTCACGATGGCGGCCGACGAGCCGGGTGAGCAGCGCAGTGTCGGTCGAGACGTGGCGCCGCCATGCTTCGTCGAGTGGTGTTCGAGGCGGATCGTCGCCGCGTTCGGCCGGGGTGGACACGCCTCGAGTGTGGCACGGCGTGGCATGCTCGACCCGATGGCGATCCTCATGGACGAAGCCCGCTGGTGGTTCAAGGGTCGCAGGTGGTGTCACCTCGTCTCCGATGTGTCGTACCAGGAACTCATCGAGTTCGCCGACCGGGTCGGGATCCCGCGTCGAGGGTTCCAGGGTGACCACTACGACATCCCCGAGGAGTATCGAGACGAGATGATCGCCGCCGGAGCGCAGGTCGTCGAGAGCCGGGAGCTCGTCCGTCGGCTGCGCAGCGCCGGACTTCGGCTCAGCCCGGCCGAACGGCGCGCTCGGACCGGCTGACCCGGCCCGAGCCGGCGGCGGCGTCAGGTCATCCATCGGTCGGGCTCGCCGATCAGCGTGCGCGGACGTGACACGGACCGGCCGAAGACGTACCACTCGATGAGCTCGATGCCGGCCTGCGCGAACCGCTCGTCGAGATCGAGCCATCGCTCCACGTCGTCCAGGTCATCGCCGCCGTGCGGACGGACGGACGCAACGATGGCGCCGCCGACGCCGGGTGAACGACCGGCGCGGTCGATGCTCCACTCGGCGACCGCGAGGACTGCGTCGGGGTGATCGGTGCCGTCGATGTTGAGGATCGAACGACCGCGCCGTTGATGATCGAGCAGGACGACGACGGTCTCGGGGCGCTGCGGATCGGCGAGAACGCAGTCGAGCAACAGCCGGGCCGCCGCCTCGTCGACGGGTTCGCGATCAGCGAACGGCACACGGTGCGTCGTGCAGAAATGGGTCATGGGTCCCCCAGGAGGGTCGGGGCGTACTGCCGCGTGTTGTGGGGGAGGGAGTCGGTTTGTTGCACCATACGCAGGGGGTGTCACACTGTTGTCGTGGGTGTTGCCGAACCGTCTCCCGACGCCGAATTCCATCCGACGGCCGACGAGCTCGTGTCGGGCAACCGCCGGTTCGCCGAGTCGTTCGACAATCACCTCCTGGAGGTCAGCCCGACCCGACACATGGCCATCGTGACCTGCATGGATTCACGGATGGACATCTTCGCCCTGCTCGGTCTGGGCAACGGCGAGGCACACATCATCCGCAACGCCGGCGGCGTGATCACCGACGATGTCATCCGTTCGCTGTGCCTGTCCCAGCGCTACCTCGGCACCCGCGAGGTCGTGCTCGTGCACCACACCGACTGTGGGCTCCAGATGGTGTCCGAGGACGGCTTGAAGGCCGAGCTCGAAGCCGAGATCGGCGTCAAGCCCTGGTGGGCGGTCGAGTCGTTCGACGACCCGTACGTCGACGTTCGCCAGTCGATGAAGCGGCTGGAGATGACGCCGTTCGTCCCGTTCAAGGGCAACGTCCGGGGCTTCGTCTACGACGTCCAGACCGGCCTGCTCGAAGAGGTGTTCGTCGACGGCGACGGCCACGACGACGCACCGCACGCCGCCGACTGACCCGGAACCGATCGGTCGATTCGAGGCGTGTTCGTTTAGTCTCGCCCACATGTCGGACGTGACGATCTACCACAACCCGCATTGAAACTCCTCGGTCAATGCCGTGCGCATTGCCGAAGACCTCGGTGTCGAGCACGACGTCGTGCTGTACATCAAGGAGCCGCCCGACGCCGACACGCTGCGCGAGATCATCGCCAAGCTCGAGGATCCGCCGACCGACCTCGTCCGCCGGGACAGCAAGTTCAAGAAACTCGAGTTGAGCGACGACGACGTGGCCACCGTCGACCAGATCGTCGACATCCTGGTGAAGCACAAGCAGTTGCTGCAGCGACCGCTCGTCGTCACCCCTGACACCGCGATCATCGGACGTCCGAAGGGCCGCGTCGCCGAGCTGCTCGGCTGACCCTCGATGCCCGCTCCCGATCCCGATCCGGTCTCGAACTGGCCGCTGCTGTGGGAGACGCTGCGGGCGCAGCGGCGCAACCTGCTGATCGGCACGCTGATCGGCCTTGCCTGGACGGTCGGCAAGGTGACGTCGCCGTTGCTGATCCGGTTCGGAATCGACCGAGGCATCGAAGACGGTGAGATGTTGTGGCTGTGGGCCGGGCTCATCGCGCTCGCCGGGCTGTTCGCCGGGTTCTTCACGGCGTTGCGTCGCTTCTACGCGTTCCGCGAGGCCCGCTGGACCGAGACGCGCTTGCGCGAGCGGCTCTTCGGGCACATCATGTCGCTGCACATCGGGTACCACGACCGGGCCCAGACCGGTCAGTTGATGAGTCGCTCGTCGAGCGACCTCAACCAGATCCAGATGTTCGTGGTGATGATCCCGATCACCCTGTCGAACCTCGCGATGATCGTCGCCGTGACGGTGATCTTGTTCATCACCGACTGGCAGCTCGCCATCCTCGCCCTCGCCTCGCTGCCGCTGATCCAAGTGGCGGGTCGCCGATTCTCACGGGCGATCCACCCGGCGGTGCTCGCGGTGCAGGCGGAGCAGGCCGAGCTCGCCACGGTGGTGGAGGAGACCGTGGGCGGGGTCCGCGTCGTGAAGGGATTCGGTGCCGAGCGGGTCCAGGCCGACAAGCTCCGGGTCGAGGCCGATGACATCCGGCGCGAGTCGATCAAGGCGGCACGGATCCGGGCGAAGTACCTGCCGGCGATGGAGCTGCTTGCCACAGATCGGATTGATCGCGGTGTTGTGGTTCGGCGGGAACCAGGTGATCAACGGCGACCTCACCCTCGGTGCGCTGGTGCAGTTCAACGTGTACGTCGCGCTGCTCGTCTGGCCGCTGCGGATGATCGGCATGACGATCGCCTTCGCACAGCGGGCCGTCGCGGCACTTGGGCGCGTCAACGAGGTGCTCGACATCCTGCCGCAGGTGCGGGACCCGGAGCGCCCGGTCGCGCTCCCGATCGCGCCCGGGGCCGAGTCGTCGGCCGGCCTCGGTCGCATCGCCTTCAGCGACGTCTCGTTCACGTATCCGACCATGATGACCGAGACCGAGACGAGTGGTCCGGTGCTCGACGGGTTCGATCTGCAGGTGGCTGCGGGTCAGTCCGTGGCCATCGTCGGCGCCACCGGCTCGGGCAAGTCGACCATCGTCCGGCTGCTCATCCGGTTCTACGACGCCGACGCGGGATCGATCTCGATCGACGGGGTCGACGTGCGCGAGCTCAGCCTGCACGAGCTGCGCCGAGCGGTCGGCATCGTGTTCGAAGACACCCTGCTCTTCCATGACACGGTGCAGGCGAACATCGCATTCGCCGACCCGACCGCACCCCCCGAGCGCGTCGAGCGGGCGGCACGCCTTGCCGGCGCCCACGACTTCATCATGGGGCTCCCCGACGCGTACGACACCATGCTCGGCGAACGCGGTTTCTCGCTGTCGGGTGGTCAACGACAACGCATCGCCATCGCCCGGGCGATCCTCGCCGACCCCCGAATCCTCGTCCTCGACGACGCAACATCCGCCGTCGACCCGTCGAAGGAGCACGAGATCCGCGATGCGATGGCGACGGTGATGACCGGACGGACGACGATCGTCATCGCCCATCGGCCGGGGACGATCGCGCTGGCCGACACGGTGGTCCTGCTCGATCGGGGTCGGGTCATCGCGAGCGGGCCGCACGACGAGTTGCTCGCCACCGAACCGCGGTACCGCAACGTGCTTGCCGCAATGGAGGCCACCGACGAAGAAGAACGTCAGGGGGCCATCGGCGGAGGTTCCGTCGATGTCACCGCCACGATCGCCGGCGGTGGTGACTGATGTTCCGGATGGGTGGCCTCACCGACGAGGACAAGCTCGACAAGGAGGCGACGAAGCAGGTGCTGCGCCGTGCGATCCGGATGGCTCGCCCGTTCCGCGGGACCATCGCCGCCGCGCTCGGGTTCGTCCTGCTGTCGACCGTCGGTCTGCTGCTCGGTCCCGTCATCGTGCGCTACGGCATCGACAGCGGCATCGATGCCGCCGACACCACGACGCTGCGCAACGCGGTCTTCGCATACATCGGGGTGGTGGCGATGGCCTACCTCGCAGCTCGCCAGCAGTACATCTTCATCAACCGCGCCGGTGAGGGGTTCCTCCGATCGCTGCGCGTGCGCACCTTCGACCACATCCAGAAGCAGTCGCTCGGGTTCTTCGACCGGTATCAGTCCGGCGTGCTGATCTCACGCATGACCGCCGACATCGAGTCGATGGCGGAGCTCGTCCAATGGGGGCTGCTCCAGTTCGTCGCCGCTGCATTCCTCATCGTGCTCGCGCTGGTGTTGATGCTGAGCCTGTCGTGGCAGCTCACGATCGCTGCCCTGCTGGTCGTGCCGATCGTCATCATCGCCTCGCGGAAGTTCCAGCGAGACTCGAACGCCGCCTATCTCGAAGTGCGCGAGCGAGTCGGCCAGAACCTCTCCGAACTCCAGGAGGGCATCGCCGGCGTGCGCGTCGTGCAGGCCTACGCACAGGAGCAGGAGCAGACCCGTCAGTTCGTGGCCTCGAACCGGTCGCTCTACCGGTCCCACGTGCACAGCATCCGCGTGTCGACCTGGTACTTCGGGCTGGTCGAGGCGCTCGGCATCTTCTCGACCGGACTGGCGATCGGCATCGGAGGCTGGCTCGTCAATCGCGGCGACGTCACGATCGGCACGGTGATCGCGTTCGTGCTCCTGCTGGCGCAGCTGTTCGAGCCGGTCCAGCAGCTGTCGCAGCTCTACAACACGGTGCAGTCATCGGCTGCCGCACTCGACAAGCTCTTCACCATCCTCGACACCGAACCCGACATCGAAGGCGGCGAGGAGCAACTGGCCGAGCGAGGTGACCTCGTGGTCGACGGGATCGGCTTCACGTATCCCGGCACCGATGCCCCCGTGTTGCGCGACGTGTCGATTTCGGTGGCCGACGGCGAACGGCTCGCGCTGGTCGGGCCGACCGGCGCCGGCAAGTCGACGGTCGCGAAACTGATGGCGCGGCTGTACGACCCGACCGAGGGTTCGATCTCCTTCGGCGGCGTCGACCTGCGCGATGCGCAGCTCGATTCGCTTCGCCGACGCATCGTCGTCGTCCCCCAGGAGGGATTCCTGTTCGGCGGCTCGATCGCGGACAACGTGCGCATCGCCCGGTCCGACGCGACCGACGCCGAACTGCGCGCCGCCCTCGACGCGATCGGCGCGCTCGAACGGTTCGAATCCTTCGAGGACGGGATCGACACCGAGGTCCACGAGCGCGGGTCGCGACTGTCGGCGGGGGAGCGCCAACTCGTGTCGCTGGCTCGCGCCGCGCTGGTGGACCCGGCGGTGCTGGTGCTCGACGAAGCGACGAGCTCGCTCGATCCGGGGACCGAGGCGATCGTCGAAGCGGCGCTCGATCGGCTGATGGTCGGGCGTACGACGATCGTCGTGGCGCATCGCCTCTCCACGATCCAGCACGCCGATCGCATCGCCGTCATCGACGGCGGTCGCCTCGCGGAGCTGGGCACCCACGACGAACTCGTCGACGCCGGCGGCCGCTACGCCGCGCTCGCGTCCGCCTGGGCCCAGTCGCTGCCCACTTGACGTCGCTGCCCACCTGACGTGGCTGGCCACCCGACGGTCCTGCGCACCTGACGCACACCGCCCGGCGGTCGAAGCGCTCGCGACTCGCCGTTAGGTTGGGCTCGTGACCGAGTTGTCGAGAGCGCATGAGCGGCTGCGCGAGGAACTGGCCGACGCGGAGATCTCGCTGCCGGGGAATCCCGACGAGGTGGACCTGCTCCTGACCGAGCTCGAACATGCGTGGCGCCCACCGGTGTTCGAGAACCGGTCGCTCACCTACGGTTCGTTCGTCCTGCCGGGGGAACGGTCGCTGATCAAGATCGACAACCTCGTCGAGCTCCTCGACCTCGACATGCCGATCGAGCAGGCGCGTCGGTTCTCCGACGGTCGTTCGTCGTTCGTCGTGCGACGTGCGGACGGTACGAACCAGCTCGCATGCTTCCGGCGCACCATTCAATACGAGGCCGACCTCGTCGAGATCGAACAGGCGACCGGCGCGGCGATCGTCCAGCGCACGGTGATGGGTGTGAGTCGGGTGTTCACACCGACCGGTGTGGTGGAGTGGAACGGCCACCGGTGGCGGCACCGCCCATCCGCGCGGGTCTACCTGCCTGCGGTGCGCACGGCGGTCCCCGAGGCGCCACGCGCGCTGCTCCAAGGTCTGCTCGACCTCGCCGTGCACTGGCTCAGCCCGGCCCGGATCGGCGCAACGTTCCTGTTGGACCTCGACCCACGGGACCACGACGACCACGGCCTCGACGTGAGCGCAGCGCTGCCATCGCCCAGCCTTTCGGTGCTCCAGCGGCATCACTACCCGGCGCTGTTCGCGGTGCTCGCCCAGACCGACCTCGCAACGCTCGTGGCTGCGAACGGCGATGTCGGGATGCTCGGCGTCGGCCTCCGCAGCTCCGTCGCCTCGGAGGCGGCCGTCCACCTCGACGCGGGTATGCGGCATCGTTCGGCGGCCCGGTACACGTGGGACCACGAACACACCGTGGCGTTCGTGGTGAGCGAGGACGGTCCCGTGACCCTGTTCCGGCGAGGCACCCCGATCGCCGTGTGCCTCGGCGTCCCGGACTGACCGCACCGGCGCGCCGGGTCGTCGGACGAGCTCGCTAGAGGATCTGCGACAGGAACAGCTTGGTGCGCTCCTCCTGGGGATTCTCGAAGAAGTGCTCGGGGGTGCCGACCTCGACGACGGCGCCGTCGGACATGAAGACCACACGGTCGGCCACCTCGCGGGCGAACCCCATCTCGTGGGTCACGCAGATCATGGTCATGCCCTCGGTGGCGAGGTCCTTCATCGTGTCGAGCACCTCCTTGATCATCTCGGGGTCGAGCGCGGAGGTGGGCTCGTCGAACAGCATCACCTTCGGTCGCATCGCCAGCGACCGGGCGATGGCCACACGTTGCTGCTGGCCACCTGACAGCTGCCCGGGGAACTTGCGCGCCTGATCGGGGATCTTGACCCGCTCGAGCAGCTCCATCGCCGTCGCCTCGGCCTCGGCCTTGGGCACCTTGCGAACCTGGCGCGGGGCGAGCGTGATGTTGTCGAGCACGGTCAGGTGCGGGAACAGGTTGAAGCTCTGGAAGACCATGCCCGTCTCGCGACGGATCTCCTGGATGTTGCGGATGTCGTCACCGAGCTCGACACCGTCGACCACGATTTGGCCGCGGTCGTGCTTCTCCAGCCGGTTGATGCAGCGGATCAGCGTCGACTTGCCCGAGCCCGACGGGCCGATGACGACGACGACCTCCTGCTTGCCGACACGCATGTTGATGTTGCTCAGCGCCTGGAACGCGCCGAAGTACTTGTCGACGCCGGTCACTTCGATCATGACCTCGGCGGAGGCCCCCATCATCTGGGTGGCATCGGCGAAGACCTGGGCGGACGGACCGCCCATGGGTCGATCTGCTGCGGACTGGTCGCTCATCTGAGATTCCTTCCGGTGGTGCTGGTCGTGCGACCGTGATTCGTCATCGGTTGCCGGTGTCGAGTCGGCGTTCGAGCCGTTGGCTCTCGCGGGACATGGTGAACGAGAACGCCCAGAAGCCGAAGGCGACGAACACGAGGGTCTCGTCGATCCCGATACCCCGGAACTCGTCCTGGGCGTGGACGATGTCGCGGACCCCGAGGAACTCGAAGATGCCGATGAACGACAGCAGGCTCGTGTCCTTGAACAGGGAGATGAACTGGCCGACCATCGCCGGGATCACGGCTTTGAGCGCTTGCGGGAGCACGAGCAGTCGGGTGATCGCCGCAGGGGAGAGGCCCATCGCCTGGCCGGCTTCGGTCTGCCCCTTGTCGACGGACTGCAAGCCGCCCCGGACGATCTCGGCGATGTAGGCCGACGAGAACATGGTGAACACGATGATCGACTTGGTCACCAACGGCAGGTTCTGACCGTTGAGGAAGAACCCGATGAACAGCTGGGCCATGAACAACAGCGTGATCAGCGGCACGCCGCGGAAGATCTCGATGTAGGCGGTGCACAGGACCCGGAGCACGGGGAGCGACGAGCGGCGTCCGAGGGCGAGCAGCAGCCCGATCGGGAAGGCGAGCAGCGTGGTCGCCGCAGCGGCGACCAGGTTGAGCTGCAGCCCGCCCCATTCGTCCCAGTCGATGCCGGGGAGGTCGATGAGCCGTCCGAGCTGCCAGGCCCCCACACCGATCACCGTGAAGACCCCGAGTCGGAGTCCGGGACCCACGTCGCCGCTCAGGGCGGCGCTCATTCCCCATGCGGCGATCGCGAACACGATGATCGACTCGAGCCCGAGCCCGGCCAGCGAGATCAGCAGGAGCCCGCCGAGTGCGCAGACGAGCGACCCGATCCATCCGGCCGCCGCAGGAAGTCGTTCGGACAACGGACCGAGCAGGTGCAGGACATACGGGGCGACGGCGACCGTGACGTAGATCCAGGTCAGCCCGTAGGTGCCGCTCAACGTCGCGAACCCCGCGGTCCCGAGGAGCAGTCCGGCCGACAGTGTGAACGCCGGGGTTCGGAGGTACTGCACGAGCGCCAGGAGGACGACGCAGATCACGGCGATCAGGTAGGCACTCGAGTTGTTCAGATCCGGGACGGTGGTGAGCACGCCCGCGGCGATCACCAGTGGCACCAGCGGCACCAGTGCGAGCAGGACACCGGTGGCGCCGCGTCGAGGGCGCAAACAGACCAGGTATCCGGCAAGGGCGGACGTCGCCACCCCGAGCATCAGCAGCCACGGATCGATCGTGCGGACGCCGACCACCATGCAGAACGTGAAGAACGCCGCGACGCCCCAGTAGTTGGAGAAGACCTCCTGCGGGGTCGTCGTCTCCCGTTCGAGGCCCGCCTGCTCGGCGACGGCGACCGATCGCTGACGCGTCCAGCCGATCAAGAGCCCCGCCGCGCCTGCGACCATCAGCGCCTGAACGACCAATCGGGTTCGGTCGGTGCGTGGGAACAGGCCCAACATGAACAGCTCGAGGTTCGACCGGACGGGTTCCCAGTCGGCGGTGAAGATGAAGTAGTTCGCGGCGCGGTAGCCGAGGTACAGCGACAGCGTGCCGAACACCAGCGTGAAGATGGTGCTGAAGACCGTGCCGAACAGGTTGGCCTTCATCCACTCGACGGCGGTCTGGTCGCCGTGGCGTGGTGCGCTGTCGGCGGCGAGCGCCTGCATGATCTCGCCGTCGCCGTCTTCTGATGCGACGGTGTTTCCCCAGTTGTCGTCGATGGTCATGAGGTCACCGTCCCGGCAGTTGGAATCGTCGGTTGATGATGTTGAGCACGAGCGAGATCGTCAGCGAGAACGACAGGTAGATCCCCATCAGGATGAGGATCATCTGCGGCGAGGGTTGGTCGTTGCCGATCGCCGTGCGTGTGAGCTGCGTGACGTCGGGATACGCGACGGCCACCGCAAGCGAGGTGTTCTTCGTGAGGTTGAGGAACTGGTTGATCACCGGTGGCACCGCGATCCGAGCGGCCTGCGGCAGCACGACGAAGCGGTATCGCTGGAACCCCGACAGCGCCAGCGCATTGGAGGCCTCGTTCTGCCCCTTCGGCACCGCCAGGATCGAGCCACGCACGATCTCCGCGATGTGGCTTGCCGTGTAGAGCGCGAGCGCGATCGTCAGCGAGACGTATCCGTCGTTGGTGGCGAATCCGCCCTCGATGAGGCGCCCGCTCTCGGAGACGGCAGGGAACGACCCGGTGACCGGCTGGCCGAGCACGATCCAGGCGATGACGCCGATGCCGACGAACGTGGCGAGCGACCAGATGACGCGGTGGTGCGGCTGTCCGGTGTCGACGTTGACCTTCGTCCGCCAGAGCCAGACGCCGATCGCAATCGCCAGCCCGACCACCACGATGGCCCAGAACAGGCCACTTCCGTCGCCGTTCTCGAGCGAGGGGATGCCCAATCGGGTCTTGCTGTAGATCAGCAGGGTCGAGTCGGTTCCGGGGAACTTGATCTCTCCGGGCGGGTTCGCCGGGTTGAAGAGCGGGAAGCGGCCGAACGTGAACACCGCGAACCCGAAGAAGATGATGATCACGAGCGGCGGGATGTTTCGCAGCGTCTCGACGTAGAGCTGCGCAAGCTTGCGCAGGATCCAGTTGTTCGACAATCGGGCGATGCCGATCAGCGTGCCGAGGATGATGGCGATCGTGATGCCGACGATGGCGGCGGCGAAGGTGTTCTTGATGCCGTTGAGGAGCAGCAACCGAATCGACGAGTCGGGGTCGAAACTCGAGTCCCGGATCTGGAATCGAGCAGGGGAGTCGAGGAAGTCGAAATCGGTGTCGATGCCGACCGCTTCGAGGTTGCGGGTGAGGTTGCCGAACAGCCAGCGGATGGCGGCAGCGACCGCGAGGACGGCGACGATCTGCGCGACGACCCGCAGCACGTTGACATTGCGCCAGAAGGGCGGTTTCGTCGGCGTACTCGGCGACGTGATGGTTTGCGCCACGCGGAGATCCCCCAGAGCGTCGGTGCGGCGTACAGGACAGGACCTGCATCCGGGTCGGCTCACGTCGTGTGAGCCGACCCGGACGGGTCAGGTGTTCAGGTGTCCGTGATCAGCGGAACGGTGGCACGTACATGAGGCCACCCTCGGTCCACAGATTGTTCGGCGAGCCCTCGAGGCTCAGGCCGATCGGGACGATGTGGGCGTTGTAGATCTCTTCGTAGTTGCCCACCTGCTCGACGATCTGGACGGCGTAGTCGGAGGGGAGTCCGAGCGTGCCGGCGACGTCGTCGCCCTGTCCGAGGAACGTCAGGATGCTCGGGTCGTCACCGTCGTAGCTGCCGATCGTGCCCGAGTCGAGCCCGAACTCCCACGCCTGAACCGGCGCCATGACGGCCCAGTTGACGGCCTGGGCCCATTCGGTGTCACCGTCGACGACCACGGGGCCGAGCGGCTCCTTGGAGATGATCTCGGGGATGATGAACTGGGTGGGGCCGCCTTCGCCCTCGATGTCGGACTTGCCCGACGCGAGCGCCGACGCGTCAGCCGTCCAGGCTTCGCACTGACCTTCGTCGTAGGCCGGACGCAGTGCCGTGTTGTCGTCGAAGACGACCGGCGTGTAGTTGATGCCGCGGGCGGTGAACACCGAGCTGAGGTTCAACTCGGTCGTGGTGCCCGAGAGCACGCAGATGCTGGCGTCGTTGAGTTCTTCGAGCGTGGTGATGCCCGACTCCTCCGGCACCATGACGCCCTGGCCGTCGTAGAAGGTCGTGAACAAGAAGTTGCCGCCCTGGTCGCCGTCTCGCGACGCCGTCCAGGTCGTGTTGCGGATCAACACGTCGATTTCGCCCGACTGGAGCGCCGGGAAACGGGCGTCGCCATTGAGCGAGACGTACTCGACGGCGTTCGCATCGCCGAGGATGCCGGCGGCCACGACCTTGCAGAAGTCGATGTCGAAGCCGGAGTACTCACCTGCTGAGTCGATCACGCCGAAGCCGGGGAGCGCCTCGTTGGCGCCGCACTTCACCACGCCCGCCTCCTGCACGGCGGCCAGCCGTCCACCTTCGGCCTGCACGACCTCGACGGTGTCATCGGTCGCGTCGCCGGTGGTGTCGGCAGGTTCGTCGCCCGCCGCGGTGTCGGCGGTGTCGCCGCCGTCGGCTTCCGTCGACTCGACGCCATCGACCGAGTCCTCGGTCTCGGCGCCGTCGTCACCGCTGCTGCTGGAGCAGGCTCCGGCGACGAGGCCGAGTGCCATGACGGCCGCTGCTGTGCGCTTCCACGTGGAAGTCCTGATCATCTGATCTCCTCCTTGAGAGTCATTGCTGGCGTGCGGATGCCGAACGGCACCTGAACGTGCGGTGAACGTAACACGTTCGCGGTGACCCTCGGCACAGACGCCCGAGTCGTGACGCTCCGTTCATCAATCGGACACGTGCGGAGGAGTGTGAGATCGGGGGCGAGGTCAGAATCGCAAACGGTGGGAGTCGTCGTGCACACTGGTGGGATGACCGATGCCAGTGCCGCGATCCAGTCCGTGTCCGTCTCCACCGCACGGTCCGTCCCGGCGAGCGCCGAGGCGGTCGGGTACGCGGTGGCGACCAAGGGGACGGTGCCGCGCCAACTCGGGATGAGTCGAGCAGCGCTGAGTGCCAACGGTTTCGACGGCAAGGCCGGTCAGATCCTGAAGGTGCCGAACGGTGACGGGCTGCTCGTGGCGGTCGGTATCGGCGATGTCGGTGAGATCGACGCCAACGGGCTGCGCAGTGCGGCGTCGGCCTTCGCTCGTTCGGCGTCGGCGTTCGAGCATCTCGCAACCAACCTGACCGACGTGGACGGAGTCGATGCCGACGAGGCCGGCCGCGCGGTCGTCGAGGGGGTCCTGCTCGCCTCGTACCGCTACGTCGGGCTGAAGAACGCCGAGGACGCCGGGTCGAAGCTGGCGTCGCTCACGGTCGTCGCGGGATCGAAGCGGGCGAAGGCCGTCGAGCGCGGGGCGGAGGCCGGTCGGGTGATCGCCGGCGCCGCAGCCTTCGCACGCGAGTTGGCGAATACACCGCCGACATATCTCAATGCGAAGGACATCGCGGCCAAGGCCGTCGAGCTCGGACCCGACGCCGGGCTCACCGTCGAGGTGTTCAACCGTGACGATCTCGCCGCGATGGGATGTGGCGGCATCATCGGCGTCAACCGTGGGTCGACCGAACCTCCCCGCATGGTCAAGCTGACCTACGCACCACGCAATCCCAAGGGACACCTCGCGATGGTCGGCAAGGGCATCATGTACGACTCGGGCGGGATCAGCCTCAAGGCGACCGACGCGTTCCACCAGGTGATGAAAATGGACATGTCCGGCGCGGCGGCGGTCCTCTCGGCGATGTCGTCGTTGAAGGCGCTGGGCTGTCGTACGAAGGTCACGGCGTGGCTGATGTGTACCGACAACATGCCGTCGGGCTCGGCGCTCAAGCTCGGCGACGTGCTCACCATGCGCAACGGCAAGACCGTCGAGATCCACAACACCGATGCCGAAGGGCGTCTCGTGCTCGCCGACGGCCTGTCGCTCGCCGTCGAGGAGGAGCCCGACGCGATCGTCGACATCGCGACGCTGACCGGAGCCGTCCTCAGCGCACTCGGGCCCGACATCGCCGGATTGCTGGGAACGAACCAGGAGTGGGTCGACGCCGTGAAGGCGGCGAGCGAGCGGATCGACGAGCCGACGTGGCAGCTGCCGCTCGAAGCCAAGCGCTACCGCAAGCTGCTCGATTCGGTGGTCGCCGACATGCGCAACATCGGCGGCCCGTACGCCGGGACGATCACGGCGACGATCTTCCTGTCGGAGTTCACGGGCGACGTTCCCTACGCCCATCTGGACATCGCGGGACCGATGAAGGTCGACAGCGATCAGGGCATCTACTCGAAGGGCGCCACCGGTTTCGGCACCCGGCTGTTGATCGACCTGGCCTGCAACTTCACGCCACCGGCATCCGCCGCTTCCGCCTGATCTCGGGGCGGGCGGGGAGCGGTCAGGCGTCGAGGCCGGCGGTCTCGGTCGTCAGCGCAACGCTCTCCAGGACGGGTCCGGCCAACGCGGTTCCGAATCGGAAGGCGCCACTCGACCAGACGGGGCAGTCGCCGGTCACCCCGCGCTCGGCGGCGGGGCTCGCCGGGCAGAAGTGCAGTCCGTCCGACGCCCGCACGACGTTGCGCCCGGTGCCCGATTCGAGGCTCGTGTCAGCGCACGGCTCGACCGGGAGACACGGCAGGCTGTCGGTCCACGCCCCGTCGTCGAGAACGGCGGCGCCGGCATCGACGTAGCGCACGCCGTCGAGCCGGCGGCCCAACTCCGCATACACCGCGTTGAGCGGTGCGTGGTGGAGGTCGAGCGTGGCGGTCTCGGGTCGGGAGATCGGTGCGCCGGCGAACACGACCTGTGTGTCGATCGCCCGGAAGGTGGCGACCGCTGATCCGGCATCGGCGGCGTAGCGCTCGACGAGTGCCGCGCCCACGAGCGGCGCACCGGTGGCGTCGGCCATGCAGGGCGTGTAGTTGTTGCCGACGAACTCGATGACGACCAGCCCGGGCTGCAGCGTGGCGGCGTCTTCGGCCATCTCGTCGTGCCAGTCACAGATCGCCGTCCCGCCGAAGGTGCGGGTGATCACCGTGACCGGCTGGTCGGCGAGGGCCTGTTCGAAGACGTGCCGGGCCTCCCACGCCAGCGAATCGCCGTACAGCACGACCACCGGTCGAGTCAGCGGCGCGGCGGCGGGCGGCACGTCCGGCGCCGGAACGACTGCGGGTGTTGCGATCGCCGCCGGCGTCGGCGCTGCAGCGGGTGCCGGCGCCGGTGCCGGTGTTGGTGGCGGGGTCGGTGTCGGTGTCGAAACCTTGTCTCGGGTCGAGATCGCCGCGCGTGTCGGGGTCACCTCGTGCACCGGAACCGCAGTGCTCGCCCCGGCGACGGCCGTCTCGGCACCGCACATGAACATCGCGGCGGCGAGCAGGAGCCCGTTGCGGATGTACCGATGTCCCATGGCGACATCGTCCGTGTGCAACGGTCGTGTCACAGTCGCCCCGGACACCCCCGTTGTGTGTCGTACGTGACACAGCGACCGGTGCCAGGCCACTCCGGCGGGGCAAGGGCAGGTGTGGACCGCGGCCCCGCGTCGGCGGTGGCACGGCCTGCAGTAGTGTCGTGCGCTGTGGAGGAGCGAATCGATCGTCGCGCCACGACGCTCCACTGGCGAGATCTGGGAGCCGCGGCGGGGCTCGACGAGCGCAGCCTCCGCTCGATGGCCCGACGGCGGCGCTTCGCACACGGCGACACGATCTTCCACGAGGGGGATCCGGCAGGCGCCTTCCACATGCTCGACCGCGGCCACGTGGCGATTCGCTTGACGACGTGGCTGGGTGAGGTCTCGATCATCGACGTACTGCAACCGGGCGCGACGTTCGGCGAGCACGCGCTGATCCACGGTGACGGCGAGCGGAGCGCGTCGGCGACGGCGATCGACGACGTCGAGACGCTCTCGCTCGACCGGGCCAGCTTCGCCGTACTGAGTGAGGATCACCCGGGGGTCGATCGGTTCTTGCTGATGGTGCTGAGCCATCGCCTGAACGAGACCAGCACGCAACTGCTCGAGGCGCGCTACATCAGTGGTACCCACCGGCTGTATCGATGCGTGCTCCGCCTCGCCGACCAGTTCGCCGGCACCGCTGGCGGTGTCATCCCGCTGCGGCAATCCGATGTCGCCTCGATGGCGGGGGTGACCCGGCCGACCGCCAACCGGCTGCTGCGCGGCGCGGCGCGTGACGGTCTGATCGCGGTCAGCCGCAAGCAACTCCAGGTGCTCGACGAGGCCACCTTGCGCCAGCGCGCCGGGCTCACCTGACGATCTGCCTCATCGCAGCCGATTCATCGAAGCTGACAGGCGTTGTCGGCGACTTCGGCGGCGATTGCGTCGGCGACGCCGATGGCGACGAGGTGATGCTCGATCGTCGTCGCGTCGTCGCCGGCCTCCAGCATCGCCAACGCCAGTCGGTGAGCCCGCGTGAACTCGTCGATGTCGATCGTTGCCCGGATCCACTCGTCATGGGCGCGTTGGACCGCGTCGGGCATGCGGCGCAGATGGCGCTGCGCCACCACGGGGATTCGGCGGCGAACGGCGATGCCATCGCGCGTCTGGTGGGCGAGACCGAACATGGTGCAGCGTTGCAGTGCCTTCGAGAACGGTGATGAGCGACCAGGACGAAAGGACATGCCCATCGCTCGCGCCGTGACGTCGAGATCGATCTCGTAGCCCTCGGGTTCCCGGTCGAGCCCGGCGACCAGACGACGCAGGAGCCAGGTCGCTGTGGGGCCCAGCACGCCGAGCCAGAAGTGCTCGACGTAGCGCGATCGGGGGTCGTGCCCGATCTCGTCGACCACGGGGTCGACCCAGGCCCGCACGATCAGGGTCGTGGGTTCGGGCGCAGCGTCGTCGGGCGTCCACCGGGTCGAGTGCTCGCCCTCCCCGGAATCGGGCACGCGAGCGTCGGCGTCGAGCCCCACGGCCGGCGCCGGGACGGGGGCTCGTCGCGGGGGCGGTGGGATCGGTCGACGGCGCGGGCCGGGCTGCTCGATCCGAGTGTTGTCGTCAAGGTGGGTCACGCAGACCTCCGTCGTTGGGAGAAACGGCGGGAGAAGTCGGTACTGCACCAGTGGGTCGCCGGACACCGAGACGGGAAATTCGATTCACTCACGAGTTGCCTGGTGATGCCCGATCGGGCGCAGTACCGTCGCATCTCGTGAACCAGCCCGTCGATCCGAGTGTGTACCGCCGGCGCCGGCTCGTCGTGGGTGCCGGTGTCGCCGTCGTACTGGTCGTGATCGGCGGCGCGGCGATCGCCGCGACCTCGGGCGGCGACGGCGCCGATCGGCTGGGAACCGTCGACATCACGACCACGACCACCACCGTGCCGCCGACGACCACGACGACGACCACGGTCCCGCCGACGACCACGACGACCACCACGACCTCGACCACCACGACATCCACCACGGTGCCGCCGCCTCCCACGATCGTCGTGGACGGGGTCCCCATCTGGCCGCCGTACGAAACGCTGCCACCGCTCGACGGAGTTGCGGCGCTCACCGGGCTGCCCGCCGATGATGCGCTGACCCGGCGGCCGATCCTCGCGGTGAAGATCGACAACTTCAGCCGCGCCCGACCGCAGTGGGGGCTCGACGGCGCCGATGCGATCATCGAAGAGAACGTCGAGGGCGTCACGCGCTTCGTCGGGCTGTTCCACTCGAACCTGCCGGACCGGGTCGGGCCCGTGCGCTCCGCGCGTACCGGCGATCTCGACATCTTCGCCGGGATGAATCGGCCCATCGTCGCCTGGTCGGGCGGGAATCCCGGCGTGACACGGTGGATCCGTTCGGCGGCGGACTCCCGGGTCCTCGTCGACTTCACCGCGCAGCGAAACCCCTGCTACCAACGCTCGTCGAGCCGGTCCGCCCCGCACAACCTGCTGCTCGACCCGACCTGCGCCGTCAACACCGCGTTCGAGCCCGGCCCCGCCAAACCGTTGTGGCCGATCCAGGCCGACTGGGCCCCCGCACCCGAGGTCGGCGCCGTGCCCGACACGACCTTCGACGTGAACATGGACGGCGTACGCGCCACGTGGACGTGGAACCCCGACTTCGAGGTGTACGTCCGAGCGCAGAACGGCAACCCGCACCTCGCGGTGTCCGGCAATCAGATCGCGATGAACAACGTGGTCGAGATCTACACCGCGCACCCGCCGTCGCCGGTCGACGCAGGATCGCCCAACCCGATCACGCTCGGCGGCGGCCGCGCGGTCATCCACCGCGACGGGCAGGCGATCGAGGCGGTGTGGGGGCGTACGTATCCGTACGACGCGTTCGGATTCGCCGACGCCGCGACGGGCCAACCGGTCTGGCTCGACACCGGCAAGACGTTCATCGAGCTGGTTCGACAGTGAGTGACGGCGACAGCTGGGACGATGTCGCCGCCGGGTGGGACGACGATCGGGCCGCCGTCGCATACTCGGCGGCAGCGCACGACTCGCTCGTGGTCGCGCTCATCGCGCGCGGACACCGTGTCGAGGCTGCCCGGGTGCTCGACTTCGGCTGCGGAACCGGGTTGCTCACCGAACGCCTCGTGGCCGACGGCGCGGCATCGATCGACGCAGTCGACACCTCCGAGGCGATGCTCGCAGTCCTCGACGCGAAGATCGCCGCCCGCGGCTGGGGCAACGTCGAGACAGCCGACCGACTCCCGAGCGCCGGCACGGCCTACGACCTCGTCGTGGCGTCGTCGGTGTGCTCGTTCCTCGACGACTACCCCGGGACCGTCGCGCAACTCGCCTCGCTGCTCGCAGCCGGTGGGACGTTCGTCCAGTGGGACTGGGAACTCGACCCCGATGACCGCGGTTCCGATGACGGTGACGCGCACGGGCTCAGTCGGGTGCAGATGAGCGAGGCACTCGAAGCGGCCGGGCTGGTCGACATCCACGTCGACACCGCCTTTCGAGTCGCGATCGACGGGGCGGAGATGACCCCGCTCATCGGGATCGGGTCGAAGCCGGCCTGACCTGTCGCGATTCGTCCCGGCAGGCGGGCACGATCGCGACGAGACCGGAAAGATCCGGAGTCGGGACCGTGTGTCCACCAGACTGACGTGATGCTGAACCGGATCTCCGGAATCCGCCATGCCGTGGTCGCCGTCGGCGTCCTCGGCGTGTCCGCGCTCGGAGCGTTCGGCGTCGTCGGAGCGGGCGACCAGGCCCGGTTCCGGGCGGAACACTTCGATGCCAAGCAGGTGACGGTGGCACCCGCCGGCGTCGCACACCCCGACGGCGTCGCGATCCGCGAAGTCGTCGACATCGACTTCGGGGTCAACGAGCGCCGCGGCTATCAGCGGATCATCCCGAACGACTTCGGTGTCCCGGTCGAGGTGCGCGCGTCGTCGCCCGATGCGAACGACACGCTCGACGTGGTGCAGATCGGACGTGACACGCGGATTCGCATCGGGGATCCGAACGTGACCTTCACCGGCCAGCGCCGATACGTCCTCGACTACGTCCTGCCCGAGGCGCAACTCGACACCGGCACGCTCGCGCTCGACATCATCGGCAACGACGAGACCTTCCAGACCGATCGGTTCACCGTCGACGTGCTCGGTTTCGAACTCGACGACCTGCGCTGCGACACGGGTCGGTTCGGCGATTTCGGAGGGTGTGAGCTGGCGCGGGTCGACGACGGTCACTACGCGGTGGTGATCGAACCGTTGGAACCGGGCGAGGGCATCACGATCGGCGGCACGGTGGCGGGTGTCTCGTCCACGCCGACCGAGGTGATCGACCCACCGCTGCCGGCCCGGAATCCGACCGGTCTGCAGCCACTCGGCCTGGTCCAGCTCCTGCTCGGCACGGCGACTGCCGTCGGCGTGTTCTTCGCGTTCCGGTCTCGCGGGAGCAACGAGGTGTTCGGCGCAGGAGCTGCGGCCGATGCCGCGTTCGGTCCGGCACTCGGGGAGTTGCCCGTGCCGGCCATCGGTGACCCGACCGCAGACGTCCCGACGCACCGGGTGCCGGACAGCCGACTCGCCGAACTCGCCACGATCGAGTTCTCGCCGCCGCGTGGGGTCGAGCCGTGGCAGGGCAACGTCCTGCTGAGCGAGCGGATCGGCGACGACTCGGTGTCGGCGTGGTTCTCGGAGATGGTCGCTCGTGGCGCGATCGAGATCACCGGATCGGGCAAGCGGTTGGTGCTCCGCCCCGGCCAGACCACGGCGCGGCTCCACGCGGTCGACCGCGGCCATCTGGTCCGGCTGTTCGCGAAGGCACCGGCGGTCGAACTCGGAAGGTATGACAAGGACTTCGCCGCGGTGTGGTCAGCGATCGTTGCGGAACAGAAACGTCTGATCCGGGACTCGGGCTGGTGGAGTCGTCCGCTCGGGCTCTCGGGCTCCCTGGGCGCCACCGCGGTGCTCCTCGCCGCATTCGGCGGGTTCGTGGTGTTCGGGCTGTTCGGTTCGGCGCTGCTGTCTCTCCTCACCGACTCCTGGGGCGGACCGGCTGCGGTCCTGGTGCTGACCGTGGTCGTGATCGCGATGCTCGCCGGGCTGATGTATCAATCGATGCTGGCGTCCCGGACGGCGACGGGCTCGGCCCTGACGCTGCGCACCGAGTCGTTCCGACGGTTCCTCGAGGCGTCCGAGGGCCGCCACGTGGAGTGGGCCTGGGAGCAGGGCCTGATCCGCGAGTACTCGGCATGGGCGGTGGCGCTCGGGGAGGCCGCTGCCTGGTCGAAGGCGATCGAGTCGAGCAACATCGCGCAACCCGAGCGATTCACCGCGCCGATGCTGATCCACACGAACGCCTCGGCATTCCGGTCCGCCCACACGGCCCCGTCCAGCTCGAGCAGCGGCGGCGGAGGTGGAGGCGGTGGTGTCGGGGGTGGCGGCGGCGGGGGCAGCTCCGGCAGCTGGTGAAGCTGTTCGTGGGTGACGGTGTTCGTCGGTGTCGGGCACCAACGAGCGTGCTCAGGCTCTGGCGTCGGGCAACGTGACGACGAACCGGGCCCCACCGAGGCGTTCGCTGGTTTCGACGCGCACGTCGCCACCGAGTGAGTCCACCAACTCGGCAACGATCGCGAGTCCGAGTCCGAAGCCCCCGTCGGACCGGGTTCTCGACTCGTCGAGGCGCACGAACCGTCCGAAGATCCGTGTGCGATCCTCGGGTGCCACGCCGGGGCCGTCGTCGTCGACCGCAACGCCGACTCGCCCGTCGATGCTGTCGAGTTCGATCGCGATCGCGTTGCTGGCGTGGCGCATCGCGTTGTCGAGCAGGTTGCGCACCACCCGGCGCAGTTGCTCGGCGTCGCCGTTGACCTGGCCTGCCGAGACCCGAGTGACGTCGATCTGGATGGGGGAGGGGACCCGACCCGCCTCCTCGAACACGATGTCGTCGAGATCGACCGCCGTCCAACGATCGCTCGCCGACACGCCGGTCCGCGCGATCAACAGCAGATCGTCGACGAGACGTTCCATTCTGATGTCCTCCTCCAACACGCTGTCGGCCAGCGCGCGCCAGTCGGGCGAATCCGAGGCCTGTGCAACTTCGAGCATGTGGCGGATCACGGCGATGGGCGTGCGCAACTCGTGGGATGCGGCGCTGACGAAGTCTCGCTGGGCGCGCGTGCCCGACTCGAGGCGCCCGAGCATGTCGTTCATCGTGTCGGCGAGGAGTCGGATCTCGTCATCGGTGGTCGGCTGGGACACGCGGCGGTCGAGGCCGCTCACGGTGATGTCGGCGACCTCGGCGCGCATCGAGTCGACGGGTCGGAGCGCCCGACGCACGACCGCCCAGGTGGCGGCTCCGGCCAGGGTCGTGAGGGCCAGACCGGTGATCGTGAGCGTCCAGGTGGCGACCCGAGTCGTCCGTTCCATGTCGGCGAGCGTGGTGCCGACGGCAATCGTGACCGGTCCGGCCGGACTGCTCTGCTCGGTCACGAGCAGCCGGAACACCTCGTCGTCGCCCGACGTCTGGCGGACGGTGATCTGCGACGAATCCGTGAGGGTGTCGACCGGCGGTTGACCGCGCACGTTGGTGCTCGATGCGATCACCTCGCCGTCGAGGATGATCTGCGCGAACGAGGTGCCGTCGTCGGGAATCGTGATGTCGCGCGGTGCGATGCCGCTCTCCACGAGCGCGCCGAGGTCGGCCGCGCGCAGGGCCAACGCCGTGTCGATGTTGTCCATCATGGTTCGCCGCAGGACCGTCAGCAGTGTGAGCCCCGAGACGACCAAGGTGAGCGCGAACAGCAGCGTGACCAGGATGGTGGTGCGACCACGCACCGACGACGACAGGTTCATCGCCGATCGGGGCGCAATCGGTAGCCGACCCCGCGGACCGTCTCGATGGTCGTTCGCCCGAACGGTTCGTCGATCTTGCGGCGAAGGTGGCCGATGTACACCTCGACGATGTTGGCGTCGCCGGCGAAGTCGACGTCCCACACCGCGTCGAGAACGTCCTGCTTGGAGACGGTGGTCCCGGCGTTGCGCATCAGGTGCTCGAGCACCGAGAACTCCCGCGCCGTCAGCGTGATCTCCTCGTCGGCTCGATGGCAGGTCCGGCCTCCCGGGTCGAGCACGAGGTCGTCCGCGACGAGCACGGTCGGACGGACGTCGGGACCGCGCCGCAGCAGCGAGCGGAGCCGAGCCACGAGGACGACGTGGGAGAACGGTTTGCGGAGGTAGTCGTCGGCACCGGTGTCGAGCGCCTCGGCCTCGTCGAGATCGCCGTCTTTTGCGGTGAGCATCAGGATCGGTGTCCAGTCGTTCCGTTCGCGCAGCGTGCGGCACACGACGAACCCGTTCGTGCCCGGCAGCATGATGTCGAGGACGATGGCGTCGTAGGAGTTGACGTCGGTCATCCAGAGCGCCTCGGTGCCGTCGTGGACCACGTCGACCGAGAACCCGTCGGCGGTCAGCCCGGCCTGCAGAGACCGAGCCAGCTTCACCTCGTCCTCCACGACCAGCAGTCTCATGCCAGCAACCTCATGGACGACAGTGTGCCAGCAGCGGTCGATGGCGAGCCCGATGCGCGGTGCGCTTCCTGAAGCGGTCTTCAGCCGGGTTCAGGGCCCCTTCAGGAACCGCTGGGCAGGATCGTCGCAATTCCTTCGCATCGCAACTGAAAGGACGTCGACATGTACGACGCAACGCCACCGAGGTCCCCGCTCTACAGCCCGCCCGCCCCGCGATTCCCCCCGGCGCCGACGTGGCAGCCGCCGGCTGGTCCGCCACCCGCGCCCGAGCCGACGCCGCCGACACAACCGGCAAGGGGCGGCTCAGTCGCGGTGCCGCAGTGGCGCTCGCCCTGGTCGCCGTCGCCGGCGGCACGGTCGGCGGTGCGGTCGCCGGCCGGGCGACCACGCCCGAAGCGGTCGTGGTCGAAGCACCGTCGAACGCCCAGCTGACGTCGGCCGACGGCCCGGTCGTCACCACGCCGGTCGACATCTCTGATCTCGTCGAGGAGGTCCGTCCGAGCGTCGTGCGCATCGACGCGATCACATCGGCGGGCAGCGGAACGGGGACCGGCTTCGTGATCTCGGCCGATGGCCGGATCGCGACCAATGCCCACGTGGTCGGCGACGCGGCGACCGTCGAGGTCGAGTTCTCGGACGGCGCGACGGCGACCGCGACCGTGCTCGGCACGGCGCAATCGCAGGATCTCGCCGTGATCCGGGTGGACCGCGACGACCTGATGCCCGTCGAGTTCGGGTCATCGGACGATCTCAAGGTGGGCGAGCGCGTGGTCGCCATCGGCAACTCGCTCGGCTTCGAGGGCCCGGCGACCGCCACCGACGGCATCGTGTCGGCACTCGGTCGCACGATCCGGACCGACGACGGGAACCGGCTCACCGAGCTGATCCAGACCGACGCAGCGATCAACCCGGGCAATTCCGGCGGTCCGCTGTTCGATCTCGACGGCAAGGTGGTCGGCATCAATTCGGCGGGCTCACCATGGGCGCAGAACGTCGGCTTCGCGATCGCCGCGGATCCGGCGCAGCCGATCCTCGACACCCTGTCGGCCGGTGAACCCGTGCTCGTGGCGTTCCTCGGGATCAGCTCCGCACCGCTCACCCCCGAGACCGCGGCGCAGCTCGGTGTCGACGGCACCGGCGACCTGCGCGGCGCGGTGGTGATGGACGTGACCATGGGGTCGGCGGCCGAGGTCGCCGGGCTCCGTGCGGGCGACGTGATCACGGCGATCGGCGACGACACGGTCGAGACGCCCGAGAACGTCGGCGATGCGATCGCCGCCCGTGAGCCCGGTGACACCATCCGTCTCACGGTCGTCCGCGACGGCGCCGAGACGACCGTCGAGGCCGTGCTCGGCTCTCGTCAGGCCTGACCGAGCGATCGGTCAGGCGACGATGTGGTCGAGGGTGAGGTCGGGTTCGTTCTGCTCGATGCGCTGGAGTGCGTACTTGTTCTCGAACAGCGCCACCAGCGCGCCGTCGGTGCGCTGGAGGATGCGGACGCCCGGCTTCTCGCGGAGCAGCGCCGCCGACTCTCGGTCGGTGAGGCGAATCGCCTGGAACGGGGACCCGGACAGCTCGATCGGTGCGTTGAACTCGATGTCGAGCCGGTTGGCGAACACGTCGAACTGCAGCTGGCCGACGGCCGCGAGGACGGGTGATGCTTCGCCCCAGTCGGGGTCGCGCAGGACCTGGACGACGCCTTCTTCACCGAGCTGGTCGAGCCCCTTGCGGAACTGCTTCACCTTGCCCGAATCCTGCGGCCGAGCGGTGGCGAACACCTCTGGCGCGAACTGCGGAAGCTTCGGGAACTCGACCGGCGGGCCGGTCTCGTCGTAGAGCGTGTCGCCGATGTTGAGCCCGGTTGCGTTGACGAGGCCGACCACGTCGCCCGGGAAGGCCTCGTCGACCGTCGTTCGCTCGGCGCCGAACACGGTCGATGCGTACTTCGTGGCGAAGGGTTTGCCGGTGCGCTCGCACGTCATCACCATGCCGCGGTCGAACTTGCCCGAGCAGATCCTGGCGAACGCGATGCGGTCACGGTGGTTGCGGTCCATGTTCGCCTGCACCTTGAACACGAAGGCCGAACACGGCTCGTCGAGATGCCGCGGCTTGCCGTCGATGTCCGGGCGTGCCATCGGAGCCGGTGCGAGATCGACGATCGCGTCGAGCAGGTGGCGGACACCGAAGTTCGTGAGCGCCGAGCCGGCGAACACCGGCGTCGACTCGCCGGCGAGGAACGACGGCAGATCGACGTCGGCCCCCATCGCATCGAGCAACTCGGACTCCTCGGCGCACTTCTCCCAGGCGGCGCCCTCCTCGGCTGCCGCGCGGTCGGCGGGAACGTCCTCCTCGGGAGCGATCTGGCTGCCGCGCGCCGTGCGGGTGAACCGCGTGAACACATTCGTCCGGCGGTCGAGCACACCACGCAGATCACCGAACGAGCCGACCGGCCAGGTGGCGGGCGTCGGGCGGAGTCCGATCTGCTCCTCGATCTGATCCAGGAGTTCGAGCGGCTCGAGGCCGGGTCGATCGAGCTTGTTCAGGAACGTCAGCACCGGCAGCTCGCGAGACCGACAGACCTCGAACAACTTGAGCGTTTGCGGCTCGATGCCCTTGGCCGCGTCGAGGACCATCACCACGGCGTCGACGGCCGACAGCACGCGATACGTGTCCTCGGAGAAGTCACGGTGACCCGGGGTGTCGAGCAGGTTGAACTCGTGCTCCCGGTACGGGAAGTTCAGCGCGGTCGACGAGATCGAGATCCCGCGCTTCTGTTCCATGTCCATCCAGTCGGACGTGGCGGCGCGACGACCCTCGTGGGCCTTCACCGCTCCACCGGACTGGATTGCGCCCGCATACAGGAGGAACTTCTCGGTGAGGGTGGTCTTGCCCGCGTCGGGGTGGGAGATGATCGCGAACGTCCGTCGACGTTCGGCTTCGGCCATCACCTGATCGGACACGGCGTCCCACGCTACCGGTCGCCGGTGGCCGGTGGACTGGCGCGGGTGGCGCAAGATGAGCCAGGGTGGGGACATGGTGGAGGTCGCGGGAATCGAGCAGGCGCAGGCGGCTGTCGCCGATGCCGAGCGGATCGTCGTGTTCAGTGGGGCGGGGATCTCCACCGATTCGGGGATTCCGGACTTCCGTGGCCCGAACGGTCTGTGGACGAAGAACCCGGCCGCGGAGAAGGCGGCGACACTGCAGCACTACCTCGGCGATCCGGAGATCCGACGTGTCGCCTGGCAGAACCGCCTGACGACGCCGGCCTGGACGGCCGAACCGAATCGTGGGCATCGTGCGCTCGTCGACATCGAGCGGCAGGGTCGGCTGCATGCGGTGATCACCCAGAACATCGACGGGTTGCACCAGAAGGCCGGCAACGACCCCGCGAAGGTCATCGAGGTCCACGGGACCGTCTGGTTCACCCGGTGCTGGGACTGCGACGATCGCCGCCCGATGGAGCAGGCACTCGAACGGGTTCGTGCCGGCGATCCGGATCCGAGCTGCCTCGAATGCGGCGGCATCGTCAAGAGCGACACGATCAGTTTCGGCCAGGCGCTCGTCCCCGAGGTGATCGACCGGGCCCTGCAGGTGAGCGACGAGTGCGATCTGTTGCTCGCGGTGGGCTCGACGCTGTCGGTGTTCCCCGCAGCCAACTGCGTGCCTCGGGCGAAGGCCGGCGGCGCACGGGTGGTGATCGTCAACGGTGACGAGACGTCGATGGATCGCTACGCCGACGACCTGTTCGTCGGGCAGCATCGGCGACATCCTCCCGGCGCTCGTGTCGGGCTGACGCGACGCAGCGAGCGGTGGCCCGGTCAGCGGCGGGCGCGACTGGCGAGCAGCGCGCCGCCGATGACCAACCCGATGCCGATGATCGCGAGCGGTGCGACGGTGTCGTCGCGGAAGGTGACGCCGAGGGCGAGCGACACGACCGGGATCAGGTACGTGACGAACGACGCGCGTGTCGAGCCCACGCGGCCGACGAGGCTGCCCATGATCGCGAAGGCGATGCCGGTGCCGAACACGCCGAGCACGAGGACTGCGGCGAGTGGTCCGAGCTCCCACTGGGCATCGCCGATCTCCCACAGGCCGTACGGCAGTGTCCACACCGTCGCGAGTGCGAGCATGCGGCTCATCATCGGGAGTGAGCCGTACCGGCGCTGGAGCGGTGCGGCGAGGTTGATCGCGAAGCCGTAGCAGACCGTCGCAGCGAGGACGAGGAACACGCCGCGCGCCTCGCTGGCGCCGTCGCCGATCGACGGGAGGCTGATCAGCACGATGCCCAGGAATCCGACGACGATGCCGAGCAACAGCGGACCGTTCGCCCGCTGGCGGAGCAGCACCGCCGCGACCGTCGCCGCGAAGATCGGGGTCGCGCCGTTGAGCAGCCCGGTGACCGAGGAGTTGATGTACTGCTCCGCGATCGGGAACAGGGTGAACGGGATCGCGACCCAGATGACCGAGAGCAGGACGAGCCGGGTGCGATCGGACGCCTCGATCGTCACGCTCGGCTTGGGCAGCAGCACGAGCGCCAGCGCGCCGGATGCGACTCGCAGGAGCGTGATCAGCCCCGGTGGGAAGGCGTCGAGCCCGATGTCGATGAAGAGGAACGACGCACCCCAGATGGCCGCGACGGCGAGGAAGAGACCCCAGTCGCCCGGGGTGAACGTGCCGTCGTTCGCCGCGTCCGACCGCTCGAACAGCCTGCGCTGTTCGGGCGAGGGGGCGGGCTCGGTCGAGGTCACGTGGTGACGGTAATCCCGATCGGCGCGACTGGCCGGATTCGGACAACGCGCTCGCTTGCTGCCATCGAACGGATGTCCTGCGGGAATGCGGAGCGATGCGTCGCGAGTGGTTGTTGAATACCTGACCCAACCGCTCGACATTTCCCGTTAGGCTTTTCTCCATGGCAACGTTTCGTGACCTCCTCTCCGCCGCGAAGGCATCGATCACCGAGATCGACACCGACACCGCATCGGACAAGATCGCCGAAGGCGCGCTGATCCTCGATGTCCGCGAACCCGACGAGTACGAAGAGGGCGCCATCCCCGGCGCCGTCCACATCCCTCGCGGGCACCTCGAAGCCCAGATCGAGGGTCGCATCGTCGACAAGGAGGCCCCCGTCGTCGTCTACTGCGCCGGCGGCGTGCGCTCGGCGTTCGCCGTGCGGACGATGGAGGAGCTCGGCTACTCGAACGCGATGTCGATGGAGGGTGGATTCGGCCGCTGGAAGGACGAGGGTCGTGACTGGAAGCAGCCGGCGTCATTGACGCCCGAGCAGAACAACCGCTACAAGCGCCATCTCCTGCTCCCCGAGGTCGGCACCGAAGGACAGTTGAAGCTGCTCGACGCCAAGGTGCTGATGCTCGGTGCCGGTGGCCTCGGGTCGCCCGCAGCGCTCTACCTCGCCGCGGCCGGCGTCGGCACGATCGGCGTCGTCGACATGGACGACGTCGACGCGTCGAACCTGCAGCGCCAGATCCTCCACAACGTCGACCGCATCGGCGACCGCAAGGTCGACTCGGCGAAGAAGACGCTGGTCGGGCTCAACCCCGATGTCAACGTCGTCACCTACGACACGCGCCTCGATGCGTCGAACATCATGGACATCATCGCCGGCTACGACGTGATCGTCGACGGCGCCGACAACTTCCCGAGCCGCTACCTGCTCAACGACGCGAGCGTGAAGCTCGGTATCCCGGTCGTGCACGGCTCGATCTTCCGCTTCGAGGGCATGGTCAGCGTGTTCCATCCGCTCGAAGGCCCGACGTACCGCGACATGGTGCCGGAGCCGCCGCCCGCCGAGCTGGCGCCGTCCTGCGCCGAAGCGGGCGTGCTCGGCGTGCTGCCCGGCATCATCGGCTCGATCCAGGCGCTCGAGACGATCAAGGTGATCCTCGGCCTCGGCGAGCCGCTCATCGGTCGGATCCTCACCGTCGACACGAACGACATGGAGTTCCGGGTGTTCAACCTGAAGCCGAACCCGGACAACCAGGTCACCCACGCGAATCGCCGACCGCATCGAGATCAAGGAACTCGACGGGCTCTGCGCGCCCGGCCTCAGCGGCTGACCCGCGTGCCACCACCTTCTCGGCCCGGCTCGGTCCCGCATGCCGAGACGCAAGCGGGTCGAGTCCGCGTGATGCCGCGTTCGGTCACACCGCCGCCAACAGTGACTTTCCGACGCTCGACCGCATCGGGCCAGATTCTCGACCCTCGTGAGTATCAGCGTGTGAGATGCAACGGGGTCGAGAACCTGTGGGCCGATGTCATGAGAGAGAGTGCGCCGGTATGCGTTTCCGCTACGGCGATGTGCTCACCCAGTGAGGGGTATGAAACCCCTCGACCTGGATCAGCACGCTCTCGAACGCCACGGACTCGTCGTCAAGGCGACGAGTGGCATCGCGCACGCGACCTGGTATCGGATGATCGAGCGCGGTGAACTCGATCTCCTGCACCCCGGCATCGCTCGCCTGGCAGGGACGCCGCGGACGTACACACAGCGCATCGCTGCTGTCGTCTGGTCGTTCGGCGGCAACGCGCTCGCATCCCACCGCGCCGCCATGCACCTGCACGGCATGGCGCTGCCAGGCGCCGCCCACTTGCCCGTCGATGTGATCCTTGCCGGCCGCAGTCGGAAACTGGCCGCCGATGGCGTCGTGGTCCATCGTCCGACCGACGGGCTGCGCCTGGCGCCGCATGTGATCGATGGGATTCGCTGTACCAATGTGTTGCGGACGCTGGTGGACCTCGGTGCCGTCGCCCCCGAGTTGGTGCGTGACGCGCTGGGTCATGCGCTGTCCACCCGTCTGGTCGATCTCGGTGCGGTCGCAGCGGTACTGGCTGACCACGGGCGCAAGGGGCGGGCCGGCGTCGGAGCACTCCGTGACGCGCTGGACGCTTTGGACAATCGATGCGAAGCCGGCTGACAGCGTGCTCGAAGCCGCTTTCGCTCGGCTGGTCCGGCGGTTCGACCTTCCACCGTTCGAGTTCCACCCGATGATTGAAGGATGGGAAGTCGACTTTCGCATCCTCGGCACGTCCCTCCTCGTCGAGTGCGATGGCTGGGCGACGCATGGCCTCGATCGCGGGCAATTCCAGCGGGACCGTGACCGTGACGACGATCTCGCCGCCGCTGGGTGGTCGATTCGCCGCTACACCTATCGGGCGATCACGGCGTCACCCGCCGACACCGCCCGTCGAATCCGCCGCGCGATCGCAACGCTCACGTCGGATTCTCGACCCCCGTGAGTATCGGCAGGTGAGACGCAACGGGGCCGAGAATCGTGGCGAGGGGGAGGGTCAGTCGAGGAATTCGGGCTCGCGGGCGACGAGTTCTTCCCAGAACGGCTGGAACTGGAACCAGCCGGCGATGTCGCTGCCCTGTGCCTTGTGGCCGTCGATGCAGAACGCCTCGGGGATCTCGATCGGCGTGCCGGCGGCTTCGGCGACGAGCTGACTCTGACAGGCGCGCTCGAGTGCGATGAACCACCACACGGCGGCGTCGACCGACCCGCCGGCGGTGATCAGGCCGTGGTTCTGGTGGATGAGGGCCTTCTTGTCGCCGAGGGCCTCGGCCATCTTCCGGCCGACCTCCTGGTCGAGGACCACGGCACCGCTG
This sequence comes from Ilumatobacteraceae bacterium, assembly GCA_963695475.1. Taxonomy (GTDB): domain Bacteria; phylum Actinomycetota; class Acidimicrobiia; order Acidimicrobiales; family Ilumatobacteraceae; genus Ilumatobacter_A. The sequence goes on from CAVOHA010000050.1 coordinate 65,122, forward strand.
CCGACGTTGCACAGCGCGACGTCGTTGTAGAACATCGTCGCGTCCTGGGTGATCATCTTCAGCGGCTTGCCGAGCGTCGAGAAGGTCTTGCCGTACATCGAGTGCGAGTGGGCCGCTGCGATGACGTCGGGGCGAGCCTGGTGGATCTGGCCGTGAATCGCGAACGCCGCGGCGTTGAGCGAGCCGTCGCCCTCGACGATGTTGCCCTCGTGGTCGACGCAGATCAGGTCGCTCACCTTCATCAACTTGAAGTTCTTGCCGAACGGGTTGACCCAGAAGCGATCGGGGAACTCGGGGTCGCGCACGGTGACGTGACCGGGGACGCCCTCTGCGAGGTGCAGGCGTCCCATCGTTCGCAGGCCACAGGCGAGGCGCTGCTTGCGGTGCAAGCGCTCGGCTTCGAAATCGGTGGTGTCGCCACCGGCCTGCTCCTCGAGCTTGGCCAGGGTCTCCTCGACGGTGTCGGTCATCGGTCCTCCAGTGAATCGCGTACGCGAATGCGAGTGAATGACGAGATGGTAGCCGTCGTGGTCGGCGGCCGTCAGCCCGGGTCGGTCCGGACGACCGCCTCGACCCGCTCGATCTGGTCGCGCTCCTGGACCGTCACCCCGACGAGCACGAGTGAGATGCCGAGCAGGTCGATGGCCGAGGGTTGCTGACCGAGACCGATCCAGCCGATCAGGGTGCCCGTCACCGGGAGCAGCGCGAGGAGCAGGGAGAACCGGCGGATCGGGATCCGGCGCATCGTGAACTGGTCGATCCCGTATCCGATCGCGTTCGAGAACACACCCACGGCCAGGCACAGGACGAGCAGGGTGGGGCTGGTCCAGACCTCGAGGCTGCCAGGCGCGCCGATCGGTGTGGTGACGAGCGCGCCGATCGCCAGGCCGAGCCCGAGTCCGGCGACGCCCCGGTCGACCTGGGCCACGCGCGAGCCGATCACGATGTAGACCGCCCAGAGCGCGGAGGCGATCAGGATGAACACGACGCCGAGCAGGTTGTCGTCGACTTCGACGCCACCGAGCACGGCGACGCCGGCGACGGCGAACAGCAGCGCCACCGCGTTGCGGCGGCTGCGAGTCGTGACTGCCGCGACGGTGATCGGTCCGATGAATTCGATCGTGATGCCCTTGCCGAGGTCGATGCGCTCGATCCCGAGGTAGAAGAACACGTTCATCAGCACGGTGGTCACACCGAAGAACGCGACGCCGACCAGTTGCTGTCGGGTCCAACCCGACCGCCAGCCGCGGGACACGGCGAGCAATGCGATCGTGGCGCCGATCGCGCGGAACCATGCGACCGTCTGCGGTGACACGCCGTCGGTGCCGCCGATCGAGCCGTCGAACAGCAGCACGGCGATGACCGCACCGATGTACTGCGCGATCGCCGAGAGGACGAAGAGTGCCTCGGGCTGCGCCGTCGACAGCCACCGGGTGACCGGACCGCTGGACGCCGCCGGGGTGTCGCGGTCCATCGGCGAGATGCTACGTCCGCGAGCTGGCACGATGGGCGACGTGAACCGCCAGATCAGCCCGTCGTCGATCGCCCCACCCGCCGCGAACTACGCCCACGCGATGTTGAGCGAACAGCCGACGCGCTGGTTGCATACGTCCGGGGTCGTGCCGACGGCCCCCGACGGGACGACCCCCGAGGGCGTCGGCGCCCAGGCCCGCGTGGTGTGGGAGAACATCGCGGCGATGCTCGTCGAGGCCGGCATGGTCCCGGCCGACATCGTGTCGGTCACCACGTACGTGGTCGTCGGCGAGCCCCTTGCCGACGTGATGGCGGCACGCGACGAGTTCCTCGGCGGCCATCGTGCGGCGTCGACGCTCGTGACCGTCCCCGAGCTCGCCCGCCCGCAGTGGCTGATGGAAGTCGCGATCGTCGCCGCCAACTGAAAATGTTCGTTGGTGCCTCGCACCGACGAACATGCTGGCGGGCGGGCGATGGTCCCCTACGCTCGATGGTATGGCTGACGCTGCTGACCTGCCGACGACCGACTCGGGGATCCCGATTGCCAAGATCTACACCGGCGAGGCGCTCGCCGACTGGAACGAGGAACAGCGACTCGGTCTGCCGGGCCAGCCGCCCTACACGCGCGGCGTGTATCCGTCGATGTACACCGGCCGACTCTGGACGATGCGGCAGTACTCGGGCTTCGGCTCGGCGGAGCAGACGAACCAGCGCTTCAAGTTCCTGCTCGACGCCGGCCAGACCGGCCTGAGCTGCGCGTTCGATCTCCCGACCCAGATGGGCTACGACTCCGACGCCGGTCGTGCGGAGGGCGAGGTCGGCAAGGTCGGCGTGGCGATCGACACCATGGCCGACATGCGACTGCTGCTCGCCGACCTGCCGCTCGACAAGGTGTCGACGTCGATGACGATCAACTCGACCGCAGCGATCCTGCTGCTGATGTACGAACTGGTCGCCGAGGAACAGGGCGTGTCCGCCGACCAGATCAGCGGGACGATCCAGAACGATCTGCTCAAGGAGTACATCGCCCGCGGCACCTACGTGTACCCGCCCCGGCCGTCGATGCGGATCATCACCGACATCTTCGAGTACTGCTCGCAGCACGTGCCGTCCTGGAACACGATCTCGATCTCCGGCTACCACATTCGCGAAGCGGGCTCGACCGCCGTCCAGGAGATCGCGTTCACACTCGCCAACGCGATCGCGTACGTCCAGGCTGCGATCGATGCCGGGCTCGACGTCGACGACTTCGCCCCGCGGCTCAGCTTCTTCTGGAACGGCCACAACAACTTCTTCGAGGAAGCGGCGAAGTTCCGGGCGAGCCGTCGGATGTGGCACACGATCATGACGGAGCGTTTCGGCGCGAAGGACCCGAAGTCGTCGATGCTGCGCTTCCACACGCAGACCGGCGGGTCGACGCTCACGGCGCAGCAGCCGATCAACAACGTCGTGCGCGTCGCCATCCAGTCGATGGCGGCCGTGCTCGGCGGGACCCAGTCGCTCCACACCAACGGCTACGACGAGGCGTTGAGCCTCCCGACCGAGACGGCGGCTCGGATCGCGCTGCGCACCCAGCAGATCATCGGCTACGAGTCGGGCGTCACCGACACCGTCGACCCGCTGGCGGGTTCGTACTTCGTCGAGTCGTTGACCGACGAGGTCGAGCGCCTGGCGTGGGAGTACATCGAGACGATCGACGAGAAGGGCGGCGCCGTCGCGGCGATCGAGGTCGGCTTCCAGATGGACGAGATCGAGAACGCCGCCTACGAGTACACCAAGTCGATCGACGACGACGAGCGGATCATCGTCGGGGTCAACAAGTTCACCGTCGACGACGACGCCGAACCCGAGCCGTTCCCGATCGATCCGCAGTTGGAGGTCGACCAGATCGCCAGGACCACGGCCTACAAGGCGGCGCGCGACACCGCAGCGGTCGAGTCGGCGCTCGCGGCGGTCAAGGCGGCGGCCGGGACGAGCGACAATCTGCTCTACCCGATGAAGGACGCCCTGCGGGCCGATTGCACACTCGGCGAGATCAGCGACAGCCTGCGCGAGGTCTTCGGCGTCTACACGCCGTGAGCCCGAGGTAGCCCATGGCGTGGGAGCTGTTCCGGCGCGACGGTGTCGACGGATTCGAGATGATGGGCGTCGACGGCGACCTGCTCGTGGATGCGCCGCTGCCGGAGCTGCCGATCGCGGTCGAGGTCACCATCGAGGCGCCGTCCACGCTGCCCGAGTTCATCGGTTCGGCGGAGTCGGCGATCGAGCGGATCACCGACGAGCTCAGCGGCCGCATCGCCGGGACGAGCCGAACGGCCACGACGCTCTGGACCCTCGTTGCGCTCGCGAGTGACGAGCACGCCGCCCGGTTCACGCAGGTTCCGCTGCCCGCCAAGGCGTCGGTGTCGGTCGCGCCGAGCCGGGATCCCGGCTGGACGATCTTCGAACGCGTCCGCCCGGTCGACATGGAGGAGCAGTCGTTGCAGGATCTTCGACGAATGGCCGCGTTGCACGCAGCCGGCGACGTGGGCGGCGTCCGCACGATCGAGCACGATGTGTCCGGGCTCGCCCCCGAACGGTCGGCGGCGTTCGTCGCAGCCGTGGCAAGCGTCGGGTTCGAGCCCGCACCGTCCGCCGACGGTTCGCCCGACGGTCGGATGGTCCTGCGGCACCGCGTCGATCCGGCCGACATCACCCCGGACTCGTGGACGCTGCGGCTGATCGCCGACCGCCACGGTGCCGTCTACGACGGGTGGCGATGCCCGGTGATCCGCGCCCGAGGCACCGATCGCTCCCGTCGGCGCTGGCGTCGGGGCTGAGCCTGTCGATCAGTCCGATGACCGGCGCGACGATCAGCGCGACGATCAGCGCGACGACCTGCCTGACGACGACCCTCGTTCGAAGGCGGCGAGGAGTCCGTTCGCGAGGTTGTCGCCGAACACCCGCTCGCCGAGGGCGTTCGGGTGGATTCCGTCGTCGGGCCAGCGCCCGAGCGGGTCGTTGTCGACGAAGTACCGACGATCTGCGTTGCCGTCGCCGTTGCGATCGAGGTCGACGAAGCGATCGAACAGCAGCGGCAGCCCGCTCGCTCGGAGCAGTTCGTTGTACTCCGCGACTCGTTCGTCGAGGCGATAGTCGTGTGAAACGGCTCGATCAGACTGCGCAGGTCGTTGTACATGTGTCCGTTGATGCCGAACACGGGGATGAACACTGCGTCGACGCCGAACCACGCGAGCAGCTGCTCGACTCGGCGCAGTTCGTCGATCAGCGCTGCGGCGAGCCGGGGGACCGACACGAGCGGGAACAGATTGATGTCGATCGAACTGACCGCGACGGCGACGACTTCGGGCCGTGGCCCGGGCGTATCGATGAGGTCGAGCAGGTACGGACGCAACGTGCGTGCTCGACGGGTCGATCGTGTGCAGCGTCGACAGACCCGGTGTCGACCGGTTCTCGATCGACACGCCCGGTGCACGCCGAGCCAGCGCATCCGCTGCCAGCGGCACGATCATGTTGCGCCGTTCGCCCGTCTGCATCCGGCTGAAAAGTATGGAATCTCCGACGACGATGATGTGTCGAGTCGACGGGTCGATGGTGGCGGCCACGGCGCCATGGCGCACCGGATGCGCGGGGACCGCGACGTCGTTCGCAGTTGCCGTGGCGTCGGCCGGGTCGGCAGTCGTCGAGCCGAGCGCGGACACGAGGACCGTCATGCACACGGCCGCAGCCGTGGTCCGCTTCCGAGCGTTCCTCATCCCGCGCCCCTCGCGCAGGCGTGACGGTAGTCGCTCGAAACCGGGCAGACTGGACGGCCGATGGTGTCGATGATCCTGGCCGCGACGAAATGGCCGACGTGGCAGCAGGCGTGGGTCACGAGCCTGATCTGCCTCGCGCTGTACCTGGCCCTTCGGCGCATCCGCCCGTCTCGCTTCACCGAAGTCGCGTTGCCGGCCCTGCACGAGCTCGTCGTCCTCACCGGGCTCTACGGACTCTGGAGGACCGCCAAGAAGCTGCCGCTCGCGCAGTCGGAGGGGGCGATGGACCGAGCGCGTCGGATCGTCGAGTTCCAAGAGGCGATCTGGCTCCCGACCGAACTCAGCCTGCAGGAGTTCGTGGTCCGCTACGACTGGCTCGGGTGGTCCAGCGCCGCGTACTACATCGGCATGCACGTCCCGGGGGTGTTCGCGTTCTTGATCTGGATGTTCTGGCGACACCGCGACCAGTACCCACGCTGGCGCAACGTCCTCGCGCTGACCACCGCGGGGTGCTTGTTCATCCGGTTCTGGCATGTGGCACCACCACGGTTCCTCACCGATCTCGGCTACGAGGACCTCTCCGAGGTGTACAACATGTCGGTGTACGGTCCCGTCGGCACCGGGGTGTCCGGCCAGTTCGTGGCCATGCCCTCGATTCACGTGGCGTGGGCGGCGGTCATCGGATTCGGCATCGTCTCGGCCAGCCCGAGCCGGTGGAAATGGCTGTGCGCCGCGCACTTGCCGATCACGATCCTGGTCGTGTCGGCAACGGGTCATCACTGGTGGCTCGACGGGATCGTGGCGATCGGTCTCGTCGGCATCTCGCTCGCGATCGACGAAGGTGTCCGTCGGATCTGGCGGATGCGTCGCTCGGCCGACGTGAGGTCAGAGCTCGGCGGTGATGGCGTCGAGGAGGTCGTCGTAGGCGGTGAAGGAACGGAACTGGGGGAACTCGGCGATCACGTTGTCCGGTGACCGGAACAGGAATCCGGTCGAGGCCGCACCGAGCATCGTGGTGTCGTTGTAGGAGTCGCCGGCCGCGATGATCCGGAAGTTGAGCGATTGCAGCGCCTCGACGGCCTTGCGCTTCTGGTCCTGTTGCCGGAGCTGGTAGCCGACGATCGTGTCGCCGTCGACGAGCAGCTGATGGCACATGATCGTCGGCCAACCGAGTTGACGCATGAACGGCGTCGCGAACTGCTCGAACGTGTCGGACAGGATGATCACCTGCGTGCGGGTGCGGAGTTCGTCGAGGAAGTCCCGCGCGCCGGGCATCGGTTCGAGCGAGGCGATGACCTCCTGGATCTTCGCGAGGCCGAGGCCGTGCTCGGCCAGCAGGTCGAGGCGGTAGCGCATGAGCACGTCGTAGTCGGGTTCGTCCCGGGTCGTGCGCAACAGCCCGTCGATGCCCGTCGTCTCGGCCACCGCCACCCACACCTCGGGGATGAGGACCCCTTCGAGGTCGAGGGTGACGATCGTCTGGGTGGGTTCGATGTCGGCGGCCACGACGCCATTGTGTCGTGACGGCGGCTGCGACGAAAACGACGACAGGTCGCAACGTCAGGTCGATGACCGAGAGATCGATCGGTGGACGTGCGGGGTGCATCGCACATCCGTTCCGCCCATCCGAGGTAGATGATCCCGACGATGCGGTCGTCGGGCTCGAAGCCGCACAGTTCCAACACCTGCGGGGGTTGCGTGAGCGCCGGGGTCGACCAGAACGTCGCGAGACCCATCGACGTCGCCGCGAGCAGCAGGTTCTGGATCCCGGCGGCGACCGCATCACGGTTCTCGAGATGGAGCATCTCGTTGTCGTGGGCTCCACACCCGACCACGAGTGTGGCCGGCGTGCGGAGGTACTTGCCGGCGGTCTTGAGCCGTTTGCCCTCGTCGCCGAAGTCGGCCGTCTACCATGTCGGCGACCATCGTGTCGCCGAGCCGCCGCCGACCGTCACCGGTGAAGCAGCGCGAAGCGCCACGGCCAGGTCTTCTTGTGGTTCGGGGCCCACGATGCGAGCTCGCAGAGCTGCTCGACGAACGGACACGGGGACCTCGCACTCCTTGTCGACCAGCATCGAGGTCCGGCGACCACGGATGACGGCGGCGAGCTGATCGAACGTCGCGGGCTCGGTCGGTCGGTGTCCCAGGCGTCGTGCTCGGCGTGCTGGCGTCATGGCCCCAGCCTGTCAGGCCGTGGCCCAGATCAACACCTCGGCACCTCGATCGCCGGCGACGAGTTCGGGATCGCCGGCATCGGTCAGGCGGGCGGCGTCGCCGGTCGCCAGCTCGCCGGCGCCGGCGAGGTCGGCGGATCCGCGGGGGACGAAGACGTGGACATGGCGATCGTCGGGGACGGTGACGCGTTCGCCGGCCTGCAACCGACCGCCCCAGAGCACCGCCCCGCGTTGGCGGATCGTGATGGCCGCGTCGTGACCCTTCCCCGACGCGATCGGGACCAGCCCGCCGCGGTCGAGTTCGGCGTTGATGTCGAGCTGCTCGTAGCCCGGGTCGACCGACTCGGTGTCGGGGCTGACCCACATCTGGACGAAGTGGACGTCGTCGGTCCCGGAGTTGTTCATCTCGGAGTGCCAGATGCCGCGCCCGGCGGACATCCGTTGGGCGAGCCCCGGGTAGATGATCCCGCGGTTCTTCTCGGAGTCCTTGTGTTCGAGCTCGCCCGACAGCACCCAGGTCACGATCTCCATGTCCCGATGCGGGTGCGTGTCGAACCCGGTTCCGCCGCGGACGACGTCGTCGTTGTTGACGAGCAGCAGGCCGTGGTGCGTGTTCGAGAAGTCGCGGTGGTGGCCGAACGCGAACGAATGCTGGGATCGGAGCCACCCGGCGCTCGTCTGGAAGCGGTCCCGCGAGCGGCGAACGTCGATGGTGGGGGAGGGGGTGCTCATACAGGATGAAACCCTTGCGGGCACAAGGATATTCCGCGGCAGAGATCGCTGCGCACGTCTGCAAGAGTCGCGAACATGCGCCCGATCGTCGTCACCGCTGTCCTGGCCGTCCTCGCAGTCGGGTGCAGCGGCTCCGACGGCACGGAGCCTCCCGGGACCTCCGAGCCGACCGAAACGGTCGCCGTCACCGAGGTGTCGACGACCGCGGAGTCCTCGACCGAGCCGGGAGTGGACGCGCCGAGGACGCCGGTCGTGGAAGCGCCGGTCGTGGAAGCGCCCGTCGTCGAGGCGTTGCTCGCCGACCCGTTCCAGCTCGTCGAGCAGCTGGCCGACGACGAGTTGAACGGACGGAACAACTCGACGGAGGGGTCAGCTGCGGCGCGCGAGTTGTTGCTCGACATGCTCGTCGGCGTGATCGAACCGGCCCGACCGGAGGCCGGCGGCGAGGAGGGGTACCTCCAGCCGTACGCCGACGGCACCAACGTCGTGGGCATCCTGCCCGGGCGCGGGGCACTCGCTGACGAGTACGTCCTCGTTGGCGCCCACTACGACCATCTCGGGCCCGGTGAGTGCGAAGTGCGCGACGCGACCGACGACGAGATCTGCAACGGGGCCGCCGACAACGCCGCCGGCGTGGGTGCCGTGATCTCGATCGTCAACACGATCAACGACGGCGATCTCCAGCGGTCGAACCAGGTTGTCGACGATGGCGACGATGGGGACGATGGCGACGACGGGGGCGATGGGGACGATGATCTCGATCGGCGCTCGATCATCGTGGCGCTGTGGGACGGCGAGGAGGACGGTCTGATCGGCTCCGAGGTGTATGTCGACGACCCGCTGGTTCCGCTGGAACAGACGGTTGCGTACGTCAACTTCGACATCCAGGGGGCGCAGTTGTCGCCGGCGCTCGCCGACACGACGATTCTCATTGGAGCGGAGACGGGTGGCGAGCTGCTCGTCGACGTCGCGCGCCGGGCGACCGATGCGTCGCCGCTGGATTACGCGACGCTCAGCCTGGTGTTCGGTCAGGGACGGAGCGACCACGCGAACCTCGCTGCGGCGGGCATCCCCTCGGTGTTCTTCACCGACGCGAACAACGGCTGCTACCACACGGTGCTCGACGACGTCGCCCACGTCGATCGCGACAAGTTCTACCAACAGGTCGCAACGGCACAGGCGCTCGTCGACGAACTCGTCACCACGCCGACGGCGCCGATGTTCGTCACCGACGCGCCGCTGAGCACCTACGACGACGCCGTGGCGCTGCTCGAGGTCGTCGAGCGTGCGGAGCCGGACTTCGAGTTGCTCCCCGGAGACGCCCCGGCCACCACCGCGCAGTTCCTGGTCGACCTGCAGGCGATCGTCGAGGCCGGCCCCGACGCGTATGACGAGGCCGCTGCCGGTGTGGTCCTCGGCGGTGCTGCCGTGCTCGTCAACGCCCTGGCCGAGACCGACTGCACCCTTCCGGTGTGACTGGCGGTTCGGGCTTCAGTCGGGCGGGCGGGCGCGGCTCGGCTGCACGCGGGGGGCTTCGTTGGGCATCTTGGGATACACCGGTGGCCACGGCGCGTCCGGCACACCGTCGGCGAGGTCCGATGCGAAGCGCTCGACCAGTGGCGTGATCGTGCAGGGGGCATCGTCCATCAACTCCCAGGGGTCGCCGACGTCGGCCAGTCGATCGGGCACCGTGTCGATCGTGCACGCGTCGGGATCGATCGTGTCGAGTTCGTCCCAGCGGAACGGTGTGGACACCTGTGCCCCGACGCGGGGGCGTACGCCCCAGGCGCCGAACATGTTCTTGTGCGGCGCGTTCTGGTTGAAGTCGACGAAGACGCGCTCGCCGCGCTCCTCTTTCCACCACTTGTCGGTGATCAAGTCGGGGTGACGCTCGGCGAGGATCCTGCCGAGTGCGACGACCGCACCTCGCACGGCGAAGGAGTCCCAGCCGGGTTCGACGCGGACGTAGATGTGGATGCCTTTGCTGCCGGTGGTCTTGGCGAACCCGAGCATGCCGAGTTCGGCGAGCAGGTCCCGCGTGTGCGCAGCGGCCTCACGGGTCATGTCGAACGTGACCCCGGGGGAGGGGTCGAGGTCGATCCGCATCTCGTCGGCGTCCTCGGGCGTCGATGCCCGGAACGGCCAGACGTGCAGCCCGAGGACGCCTTGGTTCGCCGCCCACAGCACGTGAGCGAGGTCGGCGATCACGAGGGCCCGCGACGGCGTGCCGTTGATCGTCTCCACGGTCGTCGTGGCCAACCACTCCGGCGCCGATGCCGGAATGCGCTTCTGGAAGAACGACTTGCCCCGCACGCCGTTCGGGTAGCGCTCCAGCAGCACGGCTCGATCGGCGAGGGTTCGCATGATCGGCTCGCCCACGGCCACGTAGTACTCGGCGAGGTCGAGCTTCGTGCGTTCGGCCCTGTCGGGACCGACGGAGGGGAACATCACCTTGTTCGGGTTGGTGATCGTCACGACGCGGCGCTCGCCGCCCGGCAGCTCGACGGAGATCTCGACCGGCGCTCCGAACTCGTCCGACGTCGCCATGCCGCGACGCTACCGCGCGCTCGCGGCTGCGCTGAGCGACGCACCGGCCAATCGAACGATGAGAATTGTCGCGAGAACGACGAATATCTCGTGACGGCGTGTTCCTCCGTCACCCGAATGGGGTATGACTTGACGCCGTGGACGAACTCCTGACCCCTGACGGAACCCCGCGACCGGCCGCCGGCAGGTTGTGGTCGTTGCTCGAGGACCTGGGGATGGAGGAGCTCGCGCACGGCAGCGGGCGACCGAGCTCGACATCTTGACGATGGGGATCACGTTCACGGTGTACTCCGACGGTGAGAACATCGACCGCGCCTGGCCCTTCGACGTGGTGCCGCGGATCATCCCCGGCGACGAGTGGAGTCAGGTCGAGCGGGGGCTCGCCCAGCGCCTGCGGGCGGTCAACATGTTCATCGACGACCTCTACAACGAACAGCGCATCATCGCCGCAGGAGTGTTTCCCGCCGACCTGCTCGAAGATTCCGTGAACTTCCGACCCGAGTGCGTGGGCGCCCACCCGAAATTCGGCGTGTGGGCCCACATCTCGGGGTCCGATCTGGTCCGTGACGACGACGGCACCTTCTACGTCCTCGAGGACAACCTGCGCGTGCCGTCGGGGGTGAGCTATGTCCTCGAGAACCGTGGTGTCACCAAGCGGGCGTTCCCCGAGCTGTTCGGCCACAACCGGATCCGCCCGGTCGACACCTACACCGATGCGCTCAACAAGCTCCTGTCGTCGCTCGCTCCCGACGGCGTGGCCAACCCGACGCTCGCTGTCCTGACGCCCGGTGTCTTCAACTCGGCGTACTTCGAACACTCCTTCCTGGCGCAGCGGATGGGTGCCGAACTCGTCGAGGGTGGCGACCTCGTCGTCGGCGACGACGACTGCGTCTACATGCACACGACCGAGGGTCGCCAGCGCGTCCACGTGATCTACCGGCGCATCGACGACCTGTTCCTCGACCCCGAGGCCTTCCGACCCGACTCGATGCTCGGTGTCGCCGGGCTGATGCGGGCATGGAAGGCGGGCAACGTCGGCATCGCGAACGCACCGGGCGCCGGCGTCGCCGACGACAAGTGCGTGTACGCCTGGATGCCCGACATCATCCGCTTCTACCTCGACGAGGAGCCGCAGATCGCCAACGTGCCGACCTATCGATGCATGTACGACGACGAGCGCGACTACGTGCTCGACCACCTGGAGGAACTCGTCATGAAGCCGGCGAACGAGAGCGGCGGGTACGGCATCACGATCGGGAGTCGTGCGAGCGAGGCCGAGCTCGAGGCGTGCGCCGAGGCGATCCTCGACGACCCGCGGAACTGGGTGGCACAACCGATCATCAACCTGTCGACGGTGCCCACGCTGATCGACGGCACGCTCCAACCCCGCCATGTCGACCTCCGCCCGTTCATCCTCACCGGCGAGTCGAGCTACGTGACCGCCGGCGGGCTCACGCGCGTGGCGCTGCAGGAGGGCTCGCTGATCGTCAACTCGTCCCAGGGCGGCGGGAGCAAGGACACCTGGATCGTCGACGAACCCAACGACGCGTGGGAACCCCAGAGCGAGAGCCAGAGCCAGAGTCAGGGTCAGGGTCAGGGCCAATCGTCGGGCACCGGCGGGGAGGTGGTGTGACATGGCGCTGCTGTCGCGCAATGCCGACCGCATCTTCTGGGCGGCGCGCTACCTCGAACGCGGCGAGGACCTCTCCCGACTCGTCCAGTCGTACGGCGAGTTGATCGACGACCTCCCGAGCGACGACGAGAGTGCGTCGCGGTGGTCGGCGCTCCTCGCGGTGCTCGGGCCTGCCGATGAGTCGGACGAGTCCGGTGCGTCCATGATCACGGCATCGGAGCGTGACGTGGTGCGCCGGCTGGTGTCCGATGCGGAACAGGCCGGCAGCGTCGCGTTCTGCGTGTCCGCGGCCAGAGAGAACCTCCGAACGACCCGCGAGGTGCTCCCGCGGGAAGCCTGGCGGGCGGTGAACGACCTGTCGCTGTTCGTGCGTGAGGAGGCAGTGCGCGCCGAGGACCGGCGATTCCGCAACCGCGTGCTGAATCGCGTGATCGACGACAGCCGTCGCCTCGACGGGATCCTGACCTCGACGATGTCCCGCGACGACGCCTGGGAGATCTGGCGGCTCGGCCGGTATCTCGAGCGGGCCGACATGACCACCCGCGTCGTCGGCGTGCGGGCTGCGGCGCTGATGGTGCACGACCAGTCGGCGCTCGCCTACGACGAAGTGCACTGGATGGGTGTGCTTCGTTCGCTGTCGGCACTCCAGATGTACCAGCGCGCCACGCGTGGGTCGATCGATGCGACGGGCGTCGTCCAGTTCCTGCTGTTCGACGAACGCTTTCCGCGATCGGTGCTCTTCAGCCTCGCCGAGATCGATCGGTGTCTCGACCGGCTGACCCGACCGGACAGCGTGCGCAGCGCCGTCGCCAACGCCCGAGACGCGTTGATGTCCGTGCGGGCCACCACGACCGACGGCGCGGACCTCGATCGTGCGATGGAGTGGGTACAGTCCCTGCTCGGCAAGGTCAACAGCGCGATTTCGGAGCGCTACCTCAGTATCGATGGTGGTGGATGAGTACGACGTTCGACGCGATCGACCCAGCTGATCTCGGCGAGCTCACACGACGCCAGTCGGTCATCGACCGGCTCTTGATGGCCGAAGGCGCAGGACACATCGTCCACGACCTGCCGGTCCGCAGCGACGGGCGCTCGGTCGGTCTGGCCAGTCGACCGTGGCGCCTCGATCCGATGCCCTACGTTCTCGATGCAGCGGAGTTCGCGTGGATCGAAGGGGCGGTCGCCCGCCGGATGGAGATGCTCGAGGCGCTGCTCGACGACTTGTACGGCGAACGACAACTCGTCGCCGACGGAACCATCGACCCTGCCGTGCTGTGGGGGAGTGCCGCGTACCGGCTGTCCGCGGTCGGGGCGGTGTCGCGCCGTCACCAACGTCGCTGGTTGTCGACCTACGCGGTCGACCTCGTCCGCACGGCGGACGGTGTCTGGTTCGCGATCGCCGATCACACCGACACCCCCGCCGGCCTCGGCTACACCGTGCTCGATCGCGGGGTGATGACCCAGGTCTCCGATGTCGGCGGCGCGCTGCCGCGGACCATCGACGCATCGCTCGAACTGATGCGCCGGGCGCTCATCGACACCACGACCGTCGAGGGCCCGCGAGTCGTGGTGCTCACCAGCGGGATCGACCATCCTGCGTACGTCGACCACTCGTACCTCGCCACCCAACTGGGTTTCAACGTGGTCGAGGGTCCCGATCTCGTCGTGCGCGAGAGCCAGCTCTGGCTCCAGACGCTCGGCGGACTCGAACGGGTCGACGTCCTGCATCGCCGCATCGTCGACCGCCAACTCGACCCCCTGGAGACCAACACCTACGGGTCGGCCGGGATCCCGGCCGTGTTGTTGGCGGACGACGCCGGCACCGTGACGATGGGGAACGCGCACGGAACCGGCGTGATCGAGGACGCGGCGCTCGTCGGCCTCTGGGACCGCGCCGGCGAGCACCTGACCGGTGAGGAGCCGTGGCTGCACCTGCGCTCGCCCCGGCAGGCGACGGGGTCGACGCGCATCGACGACGTGCTCGGTCGACCGGCCGAACGCGTGCCGTGCCTGGTCGACGGACGAGTGCTCGACCAGCCGATCGTCCTGCGGTTCCACGCCATCGCCACCGACGACGGCATCGTCGTCGTCCCCGGTGGAAACGGACGGGTGATCGAACCGCACGACGACCCGACGCTGCCGACGCCCTCGCGTGCCAAGGACATCTGGGTGCTCGGTGACGACGTGGCGCCACCGGTCGACTTCCATGCTCGCTCGGCGCCGCAGGTCGACTTCATCACGTCGGTGCCGACCCGGGCCGCGCATTCGCTGTACTGGCTGGGTCGCGCCTCCGAGCGCGCCGAGGCGGTCGCCCGATCGATGCGCGTCATCGCCGCGGCGGCGCCGGCCACCGCGTGGGACGGACGGCCGACACCGGCGATGCAGCTCCTCGCCGCCCTCACCGGGACCGATGCCCCGATCACCGCCGTCACCGACGACGGGCAGTCGATCGCGCTGACCGGCGCACGTCGGCTGGCGGTCGAAGCAGCCGCCACGTCGCTCGAGTTCCACATCGGCTCGATGCTGGCCGAGTCCGCATCGGTGCGCGAGTTCCTCTCGACGACGACGGGTCGCGTGCTCGGCGAGATGGTCGACAGTCGTGAACGGCTCACCCGCCGTCCCGACGACGTGGATGCGCTCGACGCCATCCTCTTCCAGCTGTCGGCGTTCGCCGGGCTGTGGAGCGAGAGCGTCGTCCGGGGCCCGGCGTGGTACTACGGCGACTTCGCGAAGCGCTACGAGCGCACCCTCGTGTCGATCACCGAGCGCGTCGATGGCGGCTCGGATCGACGCCGATGCCTCGCTGGGCGACAACGCCCGTCGACGCGGGCTCGAAGCCGTCCTGGCCGCCAACGACAGCCTCGTTGCGTACCGACGGCGACACCGCAGCGACGTGGAACTCGATGCCGTGCTCGCACTGCTCCTGCACGATCGTCGCAACCCGCGCTCCGGCGCGGCATCGGTGGCCGGGATGGTCCGCAACGCCGAAGCGATCGGCTGGGGTGCCGGCATCGATCGGCTGGAAGCGGTCGGTGCCGACCTCGCGACGTTCGACGCCGGCGATGCGCCGGAACGGTTGGAGTCGTCGGCCGAGACCCTGCACGACCTCGCCGTGGAGCTGACCTCCACGCGCCTCGTCGCACCGCCGAACCCGACGCTCGTCCGCTCGCGTCTCGTCGACCCGGGAGCCGTCGCGTGACGCGGTACTCGGTGTCGCACCGGACGTCATACACCTATGGCCTGGCGGTGGCCGATGCGTACACCGTGGCGTGTCTGCTGCCGCGCGATCGTCACTTCCAAGAGGTCGTGCACTCCCGCATCGTCACGGCACCGGAGCCGGACGAGTACGTGGAGACGCGTGATGTCTTCGGCAACCACATCGTGCAGCTCGGGGTCCATCACCGCCATGCGACCTTCGAGATCACGGCCGAGAGCATCGTCGAGACCGCAGTCGCCGCGCTGCCGACCACGCGACGGTCCTGGGAGGACGTGGCCGAGATCGCCCGCAACCTGCGGGGACCGGACTCGATCAAGATCGGGCCCTATCGCGCGGCAACGAAGCACTCGACGCCGATCAAGCGCACGGACCTGCTCGCTGCGCTCTCCGACCGCATTTTCACCCCGGGACGGCCGATCGTCGAGGCGGTCACCGACCTGTCACGGCTGATCTTCGAGGACTACGGGTTCGATCCGACCGCCACCGATTGGGCGACGCCGCTCGACGACGTCCTGGAGCATCGTCGCGGGGTCTGTCAGGACTTCGCGCACCTCGCCACGGCCGTGCTGCGGTGGCGCGGGATTCCGGCGTCGTACGTGAGCGGCTACATCGAAACCGATCCGCCTCCCGGTGAGGTCAAGTCGATCGGCGCCGATGCGTCACACGCCTGGTGTTCGGTGTGGACCGGCCCGCCCGAGGACGGCGCACCAGACGGGCCGACGACGAGCGTGTGGATGGACGTCGATCCGACCAACCACCAGGTCCCGCCGAGCCGTCACGTCACGGTGGGGTGGGGCCGCGACTACGCCGATGTGGCGCCGGTGCGCGGCGTCGTGCTCGGCCCCGGCTCGAACCAACGCCTCGACGTCGCCGTCGACGTCGCGAGGCTCCCGGACGGCACCTTCGACGTACAGAAAGAGAACTGATGGGCATTCACGTCGCGATCGAACACCGAACCACCTACCGCTTCGACCGCATCACCACGATTCACCCGCACGTGTTCCGGCTCCGCCCGGCACCCCACACGCGCACGCCGATCCTGGCCTACAGCATGACGGTCTCGCCCGAGGACCACTTCATCAACTGGCAGCAGGACCCGTTCGGCAACTACCTGGCGCGGCTGGTGTTCAACGAGCCGACCGACCATCTCGATGTCACGGTCGACCTGGTGGCAGACATGACCGTGGTCAACCCGTTCGACTTCTTCGTCGAGGAGTCGGCCGAGAAGTTTCCGTTCGTCTACGACCCCCAGACCGCCCGCGACCTCGATCCGTACCTGCGGCCGACGTCGCGCGCCGGCGCCCGGATGAAGCGCTGGTTGGACGGCATCGATCTGTCGACCCGCGTGCGCATCGAGGATTTTCTCGTCGGGATCAACCAGCGACTGTTCCGTGACATCGACTACTCGGTGCGCATGGAGCCGGGGGTCCAGACCCCGGAGGAGACCTTCGAGCGGGGAATCGGTTCATGTCGTGACACCGGGTGGTTGTTGGTCGAGGCGCTGCGCCACCTGGGGCTCGCTGCCCGGTTCGTGTCCGGCTATCTGGTGCAGCTCACCAGCGACCAGGAGTCCCTCGACGGTCCCGACGGTCCGGCCGCCGATTTCACCGACCTCCACGCCTGGGCCGAGGTCTATGTGCCCGGCGCCGGGTGGATCGGTCTCGATCCGACCTCTGGCCTCTTCGCCGGTGAAGGGCACATCCCGTTGGCCTGTACGCCGCACCCGGTGTCGGCCGCGCCGATCAGCGGAGCGACCAGCCCGACCGAGGTGGAGTTCGACTTCTCGAACGTCGTACGCCGCATCCGGGAAGATCCGCGGGTCACGTTGCCGTACACCCCCGAGCAGTGGTCGGCGATCGACGACCTCGGTCGCCACGTCGACGACCGCCTCGACGCGGGCGACGTGCGACTCACGATGGGTGGCGAGCCGACGTTCGTGTCGATCGACGACATGGAGGGCGACGAGTGGAACACCACGGCCGACAGCCCGGCCAAACGGGCGCTCGCGCACGACCTGACCGAGCGCCTGCGCGATCGATTCGCTCCGAGCGGTCTCGTGCAGTACGGGCAGGGCAAGTGGTATCCGGGCGAGCCCCTGCCGCGCTGGCAGATCGGCATCGTGTGGCGGCGCGACGGCGCACCGCTGTGGAACGACCCGAAGCTGCTGGCCGATCCGTCGACTCCGGGGTCGTCCTCGATCGACGACGCCGAGGCGATGATGCGCGGCCTCGCCGAGCGATTCGGCCTCGACGCCGGATCCGGCATCCCGGCCTACGAGGACCCGATCGAACAGGTCTGGCACGAGGCGCGACTCCCGGCGGGGGACCCCCCGGCGGTCGACGCCACCGAGGACGAGGCCGAGGCGATCGGTGAACCCGACGCCCGCCGTCGGCTGCTCGAGCGACTCGAACGCGACGCTGCGACCGCCGGAGAACCGGTGGGATTCGTCCTCCCGCTCCGACCCGATCCCGATGGCGACGGTTGGCTCACCACGTCCTGGACACTCCGACGCGGTCGGCTGTACCTCATCGGGGGCGATTCGCCGATCGGTCTGCGCCTCCCCATCGACTCGCTCACCTGGCTCTCGCAGCCGACGCCGTTCCAGCGGTCGCCGTTCGAACCTCGCAGCGTGCTGCCGATCCCCGGCGCGATGCCGACGCCGATCCGCCCCGGCCTCTCCGAAGCCCGCCGAGACGACGCAGCGCCTGACACCGACCGTGTACCGGAGGCGCCGGCGCCGACGGCGATCGCAGTCGAGCTGCGCGACGGCCACGTGCACGTGTTCCTCCCACCGCTCGAAGCAGCGGAGCGGGCGATCGAGCTCGTCCACGCGATCGAGGCGGTTGCGGCCGACCTCGGCTCGCCCGTGGTGATCGAGGGGTATCCGATCCCACGCGACCCCCGCCTCGACACCCTCATGGTCACACCCGACCCCGGGGTGATCGAGGTCAACGTGCAACCGACGGCGTCCTGGCCGGAGATGCGCGAGGTGGTCGAGACGATCTACCACGAAGCGCGTCAGGCCCGACTCGGCACCGAGAAGTTCGCCCTCGACGGCAGCCACACCGGGACCGGCGGCGGCAACCACGTGACGCTCGGCGGGGCAACACCGGCCGACAGTCCACTGCTGCGTCGGCCGGATCTGCTGCGCAGCATGGTGACCTACTGGCAGCACCATCCGTCGTTGTCGTACCTGTTCTCGGGGCAGTTCATCGGGCCGACCAGCCAGGCGCCTCGCGTGGACGAAGGCCGCGCCGACACGCTGTACGAACTCGAAGTCGCATTCGCCGAACTGGAGCGCGCCGGGAACGACCGGGACGGCGCCGGTGTCGAGACGCCGCCGTGGATCGTCGACCGGCTGTTGCGCCACCTGCTCGTCGATCTCACGGGGAACACGCACCGGTCCGAGTTCTGCATCGACAAGCTGTTCAGCCCCGATTCCGAGCGCGGTCGCCTCGGAATCCTCGAGCTCCGCGCGTTCGAGATGCCGCCGCACCCGCAGATGGCACTGGTCCAGGCACTGCTCGTGCGCTCGCTCGTCGCCCGCTTCTGGGAGGATCCCTACAGCGGGCCGCTCGTGCGCTGGGACACGGAACTCACCGACCGGTTCATGCTGCCCCACTTCGTCCGCGCCGACATCCATGACGTCGTCGACGACTTGAACGCGCACGGCATCGACTTCGCCAAGGCCTGGATCGACCCCTTCGTCGAGTTCCGGTTCCCGCTGATCGGTGAGATCACCGTCGATGACGTTCGGGTCGAGCTACGCCGGGCGATCGAACCGTGGCACGTGTTGGGCGAGGAGACGGCAGGGAGCGGAACGGCGCGCTACGTGGACTCGTCGGTGGAACGACTCCAGGTGCGGGTGGACGGCCTGGTGCCCGATCGCCATGTCGTCACCTGCAACGGGATTCCGGTTCCGTTGCGTCCGACCGCAACCGCGGGGACGCACGTGTCCGGCGTGCGGTTCAAGGCGTGGGCGCCATGGTCGGCGTTGCACCCCACGATCGACAAGAGCGGGCCGCTGCACATCGATGTCGTCGACCGCTGGAGTCGTCGTTCGCTCGGCGGGGCGACGTACCACATCGTGCATCCGGGTGGCCGCGGCTACGAGACGTTCCCGGTCAACGCCGCTGAGGCCGAGACGCGCCGCGGGAGTCGCTTCGTGCCACGCGACCACACGCCGGGGCGGATCGACATCTCCGAACTCGACGAGTTGGCCGCACAGATCCCCACCGAGCATCCGCGCACGCTCGATCTCCGAAGATTCGCCGGTCTGCTCGACGGGTAGCGTCCGTCCGTCGCTCGCTCACCTGCGCCGATCGGGACTACTGGTCCGAGTGGAGCTCGGCGTTGAGTTCGCCCCAGCTCTTCGAACGGGGTCGTGCGATCACCTGGCCGCTCTGGCCGTCGCGGATGTACAACAGCCCGCCCATGCCGGAGATCTCGCGGCCCTTCTTCACGCCGTCCGGGGTCATCACCGGGGTCGACGCCGTCACGTAGAGCCCGGCCTCGACCGCGCAGTCGTCGCCGAGGGAGATGCCGATGCCGGCGTTGGCGCCGAGCAGGCACCGCTCGCCGATCGAGATGACCTCGGTGCCACCTCCGGACAGGGTGCCCTGAATCGAGGCGCCCCCGCCGATGTCGGATCCGTCGCCCACGATCACGCCGGCGGAGATGCGGCCTTCGACCATCGAGGTCCCGAGCGTGCCCGCGTTGAAGTTGCAGAAGCCCTCGTGCATCACGGTGGTGCCTTCGGCGAGGTGGGCGCCGAGGCGGACGCGATCGGCGTCGGCGATGCGCACACCGGTCGGCACGACGTAGTCGGTCATCCGCGGAAACTTGTCGAGGCCGTGGACCGACAGGACACCGCCGGTCTTTCGCACCGCGAGTCGGACGTCGTCGAGATCCTGGATCGCGACCGGCCCGAGATTGGTCCACGCCACGTTGTTGAGCGCGCCGAACGTGCCGTCCATCACCATCGAGCGAGGAGCGGCCAGGCGATGCGAGAGCAGGTGGAGCCGCAGGTAGGCGTCCTCCGGAGAGCTCGGCGCCTCGTCGACGTCGACCGAGATCCGCACCGGGCGGATCGTCACCCGACGTGTCGCGTCGGCGATGTCGCGCCGACCCAGTCCGGCTTCGATCTGGTCGGCGATTCCCTTGGCCACCATCTCGTTGTTGCCGAACTCGCCCCAGCCGAGCCAGCGGTACCAGGTGTCGAGCGTCGACCCGTTCGAGTCGACCGTCGCGAGGCCAGCGCCCCATGCCATTCGTGCCATGTCAGTCCGTTTCTCTCTGGGTCGGGCTCTCGGGTCGGAGGGTGGGGAAGAGGATGACCTCCTTGATCGAGTCGACGCCGGCGAGCAGCATCGCCAGGCGATCGATGCCGATGCCCAGACCGCCCGTCGGGGGCATGCCGTACTCGAGCGCCCGGAGGTAGTCCTCGTCGACGCTGCCGGCCTCGGCATCGCCGGCATCTCGTGCCGCCTGTTCCTCGTCGAAACGGAGCCGTTGCTCGACGGGGTCGTTCAGTTCGGAGTATCCGTTGGCCAGCTCGCGGCCGTCGATGAACAACTCGAAGCGCTCCGTCAGGAAGGGGTCGTTGCGGTCGACGCGGGCGAGTGGCGAGATCTCGACCGGGTGTCCGGTGACGAACGTCGGGCGGACGATCGCCGTCCTCGGACGTCTTTTCGAAGATCTCCTCGATGATCTTGCCGGCCCCCCAGCGGTCCTCGACGAAGACGTCGAGGTCGGCGGCGACGGCGCGCACCTCGGCGATCGGCATGGACGGATGGAGTTCGACGCCGGCGCCCTCCGAGGCGTAGTCGATCATGCGCTTGCGGGGCCACGGTTCGCCGAGATCGACCGGCTCGCCGCGGATCGTCACGACGGTGGTTCCGAGCGCGTCGCGAGCGGCGGTGGTGATCAGCTCCTCGGTGATGTCCATCACGTCGTTCCAGTCGGCGAACGCCTGGTACAGCTCCATCATGGTGAACTCGGGGTTGTGGCGGGTCGACACGCCCTCGTTCCGGAAGGTCCGCGCGATTTCGTAGACCCGTTCCATTCCGCCCACGATCAGCCGCTTCAGGTAGAGCTCGACCGCGATGCGGAGGTAGAGCTGCATGTCGAGCGTGTTGTGGTGCGTCGTGAACGGGCGCGCCTGCGCGCCGCCGACTTCGGGATGCAGCACGGGTGTCTCCACCTCGATGAACCCGTGCTCGGCGAGAGTCCGACGAAAGCTTGCCACGGTCTCGTGGCGGATCTCGAAGTTCCGACGAGCATCCTCGTTGACGATGAGGTCGGCGTAGCGCTGCCGGAACCGGGTGTCGACATCGCTCAGCCCGTGCCACTTGTCCGGCATCGGCCGGATCGCCTTCGAGAGCAACGTCACCTGCGCGGGCTTGACCGACAGTTCGCCCTTCCGCGTGGTCATCACCGTGCCGTTCACGCCGACCCAGTCACCGAGGTCGAGCGCCTTGACCGAGGCGAATTCGTCGTCGCCGACGACGGCTTTGGAGATGAACAGCTGCACCTCGCCCGAACGGTCGCGGATCGTCGCGAACACGAGTTTGCCCGAGTCGCGCTTGAGCATGATCCGACCGGCGACCGACACCTCGTCGTCGGTCTCGACGCCGGGTTCGAGCCCGCCCCAGATGTTGCGGATCTCCGCGAGCGTGTGCGTGCGGTCGAACCGGTACGGGTAGGGATTCTGACCCTGCGCGCGCATCTCGTCCAGGCGGGTGAGACGCCGCGACTTCTCCGCGGCGAGCCCGCTTCCGGACAGCTCGCTGGGCTCGACGTCGGTGTGTTCGCTCACGGTTGAATGACCGTAGCGATCCGGAGCGGCTTGCCCCACACCGGTTGCGAATCGAAGCGGTCGTCGCCCGAAAATCTCGTGCGCATGCCACCCGCCGGTCGTCATGGTTTCGTAACATCAACCTGGTGAAACGACGTCTCCTTCCGCTGGCCATCGTCGCCGCGGTCTCCGTCCCGATGGCCGCCGTGGCCGTGGCGACCACCGCGATGCCCTTCGGTGACGGGGGAGCCTCGGTCAGCGAGCCGGCCATCCGGCTGTCGCCACCCGTCGAGGACATGGTGCGGGTCTACGACAGCGGGTCCCTCGACCGGTCGACCGAGACACAGGCCATCGCCGCCGCTCGTCAGGCGCGCGCCGACGCAACGGTGGTCGGCGCGGCATCGATCGCGATGCAGCGCATCCGTCGGGGTTCGGCGACGGTCCAATCCGCCCCGTCGTCCATGTCGATCCCGATGGGGACCACCGTGATCGACGGCGACGTGATCGGCATCCTGATGGGCCAGGACGTGTCGGCGGTCCTGTCGCCGACATCGATCGTGATGAGCGAGCTCACGGCGTCATTGCGCGGGGCGCAGGCCGGCGACGTGATCACGCTGCGGTCGAGTTTCGGCTCGGAGGTCGACTTCACGATCGGTGCCGTCGTCGCCGACGAGATCACGGGCGGCACCGAACTCCTGATCACGCCGGAGGCCGCGCAGCGACTCTCGCTCGACCGCAAGAGCAGCGTGCTGATGTGGGGATTCGAATCGCGAACCGAGGTCGACGAGGCGCTCGCCGATCAAGGTCTCGTGTCGACCAAGATCCGGATCCGGCGGAGCTGGGAGCCGTTCGATCCGGACTCCACGATGGGGATGGCGCGGGCGAAGGAACTCCTGGGCGAGTTCGGCTATCGCGTCAACAGCAACGGCTCCGTGTCCCAGGAGACGGCCTGGCAGGTGGCCAATCTGCCATCGGGTCGTCGTCTGCTCGACAGTTCCATTCCGATCATCGCCAAGTGTCACCTCGTGATCGAGCCGGCGCTCAGGGCGGCGCTGGCCGAGGCGGCAGCGGCCGGCGTCGGTGGGGTGTTCGACATCGACGACGCCAACACCGCCGGAGGTTGCCACAACCCGCGGTTCAACCGGCTGGCGCAGAGCAGCACGATCGGCTTTCTGTCCCGGCATTCCTGGGCGATGGCGATCGACATCAACACCCGTGGATCGTGTCAGGGATGCGCGCCGCCCGACATGGCGACCGATCCGGGTGGCTGCACGGCGGTACGCATCTTCCGCAAGCACGGGTTCGCCTGGGGCGGCAACTTCCTCACGCCTGACGGCATGCACTTCGAGTACGTGGGCGAGCGGCGCGACACGTTCCCGTACCCGTCGCGCTATTGCCCGAACATCGTCGACAACTCGCTGCTGGACCCCGAGGCGGAGCTGCCCGTCGACATGACGCAGCGGGCCACCATGTTCGCCGATTCGGGCCTGGCGTCGGAGTTGCACTGAGCAGGGCCGACACAAGGCTCGCACCCACGCTCTAGCCTGAGCGGCGTGCCAGAACGTTTCGTGATCCTCGGAGGTGGGCCGGCGGGAAACGTCGCTGCCACCTACGCCGCCCGCCTCGGTGCCGAGGTGACGGTCGTCGAACGCGACGTGATCGGCGGTGCCGCCCATCTGTGGGACTGCATCCCGTCGAAGTCGATGATCGCCACCGGCGGCGCGATGAGCTTCATGCGACGCTCGGAGGGGATGGGGCTCGAACACGAGACCCCGGTGATCGACACCGACGCGTTGACCGCCCGCATCGGGCGGATCAAGGACAACATGAGCGAGAACACCACGGAGTTGCTCGCGAGTCAGAACGTCCGGCTGATGCGCGGGTCCGGGCGCTTCACCGGCCCGAATACCGTGGAAGTGGTCGGCGACGCCGGCACCGAGGAGATCGAGTTCGACGCGGCGCTCGTGTCGACCGGCTCGCGGCCCCGAGTGCCCGAGTGGTGCCATCCTGACGGCGAGCGCATCTTGACCACTCGCGATTGCTACCCGCCGCGGGTGTTTCCCGAGAGCGTGACCGTCGTCGGGTCGGGCGTCACCGGCGTCGAGTTCGTGCACATGTTCTCGTCGTTCGGCTCCAACGTCACGCTCGTCGTGAGTCGCCAGCAGGTGCTCCCGGGGAAGGATCCCGAGGTGGCGGCGGTGCTCGAGCAGGAGTTCATGGATCGTGGGGTCAAACTCCTGATGGGAGCACGAGCCCAGTCGATCGAGCGGGTCGACGCAGATGGCAACCCCGACCCGAGCGGCGAGCGCGTCGTGGTGCGATGCGACGACGGTCGATCGGTCACGTCGTCACATGCCGTGCTCGCGATCGGGTCGATCCCGAACACCTCCGACATCGGGTTGGAGGCCGCGGGCGTGCACGTCAACGACTGGGGCTACGTCGACATCAACCACCACTGCGTGACGAACGTCGAGCACATCTACGCGGCGGGCGACATCAGCGGCAAGCTGCCGCTGTCGTCCGTCGCATCGGTGCAGGGCCGCAAGGTGGCCGAGCACGTGATGGGTCTGCACACTCGCAGCCACCGCCACCTCGACTACGACAAGGCAGCGTCGGCGATCTTCACCGAACCCGAGATCGCCGATGTGGGGCTCGCCGAGGCCGAAGCCTTCGCGTCGGGCCGCAAGATCCGCGTCACGAAGGTGCCGTTCTCCGCCACGGCGAAGGCCATGATCAACAACGACACCCGCGGGTTCGTCAAGATCATCTCGGACCCGGCCACCGGTGTGATCCTGGGCGGATCGATCGTCGGTCGCCACGCTGCCGAGCTGATCTCGGTGATCGCGGTCGCCGTCACCGCCGGGCTGACCGTCACCGACCTCGTCGAGAGCATCCTCGTGCATCCTGCGCTCAGCGAAGCCCTCGCCGAAGCTGCCGAGTAGCAGATCGAAGCGCACCCGGGAGCACGCGGCGTGGAGCAGCGTGACGGGGGCAGCGGGATGAGCGTGGCCGCTGGAGCGACGTGCCGGCGCCGGGATCAACCGGTCAACCCAACTGTGTCTGCTCACCGGTCTTCTCAACGGTCTTCTCACGTGAGGTACCCCGGTGGCAAGATCGACGCCATGGCCAGCACATCCGAGCCGGCGCTCACGTCGTCGACCGTCGAGCGAGAGGTCGCCCACCTGCTCCGCGAGATCTTCGGTGCCCCGCCGAATCGAGGGCTGTACGCCCACCGGCTGCTGGTGACGCTCTACGTCCCCTGGTTGGGCCGACTGCTCGTGCATCGGGCCCGTCGACGAGGGATCTCGTGGGCCGGCATCGGGCGGATCCTCGGGATCAGCCGACAGGCGGTGCAGAAGCGCTTCGACCGGCCGGCGTCGATGGCCGACCTGCTCCCACCGACGTTGCCCGAAAAGACGACCGGGCCGCACCGCGAGTATCGAGACCTCCTGGTCCGGCTCCGTCACCTTCGGGAGCACGACGAGGCCACACGACCGGCGAGCTCGTGCCGTGGTGATCGTCAGCGATCGTGACTACTCGATGACGGCGAGGATGTCGCCGCCGCCGACCGTGTCGCCGGCGGCGACCTTGAGCTCCTTGACCGTGCCGGCCGTTTCGGCGTTGATCTGGTTCTCCATCTTCATCGCTTCGAGCACGAGGATGCCGGTGCCGGCCTCGACGTGCTGGCCGACCTCGACGAGAACCTTGACGATCGTGCCCTGCATGGGGGCCTCGATGCTGCCACTGGCCGCTGCACCGCCGCCGCCGGAGGCCGCCCGCTTCTCGCGCTTCTTCACCGGCGCGGCGCCAGCGGCGACGATCGGCTGATCGGGGACCCACATCGACACGTCGAAGCGCTTGCCGTTGACCTCGACGGTCGTGTTTCGCCGCACGAGCGGCGCCTCGTCGTCATCGCTGGGCGGCGCGACGGGCGTGGACGACACGTCGGACAGATCGAGGGTCTCCTCGACCCACTTCGTCGAGTGCGTCACCGCGGCGAAGTCGGGGTGCTTGAGGATGGCGAGGTCGGCGGGGATCGTGGTGGCCACACCTTCGACCACCAGTTCGTCGAGCGCACGGATCGTTCGAGCGATCGCGACGTCGCGGTCGCGCCCCAGACGACGAGCTTGCCGACGAGGTTGTCGTAGAACTGGCTGATCTCGTCGCCCGACATGTAGCCGGTGTCGAAGCGCACGCCGAACCCGTCCGGCGGGATCAGCAGCGTGATCGGGCCCGGTGACGGAAGGAACTTGCCGCCCGCGGGATCCTCGGCGTTGATGCGGATCTCGATCGAGTGGCCACGGCGTGACTTGTCGACCTGCTTCTGGGTCATCGGGAGTTCTTCGCCGGCGGCGACGCGGATCTGCCATTCGACGAGATCGATGTCGGTGATCATCTCGCTCACCGGGTGCTCGACCTGGAGGCGGGTGTTCATCTCCAGGAAGAAGAACTCGCCGTCCTGGTAGATGAACTCGACCGTACCGGCGTTGAAGTAGCCGACGGCCTTGGCGGCCTTGACGGCGGCCTCGCCCATCGCCTGCTCGACACCGTCGGGCAGGTTCGGGGCCGGGGCTTCCTCGACGAGCTTCTGGTGGCGGCGTTGCGCCGAGCAGTCGCGGCTCGAGATCCACACGCAGTTGCCGTGCTTGTCGCCGACCAGCTGGATCTCGATGTGCCGCGGCCAGTCCAGGTAGCGCTCGACGTAGACCTCGTCGCGTCCGAAGAAGCTCTTGGCTTCGCGTTGTGCGCTGGCGAACGCATCGTCGACCTCGGCGGCCGAATTCACCAGCTTCATCCCGCGGCCGCCACCGCCGTACGCCGCCTTGATGACCGCAGGGAATCCGTACTCGTCGCCGAACGCCCGGACGTCGTCGGGACCGGTGGCGAACTCGGTCATCCCGGGAACGATCGGGGCCCCGCCGCGAACAGCGGCCTGGCGGCTCGAGACCTTGTCGGACATCTCGTCCATCGCCTCGGGCGGGGGGCCGATGAACTCGACGCCGAGCGCGCCGACGGCGCGAGCGAAGTCGGCGTTCTCGCTGAAGAACCCGTAGCCGGGGTGCACCGCATCGGCACCGCTCGTGCGAATCGCGTCCAGCAGCTTGTCGGAATCGATGTAGCTCTCGGCGGCCGTCGACCCCCCGAGGGCGTAGGCCTCGTCGGCCAGTCGGACGTGGAGGGCATCGCGATCGAGCTCGGAGTAGACGGCGACCGTCTGGATGCCCATCTCCCGGGCGGCTCGGATGACTCGGACAGCGATTTCGCCGCGGTTGGCGATCAGGATCTTCTTGAGCACGACTGCAAATGTAGGGGGAGTGACCGACCCGATTGGCATTGCGCGCCGCAAACTTGATGCGACACCGGCGTGGACCGTGTGGGAACTCGACGAGACCGGGAGCACCAACGCGGACCTGATGGCGTGGGCCGAGGCCGGCACGACGCCCGATCGGTCGGTGCTGCGTGCGGACCACCAGACCGCGGGACGCGGACGGTTGGACCGTCGATGGGAGGCGCCACGCGGGGCAAACCTGCTGGTCTCGTTGCTCTTCGCCGCACCGCCGACGGTTCCGGCGCGGCTGACCCAGGCGGTCGGTCTCGCTGCGCTCGTGTCGATCGAGGCCGAGGCGGGCGCCGACCTGACCGGGCGGCTCGCGCTGAAATGGCCGAACGACCTGCTGCTGGACGACCGCAAGCTCTCGGGGGTGCTGGCGCAACGTTCGCCGCGCACCGGGGCCGTCGTCGTCGGGCTCGGACTGAACGTCGGGTGGGCACCCGACGGTGCCGCGTCGCTCGCGGGGATCTCGGCCTCGACGTCGAGCCCGCCGCGCTGCTCGACCGGCTGCTCGACGCGCTCGACGAGGTGCTCGGGGGCGACGATCTCGCCGAGCGGTACCGGGACCGGTTGTCCACACTGGGTGCCAGGGTTCGCGTCGAGCTGCCCGGCGGTGACGCGATGGTCGGCAACGGCGATCGATGTCGACGACGACGGTCGGCTCGTCGTCGACGACGGGACGACCCGCACGGTGCTCGATGTGGGTGACATCGTTCACCTCCGACCCGCATGATCGTCGGGTGCCGCCGAACCGGCGGTCAGCCGGTCTAGCGTCGGCTCGATGCACACGCTGCCCGAGGATTCGCCGCGCGATCGACCGCGTCGCCGCACGTCGGCGCCGCTCGGCGTGCTGTTCGCGGTGGTCGTCGCCGTGGCCGGCGCCGCCGGGGTGATCACGGCGGCCGAACGCCAGGTGAGCAACGTCGACCGCATCGAGAACCTCGAGGACATCCTCGTCGCGGTCGACGGGCCCGCCGTCAACTACCTGTTGATCGGCTCCGACTCGCGGGAGGGTTCCGACCCGAACTCGACCGACGCCGGCAGCATCGGCAGCGAGAACGACGTGACCGGACGCCGCAGCGACACGATCATCATCCTGCGCCAGGAGGAAGACGGCAACGGTGCCGCACTGCTGAGCCTCAACCGTGACCTGTGGGTGACCCATGCCGACACCGGCCGCCAGCAGCGCATCAACGCCGCGTACAACCGCGGCGCCGACGTGCTCGCGGCGACGATCACCCAGGAGTACGGCATCCCGATCAACCACGTCGTCGACGTCGACTTCTTCGGGTTCAAGGACCTCATCGACACGATCGGTGGCACCACGATCTGCTTCGACGCGCCGGCTCGCGACCTGAACAGCGGCCTCAACCAGGAGGCCGGGTGCAACCTGCTCACCGGTGAGCAGGCGTTGGCCTACGCCCGGAGTCGCAACTACGAGGAGTTCCGCGACGGTGACTGGCGCAAGGACGGCACCGCCGACATCGGGCGGGTCCAGCGCCAGCAGCAGTTCATCTCGGCGACGGTGAACGAAACGCTCAACGAGCTGCAGTCCGACCCGTTCCTGGCGTCCGAACTGATCAGCGCGACGTCGGGCTCGCTCCGACTCGACCCGAACCTCGATCCGCTCGCTGCGGCCGGGACCCTCCGCAAGGCCTTCAGCACCGGACTCAACGACGTTCACGCTGCCGAGCGACGGGGCCAACATCGACGGCAACTCGGTGTTGATCCTCCGCGACGGGCCCGAGGCGCAGACGATCCTCGACTACTTCCGCGGCATCGGTCCGCTGCCGGTGCCGGCGACGACCATCCCGGGCGGCTGACGCGGCGGCGGCCTAGCCTGCCCACCGTGATCGAGATGATCGAGGCGACGAGGAGATGAAGGGCATCGTGCTCGCCGGTGGAACCGGCTCGCGCCTGCATCCGGTGACCCGCGGGCACCTCGAAGCAGTTGCTGCCCGTGTACGACAAGCCGATGGTGTACTACCCGCTGTCGGTGCTGATGCTGGCGGGGATCCGCGAGGTGCTGATCATCACGACCCCCGAGGACTCCGATGCGTTCCGCCGCCTGCTCGGCGACGGCCGACAGTGGGGGATCGAGCTGAGCTACGCCGTGCAGGAGCGACCCGAGGGGCTCGCGCAGGCGTTCCTGATCGGTGCCGACTTCCTCGACGGCGGCGGCGCCTCGCTGGTCCTCGGCGACAACCTGTTCTACGGCGCCGGGTTCTCGGACATGGTCGCTCGCGCGGCGTCGGTGCCCGTGGGCGCGACCGTCTTCGGCTACCAGGTGCACGATCCGCAGCGGTACGGCATCGTCGAGCTCGACGACGACGGTCGCCCCGTCGCCATCGAGGAGAAGCCAGCCGTCGCGCGGAGCAACTGGGCCGTGACGGGCCTCTACTTCTTCGACGATCGCGTGGTCGAGGCGGCTCGAGCCGTCACCCCGTCCGCACGCAACGAACTCGAGATCACCTCCGTCATCGACTACTACCTCGACACGCGGCGAACTGACCGTCGAGCAGCTGAACCGCGGCCACGCCTGGCTCGACACCGGCACCTTCGATTCGATGATCGAGGCCTCGGAGTTCGTGCGGGTCATCCAGCACCGACAGAACCGCCAGATCGCGTGCCTGGAGGAGATCGCCTGGGAGATGGGGTGGATCGACGACGACGAACTCCGGATCACCGGAAACGCGATGGCGAACAACAGCTACGGGCAGTACCTGCTCTCGCTCCTCGACGGGTTGCCACGATGAAGCTCGTGATCGTCCCGACTCGGCTGCCCGAGGTGATCCAGATCCAGCCCGTCCGCCACGGCGACGACCGCGGGCTGGTTCAGCGAGCTGTACCGGCGCGACGTCTTCGAGGCGAATGGCGTCGACCTCGACTTCGTGCAGGACAACGAGTCGTTCTCGGCGACCCCCGGCACGCTACGCGGGATCCACTACCAACTCGAGCCGTTCGTCCAGGTCAAGCTGGTGCGCGTGATCCGCGGGGCCGTGCTCGACGTGGCCGTCGACCTGCGCCGGTCGTCGCCGACGTTCGGCGAGCACGTCCAGGTGACGTTGACCGCCGAGGCGGGCAACCAGCTCCTCGTGCCGGCCGGCTTCGGCCACGCCTTCTGCACGCTCGACACCGAACACGCAGGTCGGCTACAAGGTCACCGCCGCGTACTCGCCGGAGAGCGAACGCTCGGTCCGCTGGGACGACCCGACGCTCGCGATTCCGTGGGCGCTCGACGGGCGGACGCCGACACTGTCCGACCGCGACTCGCCGCCCCGCGTGCTCGCCGACCAGCCCGACCTGTTCGACTGAGCGCCGGGACGTTCGAGCAACCAGAAAGGACCCCATCGTGAGACTGTTCGTGACCGGCGCCGCCGGATTCATCGGGTCGAACTACGTCCGTCACGTCCTCGCAACGACCGACCACGAGGTGACGATCTACGACGCCCTGACCTATGCGGGGAACCTGGCGTCGATCCGCGACGTGCTCGACGACGCCCGTTGTGAGTTCGTCCACGCCGACATCTGCGATGTCGACGACGTCGCGCGTGCGATGGACGGTCACGACGCCGTGGTGCACTTCGCAGCCGAGACCCACGTCGATCGATCGATCGCCGACGGCTCGGCCTTCGTGCGGACGAACTGCGTCGGGACGAACGTGCTGTGCGACGTGGCGAATCAGGTCGGTGTCGGCAAGTTCCTCCACATCTCGACCGACGAGGTCTACGGCTCGGTCGAGGACAGGGTCCTCGCTGGAGAGCGATCCGCTCGACCCGCGTTCGCCGTATTCGGCGGCCAAGGCCGGCTCGGATCTGATCGCGTTGAGCTACCACGTCACCTACGACCTCCCGGTCGTGGTGACCCGCTGCTCGAACAACTACGGGCCGTACCAGTTCCCCGAGAAGATGATTCCGCTCTTCACGACGAACCTGATCGACGGGCATCCAGGTGCCGCTGTACGGCGACGGGATGAACATCCGCGACTGGATCCACGTCGAGGACCACAACATCGCCGCGCACCTCGTCCTCGAGCAGGGGGTGCCGGGTGAGATCTACAACATCGGCGCCGGCAACGAACTGACGAACGTCGAGCTCACGCATCGGCTGATCGAGCTCTGTGGCCGCGACGAGTCGTTCATCCGACCCGTCGAGGATCGCAAGGGCCATGACCGCCGCTACTCGGTCGACATCTCGAAGATCACCGAACTCGGCTGGACGCTGTCGCGCAGCTTCGACGAGAACCTCGCCGCCACGGTCGAGTGGTATCGGACCAACCGCGAGTGGTGGGAGCCGCTGAAGGAGCGTGCCGGCCTGTGAGGGTGCTGGTCACCGGAGCCGCGGGCCAGCTCGGGACCGATGTCGTCGCCCATCTGCGCGCAGCCGGCGACGAGGTGGTCGCTGTCGACCGCGCGCAGCTCGACATCACGAACCAGGACGACGTCGACCGTGTCGTCGCTGCGGCGCGCCTGGATGCGGTCGTCAACGGTGCCGCGTTCACGGCGGTGGATCGTTGCGAGACCGAGGTCGACGCTGCGTTCGACGTCAACGAACACGGCGTCCGTGTGCTGGCTGCCGCGTGCCGAGACGCGGACGCACACCTCGTGCACATCTCCACCGACTACGTGTTCGACGGGACGCTCGATCGCCCCTATCGAGAAGACGATCCGACCAACCCGCAGTCCGTCTACGGCCGGTCGAAGCTTGCGGGCGAGCAGGCCGCGCTCGACGTCCTCGGCGAGAACGTGACGATCGTGCGCACGTCGTGGGTGTGCGGTGAGCACGGCAACAACATGGTCAAGCTGGTGCGCCGGCTGGCGGTCACCGGCAACCCGATGTCCTTCGTCGACGACCAGCGCGGCTGTCCGACGTTCACCGCCGACCTCGCACCGGTGTTGCGTGCCCTCGCCGTCGAGCGACCCGGCGGTGTCTTCCATCTCACCAACGGCGGGCCGGTCTCGTGGTACGAGTTCGTCCGGGAGATCCTGAAGGCCTCGGGGGACGACCCCGACCTCGTCAGCCCGATCTCGACCGCCCAGCTGGACCCGCCCCGCCCGGCGCCTCGTCCGGCGAACAGCGTGCTCGACAACGCACGCTGGGCGGCCGACGGACGTCCTCCGCTGCCGCGATTTCCGCGAACCGCTGGCCGAGTTGGTCGCCCGGCTGGCCGGGTCCTGACGGGCGCGGCTGACGGCGATGGGGTTCACACGAGCCGAACTGGAGGGCTTCATCGGCGCCACGGTCGACGACCTCGTCGGCCCCGACCTGCGCCTGCTGTTCGTCGGGATCAACCCCGGGCTGTGGACCGCGGCGACCCGAACCCACTTCGCGTACCCCGGCAACCGGTTCTATCCGGCGCTGCTGCGGGCCGGGATCATCGACCGCGAGATCGATCGCGGCGTCGGCATGTCCGACGAGGACCGGCGACACCTGCTCGATCGGGGGATCGGGATCACGAACGTTGCCCACCGGGCCACGGCCAAGGCGTCGGAGCTGTCCAAGGCCGAACTGGTCGCCGGCGGTGAGACGCTTCGCGCGTTCGTCCGGCTCCACCGGCCGCGGTCGTCGCCGTCGCCGGCGTCACCGCGTACCGGACGGCGTTCGCGGAGCCGAAGGCCGTGATGGGTGAACACCCGGCCGGCTTCGAGGGCAGCCGGTTGTGGATCGTCCCGAATCCGAGCGGTCTCAACGCCCACGAGACGGTCGAAACCCTGGCCGAGGCCTATGCGGCCCCCGCTCGTGCGGCCGGGCGTCATCTGAGTCGCCCCGCGAACGGTCGGCAGCTGCCAGACTCGTCCCGGTGGGCTCAACGGCGATCCGCGTGGCATACACGGTCGAACAGTGCTGGCACGACGCGCCCGGTGGCACGGCGATCGCGGCGCTGCGGATCGCACGCGAGCTGCGCCAGGATCCGGACCTCGCCGCCGAGGTCGACCTCCGGTTCGTCGCCGGGAAGCACCCGGCCCCACCCGACCCGATCTTTCGACCGGAGGGGGCCGTTGCGATGTTGCCGCTGTCGCGGGCGCTGCTCTACGAGACCTGGACGCGCCTGAACTGGCCGAAGGTCGAATCGGTGGTCGGGGCCGTCGACGTCGCGCATGCCACCGGGCTGATCCCGTGCGCGACATCGGTGCCGCTGGTCGTGACGGTCCACGACCTCGCATTCCTGCACACGCCCGAGAAGTTCACCAAGCACGGCGCCAAGCTGATGACCCGCAGCCTCGACATCGCCCGCAAGCGAGCCGACCGAGTCCTGTGCCCCAGCGAGGCGACCATGCAGGACTGTCGAGCGAACGGCTTCGACGACCGGCGCCTCCGGCTCGTGCCGCTCGGCGTCGACGCCGCACCGGCGACCGCTCGCGAAATCGACGACGCCCGACGCCGCCATGACCTCCCCGACGAGTTCGTGCTCTTCGTCGGGACGCTCGAGCCACGCAAGAACCTGCGCCGTCTCGTCGCATCGATGGGCCGACTCGACCGAGCGCGGACGCGGCCTCCCGCTCGTCGTGGCGGGCGCCGGCGAGTGGGGCGAGGTGCGTGACGAGATCGAACGCGACATCGGCACGGCCACGGTCGACGTTCGGTTCCTCGGCGCGGTCTCCGCCGCCGACCTGCGGGGGCTGTACGCCGCCGCCCGCGTGTTCGCCTACCCGAGCGAGCGCGAGGGCTTCGGCCTGCCGGTCGCCGAGGCGATGGCGCAGGGCACCGCCGTCGTCACGAGCAGGGGGACCTCGACCGAGGAGGTGGCCGGCGGGGCCGCAGTGCTCGTCGACCCGTTCGACATCGACGACATCGCACGCGGTCTCGCCGAGGCCCTCGATCGATCCGACGGAGCTCGCCGCGCCGTCGCGGCGACGCGCCGGGGAGATGTCGTGGAACCGGTCGGCCGCAGCGACCCTCGCCGTCTACCGTGAGCTGTGCTCATGAGCGCAGGTCCCGTCCCCGATCTCGGCGTCACCTTCGACGTCGACAACGTGTCGGCGATCGACGTCGCGGTGAACCTGCTCTGGTGCGTGCCGAACAAGGTCGGTGGCTCCGAGCAGTACCTGGTCCGTCAGTTGCTCGGACTGGCGTCCCAACCGGCGGGGTTCGTGCCGACGATCTACTGTCTGCCGTCGTTCGTCGACGCCCACCCCGAGTTGGCGGAGCTGTTCCCGATGGTCACCGCGAGCATCACCGGCGAGGACCGCAAGCGGCGAGTCCTGACCGAGCACACATGGCTCGCACGCCGCACGAAGACGGCCGATCTCGTCCACCACGGCGGCGGCACCGCCCCGCGATTCGGCGGCGGACCGGTCGTGCTGACGATCCACGACCTGCAGTACGAGACCTTCCCCGACTACATCAGTGCCTCCAAGCTGCGCTACCTGCGCACGATGATGCCGCGCTCGGTCGCCCGCGCCGACGTGATCGCCGTGCCGACCGAGTACGTCCGCGGCACGGTGATCGACCGCTTCGGCGTGGATCCGGCACGCGTGGTCGTCGTCGCCCACGGTGTCGAACCCGACATCGGCGTGCGGGCCCGTTCGGAGTTCGAACTCCGCCGCGACTACGGGCTCGGCGCCGGCCGCGTCCTCGTGCTCCCCGCGATCACCCATCCCCACAAGGGTCACGCGTTCGTCCTGGACGTCATGGCCGAGCACTGGGACGATCCCGACCTGCGGTTGGTCCTGATGGGTGGTCCGGGTTCGGCCGACGCTGAGGTGACACGTCAGATCGAACGCCTCGGACTGGCCCGCCGGGTCGTGCGGACGGGGCGGGTCGACGACGACGACCGCGACGGCTTGATCCGACTCGCGGACGCGTTGGTCTTCCCGAGCGAATACGAGGGATTCGGTGCGCCGGTCGTCGAGGCGATGGCGCTGGGTACCCCGGTGATCTGTTCGGACCAGGAGGCACTCGCCGAGGTCGTCGCCGATGCGGGGCTCGTGCTGCCCCTCGATCGAGATGCGTGGGCCGATGCGCTCGACCGAGTCGCCGCTGAGCGCGACAACATGCGCCGAGACGGACGGCGCCGGGCGGCGAACTTCACTGCGGTGAAGTCCGGCGAGGGGCTCGCCGCCGCCTACCGTCTCGCCTCGCGTCGTCGTGAGCGGGTCGTCGTGAGCGATCGGCGTGCCGCGAGGTCGGTCGGGATCGTCGTGCTGTGTCCGCACTTCCTGCCCGACAACGCCCCGACGGGCACCGTGATGACGCGCATCGTCGACGAACTCGTTGCGCTCGGACACGACGTCCACGTCGTCACGGCATTGCCCTGGTATCGCACGCACTCGATCGAACCGGGGTGGACCGGTCGATGGGTCCGGCGTGAGACGACGCCCTGGGGGTCGATCACGCGGGTGCATCCGTTTCCGGGCGACGACAAGTCGAACCTGGTCCGCCGCGCGCTCGGCTTCGTCGGCTACTCCGTCCTCGCCGGGCTCCAGGGGCTGCGGACGGGCGGCTGGTTCCGGCGCGCCGACGCCGTGATCGCCATGTCGCCGCCGCTGACGCTCGGGCTCACCGGGCGACTCGTCGCCACGCTGCGACGTGCACCGCTGGTGTTCAACATCCAGGACGTCTTCCCCGATGCCGCGATCGAGACCGGGGCGATCACCAACCGACGGGTCATCGCGGCCGCCCGCTGGTTCGAGCGGATCAGTTACCGCAGTGCCGATGCGGTGACCGTGCTGTCGAGCGACCTCGCCGACAACGTCCGGGCGAAGCTGCCCGAGGCGATGCATGCCCGGGTCCACGAGATCCCGAACTTCGTCGACACCGAGGCGATCGTTCCGGCCGACCGCCTCACCGGCTATCGAGCGGAGTGCGGACTCGGCGACGGCCCGGTCGTGCTGTACGGCGGCAACGTCGGGTTCTCCCAGTCCCTCGACCTCGTGCTGGCTGCCGCCCGAGCGCTCCCCGACGTGATGTTCCTGATCAACGGCGACGGCGCCGCCCGTGCCTCGCTCCAAGCGGCCGCAGCCGGGCTGCCCAACGTCGTGTTCCGCGGCTACATCGCATCGGAACGACTCTCGGAGCTGCTCGCCACCGGCGACATCCACGTCGTGCCGCTCAAGTCGGGCCTCGCCCGGGTGTCGGTGCCGTCGAAGACCTACTCGATCATGGCGGCGGGCCGCCCGGTGCTGGCCGCCATCGACCCCGACACCGCGGTCCCGCGCATTCTGGAGGAGTCCGGGGGAGGGCTCGCCGTGCCACCCGACGACCCGGACGCATTCGTCGCAGGCCTGCGGGAGCTGCTCGCGGACCCCGGGCGAGCAGCGGCGATGGGGCAGGACGGTCGGCGCTGGGCGGTGGACAACGCATCGCCGGCGGCGGTCGGCGCGGCGTACGACACCCTGATCGAGCGCCTCCGACACCGCTGAGCCCGCAGCGTCGGCGACGGCGGCGGCGCGGCCCCAAGTCGACGACCGACCGCTAGCCTGGCACGTCGTGGCAACCTCCTCGTCATCCACCAAGAAGGCCGCACGGCTCGCCCAGAAGGGCAAGGGCCAAAAGGTTCGTTTCCAGGGCGGCACGCTGTTTCCCCTGGTCGTCGCGCTCGTCGTCGTGCTCGGCACGGCGCTCGTCATCTACGCCCGGCAGTCTCGGCCGGCCGCCGACGCGTCGGCCCCGACGATCGACGACCACTGGCACCACACCTACGGCTTCCTCATCTGCGACACGTGGGTCCAGCTCGTCGGCGACGGCGAGGCACAGGACGCCAACGGTCGCCCGACCAACGTCGAGTACGCCCGCACCGGGATCCACAGCCACGACGACGGGTTGATCCACTGGCACCCGTTCTCGTCGGCCTCCGTCGGATCGCCGGGCGCAGCTCGGCGTCTT
Organism: Ilumatobacteraceae bacterium; assembly: GCA_963695475.1. Taxonomy (GTDB): domain Bacteria; phylum Actinomycetota; class Acidimicrobiia; order Acidimicrobiales; family Ilumatobacteraceae; genus Ilumatobacter_A. The sequence continues at coordinate 102,606 of CAVOHA010000050.1, forward strand.
CCTCAACGTGTACGACGTCGACCTCAGCGACGACGTCCTGCAGTTCCCCGAGGACCAGCGCGCCCAGTTGCCGGCGGAGTTCCAGGAGGACGGGCGTTTCGAGTCCGGCGAAACCGAGTGCACCATCGACGGTGAGACCGAAACCGGGCGCTTGCAGGTCGTGCGCTGGGACAACATCAGCGACACCGGCGACGGCACGACGTTCATCGCCGGATTCAACGACATCCGGCTCGACAAGGACGCAATGGCCGTCGTCATCGCATTCGTCCCCGACGGCACCGACGTCGGCAAGCCGCCGTGGATCGAAGACTTCGAAGAGGATGCGCTCAACGACAGCGGCCAGCTCGGCACCGATCAGCTCTTCCCGGGCGTCGAGGTCGACACCGACGGCGACGTGACCGTCGGCACCGACGAGATCGATCAGGAAGACGTGGGCCCCGCCGTCGAGCGTGAGGAAGAGAACGGCTCCGACGAGCCTGCTGATCCGGTCACGACCGAGGCGCCCGCCGACGAAGCCGAGAGCTGATGCACGCCGTCGTCCTGGTCGGCGGCTTCGGAACCCGGCTGCGCCCACTGACCGAACAGATCCCCAAGCCGATGCTGCCCATCGGTCACGTGCCGATGATCGAGCGGCTGATCCGGCGTCTCGCCCGCGGTGGAGTCACCGACGTCGTCCTCGCGCTCGGCTTCAAGCCCGAACCGTTCGTCGAGGCCTTTCCCGACGGCCGGTGCGGCGACGTTCGGCTCACCTACGCGGTCGAGCCCGAACCGCTCGACACGGGTGGGGCGATCCGATTCGCAGCCGACGCGGCCGGGATCGACTCCACATTCGTCGTTGCGAACGGCGACGTGATGACCGACCTCGACGTGGCCGCCCTGGTCGATGCGCACCGCACGGCGGGCGCCGAGGCCACGATCCATCTGATCGGTGTGGCCGATCCATCGGCGTTCGGGGTCGTGGAGCTCGTCGACGCACGCGACGGTGCCGGGCGCATCGCGCAGTTCGTCGAGAAGCCCGCACCGGGCACCGAGCCGAGCAACTTGATCAACGCCGGGACCTACGTGTTCGAGCCGAGTGTGCTCGACCTGATCGCTCCCGGCTCTCGTGTGTCGATCGAGCGCGACACGTTCCCGCAGCTCGTGGCGGCCGGCACCGTGCACGGGTTGGCGACCGACGACTACTGGATCGACGCCGGCGTCCCGGATCTGTACCGGGCGGCCAACCTCGATCTCCTGGGCGACGATCGACTCCACGATTCCTGCGAGGCGATCGCACCGGACGCCTTCGTGGACCCGGGTGCCACCGTGATGAACACGATCGTCGGCTCCGGCGCGGTGATCGAGGCGGGGTCCACGGTGGTCGACACCGTCGTGCTGCCGGGAGCCTTCATCGGCGCCCGCGCACAGGTCGAGTCGTCGCTCGTGATGGGACGCGTCGAGGCCGATGCGACCGTGATCGAAGCGATGATCGGCGCGGACGGCGTCGTCGCCGCCGGAGACCACGTCGCGTTCGACACAGTGCCGTCGACCGGAGTGACCCGGCACCCGCGCGGCGCTCCTAGCCTGCAGCCATGAGAATCGCGGTGATCGGTGGAGCGGGATTCATCGGGTCCCACCTCGTCGATCGACTCCTGGCCGAGGAGCACGACGTCGACGTGATCGACGATCTCTCGACCGGCTCGCTCGCCAACCTCGCCGATGCCCGCACAGCCGGTGCTGCGCCGACCGGCGGCTCGCTGAAGATCCATCACATCGACGCATCGTCGTCGGAGGCCGATTCGTTGTTCGGCATGCGCCGGCCGGAGCTCGTCTACCAGCTCGCGCTGTTCCCCCGGGCGGATCGCTCGCCGCGGGCACAGGGACGCGGGTTCGACGCCGCCCTCGCGACGATGGAGGCGGCGCGCCGGCACGGCGTGTCGAAGGTCGTGACCGCGATGCCCGCCTCGGCGTTGCACGGCCAGCCTGCCGCTGCTGCGCTCCCCGTCAAAGAGGGTGACATCACGCCCCGCGGTGTCCGTGGGGTCGTCGCTCGGGCCGTCGTCGATCTGATGTCGACCTACCGCGAGCGTGACATGATCGAGTTCACCGCCCTCGCGCTCGCGTCGGTGTACGGCCCTCGTCAGCCCGCGGCCGGCGGGGTCGTGGCGGCGTTCCTCGCCGCGCAACACGGCGCCGTCCCGCCGTCGTTCGAAGGCGACGGGCGCCAGACACGCGACTTCGTGTTCATCGACGACGTCGTCGATGCGCTGGTTCGTGCGGGGGAGCGGGGGAGCGGTCTCGTGATCAACGTCGGGACCGGTGTCCAGACCACGCTGCGCGATCTCTGGCGCGAGATCGGCGGTGGTGCCGGGGCATCACCGGCCCTCGCCCCGGCGCGTCCGGACGATCTCCCGCGGTTCGCGGTCTCGCCCGTGCGGGCGCGCATCCATCTCGGATGGTCGCCGTGGACCCCGCTGGGCGACGGGCTGGCCCGGACCCGTCAGTAACCGTCCACCGAGGCGAGCGTGCGTGACCGCGAGCTCTCGGGCGATCTGCGGCGTCGACATCACCGAGGGGGTGACGACGCAGCGCATGCCCGCCGCTTCGACCGCGTCGCTCAGGTGGGCATCGAGCGGGTCGATCACGAGCACCGAGGCGATCGAGGCGTACATCCGGGCCACGCCGACGACGCTCGGTTCGTGTCCGAGCTCGCGCAGCATGCGGTCCGCGGGGCCCTTGAGCGCCTCGCCCGCCGACGATCGGCGACACTGCGACCACACGATCGCGTCGGGCCGCGAGCGTGTCGTCGACGCCGTCGAGTGAGCGGAGCGGACCGATCGAGACGAGGGGATTCGACGGTGCGATCACGATGCGGGCAGCGTCGGTGAGGGCAGCGGCCGCCGCCGGCGCGAGCTGGGCGTCGCCGTCGAAACGGACACCGGCCACGGGAACCGAGTGGCGGAGCCGCACGAAGTAGTCCTGGAACGACACGTCGCGCGCCGCACCGTCGGCATCGGGATCCTCGGTCACCGACACGATCGTCGACCGCCGCTGATCGGACATCGGGACCAACCGAACGGGGAGCTGCCATGCGTGACGGATCTCGTCGGTGACCTCGGTCAGCGTTGCCCCTTCGGCGAGCCGAGCCGTGCGATAGAAGTGGGTTGCGAGATCCTGGTCGCCGAGGTTGAACCACTGTGGTGCCGCCGTCGACCCTGCGGGTCGGACGGCCGCGTACCGGCCCAATGCCTCCATCGCCCGCCACGTCTCGTCGACGAGTCCCCAGCCGCGTTCGGGATCGATCGCCCCCGCGAGGGTGTAGGTGATGGTGTCGAGATCGGGAGAGATCGACAGCCCGTGGAGCACCGTGTCGTCGCCGGTGTTGACCACTGCGGTGATCCGACCCGGGTCGACGGCGTCGATCAATCCGCTGAGGAAGCGGGCCGCGCCGACGCCGCCGGAGATGACGGCGATCCGGTCGGCCGGCGGTGCGGCCGGGTCTGTGCATCGGAGTGTGAATGGGTGCTCACGTCAGGCCTCCCGACCGAGTCGGAGATAGATGGCGGTCAACTCTTCAGCGGTTCGTTCCCACGAGAACCGTTCGACGTTGGCTCGGCCGCGTTCGATCAACTCGGCGCGCCGGCTCGGGCTGTCGATCGCCCAGAACAGGTTGGCGGCGAGCGCGTCCTGGTCGAGCGGCAGGCTGAGCAGCGCACCGGCGCCCGCGACTTCGGGGATCGATCCGGCCGAACTCGCCACGACCGGTGTCCCGGCGCGCTGGGCCTCGAGGATCGGGAAACCGAATCCTTCGTCGAGCGAGGGATACGCGAGCACGGCGGCATGGTCGAGCAGCCAGCGCTTCACCGGCTCGTCGACCGTCGCGTGGCGCACCACCCGAACCCGTACGTCCGGGCGGAGCCGGTCGAGCGCGGACTCGAGCGCCGCCGAGTCGTTCCCGTCGCGCCCGGCGATGCGCAGCTGAATCGTCCGGTGCTCAGCCGCCAGCCGCGCGAACGCGCCGACGAGCGTCGTCAGGTTCTTCCGACGCTCCACGGTTCCCAACGCCAGTACGAACGGCGCCTCGGGATCGCCGAGCGCGGGGACCGTTCGTCGCTCGGCTCGGTCTTCGGGGGGCGGGCCGAGGTGGACGGTGGTGACCTGGGCCCCCTCGAACAGCTCGCGCACGCGCTCGGTCGTCGCCGAGGACGAGGTGACCACCTCCGCCCCGTCGTCGACGGCCCGTCGGAGCACGGCGCCGGCGCGGGCAACGTCGGGATGGGCATCGTCGGGATGGTCGAGGAACCAGCAGTCGTAGACGCTGACGAGCCGCGGCGCCTGCGTCGGCGGGACGACGTAGTTCGTTCCGTGCACCACGTCGGGTCGACCGAGCCAGCGGTCCATCCGTGGGACGGACACCCGTGCCCACACGCGGTGGGCGATCGTCGCCGGGATCGGGAGCCGCCGCTCACCGCGATGGAGCTCGGCTCGGGCAGACGTCACGTAGGGCCGCAGCTCGATGACGGTGTCCGATTCAGGTTCGCCGGCGGGTCCGAGTTCGGGGTTGACGGTGTGATGACGCCGCAACGCATCGATCGTCCATGCGACCGCGTTGCCGACCCCGGTACGTGGGCCGTGGAGCGGGCCGGCGTCGATCGCCACCTGCAACCGCTCGTGTGACATTGCCCGCAGCGTAGCGATGGGGTCGACGGCGGGGGCACGTGGGTCGGACGTCGCCGCTCGTAGACTCGCTCGCCATGCCACGTGCGTTCATCACCGGGATCACCGGACAAGACGGGTTTCATCTCGCGCAGTTCCTGCACGACAAGGGCTATGACGTGTACGGGATGGTGAAGGGGCAGAACAACCCGCGGGCGACGAAGCTGCAGGAGGAGTTGCCGTTCTTGGAGTTGGTGCCGGGGGATCTGGCGGATCTGCCGTCGTTGGTGGCGGCGTTGCAGTTGGCGCAGCCCGACGAGGTGTACAACCTGGGTGCGATCAGTTTCGTGGCGTTGTCGTTCTCGCAGGCGGAGTTGACGGCGAACATCACCGGGTTGGGTGTGTTGCGGATGTTGGAGGCGATCCGGATGGTGGGTGGGGCGCAGAACAATCCGATCCGCTTCTATCAGGCGTCGTCGTCGGAGATGTTCGGCAAGGTGCGTGAGACCCCGCAGACGGAGTTGACGCCGTTCCATCCGCGTTCGCCGTACGGGTGTGCGAAGGTGTTCGGCCATGACATCGTGGTGAACTATCGCGAGTCCTATGACCTGTTCGCGTGTTCGGGGATCTTGTTCAATCACGAGGGCCCGCGGCGCGGGATCGAGTTCGTGACCCGCAAGGTGACGAACGCGGCGGCGCGGATCAAGCTCGGGCTGCAGCACGAGTTGGTGATGGGCACGTTGGATGCGAAGCGTGACTGGGGCTATGCCGGCGACTACGTCAAGGGCATGTGGATGATGCTGCAGCAGGATCAGCCCGACGACTACGTGTTGGCGACGGGTGAGACGCACTCGGTCGAGGAGTTGGTCGAGTTGTCGTTCGCCGCGGTGGGGATCGACGACTGGCGGCCGTACGTGCGCCAGGATCCGAAGTTCTACCGGCCCGCCGAGGTCGATCTGTTGATCGGTGATCCGTCCAAGGCAATGGACAAGCTGGGCTGGAAGCCCGAGGTCGACTTCGCGACCTTGATCAACATGATGGTCGAGAACGACCTCGCCATCGAAGCCACCAAGGCCCGCTGACAACGGCGCTGACACCCGGCGATCCGACCCGGCTATTCGAGCGGCGTCGTCGCTTCGATGACCGACCCCTGGTCGGGCACGACACCGGAGGCGAGGCGTGACCGGAGCGCCACGGCGAACGCCAGCAGCGCGGCGATCGACGAGAACAGCAGCCCGAATTCGATCCGCCGGAACAGCTCGTCGCTGGACAGCCACGTCACGAGCACGAAGGTCACGACGCCGATTCCCCACCCCAGCGACACGAATGCGTGTCCTTTCAGTGCGATCACCGCTTGAGCCAGGGCCAACGCCAGCATGTAGAAGCTGCTGGCGAGCGCCAGAATCGCGAGCGTCCGCCCGCTCAGCTCGACCTCGTAGACGACGTCGGCAGCAAACGGCCCGAGGATGAAGGCTCCCACGGTTCCCACGACCCCGACGGCGATGACCAGGTAGGCCAGCCGGAGCAGACCGGCCCGGAACTCGACGAGCTCCCCGCGTGCGGCGAGCCGGCTGAGACCGGGCAGCAGCGCCGCCTGGACCGCTTGGAACAGGAACAGTGGGATCCGGGCGAGCAGCACGGCGAACGAGAATCGGGTGACGAACTCACCCTCGTTGTCGTTCGCCAACAGCGTGGCAGTGATCGGGCCGGCGTTCAGCAGCGCCGCTGCGAAGACGGATCCGAGCAGCAGCCACCCGAGGTTCGGTGTGACCTCGTTCCACTCGGCAGGCGATCCCTCGTCGAGCACCTCGCGGTTCGGGTCGGGGGCGAACGCCACGCTGCCGCTGCCGCTGTCGGTTGCTTCGGCGCCGTTCGCAGTTGCGTACCGTGGGAACGGCCTCAGCGCACCGCGCCGCCAGACATAGGCCACCGCGAACAGCGGGGAGACGGCGATGACGAACCCGTAGACACCGACGGCCTTGATCCCGATCGCGGCCAGGAGCACGGTCAGCACGATCCGGATCACTCCGTCCGAGCCCATGATCAACGCATACTCCCGGAACCGTCCGCTTCCCGAGCAGATGCCGCGAGCGAGATGCGCGGGGGCGAATGCGACGAATGTGGCGATGAGTGCCGCCACCATCAGCCAGTCGCCGTCGAAGTATGCGCTCGCGAGGAGGGGGCTCGCCGCCAGAATCGCGATGACGATCACGGAGACGAGGCCGGCGCTGAGGCGGCCGACCTTGCGGACGACGGGGGCGGAGCCGTCGTGCGTGGCACGCCGGTGCGCGAGCGCCCGGCCGAGTTCCTGCTCGAGGGGGAGGAAGAAACCCGGCGTCAACGCAAACGTCGCGAACCACAGCGCAACGATCGGCGCGAACTCCTCCTCGCCGCCGACGGCAACCGTGCCGATGCGGAAGAACGCAAAGGTGGCGATGCCGGCGATCAGCAGCGCGATCGCGACGGGGATCGTGCCGTCCGGAACCGGCATCTTCGCCCCGCCGCGAGGCGTGTCGCCGGGCAGAACGGGATCGGCGTCAGTCGGCACGAGAGGATCTACCGGCTGGGAGTGGCCGGTCAACGGCGCAGTTCCCGCTCGATTTCGCGCCGCCGCACCTGAATGCGCTGGTACGTGAGCAGTCCCAGGCCGACCGCGGTGTAGGTCACCTCGGCAACGACCGTGGCGGCGGTCGAGGTGACGGCGTTGCTCGTGTCACGCAGGGTCTTTGCGGCCGGTGCCAGGTCGAAGTTGGTGAGATCCACCGACGGGAACGTGGCCATCGCGGCAGGATACCAAGCCGGAGCCTGTGCGCTGTGGGCACCTCGACGCACGGGGTGACGGGGGCGTGACACAGGCGACGACATGGGTTCGCGCAGTGACCCGATCGCGGACGGACGCGCCGCTAGCCTCGGCACGTCGTGGAATCGGAGACTCACAGTGCACCGCCGGTCGTCGCCGTCGTGGTCGTTCACGAACCGGGCGACTGGTTCGACGCGACACTCGACGCGCTCGCGGCACAGGACTATCCCAATCTGCGCTTCCTGTTCCTGGTCACCGACGGCGCAGCGGACACGGCGGTCCCGTTCGAGACGATCGAGACGTCGATCACGTCACGCCTGTCGAACGCGTTCGTGCGTTCGCTCGGTGCCAATCCGGGTTTCGCCGGCGCCGCCAACGAGGTCAGCCGACTCGTCGAAGGGCAGAACGGCTTCTTCCTGTTCTGCCACGACGACATCGCGCCGGATCCCGACGCGGTGCGCCTGCTGGTCGAAGAGCTGTACCGCTCGAACGCCGGCGCCGTCGGGCCGAAACTGGTCGAGTGGGACGACCCCGGCGTGCTCCAGAGCGTCGGACTCGGCCTCGACCGTTTCGGCGTGGTCGACCAACCGATCGAAGCCGGCGAGGTCGACCAGGAACAGCACGACGGTGTCCGCGACGTCTTCGTGCTCCCCACGGCGTGTCTGCTGGTCCGCGCCGACCTGTTCCGTGAACTCGGCGGGTTCGATGGCGCGATCGACCTGTACGGCGAGGACATCGAGTTCTGCTGGCGCGTGCATCACAGCGGCGCCCGCGTCGTGGTCGCGCCGAGCGCCCGCGTTCGCCACCTCGGCCACCTCGCCGAGCGACGCCCTGACCTGAACGAGATTCGCGTCGCGGCCCGCCATCGTCTGCGGACCGTCGCCACGATGACCGGCGCGGCACGCCTGCCGGGGCGCATCCTCGAGTTGATCCTGCTCACCTTCGCCGAGCTCGTCGTCGGCGTGTTCACCGGGCGGTTCAAGCAGGGGTTCGCATCGCTCGCCGCTCTCGTCGGCCTGGTGCCACGCGTGCCGTCCATCGTCGCCCGGCGGCGAGCCGTCGCAGCCGTGCGCCTGGTCCCCGAGCGCGAAGTCCTCGGACTCCAACAGCGCGGCAGTGCTCGCCTCAGCTCGTTCCTCCGGACGCGAGACACCGCGACCTACGTCGGCTCGGGAACCAACGTCCGGCGCTGGAAGGAGAGCACGACGGCACCGGCGATCGCGTGGATCGTGGTCCTCGTCCTGCTGGGCGTCGGCAGCCGCAGTTTCCTGACCAATGGCGTGCCCTCGGTCGGCCAGTTCTATCCGTTCCCGGAGAGCCCCGGCGATCTGTTCGGCCGGTTCGCGAACGGGTGGAACCCCACGGGCACCGGTGCGACGTCACCCAACCCGACCGGCATGGCGACGATCTCGGTGCTGTCGGTGACGACGCTGTTCCGGATGGGCCTCCTGCACACGCTCTTCATCGTCGGGCTGGTGGTCGTCGGCCTGATCGGGCTGTGGAAGCTCGCGACGGTGTTCCCGTCGACTCGGGCGCGGATCGCTGCGCTGGTCGTCTATGCGGCCTCGCCGCTCGTCAGCGGTGCGTTCGGAACCGGATCGCTCGACGTGCTGATCACCTTCGCTGCGGTGCCGTGGATCGTGCACACGCTGCGACGTGCGGTCGGCGTCGAGACCGCCGATCCCCGAACGGCGCACACGGACGTCGCCGACGGACTGGTCACGTTGTCGTGGCCGGAGCGAATCCGACGCACCATGCAGTTCGCCATCGTGGTGGCGCTTGCGACCACCTTCGAGCCGGTCGTGCTGGTCATCGCCGTCATCGTCGGCGTGCTGTTGTCGGTGGGGACCTTCCTCGCCCTCGCCCCGTGGAGAACCGGGATCCGCTACCTGGGCGTCACCGCGGTGGGAACGCTCATCGCTGGACTGCTGAGCATCCCGTGGATCACCTCGTGGAGCTGGGACGCGATCGTCGGTCCGCCCGCGATCGGCAGCCCGGGCCGGGGTCTGCGCGCTCTGGCATCGTTCGAGATCGGACCCACCGACTTCGTCTCGCTGTCCCTGGCGCTGTATCTCCCGGTCCTGGCGGCGCTGCTCCTCGCCCGGGCCTGGCGCCTGACCTGGGCGGTACGCGCCGGTGTGCTCGTCGTCGGGTTCGGTGCGATCGCCGTGTTCGGCGACCAGGATCGTCTGCCGGTCGCGGCGCCGGCCGCCGGACTGCTCCTCGTCCCGGTTGCCCTCGGGCTGGCCATCGCCGCGGCCGCAGCGGTGGCGGCGTTCGATCTCGACGTGCGCGGCGGCTCGTTCGGCTGGCGTCAACCGCTCGGTCTCGCGGCGACGATCGCCGTGATCGTCGGTGTGGTGCCCGGTGTGCTCGCCGCCGCGCCGGGGGACTGGGACGCGCCGTCGGCGCCGCTCGCCGGGCTCGTCGAAGCGCAGCTGCCGTCGGTTCCCGAAGATGGTCCGGCCGACTACAACGTGTTGTTGATCGGCGATGCGCGGCTGCTCCCGATCCCGGCGACCGAATATCGAGACGGTGTGTCGTTCGCCGTGATGAGCGACGACGACCTGGACGTCGCCGACCAGTGGCCGCCGACCGATCGCAGCGACGAGACGATCATCGGCGCACTCGACCAGATCGCCAACGGATCGACGCAGCGGGCCGGTCGCCTGCTTGCGCCGTTGGGTATCCGCTACATCGTGATCCCCGAGTTCGACGGCGTGAACTCGACCACGACCGATCCGATGGAACTCCCGGCCGGGCTCGTCGCCGCCTTCGACGAACAGCTCGACATCGCGTCCACGGTGTCGATTCCGACGTTCGACTTCTTCGAGAACACGTCGTGGTTGCCGACGTACTCGCTGCTCACCGGAGCGACCGCCGAGGCGAGCCGCACGGCCGGCGACGCGGCGCTGGTGCGCGCCGATCTCTCGGAGGCGACGGCGATCTTCTCGGGGGCCGATGCCCGCTCGGGTGCGGTTTCCCAGGTGACACCCGGGGTCGTCCATCTCGCGGTGCCCTTCGACGAGAACTGGACGCTCGACGTCGACGGCGTCGAGCTCGAACCACGCCGGGCCTTCGGCATCACGACGGCCTTCGACGTCGAGGTCGCCGGCGTGGCAACGCTGTCCTACGACACGCCGAGCTCGCGTCCGGTCGCCCTGGCGGTGCTCGCACTGCTGTGGTTCGTCGTGCTCTTCGCGGCGACGCGGGTCAGCGTGCCGCTCGCTCGTCGTCGCGGACCGCTCGTGACCGATGAGACCCTGATCACCCTCGACGACGCCCCGGTCGACGACGCGCTGGCCGTCGGCCTCGACCCGGGACTCGACATGACGGGCCAGGTCGTCCGAGGCGAGACGGCAGCCGACGTCGACGAGCCGGTCGACGTGGGATTCGTCGAGGAGCCGACCGACGAGCGCGTCGAGGCCACCATCGACGAGCAGCCGTGGGTCGACGACCTGATGGGCGACGAGGTCGATGATCCGATCACCGTCGCCGACGGTGTCCCCGAACAGGAGCCCGAGCGATGAGCCGTCGCAGCCTTCCCGCGATCGTGCTGGTCGTGCTGGGTCTCGTCGGTCTCGTCGTGGTGGGTCGCGATGCGCAGCCACCGCCCCCTCCGTTCTTCGCCGCGACCGGTGGCACCTGGATGCCCGCGGTCGGCGCGTCGGGCAGCCTGACCGGGAGCTGGTATTGCCCGGGTGTTCCGACCGACGGGAGCGAGGGTGTCGGTGGTGAGGTGGTCGTTTCGAACGGCGAGGCCGCACAGGTCGTCGGTCGATACCAGGTGCTCACCGAGGCCGGTGTCGTCGCCGATGAATCGTTCACCGTCGGCTCCTGGTCGCAGACGCGGATCGACGTCGACGCGGTCTCCGACGCCGATTTCGCGAGCGTGATCGTCGAGATCGAAGGCGGGACGGGGTTCGTCGAGCAAGTGGCGCGCCATCCGCTCGGAGACTCCGTGGCGGCCTGCTCGAACGACACGTCGCCGACCTGGTACGTCGCCGACGGATACACGCTCGAGAACAGCGTCGAGACGTTGGTGCTCACCAATCCCTTCGACGAGTCCGTCGTCGCCGATCTCCGGTTCTCGACCGAGAACCGCCAGTCGGAGCCGGACCGCTTCCGCGGGTTCATCGTGCCGCCGCGGTCGGTGCAGACCATCCCGATCGCCGAGTTGGGCGCCCGAGACGAGCCGATCATCGCAGTGACCGTCGAGGCGACCGCCGGGCGTCTCGTCGTGGGTCGTGCCCAGGAGTATCGCGGGGGCGGTCGCTTCGGATACGACGTGTCGCTCGGCGCACCCGAGTTGCGCGACCAGTGGTGGTTCGCCGATGGCGAGGTCGGCGAGGGCGTGGTCGAGACGTACAGCATCTACAACCCGACCGACGAAGAGGTCGAGGTCACGGTGTTCTTCGGCGGGCTTCCACTCTCGGCCTCGGCCGTGAACGAAGGCGATCCGATCCTCGTCCCACCGTTCCGCGTGGTCGTGTTCGACCCCACCGATTCGGCCGCCGCAGCCGACGGCGCCGACGGGGCGACGAGACCGTGTCGACCGACGAGGTCGCCGAGACCACGCCGGCGCCCGAGGGCGAGGAGGGCGACGATGGCTTCGTCGATTTCGCCGAACCGACCCGCGATCTACCCGACGGACGCCATGCGACGGTCTTTTCGACGCTCGCGCAGCCCTCGATCGTCGTCGAGCGGGTCCTGACCCGTCCGAGCGAGGGGTCGATCGCGACGTCGGTCGTGATGGGGGCGCCGCCGCGACCGGACGGGTTCGTCGCCAACACGTGGCGGATGGGCGTCGGCCCGACCGAGGCGACCGAGCAGGCGCTCGTCGTCTACAACATCGATCAGGTCGAAGCCACGGTGACCGTGTCGGTGATCGGCCCGGACGGCCCCTCGGTGGTGCCCTCGCTCAGCGAAGTTCCGCTCCCGAGCGGTTCGATCATCACGCTCGATCTCGTCGATCCCGACGTGCTCGGTCGTGAACTCATCGTCTCGTCGACCAGTCGGGTGTTCGTCGAACGGTCGCTGCCGCGCAACAACGATCTGCCCGGACGATCCGGTTCCTGGCTGCTGCCCGTCTCCGGATGAGGGCACGGCTCGTGTCGTTAGCCTGACGCCGTGTCCCGGCTCTTGATCGCACTGGCCATCGTCGTCGTGGCTGCGGCCGTCGCCTACGTCGTCCAGCGTCGCCGAGTCCCCGACGCCCCGACGCAGCGTCGGTACAACGTGCCCGAACAACTCGATCGGAACGACTTCCCCCGACCCGAGGCGCCCTGGCTCGTCGCCGTGTTCACCTCCGACGTGTGCGACAAGTGCGCCGAGGTGGCGACGAAAGCCGAGGTGCTGGCGAGTGACGAGGTGGCCGTGGCGAACATCGAGTTCACGGCCGAGCGTGCTCTCCACGACCGCTATGAGATCGACGCGGTCCCGACGCTGGTGATCGTCGACGCCGACGGTGTCACCCGCCGCAGCTTCCTCGGGCCGATGAGCGCCACCGATCTCTGGGCCGCCGTCGCCGACCTCCGCGACCCCGGCTCGGCCCCCGGCGACTGCAACCACCACGCCACCTGACCCACCCTCCCGCACCCACCCGCCGACCCCAGCTTCGGCCGACGCCGTATCTGCCGCTCTGCGAAGCGCCACGATCCGGCGGTGCAGCAGATCATCGGCGAAGAGCCCGTCACGGCGACCGGACTCGAGCGCGGCGGCGTAGCCGGTTGCGTCGAGTCGTACTGCGACGCCAGGTCGACGATTCGTCCACGGAGGACTCAGTGCCGGAACCCGCTGGACCTCGGCCCGATGCGACGAGGCCGGAAGCCGTCGAATCGGTGATGCCGGCCGCGGTGCGGCCTGCGGCGAACGCACCGCCGCCGAGGTGACGAGTCGCGATATCCGGAGTCGGCCGATCGTCGTGGTCATGGCCGAACATCGAATCGTGTGAGGCCGGTCTGGATGAGGGTTCCGCCTGGACCGCCGTGCGCAGAGCGACTGCGCTCGTCTGGACCAGGCTCGACGTTTGCGTGACCGAGACCACCGCCGAGCGACCGAATCGGTCACACGAAGAGGGGGGTCAGCGCAGGACGATGTCGTCGAGGGTGGGGGCGCTCTCGCCCGATTCGATCATCCCCTGCTGGATGAGGCGGGCGACGGTCGGTCCGTCGATCGTCTCGTGCTCGAGCAGTGCCTCGGCGATCAGCTCGAGCCCCCGACGGTGACGGGTGATGACCTCTTTGGCCCGCTGCTCCTGATGGGTCAGCAGTTTCGAGATCTCCTCGTCGAGCAGCCGTGCCGTGTCCTCGGAGTATTCGCGGCCGGTGCTCATGAGATCGTCGCCGAGGAACGTGGCCTGCTGGCCACTCCACGCCTGCGGGCCCACCCGGTCGGACATGCCCCACTCACGGACCATTCGCCGGGCGATGCCGGTGGCCTGTTCGAGATCGTTCGCCGCACCCGAGTTGAGGTGACCGAACACGACGATCTCGGCCACGCGGCCGCCCATCGCCTTGCAGATCGTGTCCTCGAAGTACTCCTTGGAATACGTGTGGCGCTCCTGAGGAAGCGACCACGTCACGCCGAGCGCCATGCCGCGGGGCAGGATCGTCACCTTGTGCAGCGGGTCGCCGTTCGGGAGCACCGTGGCCAGGAGCGCATGCCCACCCTCGTGGTAGGCGGTCGCCTTCTTCTCCTCGGCCGACATGATCACCGACTCGCGCTGTGCGCCGAGCACCACCCGGTCACGTGCGTTCTCGAAGTCGATGCGTTCGATCTCCTTCGAGCCGCGGCGAACAGCGACCAGTGCCGCCTCGTTGACGAGGTTGGCGAGGTCGGCGCCGGCCATGCCGACGGTGGCTTTCGCCATCGTGTCCATGTCGACGTCGGCACCGATCCGCTTGTCGCGGCTGTGGACCTCGAGGATCGCCTTGCGCTCCTCGGCCTCGGGCACGGGCACCACGATCTGACGGTCGAAGCGGCCCGGACGCAGCAGCGCCGGGTCGAGGATGTCGGGTCGGTTCGTGGCCGCCATGATGACGATGCCCTCGGACGTTTCGAAGCCGTCCATCTCGGCGAGCATCTGGTTGAGCGTCTGCTCGCGCTCGTCGTGGCCGCCGCCGAGCCCGGCCCCACGCTTGCGGCCGATCGAGTCGATCTCGTCGATGAAGATGATCGCACGGCCCATGCGGCGGGCCTGCTGGAAGAGGTCGCGGACACGGCTGGCACCGACGCCGACGAACATCTCCATGAAGTCGGATCCGGTGACCGACAGGAATCCGACACCGGCCTCGCCGGCAACCGCACGGGCGAACAGGGTCTTGCCGGTGCCGGGCGGGCCGACGAGCAGCATGCCCTTGGGGACGCGGGCGCCGATCTCACGGAACCGCTCGGGATAGCGCAAGAAGTCGACGACTTCGCTGATCTCCTGCTTGACGCCTTCGTAGCCGGCGATGTCGTCGAACGTGGTCGACGGCTTGTCGGTCGTGTACGCCTTGGCCTTGCTCTTGCCGATCGACATCACACCGCCCATCTGGCCTGCGGCACGACGCTGCATCCAGATGAGGAACCCGATGATCAGGAAGATCGGGAGCATGAACCCGAGCAGGTTGAGCAGGAAGTTGTTGCTCGGCGCCTTGTAGGAGATGATGACGCCGTTCTCCTCGAGGAACTCCTGGTCGCCTTCGAACAGCCCGGCCTCACCGCCGGCGGTCGTGTTGAACGTGTCGCCGTTGGTGAGTTCGCCGGTGATCTTGCCCGATCCCTTGTTGACCTCGATCTCCGAGACGTTGCCGTCGTCGACTTCGGCGATGAACTGGGTGTAGGTCAGATCGGTACCGTCGTTGCTCGGCCACAGGCTCGGAATCAGCAGTGCCCCGAGCGCCACGAGGCCGATGATCCACCATCCCCAACGCGGGAAACCGGGCTTGGTCTCGCCGTCACCGGAGCCGGACGAACCGTCGTTGTCGATCTTGTTCTTTGGAGCGGGGCGGTCGGGCTTCGGCGACCGGCGCTGACCCCGGCCCGCGCCGGGAGGCGGGGGCGGCGGGGGAGGAGGAAGGTTTGCCATGGCCCCATGATACGACGATGCACGGCTCGTGCCGGGTCGTTCTGCGGCAAACCGTTGTGGAAACTGACACCTTCCCACCGGGAATACGGCGGCCCGGATGTGACCGGAGCGATCGTCGAGGCCGCCATCCTCCACCGGAATCCACCATCCACCACGCCGCGCGCGCGGTGGTTTACGTTTTTCCGGATGGGAGTTGGGCCTGAACAGACACCGGACGATCGACGCGACGGGGCTCAGAGCTCGTTGTTCGATCGCATCGCACGTGAGATCGCCGACACGGCGGCGGCGTTTCCCGGCGATCAGACCGCCGAACTCGCTCGGCCCGCCACCGACGAATCAGAGCCGGGAGGCATCGTGATCCATCGCAGTACGGCATGGCCGGCACCGGACATCTCCACGCAGATGGACCGACCGAGCATCGCCGAACGCCAGTGCTCGCGCTCGGGATGCGCCGACGCCGCCGCGATCACCCTCAGCTATCACTACGGGCAGTCGCAGGTGTGGATCGACCACCTCTCACCCGAGCGCGAACCACACATGTACGACATGTGTGACCGCCACGCCGAGCGGCTCTCCGTGCCGCGCGGTTGGCACCTCGACGACCGTCGCGGCGTTCGCCGCGGCGCGCTGATCGCCGTCTGAACCAACCGTTCCTGCCCCGGGCCGGCCGATAGCGTCGGGGGTCGTGTCAACGCGCACCGGTGGAGCCGGCATCCCCGCAGGCCGCACCCTCGACCCGTCGAGCACGATCGCTGCGTTCGTCATCACCTGGATCGCCGCGGTGTTCGCGTCCTCGCTGGTCATTGCGATCGCTGGCAACCCCGACGAGACCCCGATTCCGCTCCTGGCCGCCTCGCTCATCGTCGGATGGTCGGTCTTCCTCGGCGGAACGTGGCTCGCTTCGCGACGACTCGGGAGCGGCGACGTCCGAGCGGACTTCTCGCTCACCGCCCGCCCGATCGATCTGCTCGGCATCCCCATCGGCGTCGCCGCGCAGCTCGTGCTGATCCCGGCGATCTACCTTCCGCTGCGTGCGGTGTGGCCCGACGTGTTCGACGACGACGCGCTCACCGAGACGGCCAAGGACCTCGTCGACCGCGCCGACGGCGGCCTGATCGTCGTACTGTTCCTGCTCGTCGTCGTCGGTGCCCCGTTCGTGGAGGAGGTCGTGTACCGCGGTCTGCTGCAGCGGCCGCTCCTCGACCGTCTCCCGGCGGTGCCGGTGGTCATCGGCGTTGCCGCGCTGTTCGCGCTGATTCACTTCCGGCCGGTCGAGTACCCGGGACTGTTCGCTGCGGGACTCGTGTTCGGTGTGTGCGCCTGGCGCAGTGGCCGAATCGGGATGGCGATCGCCGCGCACGTCGCCTTCAACGCCACGGGTCTGGCGCTGGCATTGTGAATTCCGAGACGGTGACGATGCTCGTGGCGCCGAATTTGTCAGAATGGCCGAACTGTGATGGGAGCCGACTGTGAGTGACGACCTCCGTGATCCCGGCGGCTCCGGTGAGGGGGCCGACGGCGAGCCCGACGACTTCGCCTCGTGGTTCGACGAACGATTCGGCGAGCCGGACACCGCCGCGGGCTCCGACGGTGCCGACCCCCTGCCGGGTGACACGCTCCTCGACACCGGCACCGGCGTCGATTCCGAAGCGACCGACATGACCGGCGCGCCCGACGTCGGCGATGAAGTCGACGCCACGACGGACGACGAACCGGCGGCGGCGTCGCTGGGCGACCGCATCCTCGGACGCGTGTTCCGGCGGCCGATCGCCTGGTGGAACGCACCGTGGGACAACGCACGCATCGTGCGACTCCTCGTCACCAGTACGGCCCTGACCGTCACCACGGTCATCATGATGCGGGTCGTCCACTTCACGCCGATTCCCGGGTTCGGCGGTCAGGACCTGATCTTCGATCAGACCACCCCGACCGGCGGCGACATGGGCGCCCACGTCTGGGCGCCGGCGTTCCTGCGTGACCATCTGCTCCCCAACGGACAGATCCAGGGCTGGACGATGGACTGGTACGGCGGGTTGCCGCTCTACCGCTTCTACATGGTGATCCCCGCGCTGGCGATCGTCGCGCTCGACGTGATCCTCCCGTACGGCGTCGCGTTCAAGATCGTGGCGCTGTCGGGTCTCGTCACGTTCCCCGCCGCCTGCTGGGCATTCGGTCGGCTGGCTGCGTTCCGGCACCCGATCCCGGAACTGTTCGCGTTCGGCGGGCTGTGCTTCCTCCTCGACGAGAGCTTCGAGATCTACGGCGGCAACGTGAAGTCGACGATGGCGGGCGAGTACTCGTTCTCGATCGCACTGACGCTGGCGATGCTCGGGCTCGGCCTGCTCGCCAACGGACTGCGCACGGGCAAGTATCGAGTGTGGACCGCAGTGGTCCTGTCGCTCGCCGCGGTGTCGCACGGCATCGTGTTGATCTTCGTCGCGGTCGCCGCAACCATCATCTGTCTCGTCTGGGTGGACAAGACCCGACTCTTCTACGCGGTCACGGCCGGCATCACCACGGTGCTGCTGTCCGCCTGGTGGGTCGGCCCGTTCCTGTTCAGCCACGAGTTCATGACCGACATGAAGTACGGGTTCCGGCCGAACAGCTCGACCGACTCGTTCTGGGACATGTACTTCCCGCTGACGCCGGCCCTCGACATCTTGATCACCGCGCTCGCCGTCGTCGGGTTCGGGGCCTTCATCCTCAGGCGTCAACTCACCGGGACCGCCCTGGGCCTGATCTGCATCGTCTTCGCCGTGCTCGTCTGGAACACCCGCGAGAGCCTGCCGGTGATCGGCCTGCTCTGGAACCCCCGCCTGCTGCCGTTCTTCTACCTCGCCCGGTACCTGCTCATGGTCGTCGGCGCCCTCGAACTGCTCACCTGGGTGATCAACGCCGTTCGGCAGCGACGTGCCGACCGCACGCTCGATGCGTACGAAGGGGCGGGAGCCTTCGCGGTGATCGGCGTGTCGATCCTGCTGGTGTTCGGGTGGATGTACGAGGTGCTGCCCTTCGACGGGCGAGCGACCGCCGGTGAGACGTCGGTGTACGCCTGGGGCCCGCTCCGCAAGGGGGCCGAGAGCGGTCGGGCCGTCGCCGACGGGTGGAGTCGGTACAACTGGCTGGGCTACGAGGGCCGCCCGGCATATCCCGCCTATCACGACCTGGTCACGACGATGGACGACCTCGGCCAGGAGCGAGGGTGCGGCCGCGCGCTGTGGGAGAACAACTCCGCCAACAGCGAGTACGGCACGACGATGTCGCTGATGCTGCTGCCGCACTGGACCGACGGCTGCATCGGATCGATGGAAGGGCTCTTCTTCGAGGCGACCGCGTCGACCAACTACCACTTCATCACGGCGGCAGCTGTCTCCGAGAGCGCCTCCAACCCGGTCCGCCAGCTGCGCTACACCAACAACGACGCCGAGCTCGGTACCCAGCACATGCGCGACCTCGGGGTCCGCTACCTGATGGTGCGGACCGACGCTGCGAAAGCCGAGGCGGCGGTGGCCGAGGGGCTCGAATTCGTCGGGCTGTCGGGCACCTGGGAGATCTACGAGGTCCAGGGTTCGAACATCGTCGAGCCGCTCACGGTCGAGCCGGTCGTCGTCACCCAGGCCGACGACGACTGGTACAAGCCCGGCGACGACCGGGAGCGGAACCTCGAGCTGGGCACGAGCTGGTTCCAGAATCGGGACACCTGGCCGGCGATCCCCGTCGACGACGGACCCGAACAGTGGCAGCGCGTGACGGCGTCGATCGTCGAGGACCAGCGGATCGAGCCCTTCGACGATCAGCTCCGCAAGGTCGACTACGTCGCGCCCGACGGTGGGCTCACCCCCACGGCGCTGCCGGAGGTCACGGTGAGCGATGTCGAGATCCGGCAACAGTCGCTGAGCTTCAGCGTCGATCAGGTCGGCGTGCCCATCATCGTGAAGGTCAGCTACTTCCCGAACTGGCAGGTCGACGGGGCCGACGGCCCGTACCGGGCCGGAGCGAACCACATGATCGTGGTGCCGACCAGCAACGACGTCACGCTCACCTACGACTCACGTTCGACGCTCGACTGGTTCTTCTACCTGCTCACGGCCGTCGGGATCGGGCTGTGCTTCCTCTGGCGGCGCCAGGGCGACGTCCGCCACGCCGATGTGCGTCCGGTGTTCGGTGCGGCCGGCGACGGCGGTCACCCCGAGGACCGGGACGGGGTCGACGGTGCGGTCGGTGCGGTCGATATGGCCGATGTGGTCGATGACGGCCCCATCGACGACCGGACCGGGCCGGGCGCAACCGACCCGGACGGCGCGGCGGGGGAGATGGTGGACCCGACTCCCATCCAGACCTCACTCCTGATCGACGACCCGTTCGCGGCCGACGACGACACCGATTCGGACGACGACGCGGGTCGCCCGATCGGGTGAACGTTCCCGTCGCGTCACACGGTCGTCACCCGGCTGTCGCGAGTCGCCGCTAGCGTTGGCCGACGTCATGTCAGTCCTCGACCAGATCGTCAAGGCGTACGACATCCGTGGCACCGTGCACGACGAGCTCAATGCCGACGTCGCCCACGCCCTCGGAGTCGGCTTCGCCACCTTCGTCCGCTCGCAACAGGTCGATCGTGTCGTCGTCGCACGCGACATGCGCCCGTCGGGCCCGGGCCTCGTCGGTGCCTTCACCCGCGGGCTCACCGAGTACGGCGTCGACGTGGTCGACATCGGGCTCGCATCGACCGACCTCATGTACTACGCGTCGGGACGACTCGACATTCCCGGTGCGATGTTCACCGCCTCGCACAACCCGGCCGGGTACAACGGGGTGAAGCTCTGCATGTCGGGGGCCCGTCCGGTCGGCGCCGACACCGGGCTCGCCGACATCAAGGCCACGGCGCAACTGGTCCTCGACGGCACCCCGCCGGCGATCGCCGAATCGGAGGCGGGGACGGGTCGTCGCACCGAGATGTCGCTGCTCGACGAGTTCGTGGAGCACGTCCTCACGTTCGTCGACGTCGCCGACATCGGTGCGATCAAGGTCGTGGCCGACACGGCCAACGGCATGGGTGGCCTCGTCGTTCCCGCCGTGCTCGACCGGCTCCGCGAGGTCGAGTACGAGATCATGTTCCCCGAACTCGACGGGACGTTTCCGAACCATCCGGCCGACCCACTCCAGCCGGCCAACCAGCGCGACCTGCGGGCGCGCGTCGTGTCGGGCGGATTCGACCTCGGTCTCGCATTCGACGGAGACGCAGATCGAGTCTTCGTGGTCGACGAGCACGGTGTCGGGCTGAGCGGCTCGACCACCACGGCCCTCCTGGCGGCGGCAACGCTGCGCCAACATCCCGGGGCGACCGTGCTGCACAACCTGATCTGTTCGCGCTCGGTCCCCGAGGTCGTCACCGAGCACGGTGGCACCCCGATCCGCACGCGGGTCGGTCACTCCTACATCAAGCAGGTCATGGCCGAGACGGGCGCCCTGTTCGGAGGCGAGCACTCCGCGCACTACTACTTCGCCCGCAACTTCAATGCGGACAGCGGGCTGATCGCCTCCCTGATGGTGATGGCCGAGATCGGCCGCTCGGGGCTGCCCCTGTCGAAGCTTCGTGAGCCGTTCGAGCGGTACTCGACCAGCGGCGAGATCAACACCCAGGTCGACGACGCCGCGGCCGTGATCGAGCGGATCAGCGGTGAGTTCGCCGAATACCCCCAGGACGACCTCGACGGGTTGACCGTCGATTGCGGCGACTGGTGGTTCAATCTCCGGCCGTCCAACACCGAGCCCCTGTTGCGGCTCAACCTCGAGGCAGCCGACCGCGACGCGTGCGATGATCGTGTCGCTCAACTCCTCGCGCTGATCACGACCTGACCCGCGCTTTCGTTCCCACCGACCCGACGACCGTCTCGAAGGACCAACATGTCTCTCTCCACCGATCTGCTCGCCATCCTCGCCTGTCCGGAGGACAAGGGCCCGCTCTACTACCTCGAAGGAGAAGCGGTGCTCTACAACCCGCGCCTCACTCGGGCGTACGCCGTGCGCGACGGCATCCCGGTCATGTTGATCGACGAGGCGACGACCGTCGACGCCGATGAGCACGCGCGGATCATGGGGCTGATCGAGTCCGAGGGAATCGCGCCGACGTTCACCGACGCCTGAAGATTTCGGCTCAAGTCGGCTTGCGCATCGACCGATGAAGTTCTCAGGATCGTCGGGGCTCCACCCTTCGGTGAAGTTTTTCGGCGTCCGACCACTTCCTCTATTACAAACGAGTTACGATTGGTAACGATGATCTCGACAACGATGTTCCGCCGAGGTGCCGCCCTGCTCGTGGGCGTGGCCGCCCTCGGAGTCGTCCCGGTCACGCCGACCGCCTCCGCAGCGGTGTCGCTCGGCGCCGGCGGCGAGTATTTCCCGGTGGCTCCTGCCCGCATCTTCGAGCAGGCCGATGTCAATGCCGACGGCTCGGTCGATGTCGACGTCGTCGGCCTCGCCGGTGTGCCGGCGACCGATGTGCTCGCCGTCGCGGTGAACGTCACGATCGCCGACGCCCCAGGGCGTGGCTTCGCGTCGGTCAGCCCGTCCGACTACGAGGCAGGCTCCACCGCCGCCACGTCGCTGATCAACTTCCAGTACGACGGCCACACCGTGCCCAACTTCGGGATCATCGGCGTCGGCACCGAAGGTGCGATCACGGTCGACCTCACGACCCCGCAGGTCGACGGCACGGTCCGCGTCGTCGTCGACGTCTTCGGCTTCGTCGCCACGTCCTCGTTCGAGGGCACCGCCGATGCGCCCGTCGACGATGGTGCTCGCATGGTCACCGTGACCCCGGGTCGTCTCACCGACACCCGCAACGCCGACGGCCCGACCAGCGGCGCAACGCTCGGCGCAGCGCAGTCGATCGAAGTTCCGATTCGTGGCGTGGGCCCGGTGCCCGACAGCGAGAACGTGTCGGCGGTCGTGATCAACATGACCGGTATCAACAACCGTGCCGGCAACACGCGGACCTACCTCGCGGCCACCCCCGAGCAGGTGACCGGTGGCTCCGAGACCTCCAGCGGCAACTACCCGGCGGGCGTCACCAAGGCGAACCTCGCGATCGTCCCGGTCAACGACGACGGCAGCATCTGGATCTACAACAACCGTGGTCAGATCCACGTCGCCGTCGACGTCGTGGCGTACCTCGAAGAGGGTCTGGCCGACGACACCCGCACCGGGCGCATCGTGCCCCTGGAAGCACCGTTCCGCTCGTTCGACACTCGCGAGGGTGAGTTCGGCGCTTCGCGGCTCGGCTTCTCGTCCTGGGAGGACTGGAGCTTCGAAGCGTTCGCCGACTCGGTGCGCCTCGACGATGTCGCCGTCGGAGCCCAGTCGGGTCTCTTCGGCAACCTGACGGCCGTCGGCTTGGAGCGCCTCTACGCTTCCGAAGCGGTCAAGAGCTTCATCACGATGAACCCGGCCAGCGATGGCGCCTTCCCCGAGGAGCCCGGGAACTCGAACCTGAACTTCGACGAGAACGGCTCGGTTGCGAACGCCGCAGTGGTCACGTACGGAGCCAAGGACGGCGACGAGAACATGGTGTCGGCGTACAACTCCAACGGTCGTACGCACTACATCCTCGACGTGTACGCCGTCATCCTCGACTGACGCACGGTCGCCTGCGGTCATCTGACCCCGGACACGACGTGACGTCGCGCGTCCTCGGTCGGCGCACTGGCGACGTCGATGCTCGGTAGACTGCCCATCCACTGGGCTGTATCGCTGACTCGGGCCTGATGGTCCCGGCCCGGTTCGACTTCAAACGAACCACCGGAGGTTTCACCATGTCCGAATCCACGATCACGTCCGCCCCGGCGTCCACGTTTGCCGCCCGCAAGGACTGGCGCGTCGCCGATCTGTCGATGGCACCGTTCGGCCGCAAGGAGATGATCCTCGCCGAGCACGAGATGCCCGGGCTGATGGCGCTGCGCAAGGAGTACGGCGAGTCGAAGCCGCTGGCCGGCGCACGCATCTCCGGATCGCTCCACATGACGATCCAGACCGCCGTGTTGATCGAGACGCTCACCGCCCTCGGCGCCGAGGTGCGCTGGGCGAGCTGCAACATCTTCTCCACCCAGGACCACGCCGCGGCGGCGGTCGTCGTCGGCCCGCACGGAACGGTCGAAGAACCCGACGGTGTCCCGGTGTTCGCCTGGAAGGGCGAGACGCTCGAGGAGTACTGGTGGTGCACCGACCAGATGATGACCTGGCCCGATGCGCCCGACGGAACGAGCTACGACGGCCCGAACATGATCCTCGACGACGGCGGCGACGCGACGATGCTGCTCCACAAGGGCGTCGAGTTCGAGAAGGCCGGCGAGGTGCCGGACCCCACCGAGGCGTCGAGCGCCGAGTTCGCGATCGTGCTCGGGCTGCTCCAGCGGACGCTGAAGGCCGACCCGGGCAAGTGGACCCGCATGGCGAGCCACATCAAGGGCGTCACCGAGGAGACCACGACCGGCGTCCACCGTCTCTACAAGATGATGGAAGACGGCGAGCTGATCTTCCCGGCGATCAACGTCAACGACTCGGTCACCAAGTCGAAGTTCGACAACCTGTACGGCTGCCGTCACTCGCTCGTCGACTCGATCTCTCGCGCCACCGACGTGATGATCGGCGGCAAGACCGCGCTCGTGCTCGGCTACGGCGACGTCGGCAAGGGCTGTGTCCAGTCGCTGCAGGGCCAGGGCGCCCGCGTGATCGTGACCGAGATCGACCCGATCAACGCGCTCCAGGCCGCGATGGAAGGCATCCAGGTGATGCCACTCGAGGACTGCATCGAAGACATCGACATCTTCGTCACCGCCTCGGGCAACTTCAACCTGATCACGATCGATCACATGAAGCAGATGAAGCACAACGCCATCGTCTGCAACATCGGCCACTTCGACAACGAGATCGACATGGCCGGGCTGGCCCGCTCGGGTGCGACTCGTGACGAGCTGAAGCCCGGCACCGACGTGTGGCGCTTCGAGGGCGGCAAGCAGATCATCATCCTGGCGGAGGGCCGCCTCGTGAACCTCGGCTGCGCCACCGGACACCCGAGCTTCGTGATGTCGTGCTCGTTCACCAACCAGGTACTCGCCCAGATCGAGCTGTGGCAGCACACCGACCAGTACCCGCTCGGCGTGTACGTGCTGCCGAAGCACCTCGACGAGAAGGTGGCCCGACTGCACCTCGATGCACTCGGCGTGAAGCTCACCCAGCTCACCGACGAGCAGGCCGAGTACCTCGACATCAACCCGTCGGGACCGTTCAAGCCCGAGAACTACCGGTACTGACCCGACCCGCATCCGACGTGAGCCCGGGACCGAGACACCTCGGTCCCGGGCTCACGGTCTCGGGTGGGGAGGGGGAGTGGACGGCGTCAGGCGACGATGGCGCCGAGGACGATGCCGGCCTGGCCGAGTTGGTACAGCACGTGGACCCAGACGCGTCGGTCGCGTGCCGGTTCGAGGAAGCGGTCGGCGCCGAGGATGCCGTCGGACGCCGCGAACGCCAGCGTGCCGAGCACGATCAGTGCCCGGCCCGTCCCGGCGCCGGAGAGGACGACCGCACCGCTGACTGCGATGTAGGCGATGACCGGGACGTGGAGCGCGCTGGAGCGCAGCGAGCGTTCGATGGGGCGGCCGACGCCGACCACGAGCGCGGCCAGACCGGCGACGCCGACCAGCAGCCACGCCGACGGATCCCACAGGACCACGAACGCCACCACGTAGGCGAGGTGACCGACCAGGAACGCGGACAACCCGACGATGAATCGGTCGAGCGCCGGCAGCAGGGCGATGTCGCCGACCAGACCGAAGGCGAGACCGGCGACGATCCACGGGCGTGTCGACGTGGGGTCGAGATCGCCGAGGAGCGCGACGGCGAGGAGTGCCACCATCACCGTCGGCTTCGCAACCGCCTCGACGCGCGCATCGGTGCGTTGCGACCGACCACCAGTCGACCAGCATGCACACTGCGGCCACGACCGCACAGACGATGGCGGGCGTCGTCACGGCGTCGACGCCCGGGCGCGGGTCGACCCGCCGGGGATCACGCTTCGACGACGACGGTGAACTTGCCCGAGGGGTGTACCGAGCAGTTGTCCTCGAACACGCCTTCGGTGGTGAACCGCTGCCGGAGGGTCTCGCCCGCACCCACGAACCACGGGCCGAGCAGGTGGGCCTCGTCGTCCTCGTTGACGATGATGACGGTCTCGTTCAGCTGGGCGACCAGTTCCCGGGGCAGGATGTCGAGCTGCTCGCCCTGCTCGATGCGGTCGGCCGAGCCGGCCGGGATCACGAAGGAATAGGTCGGCTCCTCGGGGCCGGCAGCGTCGCTCCCGCCGCAGGCCGCGGCGGCGAGTCCGAAGATGCCCGCCAGGAGGATCGCCACGATCGCCCGCATCGGTGCGCTGCTGATCCTGGCGGCTGCCGGAGCGGTGGGGGAAGTCATGTCGTGGTCTCCTGAGCTCGGTCCTCGGCGAGGAGCTCGTCGATCTCGCGGTGCAGTTTGTCGGCGTCGAGCACGCCGGTCGAATCGACGATCGTGCCGTCGGATCCGATGAAATAGGTCGCCGGGAACTGGGCGACCCGGAGCGACTGCTGGAGCTCGGCCAGCTCGTCTCGGAACAGGTCGTAGTCGACACCTCGCTCGGCGGCGAAGTCGGTCATGGCCTCGGGCGAGTCGATCGGGTTCACCCCGATGAAGCGGACCTCGTCGCCGCGTTCCGCGTCGACCTCGGCGAAGTCGACGAGTTCGGTGGCGCAGGGGATGCAGGTGCTGAACCAGAAGTTGATCACCAAGGGCTCGCCGATCCACGTGCTCGTGGCGACCGTGGTCTCCCCGACGCCGACGAGGTCGACGTCGGGGAGCGTGTCGGACCCGCCGGAGTCGTCGCTGCCGCCACAGGCAGCTGCGGCGAGCAGTGCGGTGCTCATCGCGATGGCAACGATCCGGCGGGAGACGGTCACTGCTTGGGGTTGACGACCACGGCGGTCACCATGCCGAACATGCCCTCGGTCCGTTCGACGTGCGTGAGGATGTGGCAGTGGTAGACCCACGTGCCGGCCGTGTCGGCGTTGAAGAGCACGGAGTAGCGCTCACCGGGAGCCACGTTGATCGTGTCGGCCCAGTACGGCTGATCCAGCGGGATGCCGTCCTTCGCGTACACCAGCTGCGGGAACTGGTGGAGGTGCATCGGGTGCGCCGTCAGCCCCTCGTTGTAGTAGTGCAGGACACCCCAATCGCCCTCGTCCATCACGATGGGCTCGGTCCCCGGGAAGCTCTTGCCGTTCAGCGTGAGGCCGATCGTGCCGGCGTCGTTGAGCACCATCGGCTCCTCGAACACGGGCTCCAGGTCTTCGGGGATCTGGACCCCCGAGATCGTCTGGCCGTACGGCAGCGGGTTGGCGCCGATCTCGAAGGCAGCGAACATGCCGTTGATCACCGAGACCTGGCTGTGCAGGTGGGCGTGGTACATGCCGATCGCCGGGTCTTCGGCGACGAACTCGTAGGTGAAGGTCTCACCGACCGAGATCGGGTCCTGGGTGTACGGACTCACGCCGTCCATGTTGTTCGGCGTGTGGATGCCGTGGAAGTGGATGTCGGTCCCCATCTCGGTCAGGTTGGTCAGTTGCACCTGGACCTTGTCGCCGACGTCGACCATGATGCGGGGGCCGGGAACCTGGCCGTTGTAGGCCCACGCTTCGACGATTTCACCGGGTGACACCTCCCACGGGATGACTTCCGCGGTGAGGACGAACTTCTTGGTGCCATCGGGGAGGATCTCCGGCTCGAGGATCTGGTTCCCCTTGCCTTCGGTCTCGGCCGGGAACTGCAGCATCGAGTCGATCATCAGTTGGTCCATCTCGGCGGGGGTGAGCCCGGCGTGGTCGCCGCCGAGGTCGGCGGGCTGGAACGAGTCGGCCTCGCCGATGACCAGCTCGGCCTTCATGCCCGACTGCTCGTGGCCGGCAATGCTGCAGAACAGCTCGTAGGTGCCCGGCTCGAGGTCGCCGAGCGCGAGCGTGTCGACGCCGCGCGACGTGAGGTTGTTGCTCTGCACGTCCAACTCGCGGACGGCGACGTTGTGCTCGATCGCGCCGGCGTTGACGATGTTCAGCGTCACGTCGCCGGCGGGAGCCGTGAGCTCGCCCTCGATGGCGAACTCGGTGAGCGAGATGTCGAGTGCGCTCGCCGCGGTTCCGGCGCCGCCGCCGTCACCGCCCGAGTCGTCGTTGGCCAGCGCCACGAATGCGAGTGCGATCAGTCCAGCGATCAGGCCGAGCACGCCCAGCACACCGATCGCGAACAGCGCAGTGCCGACCGGGCTCCCGGCATTGTCGGGCTGTGGGGACGGCGGTGGCGCTGATGCAGCGGCCGGTTGGTCGATGACGGTCATGCAGGGGTTCTCCAATCGGGGGCGCGGGGATGCGACGGACGCCAGCTTCTCGTTCCGACGCAACTCGCTTTAGGGCCGAAAGTCCCCAATCGCCGAGATCCGCCCGACGCGAGTCACACCGGTCGTGGCAGACCGTGGTCCTGCGGCCGGTATGAACGGGCGCGGGTCCCTGACAGAACCTTGACCGTTCGCCGACTCAAGTGAGCGTCCCGGTCGGCCGAATACCAGCTGCAGCAGCATCCACTCGGGATGCCACATCGGAAGGAAACGATTGAACGTGAAGAGCAAGAACCTCCGCAAGAAGTCCGTCGCCGTACTGGCCGGTCTCGCCATCGCCGGCGCCGTGGGCGCTTCAGCAGCCACCCTCGGTGGCCTCGGTGGCGAGGACCTCGGCGCCGACACCGGCGACGTGGCCAGCTGCGACACCGACGGTGTCGACGTTGGTTACACGACGGAATTCGACGCCACGGCCGGCGAGTACCTCGTGACGGAGCTCAACCTGAGCGACATCAACGCGAACTGCGAGGGCCAGGACTTCGACCTGACCGTGCTCGACGGCTCGGATGCCGTCCTGGACAGCTTCAGCGGGGTCATCGCCCAGACCGGCGGGGCCCAGGACATCACCGTGACGACCACCGGCGGTCTGAGCGCCGAGGCGATCGAGGGTCTGGCGATGAGCATCAGCGGCGCCACCGTCACCCCCTGATCCCGTCTCCTGACGGTCACGACCGAGGCCGGTCGCTCCGTCGTCGAACCGTGTCGATGCCTGCGGGCCGACACGGAGGCGACGGGGTCGACCGACCACGGCCGCTTCGTCAGCCGACGCCACTGAATCGGACCAATGCGCCGCAATGTCGTCAAGAAGAGAGTCGTCGCGATCGCGGCGGGGCTGGCGATCGCCGGCGCCGTCGGCGCGTCTGCAGCGACGCTCGGCGGACTGGGTGGCGTGGATCTCGGCGCCGACACCGGCGACGTCGGCGCGTGTGATGCCGACGGCATCGATGTCGACTGGACCCCCGTGTTCAACGCAGCGTCCGGCCAGTACGTGGCGCGGTTCACGCTGAGCGACATCGACACCGACTGCCTCGACACCCCCTACAAACTCTCGATCTTCGAGCAGGGTGCGGGAGGGAGCCGGGCCTGGATCGATGCTGATCGATTCCGGTTCATCCAGCGCTACGACCGCCTCCCCGGACCTGGTGTCGACCAGGTGTTCCGGGTCCGCTACACCTCCACCTTCCCCGCCGAGTCGGTCGAGGGGATCGCCATCGAGATCGGTGGCCGACAACTCTGATGCGACAGGACACGAGCACGACATGACCTCGAATCGATCACACCGACGCCGCGCGCATCGCGATCGCGCTCGGCATCGTCGCCACCTCGGCGGTCGGCGCATCGGCGGCCAGCCTCGGCGGCCTCGACAGCGACGACCTCGGCGCCGACCGCGGCATCGTCGCGAGCTGCGACACCAACGGCATCGACGTCGACTACCGCACCGCATTTCATCGACCCAGCGGACAGATGCGGGTGAACCGAGTGATCCTGCGCAACGTGAGCGAGGCCTGTGACGGTCTGCCCTTCGCGCTGACGCTCTTCAGCGCTGCCGGAACCTCCACCGAGACCACCGGTCCGGCCATGGACGTCCGCAACATCCGCGACCGTCAGCCCGGACCGGGGGTCGACCGGGCGGGCATCGTGCGCGTCCGGATCCGCGTCCCGGCAGAGAACGTCGACGGGATCGCACTGGTCATCGGCGGAACCGCCACCCCCTGATCGACCCGATCGCCGGGTCGTCTGATTGCCCGTCAAGATCGCCCGGCGAACGGCCGATGAACGAAGCACGGAGTCCGTCGAGTCGCGACGGACGGAGAGGAACGATTGGTCATGCGCGTCAGTAGCCCGCCACAGCCGTCGATGCTCGCCGTCCCGCCGATCGCCGCGCCGGATCCGATCGCTCCGCTCGATGCTTCGTCGGCCGCTCGTCCCTCGATTCGTGAGCGATGACGACCCGGACGCGATTGCCGTGCGCGCCGATGGTCCCGGCTGCTCCTCCGGCCGACCTGGGTGGTGGCGGTCGTGACGTTGAGCGCGTTCGGCGTGGGCCACGCCGCGAGCCTCGGCGGGTTGGACTCCGATGACCTGACCAGCATCGCGGTCGACGGCACCGTGCCGCCCCCGCCGGCTACCACCCACGACGACCACGACGACCACGACCACGACGACGACGACGGTTCCGCCGGGGCCGACGGCCATCTGCGGGAGCGGACCGTCGACGGTCGCCTGCGTCGTCCCGGCCGGCACGACGCTCGACAAGCTGGACTGGGATGCCGACGTGCTCGTGCTCGGCACCGTGACCAAGAAGCTCAAGGTGGACGATGGCACGATCACCGTCGGCGCGGGCGGGGTCGTGGGGGACAACGTCGAGCAGGACGGCCCGGGCGGCGTCGTGGTCCTCGCCGGTGGACAGGTCGGCGGAAACGTTCGCGAGAAGGATGGGGGGTCGGTCGTCGTGGACGGGACGGTCGACGGCAAGGTCGAGGAAGAGGACGACGGCGATCTGACGATCGGACCCAACGGGGTCGTGCGCGGAGACGTCGACGAGAAGGATGGGGGGTCGGTCGTTCGTGAACGGGAGCGGTCGACGGCAAGGTCGAGGAGTCCGGCGCCGGCGACCTGATCATCAGCGGCGTGCTGAACTCGGACGCGATGCCGAGGAATCGGGCGACGGGTCGGTCGTCGTGAGCGGCACCGTCGACGGCAGCGCTGGAAGAGCGCGACCTCGGCGACCTGACCGTGACGGCGAGCGGCATCGTCCGCAACGACGCCGACGAGCACGACGAGGGTTTCGTGCTGGTGGAGGGGCTCGTCGACGGGGAGTTGAGCGAACGCAGCCGACGGCGACCTCACCGTCGCCGGGACCGGTCGTGTGAACAACGGCATCGATGCGACACCGGCTGGTGCCTGCACCGTTGCGCCGACGGCCACGGTCTTCGGCCCGCGGAACGGAGACTGCGCGTGAGTCGGGCGGACCGACGACGTGGCGACGATTTCGTTCGACGATCGCCCGACGGAGCGCAACGGTACGGAGCCGGACACCGAGCCGCTGTGGCGACGGGCGCTCTCGATCGCCTTCACCATCGCGGTCGTCGTCGTCACGATCTACCTCTGGCCTGCGATGCTCGGTGGGAGTACTCGGCTCGTCGTCGTGTCCGGTGAATCGATGGAGCCCACGTACGACCTGCGCGACATCGTCGATCGCTCGCGATTCGGGCGACACCCGACGTCGGCGACGTCGTGGTGTTCGAGGTGCCCGAAGGTCGAGCCGAAGGGATGCTCGTCATCCACCGCGTGCTCGAGGTGGACGACGAGGGCTTCTTCATCACCCAGGGCGACAACCGTGACACGCCCGACCAGTGGCAGCTCACCGAGGACGACATCGTCGGCAAACCGCTCGCCCACATTCCGCAGGGCGGCAAGGTGCTCGCGTTCATCCAGAACATCTGGGTGATCTGCGATCCTCGTCGGACTCGTCGTGTTGTTCGTGCTGTGGCCGGACGACGACGAGGAAGACGAGCAGGACGAAGAAGGAGAACGACGGCCGCAGCGACGTCGACGGCCCGGTCGACGTGCTCTCCAGTGAGGAGCGCGAGCTCCTCTTCGTCGGCGCAGTCGTCGCTGGTGACGGGGGCGATGGCGCGGTTCGGGACGAATCGTGGGACGATGCGTGGGAGCAGGCCTGGGCGGCCGCAAGCGAACCGGTGTTGGCCGAGTCCCCGTTTCGGCGCCGACCGGGATCGCAGACTCGGCGTCCGTTGCAGCGGCTGAACCGGCCGGGGTCGAGCGCGACGGGGCGGACGGGGTCGAGGGCGAGGCGCCGATCGCAGGGATCGACGTCGGCTCGGCGTCGGTCGACGAGTTGGCGCAACGGTGGTTGGACAATGAGCTCGCCGCCGGACCGAGCGACGACGTCATGGCCGAGGCGATGGCCTGGCTGGACGAGCAGCTCGAAGGATTCGGGTCGGTCTCCAACTGACCGGGGTCGACCCGGGTTCGCACTACGGCGTCGCCGTGGCCGTGCGGGGATCGTTGTTCGCGGTCCGGCAACGGTCAGCCGGGGCAGGAACACCTGCACCAGCGGGCCGATCCCGAATGCGAACACCGCGGTCCCGATGCCGATCGCACCGCCGAGCGCCACCCCGACCGCGAGGACGAACAGTTCGACGAAGGTCCTCGCACCACGGATCGAGATCGAACGCCCCAGCGCACCACGTCGGGCGAGGCCGGTCATCAGCCCGTCGCGAGGTCCCGGCCCGAGCCCGGCACCGATGTAGAAGCCGCTCCCGATCGCGATGAGTACGACGCCCCCCAGCATCATGGCGATGCGTGCGACCAGCAGCTCGACGCCGTCGACGAGGGGAGCGGCGAGGCCGACGACGAGCCCGATCACGGTTGCGTTCAGGATCGTCCCCAGGCCCGGCTGTTCGCGCAGCGGGATCCAGAGGAGCAGCAACAGGACGCCGGTGATCATGATGACCCACCCGGTGGAGATGCCGGTGAGCTCGGTGATTCCGGTGTGGAAGACGTCCCAGGGTGCGGCGCCGAGGTCGGACTCGATGAGCAGGGTGACGCCGATGCCGAAGAGGACGAGCCCGAACAGACATCGCACGATGCGTTCGGTTCGGCGGTCGGCGGGGACGAAGCGCTCGCCGAGAGAGGTGGTCATCGTGTCCAGCGTACGCGTCACCCCAGCTCAGAGTGCACGGAGAACTCTGAGGTACCCCTTTGCTTCACTGGACCACATGATCTTCGAAACACGTTGCGCCGGATGCGACAAGCCGGGTGCGCCGATCTGTACGACCTGTCGCTTCGCCCTGCTCGGGC
The DNA here is from genome assembly GCA_963695475.1 of Ilumatobacteraceae bacterium. Taxonomy (GTDB): domain Bacteria; phylum Actinomycetota; class Acidimicrobiia; order Acidimicrobiales; family Ilumatobacteraceae; genus Ilumatobacter_A. Next base: position 135,408 of record CAVOHA010000050.1, read on the forward strand.
CGCCACCACGCGGCGCATCGCACGGAGTGATCGCCGCGGTGCCGTTCACGGGACGCGCCCGTCGCGTCGTGCTCGGGTGGAAGTACCGCAACCGACGGGCGGTGAGCCGCCACTTGGCCGGGTTGATCGTCAACCGGTTGCTGGCCCTCCGGGCGCATCACGACATCGACGTCGTCACGTGGGCCCCGACCAGCCCGAAGCGGCGGCGCGAGCGCGGGTTCGACCAGGGTGAGCTGCTCGCGCGGACGGTCGCTCGCCAACTCGGCGTGCCGTGCCGTCGCCTGCTCGATCGAGACGGATCGGCCTCCCAGACGGGGCGCACTCGCGTGGAGCGTCTCGCCGGGCCCACGTTCGTGGCGCGGCCGGGGCTCGAGGGGGTGCGCGTGCTCGTCGTCGACGACGTCGTCACCACCGGTTCGACGCTCGGCGCGGCTGCCGCCGCGCTCCACGACCGTGGTGCGGTGGCGCGGCTGGTCGCGGTGGCGGCGACACCGGACCGCCGCGGTGCGACCGTGCTGCCCCTGCGACGCAAGGCGGCTGCCACGGCCGCGTGACACCCGACGGAACCACCTCGCGCTCCCGGTCCGGTCGGCGTCGCACCGGTAGCATGGTCGGTCGCATGGGAATCCTCGATCGCATCCTCCGCGCCGGTGAAGGCAAGAAGCTCAAAGCGCTGCAGGGCATCGTCCCTGAGATCAACGCGCTCGAGAGCGACATGAAGGCGCTCAGCGACGACCAGCTGACCGGCAAGACCGCCGAGTTCCGTGAGCGTCTGGCGAACGGGGCCGATCTCGAGGATCTGCTCGTCGAATCGTTCGCCGTCACCCGCGAAGCCGCCGACCGCGTGCTGGGTCAACGTCATTTCGACGTCCAGCTCATGGGCGGCGCCGCGCTGCACTTCGGCTGGGTCGCCGAGATGAAGACGGGGGAGGGCAAGACGCTCACCTCGACCGCGCCGGTCTACCTGAACGCCCTCGAGCAGAAGGGCGTGCACCTCGTCACGGTCAACGACTACCTCGCGCAGTACCAGTCGGAGTTGATGGGGCGGATCTACCGGTTCCTGGGGATGGACGTCGGGCTCATCCTGCCCGGCCGCGGGGCGACCCCGGCCGAGAAGCGCAAGAGCTACGACGCCGACGTCACCTACGGCACCAACAACGAACTCGGCTTCGACTACCTGCGCGACAACATGGCACCGAGCAAGGACGCCAAGGTCCAACAGCGCGGCCACAACTTCTGCATCGTCGACGAGGTCGACTCGATCCTGATCGACGAGGCGCGGACCCCGCTGATCATCTCGGGGCGGGTCGCCGATGCGGCCAAGCTCTACTACCGCTTCGCCTCGATCGTCCGTGGGCTCAAACGCGACGTCGACTACGAGTTCGAAGAGGACAAGCGGGTCGTGGTGCCGACCGAGGAGGGCATCGAGAAGGTCGAAGCGGCGCTCGGCGTCGACAACCTGTACGACAACGTGCAGGCGAACCTCGTCCACCAGTTCACGGTCGCGCTGAAGGCCAAGGAGATCTACAAGCGGGACAAGGACTACATCGTCCAGGGTGGCGAAGTGAAGATCGTCGACGAGTTCACGGGCCGCATCCTCGAGGGCCGGCGCTGGTCGGAGGGTATCCACCAGGCGGTCGAGGCGAAGGAAGGCGTGAAGATCAAGGAGGAGAACCAGACCCTCGCGACGATCACCCTGCAGAACTACTACCGGCTCTACGAGAAGCTCGCGGGGATGACCGGTACGGCCGCCACCGAGGCCGCCGAACTGATGAACACCTACGGGCTCGGCGTCGTCCCGATCCCGACGAACATGCCGGTGATCCGCGACGACGAGGCCGACCTGATCTACAAGTCCGAAGACGCCAAGTTCAACGCGATCATCGACGACATCGAAGAGCGCCACGCCAAAGGCCAGCCGATCCTGGTCGGCACGGCGAGCGTCGGCCGGTCCGAGAAGCTCGGGCGTCTCCTCGATCAGCGGGGGATTCCCTGCGAGGTCCTCAACGCCAAGCAGCACACTCGCGAGGCCGAGATCGTCACCCAGGCCGGTCGGCTCGGCGCGGTGACCGTCGCAACGAACATGGCCGGTCGCGGCGTCGACATCCTGCTCGGCGGCAACCCCGAAGGACTCGCCCGAACCGACGTGTTGAAGGAGGGCTTCGACGAGGGCCTGCTCGCACACGAGTTCGAGCTGCCGGTGCCGCTGTCCGAAATGCCCGAGGACTTCCAGGTCGAACGCAAGAAGGCGCTGGCGTTCTACGACGAACGACTCGAGCACCACACGGCCGCCTGCCGCGCCGAGGGCGACAAGATCCGCGAGCTGGGCGGGCTCTACGTCATCGGCTCGGAACGCCACGACAGCCGCCGGATCGACAACCAGCTGCGTGGCCGCGCCGGCCGACAGGGCGATCCCGGTGCCTCGCGCTTCTTCCTCAGCCTCGAAGACGATCTCATGCGTCTGTTCGCCACCGGTGCCCTGAACTTCGTGATGGGGCGCGCGCTGCCCGAGGACGAGGCGATCGAGGCGAAGATGGTGACCAAGGCGATCGAGCGGGCCCAGACCACCGTCGAGACCAAGAACGCGGAGATCCGCAAGAACGTCCTCAAGTACGACGAGGTGATGAACGAGCAGCGCAAGATCATCTACCGGCGCCGCGACCAGATCCTCGACGGAGAAGACCTCCGCTCGGCTGGCATGGAGTACCTCGCCGAAGCGGTCGACTCGCTGATCGCGACGCACTGTGCCTCGGCGGCCGACGACGAATGGGACATCGAGGGGCTCGCCAAGGAGTTGACGCTGTACTGGCCGAACTCGATCAGCGAGGAGCAGCTCAAGGATTGCGCCGACACCGACGAGATCTACGACCTCGTGATGGAGAACGCGACGACGCACTACGAACAGCGCGAAGCCGAACTCGGCGCGGAGGTGCTGCGCCAGGTCGAACGTCAGGTGATGCTGCGGATCATCGATCAGCGCTGGCGCGAGCACCTCGAGGAGATGGACTATCTCCAGACCGGTATCAACCTGCGAGCGATGGGCCAGAAGGATCCGCTGGTCGAGTGGCAGCGTGAGGGCTTCGAGATGTTCGGCGCGATGATGACCGGCATCGCCCAGGACTTCGTGAAGTACGTGATGCACGTGCAGGTCGTCCAGAACCAGACCGGTGCGCCGACGTCATCGGACGGTCGCTCGGCGATCGCCGATCCGTCCGACCAGAACAAGGACGGCGTCATCGACGCCGTCGAATCGGGCGTGAGCAACCTGACGACGAGTTCGTCCGACGACGTCGACACCGATGGTTTCCGCACGGTTGCCGCTGGCGGGGCCGTGCCCGCGGCTGCCACGCCGAGCGAATCGACGAAGCAGCAAACCGTGGTGAAGGACGACTTCTCGAAGACACCGCGCAACGCGCCGTGCCCGTGCGGCAGCGGCAAGAAGTTCAAGAACTGCCACGGCGAGAGCTGAAGCTGGCCCTCCCGGTTCATCCTGATGCGCGACTTCTCCTCCGACATTGCCGACATCCAGCGCCGCCTCGACGAGGCGGCGAGCTATCTGTCGATCGCCGAGAACCGAGAGCGGTTCGCGGTGCTCGAAGCCGAGGTGGCCGACCCTGCGCTGTGGGACGATCAGGACAACGCGCGCAAGCTCAACACGGAGTACGCCAACCTGAAAGACGACCTCGAGACCTTCGATGCGCTGTCCGAGCGGGTCGGTGACATCGAAGCGCTCCACGAACTCGCACGTGACGACGACGACGAGAGCCAGGAACCCGAGATCGAGGCCGAGATCGCGGCCGTGGCCGCCCAGCTCGACAAGCTCGAGCTGCGCAGCCTGTTCACCGGCGAGCACGACGACGCCGACTGCATCGTGCAGATCAACGCCAAGGATGGCGGCGTCGACGCCCAGGACTTCTCCGAGATGCTGCTGCGGATGTACGAGAAGTGGTGCGAGCGCCGTGGGTTCACGATCACCTTGAACGGCGTGTCGGAGGGTCAGGAGGCCGGGATCATGTCGGCGGAGGTGACGATCTCGGGCCGGTACGCGTACGGCCTGATGTCGGCAGAGCGCGGCACCCATCGCCTCGTTCGGATCAGTCCGTTCGACAACCAGGGTCGACGCCAGACCTCGTTCGCTGCGGTTCAAGTGTGGCCGCTGTTGGACGACGTCGACGTCGAGATCGACGATTCGGACATCGAGATGCAGGTGTTTCGCGCATCGGGCGCCGGCGGTCAGCACATCAACAAGACCTCGTCGGCCGTGCGGCTGATCCACCACCCCACCGGGTTGGTGGCCAGCTCCCAGGAGGAGCGCAGCCAGCTCCAGAACCGTGAGCGGGCGATGAATCGCCTGTCCGCCATGATCGCGGCCAAGGCCGAAGAGGACCGACAAGCCGAACTCGACTCGATCGCCGGCAAGCAGGCGCAGGTGGGGTGGGGCAGCCAGATCCGCAGCTACGTCATGCAGCCGTACCAGATGGTGAAGGACCTGCGCACCGAACTCGAGACCGCGAACGTGCAGGGCGTGCTCGACGGCGACATCGATTTCCTCATCGAGGGGTACCTGCAGATGCGGCGTGCCGGCAACGACGAGGATTGATCTGCTCCTGGCGATGACGGGCCGAGGCGCCCCGCGCCGCGTGAGAATCGGGGTGGCGTTCGTCATGGCCGAGTGCCACGATCCCGGCCCCGGGCGGCGGTACGGTATTCCAGCCCTTCAACCAGGGCGAACGACCTCATGATCAGACTCGAAAACGTCACCAAGAGCTATTCCACCGAAGTCGTCGCCGTGAAGGACGCCAGCTTCGATGTCGCCAAGGGCGAGTTCGTGTTCCTCGTCGGCCCGTCCGGATCCGGCAAGAGCACGCTGCTGCGCATGCTGAACCGGCAGGACCGTCCCGAGCGGGGCGCGGTCTGGGTCGCCGGGCGCAACATCGTCGACCTGCCGAGCGGTCGGATCCCGATGTTGCGCCGCAACATCGGCAACATCTTCCAGGACTACAAGTTGCTGCTGGAGAAGAACGTGTTCGAGAACGTCGCGTTCGCCCAAGAGGTGATCGGCCGACCGCAGCACGTGATCCGCCAGCAGGTGCCCGCGGTGCTCGACCTCGTCGGCCTCGCCGGCAAGGAGGAGCGGATGCCGAACCAGCTGTCGGGTGGTGAGCAGCAGCGTGTGTCGATCGCCCGAGCGTTCGTCAACCGTCCGCTGATCCTGCTCGCGGACGAGCCGACCGGCAACCTCGACCCGGCCACGGGCGAGGGGATCATGCGCCTGCTCGACCGAATCAACAAGACAGGGACCACGATCGTCATGGCCACGCACGACCAGCGCATCGTGAACACGATGCGCAAGCGCGTCATCCAGCTCGATCGGGGCATCATCGTCCGTGACCAGGCGCGCGGCGTCTACGAGTGAGGTGACCTGATGCTCTCCCGTATTCGATACATCTTCCGCGAGACCTTCGACAGTTTTCGTCGCAACGCGACACTGACCGTGGCGTCGATCATCACGGCAGCGATTTCCCTGCTCGGCGTCGGTCTGACCCTGCTCAGCCAGGAAGGCTTCGACAACCTGCTCTCCAAGTGGGAGGGCGGCGTCGAGATGATCATCTTCATGCGCCCGGACGTCACCGACGACCAGCGCGCATTGATCGAGAGCAGCCTCGACCAGAACAATCAGTTCATCGAGTCGTGGAGCTACTGCGACGTGGAGTGCTCGCTCGCCGAGCGTGACCGCGTGCTCGCCGGTGAGCCCGGCACGATCGACCTGATCACCGCCGACAACATCCCCACCCAGTACAAGGCGATCCCGACGGAGGCGACCGACGTGCAGCTGCTCCGGCAGGTGTCCGACGCCTTCTCCGAGGGCCCCGGGGTGTTCCAGGTCGTGTTCGCCGAGGACCAGATCTCGTTGATCGAACAACTGCAGTCGTTCTTCGGATTCCGGCTGTTCCTGCTGTCCGGGTTCTTGTTGCTCGCGGCCATCTTGCTGATCTGGAACACGATCCGGACCGCGATCTTCGCGCGCCGTCGAGAGATCGAGGTGATGAAACTCGTCGGTGCGACCGACTGGTTCATCCGGATCCCGTTCATGCTCGAAGGGCTCTTGCACGGGGTGATCGGCGGCGCCCTCGCGAGCCTGGGCCTCGGCATCTGGAACTCGCAGTGGACGCGCGGCGTCCAGGGGTTCCCACCGAACAGTGGGTTCGCGTCGCTCGTGATCACCAACGGCTACGACAAGACCGTCATGTTGTACATGCTGATCATCGGTGCGGTCGCCGGCGCGATCGGATCCGGCATCGCCGCCTCGCGCTTCCTCGACGTGTAGCCCCGTCCAGCTTCCCCGCTCGCGGCACCGGTCACACAGACGCCCGAGTGGGGGCGGTGAGGTGGCGTTCTCTACGGTGCTCGGATGGAGTACACCCAGATTCTGTTCGACGTCGAGGACCACATCGCGACGATCACGTTGAATCGGCCCGATCGACTCAATGCGTTCACCGGCACGATGATGAACGAGTTGCTCGACGCGCTCGACCACACCGATGCCGATGACGACGTGCGTGCGGTGATCTTCACCGGAGCCGGTCGCGGCTTCTGTGCGGGCGCGGACCTCGGGTCCGGCGGCGACACGTTCGCCAAGGGTGGCAGCGACGTGCAGACCGAGGTCGGCGTTCCCCGCGATGGTGGCGGGCTCGTCAGCCTTCGGATCTACGAGTCGAACAAGCCGGTGATCGGCGCGATCAACGGTGCGGCGGTCGGCGTGGGGGTCACCATGACACTGCCGATGGACATCCGCCTCGCGAGCGAGCACGCCAAGTTCGGGTTCGTCTTCGCCCGCCGCGGGATCGTTCCCGAGGCGTGCTCGTCGTGGTTCCTGCCCCGCGTGGTCGGCATCAGCCAGGCCGCGGAATGGTGCTACTCGGGGCGGGTGTTCCCGGCGCAGGAGGCGCTCGACGGTGGCCTCGTGCGCAGTGTCCATGCCGCTGACGAACTGCTTCCTGCCGCCCGCGCCATTGCTGCCGACATCGCCGAGAACGCCGCACCGGTGTCGGTGGCGCTCACCCGGCAGATGCTCTGGCGGATGCTCGGCGCTGCGCACCCGATGGAGGCGCACCGCGCCGACTCGCGCGGCATCGCACTGCGCGGGCCGAGTGCAGATGCCCGCGAGGGGGTCGAGAGCTTCCTCGAGAAGCGGCCCGCGGCGTACACGAACCGGGTCAGCGACGAGCTGCCCGACGTCTTCCCGAACTGGGTCGCTCCGCAGTTCGAATGACACTTCCCCGAATCGCGCCACACGCACGTCGCGAGGTGTGACAGTCTGATGACAGCGGGTGACGCGGAAACGTCACATTCAGTCAGCCAGCGGGCGAGATTCGGAGACACCGATGAACACCGACCACGAAGACCAGCACCACGCCCCACCGCCGAGCGGCGGCTACCGGGGACACGACGTCGTCGATCCGACCCACCGCCTCATCGGCACGATCAGCGATGTCGTGTACGACAGCAGCGGCGACCCCCAATGGGCCGTCGTCGACCTCGGCCTCCTGCGCTCGTCGCATTTCCTGCCGATCGCCGCGGGCTACATGTCCGAGGCGGGCGAGTTCGTCGTTCCGTACGACAAGCGGATCGTCAAGAGCGCCCCGAAGGCCGATCGTCGCCATCTCGTCGACTCGGCGACCACGCAGCGGTTGCGGCGGCACTACGAGTTGATCTGATTCGCTCGGGGCGACATCACGCAGGGAGACGCGGACCGGACCCGGACCGAATTTGTTCATCTTTCGGTGGAACAACCTCAAGCTTCTTGAGGTTGAGACCGAAGAATGATCGAGAACGCACCGAGCGTTCGAGACGACGAGACGAACAGGAACACCATGACCACACTGCTGATGGAGAAGCTGAACACCGGCGACGTGCTCGAAGTGCGCACCCACGACGACGTGATGACCGTGCTGGTGCTGCTCGCAACCGACGACTTCGTGATCCTCGATCCGTGTGACGAAACCACGCCGTTCGTGATGCAACGCGACGAGCTCGTCGAGTACCGCAAGTTCGACGCCGTCTGACGCGAATCCGCTCCACCGCCAATCTCCCCCAAAGCGTGCCGATCCCGATTCGGCACTAACGTCGACGCCGTGTCCAACACGGCGTCTTCGTTGTTTTCACGGGTCGGTGGCCTGGCGTTCTTCGAGCGGCTCGTCGACGCGTTCTACGAGGGGGTGGCGACCGATGAGGTGCTGCTCCCGCTCTATCCGGAGCAACCTGATCTCACCGGTGCCCGACATCGGCTGACGCTGTTCCTCGCGCAGTACTGGGGTGGACCCACCACCTACATGGAGGAGCGTGGCCACCCCCGGCTGCGGATGCGCCACCTCCCGTTCCACGTCGGCCCCCTGGAACGAGATCGCTGGCTGGTGCACATGGCGGCCGCGGTCGAGGTGGTGTGCGCCGACCAGGAGGTGCCCGACGGGGTGGCCGAGGAGCTGATGGCGTACTTCGTGCCTGCCGCCGAGCATCTGCGCAACGACACCGGACTGCCGATCTCGTCGGCGCGTCCGAGCTCGCGCTGAGCGGATACGGTCGGCGCGATGGCAGCGATCGAAGTGCGCGACGTGCACAAGTACTACGGCGACAACCGTGCGGTGAACGGCGTCTCCTTCGAGGTGCGCACGGGAGAGGTGTACGCGCTCCTGGGTCCGAACGGTGCCGGCAAGTCGACGATCGTCGAGATCCTCGAAGGGCATCGAACGGCCACCTCGGGAGAGGTCTCGGTACTCGGCTTCGACCCCGCGAAGGCCGATCGTGACTTCCGGGACCGCATCGGTGTGGTGCTCCAGAGTTCGGGCGTCGAGAACGAGTTCTCGGTTCGAGAAGTGATCGACCTCTACGCCAGCGCCTACCGGTCGCGACGCTCGATGGAGGAGGTGCTCGCGCTGACCGGTCTCGAGGCCAAGGCCGACGAGCGAGTGGGCTCGCTGTCGGGTGGACAGCGCCGCCGTGTCGACTTGGCGCTCGGCATCGTGGGGAATCCCGATCTGCTGTTCCTCGACGAGCCGACGACGGGCTTCGACCCGTCCGCCCGTCGACTGTCGTGGGATCTGATCGAGCAGATGTGCGATGGCGGGACGACGGTGTTGCTCACCACGCACTACCTCGACGAGGCGGAGCACCTCGCCGACCGCGTCGGTGTCCTCGGTGCGGGTCGGATGCTGGCGGAGGACACACCGGCGGCATTGATCGACGGCATCAGCGGCACGCTGGTCAGTTTCCAGTTGCCCGAGACGATTGCGGTCAGCGACGCCTCCTCGATCTTCGGTGAGGTCATGGGCGCCGATGTGCGGGTGTCGGGACGCTTGGTCGAGGCCACCGTCGATCGTTCGACGCAGGTCGTGCACCGGCTCACCGGATGGGCGGTGGAGCACGATGTCGAGTTGATGGGCCTCAGCGTGAGCCGCGCCTCCCTGGAGGACGTGTACCTGGAGCTGACCGGGGGAGCTGCGGCCACATGAGCGAGTATCCGTCGAACGCTGCGCTGGTCGTCCGCCAGATCCGCTATCAGGTCCTCTACTTCTTCCGCGTGCCGGTTGCGCTGTTCTTCACGCTCATTCTGCCGATCGTGATGCTCGTGCTGTTCAATGCGCTGTTCGGGGACAACACGATCACCATCGAGGGCGGCGAATGGCCGATTCGCCAGTTCTACACCGGCGGACTCGCGGCCTACACCGCGGTGTCGGCGACGTACAGCAACATCGGCAACATGGTGCCGATCCGCCGCGACGAAGGGATCCTCAAGCGCTGGCGCAGTACGCCGCTGCCGACGTGGATCTACATGGCGGGGCTGATCGGCGCGTCGGTGCTGATCGCAATCGCGGGCACGATCGGGATGCTGGCGATGGGGTACGCCTTCTACGACCTGTCGATCGAGTGGGCGAAGATGCCGGCCGCATTCGTGACGCTGCTCGTCGGGGTCGCATCGTTCGCAGCGCTCGGGATGGCGTTGGTGTCGGTGATCAAGACGGCGTCGTCGTCCGCTGCGGTCGTCAACGCAACCATTCTCCCGCTGGCGTTCATCTCCGACGTGTTCGTCGCCACCGACCAGGACAGCACGCTGTCGACGATCGCGAATCTCTTCCCGCTCAAGCCGTTCGTCAACGCGTTCCAGGACTGCTTCAATCCCTTCGTCGAGGCACCGGCATTCTCGCCCGACAAGCTCGCGTTCGTGGCGGCGTGGGGTCTGGTCGGCGGCGTGATCGCGGTCAAGCGGTTCACGTGGGAGCCGTCGGGCGCAGCCCCGCGCCGTGGTCGTCGGGCACGCCAGGCTGCCGTCGACGCGTCGGCGTGAGCCGTCTGACGACTCAGTTGTAGACGATCGTGCGGTGCCCGTGCACCGCCACCCGGTGCTCGAGGTGCGCGGCAACGGCTCGTGCGAGCACCACCGTCTCCAGATCGCGCCCGCGCGACGTCAACTGGGCCACGGTCTCGCGGTGACTCACGTGGGCCGTGTCCTGGGCGATGATCGGCCCCTCGTCGAGCTCGGCGGTGGCGTAGTGCGCCGTGGCCCCGATCAGCTTGACGCCGCGCTCGTGCGCCTGCCGGTACGGATTCGCACCGATGAACGCCGGCAGGAACGAGTGGTGGATGTTGATGATCCGCATCGGGTGCCGTCCGACGAAGTCGTCGCTCAGAATCTGCATGTAGCGCGCCATCACGATGAGTTCGACCCCGTGCGCATCGAGTGTGTCGAGGACCTCGCGCTCCTGCTGCGGCTTCGTCTCGCTCGTGACCGGCAAGTGGACATAGGGCACGCCCATGTGTGAGCAGATCCCCTCGTGGTCCGGATGGTTCGAGATCACGACCCGCAGGTCCATGTGCAACTCGCCGCTCCGCCACCGGGTCAAGAGGTCGTAGAGACAGTGCGGCTGCTTGGAGGCCAGGATCGCCGTCGGGACGGGAACGGTGTCGTCGCGGAGGTCGACCGTCATCGCGAATCGCTCGGCGGTCGGCGCGAACGCCTGTCGAAACGTTTCGTTCGTGGTCGTGGCGGCGTCGAGATCGAACACGACCCGCTGGAAGAACGCCGCCGCGGAGTCGGCGTCGTCGGCCTTGACGTACTGCTCGGCGTGGACGATGTTGCCGCCGTTGTCCGCGATCGCCTGGGCGGTGGCAGCAACGATGCCGGGTTGGTCCGGGCACGACAGCAGCAGCACGCTCGACATGGCTCCGTTCTATCCCCGGATGCGCAGCTCCCAGCAGGCGATGGCCGTCGCCGCGGCAGCGTTGAGCGAGTCGACGCCGGCGGCCATCGGGATCCGGACGTCCGTGGCGAGTGCACGGAGCTGCTCGGACAGCCCCGAGCGTTCCGAGCCGATCAGCACGGCGGCTCGAACGCCGGGCTCGACGGCGTCGAGCGGCGTCGCATCGGCATCGGGGGTCATCGCGAAGAGGTCGATGTCGGTCAGCGACGCGACGTCGTCGTACAGCGTGGTCGTGCGAGCGTGGGGGAGCGCGAACGCAGTGCCCATGGCGACGCGCAGCGACCGCCGAGCAAACGGGTCGGCGCTGGTGTGATCGAGGATCAGGCCGTCCCAGCCGAGCCCTGCGGCGTTGCGGATGATGGCGCCGACGTTTGCCGGATTGTCGACGGCTTCGAGGACGACGACCCGGCGGCAACGAGCGGCGAGTTCGGCGACACTCGGGCGAGCGGGTCGATGGAACAGCGCGATCACCGACTGCGGCATGCCGAGCCCCGACACGATGCGGCGCACCTCGTCGCCACCCGCATACACCGGGGCGCCGGCGCCGTTGACGCGTGCGGCGACGTCGGGGACGCGCTGCGGGTCGACCAGCGCCGCGACCGGGAGGCACCCTGCGTCGAGCGCGCGTTCGACGACGAGGTCGCCCTCGGCGAGAAACAGCCCGGCGCCGGCATCGTTGCGTTTGTCGGCCCGGCTCGCCAGCCCGCGCTCGTTCAGCCGGAACTGAGCGAAGCGGTCGTCGTCGGGATCATCGATGACGATGAGGTCGGTCGCCATGCGACGCTCAGAAGTGGTACGGGAAGGGCGACCAGTCGGCGTCGCGCTTCTCGAGGAAGCTGTCGCGCCCTTCGGCTGCCTCGTCGGTGCCGTAGGCGAGTCGGGTCGCCTCGCCGGCGAACACCTGCTGGCCGACGAGTCCGTCGTCGATGAGGTTGAACGAGAACTTCAACATCCGCTGGGCGGTCGGGCTCTTGGCGCAGATCTTGCGGCCCCACTCGAGTGCCGTTGCCTCCAGTTCCGTGTGGGGCACCGACTTGTTGACCGCGCCCATCGCGACCATGTCGTCGGCGGTGTACTCGTCGCCGAGGAAGAAGATCTCGCGAGCGAACTTCTGGCCGACCTGGCGTGCGAGGTACGCCGATCCGAAGCCGCCGTCGAAGCTGGCGACGTCGGCATCGGTCTGCTTGAACCGGGCGTGTTCGGTGGACGCGAGGGTCAGGTCGGACACGACGTGCAGTGAGTGGCCGCCGCCCGCCGCCCATCCCGGGACCACGCAGATGACCACCTTGGGCATGAAACGGATCAGGCGCTGCACCTCCAGGATGTGGAGGCGACCGGCGCGACCCGGTTCGATGGTGTCGGCGGTGGTGCCCTCCGCGTACTTGTAGCCGTCCTTGCCGCGGATCCGCTGGTCGCCACCGGAGCAGAAGGCCCAGCCACCGTCCTTCGGTGACGGTCCGTTGCCGGTCAACAGCACGCAGCCGACGTCGGTCGACATGCGCGCGTGATCGAGTGCCTGGAACAGCTCGTCGACGGTGTGCGGTCGGAACGCGTTGCGGATCTCCGGTCGGTCGAACGCGATCCGCACCACACCGGCGTCGACGGCTCGGTGATAGGTGATGTCGGTGAAGTCGAAGCCCGGCACGTCGCGCCAGGCGGACGCGTCGAAGATCTCCGACACCGGTCGATCGCGATCGTTCGTCATGGCTGCAGTCTGCCCGACCATCCCGTTCGTGTTGCTTTTCTGGCCGTCAGGACGGCGAGAAAAGCAACACAAACGCACGGGAGGGTGGGGGTCGGGGGCCGGCGTGGGGCGGCGTGCGGCGGAGGAAGCGGTCGCTCGGTTGAGCGTTCTCGGGACCGTGCCGAACTAGTTTCGTCGCATGCCCTTCGCAGACGTCAACGGTCAACGGCTCTACTTCGAGGACACGGGAGGCGACGGTGCGCCGATCGTGTTCTCCCACGGGTTCCTGATGGACCACGAGATGTTCGCGCCCCAGGTCGAGGCGTTCGGCGACACCTATCGGGTGATCACCTGGGACGAACGCGGCTTCGGCTCGACGGAGTACGACGGCGAGCCGTTCTCCTACTGGGACTCAGCCGCTGACTGCCTCGGCCTGCTCGACCATCTCGGCATCGAATCAGCCGTGCTCGGCGGCATGAGTCAGGGGGGATTCCTGTCGCTGCGCGCGGCGCTGACCGCTCCCGATCGGGTGCGCGCGCTGATCCTGCTGGATTCGCAGGCCGGCGTCGACGACCCGGAGACCTTTGCGGGCTACGACGCGATGAACCACGTGTGGTTGACCGACGGTCCGACCGACGAGTTGGCCGAGATCATCGTCGGCATCATCGTCGACGACCCGGCGCACAACCCGGCATGGATCGCCAAGTGGCAGGCTCGGGACAAGGACACGTTCCGCGAGCCGTACCAGTGCCTGCGCACGCGCGATGACATCACCGATCGCCTCGGCGAGATCACCTGTCCGGCGCTGGTCGTGCACGGCACGGACGACACCGCGATCACGATGGATCGCGCCGAGGTCATGGCCGCTGGGCTTTCCGGCGCCGGCGACGTCGTGAAGGTGTCCGGCGCGCATGCTGCCAACCTCACCAACCCCGAACCGGTCAACGCGGCCATCGCGGCGTTCCTGTCCGGGCTCCCGGCGTGAACTGGGTGCGCTGATGGCCCGACTCGAAGTGTTCGGCATCGAGGGTCTTCCCGAGATCGTTCCCGGTATGGATCTCGCCGCGATGATCCACGACGCAGCTGCGGCGCAAGGCGACCCGCTGCTCGACGACGACATCGTGCTCGTCACGTCGAAGATCGTCTCGAAGGCGGAGGGGTGCACGGTCGAGCTCGACGAGATCGAGGCGTCGGAATTCGCGACGCGATGGTCCGAGAAGTGGGACAAGGATCCCCGCGTGACCGAGGTCGTGCTGCGCGAGTCGAAGCGGGTGATCCGCCAGATCGGGCCGGTGCTGATCACCGAGACCCACCACGGGTTCTGCTGTGCGAATTCGGGTGTCGATCAGTCGTCGAGCGGTGCCCACGGCCGCATCCTCACGCTGCCGGTCGACCCCGACGCGAGCTGTCGAGCACAACGCGCCCGGTTCGCCGACTTCGGTGTCGACGTCGCGGTCATCATGACCGACACGTTCGGGCGGCCGTGGCGCGAAGGCCAGACCGACATCGCGATCGGTGTCGCAGGTATCCATCCGCTGTTCAGCTACATCGGCCAGGAGGACCCCCACGGTCACGAATTCCGGGTGCAGGAGATCTGTACCGCGGACGAGTTGGCGGCAGCCGGCGAGCTGGTCAAGGGCAACACGAGTCGGGTCCCGGTCGCGGTCGTTCGCGGCTTCGAGTGGGAGCGCGACGACGACGCGTCGATGGCGCCCGTCCTGCGGGACTCCGAGCGGGACCTGTTCCGCTGAGCGAGGTCGACTGACATGCCGCGCCACACCGAGTGGCCACCGGTCACGTTCGAACGCCTGACCTGGCTGATCGAGCAGGGTGGCGACGCCCGCCGATCAGGGCGTGGGCGACGCTTCGACTCGGCGATCGTCCCGGAGATCGCGAACGCGGAGATGATGCTCCCGTCGGAATGCGCGTTGGTCTCCGAGGACGTCCGGACGGCCATCGCCGCGTTCGACCTGCGCGTGGGTGACGCGTTGGCCCCGCTCGAGTCGTTGCTGGTCCGCATCGAGTCGTCGGCCTCGTCGCGCATCGAGAACGTCGCCGCCCCGGTCCCGGACCTGTTGATCGCGGAGACCGGAGACGATCAGGGACGTTCCGTTGCCGACGTGATGGGAAACGTCGAGGCGACGACCGCGGCGATCGTGCTGGCAGACGACATCTCGCCCGACACGATCCTCGACGTCCACCGAGCCCTGCTCGAGGCGACCCACCCCGTCCTGGCCGGACGCTGGCGCACCGAGACCGTGTGGATCGGCAGCTACTCGGCGGGCCCTCCCGAGGCGGAGTTCGTCCCTCCGGCGAGCGAGCGGATTCCCGATGCGATCGAGGATCTGTGCGACTTCATGGCGCGGACGGACATGCCCGTGTTCATCCAGGCGATGGTGATGCACGCGCAGTTCGAGACCATCCATCCGTTCCCGGACGGCAACGGCCGGGTCGGCAGGGCGCTGATCCACGCGCTGCTGCGTCGCGACGGGTTGACCAAGGCGGCCACGCTGCCGATCTCGGCCGGCATCGTCTCGCAGAAGCACCGCTACATCGAGGCGCTCACCGAGTACCGCATGGGGGACTTCGTCCCGATCGTCGAACTCGGCGCCGACGCGACCTTCGCCGCACTGCGCAACGCCACGCACCTGTTCGACGACGTGGTGCAGATGCAGGCCCAGTGGCGCGAGCGGACGAAGTCGCTGCGCTCGGACGCGCTCGCCCACCAGATCATCGACAACCTGCTCAGCCATCCCGTCGTCGACACCGAGGTGCTGGAGCCGATCCTCGACGCGAGTCCGGTCTCGATCCGGCGCGCGCTGAACGACCTGGTCGAACGCAAGGTCGTCTCACCGATCTCTCGGCCATCGCCGGGAACGCAACGGTTCGTCTGCAACGACATCGTGCGGGCACTCAACTCGTTCACCGAGCGGTCGATCAACCCCTTCGGGCGACACTGACGCTGCGGCCGCACCCGGGATGCGAACGTGTCGCGTCAGGAGAGCAGGTCGACGGCGATGCCGCGGAAGTACTCGGCCGACAATCCGAGCGATTCGACGTCGATGCGTTCGTCGTGGCCGTGGAACCGCGATCCGAACGTGGCGAAGTCCATGTTCGGCGAGAACAGCCCGGCGCCGTACGCGGTGCGGCCGCGCTCGCGGTAGAACCGTGCGTCGGTCCCGCCGACGATCAGGCCGGGAACGAGCTGGGCACCCGGATAGGCGATCTGCGTGTGCTTCTCCACGGTGGTCCAGAGCGCATTGTCAGCGCCGTACGGCGACGACGTGGCCGGCGAGTTCTGGATGTCGCTGATCTCGACGTGGTCGTACAGGTCCCCGAGCGCGGCGCGCAGGTGGCCCTCGGCGCTCTCGCGATCGCCGGGCACGGTTCGGATGTCGATGTCGAGGTCGATGACATCGGGGATGATGTTGGTCTTCTGGCCGCCGTGCACCACGTTGGGCGAAAACGTCGTGTGCGTCTGCGCGTGACAGGTGCGTGCCACCGGTGTGGGCAACGCGGCGATCGTGTCCCAGATGGCCGACGCGTCGAGGAGACCGTCGCGCACGTCGTCGCTCAGCGCCATCGATGCGACCTGGGCACGCCAGATTTCGTCGAGGTTGGGCGCCGGGCGGTACTCGGTCAGTCGGCGGACGATCTCGGCCGTCTTGATCAGTGCGTTGTCGGCACCGAAGGGCATCGAACCGTGACCCGGTGTGCCGCGAACGCGGAGGCGCCGCCACGCCATCCCCTTCTCGTTGACGTTCACGGTCACCTGGCGGGATCCGTCGGCGCCTTCGTGCGACCAGCCGCCGAGCTCGGTGAGCACATAGTCGGCGTCGATGTCGTCCCAGTGGTGCTCGGCCATCCACTCGGCGCCCCACACGCCGCCCGCCTCCTCGTCGGCGACGCCGAAGAAGATCAGATCGCCCCGCGGGCGAAAGCCCGAGTCGGCGAGGTGACGGAATGCCACAGCCATCGAGGACGTGAGATTGAGCATGTCGATCGCGCCGCGCCCCCAGACTTCTCCGTCGATCAGTTCGCCGCCGAAGGGGTCGTTGGACCAGCCGTCGCGATTGACCGGCACGACGTCGGTATGGCCCATCAGGCACAACGAAGCAGCGTCGGGATCGGAACCTTCGATCCGGGCGACGATCGAGTCGCGCCCGGTGCGAGGCGTGTACGTCTGCAGGTCGAGGCCGGCACCCTCGAGGTATTGACGCAAGGTGTCCGAACTCCGCGTCTCGTCCCCGGAGTCCGGCGTGCCGTCGTTGACGCATTCGTTGCGGATCAGCGTCTGCAACAACTCGGTCGTGGGACCCTCGAACTGCTTGGCGGAAGCCATGTCGGGCAACCTAGCGCTGGGCCCGGCGTCGTGCGAGTGGCGTCGAACGCAATTCGGCGTGAATCAGGCGAGGGGATCGGGGCGGCCGACGCCGGTGGTGACGACCTGCCAGACCTGATCGATCTGCGCCGGGGCGAGCGGGCCGGGTGGGAGCCCGACGAGCCAGTCGACGAGTCGATGGCCGTCGACGGCCACGAGCCCCGTGGTCGACCTCGATGGCGGCGGGTCGATCGGGTTGAGCAGTACCCCAGTAGACCTTCGCGAGCAGGTTGCACGGCACGCCGACCGTGCGGGTGAGATCGTCGACGTCGCCACGCTCGATCGCCGCCGTGGCGAGCAGCTGGGCATCGCTGGTTCCGTCTGCGATCTCGGGTCGATCGAGCATGAGGGTCTCGATCGCGATCGCGCCGGTCGGTCCGACGACGACATGGTCGATCGCGCCGAGGTGCCGCTCGCCGATCTCGTACACCACGCGCCACGGCGGGCTCGCGAGCAGCCGCAGTCGTTCGGCTGTGAGCCGGGCGCCCGGCAGCGACCGCGAGTCGGCATCGGGCTTCATGTCGGCGAGCTTGCGCCGGTACCAGAGGTAGAAGAGGACCAGCGCCAGGGTCGCACATGCGAGGGGAATCAGGACGCTCGGACTCACAGTGACACCATTCCAGCATTTCTCGACGCGTCGGCGGCGGATGAGGGTCGATCGGACCCGATGATCGGCCGGCGTTGCGCCGATGGCAGGCCGGCGGGGCGTCAGCCGAGCCGGCGAATCGGACCGTCGTCGTCGGGTCGATCGATCAGGCGAACGTGGGCATCGGTGACCAGGGCCCGCCCGTCGGACACGATCACCGGGTTCAGGTCGAGATCGTCGACGTCGTGCTGGTCGGCACAGAGTTGGGCGGCGAGCACGATCACGTCGACGAGCGGCGACGAGTCGAGACCGGCAGCAGCGAGGGCGTCGCCGACCTTGGTCTCGCCGAGCATCGCGGCGGCCGTCGCCGGCGAAAGCGGAGCCAGTCGGCTGGTGCGGTCGCCGATGAGGTCGGCGTCGACGCCGCCATAGCCGACGTTGACGATCACACCGAGACGCTCGTCTCGGTGGCAGTGGATGCGCACGTCGATGCCGGGTGGGATCATCTCTTGAACGACGAGGATCGCCGCGTCGTCGCCGAGCGAGTCGACCATGGTGGCGACCGACTCGTCGACTTCGTCGGCCGAGCTCAGGTCGAGCGCCACGCCGGCGCGCGCCGACCGTCCCGCCGCACGTTTGGTGGACTTGACGGCGACCGGAAACCCGATCTGCTCGGCGACGGATGCAGCGGTCTCGGGTGTGGCTTCGCGGGCCGCTGCCACGGTGACGCTGTAGGAGGCGAGCAACTCCGATGCCGCCTCGATGTCGAGAAACACACCGGTGTCGGGGTCGGCGCGAGATCGCTCGAGCCACGACCTGACGAGCGTGCGCGCACGATCCGGATCGACCTCCCGCGGCTTGACCGTCGGCTCCGCCGCTTCGGTCTCGAGCCAGCGGCCGTAGGCGTGTGAGGAGGCCAGGGTGGCGACGGCCTGCTCGGGGAACGCGAAGCTGGGCACGCTGCCGCGGCCCGCGGCCCAGCCGTCGCCGGAGCCGAGCATCACCGCGACCACGGGCTTCTCGGCGCCGTCAGCGGCGTCCGCGATCGTGGGACCCATGACGGCTTCGAAGGCGGGGACGGGTGGGGCGTAGATCACGAGGATGCCATCGACGTCGTCGTCAGCGAGTGCGACGTCGAGCGCGGAGCGGTAGTCGTCGGGTTCGGCGCGCCAGTCGAGGCTCGGTTCGGTGTCGCACGCGGTGAGTCCGGCGGCGGTCATGGCCGCGCGGGCCAGCGTGCCGGGGCTCGCCGAATTCGTGATGATCGCGATCCGCCCGCCGCGGAGGACGGGCTGCGACTCGAGCACGCGGCACGTGTCGAGGAGCGCGTGCACCGTCGGCACCTCGATCAGGCCGGCCTGCTGGTACAGGGCGCTGCCGAGTTGGCCGTCGGCGGCCGCGCCGGTGCGGACCGCGACGATCGGTTTGGTGCGGGCGACTCGACGCGCGATGCGGGCGAACTTGCGGGGGTTGCCGAAGCTCTCGGTGTACAGCCCGATCACGCGCGTGTACTGGTCGTCGGCCCAGAATTGCAGGAGGTCGTTGGCCGACACGTCGGACTTGGTGCCGAGCGACACGAACCAGCTCAACCCCATGTCGAGGTCACGTGCTCGGCGCAGGAGCGACGCACCGAGCGACCCGGACTGCATCGAGATCGCGACGCCGCCGGTGGGCAGCGTGACGTCGACGAGCGCGGCCTGCAGTTGTGAGTCCGGGTGCAAGGACGCGACGCCCATGCTGGAGGGGCCGATCAGGCGCAGTCCGTTTCGGCGCGCTCGCCCGACCATTGCGGTGATGTCGGCCTGGGGCGAGCCGTCGCTGGACTCGGGCGTGGTGATGATGACGGCACCGCGCATTCGTTTGTCGATGCACGCATCGACCGTCGACTCCAACGCTCGGGACGGGACGGCGATGATGGCGAGCGACACCTCGTCGGGGAGGTCGCCGACCGATCCGAAACAGCGCACGCCGTCGAGGTCCTCCAACCGCGGGTTGACGGGGTACACGGGGACCGTGACGCTCGCCCGGACGTTTTTCCAGAGCAGGTTGCCCGCCGACCCTTCGCGATCGGATGCACCGATCACCGTGATCGCCCGGGGCAGCAGGATGCGAGCGACGGCGCGCGAGTCGGCGCGGTGCTCCCGACGCTCGACCGTGTCGATGAACTCGTCGGTCGTCGCCAACTCCCAGTCGAGGTCGACGACGCCGGAATCGAAGCGTCGTTGCAGCGGCCAGCCGGCTTTCGCGAACACCGCGAGCATCCCGCGGTTCTCGCTGAGCACCTCGGCGGTGAACCGTTCGATGCCGTTCGTGCGGGCGATCGCCGCGAGGTGCTCGAGCATCAGCGTCGCGATTCCGAGACCGTGGTAGCGATCGTCGACCATGAAGGCCGCCTCGGCCTCGTCGCGTCCTGGCCACCGCTCGTAGCTGCACCATCCGGCGAACTCGTCGTGCACCTCGACGGCGAGTGCGACGCGATCGACCATGTCGACGATGGTGAAGTGATCGAGTTCGCTCGCGCTGAGGGTCGGCTTCGGTGAGAAGTACCGCTTGTAGACGCTCTCCCGCGATTGGCCTTCGTGGAATGCGAGCAGGTCTGCCTGGTCGGCGGGAACGAGCGGACGGATGAACGCGGTCGAGCCGTCGCCCAGCACGACGGTCGTCGCCCATCGGGAATCGAGGGAATCTGGCGAGGGCACGCTCCCAGCATGGCACCGTCGGCCGCTGAGCGTACGCTGGGACCGTGGATCGACCGATCGCTGTGTTCTCCGCCGCCGACCTCGACGAGCACCATGCCCCCGATGGGCATCCCGAACGCCCGGGTCGCCTCGATGCCGCGCTCGCCGGGATTCCCGCCGCCGGGTTGGCGGAGGCGACTCGCACGGTGGAGCCGCGGCTCGCCACGATCGAAGAACTCGAACGCGCCCACGACCCCCGGCTGGTCGAGCAGATCCGGGAATTCTGTGAGGCCGGTGGGGGCAGCATCGACGCGGACACCTACGCCGCGCCGGGTTCGTGGGACACCGCCCGCCGGGCCGCCGGGGCGTTGCTCGATGCCGTCGACGAGCTCGAGACCGGCCGCTGTGAGGTCGCGTTCGCGGCCAGTCGTCCACCCGGTCATCACGCCGAGTACGACCAGGCGATGGGCTTCTGCCTCTTCAACAACGTGGCGGTCGCCGCCCGTGCACTGTCAGAGCGGGGCGAGCGTGTCGCGATCGTCGACTGGGACGTGCATCACGGCAACGGCACCCAGGACATCTTCTACGACGATCCCACGGTCCTCTACGTGTCGACCCACCAGTCGCCGCTGTACCCCGGCACCGGTCGGTTGAGCGAGACCGGCGGCGAGCCCGCACCGTTCACCAACCTGAATCTGCCGTTCCCGCCCGGCACACGCGGCGACGTGTTCCGTCAGGCATTCGACCACGTGATCGCTCCGGTCATCGAACGCTTCGACCCGACGTGGCTCATCGTCTCGGCCGGGTTCGACGGGCACCGCAACGATCCGCTCGCCGGGTTGCAGCTCACATCGGCCGACTTCGCCGATTTCGCGGATCGCCTCCGCCAGTTGGTACCCGATCGTCGGCTCGTCGTCGCGCTCGAGGGCGGCTACGACTTCGAGGCGTTGAGCCTGTCGACCGGTGCCACCCTCAGCACCTTGATCGGTGAGCACTACCGCCCCGAGGCCGCATCGAGCGGGGAGATCGGGCTGCCGGTGGTGACCGCTGCTCGTCAGCTCTGGGATCTCTGAGCCCGGCCGTCAGCATCCCCAGCGGGTCACGGGGTCCGGTCGGGCTTGGCCGATCCGAACCCGAGGTCCGAAGCCACGGCGGGAACGACGATGTCGCAGACACCCCCGCCGGAGCCGACCGAGTTGCCGGCGATCGTCGCGGACACGACCGTCGCGCCGTCCTCGAGGACCCAGATGCAGGACTTGGCGCCATCGACGGTGCCCGTGTGGCCGAATCCGTACTGGTCCGTGAACACGCCGGGCGGCTGCAGGACGATGCGATCGGCGAACGTCATCCGGCCGAGCGCCATTGCGGTGTCGTCGGTCGACACGATCAGTGTGCCGGCACCGCCGAGGCGTGAGAGCCGATCGACGCCGTCGGGATGCGGTTGATCGCCGGGTTGCAACCCGCCGTACGTGAGATGGACGCCGTCGACACCGACCGGGTCGAACACCAACCGCTGGAGCGCGACGTCGAGCGGTTGGCCCGTTCGCTGCTCGATGAGGAGGCCGAGCAGGCAGTAGTTGCCGTTGGAGTAGACCCATCGCCCTCGATCGCCGTTCGGCGGCGAGGTGAGCAGCGACGGAATGTACTCCCGGCAGGTGCCCTCGCCGGTGAACCACGAGAAGCGCGACTTGCTCAGCCCGCTCTCGTGATCGAGGAGTTCGCGGATGGTGACGTCGTTCCACGCCTCGTTCGGGGTGAGGCCGACGTCGCTCCAGGGCATGGGACCGAACACGTCGATCGCCCCCTGCTCGCTGAGACGCGCGATCGCCAGGGCCACGATGATCTTGCTCACGCTGGCCACGACCATGGGGGTGTCGCCGGTGGCGGGCTGCCCGTCGATGGTCGTCCCCGAGGCGTTGCTGAACACGATCTCGCCGCCGCGCACGACGGTGAGGCTGGCGCCCGGGTTGGCTCGGGCGAGTCGATCGAACGCCGCCGCCGTCGACGCGAACGTCGGGTCGGCGGGAAGCCGCTCGGGGAAAGCGGTCGCCGGAAGTGTCGTCGGCGGAACCGTCGTCGGCGGAACCGTCGTCGGGGGCACGGTGGAGGGGGCCACCGTGGTGGGGGGCAGCGTCGCGGGTGTCGTCGGAGCCGGCTCAGTTGTCGCGGGGACCACGACGTCGTCGTCGGAATCAGCGTCGATGGTGACGGCGGGCTGGTCGGTGGCCGGGCTCGGGCTCGCTCCAGCGGGCTCACCGGGTGTCAACAGCGGTTCGCCCGGTTCGTCCGGCAGTGTGGTGGCATCCGGCCGAGCGATCGGCACGGCCACCTCGGCCCGCGATGTGCCGCAGGCGGACACGATCAGGGCGGCAGCCAGCACGCCGACCGCCGCGCGGCCGATGCCGGGGGCCCGTCGCAGCCTGCTCCTCATCGCAGCGAGGGTACCGGTGGCCGCGAGGCGGATGGACGCGGTGGCCCCCACGGTCGTCGATCGGGCAGACTCGGGGAATGACCTCCATCGTCGTCGACTGTGCCGACCTCGGCACCGAGGTTGCCTTCTTCACCGAAGCCGGCGGGTTCCGCATTCAGCTGGTGACGCCCGCTGACGATCCGCGGTGTGTCGTCGTCGAGCGGGACGGCATCGCGCTCGAACTGCGTCGCAGCGACCGTGACCGACCGATCAGGGTCCGGATCGACGACGAGGGCGCCGGCGTCGACGAGCGAGAGCTGCGGTCGCCAGGCGGGTCCGTCATCGGGTGGTGCGCACGGTCGACGGCACACGAGGTACCACCGAACGTCCCGCGGCTCACCGTCGTGGACGGCGACGACGGCCGGTTCGGCGTGGGTCGGGCCGGCATGCAGTACCGCGATCTGCTCCCGGACCGATGGGGTGGACGCTTCATCGCCAGCCACATCCGCATCGACGACGGCGGCGACGTCGCCGACTGGGTGCATTTCCACCGGATCCGGTTCCAGATGATCTTCGTCGCGGCCGGTTGGGTCGACGTCGTCTACGAGGACCAGGGTGAACCGTTTCGGATGGTCGCCGGCGACTGCGTCCTGCAACCGCCGGAGATCCGCCATCGCGTCCTGCGGAGCTCACCCGGGCTCGAGGTGATCGAGATCGGCTGTCCGGCCGAACACGACACGTTGGCCGATCACGATCTCGAGCTCCCCACGGCGACGGTTCGCCCGGATCGGGATTTCGACGGTCAACGCTTCGTCCGACACGTTGCCGCGGAGGCGGCGACCACCGCGTGGGTCGACCCCTCGATGTCGGTGCGGGACACGGGGATCGGCGAGGCGACCGGCGGGCTGGCGGGCGCGGTGGTGGTCTCGAGCTGCGGCGCCAGTGCCGAGACCCGGCTCGTCCACGACGGTGAGTTCGCGCTGCTCGTCGGACTGGACGGCGTCGCAACGCTCGACGTCGGGGACCGGGAGGTCCGACTCGCGCCGCGCTGCGCCGTCGCGATCCCACCGGCGACGCCATGGCGCTTCTCGGCGCACACCGCCGACCACGAGGCGCTCGTCGTCACCCTGCCGGCCGACGCCGTGCGGGTCAGCTGACCAGCGGGTCGGCGTCGCTCTCGTCGAGCAGCACCTCGTCGAACTGCGCTGGCACCGTCGCGTCGAGGTCGAGTTCGCGGTGGAGCCGGCGCGCGAGTGCTTCGCTCGCCGGCGGTTCGCCGTGGACCACGTAGACGTGAGCCGGCGGTGGGCGGAGGTCGGCGATCCACCCGACCAGATCGTCGGAATCCGCATGGACCGACATCGAGGTGAGCTGGACGACGGTGCACCGAACCGGCACGTCCTGCCCGTGCATTCGCACGAAGGTCGCCCCGTCGGCGAGCGAGCGTCCACGTGTCCCGGCCGCCTGGAATCCGCTGAGGACGACGGCGTTCCGGGGATCGGGCAGCATGCGCGCCAGATGATGCAGGACCCGGCCGCCGGTCGCCATCCCCGATGCCGAGATGATGATCTTCGGGCCGATGTGGTCGGCGATCGCCATCGACGCCTCGACCGACCGGCATTCGCGCAACCCGCCACCCGGGTCGAAGTCGATGTTGCCGAGCTCGGCGCGATACACGTCGAGCACCGACAGGGCCATGGGGCTGTCGGCGTACACGGGCAGCGTCGGAATCCGTCCGTCGCGCATCAGGCGCTGCAGCAGCAGGAGGAGGAGCTCGGTTCGGTCGACGGCGAAGGCCGGGATCAGGATGCTGCCACCGCGGGCCGCGGCGGCGCTGATCGTTTCGGCGACCAGCGATTCGTCGTCGGCGGGAGGTCCATGGACTGCGTCGCCATACGTCGACTCGACGAGCACGGTGTGTGCTCCCCGTGGAGTCTCGGGCCCGACGAGCAGCGGGTGATCGCCGCGACCGAGATCGCCGCTCACGAGCAGGGTGTGGCGGCCGTCGTCGAGGTCGAGGTGGACGGAGGCCGAACCGAGGATGTGGCCGGCGGGGACGAACGTGGCCGAGACCCGATCGGTGATCGAGACCGGCACGCCGAAGCGGGCGGGGGTGAACAGTTCGAGCGCCGCCAATGCGTCGGCGGTGGTGTACAGGGGGAGTGCGGGGTGATGCCGGCTCGTGCCGCGTTCGTTGGCGAAGCGCGCCTGCTCCTCTTGGATGTGCGCACTGTCGGGGAGCAGGATCCGGCACAGGTCGACGGTGCGTTCGGTGGCGTGGATCCGCCCGCTGAATCCGTCGCGGACGAGGCCGGGCAGCCAGCCGCTGTGGTCGATGTGCGCGTGGGTGAGCACGATCGCATCGATCGTGCGGGGGTCGATCGGGAACGGGTCCCAGTTGCTGCGCCGGAGGCGACGCAGACCCTGGAACAGGCCAGCGTCGATCATCACCCGTCGGCCGCGGTGTTCCACCACGAACCGGCTGCCGGTCACGGTCCCGGCCGCGCCGAGGAAACGGAGCCGCGGCGCGGTCACATCGCCCACGCCCGTGCGTCGACGTCGTCCCACTTCTTCGTGGGGTGGGGGAGCCTGACCACGAGGACCGGACAGGTCGCATGGCGCACGAACCCCGAGGTCACGCTGCCGAAGGCGAGTCGCGACAGCCCGCTGCGGCCGTGCGATGACGCGACGATCAATGACGCATTCATCCGTTCGGCGAACTCCGGCACCGACATCGCCGGGTGTCCGTCGTGGAGTTCTTCGAATTGAACCGGGTGTGCGGACTGCTTCGACAGGGTGCGGGCGAGGCCGGCTGCGTAGCCGGTGTCGATCACGTCGGCGCCGGCATCGGTGTGTGTCCCCGGTCCGATCACGTGCACGATCCAGGGCTCCGCTCCCAGCTCGATTCCCCATGCGGCAGCGAGTGGCAGCGCGGCTTCGGACTCGGCCGAGCCGTCGACGCTGACGACGATGGGACCGGTGAAGTCGTCGGGGGAGACATCGGGCCCGACGATCGATGATCGGCCCGAACGTGCGGTGGAGAATGTCCTCCGCGACGCTGCCCACCAGCGCGGCGGAGCGGCCTCGGCCGTGCGACGACATCACGATGGTCGAGCCCGGTGACTCGGTGATCGCCGATTCGATCGCAGAGGCGACGGTCTCGTCGCTGAGCAGCACGTCGACGCTGATCTCCACGTCGGGTGCGTCCACGTCGGCGATGCCTTCCCGGAGGCGGACGAGCGCGTTCGCCCGGTCGCTCGGTGAGAAGACGACTTCGACGACGCTGACCTGCGACGTCGTGCGCCGAGCGAGTGACAGTGCGACGTCGAATGCCTTCCACGATGCGTCGGAACCGTCGACGGGAACGATGAGTCGTTGGACCATGGTGTAGTGCTCCTCTGCTGGTTGCCGCTGTTCGGTGCGACGGGTCTGTGGGCGGTCTGATCAGGTCGTGACGGGTGGTCAGTCGTGCGGGAGCTCTCGTGGCTCGATCCCCGCGACGGATGCCGCATGGTCGGGATGATCGTGGCGGATGTGATCCACGACCTCGTTGTGGTACTTGAACACGAGGTCGCAGTACGGACAGGTGTGCGTCTCGTTCATGTCGTTACCTCCTCTCGTCGCTCGTTGATGTGCGCTTGGTGATCCAGTGGTCAATAGGCCCGTCGCAGGAGTGCACCGATGCCGTCGGTGAGTTCCGGGGCGAGCCCGGGGCACACCACGGCTCCGTCGGCGTGTGCGGCTCGAATCGTCTCGTCGACGTGTGTCCGGTCGACCCAGGTGCCCGCATCGATGAACAGCGTCGACACTCGATGCTCCGCGATGGCCTCGAGGGTGTGGACCTCGCCGTCGGTCGCCAGGTCCTGCTGTCCGAGTTCCTCGGCGAGTCGCTCGGCGTCGGCTCGCCACGCGGCGACCTGTGCGTCGTTGGCAACCGACATTGCTGCGGCAAGGAGACGCAGTGCCGTGTCGGGCTCGTGGCGCCCGCCGGCCTGCACGATGTGCACGGCCAGATTCGGCCCGGCCAGCCGGTTGGCGACCAGGTCGACCGCCCGTCGATCGCCCGTCAGGACAACGATCGACGCTCGGCGCTCGTTCACGACGCGACTGATGGCGATGGCGGCGTCGGATGCGTTGCGTTCCCACACCACCTCGCTGTGGCGCTGGTTGCGGGCTTGATCCGCCCCGTCGCCCGCCGACTTGTGAATGCCCTCGGTCGTTCCGTCGACCGCGCCGATCGTCTCCAGTTGGGCGTGGTCGACCACTGCGAGGTCGGCACCCACGCGGTCGACCGCCGCGGTCACCACGAGTGGGCGTCGATCGAGTTCGATGAGCGCCGGCATCAGCGACGGCAGTGGGCCGAATCGCATCATCGAAGCAACACTCGGATTGGTCAGCCAGCAGTACGCGGCGCTGTCCGCGTTCGCGGTGATCAGCGCCTCGTATCCGCAGGGCGGGAGGTTCTTTGCAACCCCATCGAGGAGGCGGAGTTGCTCCTCATCGGCGCCGAGATGACGCAGGTCGGCGCGAGTCGCGCTCCAGCGCTTCTCCATGTCGTTGCCTTTGCGGCCCGGCGTGGTGACCGGGAGGACGACCGTCGCGTGCGGCCCGGGTAGCCGGTATCGGTCGAGGACGGCCTTGGCATCGGCCAGTCGGTTCAACCCCGCCGGTTCGACGGCCGCATGCGCGGGACGGAACGGTTGCGGGTCGATCTCGACGGCAGAACGTTTGCTCATGGTTCGATGATCGAGGAAGAACGCGTCGAGACGAAGGGCCGAACGTCCCGTTCGACCAGCTCAGGGGTCCAATGGCCCTGCCGCTCGAGGGGATCGGGCCCGATGATGGCGGCTATGAGCGAGCGCGCCGTTTCGACCACCGCAGCTACTTCGCATCGAATGCGCCGTGGCGCACCGGTCGTCGTGGGGGCCGACGGCTCGTCGGAGTCCGAGCGCGGGCTGCTCTTCGCCGGTGACCTGGCCATCACGCTCGGCGTCGAACTGGTCGTCGTCCACGCGCTGGGGATGTACAACCGGGCCGCCGGATGGGAGACACCGGTCGAGGAACATGCAGACGAGGCCGCAGGGCTGCTGCGCACCAAGTGGTGCGCCCCGCTCGAACGCATCGACGGTCTCGAGTGGACGGCGCAGATCGCACACGGCTCTGCCACCGAAGCGATCCTGCGCGTCGCCGACGAGGTCGATGCCGGGTTCATCGTGCTCGGTTCGCACGGTGCCGGCAACAGCGACCAGCCCCTGCTCGGTTCGACCAGTCACTGGGTCGTCCGCAACAGCCACCGCCCCGTGGTCATCGTGCCACCCGGCGACAACCACCCGCACCGCCGCCCGGGCTCGGATGCTGCGATGCCTGATTCCGAGGAGAACGATCAACGATGAGTGTCCATGACTTTCCCGAGCGACGCCGTGAGCTCCGCCAGGGGTATCGCGATCTGAACGAGGCGTTGCCCGAACAGATGAAGGCGTTCGGCGCGTTGCATCGGGCTGCGGTCGCCGACGGGGCGCTCCCGACGGCGGTGAAGGAGTTGATGGCCGTCGCCATCGGGATCGCGAGTCGCTGCGATGGATGCATCACGCTCCACATGCACGACGCGTTGCGCGCCGGCGCGACTCGCGAGCAGGTGGCCGAGACGATCGGCGTCGCGCTGCTGATGGGTGGTGGGCCGGCGTCGACGTACGCAACGGACGCCTGGCGCGCCTTCGAGCAGTTCTCGGGCTGAGCTCCCGTCAGTGGGTGTCGGGAACGACCACGATCGGTCGTTCCACGTGGTGGAGGAGCCACGACGAGACCGAGCCGAGCAGCATCGCACCGATCGCTCCCTGCCCGCGGGCGCCCATCACGAACAGGTCGCTGTGCTGCGCCGCGTCGTGCAGCACGCGACGCGGGAGCCCTTCGTCGAAGCGCTGGGTGATGTCGAGGTCGTGGCGATCGTTGGCGCGGCGCACCTCGCGCATCGTCTCGGAGAATCGGCGACGGACCAGTTCGGTGGCCTCGGGCAGCACGTAGGTGTCCGCACTCGTGATGAGCGGCGTCACGTCCCACACCATCGTGCACTCGACGACGGTGCCTGCGTCGGCGAAGTCGATCGCCCACTGTGCCGCGGCGAGCGAGTTCGGTGAGCCGTCGACGGCGACGACGATGCGACGGATCGCTCCGATCGGCGCGCCGCGGGGGATGACCGCCGTCGGAATCTCGGCGTGCGTGGCGCACTGCGTGCTCGTCGATCCGAGCGCCAGGCGGGCGAATCCCCCTCGCCCGCGCGATCCGACGACCAGGAGCGATGCGTGTCCGGCAGCGTCGAGCAGGCACGATGCCGGCCCTCCTCGGCACACGATCGTCTCCACCGGGACCGCAGTTCCCGACCGCAACTCCTCCGCCAGGCGGTTCACGTGTTCCTGGCTGGTCGATTCGAGCGACTCGGACGCAGGCCCGGGCAGGCCGCCGAGCGACGTGAACGGCGCAAGCAGCGGCGGGTGCCACGCCGCGAGCAGGTGGAGCTCGGTGGCGCGGCCGGCGGCGTGGCTCCCGGCCCACAAGGCCGCATGACGCGACGACGGCGAGCCGTCGATGCCGACGACCCACGCACCGCGTGTGGGTCGGCGTGACGAGTCGACTTGCGCATGTACCGACGTGGACTCCATACGCCCAGGCAACTCGCCGGGGTCCAGGGGTGCCAGAGGCGAAGGCCCTTCGGGCCGAGGCGGTGCGGGTCGAGTGACCTTCGCCCCTGACGGCGGGCCCCGCATCGCTCGACACTGGACGCGGAAGCGACGAGGAGGCGTGATGACCGACACGGTGGCGACCGTCGCCGAACTGGCCGACTCCCTCGGCAGCGACCTGGCGGACGGGTTGTCCGCCGTGGAGGCGTCGCGTCGTCTCGAGCGCGACGGCCCGAACGAGTTGATCGAGTCGACACCGCCGGGCCTCGTTCGACGCTTCGTTTCCCAGTTCGACGATCCGCTCGTTCTGCTCCTGCTCGCCGCGATCGCCATCTCCGCGCTCGCCTGGTGGTTCGACGGGGCCGACACGGCGCCGGTCGAGACGATCGTGATCCTCGTGATCGTGCTTGCGAACGCCGTTGTGGGGGTGTGGCAGGAGGGCCGGGCCATCAACGCAGTCGCTGCGCTTCGGGCCCTGAGCGCGCCGCACAGCCTGGTCCGACGTAACGGCGTCGACGTGCGGGTGGCGACACGAAACCTGGTGGTCGGTGACCTCGTGGTGTTGGGGGAGGGCGATGCGATCGGCGCAGACGGGCGAGTCGTCGCGGCGTGGTCACTCGAGGTCTCCGAGGCACCGCTCACCGGCGAGAGCGTGCCGGTCGAGAAGACCCCCGAACCCGTGTCCGCCGAGGCGCCGATCGCTGACCGGAGCGACTCGGTGTTCAGCGGCACGGCGGTGACCCGCGGCCGCGGGCTGGCGCTGGTGACGGCGACCGGGACTCGGACCGAGATCGGGCGGATCGCGGCACTACTCGCCGGAGCCGCCGAGGAGCCGACGCCGCTTCGGCGCGAGATCGATTCGCTGAGCCGACGGCTCGGTGCCGTGGTCGTCGGACTGGGCGTCGTGGTGGTCGCCGCGATTCTCGCCACGTCCGAGATCGACGGCCTCGCCGGGCTGTTGGATGCGCTCCTCGTCGCCGTGTCGCTCGCCGTTGCCGCAGTCCCCGAAGGGCTCCCCGCAATCCTGACGGTGGTGCTCGCGCTCGGGGTGCAGCGCATGGCGGATCACGATGCCATCGTCAAGCGACTGCTCTCGGTCGAGACGCTCGGGTCCGCGTCGATCGTGTGCACCGACAAGACGGGCACGTTGACCCGCAACGAGATGACCGTCGTTCGGGTCGTGACCGCCTCGGGCGCGGCCGGCCTCACCGGGGTGGGCTTCGACGCAGTCGGCGACCTCGTCATCGATCCTGGCCCGACGGATCCAGACGCAGTCGAGGCGGAGGTCGAAGCGGTGCTCGTCGCTGCGAGCGCAGTCAACGACGCGAGCCTCGAATCCGCTGCCGATGGGACCACCGAGGTGCGCGGCGACCCGACCGAAGTGGCGCTGCTGGTGGCCGCCGAGAAGCGCCGCGTACGCGCCGTCACGGTTCGCCTCGCCCGGGTGGGGGAGGTCCCGTTCGATTCCACACGCAAGTTGATGTCGTCGTTCCACCCGGCGGATCGGCCGATCCGCGACTTCGTGAACGTCTCGACGGAACCCGGGGCGGTGCTGCAGTTCACGAAGGGCGCCCCCGACGTACTGCTGGACCGGTGCGTCGGGGTGTACCGCGCCGGCGCGGTCGAAACGCTCGCTGACGCGGATCGGGCGGCCGTCGATCGGGCGATCGACGAGTTCGCCGGGGCTGGCCTGCGCACGCTCGGCGTGGCGATGCGTGTCCATCCGGATCGACCGGACCCGATCGACGCCTCGACCGAGCACGAGCTGATACTGCTGGGCGTGCTCGGCATCGTCGACCCGGCCAAGCCGGAGGCGCAGTCGGTCATCGCCGAGGCGTCAGGCGCCGGCATCCGCACGGTCATGCTGACCGGCGACCATCCGCGGACCGCCGCGGCGATTGCCGTCTCGCTCGGAATGCCGATCTCCGACCGATCGGTGATGTCGGGCCGCGAGCTCGATGAGGCGCAGCGCGCCGGTGACGGGGTGGTCGAGCGCCTGCTCGACGAACGAATCGATCAGACGACCGCCTTCGCGCGGGTCAGCCCCGAGCACAAGTTGCTCATCGTCGACGCGTTCCAACGGGCGGGCCATGTCGTGGCGATGACCGGTGACGGTGTCAACGATGCGCCGGCGCTCCGGCGGGCGGACATCGGTGTGGCGATGGGACGAACCGGGACCGAAGTGGCACGCGACGCCGCGGACATGATCCTGGCCGACGACGACGTCGGCACGATCGTGCATGCCGTACGTGAGGGACGGGAGATCTTCGCCGACATCCGCAAGTTCCTGCGGTACCTGCTGGCGTCCAACACGGGCGAGGTGTTGGTGATGATCGTCGGCGTGCTGGCGGCGGTGCCGCTCGGCCTGGTCGTCGCCGACGGCGAGTTGGCGGTGCCGCTCCTGGCGACGCAGATCCTCTGGATCAACCTCGTGACCGACAGCGCGTTGGCACTCGCACTCGGCGTCGATCCGAGCGTGGACGATGTGATGGCCCACCCCCCGCGGCGCCTCGACGACTCGATCGTCGACGGAGCGATGACCGTGACGATCGCAGTCGTGGGCGTGACCACCGCGATCGCCGGCCTGATCGCCCTCGACCTCGAGCTCAGCGGCGGGATGCTGGGCGGTTCCGGCGACCTCGCGACGGCACGGACGATGACGTTCACCACGGTCGTCCTCGCGGCAGGTCTTCAACGTGTTCAACTCGAGGTCGGAACGCACCAGTGCCTTCGTGCGCGTTTTCGACAACCGGTTGCTGTGGGCTGCGGCCGGGCTGACCGTGCTGCTCCAGGTGGCAGTCGTGCACATCGGTTGGCTCAACCGTGCGTTCGAGACCACGCCGCTGGACGCGCAACGGTGGGCGACATGTTTCGGGCTGGCGACGCTGGTGCTCGTCGTCGAGGAGATCCGCAAGTTCGTGTCCCGTCGTCGTCCTTGACCCGCACGGGAGGTGTCTCAGTGGAGGGGTCTCACACCGGAACGTCGCCGAAGCGGAGGCGAAGGGCCGCCGCCTCCTCGACCGAGCCGTCGACCGGGCTGGTCCAGAACAGCAGCAGCGTGGCGCCGGTGGCGGTGGCGGCGTTCCATTGGAAGACTTCGGTGAACGGGCCCGGGTCGGGTCCGCCGCTTCCGGTGACGAATCCGCTGACCACCGGCTCGGTCGATCCATCGGAGTACAGCCGTACCTGCACGGTGCCCTCGAACGCCCGGGCCTCTCCGGCGACCATCAGCGGGCTCGCGATCTCTGCGAGCGCGGCCGGTTGGGTGATCGTGAGGTTGGCGTTGGAGGCGCCGATGACGGACCAGCTCTCGTCGTCGAGCTGACGAACGTGCACGACGGTGGGAGTCGCGTCCTGACGCGGGCGGATCTCGACGTCGCCGGAACGGTTGTCGCCCGCCATGAACTCACCCACGATCAACGGATCGAACCCGACGAAGTCGACCGCGAACGCTTCGGCGGCTGCGACCGGATCGGTGTACCGGGCGTTCGATCCCGGAGGTGGCCAGATCGCCGGCGACACCTCGACGGCGACCGCGCTCGGCGGTGGCGGTGGCGGTGGGATCGTCGCGGTCGTGTCGCTGGTCGGCGTCTCGGTGACCGTCGGGGTCGCCGCCACGGTCGTCCCTCCATCGCCGGTCGGCTCGGCACCGTCGTCGCGCAGTCCGACGAGGAGCGCAGCGACCGCAACCAGCAGGGCCGCAACCGCGCACACGAGCGCCCACCAGGCGATGCGTGACGGTCTGTCGTCCCGGGCGGGGAGTGGGTTGTCGTTCATGCGCGCCCGACCTCCTGTCCCGAGCCTCCGTCTGCCGGCTCCCCCGGACCAGGGCACTTGGTCCTGTGCGCAGAAGCATTCGACAATCAGAGGTGACCTTGTTCCCTGGAACCGGGTCGAGTGCGCCTCTACCGTCGTCCATGTCGGCCACCCCCGGTCGGTCGATCCGCAGGAGGAGACGCATGTTCACGGACCGTCGAGACGCCGGCCAGCAGCTCGTGGCGTGCCTGTCGCACTACGAAGACGACCCGAACGTGGTCGTGGTCGGGCTCCCGCGCGGCGGGGTGCCCGTCGCCGAAGAGGTCGCGGCGGCGCTCGGTGCACCGCTCGACGTGATCATCGTCCGCAAACTCGGCGTCCCCTTTCAACCCGAACTCGCGATGGGGGCGATCGGGGAGCACGGGATCCGCTACGTCGACGCCGCACTCGTCGAGCGGGCCGGCGTCACCGCCGAACAACTCGCCGCCGTGGAGCACCGCGAACGGGAGGAACTCGAGTGGCGCTCCCACCGATTCCGCGCGGGTCGGCCGTTCGAGTCGCTCGAGGGTCGCGTGGTCATCATCGTCGACGACGGTGTGGCGACCGGATCGACGGCTCGAGCCGCCTGCCAGGTGGCGCGTGCCGCCGGTGCGTCGCGCGTCGTGCTCGCGGTGCCCGTTGCGCCATCGGACTGGGCCGAGCGTCTGCACGATGCGGCGGACGAGTACGTGGCGGCCGAGACCCACTGGCGATTCGGCTCGGTCGGGCTCTTCTACCGTGACTTCTCCCAGACGACCGACACGGAAGTGATCGAGTGTCTGGCTGCTTCGGCACAACGAATGGCCGGGGCGCGACCGACGACGACCCTCCCACCGCCGCTCGCCGAACGCCACGTCGACGTGACCGTCGATGCCGACGGCGTGTCGCTCGACGGTCATCTCAACGTGCCGGAGCGTGCGATCGGGCTCGTGGTGTTCGTACACGGAAGTGGGAGCAGCCGCCACAGTTCGCGGAACCGGTTCGTTGCGAAGACGCTCAACGACGCACGCATCGCCACGCTGCTCTTCGATCTGCTGACGGTCGAGGAGGAGTCGTCTCCGGAGCACGTGTTCGACGTGGCGCTGCTCGGTGACCGGTTGGCGGCCACGCTCGAGTGGGTCCGCCAGGACGAGTCACTCGCGTCGTTGCCGCTGGGTCTGTTCGGAGCGAGTACGGGTGCCGCGGCAGCGCTGTGGGCTGCGGCGGCACCGGATGCCGACGTCGCGGCGGTCGTCTCGCGGGGAGGCCGACCGGACCTCGCCGGGCTGCGGCTCGCCGATGTCGGTGCTCCCACGCTGCTCATCGTCGGAGCACTCGACACGCGAGTCGCGGAGCTCAATCGTGAGGCCCTCGAGCATCTCGGTGACGACGCCGTGCTGATCCAGGTGCCGGGGGCCACCCATCTCTTCGAAGAACCGGGCACGCTCGCCGCCGTCGCGGAGATCGCCCGCGACTTCTTCATCGCTCATCTGTCACGGTGACGCTCGGCGGGGAACGGCCGGTGATCCGGCGGTGGTCAGGCCGTTGCCACGATCAGCGCTGCCGTGACGGCGCCGTACACGAAGAACAAGACGGCGGCAGATGCGTAGCGGTGGCGTCGCCGGGCGGTGATGACGATCGTGGCCGCTGCCACGCCGATGGCGGCGATCACGCAGGCGATCGCAGCGTCCGAGGACACGTCGGTGGCGCGCAGCGCGGGCCCGATGCCGATCGCCAGCGTGGCATCGACGAGCGATGATCCGAACAGGTCGCCGAGGGCGAGTGCCGCCGCGCCACGCCGCAGGGCGGTGAGGTCGACGACGAGCTCGGGCAGCGACGTCCCGAGCGAGAGCACGACCGCGCTCGCCACGAGCTGCGGCACGCCGATGTCGTCGGTCGTCCGGACGAAGCTCTCGACCACGAGTGTCGAGGCGACCGCGACGACGGCGAGCCAGCCGAGCGTCTTGGCGACATGCGGCGTCGCGCTGCTCGTTCGGGGTGCATGGTCGGTGGCCTCGCGCGGAGATGCGATGTAGGTGGCGAGCAACCCGAATACCCAGGCGCCGACCAGCAACAGACCATCGGTACGGGAGAACGATCCGTCGTCGACCAGCCAGGCGACGAGCAGCAGAGCGCCGACCGTCAAGACCCCGAGCGTCGCGATCGGTGGGCGGTCGGCGCTGATGGCCGTCGCCACGCACAGGATCGCCAGGACCAGCGTGACCTGCGTGACGGCGGAACCGGCAGCGTTGCCCACGTTGACATCGCCGTGCGCGGTGAGTGCCGACACGATCGAGTTCGCGATCTCGGGCAGATCGGTCCCGATCGCCACGACGGTGACGCCGACGAAGCCAGCCGACACGCCGGCGGCATCCGAGGCGCGTATGGCGTGGGTGACGGCCCGCCGGCTCGCCATGGCAGCAATGGCCAGTCCGCCGACGAACGCGACGGCCCAGAGCACGGTCGTCATCGGTGGGACTCCATCGACTTCACTTTGATGGGGCACGACCCGTCACACCAGAGGCTGAAGTACCAGACGCCCGGGAGGTGGCAGTGCCGTTCGGACCGGGCAACGATGCCCGAGGCGGGCGTGGGCCACGGCTACCCTCAGGCCGTGCGATCCGTGTGGGTGATCTTGCTGGCCGTGTTGGCGGGGGGCGCGGTGCTCGTCGGTGCCGATCCGGCACATGCGCAGGACGGTTCGACCTCCGACGCCGCACGCGAGTTGGCCGAGCGGCATGCCCCGGTCGTCGTGCTGAAGGAGCAGTCCGGCCCGTGTGATTCGGACGGTGAGGCATTCGCGCCGACCTCGGTCGACATCGTGTTGGACAACGATGACGTCCTGCTTCGACAGGCCGGAACCGGCGACCCGGTGGTGCGTCGCGCACCGACCGCCTCGGACCTGTTCGGCCGAGGTGACGGGTTCTTCCTCGACTTCAACGGACTCGCGCTCGCCCCGGGATGCGTGTACGAGCGGGACTTCGACGTGTACGCGGCGGGAACCGAGCCGGCGGTGTACGCCCACGTCGTGCAGCAGGCCGACGAACCGGACTTCGTCGCTGTCCAGTACTGGCTGTACTGGTACTACAACGATTGGAACAACACCCACGAGAGCGACTGGGAGTTCATCCAGGTCCTCTTCGAGGCGTCGTCCGTCGACGAGGCCCTGGCCTCGGAACCCGTCGCCGTCGGCTACGCACAACACGAGGGTGGTGAGCGTGCGGACTGGGACGACGACAAGCTCGAGCGAGAAGGAGCGAGACCGGTCGTCTACTCGTCGGCTGGTTCCCACGCGAGCTACTTCGACTCTGCCGTGTATCTCGGGCGGAGCGGCTCGGAGGGATTCGGCTGCGACACGACCATCGGCCCGTCGGTTCGCACGAACCCGGAGGTGATCCTCCTGCCGTCGGCCGTCGACGATGCCGACGACGAGTTCGCGTGGCTGGCATTCACCGGCCGCTGGGGCGAGCGTCAACGGGGTCCGTTCAACGGTCCGACCGGTCCGAACACGAAGCCCCAGTGGGATGCGCCCGTCGACTGGCACCAGGAGTTGCGTGCTGCGAGCGTGGCGATTCCGGGCAGCGACGACGGAAGCACCACGATCCTCGACACCTTCTGCAAGGTGGTCGACTTCGGGTCGGACCAGTTCCGCAAGGCCCAGGAGTCGCCGGAAACCACGATCGCTGTCCTCTTCGTCGCCGCGTTGGCCATGCGCTTCTTCGTCCGGCGAACCGTGTGGTCGTCGGTTCCGGCAGTTCCACTGCGGCGTCGGCGCAGCACGGGCCAGATGATTCGCGGCGCGTTCGCCTCGTACTGGACCTCGCGCGGTGCGATCGGCGGCGTGGCGATCCTGTACCTCCCGGCGGCGATCGTCGTCGGGGTCGTCGCCGCGTCGACGAACTTCAATACGGGCCAGGCGGTCAGTGGAGCGCTCACGGCGATCATGCTCGTCATTGCGGTCGCGGCCATCACGGCGTTCTGGCATCTCGCCGGCAACGCCCGAGACCAGCCGTTCCTCGATGCGGTCCACCTCGTGCGGCGGCGCGTTCCAGCGCTGGCGGCCACGATGCTTCGAGCGACAGTGATCGTGGGCGCTCTCGCGATCACCATCGTCGGTATCCCGTGGTCGATCCGCCAAGCGGTGCGGTATCAGTTCGCCGTGCCGATCGCGGTCACCGAGGATCTGCGTGGTGCCGATGCGCTCGCTCGCAGCACCGAGCTCGTCCGGGGCCGGTGGTGGGCGACCGCCGCCATGTTGTCGCTGTTCGCCGGGCTGGCGTTCGTGGTGAACAACGGCCTGCAGCTGCTGTTGCTGATCGTGCTCGGCAGCGCCGTCCCGCTGTGGCTCTACCTCGCGATCACCTTCGTTGCGACCGGGCTCGTCGTCCCGCTCGTGGCCACGCCGTCGATCCTGCTCTACGGCGACGCGGCCGCTGAGTTCGAAGACGAGCGTGGGGAACAATCGAACAACCGCGACGCGGTCGCAGCGCCTTCTGCCGGGTGACGACCCCACCCGAACTCGCCGCGCACCACCCGCGCCCACCCACCCACCCACCCACCGGGGGAATCAATTGCCGATCAGACCCGTCGGTCCGCAAAGCCGCACGCGGTGTCGGGCGTTCCAGCTCGTGATTGTCGATCGCCCGGTGCGGCACGCGCCGACCGAGCGACACGGCCGGTGCCTCGTCAGCGGTCCGACGGGGTGAGGCCGCTGGCTGCGTCGAGTCGTGTGGCGTCGGAGGCGGCGAGTGCGAGCTCGAGGCGCGTTCCGTCATCGAGGGTGACCAGGCGGCCGACCGCTGGGGCGGGGCTCTTCGGTCCGTCACCGATGTCGAGTTGCGTCCACTGCGGCGATGGCGTGGATCTCGACGCGCAGGAATGCTGCTCCGCGGTTGAGCACGAGTACATCGTGGACGAGGCGGCCGTAGGTCGGCTGTCGCGGCCACTTGTCGGCATGCTCCGTGCGTACGGCGACGGCGAAGACGCCCGGCTGTTGTTTGAACGCTCGGCGGGTCAGCACGATGCCGACGAGCATGCCGACGATCAGCCAGATCGGAATCCCGAGGAGTGCCAGCAACGCCCAGATCACAGCGACACCACCCCGTCGAGGCTCGGGAGCGACGCGCCGGCACGGGTGCGCTGGCCGCGCGGCCGGATGAGTGCTGTCGTGGGCCGACTCCTTCGACGTGGATCCTCAGGTTGCATCGTTCGTCTCCTTCTCGCCGGCCCCCGCTGCCAGATCGGCGGATCCCAGCCTCCCACAGTGACCGCCTGCTGCGGCCCGCACAGATGGGACCTCTGACGACGATTCAGCTGATTGGAAACGGTCGTCGGAGCAGAAGCAACCAAGTACCGCCCGGCGGTCGTCGTCAGCAACGATGGGGCGAACACCGCTGCCGAGCGCCTCGGGTGAGGCGTGATCACCGTCGTGCCGGTGACCTCGAACACCGCCAACATCTCCCCGTTCCAGGTCCTGCTCGGCGCTGATTCGACCGGGCTGCCACGCGACTCGAAGGCTCAGGCGGAGCAGGTTCGATCGGTTGATGTCGAGCGCATCGGAGCGCTGGTCGGCACCCTCGACGGCACACTGCGTGCTGCACTCGACGAAGCACACCTGGCGTTCAGCCTCATGGTCACGCTGATCTGGTTGTACATCACGCTGCTGAAGTTGATCGCGCTGCTCACCCGGAACCGGTGACGCGCATCCGATGTCGGGTCATCACTCGGGTGGTGTGAGGAAGCCGGCGAGGCCGTGGATCACACCATTCGTGGCGAAGAGGTCCGGCTTGGAGATCTCTGCGCCCTGGACGCGCAGATCGGCGCCCTCGCCGACGATCTCGAGACGCGCTCCGTTGACCGTTTCGATCTGATCGACCAGTTCATCGACCGGGAACTCGCCGACGATCACGTGGTAGCCGAGCGCGGCCCGCAGGCGTTCGGGATCGTTGCGGAGCTCGTCGAGTTCGTCAGCGGTGAGCGCGTCGAAGGCGGCGTTCGTCGGTGCCAAAACCGTGTATCGCTGCGCCTGGTCGAGTTCGTCGGCGAAACCCGACAGGGGGACTGTCAGACGAGTGGTGTAACTGATCTGGCTCATTGTTGTTGATGGTGATCGTAGAGCCTCAGAAGAGGCGGCCTTCGAAGGTGATGGCGAAGGCGTTCAGGGCGGGCTTCCAGCGGTTCATCCAGCGCTCCTGGCCGGTGCCCTTCGGATCCAAGGATCTGACGACGAGGTAGAGGCACTTCAACGCTGCTTGCTCGTTCGGGAAGTGCCCGCGGGCTCGTGTGGCTCGCCGGAACCTGGCGTTCAGCGACTCGATCGCGTTGGTATCAGGTATGAAATCTCTGACGCCTCTGGTTCGGTGCCGGGTCGAGTTCTACGATCTGGTGGTCGGGTTCGGGGCGTCGGAGAGGAATCAGCCAGGGCAGGCCGCTCTACTCCTTGACCTGCGAGGTCGCGTTAGTACTTGGCCGCCCCAGCGACTGACCCGACTGCGCTGCGAGCGCGAATCCGTTTCTGTCGTCTCTTCGCCCGGCGAGTTCCTCGAATCCAATCGAGAGGAGCATCATGAGATCGATCGGCATGGACGTGCACCGCACGTTCGCCCAGATCGCCATTGTCGAGCACGGCCTGCCCCGCGACGAGGGACGTATCGGGGTCAGACCCGAAGACCTGCGAGCGTGGGCTGCGACCCTCGAACCCGACGACGAGATCGCGCTCGAGGCGACCACGAATTCGGATGCGATCGCAACGTTGCTGCGGCCGCTGGTCGCGAAGGTCGTCGTGTCGAACCCGCGCAAGACACGGGCGATCGCGGAAGCGAAGGTGAAGACCGACAAGGTCGACGCCCGGATCCTGGCCCAGTTGTTGGCGGCGGACTTCTTGCCGGGCACGTGGGTCGCTGACGACCGGACACGAATGCTGCGGCGCCTCGTGATGCGCAGGATGCATCTCGTCAAACAGCGCACCCGCGTCAAGAACCAGGTGCACGCGATCTTGGCTCGGAACTTGGCGCCGACCTGCCCGCATGCTGACCTGTTTTCTGGCGTCGGTCGCTGCTGGCTCCGGACCCAGGATCTTCCGGCCGATGAATGGCGCAGCGTGGACGCGCTGCTCCGACAGCTGGACTTCCACGGCGACGAGCTGGCCGAGGTTGATCGCGACCTTGCGATCGAAGCGATCGACGATCCCATCGCTGCCCGGTTGATGACCGTTCCGGGGATCGACGTGATCGTGGCGATGGCCGTCATCGCCGCTGTTGGCGACTTCACGCGCTTCGAGTCACCGGATCGGCTGGTGTCATATCTCGGGTTGAACCCGAAGGTCCGCCAATCCGGCAACTCAAAGGCGACCCACGGTCGGATCACCAAAGCCGGACCAGCCCAAGCGCGAGGAATGCTCGTCGAGGCCGCGTTCGCAGCATCGAGAACGCCCGGACCGTTGCGGGCGTTCTACCGACGCATCAAGGAACGCCGAGGATTCCAGGTCGCGATCGTCGCGGTCGCCCGCAAGATGACGGTGCTCTGCTGGCACCTCGTCACCAAGGACGAGGATTACGCATTCGGTCGGCCGTCGCTGACCGCGCACAAGCGACGCAAGCTCGAACTCGCCGCCGGCGCTGAGTCACGCCGAGGCCCGGTCGCCGGGGCGTCAAGGGACTACCACATCAAGCGGCTACGCGATGAAGAGAAGGCCC
Source organism: Ilumatobacteraceae bacterium (assembly GCA_963695475.1). Taxonomy (GTDB): domain Bacteria; phylum Actinomycetota; class Acidimicrobiia; order Acidimicrobiales; family Ilumatobacteraceae; genus Ilumatobacter_A. The sequence continues at coordinate 176,544 of CAVOHA010000050.1, forward strand.
TCGTCGAACACGCGGAACGCGCCTACGAGGTCTCAGTCGCTCACTGGCAACCGAGGGGTCCGAGCCGAGAGGGTTGACAATCCCATCCGTCGAGTAGATCACCCGCCGGATCTCAGGCGAGTAGTCCAAGAACGGCACGAACTCTGCCCACGCCGACGACCACAGGCCCTTGATCGCCGGATACTTGGTTCCCCAAATGGTGTGGAACTCGTCGAGCCGGCCAGCGGCGTCGGCTTCGTTGACCGCGGTGTAGACCGGCCGCAGATCCTTCGCCATCTTGTCCCAGTCGGCGCGGCTGGCGAGGCGGAAGGTGTTGCGGATCAGGTGCAGCACGCAGGTCTGCACAATCGCCAACGGCCAGGTCGCTTCGATTGATTCGGGCAGGCCTTTGAGCCCGTCGCACACGACCATGCACGCGTCCTCGACACCGCGGTTCTTGATCTCGGTGAGCACCTGCAGCCAGTACTTGGCTCCTTCGCCGCCGGTGCCGACCCAGAGCCCGAGGATGTCGCGTTTGCCGTCGACGGTGACGCCGATCGCCGCGTAGACGGGCCGGTTCGCGACTTGGCCGTCACGGATCTTGACGACGAGGGCGTCGATGAAGATCACCGGATAGACGCGGTCGAGGGGCCGGTTCTGCCAGTCCGCCATCTCGTCGAGGACCCGGTCGGTGATCTTCGAGATCGTCTCCCGACTGATGTTCGGTCGAATAGACCTCCATCAGGTGAGCTTCGACCTCGCCGGTCGTGAGGCCCTTCGCGGTGAGCGAGATCACCATCGAGTCCACGCCGTCGAGGCGCCGTTGGCGCTTCTTCACCGTCTTCGGCTCGAAGCTTCCGTCACGATCGCGTGGCACATCGATCTCGACCGGGCCGACCTCGGTGATCACCGTCTTCGACCGAGTCCCGTTGCGTGAGTTCTCCCCGTTGCGGCCCTCGGCGGCGTACTTTTCGTAGCCGAGATGTTCTTCCATCTCGACCTCCAACCCGGTCTCGAGAACCTGCTTGGTCAGGTTGCTCAACAACCCGCCAGGCCCGACGAGATCGACCCCGTCTGCTCGCGCTTGATCAACGAGCTGCTCCGCGATCGACCTGTCCGGTCGCTCCTGGCTGTCGTCGTTGGACGGTGTCGCCACCGCCACATCATGGTCTGTCATTGTCTGTCCTTCCGGCCGAACCATTCGGTTCAGCGTTTCAGGCCAGACCAGTTACACCGGGGATCTGACAGT